>DAIDAF010000017.1:0-162115 GCA_027310745.1 Opitutaceae bacterium | reverse complement strand
GGACATCCGACGGCGGGAACTCGCGCGGCGGTCATCTACTCCCTGGTCATCAGTTGCGAGCGTCGCCGCATCGATCCCCACGCCTACCTCAGCGACGTGCTTCGAAGGCTTCCCGCAATGACGACCGCAGATGACCTGGGGTCGTTGCTGCCTTCCCACTGGCGGGCGCAATCGTAGGTCTCGTACAGACGAGACCTACAAATCCTTCCACCCTCATAGGTCTCGTGCCTACGAGGCACCCGAAGCGACGCTTACGAATTGAGAGCGTTGGTCTATTCACCGTTTGGGTGAGTCGTTTTTGCTCAGTGATTTCGTGTAATCGCTTGGTTTGGCATTCTTTATTATCTTCGTCTCCTTCTGTTAACTGCGTTTTTAGGTTGAATAGGAACCACAGAAACACAGAGGACTGATAGGAAGGCCGTTAGAGCCCAGCCTCGCGTCCCCACCCGGTCAAGGTAAATGGTAAAACTTGACCCCATTGGATCGACTCCGCCCGTGCGCCCTGGGTCGCGGGCATCGCTATTACCCGGCTCGACAAGTCCGGCGGCGGCGCAGCGGGCTAGGCGCTCGTGGCGCGGCCTAGGTGAACACGAGCACGGTCTAGATAGTCTCTCCAATAATCGTAAAGCCGTGCCTCGTTTTTCTCGCGGTTTCCGAGATCGGGACCGGCCATCGGCATGTAACGAACGAATGGCGCGACCTCACGAGGGTAGCCAAAATCAGCATAGATTTCCTCAACCAGTTCCAAGGGCGAGCCGAACGAACTCCGATTTTCAAAAAGCCACGCAAGGACGACGTAAACCCATTTTTCCCGAAGCGCTTCTTCTCCGACCTCAGGCTCCTTCTGCGCTAGTTGATCTACCAGCTCGGACACCGGTTCATCGTGCGATAACCCGGCTAGCTCAACCTCAGCTTTTGCAGCTGGTTCATTTCGACAGAGCGACTCTGTCGCTCTGTCGATCGCAGCAGCAGAGTCGATCAGCTGATGATCGAGACCAAATTTGATCTCACGCCAGTTCAGATCGACTAACTGTTTTACAAACTCGCTCGGTATTTTGGAGACAGGCATCGTTAGAAGTTTGGCACCCCCGTAATGCCACCACCGGGAATAAACCGTTGGTGAGTGACCGCACCCGATGGGTCCAAGATATACTCGAAGACACCGGGCTTACCATTAACCTCTCCCATGGTTTGAAGGAGCGTCCGCTGAACACCGTCCCCACCTCTCAACGGGAAGACCTAGCCAGCTTCGAGTGTCTCTCGGGGGCGACCCAATGGGGTCATGACTTGACTCTTGACAGCGTCCTCTGGCAATCGGCTGTATCGGCCGTGCTCGCGAGCACCGCGCTGCGGGTACACGGGTTGATATTGGTATTGCCCACGCCATCTTCTTTTCAGCCCGCTCAGTACTCCCTCAAGAACCGCTCGAGTGCTGTAGAGGCGTCGATGCGGCCTTCGCGGATTGCGTGGCCGTAGTGGCGCAGGAAGGGAACGAAGTGGTGGGTGGCGGTCGCCACCTCGCGCAGGAAGACCCGCGCCATCGGGCCGCCGGCCTCGAGGTAGCCCGACTCCCTGAAGCGGCGGATCGTCGCGTCCACGTCGTAGGGCACCGCGAGGTGCCGGGCCCGCCAGCCATTCCGCCCCTGCTCCAGCACCGCAAACTGCGCGGCGAGGTGGCCGTCCAGCGGCAGGCCCACCGCCCCGAGGTTCACGATCGTGCGGTCGCCCCAGCTGCGGGTGCCGGGAAGATGGTTGTGCCCACGAATGATCCACGATTCCCGGATCCCCGGAAACATCGGCTCGATCAGCCCATCGGGCGAATGCGCGAAGATGGAATCCTGGTCGCCGCGCAGCGAGGCGTGCACGAACAGCAGCTCCGGCGCGTCATCATAGCGATGGCTCATCGGGAGCGCCCGCAGCTCCTCGCACACGGCGCCCTCGCATTGCGCCACCGCCCAGCGCACCGGCGCAAAATGCGGCATGCTCCACTCGGGCGAAGCCCGCTCAGTGCCGAAGTCAAAGACGTAGCGTTCGTGATTCCCGCGCAGGACCGGCACGCCCAGCTCACGCACCCGCCGCCAGCACGCGATCGAGTCCGGTGCGCCGTCCACCACGTCGCCGAGCACCAGCAGCCGGTCCGGCCTCAGGCGGCCCAGTTCCTCGAGCACGGCCTCCAGCGCGGCGAGGTTTCCATGGATGTCGGCGAGGACCGCGATGCGCATGGCCAAACACAGCGCCGCCGCGCGAACCTTGGCAAGCGCGGAGCGGTCGCCCCCTCAGGTGCCCAGCGCGCAGCCATCCTCGCAGTTGGGCCGCGCCACCACACCCGGGTAGGGTTCCACTGAATACGGCTTGTCCGGCTCCGCGAGCAGATGGCGGTCGCACACCGCGAAGAGCTCCGCCCGCGTGAGCGTCCGCCGCATCTCGCGCAGGAAAGCCCCCTCGGGATCCACGCTCTGGCCCACGAAATTCAGGAACTTCTTGATCCGCGCCACCTGGAGCTTTTCCGGAATCTCCGGATCCGTCAGCGCATCGTAGAGGCGCTCCACGTAGTCGCGGGCATCCGCAAGGGTCACCGCCACCGGGGTCCTTCCCGCGGCGCGCTCCCGGATCTGGCGAAAGATCCACGGATTGCGGATCGCGTGGCGCCCGATCATCACGCCCGCCGCCCGCGTCCGCTCGAGCACCGTCTCCGCCTTCGCGACCGAGGAGATCTCTCCGTTTGCGAGCACCGGACACCCCACGCGCTCCACCGCCCGGGCGATGAGGTCGTAGCGGACCTCGCCGCGATACATCTGCTTCACCAGGCGTCCGTGCACGCTCAGCAGGTCGACGTCGTTGGCGTTCACGAGGTCCAGGATGGCCTCGTAGGGTTCGGGCGAATCGAAACCCAGGCGCATCTTCACGGTGAACAGCCCCGGCGAAACGGCGCGGAGGCACGCGAGGATCTCTCCCACCCGCACCGGATCCCGCAGCAGGCCGCCGCCGACGTTCTTCTTGTACACCTTCGGCGCCGGGCACCCGAGGTTCAGGTCGATGCCTGCGATCGGATGCCGCGTGAGCTCGCGCACCGTGCGCTCGAGATCGTGCAGGTTCTCACCGATCAGCTGCGCGAACACCGGACGCCCGGTGTCGTTTTCGTCGATCGACCGGAGAATGTGCCGCTCGGGGATCGACTGGCTGTGCACCCGGAAGAATTCCGTGAAGAAATAGTCCGGTGCTCCGTAGCGGGCGATCACCCGCATGAACGAGAGGTCCGTGACGTCCTGCATCGGCGCCAGGGCGGTGAGCGGCTGGCCGGGTTCGATGGGTGCAGGAAGGGTTCGGACTGACATGGTCGCCTCGATGTTCACGCAGGAGGACACGGTTGGAGTTGATGCCTGAATACGCAGTGAACAGAAGGAAACGAAGATAACAAAGAAGGCCGATCGAAACGATTACACGAAATCGCTGAGCCCAAATGGGCAACTTCCACCCCTGAGTTGAATCGCCACGAAAAACACAAAGAGGCGGTTGGGCTGACGGCTACACGTGCTGCGTGCCTATAGGCGCACGCAACCCCACGCCGCAGCCCCTGAAACTTCGTGTTTTTTGTGGCCAATCCGTCCGATGGCTTGGGTTGCGGTGCCTGGTAGGGATGCGCGACCGGTTCAGCGCCGGTCCTCGTCGTCCCCATCCTCTTCGCCCTCGTCCCCCTCATCGCCTTCCTCGCCCTCGTCGTCCGACTCGGACTCATCCTCGTCGCCAAGCTCGGGATCATCGCCCTCCTCGGATTCGCCCTCTGCGGCGGCCGCCTGCTGTTTCATCACGCGCTCGAGCACCTCGGACATGTCCTCGACGGAGTCGAAGACCGAGCGGGCCACGTACATGGGGCGCTGGTGCTGGAGGGCGAGCACGACGGAATCGCTGGGGCGGGCGTCGATCTCGATCACCTTTTTACCCAGTTCGTTGTCCATGCGCAGGAGGATACGGGCGAAGAACGTGCCCTCGTTGACGTCGTTGATGACGATGTGTTCGAGGCGGGCGCCAAGGCCGAGCAGGATGTGACCAATCAGGTCGTGGGTGAGCGGGCGTTCCCGTTTCACACCGCTGATCGCCATCTGCAGGGCGTTGCCGACCGAGTGGTCGACGTAGATGACGAAGGTCTTCTCGTCATTGCCCAGGAATACGGCCCAGCCATTGGCAGTGGGCATGACTCCCTTGATGGCGATGGCGATGACTTCATTGGGCATAGAGCCCAATGGTTGGCGCGAATTCGCGAGGCGCAAATAATTTTGTGCGATCGCCCGGGGGGGGCTTCAGAACCCCAGGAGGCTGATCTTCCAGGTTTTCGCCTGTGCAACGACAGCCGGTCGGTCGAGCATGATGACGCGGCCGGCCTCGAGAGCAGCGGCGAGCACGCCGGCCTCGCGCATGGTCTCGAGCGTGCGCAACCCGAAGCAGGGCACGTCGAAACGATAGTCCTGGTTGGCCTTCACGGTCTTGACGAACAGTGACTCGTCGGCGTCGAAGGTGCCGGCCCGGCGGATCATCTCGTCGGTGCCCTCGAAGCCCTCGACGGCGAGCACGGTGCCCTTGCGCACGACGCAGCCCTGGCCGATGTCGAGCCGGGCGCATTCGCGTGCGATGTGGACGCCGTGATCGACGTACTCCGGGTCGATGGGAAAATTGCGGCCGGTCATGCTGCCTTTGGAGGCGAGGTGGGCGTCGAGGAAGGAGCGCGCGTCCAGCAGGCCGATGCCGAGTTTGGCGATCTCCTCGGCGATGGCTCCGAAGATGGTCTCCGCATTGCGCCGCTTCAGGCGCAGGAGGATCTGCGCGGCCTTCAGGTCCGGATGAAGGCCCTTGAACAGGCGGCGGGGCGTGATCTGCCCGGCCATCAAGGCGCTGCCGGCATCCAGGTCTTCCAGGGACTTCAACATCTTCCCGAGCTGGCCGACCTTGATGATGCGGCGTTCGGATTCGGGGAACGAGGCGACCAGCTCCGGCCGGGTTTCCTCCTCGAAGGCGAGCAGCCGCAGGGGCACGCCCGCGGCGCGGATCGCGGCGGCCGTGAGCTGAGGATACACGCCCTGGCCGGCGATCAGGGCGACCGGGCGGGTGGGATCGAACTCGGGAGGGAGGAAGGCGGACAACACGTCGAAGCGATACCGACGAAGCCGGGCCGCGGAGACAAGAAACTTAGATTCTCACCACGCAGGGCGCGCTTTGATTTGCCAGACAGTACCTGGAATAACGCCAAAACACAGAGATTGGAGTGCGTTCAGTGAATCGATGCGGAGTGCGGTGGTTTTCGGCCGCAGGTGCTGATCGATGTGGAATACCGCGAGCTCCGACCGCCGGCGCTGATCGATGTGGAATGCGGTGACCTGGCACCGCCCTCGACGGGCGGGCCCGACCGCCCGCTCAGGGAGAGGAGGTTTCGGATTCCGAAACCTCCGGGCGCGAGTCGGGCCTCGCGTCCAAGGGCGGTGTCGGGCCACCGCAGTCCACATCAGACGGCGGTGGCCGCGGGGCCGCGGGGGGAAGGCGGGGCGCTCAGGTCTGGGCGCCGTAGTACTTCTTGTAGCTGCGGTAGTACCGGTAGTTCGAGTAGTACTCTATCCGGCGCGGCGAGAGACCGTTGAGCACAATGCCGAGGATCTCGTTTTTTCCGCTCCGCAGGGCCTTGATGTAAAGTTTGATGTGCTTCCGGTAGGCGCGGTTGAAACGGCAGACGTAGATCACCTCGTCGATGCGCTCCGCGATGAGGAGCGAGTCGGTCACCGCACCGAGCGGGGGCGAGTCGACGACGATCAGGTCGAAGCGACGTTTCAAGCGCTCCAGAAGCTGGGCAAAGGTGTTGCTCTCGAGCAGCTCCGACGGAGTCTTTGAACGACCGCCCGAGCACAGCAGCGAGAGATTCTCGCCGATCTTCACGATGCCGAGGTGAGGATTGCCGAGGAGGTCGGACTCGAGGTCGGCGCCGTTTTCGTACCAGGAGATGAGGCCGTTGTTGTTGGCCTGCTTGTAGTGCCGATGGAGCATCGGACGGCGCAGATCGCAGTCGATCAGCAGCGTATTGCGCCCGTGGCGCGCGAAGGCGCCAGCGAGGTTGCAGGAAACGAGGGTCTTGCCCTCTCCGGGGATCGTACTCGTGACGAGGATCGACTTGGGGAAGTCCAGTTTCGACTGGATCTTCACCGAGCTATACACGCTCAGGAACGACTCCTGGCCGGGATTCGGCTTATTGTTCAGGACGAGCTGGTACTTGTCCTCGTCCTTGATCTGGCCGATCTCCGGGATGATGCCCAGCAGGTTGGCGCCGATGAAGTGTTCGACGTCCCAGGCGCTCTTGATGCGGTCGTCGATGAAACTGAGTCCCACGGCGACGCCGAGGAAGACGAGAACGCCAAGACCGGTGCAGGTCTTGATGATGCGTCCCATGTTCGGGGTGTACGGCGCGCCCGCGATCTGGGCGCGGTCGAGCGGACGAAGCGGGATCTTGTCGATGTTGCTGGTCGTCTGGGTCTGGTTCAGGCGATCCAGAATATCCATGTAGTTCTTCCGTTTTACGTCGGACTGGTTCTTCAGGCTCTCGTATTCGGTGCGGACGTCGCCGAGGTGGAGGAATGCCTTTTCCTGAATCGCCTTCTCGGCTTCGAGCCGTTTCTCGGCGTCGATGGTCTTGGCGAGCTGGCTCTTGATTTCGTCGACCGCGAGCTTGATCGCCTTGTCGAGCTGGCTCTGGGCCACCGAGATCTGGTTGGCGATGTCGATCATCTTGGGATACCGCTCGAGGTAGCGTTCGGCGAGCACCTGCTGCTGTTGCTTGAGCGACATGAGCTGGGACACCAGCGAGGGAATTTCGCCATGGGTGGCGATCGCCTGGATCTCGAGCAGGTTCTGACCCGACTGTATGTACTGCTGGATCTGGCTGTACTGTGCCTGCAGCTGGAGGAGCTGGAGCTGATTCTGGGTCAGCGCATTGCTGACGGCCTGCAGCCGGGCGGTGATCAAGTTGGTGCTGTCGTCGAGCGACACCATGCCCTGCGCCTGCATGAAGTTCTGGAGCTTGAGGGCGGCGGCCTCGGATTCGCGGCGCAGCTGCTCGGCGCGCGAGGTGAGCCAATCCACCGCGTACTCGTTTTTCCCGCCGACGTTCTCGAGCAGGTACTGCATGAACTGGTCGACGTACTTGTCGGCGATGATCTTTGCGGCTTCGGGATCGCGGTCGGTGGTGGTGATCCGGATCAGGAGGCTGTTGCGCACGGCGCTGACGTCCACATTGGGCATCGCTGCGGCGGCGGACGGCGGGGAGGCGCCGGGCGGGAGATCCTTGAGGTACGGCCGCTGGAGGATTTTCACCTCCTCGGGCGTGAGCGAGTGGATGACGCGCTCGCGGAGCCGGTCGCTCTTCAGGATCTCGATGTTCGTGTTGATATCGATCTCGGACTGGACGGCGGGATTGGTGACGCCCTCGGTCGTGACGATGCGGTCCGGTTTCTCGAACTGCATCGTCGCCGTGCTCATATACATGGGCGTCTGGCGCGACTGGTAGTATCCGACGCCTAGCGACACGAGCAGTGCGAGCGGGAAGGCGATCCAGAAGCGCTCGCGCAGGATGATGTAGTAGTCGCGCAGCGTCCGCCGCTCGACGATCTCATCCTCCTCGCGCGCCGCTGCCGGGGGCGGCGGTGGCTTCGGGGGCGGGGTCTGCTGCGGGACGTCGGACATGGTGAATTCGGGTGCCGGGGTTCCTCAGATGATCCTCTGCGGAACGTACACCACGTCACCCGGCTCGAGTTCGAGCGACGTGTCGTTGATCTTGTCGCGGCTGGTCTTGCCCTTGATGAGACTTTCCACGTCGACGACAAACACTTTCGCGATCGTGCCGTCGGGATTGAAGCGGGTGACCTTGACCGCGGTGCCCTTGGCGGTATCGGTGAAACCGCCGGCGCGGGTGACGAGCCAAAGCACGGTGCTCACGGATTCCACGGGCAGCGAATAGCGGCCAGGACTGCGCACCTCCCCCTGAATTGAGACCTCGCGCGGGGCATACTCCTCGACGTTGATCGTGACCTGGGGATTGCGCAGGTAGCGCTGGTCCCGGTACGCGTCCTGGATCGCCTTCTCGGCCTCGTCGAGCGTCATACCGGCGATCATCACCTGGCCGACGAGCTTGAGATTCACGCAGCCGGTCGAGTCGACGCGCGCGATGCTGTCGAGATCGGACTCCTGCACCACGGCGATGCGGAGCTTGTCCGTCGGCATGATGCGGTAGGGCTTCGCCTTCAGGTTGAAGTTGGGAAGCTGGGTGGATTGGCCAAAGAGCGGCGCAGAGGCGATCGCGAGCACCGCGAGCAAAAGCCGGAACACGGAGACCGGCAGGGGAAGGCGCGTGGATGTTACCATCGGGAAGCAACCGTTAAGGAGTAACCCTGGCGTATGAAATCTGCGATGGCCAGGGTCGACCAGTTGTGGAAGTAGGAATACTGGAACGACGTCTTGAGATGGTCGTTAAGGCTGTAGTTGACGCTGAGAGCGTAGTCGAAATAGGTGTCCTTGCGGCCGGCTCCCAGCGTCCCGAGGAAGCGGGAGATGCCGGCGCCCGTGTTCGCGCCGAGCTGTATGTGTTCATTGACCGCATACGTCGCGGCCAGGGAGCCCGCAAGCACGTCGGTCGAGGCGTCGGTGGAGGTCGTGTTGAAGTCCTTGTTCAGCGTGCCGCTGACCTGGAAGCGCTTGGTCGCGGTCCACGTCACCGAGGAGTCGGCGGTCCAGGAGTTGAAATTCCCGGCGCCCAACCCGGTCACCGAGCGGGTCTGGTAACCGAAGCGGACCGAGCCGTTGACCTTCGGGATGATCCGGCCGTTCACGCCGAACGTGTAGGCCGCGTCGATGGCGTTGCTGTTGGCCGAGGTATTTTCCTTCCTGATACGCACTCCGGCGAGCAGGTCGCGCTCCTGGGAGTACACGTAGAAGAGGTTCACGTCGGCCTGGTAGGTGTTCAGGTTCACCAGCGCCGTGTTGTTCTCGTACCGCTGGGAGGTCATCTCGACGCCGCCCGACAGCGAGTAACGGTCGATCACGGGATAATGCAGCTTCAGGCCGGCGTCGTAGGTCCAGGCCTGCGTGCGCAGGTTGGCATTCGGATCGGCGCGGCTTGAGCGGACCGCAGAGAACAGCAGCGAGCCGGTCATGCGGCCGGTCTGCTTCGTGAATTCAACGGACATGCTCGGGTTCCTGAAATCCTCGGTCGTGAACCGGTTGTACTTCGACGCGTTCACCGAGACGCTCGCATCGACGCCGATCAACCCCGCCCGGCGCGAATACTGAACGCCCGTGGTGGCCGCCATCACGTAGTCCCCCTGTCCGCCCTTGCTCGCGTAGATGTTCGAGTCCCACGAGAACGTGACCGTGCCGTTGACGTAGATCTTGTCGTGGCCGTCGTTGAGGCTGACCAGCGCCTTCGCCTTGGACAGTGCGGCACCCAGACAGCAGGCGGCCGCGACCGTGACACGCACGAGTCTCGTGCGTTTGTGTTGCTTCGTGCCGGTCTCCACGATCCTCACTGCGCCCCCGCATCAGCCCCCGCCCAGCCGCGAGGCGCTGACCGTGTAATCCGTCGGCAGGATCGCCGGCGTGACCGGTTTTGCGACGATCTGGCTCGCCGCGCTGTTGGACTTGGCCGCTTCGGACGCGGCGTTCTGTTTGGTGACCACGTCAAAATAGACCGTGCTCTTGGCCATGCAGGCCATGGTGACTTTGTTGTTCAGCGCCGGCCTCTGTGCGGGCGGGATGTCCTGGATCGTGATCGACGAGGGCTGGCCGGGGCCGCCCGGGGTCATGATCGCCTGCTGGCCCGGCTTCAGATTCTCGCCGCCCATGTCCAGCGAACCGCCGCGGACCGTGACGTCTCCAGAAATCAACGACACCACGGTGCCCTTGTCGGTCGCCTGGATCACCACTTTTCCGCCCCGGACGGAAACGGATCCGGCGCTGGTCGCGTAGGTCATGGAACTGCCCGCCACGAGCTTGCTCGTGCAAAGGCCGACAGTGCCGTGGTCGACCACCGCATAGGTGTTGGAGATCGAGGGTTCGACGTTCATGTCGGTCCGGTTTGGCGTGAACGGCTCCTGCACGAACTTCTTCACGTCGACCTTCGTATCCGCATCGAAGAACACGCCGGTGCCGTTTGAATAGACCATGGCATTCGTGGAGTTCTTCTTCGTCTGGATTACGGCACCCTGGGCGTCATGGACCGAACGTTTGGTGAGATCCTGCACCTTGTCGTTCGACGTGATCTCCGCGGAGCCACTCAGGTCGGCGACGTAGATCTTGCTGGCGGGATTTGCGCTGCCGCCGACACCACCATCCGCGAAAGCCGGGGTCGTCCCCAGCGACGCGATGAGGACCAGAAAAGTCCCCAAAGCCAGAAGCGTGCGGGAATTGGAATGCATGACCATGGAGGGAAAAGGACGCGAATGCTGGATCAAACCTAGGGGTTTCACCCTAGAACGCACAAGCCTAAATCGAGGCCGTACTACTACGCTCCATCGACTCAAGCGCGCCCCAGCTGAACCCCCAAGACAAAAAGGCCGGCCACCTCGCGGGGGCCGGCCTGGGCGACGGAGTTCAACCCACCACCAGATTCAGAATCTTGTTTTGAACGTAAATGATTCGCTTGAAGTCTTTTCCAGCAATGTGAGGGGCGACCTTGGCATGCTCCCGGGCGAGAGCCACCGCGTCGTCCTGCGACAGGTTGACGGGCACCAGCTGATCCCCGCGATGCTTGCCGTTGACCTGGAAGACGAGCTTCACCTGGTCGCGAACGAGCTTCGCTTCATCATACTGCGGCCAAGGTGCTTGCTGAACCGAAGGAGCCTGGCCCAGGCGCTCCCAGAGTTCCTCCGCGATATGGGGCGCGAACGGAGCGAGGATCTGGACGGCCGCCAGGGCGGTCGCGCGGGACACGCGCTCGGACTTCTGCATCGCGTTGACCAGAATCATCATCTGGGAAATCGCGGTATTGAAGCGCAGGGCCTCGATGTCGTCGCCGACCTTTTTTACAGTTTCATGAAGGAGCTTGGAGAGCTCGGGCGAGTCGGCGTCGGCCTGGTCGACGATCTTCGGGTTGACGGTTCCCTCGGCCGTGACGCATTCGCGCCACAATTTCTGGAGGAACCGATGCACGCCCTCGATGCCGCGGGGATTCCAGGGCTTCTTGTCCTCGAGTGGTCCGAGGAACATCAGGTACAGGCGAAGGGTGTCGGCGCCATGGGTGGCGATGACCGAGTCGGGGCTGACGACGTTGCCGCGGCTCTTGGACATCTTTTCGCCGTCCTCGCCGAGGATGATGCCCTGGTGGAAGAGCTTCTTGAAGGGTTCGTTTTGCGGGACGACCCCGGCGTCGAACAGGACCTTGTGCCAGAAGCGGGCGTACAGCAGGTGCAGGACGGCGTGTTCGGCGCCACCGACGTAGAGATCGGGAACACCCCAGTAGCGGAGCAACTCGGGCGATGCGATGGCGCCGCCGTTGCGTGGATCGAGGTAACGCAGGTAGTACCAGCAGGAGCCGGCCCACTGGGGCATCGTATTCGTCTCGCGACGACCGCGGATCCAGGCGTCGCCGGCCGGACGCGGCTGCGACGCGGGGACTGACGCGCCGGTGTCGACGTTGAACCAGATCTCGAGCCAGTCGGTGCAGTTGGCGAGCGGGCTTTCGCCTGTACCGCTGGGCAGGTAACTTTCGACCTCGGGCAGCGTGAGCGGCAGGGCACCGGCCGGAAGCGGCACCGCGCAGTAGCGCGTGCCGTCCTGGGTGTAAGTCACCGGCTCCGGCGGCAGGTCGCCCGAGCGCCGGGCTGCGATACGCGGGTAGTCGGCCTCGCCCACCCAGACCACGGGGAAGGGTTCGCCCCAGTAGCGCTGGCGCGAGAAAAGCCAGTCGCGCAGCTTGAAATTGACCGTGGCCTTGCCCACCCCGCGGGCGGCGAGGTCGGCGGTGATGCGCTTTTTCGCCTCGGCCCAGTCAAGGCCCGAGAAGGCACCGGAGTTGACCAGGTTTCCGTCGTCGATGAAGGGCAGCGTGCACTCGGCGCCGTCCTTGGGAGCGATGACCTGGATGATCGGAAGCGAGTACTGGACGGCGAACTCGTAGTCGCGTTCGTCGTGTGCGGGCACGGCCATGATCGCACCGGTGCCGTACCCCATGAGCACGTAGTCGGCGATCCAGATAGGCACGCGGGCACCGTTGATCGGGTTGATTGCGTAGGCCCCGGAGAAGACGCCCGACTTATCCTTGGCGAGATCGGTGCGCTCCAGGTCGCTCTTGGCCGCGGCCTTTTTGCGATAGGCGGCCACGGCGTCGCGCTGGGCGGGGGCGGTGATCGTGTCGACGAGCGGGTGCTCGGGCGCCATGACCATGTAGGTGCAGCCGAACAGCGTGTCCGGGCGGGTGGTGAACACCTTCAGCTTCGAGCCGGAGAATCCCTCCAGGTCAAAGTCGAGTTCGGCGCCTTCGCTGCGTCCGATCCAGGCCTCCTGCATGCGCTTGGTCGACTCCGGCCAGTCGACGTCCTTGAGGTCCGCGAGCAGGCGGTCGGCATAGGCCGTGATGCGCAGGACCCACTGGCGCAGGTTGCGGCGCTCCACGGGGAATCCGCCCACCTCGCTGCGTCCGTCGATGACCTCCTCATTTGCCAGCACCGTGCGCAGCTCCGGACACCACCACACGGGGCGCTCGTCCACATAGGCGAGGCCGCGGCGGAACAGCTGCAGGAAAATCCACTGGGTCCACTGGAAATACTTCGGATCAGTCGTGTCGATCTCGCGCTCCCAGTCGTAGGAGAAACCGAGCGCCTTGATCTGGCGCGTGAAGTTGGTGATGTTGTTGCGGGTGTTCGAGGCCGGGTGGGTCCCGGTCTTCACCGCATGCTGCTCCGCAGGCAGGCCAAAGGCATCCCAGCCGATCGGATGAAGGACGTTGAATCCGCGTGCCCGCTTGTAGCGTGCGATGATGTCCGTGGCCGTGTAGCCCTCAGGGTGCCCGATGTGCAGGCCGGCGCCCGACGGATAGGGGAACATATCGAGCACGTAGTACTTCGGTTTCGACAGGTCGTCAGGGGCCCTGAAGGTGCGATTTTTCTCCCAGAACGATTGCCAATGCGGCTCGATCCCGGAAAAGTCGTATTCTTTGCAATGCGTTGCCATCGTGTGAAACCCGCCAGCGTGAGCTTTTCCCCCAAAGCGTCAATGCCTCCCACCGGGCGGATCCTTCGGTGGCTCGGGGTTGCGATGACCGCCTTCGCACTGCTCACGGGCCTCGCCACGTCCGCCCACGCGGAGATGTCGCGCGGGTTCCGCCGGCTCATGGACGCCGTGGTGCGCATCGACGTGCGCGAGGTCGCCTACGAGGCCGGGACCCAGCAGTACTCCTACAGCATCGGCTCCGGCGTGATCATCTCGAAGGATGGCCTGATCCTGACCAACGCCCACGTCGTGAGCCCGCGCGCGATCGAGATCAGCGTCACGCTCGCCAGCCTGGAGCGCGTGAGCGCGCACCTCGTCGGCTGGGACCACTGGACGGACCTTGCCGTGCTCAAGCTCGACGCGGCCGAGGTGGCCCGGCGCAAGCTGACCTTCGCCCACGCGCGCTTTGGCGACAGCGACCGGCTCTACGTCGGCGAAGACGTCTATGCGGTCGGCACGCCCCACGGACTTTCGCGCACCGTCACCCGCGGCATCATCTCGAACAAGGACCGGTACTTTCAGGACAACTACGCCGTGCGCGGGTACGAGACCGGCGCCTTCAACACGTGGCTGCAGACCGATGCGGCGATCAACCCGGGAAACAGCGGCGGGCCGCTGGTGCTCTCGAACGGCGAGGTGATCGGAATCAACTCCCGAGGCTACATCGGCGCCGACAATCTCGGGTTCGCGATCCCCGGCAATGTCGCCAAGGCCGTGGCCCAGGGGCTCGTCGCCCACGGACGGATCACGCGAAGCTACGCGGGGCTCGTCTTCGGCGCGCTCCAGGACCTTGAGCGCTTCTACGACCTGTCGGTCAACACCGGCGTGCTGGTCAACAGCGTCGACGTCGGCTCCCCGGCCGCGAAGGCGGGCGTGCGCGGCGGCGACATCGTGCTCGCGATCGACGGCGTGAAGGTGGACGGCCGCTTTCCCGAACAACTCCCGCCGATCCAGGCGAGGATCGCCGCGCTCCCCGTCGGCTCCACGCTCACGCTGCGCGTGAAACACGGGAATGAGATCCGCACCGTGTCGCTGGTGACCGAACGCCTCGAGAGTCGCGTGGGCGAGGAATATGCATTCGTGAAATGGGGCGTGAGCGTGCGAAAAGTCTCCCGCACCTACGCCCGGGAGAACCAGCTTCCCAACGACGTGGGCATGCTCGTGATCGGCATCCAGCCTGGCTTCCCCGCCGACGTCGCCGGTCTGGCCCGGGGCGACATCATCACCTCGATCGACCAGAAGCCGATCACCACCCTCGCCGTGGCGAAGTCCCTTTACGCCGGGTACGAGCGCAAACCCGCACCGACGCTCGTCGAAGCTCGACGCGACCGGACCGTGTCGCTGTATGTCATGAAACCATGAAGGCTCCCTTCCGCGCCCTCCTGTTCCTCGCTCCATTGATGCTGGCCTTCGCCGCGTCGCCTGCAGCCGCCGCCTCGGACACGTCGTCGTCCAGTCCGTCGGTCGCCGCGCTCTGGAAGGAGCGCACCGCCTGCGTGGTCGCCGTTGAATACACGGTGAAGACCGAGGTGGACCGCCGCGAGGTGGTGTCCTACGGCACCGTCGTCGACCACCAGGGCACGATCGTGCTGCCGCCGATGGCGATCAACCTGCGCTTCGCGCCCAACCAGCTCACGGCGTTCAAGGTTTTCCTGCCCGGAGACGCGGTCGGCGCGCCCGCCACCTACCTGGGCCTGGATCCCATGTCGGGCTGGCATTTCGTCCGGGCGGGAGCCTCCCAACTCTCCCGCCTGCGCCCGGTGACCGATTTCTCGCCGACCAAACCCGCCGAGCCCGGACTCGACGAACACGTCTGGGGCATCGCCCTACGCGGCAAGGACGAGGACTTCCTCCCCTACCTGCTCTCCTCCCACGTCTCGCTGATCAACAATCTCCCGCAGCCCACCGCGATCGCCCAGCAGGAGGTCGCCTCGCCCGGGCTTCCCGTCTTCAATCGCGCAGGCGACTTCGTCGGCATCGCGCTCAGCTCCTTCGGCCAGAGTTTTGTGGAGTTCTCGCGCAATGAGCGCTCCGGCCTCCCGCTCATGCTCGTCAACGTGGAGGAAAGCAGCGCGTTCCTGGTCGCTTCCGAATGCCTGCCGCAGTTTCTGCGCATCCCCACCAACGTCTTCGGACGCCCCATCGCCTGGCTGGGCACCTATGGACTCGAACCCGTGGACCCCGACGTCGCCCGCTTCCTGCATATCGACAACCAATCCGCCGCCGTCGTGAGCGAGGTCCTGGAAAACAGCCCCGCCCAGAAAGCCGGGCTGCAGAGTCGCGACATCATCGTCGCGATCAACGGCAAGACCCTGCCTCGCTTCCGCCCGGACCGCGTCGTCACCTCCTACATCGAGCGCGAGGTCGACCGCCACCGCCCGGGGGATTCCCTCGAGCTGACCGTCCTGCGCAACGGCCAGCGGCTCGAGCTCAAGACGACGCTGGCCGACGCGCCAACGCTCGAGCGCGAGGCTCCGCGCCGCTACTTCGAAAGGCTCGGATTCACTGCGCGCGCCTTCGTCTTCTCCGACGCGGTCGCCCGGCGCACCTCCTTCGCCAACGCCACGGGCGTCATCGCCCACTTCGTGAAGCCCGACGGCCCCGCGGCCATCGCCGGCCTGCAGACCGGGGACTGGATCAAGGAGATCGACGGCGTAGAGGTGAAGACCTACCAGGAGGCGGTCGACCGGCTCGCCGCCATCGAGGCCGACCCGGCGCGCACGGAATATGTGTTGCTCGTCGCACGCAACGGCGACACCTCGATCATCCGCGTCAAACTCAAGTAACCGCCCGCCATGTTCACAGGAATCGTCGAAGAAACTGGAAAGGTGCTCGCCTTTTCGCGTGGAGAGAAGGCCTGGCGCCTGCGCCTGGCCGCCAAGACCGTGCTCGAGAGCGCGGCCCTCGGCGACAGCATTGCCGTCAACGGCTGCTGCCTCACCGTCGTCGACCTGGGCGCCGACACGGTCGAGTTCGACCTGCTCGAGGAGACCGTGCGCCTCACCAATTTCGCCGACCTCGCGCCCGGCTCGCTCGTCAATCTGGAGCGCAGCCTCGCCTTCGGTGGAAAAATGGGCGGGCACTTTGTCACGGGCCACATCGACGGCCAAGGCACGATCGAGGTCATCGAACGCCGCGGCGCCGACATCTACCTGAAGGTCCGCACGCCCGAGGGCGCGGGGCGTTATCTCATCCACAAGGGCAGCATCGCGATCGACGGCATTTCGCTGACCGTGGCCGAGGTGCACGGCGACGCCTTCGCGGTGTGGCTGATCCCCCACACGATGGAGGTCACCAATCTCCACACGCGCCAGGCCGGCCACCGCGTGAACCTCGAGTTCGACATGCTCGGCAAGTACGTGGAAAAGCTCCTTTCGCTCCGCAGCTGAGCACCGTTCGCGATGCGCAAGATCGTCGAGACCCTCGTGGACGAACTAACGCGGCTGAAGGCAGCCGGCGTGAAGACTGTCCCGTTGTCCGACGAGGCGATGACCGCCCTGCGTCGCGCCGTCGCCGCGCAGGGGCGCGGGCTCCCGGCCGCCGCGGGCCCCGCAGCAGCCCGCCCGCAGGAACCCGCCAGCCCGATGCCGCCGCCGCCCGCGGACGAACCGCCCGCGGCGCTCCCCGAGCCGACCGCTTCTCCGCGGACCCCGCGACCCGCCGCCGCCGCACCGCTGCGCCTCCCTCCGCCCCCCGAAGTGCGCCTGCCCGAGGGCGACAAGGCCACGCGCTGGGCCTGGCTGCGAGACACCGTGCTCGCGGACCGCGTCTGCCAGGAGAACGTGCGGCCCGGGAAACAGGTGGTGTTCGGCGTCGGCAGCCTCGACGCGACAATCTTCTTCGTGGGCGAGGCCCCGGGGGCGGAGGAGGAGATGCGCGGAGAACCCTTTGTCGGACCGGCAGGACAGCTGCTCACCCGCATGATCGGGGCGATGGGTCTTTCCCGGGAGACCGTTTACATCGGAAACATCATGAACTGGCGCCCCGCCCTCCCGACCGCCCCTGGCTCGGAACAGCGGGGAAACCGCGAGCCCACCGAGGAGGAGATGGCCTACTGCCTGCCCTACCTTCGAGCGCAGCTCGCCGTCGTCCAGCCCCGCGTCGTCGTCGCGCTCGGCGCCACCGCCGCCCGGGGCCTGCTCGGCGCATCAACCTTTCGCACGCTCGGAGAGGTCCGGGGCCGCTGGCACGATGCCCTCGGCGTCCCGCTCATGGTCAGCTACCATCCGAGTTACCTGTTGCGCAAGGAGGCGGAGTCCAAGGCATCGGAGCGCAAGGCCAAGCGCGCCGCCTGGGAGGACCTGCTGAAGGTGATGGAGCGCACGGGCATGCCGATCTCGGACAAGCAGCGCGGCTACTTCCTCTGAGAGCCGAGGCGGGTGTACCCGCGTAATGGATGCGCACGCGTTCGCGGGAGGGGTCGCAACGGCCCCTTTTGTTTTGTAAAAACCCATTTAATCGAAAGGATGCGGGACCATCCCTACCGCCCGTTTCGGGCTTCCTAACGCGAATTCAGAACCGTGCACGTTCCACGACATTTCCTGGTGCTCGCAGGCCTGCTGCTCGTCGTCCCCGGCCGCATCCTGGCCAAGTCCTCCGACTCTCCGGTCGATTACGAGGTCCTGCGCTATCGTGCAAAAATGCTCGCCGCTTCGGCCTACTCGGAACCGCCCTCCCGCGTGCCCGCCTGGCTGCTCGCACCCAAGTTCACCTACGACGACTACCGCAGGATTGTCTTCGACCAGGGCCACTCGTGGTGGCTGCGGGAGAGGCTTCCGTTCCAGCTTCAGTTCTTCCATCCGGGTTTCATCTACAGCAAGACCGTCCAGTTGCACGAACTGCAGGGCAACCGCGCCACGCCGATCCCGTTCGACCGCGATTTCTTCGACTACGGAGGCATGCGGCTCGCGGGCCCGATCCCCTCGGACGTCGGTTACTCGGGCTTCCGGATCGAGTACCCGCTCAACACCCCGCGGAAGATGGACGAGCTCGCGGTCTTCCAGGGCGCGAGCTACTTCCGCGCGCTGTGCACGGGTGCGGTGTACGGGCTGTCCGCGCGCGGCATCGCGGTCGACACCGTCGATGCCAACGGCGAGGAGTTTCCCGACTTCACCGATTTTTGGATACGCCGCCCCTCCGTCGACGCGAAGGAGATCACCGTGTACGCGCTGCTCGACGGCCCCAGCATCACGGGCGCCTACCGCTTCGACATCCGCCCCGGCGACGACACCGTCATGCACGTCAGGTGCACGCTCTTCCTCCGCAAGCCCGTGAAGGTCCTCGGAATCGCCCCGCTCACCAGCATGTACTGGCACGGCGAAAACTCGGAGGGCTGCACCGACGACTACCGTCCCGAGGTGCACGACTCGGACGGG
The DNA here is from genome assembly GCA_027310745.1 of Opitutaceae bacterium. GTDB lineage: Bacteria > Verrucomicrobiota > Verrucomicrobiia > Opitutales > Opitutaceae > MWDT01. Next base: position 143,507 of record DAIDAF010000017.1, on the reverse strand, counting down.
CTGATGATCGCGCACGGCGGCGGCGAGTGGCTGTGGCGGCCCCTGGAGGATCCGAAGCGCGTCACCACGTCCAGCTTCGCCGACCAGAACCCGAAGGGCTTCGGCCTGCTCCAGCGCGACCGCGCGTTCTCGAGCTACGAGGATCTCGAGGCCAACTACAACCTCCGCCCGAGCGCCTGGGTCGAGCCCATCGGAAACTGGGGCAAGGGCTGCGTGCGGCTCGTGGAGATCCCGACACCCGACGAGACCAACGACAACATCGTCGCCTTCTGGCAGCCGGACACGCTCCCCGCGCCCGGTGAGCCGATCGAGTTCGAATACCGGCTGCACTGGTTCCTCAAGGGCATCAATCCGCCCGCCGGCTACACTATCGCCACGCGCATGGGCCGCTCCCGCACCCACGAGACCGACCTCGAGCGGTTCATCGTCGATTTCGACGGCCCCTACCTGCACAACCAGCCCGACGACCCGTCCATCAAGGCTGCGGTGTCAGTCGGCGCCGGAGCAACCCTCGTCAGCCAGACCGTCCAGAAAAACCACTACAACGGCTCCTGGCGCGTGTCCTTCGCGGTCCGACCCGACGGCAGCGGGCGACCGGTTGAGCTGCGCTGTTTTCTGCAAAAGCCCCCGCACGTTCTCACCGAAACATGGAGCTACCGCTGGACCCCCTGAGTTCGTTCCGGCCGAGCACCGGGACACTTGAGCAGTGGAACGCGGCCTACGTCCGGGTGGAGGACTACCTCCGCGCCCACCGCATCCACAACCGGCTCCACCAGAGCCGGCTGATCCTCCGCATTCTCGAGAAGGCGGCGCGCCGCCACGCCCAGACGCCCTCGGCCGACCCCACGCGCCTCGCCGCGGAGGAGACGGAACGCGAGATGGACGCCTGGTTTGGCCAGGTGCTCGGCGAGGCCGACCGGCCCCACGAACGCATCGCGATCGACGGCCGCGTGGCCCTGCTGCTCTCGGACGGACCCGAGCGCTGGCCCTACGCGTTTCTCGACAACGACAGCGTGCCCCCCGATTTCGCCGACTCGATGCGTGAGAGCTCCATCCGTGCGGGCCCGGACCTCGCCGTGTCCAACATGGTCCCCCGCCCCATCGACCTCGGCCGCCTGAGCGAGGCCGCGGGCGAAACCCTCGAGCGTTTCGAACGCTACCCCTTCCTGCGCATGCTCTCGCTGTGGGCCGTGTTCATCGCCGCCCTGGCGACGATCTTCTACCTCACGCGCTGACCCTCCCGCACTCCGGCCATGGCTCCCCGCTTCGACTCGATCAAGATCGACCCGCGCACCTTGAACCGGCGCCGGTTCATGTTTTTCTCGAGCGTGTTCGTGCTCACGAGCCTGGCCACCTGGGTGATGGCCGACCTGCTCTGGCGCAACGGCATCACCGCCGTCGAGTTCGTCATCTTCATCCTCTTCATCATCCTCTTCGCCCACATCGCGGTCGGGTTCTGCACCGCCATGTTCGGCTTCTACGTGATCAACCGCGGCGGCGACCGCAACCGCATCATCCGGAGCGTCGACTGGTCCAAGGACCAGCCCCTCGCCAGCACCGCCGTCATCCTTCCCGTGTTCAACGAGGACGTGTCGCGCGTGTTCGAGGGCCTGCGCGTGATCTTCCGCTCCGTCCAGGAGACCGGGAAACTGGAGCATTTCGACTTCTTCATCCTGAGCGACTCCAACCAGCCCAACCAGTGGATCCAGGAAGAGGTCGCCTGGGTGGAGCTGTGCAAGCAGGTGCGCGGCTTCGGAAAGATTTTTTACCGGAAGCGCCGCCAGTCCATCAACAAGAAGGCCGGGAACGTCGCCGACTTCCTCCGCCGCTGGGGGCGCAACTACCGGTACATGGTCGTGCTCGACGCCGACTCGATCATGACGGGCCGCGCGCTGGTGCAGATGGTCGCGATGATGGAGGCAAATCCGAACGTCGGCATCCTGCAGACCGCTCCGCGCATCGTCCGCGGCGAAACGCTCTACGCGCGCGTGCAGTCCTTCGCGAACAGCCTCTACAGCCCGCTCTTCCTGGCCGGATTGAACTTCTGGCAGCAGCACGACGGCAACTACTGGGGGCACAACGCGATCATCCGCGTGCAGCCCTTCATGGACCACTGCGCGCTGCCCGACCTGCCCGGAAGCGAACCGTTCGGCGGACGCATCCTCTCACATGATTTCGTGGAGGCCGCCCTCATGCGCAAGGCAGGCTGGGCCGTGTGGCTCGTCCCCGAGATCGAGACCAGCTACGAGGAGGGCCCGCCCACGCTCATCGACAGCGCCAAGCGCGATCGACGCTGGTGCCAGGGCAACCTCCAACACACGTGGCTGCTCACCGCCCGCGGCTTCAAGCCCGCCAACCGCTTCCACCTGCTCATGGGCGTGATGGCCTACGTCTCCTCGCCGCTGTGGCTCCTGTTCCTGATCATGAGCACGGTGCGGATGTTCGCGGTCGCCTCCCGCGGCGGCTTCACGGCCCGGCCCCAGGACGTGACCTCGATCCTCGGAATGACCATTCACATCCCGCAGGCACTGTTCCTGTTCATCCTCACGATGCTGATGCTCTTTTTGCCCAAGCTCGTGGGTCTGATCGCCACGCTAGGCGACTCAACCGAGGCGGAGAAATTCGGCGGTCGCACGCGGCTCGCGCTCAGCGCGCTGCTCGAGACCGTCACCTCCGCCTTCCTCGCGCCGATCAACATGGTCTTCAACTCGAAGTTCGTGCTGTTCACGCTCCTCGGCCAGGGCGTGTCGTGGGTCACCCAGCAGCGCAACGCCTCGGAGGACGGCACGGACTGGCGCGAGGCGATCCTCACGCACGGTCCGATGACCCTCTTCGGACTGGTCTGGGGCGCATCGACCTTCATCCTGGCCCGGGACTTCTTCTGGTGGCTGACCCCGGTGCTCGCGGGCCTCGTGCTGTCCATCCCGATCTCGATCCTCCTCAGCAAGTCCGGCTTCGGCCAGAGCGCGCGGCGTATCGGGTTGTTCCTTACGCCCGAGGAGACCCAGCCCTGCCACGAGCTGCGGCGGCTCGAGCAAAATCTCGCCGCCTGCTACAAGCACCTCCAGCCGATCGAGCCGCTTCGCGACGACTACGGCCTGCTCCAGGCCGTGCTCGATCCCTACATCAACGCGATGCACGTGGCGCTTCTGCGGCGGAGGAACCCCAGCGAGGAGGCCCGCGAGTGGTTTCTCCAGCTGCGCGAGAAGCTTCTGCGCGAGGGACCCAACCATCTCACGCGAAAGGAAAAGATGGCGCTCCTGCTCGACGCTGAGTCGATGATCTGGCTCCACGAGGAGCTCTGGCGCCTGCCCGGCGAGTCGCTCGCCGAATGGTGGCGCCTGGCGATGCGCCAGTACAACGTCCTCACGGCGACGCCCGTGACCGCGCTGTACCGCTGAATCCAGTAGAAGCGACGGACGGACGAGGCCGGGGAGCGGCCCCGACCGCCCGAGGCTAGGCCCCTCAGTTTCCGACTCTGTGCTCCCTGTGTCTCTGTGGTTCACTTGTGATTTATTGGGTAGATGGGCTGAGTTCCGCCAGCCGGGGCTCGCATCGTTTCCTTTGTCGCCTTCCGTTCAATCCGTCCGGAGCCGGGTCGAATCGCCGCGCGGATTGCGCTCAGAATTCGTGACAAACCGCCCGGGGATGGCTTGGCTCGGGGCCATGTCCCCCGTCCTCTGGATCGTCGCCGCCCTGCTGGCTGCCCGGCTCGCCGGTGAACTCCTGCTCGCCCTGCTCAACCGCCGCGAACTCGACCGGCACGCCGACGCCCCCCCGCCCGCCGTCGCGGCCATCGTCGATCCCGCCACCTATCCGCAGTCGGTGGCCTACACACGGGCGCGCCTCAGGTTCGGGATGACGACGGAGGTCTTCGACGCCGCGGTGCTCGCGCTCGTCGTATTCAGCGGCCTCCTGCCGTGGCTGCACGCCCTGGTCCTCCGCCACGCCCCGGGCACGGCCTGGCCGGGCGCGCTGTTCATCGTGGTCGCCGGCACCCTGCTCACGCTCCCCGGCCTCCCCTTCGACTGGTACGAGCACTTCCGGCTGGAGTCGCGCTTCGGCTTCAACAAGAGCACCGTGGGACTGTGGCTGGGCGACAAGCTGAAGGGCTTCCTGCTGATGCTCGCGCTCGGGCTGCCCCTGCTGTGGCTGCTGCTGTCGCTCGTGCGCTGGGTCGGCGGGAGCTGGTGGCTGTGGGGCTTCGCGGTCCTGTTCGGCTTCCAGCTGGCGATGATGGTGCTGTATCCGAAACTGATCCTACCGCTGTTCAACAAGCTCACGCCGCTTCCCGAGGGCGACCTTCGGAGCCGGCTCATGGCGCTCGCGGACCGCACCGGTTTCCGCGCGCGGACGATCGAGGTGATCGACGGCTCGAAGCGCTCCGGGCACTCCAACGCGTACTTCACCGGTTTCGGACGGTTCAGGCGGATCGTACTCTTCGACACCCTGCTCCAGCAGCTGCAGCCCGAGGAGCTGGAGGCCGTGCTCGCGCACGAGATCGGGCACTACCGCTGCGGGCACATCCCCAAGATGCTGGCCGCCGCCGCCGCGATGCAGTTTGCCGCCTTCGCCGCAATCGCCTGGCTGGCGGGCGCGCCCTGGTTCAATCCCGCCTTCGGCTTCGCCTCAGGCGACCTCGCCCCGGCCTTCCTCCTGGTCGGCCTGCTCGGGGGCCTCGCCACCTACTGGCTCACACCGCTGGGCAACTACTTGTCGCGCAAACACGAATACGAGGCCGACGCCTTTGCCCGCGAGGCCATGGGCTCCGCAGCCCCGCTCGTGGGCGCCCTGCGCCGGCTCGCCCAGCGCAACCTCAGCAATCTCACGCCCCATCCGCTCTACAGCGGCTTCCACTACTCGCACCCCACGATCGTGGAGCGGGCGCGGGCGCTCGGGAATCCCTGACGTCGTAGCATCTTTTTTACGCCTCCCGGGGTTGTCGACACCCCAATTTCAACGCAAGGTGCCTGACGCGCCCCACCCATGCTCCTGGCCCTCGACCTCGTCCTGTTCTTCGGAGTGACGCTCGGACTCGCCCTGCCGACCGTGGCCCGGCTGCCCAACTGGGAACCGGCGCTACGGCTTTCCACGGGCGTCGCCGCCGCGCTCATCGTCTGTGCGCTGTCGATGTTCCTGGTGTACGATGCGAACCTGTCGCGGGAGCTGCTCTGGGCGCTCCCGGCGGCCGCGATCTCGAGCCTCGTCTTCCACCGCCGCACGATCCGCGCCTTTGCGCGCGATCCCGCACTGCGCACCGCCCTGCTGGCCTGGCTGGCCATCGCCGCGGGGGCGATGATCGCCCAGGCCCTGGTGATCAGCTACTCCGGAGGCGGCTGGGCCGTGGACTGGGTCGAACACTACGATCGCGCCCTGTTCTTCGTGAAGGGCTGGCCCACCGACACCCTCTTCCTCGGCGCCTATCCCCTTCCTTCGCGCCCCCCCGTCGGAAACCTGATCGTCGCGGCCTTCGAATGCGTCGGCGGCTCCAGCATCGCCCACTACCAGGTGTTCGCCACCCTGCTCAGTTCGACCGCCTTCCTGCCCGCACTCGCCCTGGCCTGGCGCTTTGATTCCAAGGGGCCGCGCACGCGCACCGCCCTGCTGATCACCCTGTTCTTCCTGGTGAGCCCGGTGTGGATGGAAAACGTGACCTTCCCGTGGACCAAGCTGCCCGCGGTATTCTTCGCCCTGTTGGGGATCGCCCTGATCGCTCCCAGAGACGAACCGGACGCCCGCCCCTGGCGCTTCCATCTCGGCTGGCTGATGCTGGCGGTCGGGTTCCTGGTGCACTACTCGATCGGCCCGTGGATCGTGGCCGCGCTCGCCGGCCTCACCCTGCAGCGGCGTTCCGAGTGGAGAAGCCGCACCTTCTGGCGCGACTACCTGGTCACGGGCGTGCTCTGCGGAGGACTCATCCTCTCGAGTCTCTCCTGGTCGGCCAGCCACTTCGGCTGGAAGGAGACACTCGACAGCAACACCGCAATCGCAGGTGCCTCGACACACGGCGCGGCTGCCCAGGGCTCCGCCATCCTTCACAATCTCTATCACACGATCGTCCCCCATTTCTTCCGCTCCTTCGACAAGGGCCTGATCAACCAGCACAACGCGCTCGGCATGCTGCGCGACCAGTTCTTCAACCTTTACCAGGTCAACGTCCTGTTCCTTTGCGGTAGCGCAGGCCTGGCCGCCCTTGCCTGGCTGCTCACCCGACGTGAGCGGACCAGATCGCCTCGGCGGGTGTTCTGGACCGTCACCGTGTTCGTCGCCATCGTCGTCGGCATCGCGGTACACAGCCCGCCCGACGAATGGGGGCTTGCGCAGATCTGCCTGCAGCCGCTCGCCCTACTCGGACTCGCCGTGGTGGCGGCGGGCTTCGACTCAATCCCCACCCTCCTGCGGCGGCTCGTCGCCTTCCTGTTCGCAGCCGACTTCGCGCTCGGCGTCGGACTCCAGTTCCTCATCCAGTCCTTCGCCCTCGGCGCCACGCCGCATACCGCGGCGAGCGACGTCGCCTACTCGTCGAGCCTAAACCTGATCGCAAATGTCAACCTGCTCTGGAAGGAGGATCGCAACCTCGTCTTCCTCGGCGATCACGCGCGCCCGTTTCAGGGCATGCTCGCCGTCGCGGCGGCCCTGTTGCTGACCCTGCTCATCACCTTCCTGATGCGGCGCGATGCCTGCGCCCCGGACACACCGGCGCGCAGGCCCGCCGCCTGGCTCGGTTGGGGGCTCGTGGCCGCCCTCGGTGCCCTGCTCGCGCTGACAGCGCTCCGGTTGCTGATGTCGACGTACATGATGTACGACGACGAGGGCTACGTGCTGTATTCGTTGCACAACTTCAGTCTCCACGGCGGACTGTACGACCGGGTGTTCAGCCAGTACGGGCCCTTCTACTACGTCCTGCTCGACGGGCTCCACCGCCTCGGCTGGGCGATCACGAACACCGGGGCGCGGTTGCTCAACTTCTTCGAGTGGATGGGAGCCTGCGCGTTTTGCGCCGCGGTCGTCTGGCAGGCGACGCGCCGCACCCTTGCGGCTGCGGCGGCGCTCGCCCTGAGCTTCATCTACCTGTGGCCGATGATCAGCGAGCCGTCGCATCCGGGCGGATTCATCTGCCTGGTGATCGCGATGGCCGGCTACGCGGGAGCCCGCGTCTTCGACCGGCCCCGGTCGGTGATGGCCGCGCTCGGCGCAGCGGCCGCCGCCCTGCTGCTCACCAAGATCAACGTCGGAATCTTCCTCGTCGCCGGCGTCGGCGCGTGGTGGGCGCTCCACGCACGTCTTCCGCTCCCACGGCGCACGACCTGGATCGCGCTCGGCGTCCTCATGACGCTCATGACCGTCGTGCTGGTGAAGACGCTAATCAGCGAGTCGTGGGTCCTGATCTACCTGCTCGTCGTGTCCGCATCGGCCTGGGCAGTGCTGCTGGCGGGCAGGGACACTCCCAGGGACCGTCTCGCCCCTTCCACCGGCACCTGGGCTTTCGGCGCCCTCGGCGTCGTCGCGCTGGCGACGACCGCCGCCGTGCTCGCCCGAGGCACCACTCTCCAGGGCCTGCTCGACGGCGTGATCCTCGATCCGCTGCGCATGCCGCTTGACTACACGGGCCCGGTGATCTGGCGCACGGGGGCGCCGGTATTCGCGGTCGTCTCCCTGGCGCTGGCCGCGGTGCTCCCCAGGTTGCCGGAGCGCATGCGATTCTGGACCATCGTCGCCGGCCGTCTCACCTCCGGCGCGGTGTTCCTGCTGTCCTGGGCCTCGCTCGTCGAGATGAACCAACATGCGTTTGCGCTGAGCTTCGGCCTCGCGTCCGCCTGGTTCTTCGTCGCTCCGCTTCGCGACGACGACTCCGGGCTTCCACTTCGGCTATGGCTGGCGCTCCTGCTCGTGCCCGAATCACTGCACGCCTATCCCGTCGCCGGCAGCCAGATCAGCTGGGGCACCTTCCTGTGGGTGCCGCTCGCCGTGATCGGCCTGTGGGACGCGGTCGACGCCCTGCGGAGCCGACTGGCCCAGCGGATCAGGCCGGCGATCTCCGCCATCGCCCTGGTGTCGGTGGCCGTGGTGGCCGTGCGCGTGGCCAGCTTCGCATCCATGGCGCGCAATCGCGCCTCCGAAGGCGAGCCGCTCGGACTCCCTGGGGCCGAGAACCTGGTCCTTCCCGAAAATTTCACCAGCGCACTGCACGTCCTGGCGGAAAACGTCGACGCTCACGCCAGCGTGCTCTTCAGCCTCCCCGGCATGTACAGCTTCAACTTGTGGACCGGCGTGCCGACGCCCACGATGCAGGATGCCACGCACTGGTTCACCCTGCTGTCGGCGGCGAAACAGGCCGAAATCGGACGTGTGCTGACGAAATCGCCGCGCGCCTGCGTCATCGTCCAACGCTCGGTCTATGATTTTCTCCGAAACCGGCACATCGCGACCGAGAGTCCGCTCACGCGCCTGATCAAACGCGATTTCACCCCTGCCTTCAGCCTCGGCACCTACGAGTTCTGGGTCCATCGCGGGCGCTCGATCGCCGAACTCGGCACGGCGCGCATCTTCGAGGGCACCGATCCCGACGCGCCGCGCTACCGCCTGTCCCTCACGCTCTCAACCCGGGGACTTCACGACGTCGCCGGCGTGGAATTCCGATTGTTCAATGCGACGTCGAGCACGCCGATCATGCTTTGGAATGGTGCCAACGCCCGCGCGTACCTCACGCCGCTCACGCGGACCGGAGCATCCGCCGGCCCCGCCCGCGAAGTCCAGTTCCCCTTCTCGGCCAAAGGACTGGTTCGCCTGGACCTGCTGATGGACTCGTACCCCCAGCACGTGCTGGCCGACAACAGCATCGTGTACCTGGTCGACCACCAGGGCCGCCGCCTCGCCGAGGCGCGGTTTGTGTACTGAGACCGAACCCAGCGGCCCCCCACGACTGGGGGAACGGGTGCAAGGGCACAAAGCACCTGCCGCAAAATCCTAAAAACCACAATCGAACCACAGAGACACAGAGAGCACAGAGCCTGAAATCCAAGCAAGGGGCGGAATTGGCGCTCACCTCAGAGGTGAAATAGATTCGATATTAAACTCCCGCCCAACCGCATTTCTACGTGTCCTCTGCTTGTCCGCCGAAGCCTTGGCGAAGGAGGGTGTCTCTGTGGTTCAAATCCGACGGCGTCATTTAGGATGACGCGTATTCGAACGGACCTTTCCGTTCCACCTTCCACGACGGACCGGCGCGGATTTCGGTATCCGCAATTCCTTTACTTGCGGCGCGCCACCAGGATCAGGCTCACGCCAAACGGGAAGCGGACCCCGCGCACCTTGCCGAGACCGACAAACAGGCGCTTCAGCAACGCGTTCACGGGAGCAGGCGGCACCGCGTCCTCGGTCCGCGCGACGTGGCCGCCTTCGTTTGCCTTCCTCAGTCCACGCCAGCGCCGGATCGCCCAGACCGCCGGAAATGCCGCCACGTTGGTGTAGTTGACGTGCAGCAGGTCCCATTTCGCAGGGTCGAACAGGGCCACCAGGCTGCGACGGTCGTAGCGGCGGTAGTGGTGCAATGCGACATCCCAGTCGCTCCACAGCGCCATCGACGCGGGCACGGTCACCACCGCGCACCCGCCCGGCTTGAGCACGCGCGCAAACTCGTTCGCCGCCGCGGCGTCCTTCTCGATGTGCTCCAGGACGTCCAGCGCCGTGAGGAAGTCCAGCGTCGCGTCGGGCAGCGGTATCCCAGTTCCGGATACGCGGAGGATGCGGTCCTCGGGAAACCGCGTGCGCAGGATGCGGATCGACTCCTCGTGGTCATCGAGCACGAGCACCCGGCATCGCGACGCCATCTCGGAGGCAAAGATCCCCGTCCCCGCCCCGCAGTCGATCAGCGTGTGGTCCTGGCGAAGCGGCCCGCAGCGCTCGAGCCACGCGGATACCAGCTCGCGCTTGCCCGCATAGTACCAGTGGTCGCGCTCCACGCGCTCCAGGTTCGTGTACTCGTCGGCATTCATGCTCGGATGCTCCCTGGTTCGCCCCTGGTGTCCGTCTGCTTGGCCACGCTTGCAGACTCACCTCGGGATGGGGCAGCGCGACCTCCTGAAACCCGTGCTTTCACCTCGACCAACCGGCGGCTGCCGGTGCGGCGTGCTCTCCGAGGCAGGACGTCGAGTCGTCCCGTCCGAGGTGGAATCGAGATTCCGCCCTCAACAATTGACCAGGCGTCGGGCAAACCATCGCCGCGAGCGCAAAGCCCGCAACCGGACTGCAGGAAACGAGTGCTGGCTCGCGCCACGTCGGCATTCCGAGGAAATCGCAACGAACACCGGATTCCGGAGTCATCGGCTTCGCGTTGCGCGCGCCCATGGACGCCCTCCGGGCCTTGCCGGAACTCCCGGCGCCTTTTTGCGTTTTTCGTAACCAACCCTTCCGAGGGCGTCGGCTGCGGTCCAGGTCGCGCTGCGTTTCTGTGGTTCACTCGTTTTTTCGGGTTGTCGGGGGTAAGCTCGGGATTCGCGCCCTTGGAGGCGCGCGAGAACCGCAGACAGAATCGGATTTACCGGAATTTTGCGAGCCCGCGTGGGCGCGATTCGCTGCGACCTTGCCGTGGGCGCCGCCGCGACGCTACGGTCCGATCCTCCCCTCCCGATGTCCCCCCCGAACGCCTCCCCCGCCCGACGGCCATTCACCTGGTACGAGGCCGCCGCTGTGGCGCTGCTGCTATCGCTGCATGCCTGGCTCGCGTTCACGTCCACCCTCGGGGAATGCACGACCGCAGACGAGATCGCCCACCTCACCGCCGGCCGTGCGTATTGGACCTACGGAGACTACCGGCTCCAGCCCGAGAACGGCAACCTGCCCCAACGCTGGGTCGGGCTCCCGGCCTGGCTGGAACACCGTCCCTTCCCCGGCCCGGGCGCGGCCGGCTGGCGGAGCAGCGACGTATGGACCGTGGGGCACGCCTATTTTTACACCACTCCGGGCGCAGCCGGGGCGATCCTCGCCGAGGGCCGCGCGATGAACCTGCTGTGGACGCTCGCGACCGCGGCGCTCGTCTTCGCCTGGTCGCGCTCGCTCTTCGGAACCTCTGGCGGCCTGGTGTCGCTGGGTTTCTACGTCTTCTGCCCGGACATGCTCGGCAACGGAGCGCTCGCGGCATCGGACCTGTGCATGACGTTCTTCTATCTCGCGAGCGTCGGCGCATTCTGGCGTTTCCTGCGAAAACCGGGGGCCGCCACGCTCGCGCTGTCATGCGTGGTCTTCGGGCTCGCCTGCGTGGCAAAATACTCAGCGGCGCTGCTGCCGGGCGTGTTCGTCCTTCTCGCCCTCCTCCGCCTTGCCGGCCCCGGCATCGGCGAGCGCCGCGGCCTGCGCGGAGCCGGGCGCGCCCTCGGTGCCCTGCTGCTCCATGCGATCGTTGCCTGGGCGGTCATCTGGCTGTTCTTCGGTTTTCGAAACGCCACGGCGTCGCCACTTCTGCCGCCGATGGAGCACTATTACCGGCCCTGGGAGGTGATCCGCGCGGAACTCGGGGGCCTGGGCCTGCTGCTGGATCACATCCGCGCCTGGAAGGTCCTGCCCGACGCCTATGTGTACGGGTTCGCATTCGTGATCGACATGTCCCGGGAGCGCGGGGCCTTCCTCAACGGCCACACAAGTCTCACGGGCTGGCCCTGGTTCTTCCCGTACGCGTACGTCGTGAAGACTCCGATCGCCTTCCTGGTGGCGCTCGCGCTCACCGCCTGCCTCGGCGTGCGTCGCTGGGTCGGGACAGCCGCCGGCACCGTCCGCCGCACCCTTCTGCGTGCAGACCTGCAGGTGGCTGCGCCGCTGGCCGTCGCCTTTGCGGTGTATGGAGCCGCCTCGGTGACGAGCCATCTCAATATCGGCATCCGACACATCTTTCCCCTCTACCCGATCCTATTCATCGCGGCGGGAGCCCTCGGTGCCTGGGCCGTCGCGTCGGGTCGATTGGTGCGCGCGGTGGTGGCCCTGCTCGTGGCCGGCCAGGCCGTCGCCAGCCTTTCCGTGGCGCCGCACTACCTGGCCTTCTTCAACACGCTGGCCGGCGGTCCGGCGAACGGCTACCGGCACCTCGTCGACAGTTCCCTCGACTGGGGGCAGGACCTTCCCGGGCTCGCCCGCTGGCTCGACTCCGACCCGGGGGTGCGCTCAGGCGAGCGCGTTTACGTGTCGTATTTCGGAACCGGTTACCCGCCGTACTACGGAATTCGGGCCCGCGCTCTTCCCTGCATTCCCCAACAGCCTGGGTTCGGAACCTGGTCTCCGCTGCGTGGCGGCGTCTATTGCGTGAGCGCGACGATGCTGCAGCAGGTATACAGCCCGGTGGGCCGCACCTGGACGCTCGCCGACGAGCGCGAGTACCAAATGCTCCGCCGGCTCGAACCCGCCCTGTACGCCTACGCCGCGGCCCCCGCCGAAAAGCGGTCCGAGATCGAACGCAAGGCACCCGCCGCGCTCTGGCAGCGCGCCTGGCAGCGGTTCTCGCTGCTGCGATTCGCCCGCCTGTGCGCCTACCTGAGGGCCCGGACTCCGGACGCAGAGATTGGGTATTCAATTCTCATATACCGCCTCACCGACGCCGACGTGGCGGCCGCCGTCTCCGGCCCCTGGTCCGCCTGGGAATCCGCCATCCGCTCCGCGTCCGGAATGAGAGATGGCAGTCCGCATTGAACGTAAATAACACAGTCCGTTTTGAACCACAGAGACAAGGAGGACACGGAGAAAGTCATTTACGAGGAAGTCTTGTGGCCAGATTTTTCACCTCGGAGGTGAGCGCCAATTCCGCCCCTTGCCTCAATTTCAGGCTCTGTGTCCTCCGTGTCTCTGTGGTTCAATTACAGTTTCGGGTTCAGAGCCGCAGGACCGCCGCCAGGGCGTTCGAGAGCGATTCGCCGGTGAAGGGTTTTGCGATCAGCGTGACATCCGCGAGCGCCGACAGCCCCTCCTCGTCCGGCACGCGGTAGCCGCTGCTGAGGATCGCCGGCGTGCGGCAGCCCGCGTCGCGGAGCTGCCGGAGCAGGCTCACACCCGTCATTCCAGGCATGGTCTGGTCGGTGATGATGAGATCCGCGCGCTGCCCGAGCCGCACCACCGCATTGATCACGTCCAGCGGGTCGCTGAACCGCCGCACCCGGAAGCCCATCCGCTCGAGGCGGAGGCCGAGGAAGGTGAGGATCGAGATCTCGTCGTCCACGACAAAGATCGTCTGCCCCGCCCCCCGTACCGAGGCCACCGGCCGGGTGTCGGTCTTCTCGGCGGCGGTCCGGGCAATGGGAAAATACAGGTCGAACCGGGTTCCCACGCCGGGGGTGCTGTCGACGCACACGACGCCCAGGTGGTTGCGCACGATCGACCGCACGACCGACAACCCCAGCCCGGTGCCCTCGCCTGCCTTCTTGGTCGTGAAGAACCTCTCGAAAATCCGGGCCCTCGTGGCCTCGTCCATGCCGTGGCCCGTATCAGCCACGCTGAGACAGGCGTACTCGCCAGGGGGAAGATCGGACGGCACGCCCGCAGTGCCCGTGCGCACGACACGGACGGACACGCCGAGGCGGCCCGGCCGCCCACGCATCGCATGCTCTGCATTCGTGCACAGGTTGAGCACCACCTGGTGAATCTGGGTCGGATTCGCCAGCACCAGCGCCGGCTCGAAGCTGCGATGGATCTCGATCGTCGCCGGCAACGACGCCCTCAGCAGGCGAAGCGCCTCGCCGACCACATGGCTCAGGTCGACCACCGCCTGGGACTGTTCCTGGATCCGGCTGAACGAAAGGATCTGTGCGACCAGGTCCTTCGCGCGCCTGCCCGCAGTCAGGATGTGCCGGATCAACACCGCATCCTCCTCGTCCTGTCGCGACGACTGGCCAAGAAGTTCGGCGAATCCGATGATCGCGGTGAGGATGTTGTTGAAATCGTGCGCAATCCCGCCGGCGAGGGCACCAATCGCCTCCATCTTCTGCGCTTGGAACAACTGCGTCTCCAGCTCGCGCCGCGTCTGCTGCTCGGTCTTCCAAAGGGAGATGTCCTCGAGCACCCCAAGGAAATGACGGATGCTTCCGTCCGGCCCACGCAGGGGGGCGATCATTGCCCGGATCTGGCGAGCGGTGCCGTCCTTGGCGCGAAGGACGAGCTCGCCGCTCCAGGGCTTTCCCTCGGCACGCCGCGCGTTCATCTCGTTCAGCTCCTCGACCGCCACGTTGTCAGCGAACAGCAGGCGCGTGCTCCGTCCGCGAAGCTCGAGCGGCGTGTACCCGGACAGCTCGCACAGGTGCCGGTTGGCAAACACGAGCGTGTCGTCGGGCTCGACGATCACGATGCCCACCGGACTCTGCGCGATGGCCTCGGACAGCAGCCGAATCTGCTCCTCGGCGAGGATGCGCTCGGTGATGTCGCGCCCGATGCCCTCGATCGCCACCACGGCCCCGACTTCGTCGAAGACTGGCGTCAGTCGCTGTTCGATGTGGGCGACGTGCTCGTCCCGGCCGCGCCAGCGCACGACCAGGGAGGCGGGATCGACACCGGGCTTGCGAAGCCGGCCCTCGAGCAGCGTCCGGTCATCCGGATGAATCACTTCCAAGCACAGTCCCGGATTGCCGTAAAAATCCTCTGGGAGGTAGCCGGTGACCGCGTGAATGGCGCCGTTCACGTACTCGATCGCCGGCTCAGGATGGCAGGCATATCGGACGATGATGTCCGAGGCATTCTCCGCGAGCCGCCTGAAACGCTCCTCGCTGCGCTTCAGCGCTTCCTCGGCCGAGAGGCGCTGATCGTGCTCGCGGGCCTCGCACATCGCCCGGCGCACCACCGAAGGCAGGCGGACGAGGGAGTCCTTCAGGACGAAATCGGTGGCCCCTTTCTTGAGGGTGTCCACCGCCGTCTGCTCGCCGAGGGCACCGGAGATGACGACAAAGGGAGTCGCGGGGGCGTTCTCGTCACGCAGTCGAAGCGCCTCGAAACCGTCGATGCTCGGAAGGTTGAAGTCGGAGAGGATCAGGTCGAACCCGTGCGCGGCCAGGACCCGCAAATAGCCGTCGCGGTCATCGACGTGGACGATCTCGCAGTCAACGCCCTCCTCCGCAAACAGGGACCGCACCATCTCGACAGCGACCGGGTCGTCCTCGAGATACAGGATGCGCAGGGGCTGCAGCGGGGGCGGGGTCATGCGTGGTCTCTCGGGCGTGGATCCGGCCAATTGGGTGTCACTGGACGGCCGTTCGGGAACGCTACGCGCCCGACTGGAGTCCGCAAGTGCCGTTCCTCGCGGGAGCGACCGCGAAACTACGCATCACCCGCGCCCCGTGAAGGTGGGACACGGGTGGACTGTGCCGGGCTCAGGTCGCGACCAATTCGCCCTTGCGGACGGTGAAGGCCACCTCGGCCCCCTCCGAGATCTCCCCGGAGAGGAGCCCGCGCGCGAGCTGCGTCTCGAGTTTTCGCTGCAGGAAGCGCTTGAGCGGACGCGCGCCGAAGACCGGGTCGTAACCCTTCTCCGCCGCCCACTCGCGGGCCTTGGCGTCGAGTTTTACGGTCACGCGCCGGTCCGCGAGGCGGACATTCAGATCGGCAATCAGCAGGTCGACGATGCGGGTGATCTCCTCGAGCGTGAGCGGCTTGAACAGCAGCGTCTCGTCGATGCGGTTGAGGAACTCGGGCCGGAAGCTGTGGCGGAGCTCGCTCATCACGCTCTCCCGGACGGACTCCGGGATCACGTCGCCCGTGACGCCCTCGAGCAGATGCCGCGAGCCGAGATTGGAGGTCATGATCACGATCGTGTTCTTGAAGTCCACGGTGCGGCCCTGGGCGTCGGTGATGCGGCCGTCGTCGAGGACCTGGAGCAGGACGTTGAACACGTCGGGATGCGCCTTTTCGACCTCGTCGAACAGGATGACGGAATAGGGTTTGCGCCGCACGGCCTCGGTGAGCTGACCACCCTCGTCGTAGCCGACGTAGCCCGGGGGCGCGCCAATCAGGCGCGAGACGGCGTGCTTCTCCATGTACTCGGACATATCGATGCGAACCATGGCGGCCTCGGAGTCGAACAGCGTCTCGGCGAGGGTCTTCGCCAGCTCGGTCTTGCCGACACCGGTGGGGCCGAGGAACAGGAAGCTGCCAACCGGGCGGCGGGGATCCTTGATGCCGGCACGCGCGCGGAGAATGGCCTCGGACACGAGTTCGACGGCCTCGTCCTGGCCGACGACCCGGCGGTGCAGCGCGTCGCCAAGCCGGAGCAGCTTGTCGCGCTCGCCCTCGACCAGGCGCGAGACGGGAATGCCGGTCCACATGCCGACGACCTCGGCGATCTCCTCGGCGGAGACCTCCTCCTTGAACAAGGTGGTCGAGTTGCCGGCCTTTTCGAGCTGCCGGAGCTCGGCCTCGAGCTGCGGAATGCGGCCGTGGCGAAGTTCGGCGATGCGGTTGAGGTCGTAGGCGCGCTCGGCGCGCTCCATCTCGAGGCGCGCGGCCTCGAGCTCCTCGCGGAGCTTGCGCACGCGGTCGACGGAGCCCTTCTCCTTCTCCCACTGCAGACGGAGGGCCGCGGACTTGCTGCGCGCTTCGGAGAGCTCGGCACGCAGCGCCTGGAGGCGGCGCGCGCTCGCCTCGTCCTTCTCCTTCGAGAGGGCAGTTTCCTCGATCTCAAGCTGAAGGACCCGGCGCGTGAGCTCGTCGAGCTCCTGTGGCATCGAGTCCATCTCGGTCCGGATCATGGCGCAGGCCTCGTCAACCAGGTCGATGGCCTTGTCGGGCAGGAAGCGGTCGGAAATGTAACGGTGCGAGAGCGTGACGGCGGAGACGAGCGCCCCGTCCTGGATGCGCACACCATGGTGCAGTTCGAAACGCTCCTTCAGACCGCGGAGAATCGAGAGCGCGTCCTCGACGGAAGGCTGGTCGACAAGCACGGGCTGGAAGCGCCGCTCGAGCGCGGCGTCCTTCTCGATGTGCTTGCGGTACTCGTCAAGCGTGGTGGCGCCGATGCAGTGCAGCTCGCCCCGCGCGAGCATCGGCTTGAGCAGGTTGCCGGCGTCCATGGCCCCCTCGGTGCGCCCGGCCCCGACAATGGTGTGAAGCTCGTCGATGAAGAGCAGGATACGGCCATCGCTCTGGCGGATATCGTGAAGCACGGCCTTGAGGCGCTCCTCAAACTCGCCGCGATACTTGGCACCGGCAATGAGCGCTCCCATGTCGAGGGAGAAGACGGTCTTGTCGCGCAGCCCCTCGGGCACGTCGCCGCGGAGAATGCGCTGGGCCAGGCCCTCGACGATCGCGGTCTTGCCCACGCCGGGCTCGCCGATCAGCACGGGGTTGTTCTTCGTCTTGCGGGAAAGGATACGGATGGCGCGCCGGATCTCCTCGTCGCGTCCGATGACCGGATCGAGCTTCCCCTTCCGGGCCTGTTCGACGAGGTCCACGCCGTATTTCTTCAGCGCGTCGTAGGTCGTCTCAGGGTTGTCGGAGGTGACGCGCTGCGCGCCGCGCACCTCGCGGAGCACCCGCAGCGCCGCGTCGCGATCGAGGCCGAAACTCTTGAAGAGCTTCCTGAGCGCCTCGGGCTTGGCGACCTCGAGCAGAGCGAGGAACAGGTGCTCCACGGAGACGAATTCGTCGGTGAGCTGCTTCGCCTCGTCCTCCGCGCGGGTGAGGACCTCGTTGACGGCCTGGGTGACGTAGATCTTCGACGCGTCGACGGAGCCGGTGACCTTCGGCAGGCGCTCGAGCTCGCGTTCGACCGAAAGCTGCAGGGCGCTAGTCTGGAGATTGAGCTTCTCGATCAGCCCGGGCACGATGCCGTCCCCCTGCGCGAGCAGCGCGGAGAGCAGGTGCCAGGTGTCGACCTCGCTGTGGTGCAGGCGGCGTGCGATGGCCTGCGCGTCGGTGACAGCCTGGCGGGACATGACGGTGAGTTGCGAGAAATCCATGGCAGACGTGGGTGCAGGAGACGGGCCAGGGTTGACGGAGGCGTTTTCCCTCGGGACGGGGCGGTATGGCGTGGTTCGGGGCGGACAGCGTGACACAGCGCCGGGTCACAACGGCGCGGGTTCGACTCAGGCGCCGGGCGGCCCTGGGAGCCGCGGGCCGGTCGGCGTGACGGAGCGGCGGTAGTCGCCGCGGCTGAAGTACTTTTCAAGCCAGACGTACATGCAGATGAAAAAATAGCGGGAGCCCATCTCCTTGATCTTCAGCTTCGCGACGCCGTGCTTCCGGTTCTGCCACGAGATGGGCGTCACCGTCCAGGAGTAGCCGCGGACGATGGCCTTGAGCGGGATTTCCACGGTGAGGTTGAAGTGCGGTGCGAGAAAGGGGCGGCACCCCACGATGACGGAGCGGCGGTAGGCCTTGAAGGCGTTGGTGGTATCGTTGAGGGGGATACGGAAGAGGAATTTGATGAACAGGTTCGCGAGGCGGTTTATGAACAGCTTCATCCGGGGGTAGTCGACCACGCGCGAGCCGCGGATGAACCGCGACCCGAAGACGCACTCGAAACCGGAGTTGAGGAGACGCCAGTAGGCGACCACGTCGTCGGGAGCGTCAGAGGCGTCAGCCATCACGATCGCACAGGCGTCGCCATGCATGGCATTGAGGCCGCAGACGACAGCCCGGCCAAAGCCGTTCGCGCCTGGGTTGCGGACGGGGTTGAGCGTGGGGATCTCGCCGCGCAGCTCCTCGAGCACGCTCCAGGTGCGGTCGCGCGAGCCGTCGTCGACGACCACAAACTCATGCGGAACGCGCTCGCGCACGAGCACCGCATGGAGCGCTCGGAGGGTCGGTGGGAGCGAAGCCTCCTCGTCGCGTGCGGGAATCACGATCGAGAAAAGCGTCAGCGGGGGCAGAGGAGTGGGGGTCACGGCTGGGCTGGGCGGCCCGGACACGCTACAGGCCCGGCAAGGCCGAGGTAAAGCGGAACCTGCCGCGGGCATGTCGCGGCAGGTTGGAGACGCGGAGCGCGCTCAGTTCGCGGCGTTGACGTCGGGCATGCGCCCCTCGCGGAGCGTCGCGAGCCACTCCTCGGCGAGCCGGTTGTAGGCGTCCTGGTTTTGCTGATGCGTCCCGATCGGCAGCACTACGAAATGCTTGGGCGCGGGGATTTCGTTGTAGGCGGCAAAGGTGCTCGCGATGGGGCACACGGTGTCGATGAGCCCCTCACCCACCAGTACCGGGCAGCGGATCTTCGGGGTGAAGTTGGCGATGTCGTAGTAGCGGCTCGCCTCGAGCACCTTCGCGGGATCCTTGCCCTGGGCGTGCTCATACCACTGCGGCCAGCCGGGTTCGCGGCCTGCCTCGGGTCCGGTCTGGTCGCACCCCGCGGGCACCAGCGCGAGGGCCGCCGTGACCTTCGGGTAAATCGCGGCGGTCAGCAATGTCTGGAGCCCACCCTGGCTCGCGCCCATGACCACGAGTGTGCGGCCATCCCAGTCGGCGCGGTGGGTAAGGTAATCGGCGGCCCGGTAGCAGCCGAGATACATGCGGAGGAAATAGCTTGTGTCTCGATCCTGGTTTCCGATGGCCCAGTAGTTCTTGAGCGGACCGGCGAACAGGTCGTCGTAAAAGGACTTCGGCCCCACGGCGGGGATGTCGTGCGCCTGGAAATTGAGCACCAGCCAGCCCTGCTTCGCGCGGTCGACCGCCCAGGCCTTGTCGAGCGAATAGACTCCCGCCCATTGCGGGATCAGCAGCGCCGGGAACCGGTCGCCCTTCGCGGGCCAGGCGATCTGACCCTGGACATGCGTGCCCCGGATGTTGCGCAGGGTGATGAGGGCGTAGTTGACGCCGTCGACCCCCGAGGGCTCGGGCGTGATCACGGGATCCATGGGCACCGCGGCGAGTTCGGCGAGCTTGGCCTTCCAGAAGGCGTCAAAATCGGCCGGAGCCGGCGCCGAGGGCTTGATCTTGTCCGGCGAAAACAGCGCGCCGCCCAGCGCGGTGAACGTCTTGCCATCCGCCTCCCTGCCGGTCACCTCGAGCAGGAGCGAGCCCGGGTCGTTTCGCACGGCCGTGAACACCGTGTGGGCGCCGGCCAGCTTGAGCACGCCGGACTTTGAGACGTGCAGGGCGCCCGGCTTGATCTCGTAACGCAGGTTGCTCAGGCCGGAGGGGTCACCCTTGACGTCGATGTTCCAGGCGGCGGTGTCGCCTGCAGGGTACACACCCGTGCCGTTGGCAGGGGTGATCGAGACTTCCTGGGCCTGGGCGCAGAGGGCCGCGGACAGCACGAGGGCCGTCGCGAGCGAGCGCAGCCCGAGGGCGCGGAGGGGGAGGGCTTTGCGGGTCATGCGGTTCACCTTGTCCCCTTTTTCGCGATCCGCAACGGCGGTCTGGCGGGGCGTCGTGCAACCATTTGTGCGGAGCGGAAGGGCCGGGGTATTCAGAATTGTACGACACCCCATCCGCGCCGCAGCGCCCTGCCGGACAGCCTCCGCTTTACAGGAGGCGCGAGTTCCCTTTTGCTCGACTCCGGTCCGCACCCCGGACGGACCGGTCATTGTCGTGAACCCCCTCCCCCGTCTTCCCGTCCTCCTGGCCCTCTTCTGCCTGGTTGCCGCCGGCCCGGCCGCGCGCGCAGCCTCCCCCGCCCCGACGGCACCGCAGCCAGTCGCCCCCGTGGCGTTCACCTTCGAGGTAAATCCCGAAGGCGCCAACCCCTTCGCGCGCGACCTGTGGGCCGACGTGGCCGAGCCCTCCGGCCGGCTGCTGCGCCTGCCCGCCTTTTACGCCGGCGGCGGGCGGTTCTGCGTCCACGCGCGCCCCGACGAGACGGGCGTGTATCGCTTCGTCGGCTCGAGCGAGGGCGCCACCGCCGCCTCCGCCCGCCCCCTCCCCGGTAGGCTCGTCTCGAGCCCGACGGTCGACGTGGGCAAAGCGCTCGCGCTTCCTCAGGTCGAAATCGACCCCCGCGACCCCACTGCCTTCGCCTTGTCCGACGGAAAGCCGTTCTGGCCAATCGGGACGAACCTCGCCTGGGGACACGGCGACGTCACGCGCTACTACGACACGGCGCTCGCGGACTACGCGGCCGCCGGCCTGGACTGGATGCGCGTGTGGATGGCCCATTGGGACGGCATGAATCTGGAGTGGCTGCCCAAGACCCTCGGGGCCTCGCCAGAAATCGGCCGTCTGGATCCGGCCGTTGCCGCGCGCTGGGACGACGTCATCGGACACGCCCAGTCCGACGGCGTGTACCTGCAGCTCGTCCTCCAGCACCACGGCCCCTACAGCAGCACGGTCGACTCGAACTGGGCCGACAATCCCTTCAACGCCGCGAACCCGGGCGGCTTCCTCAAGACGCCCGCCGAGTTCTTCACCAACCCCCGCGCGCTGGAGCTGACGCAGCGGAAATTCCGATACATCGTCGCGCGCTGGAGCTGGTCCACCGCGATCATGGCCTGGGAGCTCTTCAACGAGGTGCACTGGACCGACGCCTACCGCAACCCCGCGACCCGCCCCACCGTCGCGGCCTGGCACACGCGCATGGCTGTGTTCATTCGCTCGGTCGACGTGTATCACCACCTGGTCACGACCAGCACGGAGGACCTGCAAAGCCCGATTTACGCCGCGCTCGATTATTACCAGCCCCATTGTTACCCCCCGAACATCCTGGCGACCATCCGCTCGCTCCCGCCCCGCGCCGCCCTCAAACCGGTGTTCTACGGAGAAACCGGCGACGACCACATCCCCGCGCCCGAAGCGGTCAAGGAGTCGGGCCTCCTCCTCGCGCCTCCCGTGTGGGCCAGCCTCATGGGCCAATCCCGTTATCCCGCCCAGGAGTGGAAGGGCTGGCAGCTGATCTCCACCGGGCGCATCGGTGAACTCGGCGCGGTCGCCCGGTTCCTCCACGCGACCCGCCTGCCCGCCCGAACCGGACTCCGGCCCGATCTCGCCACCTTCCAGCAAACGCCCGAGGTGCCGCTCGTATTGACCGGCGGACAATACTGGCGGCAAACGCCGGAGACCGTGATCGACGTGCCCACGGATGGGCGCATGCCGGCAGACCTCGCCGAGATCCCAACCGTGTTCGCCGACCACGGCCATGCCGCCGCCACCGGATTCCCAGGAAAGATCGGTTTTCGCGTCGATTACCCCCATGCCGCAACCCTCACTGTAAACGTCGACGGCATCGGCGCCAAGGGCGCCGCACTGCGCCTTCTGATCGACGGAGCGTCCGTCGCATCGCGGACCTGGCCCGCCGGCACGTCCCCGGCCAAGGGGTCCACCGACTCGGTCAACGCGCCCATCCCCGCCGGTCGCCACCTGATCGAACTCGTCAACGATGGCGGCGAAGACTGGTTTTCGATCGCATCAATCGACCTGGGCGTCGACGTGCCCGTGCTGGCCGCCGTGGGAAAACGGGGGCCGGAATTCCTCACCTACTGGCTCTGGAACCGCGACGGTATCTTCTCGCTCAAGGACGTTCCGGCCGCCAAGGGGACGCTCCTGATCCGCAACGTCCCCGCCGGACGCTGGAGCGTCGTGTGGTGGGACACTCTTCGCGGCATCCCGTCCAAACCGGTGACCGTCGTCCATAACGGCGGTGACCTCCGCCTCGGCACGCCTCCCATCTCGCGTGATGCCGCCGTGGTGATCACACGCGCAACCCCGTGACCTCGCACCGCGGCCGGCAGGCGCGACCGCCCGCCGGCCGCATGGAAACGGCTTGCCGCCCCCGGAGCGCGGCGCCTTCTTCGGCACGGTGAACATCGGTTTCCTAGGCGGCAGTTTCGACCCGGTCCATTTGGGACATCTGTGCGCGGCGCAGGACGCGCTCGAGCAGATGAATCTGGACAAGGTCGTCTTCGTGCCCGCCGCCCAGGCCCCGCTCAAGCCCGGCGCCGTCTGCGCCTCGGACCGGCACCGGCTCGGCATGCTGCGCTGCGCCATCGAGGGGCGCGACCGTTTCGAGATTTCCGAATTCGAGCTCCAGCGCGGGGGCGTCAGCTACACGATCGAGACCGTGCGCCATTTCAGGCAGGTCCACGCCTTCGACCGGCTGTTCTGGATCATCGGGGGCGACCAGCTCGCCCGCCTCGCCATGTGGATGCGGGTCGAGGAACTGGTTCGGATGGTGGAATTCATCTGCCTCGACCGCCCCGGCTACCCCGTCGACGAGCCCCCCGCCCTACCCGGGCTGCGCCTCCACCGCTGCCCCGGGCACCTGCTGGAGATCAGCTCGACCGACCTCCGCGAGCGCGCCCGCCAGGGACTCCCCCTCGACTGCTTCATGCCTCACAAGGCGATTGTCTACCTCAACGAAAACGCTCTTTATCGCTGACCGATGAAATCCCCTCGCTCCGAGTCCCCGGCTCTCGAAACGCTGAAACTGGTCTGTCGCGCCCTCGACGAAAAGAAGGCGGAGGACCTGCGCGTGCTCGACGTGAGCGAGCAGTCCTCGCTGACCGATTACCTCGTCGTGGCCACGGGCACCTCCGAGCCCCACCTCCGCGCCCTGCGCATCGAGCTGGAGAAGGTGCTCGACGCCGCCAAGATCCGTATCGTCGGAATCGATACCAACCAGGCCAGTGGCTGGCTGGTCGTCGACGCGTTCGACGTCATGGTCCACCTTTTCACCGGCCCCATGCGCGAGCACTATCAGCTCGAGCGCCTGTGGAAGGATGCCGTCGAGGTCTCCGTGCCTCGCCTGCTGGAGGAGCCCCGCAAGCCCGCGAAGAAGCCCGCCGCTCGCAAACCCGCCGCCAAGAAACCCGCGGCAGGGAAATCCGTCCGGAAACCGGCCGCGAAAAAACCCGCCGCCCGTCGCACAAAATCCTGATACCGAGCGGCCAACGAGGCCCGGGTTTACCGATTCTTGACGGCTTTGGGGCTTGCCGCACCCGCCGTCATGTAATTTTATGCCGAGACGTCCGCCGCAGTTGGGAGCGGCGTTTATCATTCGTTTCTTCCCTCCGGCATAAACTCATCGACCCCAATCCCCATGAATCGCATGAATCCGTCCACCAAGGGCTTCACCCTTGTCGAAATCATGATCGTGGTCGTCATCATCGGCCTGCTCGCCGCGATGGCCATCCCCGCCTTCCAGAAGGTGCGTCAGGCATCGCAGGACAAGGCGGTCCTGAACAACGCCCGCCAGATCTCTGCCGCCGGCGACCAGTACTTCCTGGAAAACGGAGTCTCCTCCGTGAGCCTCGGTGACCTGATCGGACCCACGAACTACGTGAAGTCGCTCAACCTCGTCGCCAACGAGACCTATCCGTCCGGCTGCACGCAGGGCGAGGCCGTCACGGTCCTCGGCGTCGCCGGCGCCCGCACGATCACGTACGCCCCGTAAGCGAACCTTGACTCCGTTCGCGTCAACCGAAGCCGTCTGCTGTGAAGCGGGCGGCTTTTCTTTTTGAAACAATCCGGCAGATTGACTGCCTCGTTCACCATGGACTCCCCCTCAACCCGGGCGATCGCCGCGGACCGGCGCCTCTGGCTGTTCGTCCTCAGCGGCCTCCTCGCCTTTGTCGTCGGTTTCTTCACCCTCTCCGGCGACGCCGCCATCGTCTTCGTCTCGCGCACCGGCTACTGGTTCATCCTCGTCACCTTCGTCCTGTGGGCGCGCTCGCTCGGCCTGCTGTTCGGTCCCGAGCTGCGGGCGTGGCGCCCAAAAAAGGCCGACTGGTCCACCGGCGCCCTGATCGTCGTCTGCGGCATCGTCCTGATCGTGAACAACACCTTCGGGTTCAAGATCATCATGGACGAGGTGATGCTGCTCGGCACCTCGATGAGCATGCACTTCGACCGCACGGTGTTCACGCCGATGCGCGGAAACGACATCCAGGGGGCGTTCATCCTCATGGACGGGATCATGGACAAGCGTCCGCTCTTCTTCCCCTTCGTCCTCTCGCTGCTGCATGATTTTACCGGATACAGGCCCGCGAACGCCTTCGTGCTGAACGGCGCGCTGACCTTCGTCTACCTGTGGCTCGTGAGCGTGCTCGGCCGCCGCCTGGCGGGCCGCCCCGGCGCCTGGATCGGGGTGCTCCTCTTCGCCGGCCTGCCGCTGCTCGGCCAGAACGCCACGGGCGGGGGCTTCGAGCTCTTGAACCTCGTGATGATCCTCGCGACGCTCCTCCTCGGGGCACGCTGGCTCGAGCGACGGGATGCGGTGTCCCTGACCGCGTTCTGCTTCTCGGCGCTCCTGATGGCACAGACCCGCTACGAATCCGTGGTCTTCCTGGTTCCCGTTGCGATCCTGGTCGTCTGGGGCTGGGTGCTCGAGCGGCGCATCGTGCTGAGCTGGCCGGTCATGATCGCGCCCCTGCTCCTGATTCCGTATCCGCTCCAGCACCGCATCTTCGACCTGCGCGCCTCCGCCTGGGAAATGGCGAGCCGTCCCGGCACGGAGACGCCGTTCTCGCTCTCCTACCTGCCGACCAACCTGGCGCACGCGGTGGCGTTCTTCTTCGCCAAACCCAGCGACCAGCCCAACTCGCTGGTATTCTCCATCCTCGGCTGGATTGCGGTGCCCTTCGCGCTGCTCGCCGCGATGCGTCTCCTGAAACAGTTCCGGAAGGCCACGACCACGGAAGCCGCGGCGGTGATCTTCGCCCTCGGTTTCATCGCCCACTTCCTGCTGATGATGGTGTACTTCTGGGGGCGCTTCGACGACTTCGTGATCCGCCGCCTGAGCCTGCCCGTGCACCTCGGACTGCTCGTCGCAATCCTGCTTGCCCTGCCCCGCTTCTCCACCTCGCTCCGCCCCCGATGGTTCGTCGCCGGGCTCGCGGCCCTGGGCATGCTCGCGCTCGGCATCCCCGCCATGGCCACGCACGCCTACGACCAGGAATACCTGCCAGGCCGCGAGACCGCCTGGCGGCTTCAGTTCATGGCGCAGCATCCACAAAAGGACTACCTCGTGATCGACAACGACTGCACCCTGTGGATCACCAACGAAATCTCGTCCACGCCCGTCCTCCAGGCCCAGAAGAACATCAAGGCGCTGATCTTCCACCTGCGAAATCACTCGTTCTCCGCGATGTACGTGTTCCAGCGGCTGAACGTCGACCCGAAGACCGGACGTGAGACGCTGCGACCGGGCGACGACCTGGGCCCCGATTTCGTGCTCAAACCCGTCGTCCAGCAGCGCCTCCAGACGCTCACGATCAGCCGCATCAGCCGGATCGTCGCGATCCACGACGGCGCGACGGTCGTCGAGGCAGACCGGATACCGCCCGACAAGACCGTCCCCAAGGATCCCAAGGTGGTCGAAAAGGAACGGCAGGCCTACCTGGAGAACTTCGTGAAGCAGCTTCCCTGAGCCCGTCACCCGCGCGCACGGATGGAACCCATTCCCGAGAAACCCTGGTGGCGCAGGCTGCTGTCCGGAGGCCCCGATACGCGCCGGGCGCTGCTGCTGCTGCTCTCCGGTGTGCTCGCCGTGCAGGTCGGCTTCGTGTGGGTGGGCACGCACGAGGCCGAGCAGCTGATCATCCACGGAGGCTACTATTACATCCTCGGAGTCTTCGCGGCGTTCGTGGCGCTATCCCTGAAGCTGCTCGGCGAACGGCGCGCCGTCTGGCTCGGCTGGCTGCGCCGCCCGGGCTGGCCCGGCCTCGTGATCGCACTCGCCACCGTCTTCGTGCTGATGGGCGACCCCTTCGGACACAAGATCCTGTTCGACGAGTACGTGCTGCAATCCACCGCGCGCTACATGCACGAGACCCGCCAGATCGGAACCGTCTACCGCTCGTACTGGCTCGACGGCACCTTCCTCCCGATCGACGCGTTCCTCGACAAGCGCCCGTACTTCTTCGCGTTCCTGGTCTGCCTCGTGCACGACCTCACGGGCTACCGCGTGGCAAACCTCTTCCTCGTCAACGCGGCCTGCGTTCCCGTCTTCCTCGGGCTCACCTATTACTTCGCCTCGTCCCTCGCCGGGAGACGCGCGGGCATCCTCGCCGTGCTGCTGCTCGCGACGCTTCCCCTGCTCGCGCAGAACGCCACCGGCGCAGGCATGGAGATGCACAACCTCACGATGATCGCGCTGACGCTGTGCCTCGCGCTGCTGTATCTGAGAAAACCCGACGCGCTACGGCTCGCGCTGCTCTGCCTCTCGACCGTGCTGCTGTCGCAGAGCCGGTACGAATCGGTCATCTTCGTCGGACCGGTCGCCTTCGTGATCTGGTCCGGCTGGGCGCGACGCCGCGAGCCGCTGATCACGGGCACCCTCATCGCGACGCCCCTGCTGTTCATTCCCTACGCGTGGCACAACCGCGTGCTGTCCGCCACGCCTCTGCTGTGGCAGCTGCAGGAGGGTCAGACCGCGCGGTTCAGCACGGCCTACCTCGACGAGAACCTGCGCGGGGCCTGGCACTTCTTCTTCGACGTTCATGGCGACCTCGCGGATTCCTGGTGGCTGTCGGCGCTCGGCCTCGCGGCACTGCTCTACGTGCTCTGGCTCGGCCTGCGCCGATCGCGTCGGCGCGAGACCGCCCCCCTGACTCCCGCCTCCTATGCGCTCGTCGCCTTCGGCCTGGGCGCGGCGGTCCATCTCACGCTACTCCAATTCTATTACTGGGCGCGCTTCGACGACGTCATCGCCTCCCGCTTCAGCCTGCCCACGTACTTCGTCGCGGCCCTCTGCGCGGCCCTGATGGCCGGGCGCCTGGAGCAGCGTTGGAAGGGAGTGATGCGCGCAGCCTTCTGGGGCACGGGCCTGTATCTGTTCGCCGGAGCCATTCCCGCCATGGCCACCCACCTGTACACGAGCCAGAACACGGTCGCCGCCGAGCTGCGGTGGGAGCTGTCCTTCGTGCAGGCACGACCCAAGGTCCCGCGACTCATCATCGCCGACAAGTCGACCATGCCGTGGATCATCCACGACATTCCCGCCATCATCGCAACCGTCGCGGCGCAGCGCGGAAACCAGATCCGGTATCACATGCAGCAGCAGACCTTCCAGGAGGTGCTGGTCACCCAGTCGATCCGGCCGACCTCCCCGAATGGCGATTTCGGCGTGAATCCCGCCGATCGCCTTCCGCCCCAATTCCATCTTCGAACCCTCGCCGAAAAACGCTTCGGCGGCCGGCTCGAGCGCATTTCGCTCGTGGAGTCCGTCGATTACAAGGCCCCGCCGCCGGGCAAGGCCGATGCGAAATCCTCGGGAAACGCCGCAACCCCAAAGGACTGATGGACTGAAGTCGTCCCCCCGCCCCCGTCCGCAATTTTCCTGGCGTACCGTACTCCGGACCGACCGCCGCCTTTTAGTCCCTCCCTCCCCTGCATGAAACTGAAGCCCTCGCTGCAACGCGGCACCTGGATCAGCATCGGCCTGTGTGTCGTACTGGTCGCGGCGGTGCTGGCGCTCTACGCGCACACCACGGGTTTCCGGTTCGTGATGTTCGACGACGACAACAACATCTACCTCAATCCGATGATTTGCGCGCCCGACCTGCGCTTCCTGACCTGGATGGTCACCGAGGCGAGTCGGATGCCGCGCTATCTTCCGCTGGGCTGGCTGGGCTTTTCGTGCGTGTTTGCCGCGGGCGGACTGGATCCGGCATGGTGGCACGCGGCAAATATCGGCCTCCATGCCACGAACGCCGTGCTGGCATTCGCCGTCTTCAGCCGACTGCTGCCCCGGCGGGCGCCGGCCGGCAGCCGCGCCGACTCGGCGTGGCGCGCGTGGTGCGCCGC
Source organism: Opitutaceae bacterium (assembly GCA_027310745.1). GTDB lineage: Bacteria > Verrucomicrobiota > Verrucomicrobiia > Opitutales > Opitutaceae > MWDT01. The sequence continues at coordinate 114,878 of DAIDAF010000017.1, read as the reverse complement.
AGCAGGCGCGGCATTCTGGGCGCTTCATCCGCTGCGCGTCGAGAGCGTCGCCTGGGCTTCGGGACAACTCTACTTGCACGCCACCGCGTGGGCGCTGGTATCCACGCTGGCATTTCAAATCGCCCTCGAGCGGCGCAGGGACGGGCGCCCCAGTTTTGGGAGCTTCCTGGTCAGCGCGCTCGCCTGCGCCGCCTCGCTGTTCACCTATCCGCTCGCCTTCGGCCTGCCCGTGGTCCTTGCCATCATTGCACTCGCAATGCCCAACGGGGGACGCAGCGGGGAAAAACCGCCGCTCTCCCGGAGGAGAATTTTCGGCCTGGTGGCCCCTCATCTTGTGCTGGCCGTGGCCGTTCTCGGCATGGCATTGGCGGTGCGAATCGGACAGGTCGGGCTGTGGAAACCCGTGGCGTCGACTTCGAGCTTCGGGGTAGGAGCCCGCCTCGCACAGGCCTCGTATCTCGTGGTGCGCTACCTCGGACTGAGCGTGGCCCCCGTCGGATTGACCCCGGCGGATGACCTCCTCCAGAGCTTTGATCCGGCCTCCGCCCTGTTCGTCGGGTCGGTCGTGCTGGCACTGGGCCTGACCGCCGCGGCGTGGTTCCTCCGGAGGCGTCTGCCGGCGTTGGGCTGGTTGTGGCTCGCCTACCTCGCGCTGCTGACGCCCTTCATGGGTTTCCTGGAGCATCCCTATTACCCCTGTGATCGCTACACCTACCTGCCGGGCCTGGTGCTCGCCGCGGGCGTGACCCTGGCGCTCGGCACGATCGCATCCTCCCGCGGACGCGTGACGGCCCTGGGCGCCACGCTCGTTCTAGTGGGAGTGTATTCGACCTTGAGCTACAAACAGACGGCCGTGTGGCGCGACAACCACACGCTTTTCGGCCGCATCGTCCAGCGCGCAAGAACGGAGCGACTGCGCGACTACTTCGAGGGACGCCTTGCCTGGAGCGACGCGCTGTTGGGCAACACCAACGGCTATGCCGCTCGCATCGCCCGGCTCGCCGCCGCACACCCCGGCGATTCGGATCTCGCGGCGATTCGGCGGCGGGTCGCCACCCTGGATGCGACACCGGCCAATGCGGCGGAGGGCCTGTCGCCGCTCGCCCGCGAGCTGCAGCGCATGGCGCTGGAAGACGCGAAGTCGGGCAGGCTTTTCGATGCCGAGCAGCGCCTCCGCTATGCCTTGAGCCTTTCGCCGACTTTTTCTGAGGCTCGGTATAACCTCGCGGTCATCCTCGCCCAGCGTGGACTCCCGCGCGACGCCGTGGCCCAGTTTTTGTGGGCCATCGCTCCCCGCTCAGGCCTGGTTTTGGCAAACGCGCAAAAGACGCGGATGTTCGGGATCCTCGCGACCGCCTTCGAAGCGGCCGGCGAACCGCGCTGGGCGCTCGCCTGCCAGCACGCGAAAGTCCGCTGAGCAACGCCGCTCCGGTGTCCGTCCAGGCTGAATCGATCCGGACGATCCAGGTTTTTTCCGGGGAAGCGGGTTTGCGGACTTGATCGCGAAGGTGGTATCGACCTTTACCGGCCCGCATCACCCCATGAAAATCCCGCCCCTCCTCGTCGGCGCACTCATCGCTCTCGTCGCCATCGCACTGCCCTCCCACGCCACCGCCTCGCCCGCCTTTGCCCTCGGCGCAGACATCAGCTGGGTCACCCAGATGGAGTCCTCGGGAGTGAAATTCTACGACGCCGGCGGCACTCAGCAGGACTGTTTCGCCCTGATGAAATCGCTCGGCATGAATTCGATCCGTCTCCGTGTGTGGGTGAACCCCGCCGGCGGCTGGTGCGGACAGGACGACGTGGTGGCCAAGGCCAAACGCGCCGCCGCGCTCGGGATGCATATCCTGATCGACTTTCACTACAGCGACTCCTGGGCCGATCCGGGCAAGCAGAACGTGCCCGCCGCCTGGATCGGGGCCGACATCAACCAGCTTGCGACCGACGTGGCCGCCCACACCACCGCCGTGCTCTCCGCCCTGAAGGCTGCTGGGGTTACGCCCGACTGGGTGCAGATCGGAAACGAGACCAACTCCGGCATGCTCTGGCCCCTCGGCAGCACGAGCAGCGGATTCGCGAACTTCACGCTCCTCGTCAACGCGGGCAACGACGCCGCAAAGGCCGTCTTCCCTTCCGTGAAGACGATCGTCCACATCTCCAACGGTTACGACGACTCCCTCTTTCGCTGGATGTTCGACGGGCTCACCGCCGCCGGTGCCCGCTTCGACGTGATCGGCATGTCGCTGTATCCGGATTCCACCGACTGGCCGGAGAAAGACAGCGAATGCCTCGACACGATGAACGACATGGTGGCCCGCTACGGAAAGCAGGTCATGGTCTGCGAGGTCGGGATGGACAGCTCGGCCGTCCAACCGAGCCGGGCGTTCCTGGCGGACATCATCGCAAAGACGAGATCCGTCGCCGGCGGCGCGGGTCTCGGCGTGTTCTACTGGGAGCCCGAATGCTACGGCGGCTGGCAGGGCTACACCAAGGGCGCCTTCGACTCCACCGGCAAGCCGACCCTCGCGCTCAACGCCTTCAAGGTCGCAGCCTCCGCCGGTGCGAGATCAACCTTCACCAGCATCTCGTCACGCTCGTACGTGGGTACGGGCGACAACATCGAAGTCGCAGGCTTCGTCATCTCCGGCTCCTCGCCGAAAACCGTCCTCATCCGCGCCTCCGGACCAGCGCTCACGCCTTATGGCGTCTCGGGCGTCCTCTCCGACCCGATGCTCGAGCTATACGACCAAGTCGGCCCGACGCTGATCGCGAGCGACGACAACTGGGGCGACAACCCCTCAATGGCCGCCGCAATCGCGACCGTCGGCAAGCGCGTGGGCGCCTTTGCCTGGCCCGCAGGTTCCAAGGACGCCGCGCTACTGGTGACGCTCGACCCCGGCATCTACACCGCCCAGGTCAAGGGCGTGAACGGCGCCACCGGGGTCACTCTGATGGAAGTCTACGACGCCGACTAGGCCCGGCGGAAGAGAGCGGGAAGCGCGAATTGAGAATCTAGAATCCAGGAGTTAGGAGTTAGAATCGTCTGTCCCAGCCCTCTGACCTCTGACCGCCAACCGCCGACTTCCGAATTCCGACTTCTGACCTCTGACTTCCGACTTCCGACCTCTGACCTCTGGCTTCTGGCCTCTGACCTCTGGCTTCTGGCTTCTCGCTTCCGATTCGTAAACGCCTGCTCAAAGTGGCCATCGTCCGGCACAACGGCCACCGCGAAAGCGCTTCTGGCGTTGCCAACGGGCTCGGCGCGCCTGTCGTGGTGGGGTGATGGCTGATCTGCCGGACCCCCTCCAAACCGCCCAACCCCAGGCGAATGCCGCCACCGCCAGCATACGGCCCAAGCGTGGACCCTGGCTGTCACTCATGGGCGCCACGGTCCTGATGCTCACTCTGCTCGTGCTGCGTCCGGGGAGCTTCTTCGACCTCGGCATCAACACCTACGGGACCTGGTTCCTGGATTCCTACGCGATCCTCGCCTCGAACGACGCACAGGCCTTCGGACTCGACGTGTACAAGCCGAACCCGCTGGACCCCTTTCATCGACCGCACGTCTATTCGTCGTGGTGGCTCTGCCTGGGAAGTTTCGGTCTCACCCGGGCGGATACGCTGTGGGTCAGTCTCGTGCTGGTGGGCGGGTTCGTCCTGACCGCGCTCGCGGCGCTTCGCCCCCGGCGGTATTCCGAGGCGGCTTTTTATGCGGCCGTGCTGCTCGCGCCACCGATGCTGCTCGCCATCAACCGGGCAAACAACGACCTCGTCGTGTTCGTGCTGCTCGCGATTCTCCCGTCCTGCGTGCTCGCGAGCAGCCGGATCGTCCGCAACGTCGTGCCCTTCCTCGTGGCCTTCGCGACGGGCCTGAAGTACTACCCCGCCGCGGCCGCGCTGCTCCTCCTCACCGGCCGCGACCGCCGCGAGGCCCGCGCCCGGGTCCTGATCCAGGCCCTGCTCTTCGCCGTCGTGGGAATCAGCATCGCGGGCGATCTTCGGAGGCTCCCCGGACTGATGCCGAAGACCGAAGGGCTCATGACGTTTGGCTCGACCGCCATTCCCTCGATGCTGAACTGGCGGCTCGGGCCCTGGGTGCTGGCTGCGGGGATCGTCGGCCTCGCCATCGCCGCCGCGCTCTGGATGCGGCAGGCGCGATCGGGAGAATCCGACCGATCGGCTGGCAAGGCCGATGCCTGCGAGCTGCGTTTTGTCCTGGGCGCCGCGCTCCTCTGCGCCTGTTTCTGGCTCGGCATGAACCAGGGCTATCGCTGGGTGTTCGCCGTGTGGCTTGCGCCCTGGCTCTGGCGCGAGGGCTTTGCGGTCGCCCCCGGGACTCGCGACCGGCTAGCGCGTGCGACGGGCTTCCTGCTGATCGCCGTGCTGTGGACAGATTCGTTCATTGCGATCGGACTCAACCGGCTCCTCGGCACGGTGCCACTGGCCACCCTGCTGCGCTGGTCCAACGGTCTCTATGCCCTGGAACAGCCCATGACCTGGACCTTCTTCGCCTGCCTGCTCGCGCTCCTCATCCGGTTTCTCAGGAGTCACTCCGTGCTTCGACGGACCGCCTGAATCGGCCCGTGGTGGAACGCCGAGGCGTCCCGTCCAAATCGGAGACGAAGCCAGAAATGCAGAGGCTCGGTCTCGGCTCACGACCCATTCATCAGGCCCCCACCAGGTTCATGGATCTCTCTTGCCGTGATCATCGGCACAGGCACGCTGCCGGCATGCGTCTGCGCCACCTCGCATTCCTTCTCGCTTCCTCCGCCGCCCTGTTCGCCGGTGGACAGCAGATCGTGCGCGTGTGGACGAACTATCGCGACGCCGCGTACTTCGACCGCATCGGGGAATACTTCGGCGGGCGGGAACATCACAGCGGACGCATGGTGCTGCGCTCGCAACCCGAACACCGCGCAGGGTTCTATTTTCTGGTCCGAATCACGGAGCCCAAAGCCGTGCCCGCGGGCAGCCGCTGGGTGCTCGACGTGATCCTTCCCGACCACAAGCACGCGAAGACGTTCACCTACGCCTTGCCGCAGGGCCAGACCGAGCCCGTGGCCCTGCTCGGCCTGACCGGCCCCGACTGGCCGGGGCCGAAGGTCCACCCGCTCGCCTGGCACGTGCAGCTGGTCGGACCCGACGGCCGGGTCCTCCTCACCAAATCGAGCTTCCTCTGGGAGTAGGCGAAGGCCGGCGGGCGTAGCAGCCCCCGCTCACTTCTTCGCCTGCGGCGCCAGGTTCTTCGCGAGGAAGGCCTCGATATCGGTGTAGATTTCGATCCGGTGACGGAAATAACTGAATCCGTGCCCCTCGCCACCGACAAAATGGCTCTCGACCGGCACATGGTACTTCTCGAGCTGAGCAACGAGGTCGCGCGACTCGCTCACGTCGGCAACCCGGTCGTCCTTGCCGTGTGCGACAAACACCGGAATCTTCAGCCGATCGACATGGCGAAGCGGGGATATCTCGTCGAACCGCGCCTTGTTCTTCGCGGGATCGCCCAGGTGGCGCTTCAGGATGTCGAAACGGTTCGTGTTGTCGTCCATCCATTTCGCGTCGCGCATGACCTTCGCAAAGTCGAATACACCCGCGATCGCCACCGCGCAGCGGTACAGGCCGGGTTCGTTCTCCGCCCCATACAAGGCGAGATACGCCCCGAAGGAGCCGCCCATGATCGCGACGCGGTGGCGGTCGATCAGGCCGGTCTTCAACAGCAGGTGCACGCCATCCGTGACATCGTCGCTCATCTTGGCAAAATCCCATCGGTCAGCCTCGCTGAACTCCCAGCCAAAGCCGGTCGAGCCCCGATAGTTCGGCTGAAAGACCGCATACCCGCGGCTCGCCAGGAACTGCACCTCGGGATTCCAGCCCCAGACGTCGCGCACCCACGGTCCACCGTGCGGCAGCACGACCATCGGAACCGGGTGCAGTCGTGAGGCGCCCACGGGAAGCGTGACGTACCCCTGGATCATCTTTCCGTCGCGCGCCTTGTAGTTGACCACGCGCATGGGAAGCATGCGCTTCGGATCGATCCAGGGACGCGTGCTCTTGATGAGCCCGATCCTGCCCTTCTCCAGGTTCACGGAGTAGTAGGCGGTGGGCATCACGTCGCTGCTCGCGGACACCACGAAGTCCGTCTGCGCGCGGTTGCTCCCCATGATGTCGATGATCGAATTCCTGACCGGGAAGCTCCGCTCGATCTTGTTCTGCAGGAATTCATAATCCTTCGTGAACCAGACCGCGTGCAGGCCCTCGCGAAACAATTTCATGCCAATGATGTTCAGGGTGACAGGGTCGCGGTAGAACCAGGCCCACAAGGGATCGTAACGTTTGTCCTGATACAGCACCTCCCCCTTCCTTCCGGTCAACGCATTCATGCGGCACACCTCGCGCGGCTCGCCGTGTCGCTCGGGAGCGACCATGATCACCTCGCCCGGCTTGTCGCCGGCGCAGAGGAAATCGTAATCATCGAGGTTGACCGGTGAACGCACCCAGGCGCCCTTCCTGAAAACCCAAAGCGTGTCATATCCGTTCACCTGAGTGAAGGCGTAGGCCAGTTCCCCGTTCTTGTCGCAGGAATACCCAAAGGGCGTTCCCGACGGCGGGGCCGGGTAGCTGTCGAGTACGCTGGCTTCGGTGCCATAGGGGTATAAAGAGGAATCCAGTCTTCCGAAGCCCGCCATGCCCTTGAGTCTCTCGCGGGCATCGATCCGCATCGCGCCATAGTCCCTGCCTTCGTCCCAGGCGTTTTCGCGCAGCCAGATGATCGGCGCCATCCGGTCCCGTCGCGGCACCCCGAGCACCTGCAGTGCATTGTGCGCCTCGATGTAATAGGCATTCGAGAGGTCGCCGACCTCCGCCACCATCGTGCCGTAGGCATACAGCTTCTCCTTGCTCAGCCGACACAGCAGATGCGTGTCGTCGAGCCAGTGGTAGTTGAAGACGTCGGTTCCGCCGGGGCCCATCAGCTCCTCGAACTTTCCGTCCTTGATGTTCACGACCAGCAGCTCCTCGCGGTCGTGCTTGGCGTCGGTGACGATCGCGGCGAAATGATCGCCCGCGTCGTTTATCGCCGGATCCCGGAAGAGCGGCGGCCGGAAGAAATCCGCCACCGGGATCGGTTGGTCCGCGGGCGCCGGCACCATTCGGTACAGCGGATCGGTGGTGTCGGCCGCGAGAGCGGCACCGCACATAAGGAGCCCGGCGAGGGCGAGCAGGAAGGTTCGGTAGGGAGACATGGCTGGTAAAGTCCATCCCGGCCCACACGCGGTCGCGTCCGGGTAGTCTGGAGGGAAAGGTTGGCTGAGCCGATCCGGCGCAGGCGCCGGCTGGTGCCCGGGATTGCTAAGAATACTCCGCGGTCGTGGCTAGACGAAAATCACGGCACGCCGGAGCGGCTCCTCCGCCACCGGGCGGGCCGCGCGATTGGCGGACCCGCCGCTCCACCCGGAAGACAGCGCGCGAAGTCGGAGCCTCTTCCGCTTCAATGCGAGCCCAGATTCCTCGCGAGGAAGGCCTCGACGCCGCCGTAGATCTTGAATGGTCGCTTGAACGTGATGATCCGGTACTCCTCGCCAACCATCACCTTTTCATAGGGCACGTGGCTCGCATCCAAGGCCGACATCAGTTTTCGGGCCTGGTTATCCTGCACGCGGTCGAACGACAGGTACGACAGGAATACGGGAACCTTCACCTTGTCGACGTGCTGAAGCGGCGACAGTCGATCGTATTCCGCAGCGTCCTTCGCCGGGTCTCCAAGATGACGCTTCATCAGGTCGTAGTAGGCCTTCGTTGGAAAGTCCCGGCTCGCCGTCGACATGAACCGCTTGAGGTCGTACGAGCCCGACAACAACACACCGCAACGAAACAGACTCGGATCGCTCTCCAGGCAGCTCAATGCGAGATAGGCGCCAAACCCCGTGCCCATCACGGCGACGCGGGACGAATCCACATAGCCTGTCTTCAGCAGGGCCTTCGCGCCGTCGATCACGTCGCCCGGCATCCCGCCGTATTTCCATTCGGTGAACTTCGGAAACTCCCAGCCATAACCCAGCGAGCCGCGGTAGTTGGGCTGGAGCACCGCATAGCCGCGACTGGCCAGGAACTGCGCCTCCGGATCCCATCCCCAGCTGTCGCGCGACGAGGGCCCATTGTGCGCGATCACCACGAGCGGAGCCGGATGCCGCTTCGACACCCCGGACGGGAACGTGACGTATCCCTCGAGGCGGTGTCCGTCGCGAGTGACGTAGTGGAGGATCTGCTGGTGATGCATGCGCGCCGGATCGATCCACGGCCGCGTGCTCTTGATCAGCCCCAGCGTGCCCTTGTCCAGGTCGATGGAATAATAGGCCGTCGGCATGACGTCGCTGTAAACGGAGATTACAAAACGGCGTTCATCCAGGCTGCTTCCAAGAATGTTCACGGCCACGTTCTTCATCGGGAGGCTCCGCTCGATCTCTGCCTGCAGAGCCTTGTACGACTTCAGAAACCAAACCGTCGTCCGATCCTCACCGTCGAAACGAAGCCCGATGACCTGTCGGGTGATCGGATGCCTGTACAGGCGCACTGCCTGCGGGTCGTAATGAAAGTCCTGGTACAACACCTCTCCCAGCCTGCCGGTGGCTGCGTCCAACCGGCGGACCGCCCGGGGATGACCGGGAGTGCGCGGCCCGAGAACGATCAGCTCGCCCGGCTTGTCGCCAGCCCCGAGGACGTCGATGTCGTCCAGGTTCACCGGACACGCCGTCCAGGTGTCTCCCGTCAGACGATACAGCTTGAAATAGCCGTCCGTCTCCGTGACCGCGAATTCGACGTGACCCATCCCGTCGCAGAAATAGCCGGCTTGGTAGCGTCCCGCCGGAACCGGATACGCATGGACGACGGTCGCCTGGATCCCGTAGCCATCGCCCTCGTGCCGGTTGCCCACATTGTCTCCCGGCGGCGGCAGCGGCACTTTGGCATTGATCTTCAGCACACCAACCTCGGAGCCGCTGTTCACGCCGTTGAAGGTATACCCCAGCCAGATGAGCGGCTCCATGCGGTCGTCGCGCGGAATGCTCAGGGGATACAGGAATGCCCGACGGTCAATCGCGTAGGCCCCGGTCAGGTGGCCGACCGATGCCACGACGGTTCCAAAATAACCGGTGCTCTCGTCCGCCACCTGACAGAGCAGGTGGTTGTCGTCGAGCCAGTGATACGACTCCGGGCCCTCGAGCGTTTCCGACTTTCCATCATCAAGGTGCTCCACCAGCAGGCCGAACTTGCCGTCCTGGGCATCGATGAGCGTCGCCGCAAAACAGGTTCCCGCGTCGTTCAGTTCGGGATTCCTAAACAGGGGCGGCCGGAAAAAATCGGTCAGCGGAATCTGCTGATTGGGGGCCACGGACGTGACCCGAGTCAGGTCGTCGTCGGCGTGCACCGCAAGGATGGGGAGGACCAGCCCGCAAAGGGCCAGCACGGAGGAACGTATGGGGGACATGTGGGGGATTGAGCCCGGACGAGCAAGGCGTCCGCCGGGCGGGGTGGCTATGAGTGGGTCGCGATTTGCCTGGGCAGTGGTCGCGCTGGTGTCGGGACAGGTACGTGCACTCCCGGCCCCTGGCTAGCCGAAAATGCGGAAGCCTCCCCTTGTCCATTCCTGGGTCGGTGCCGTGCAACGATTTGACTTGGCAAATCATTTGCAGGTCGTATCCCCAATCTCGCCGTCCAGCCAGCCGCCAGCATCCAGACGCCCAATCCGAATCCGGACTCCGGTTCGCCCCGTTACCGCCCCCTGAGTTCGTCGGACGTTCCGTCCGACACTTCGGTGTGAGCAATCTGGATACGGTCTTTCCTCTTTCCCTCAGACCAGCACTTCACCCTATCCATGAAACTCCCCTACGCTTGGACCAAAGTCCTCAGTTTCGCCGCGGCCGCCCTGGTCTCGACGCTCGCCGTCTCGGCCGCCCAGCCGAGCGACGCCTCAGTCAAGGAGCTGCTCGAGCTCTCCGGCTCGGCCCACCAGATCGAAGCCGCCAAGGCCCAGTTCTCCGGCATGGAGGCCAATGCCATCCAACAGGCCCTCAAGGGCCATGAAATCACTCCCGATATCCAAAAGATCCTCGAGGACAGCGCCGCCAAGGCCTCCTCGATCATCAATAGCACCCTCGACTGGGCAAAGGTCGAACCCCTGTTCGTGAAGGCCTATCAGGCCACCCTCACGCAGGACGAGGTCAACGGCATCGTCGCGTTCTACAAGACTCCCGCCGGCAAGGCCATGGTCCAGAAGCTGCCGGTCCTGATGCAGCAGACGATGATGGAGATGCGCCCCCAACTGGGAGCGATGATGGGCCAGCTCAAGCAGGTCCAGCAGCAGACGGCGCTCAAGCTTCAGGCCGAATTCGTCAAACAGGGTTGATCCCCTTTCCGAAGCAACGCCCGGCGGCCTCCGCCGGGCGTTCTTGTTTTCGACCCAAAAACCGCAATTGAACCACAGAGACACAGAGATCACAGAGGCTGAAATCCAAGCAAGGGGCGGAATCAGCGCTCACCTCGCAGGTGAAAGAGATTCGATACGAAATTCCCGCCCAACTGCATCTCTCCGTGTTCTCTGCTTGTCCGCCGAAGCCTTGGCGAAGGAGGGTGTCTCTGTGGTTCAAATCCAACTGCGTAATTTAGGTTCCAACCCAGCCTCCGACCATGCGCCGCCTTTTCACCAGCCTCTGCCTCGCCGCTGTCTTCGTCGTCCCCGCGTTTGCCGGGTCGTCGGCGCCAAGCGCCGCTAGCCCCATTCCCCTGGACCCCACCGTCCTCCACGGCCGGCTCCCGAACGGGCTCACGTATTTCATCCAGCACAACACGAACCCGAAGGGGCAGGTCGAACTGCGCCTCGCCGTCAACGCGGGTTCCGTGGAAGAGGACGAGGACCAGCGCGGTCTCGCCCATGTGATCGAGCACCTGTGCTTCCGCGGCACCCGCCATTTCCCCAACACCGAGATCGTCCACTACCTCCAGTCGCTCGGCTCTAAGTTCGGCGCGGACATCAATGGCATGACCCTGTTCGACGACACCCAATACCGGCTGTCGATCCCGCTCGGGAAACCCGACGCACTCAAGAACGGCCTGCTCATGCTGCGCGACTGGGCGGGCGACGTCAGCTTCGACCAGCCCGGCGTCGACAAGGAACGCAAGGTCGTGATGGAGGAGTGGCGCCTCGGCCGCGGCGCCGCCCAGCGCATGCTCCAGAAGGAGGCCCCGGTACTCTTCCAGGGCTCGCGCTACGCCAGTCGCATTCCGATAGGACTGAAGGCCGTCATCGAAGGCGCACCGCTGTCCACCATCGCCCGCTATTATCACGACTGGTACCGTCCCGATAACATGGCCGTGGTGGTCGTCGGCGACGTCGACCCCCAGGCGATCCTCGCCCAGCTCACCGCCCTGTTCGGCGACTTGAAGAATCCCGCCCACCCCCGCACCAAGCCTGATCTCGCCGTTCCGATCCCGAGCTCGGCCGTCTGCTCCAGCGCCACCGACCCCGAGATGGGCTACACCGCCATCCGCCTCTGGTATCCGCAGGCCACGAAGCCCGTGTCCACGGTCGCCGATTACCGCGAACAGCTCGCCCGCCAGCTCGTGCTCCAGGCCTTGAACACCCGCCTCGCCGAGCTGCAGGAACGCACGCCCTCACCCTACGAATTCGCACAGGCCAGCTTTGGACCCTCGCCGGCGCGCAGCATGACCGTCGCGTCCCTTGTCGCCATCGTGCAGAACGGCGCCGTGCCCGCCGGCCTCACCGCCCTGGTCCAGGAGGGCGACCTCGTGAGCAGCCAGGGTTTCACCCAGGCCGAGTTCGATCGGAGCCGGGCCGACCTGCTCAAGGCCGTCGACGAGCAGTACGCCGAACGCGACCACCGCGAATCATCGACGCTCGCGGCAGACTACATCGGCACCTACCTCGACCACGCTCCTGCTCCTGGGCCCGAGTGGCGCTACACCACGTCCAAGGCCCTCCTCGCCTCACTCACGCTCCGCGACATGGACGCCGCGTGCCGGTCGCTGTTCGGAGAGAAGGGCCTCATCGTCAGCGTCGAGGCGCCCCAGTCCTCGAAGACCGTCTCCGACACCCAGCTGACCGCACTCGTCGCGAAGGCCCGGGCCACGCAGCTCACCGCCTATCACGAGAAGGCCCTGCCCAAGACCCTCATGGCCACGCTGCCCGCCCCCGGAAGGATCGTCTCGCGCAAGACGATCGCCGCCCTGGGCGTCACCGAGCTCATGCTGTCCAACGGCGTCCGCGTCGTTCTGAAGCCCAGCACGTTCAAGCAGGACGAGATCGTCTTCTCCGCCTACCGCCCCGGCGGCCTGGCGCTGCTGCCCGACAACCTCGTCTTCGCGGGCCAGCTCGCGCCCTACTACGCATTGCTCTCCGGCATCGGCAGCTTCTCGGCGACCGATCTCCAAAAAATCCTCGCGGGACGCGTCATCCAGATCGTCACGCCCATCCAGCCCAATGCGGACGCCATCAACGGCAAGTGCACCACCGTCGATCTCGAGACGGCGCTGCAGCTCGTACACCTGCGTTTCGCTCCGCCGCGCCGCGATCCCGCCGCCTACCAGACGATCGTCAACGCCATGCACAGCAATGAGGCGAACGTGCTGATGAATCCGACGCTCTCGTTCCTGAACGAGGTCCTGGAAATCGCCTATAACCACAACCCCCGGGCCCCCCGGTTCATCCAGCCCGAGAGCACCTGGAAGGCGCTGACCCTCGACAAGGTCATCCAGGCCTACGACGAGCGCTTCGGCACCGCCGGCGGTTTCACATTCTTCTTCGTCGGCAGCTTCAAGGAGTCCGAGATCGAACCCCTCCTGACCCGCTACCTCGGCAGCCTGCCCGAGGGGAATCCGAATGCCGAATACAAGGACGTCGGCCTGCGCGAAATTCCCGGTCCCTTCGAGAAGACGATCCTACGCGGCACCGATCCGAAGGCACTCGTCATGCTCGACTACGAACGCCCTGTCACCCAGTGGAATTTCCACCAGTCGCACATCCTGTGGTCCATGGGCAACATCCTGCAGCGTGCGTTGATCGACCGGCTGCGGATCGACCAGGGCAGCGTGTACACGCTCAAGGTCCAGTCCGAATTCGAGAAGATTCCGTACAGCCACTACTCGCTCGACGTCGAGGCTCCCTGCGCACCCAAGAACACCGCCGAAGTGATCAAGGTCGTGAACGAGGAGATCGTCCGCCTGCAAACCCAGGGCCCCACGGCCGCGGAGATCGAAAAGGAGGTCGCCTCGCAGAAGCACGACATCCAGGTCCAGGCGGAGAAAAATGGTGACTGGCTCTGGAAGCTGCAGCGCATCTACCAGTACGGCGAACCGTTCGAGCGCCTGGAAACACCCGACGCCCTGGTGAACCTCGTAACGCCCGCTAACATTCGCGACGCCGCCAAGACCTACCTCGCGACCGACAAGTGGCTGTGCTTCGAGATGGAGCCGAAGTCTCCCTGAACAATCCAGTCGGACGCGCATCCCGCCTTGAACCTGGAGTGCGGAATCACGATTCCGCCCTGCTTTCGGAATCCGAAAGCGACCGGGCATAGTCTGTGCGAAGCACAACGAAGCCCGGTGCGCGGGAGGCTCCGCCTCCCGGCCCGTCCGCGGGTTACGCCTTGGACGACTCGCACGCCTTCATCACCCCAGCCGCGTCTCCGCATCATGCCAGGGCCGGATCTTCGAGCCGGCCACACTTCGATTTCGGCGTTTAAGCCTTCAATCTGAAGAACGCATTGAAATTTAACCCACAACGCGGCCGAGCTGCCACCAACCCCCTTGAGGTATTGGCCACAAAAAACAAAAAGGCGCGTGGGTTGCCTACAGTGGTCGGAGCGCGCTTATAAGCGCACGCAACGTAGAGCCGAAGCCTTTGAAAATTCGTGTTTTTCGTGGTGATTCAACTCAGAGGTCGAAGTTGCCCATTTGGGCTCAGCGATTTCGTGTAGTCGCTTGGTTTGGCCTCCTTTGTTATCTTCGTTACCTTCTGTTAACTGCGTTTTCTAGGTTCAGCCCTTCGCCCGCATGCGCGCTTGAGCCCACGGCGGGTTCGCCTATCCCCTCTGGCAATGTCCGAACCGTCGCACTCCTCCCCGTCCCCCTGGCCGGCCTGGTCCGGCTGGGAGCGCCTGCCGCTTCGCCTCGACGCCCAGGTGCTCCGGCTCGTGCTCGACGACGGCCAGGCGTTTCGCTGGCACGCGCTAGCCGACGGCTCCTGGCTCGGGATCTGGGACCGCCACCTGGTGCGCCTCGCGCGTGAGGAGGACGGCACGCTGCTGTGGTCGGCGCCCGACGCCTCCGCGGCCGCCGCCGGCCGGGCGCTGCGCGGGTACCTGGCGTTGGATACGCCGTATCCAGAACTCACCGACACCCTGCCCTGGCGGAGCGATCCGCACCTCGCGCGCTGCATTGCGGCCACCCCGGGCCTGCGCCTGCTCAAGCAGCCCTTCGGCGAGACGCTCCTGTGCTTCCTCTGCTCGTCCACCAAGCAGATCCCACAGATCAAGCTCATGGCCGACGCCATGGCCGCCCTCGCCGGCGATCCGCTCGCGGCCACGCTTCCGTCCGGCGTCGCCCCCGCGGCGCTCACCTTGCGCACGCTTCCGTCCTGGGAGCGGCTCGCCTCCGTGCCGGAGACCGGACTGCGCGGCTGCGGACTGGGGTTCCGCGCCGCCAACGTCGTCGGCACCGCCCGCTTCCTCGCCGAACGTCCCGGCTGGCTCGAGGACACCGAGCGTCTCCCTTACGCCGAGGCCCACGCGCGGTTGTGCGAACTGCCAGGCGTCGGCGCCAAGATCGCCGACTGCGTGCTGCTCTACGGAGGCGGATTTCTGGAGGCCTTTCCCGTCGACACCTGGATCCTCAAGGCCATGGCCCGCCGCTACGGGCTCGAGGACTGGAAACCCGACCAGGTCGCGCTCTTCGGACGCGTCCACTTCGGAGCCTGCGCGGGCATCGCCGAGCAGTTGATTTTCAACTACGAACGCCACGCGGACTGAGGCTGCCACCCCGCCCAGCGCACCAGCGACGCCAGAGGGTGCGATACGCCTCCTCGATTCCGCGGGCAAACCGGGGCCCGTCCATGAGCGGCGAGGCCCGCATCCGCTCGCGCAGGCCCGCCCGGAGCGCAGCCAGGCGCGGCAGGTCCGTCGCCAGCGCCACCGCTGTATCCACAAATTCCTTCTCGGTCGAGGTCGCGAGCTCCGACAGCCCGAGATTGCCCAGCATGCTCCGGCCCGCCCGGGAAACCACCGTAACGCCCGACAGGCTCACCACCGGCACACCCATCCAGAGCGAGTCCAGCGTCGTCGTGTGACCGTTGTACGGACTCGTGTCCAGGCACAGGTCGATGCCGAGGTAGTGGCGCAGGTAGTCGGGACGGAGTGCGAATTCGACGAATTCGACGCGCTCCGGGCCCACCCCCAGCTCCCGCACCACCCGGCGCCGCGCGTCGCCCGGCGGAGCCAGGATCATCATGCGCGAGTCGGGCACCCGCTCCAGGACGCGCCGCCACATCCGCAGCACGCCCGGGTTCACCTTGCAGAAGTTGTTCAGGCACCCGAACGTCACCCGCCCCGAGGCGAGCGCCGGAAGCGAGCCCACCGCGGGCCCGTCCGCGAGCGGATCGTAGCACCAGAAGCTGTCGGGAAGCCGCAGCGACTCCTCCGAGTAAAGGGCGTCGCCCGCGCCCGGCGGGTCCAGCCAGGGATCCGTGAACCGCACGAGTCCGTCCATCCCGGTCGTGCCCGGATATCCCAGCCACACGACCTGCACCGGCGCGGGCCGCCGCGCGAGGACGAGCAGGCGCTGGCGGGCCATGTGAAGCGAGAGATCGACCAGCACGTCGATCCCGTCCGCGCGCACGAGCTCCGCGAGACGCTCGTCGCTCAGGTCCGCCGTCCGGCGCCAGCGGTCCGCGTGCCCCCGCAGCCGCGCGGTCACGGCATCCTCAGAGGTTGAGTCCGAGTAACACGTCACCTCGACGCCGGCGCGGTCGTGACTCTCGAGCAGCGGTGCGAGGAACAGGGCCTGGCAGTGTTCGCGGAAATGTGCGGAGACATAGCCCACCCGCAGACGGCGGTCGGGATCGGCCTCGTTGACGAGCGGGGGCGGATCGCCCATCAGGACGCCCGCGTGCTCGCGGTTCCAGCGCCGCGCCTCGCGCAGCAACGCCCTCGGGCCGTGGTCCGGACTGTAATGCATCGCAAATACGAGGTTGCTGTGGAAGGCCGCATTCGCGGGCTGCAACCGGTTGGCGCGCTCGAAACAGCGGATCGCGTCGCGGGCCCGCCCCAGGTCCTTGAGCGCGCCGCCGAGGTTGTTCCAGGCGTTCGCGAAGTCCGGTTTGCGCTCCAGGAGCCGCTCGAGCACCGACGCCGACTCGTCCAGACGACCCAGGCTCGCGAGCACGGTGCCGAGGTTGTTCTCCGCCTCCGGAAACTCCGGCTGCAGCTCCAACGCGCGCCCATAGGCGATCGTCGCCTCGACGAGCCGCCCCTGGTGCCGGAGGACGATGCCCAGGTTGAAGTGGACGACGGCCTGGCCGGGGTCCAGTTCGAGCACGGCCCGGTACATATCCTCCGCCTCCGCCAGCCGGCCCGACATCTGACTCCGCAGCGCCTGCTCAAAGAGTTGCTCCACCGTCGGCACTCCTCCGGGCTGACCGCTCGCCCCGCATTCAGCAAGGCATTTTCGGCTGCCAAAGGACCAACGCCCTACGAAACAGCCGATTTTATACCGCTAAATCATAGCCACTTCCAAACTGGGAGGTTGAATACCATCGCTATTCGCATACGGTATGGACCGTTCCAGCAGTTCCCAACAAAACCTCACGCACACACAACCATGAAGCTCAAAGCCACCCTCGCCCTCGCCTTCCTCGCCTTCGCAGGCCTCGCCTACGCCGGCTCCTCGAAGGACATGAGCACCTGCAATAAAGACGGAGGCAAGAATGCCTGCCATTGCCAAGACGGCGGATCCTGCAGCTGCAAGAAGGACGGCAAGACCTGTCAGTGCAAGAAGCCCGAGAAGGCCGAGTCGAAGAAGTAAGATTCCCGCCGGAAACCAATTCAAGGTGGCCCGCCTGCGACCCAGGCGGGCTCTTTTTTTCTAAACTCGCCTGGCGTCCTCGCCCGAAAGCGCATCCCGGACCGCCGCGGCAAGGATCGACAGCGCCAGCGGCTTGTTGATCAACAGCCTGATCCCTGCATCCCTGAGGTCCTGCGTGGTCCAGGCTCCTGCGTAGCCGCTCATCAGCAGCACGGGGATTTCCGGATGCCGGCCCGTGACCCGCCGCGCCACGTCGACACCCGTCAGGAGGGGCATCGTGAAATCCGTGAGCACGAGGTCGAACGGAGGAGGATCCTCGACGAATGCTTCCAGTGCCGCGGCGGGATTGGTGTGGGCGGTGACCTGATACCCGAGCCGCACGAGGAAGCGCTGGGCGAGTTCGCAGATCGGTTCCTCGTCGTCGATCACTAGAATCCGCTGGCCCGCCCCGCGGGGCATCGCGTCGATCGAGGGCGCACGGCGGTCCACCGCGCCGTCGCGCAGCGGAAGCTGGATCCGGAACTCCGTCCCAACACCCTGCTTGCTGTCCACCACGATCGTGCCCTCGTGCGCCTGGACGATGCCATGCACGACGGACAGCCCCAGGCCCGTCCCTTCACCTGGCTCCTTCGTCGTGAAAAACGGCTCGAAGATCCTCTTGAGAACCTGCTCGTCCATGCCGCTTCCATCGTCCTTCACGGAGATCATCGCCTTGGCCTTCCCCCCGTCCGCAGACACGATGCCGCTCCCCACCGGCGGCGGCACCACCACGTCCAGCGCCACCCGCAGGCGTCCTGGCCGGCCTCCGATCGCGTGGGCCGCATTCGTGCATAGGTTCATTACGACCTGGTGCATCTGACCGGAGTCGGCCATCACCACCAAGGGCTCTGGCGGAAAATGGTCCTCGATCTGGATCGTCGACGGGAGCGTGGAGCGAAGCAGCGTGAGCGCCTCGCGCACCGGCGCGCGCAGGTCGATCGGCGCACGCTCCTGCTTCTGGCGGCGGCTGAACGCCAGGATCTGCTTCACCAGGTCCCGCGCCCGCAACGCCGCCTTGCGCACCTCAACCAGGTTCTGCTTCACCGCGAACGAATCCTCGGTGTCCATCAGGGTGAACTCCGTGTACGCAAGGATCGCGGTGAGGATGTTGTTGAAGTCGTGG
The DNA here is from genome assembly GCA_027310745.1 of Opitutaceae bacterium. GTDB lineage: Bacteria > Verrucomicrobiota > Verrucomicrobiia > Opitutales > Opitutaceae > MWDT01. The sequence goes on along the minus strand of DAIDAF010000017.1, from coordinate 96,631 downwards.
GCAACCCCACCGGCCAGCGTGCCCAGCGCCTCGAGCTTCTGCACGCGGCGAAGCTGATCCTCCAGCTCCGCCTCGCGCTGGCGCGCCTGCCTTTGCAGCGTCACGTCGCGGACCACGGTGAGCATGCAGTCGACGCCGTTGAACTCGATCACCTCGCCGCTCATCAACACGTTGATCCGCGCACTGTCCCGGCGGACGAGCGTGAATTCGGCGTCCCGAATGACGCCAATCTGCTCGAGCGTGTCCACGAGGGCCTCGCGCTCCCCGCTCTCCGCCCACAGGCCCATCTCGAGGGTGGTCCTGCCGATCGCCGACTCGCGGTCATAACCAAAGATCCGCAGGAAATTATCGTTGAATTCCACGAGCCGCCCCGTGTGCAGCTCCGTCACCGCCACCGCATCCGGGCTCGAGTGAAAGAGCTTGGCGTATCGGTCCGCCGCCTGGCGAAGCGCCCGTTCCGTCGCTAGCTGCTCGGTGATGTCGTGCACCACCAGGACGACGGTCTGCCCATCGTCCGCCGCGATCACCGCCCCGGCCAGGTTGCAGGTGCGCAACGCGCCGTCGGCCCGGCGCGTGACCGCGAGAAAGTCCTTCACCACTCCCTGCGATTTCAGGACGTCGATGAGCCGCGCGCGATCGTTGGGATCCGCCCAAATTCCAATTTCGGTCGAAGTGCGTCCCACGAGGGCATCCCTCTGGTACCCGAACAGGCGTTCGAAGCTCGCGTTTACATCGAGGTAGCGGCCCGTGGCCAGATCGGTGACCGTGATCGCATCCGGACTCACCGAAAACGCCTTCGAGTAGCGTTCGTCGGGATCTGCCTGGGTCTGTCCGGGGTTGCTCGATTCCCTCATCCGCGGCGCAGAATAGGAGGCGTTCGAAGCCCCACAATCCCAAAGGGGTTCAGGTGGTATAAGTCGCACCGGACAGTCAGGGTGCGATCGTTTCAGTCCGGTCCAGCAGGCCCAGAAACTCCTTGCGGTCCGCCGCCGGGACGTCGCCCGAGGCCGACTTTGCCCAGGCACCCAAGTCCGAAAGCCGCGGTGTGCCCCTGAGCCCCGACTGCAGCGCCAGCCCAAATCCCGCCACGGCCGCCGAAAAGCGGAAATCCCTGCGCGTCTCCGCCCAGGGCTTCGCCGGTGGAGTCTCAATCACCTGCGTGCGTGTGTGACCCGCCTTGGCGTCGTCGTACGACAACGTGATCCGCGCCAGCCCCGCACGATCCCACCCGGCCGTGACTGAAGGGACCAGTTCGATGAGCGTCGTGCAGCTCTCGCCCTCCAGTAGTTCGCCGCCCTTCGCCGCCGACACCGGTCCGCCGCCGGACTCGTATCCAAGAACCCGATAAGCCTTCACCAACGCCGGGTCGAACGCCACCTCTAGCCGGGCCTCCGTCGCGGCCACCCCCACGGGGTCGCCAATCAGGTCCGAGATCACCCGCTTTGCGTCGGTGTTCACGCCAATGACAGTCTCCCGGGCCTCCCCCTCGTCAACCAGCCTGGAGATCAGGTCCCGCTGGGGCGCCTGCCCCCACACGGCCCTAGAAAACGCCTTCATCGTCTCGGAATTCTCGAGCAGGTCCAGGGTCCGAGCCTCGTCGGCCGCCGGCAGGCTCGCCCCATCGCTGCAAATCAACACCCGCCAGGTCGAACCCCGGCCCGCAGCATCCCCATGGGCCAGCTCCAAGGTCGTCACCAAGGCGTCATCCACCCGCCGCCCCTGCGGCATGCCGATCTCGTCGATCGCCTTGTCCAGGACCACCCGGTTCGCAACCGCCGTCGGCTCCAATTCCACCCGCGCGTCGGTCGTCAGTGCGACGATCCCCAAACGGTCGTCGGGACGGAGCTGCGACGTCAGCCACCGAAGGCTCGCACGGATCGCATCCACGCGCTCCTGCCAGTGCGGCATCGGCGGCAGGTCGGCCAGGATCATCACCGTCGTGGGCGGCCGCGCCACTTCCCGCGGCTCCCTCGCGTCGACTTGAACCCGCACCAGCACGTGGCCGGGCGCCCAGGGTACGGCTCCTGATTCCACCCGTGCCATGAGCGCCTCCGATCCGCCCGAGCTCCGGGCATAGGAAAACGCGTTCACCAGATCCCCTATCGCCACGTCGCCCGGCCGCGGCAGGTGTCCCGAGGTGATCATCCGGCGGATCGTGGCATACCCTTCGTCCTGGCACATCAGCGGAAGCACGACGGGCGCGCCCGATCCGACCCGGACAAAACCCGCCTTATCCGCGGCAGGCGCCCCGAAAAGCGCGGGAGGCCCCGGAAGATAATGCTCCACGCCGTCTGACGCCTTCCTGGGCAGGACCCGCGCCATAGCCTCGGGGCCCGCCGCCTCCGAACGCGAATGCCGCACGTGCAAAAACCGCGTCGCCGTCACGAATGCCCCATGCCAACGTGTGGCGCCGACGATCGCCAGCAGCCCCACCACCAGCACGGCCACGATCAAGGGCGTGATCCTACGTTTGCGATGGCGGTGACGATGCCCTTCCCGCCCGCCATGCTCCCCATGCTCCGAAACGTCCCGCCGGCTCACCATCCACCTCCCCAGTGCCCGCTCCACGGCTCACCGCCCTTCCCACCCGCCAGGGTTTCAGATCCGCAAATCCGATTGGTTTTCGATGGTTCCATCAGCTCTCCGAAGGCATCGTTCAAGAGAGCACCTAGGTTCGCCGTTTCCCCATGTCAGTCAATGCCCCGGCGCCCCCACCCGTCCCACAAGTGGGATTTTCGCGTCCCACGTTCGTCGCACCCGCCTCGGAGTCAGCAGAGGGACAAAATTTTAAGTTATTCCACTTAAATCGCTTCTGCGATATCTTAAACCTTGGCACGCCCGCTGCAATAGAGCCTTCAACACCATGGATATTCCCCGCCCCTCCCAAGCCAAAGCCAAGCTTCGAAAGCGCCTGATCATCGGAGCCGTCGTCGTCGCCATCCTGGGCGGACTCACTTTCGCGATTTCGTCGCTTAAACCCGCGGCTCCGACGGTGGACCGCAGCCTGGTGTGGATCGACACCGTGAAGCGCGGCCCGCTCGTTCGCCAGGTGCGCGGCGTGGGCACGCTCGTGCCCGAGGACATCCGATTCCTCACCGCCCGCACGGCCGGCCACGTCGAACGCATCGTCCTCCGCCCCGGAGCCGCGGTTAAGCCCGATTCGGTCATCCTCGTGCTCGCCAATCCCGATGTCGCCCAGGCCGCCGACACCGCCGAATCCCAGCTTCATGCTGCGGAATCCGAATACACGAATCTCAAGATCAGCCTGGAAAGCCAGCTCCTCTCCATGGAGGCCAGCCTCGCAAGCGCCAAGTCCGACGATGAAACCTCCCGGCTCCAGGCCGAAGTTTACAGCGCGCTCTTCAAGGAGGGTCTCATTTCCGAACTCGAACTCCAGAAGGCCAAGGTCACCGCCGAGGACGCCGCCACACGCCACCAAATCGAGAAGAAACGTTACGCGTTCACCCAGGAGTCCATGAAACTCCAGCTCCAGATCAAGACGGCCGAGGTCGAACGCGCCCGCTCCCTCGCCAAACTCCGCCGCGAGGACATGGACGCCCTCACCGTCCGCGCGGGAATGACCGGCGTGCTTCAGACTCTCTCGCTCGAGGTCGGCCAGCAGTTTTCCGCGGGAAGCGTCCTCGCCAAGGTCGCCGATCCCACACGCCTGAAGGCCGAGATCCGCGTCGCCGAGACCCAGGCCAAGGACATCCGCCTCGGACAACCCGCCGAAATCGACACCCGCAACGGTCTCGTCCCGGGGCGCGTCTCCCGCGTCGATCCCTCCGTCCAGAACGGCACCGTCACCGTCGACGTCGCCCTCAAGGGACCGCTCCCTGACGGCGCCCGGCCCGACCTGAGCGTCGACGGCACCATCGAACTCCAGCGCCTCAACGACGTCGTGTACGTCGGACGCCCCGCCTTCGGCCAGGAGAACAGCACGATCGGCATCTTCAAGCTCGACCCCGACGGCAACTACGCAACCCGCGTCCAGGTGAAGCTCGGTCGCAGCTCCGTCAATACCATCGAGGTCCTCTCGGGCCTCCAGCCCGGCGACCGCGTCATCCTCTCGGACATGTCCCAATGGGATTCCACCGGCCGAGTCCGCCTCAACTGACCCATTTTCCACAACCACCCCGAACAACCAGCAATAACAACATCCATCCCACCATGTCCCTCATCCAACTCGAAGGCATCACCAAGGTCTACCTCACCGACGAAGTCGAAACCCACGCGCTCTCCGGCGTTCATCTCGAGATTCACAAGGGCGAGTACGTCTCCATCGCCGGCCCCTCCGGTTGCGGCAAGTCGACGCTCCTGTCCATCATCGGCCTGCTCGACTCCCCCAGCGACGGCGCCTACCGGCTCAACGACCAGCCCGTGCAGGGCCTGAACCTCGCCGAGCGCGCACGCATCCGCAACCGCGAGATCGGGTTCATCTTCCAGTCGTTCAATCTCATCGGCGACCTCACGGTGTACGAGAACGTCGAGCTCCCCCTCAGCTACCGCGGCATGCCCGCCTCCGAGCGCAAGGAACGCGTCACCGAGGCGCTCGAAAAGGTCGGGATGAGCCATCGCGCCAAGCACCTGCCGTCCCAGCTCTCCGGCGGCCAGCAGCAGCGCGTCGCCGTCGCCCGCGCCCTCGCCGGCCGGCCCGCCGTCCTCCTCGCCGACGAGCCCACCGGCAATCTCGATTCCAAGAACGGCGAGGCCGTCATGAACCTCCTCGCCTCGCTGCACCACGAGGGCGCCACCATCGTGATGGTCACCCACGACGAACGCTTCGCCGGCCACGCCGCGCGCACAGTCCACCTGTTCGACGGCCGCGTCGTCCAGGAACACGTCGAAGAGAAGTCCGTCTGAGCCCCGCCCGCCGTCCCGCCATGCGCCGCATCGTCCTCGTCCTCGCCTGCCTCCTGTCCGTCCGCCTCGCCGCGGCCGCCGCCGACGCCCCCGCGGCCTCGACGGCGAACGCAGCGCCGCTCACGCTCGACCAGGCGATCCGCGAGGCCCTCGCCCGCAATTACGCCATCAAGGTCCAGTCCTACGGCGTACCCATCGCGCGCGCCGGCGTCACCGAGGCGTTCGGGAAGTTCGACGTGACGCTCAACGGCTCCTACCAGCACGGGCGCACCAACACGCCCTACCTGGCGGACCCGTTTTCCGGCGTGCGCCCGCCCGCCGACCTCGCAGCCTCCGACTCGAGTTCGCTCAGCCTCTCGGGACTCTCCCCCTGGGGCCTCTCGTATCAGATCGGCGGCTACGTCAACAAGGTCGACGACCCCGCGCTCTCGCCCGCCCTGGCCATCACGAGCTACGCGGGGATCCAGGTCACCCAGCCCCTCCTCCAGGGCTTCGGCACCGGCTCCGCCCTGTACCAGCTCCGCGTCGCCAAGACCAACCGCGCGATCTCGGAATGGGATTTCCGGCGCGCCGTCATCGACACGGTCACCCAGGTGATCGACGCCTACAGCGACGTGCTGTTTGCCCGCGCCTACCTGCGCAGCGCCCAGCACCTGCTCAGCGCCGCCGAACAGCTCGTCGACGAGAACAAGAAGCGCTTCGCCGTGGGCGCCATGTCCCAGTTCGACGTGCTGTCCGCCACCGCCCAGGTCGCCGACCGGCGCCAGGGCGTGATCGCCGCGCAGGCCGGCCTCCGCCAGACGGAAAACAGCCTGAAGGCCCTGGTCTCCGACGTCCGCGATCCGTCCCTTCTCGCCCACTCCCTCAGCCTCGCGCCCTTCCCCGACCAGTCCGAGCCGGCCATCGAGCCCGTCCGTGACTTTCACACCGCGCTCACCCTGCGCCCGGATTACCAGAGCGCCCTGCTCAGCCTGAAACGCGGCGAGTACGACCAGCGTTACTACCGCAATCAGCTCCTCCCCCAGGTCGACCTCGTCGCCTCCGCGGGCGTCAACGGCATCGGCCGCAACTGGGCCTCCTCCGAGGCCGATCTCCGCAGCCACGACTTCCCGTCGTCGTCCGTCGGCGTCACCGTCTCAATCCCCCTCGCCTCCGCGGCCGAGCGCGGGCGCTACCGCGCCGCCCGCCTGCGCCGCGAGCAGGCCCGCGCCTACCTCGACAAACTCGAGCAGGACATTGTCGTCGCCATCGGCTCCGCCGCCATCCAGGTCCAGTCGGCCCGCCAACGGGTGGCCACCACCCAGCGCGCCCGCGAGCTCAACGAAAAGATGCTCGACGCCGAGGTGAAGCGCCTGCGCGCCGGCACCGGCTCCACCTTCGCCGTCCTGTACCAGCAGCAGCAACTCGGCTACGCCGAGGTCAACGAGGCGCAGGCCGAGGCCGACTACCAGAAATCCATCGCCGAATACGACCGCCAGACCGGGCGGACGCTCGAGGTCCACCACATCGACCTCGTGATGCCCTGATCCGTCCGTCTTCTCCAACCCGACGCGGCTGCCACCGCGTCCCCCCGCCATGCTTCCCCTCAGTGTCCGCTCCGCCCTGCGCCAGTTCACGCGCAATCCGGGCTTCTCGTTCGTCGCCGTCGCCACGCTCGCCCTGGGCATCGGCGCGAACACCGCCTTCTTCACCGTCCTCAACAACGCACTGTTCCGCCCGCTGCCCTACCCCAACCAGGCGCGGATCGCCTTCCTCAACGAACGCTCCCAGTCGTACGACACGATGTCGGTGTCGTATCCGAACTTCGAGGACTGGCATGAGCAGCAGAACGCCTTCTCGAACCTGGCGCTGTTCAGCGTGGCCGGCGCCATGCTCAAGACCGATGCCGGCACCGAGCGCATCTCCCTCGGGCTGGTCACCTCGGATTTCTTCACCGTCTTCGGCGCAGCCCCCGCCCTGGGCCGGGCTCCCGTGCCCGCGGACGACTCCCAGGCCGCCCACCCCGTCGCCTGGATCACCCACGCCGCCTGGACGCGTTTCTTCAACGGCGCGAACGACATCGTTGGGCGGTCGATCATCGTCGACGGGATCGACACCGCCGTCGTCGGCGTCCTCCCCGCCGGTTTCCGCTTCCAGCGCAGCGTCGACATCTACACCAACCTTGGACCGCGCGTGAAGGAGCGCTTCATGACGATGCGCGAGAGCCACAACGACGCCTGGGCCGTCGGGCTCCTGAAGCCGGGCGTCACGTTCGCCTCCGCGCAGGCCCGCATGGACGCAATCGCCCGCCGGCTCCAGCAGGCCTACCCGAAGGCCGACGCCGGCGTCGAGATCCGCGTCCGCCCCCTCCGGCAGCAGCTCGCGGGCGACTCGCGCACCGAGTTACTCCTGCTCTGCGGCGCCGTCGGTGCAGTGCTGCTGATCGCGTGCGTCAACATCGCAAACATGCTGCTCGCCCGCTCCTTCGTCCGGGCCCGCGAGATGGCGCTCAGGAGCGCACTGGGCGCCACACGCGGCCAGCTCATCCTCCAGCTCCTCCTCGAGAGCATCCTCGTCGCGCTCGCCGGCGGCGCCGTCGGCCTCGTACTCGGCTCCTGGGGCTACACTCTGCTCCAACGGCTCCTGCCCTGGGAGATGCAGCCGTTTGCGGCAAGCTCCCAGATAGACCTGCGGGTCCTCGGCTTCACCTTCCTCGTCACCCTGCTCACCGGCGTCGGCTTCGGCCTCGCGCCCGCCTGGCAACTCTCCGCCATCAATCCGGCGGAAGCCCTGCGCAACACGCCCCGCACCCTCCACACCCGTTTCGGCCGCTGGCACCTGCGCGACCTGCTCGTCGGCGTCCAAGTCGCGCTCGCGCTGGTCCTCCTCGTCGGCGCCAGCCTCATGATCCGCAGCCTCCAGCGCCTGCTTGAGGTGAAGTCCGGCATCCGCCCCGAACGTGTGCTCACGCTCCAGGTGACGCCCCCGCCAATCTCCGCCTTCGCCTCCGACCCGGGTTCCCTCGCCCGCTTCTGCGACCGGGTCGTCGACACTGTCGAAAAGCTTCCGGACGTCGAGGATGCCGCCGTCGCCACCAACATCCCATTCGCATGGAACGACTCGAGCATCATGTTCTACCTCGAGGGAAAACCGATTCCTGCTCCCGGCCAGTTTCCGACCGCCAGCAACCATTGGGTCAGCCAGGACTATTTCCGCGTGCTCGGCATCCCGCTCCTCGAGGGCCGTCTCTTCAACGGCCTCGAACCGCAGCCCGTGCTCCCGCCCGGCGTCGTCATCACGCCAACCAACCTCGGCACGATCTTCAAGGGCATCGATCTCGACGTGGTCATCAGCCAGTCCATGGCCCGCAAATTCTGGGGGACCCAGGATCCCATTGGTCGCCGCTTCCGCCTGGGTTATCCCGACATGAATTTCCCCTGGGCCCGCGTGATCGGCGTCGTCGGCGACACCACCCAGCACGGGCTCGAGCGCGGGGTGGAGCCCGAGTTCTACTTCTCGATGCGGCAGTTCCCCGCGCCCACCACGCCCTTCCTCGTCATCAAGACCCGGCTCGAACCCGCCGCCGCGGCCGCCGCCGTCACCCGCGCGCTGCGCGAGGCCCTGCCCGACAATCCGACCTTCGACGTCAAACCCATCTCGGAACGCATGGACGACTTCGTTTCGGGGCGCCGCTACAACATGCAGCTGTTCGTCTTCTTCGCCGGCGTCGCGCTGCTGCTCGCGCTCATAGGCCTGTACGGCGTGCTCTCGTTCGTCGTCGGCCAGCGCAGCCGTGAGATCGGGATCCGCATCGCCCTCGGCGCCACGCGCCGCCAGATCCTCGGCGACGTCATGCGTCGCGGCCTCTCCCTCGTCATCCCCGGCATCTTCCTGGGCATCGCGAGCGGCTGGGCCGTCGTGCGCCTCCTCCAGAGCCAGCTTTTCAGCGTCGGCCCCAATGATCCTCCCTCCTACGTCGTCGCCACCATCCTCCTGCTGATCGTCGGCGCGGTCGCCTCCTACCTCCCCGCCCTGCGCGCCGTCCGTATCAACCCCGTGGATGCAATCCGCACCGAGTGAGCCTCCCGGCCCGCCCTCCGCCATGATCCCCTCCTCGCTCCGCACCGCCTTCCGCCAGTTTCACCGAAACCCGGGCTTTTCCGCGGTGGCCGTCGCCACCCTCGCGCTGGGAATCGGCGCCAACACCGCCTTCTTCAGCGTGCTCAATGGCACGCTGTTCCGCCCGCTCCCCTACCCGCACCAGGAGCGGCTGGTGTTCTTCACCGAAACCTCGGCCACCACCCAGGACATGTCGGTGTCGTATCCCGATTTTCGCGACTGGTTGGCCCAGCAGGATGCGTTCTCACACCTGGCCCTGTACAAGGTCACCGACGCGGACCTCAAGGCCTCCGCCCAGACCTACCGCGTCTCCATGGCGCTGGTCACCTCGCAGTTCTTCGACGTGCTCGGCGTCTCGCCCGCCCAGGGGCGCGCACCCGCCGCCTCCGATGACACTCCGGCCGCACCGCCGGTCGCCTGGCTGACCCATTCCGCATGGCGCCGTTACCTCGACGGAGCGCCCGATATCGTCGGGAAGGCCATCATCGTCGACGGACTCGACGTGACCGTCGCAGGCGTGCTTCCGGCATCGTTCCGTTTCACGCACGACGTCGACGTGTACATGATGCTCGCGCCGCAGGCCGGCCGGCAGTTCATGACCGCGCGCGAGAACCACAACGACGCCTACGGTCTCGGACTGCTCAAGCCCGGCCTTTCCCTCGCCTCGGCCCGGATCCAGATGGATTCCATCGCGACCCGGCTCCAGCACGAGTATCCCAAGGCCGACGCGGACATCGGCATCCGGATCGAGCGCCTGCGCGATCGACTCGCGGGAAGTTCGAGAATGGAGCTGCTCCTGTTGTGCGGCGCTGTCGGCGCGGTGCTTCTCATCGCGTGCGTGAACATCGCGAACATGCTGCTCGCCCGCTCGTTCTCCCGGGCCCGCGAAATGGCGCTCCGCAGCGCACTCGGCGCCACCCGGCGCCAGCTCGTCGGTCAGCTGCTCGCCGAGAGCCTGTCGATCGCCTTTGTGGGCGGCGTGCTGGGACTGCTGTTGGGCAGCTGGGGCTACACCCTCGTCGACAGCCTCCTCCCCTCCCAGCTGCGCGACTTCGTGGGTTCGTCGCCAACCTTGGACGTGCGCGTGCTCCTCTTCACCCTGGCAATCACGGTGGCCACTGGCGTCGGCTTCGGCCTCGCCCCGGCCTGGCAGACCTCCGCCGTCGCCCCTTCCGACGCGCTGAAGAACACGCCGCGCATCATCCACACGCGTTTCGGCCGGTGGCATCTGCGCGACCTGCTGGTCGGCGTCCAGATCGCGCTCGCCCTCGTCCTGCTCGTCGGCGCGAGCCTCATGATCCGAAGTCTCCATCGTCTCCTGGCCGTGCCGCCCGGGATTCAACCCAACCGCGTCCTGACCCTCCAGATCAGCCCGGTGAATGCGCGGATCTATGCCGAGGACCCCATGGCGGTTCCACGTTTCTACGAACGCGTCACGTCCACCGTAAAGGCGCTGCCCGATGTCGCCGACGCCGCCATCGCGACGGGCATTCCGTTCAGCCACACGTACTCTTATTCCGCATTCTACCTCGACGGGAAACCCCTGCCGCAGCCCGGGCATTATCCGAGCGCCAGCAACCAGATGGTGAGCGCCGACTTCTTCCATGTCCTGGGAGTCCCGCTGCTCAAGGGCCGCCTCTTCGATGGCCGCGAACGCGAACCAGTGGTCCCCCCCGGTCTTAAGGTTTCCGAATCCTCGGTGGCGGAGATCTACAGGAACTTCGACCTGTCCGTGATCGTCAACCGCAAGATGGCCGAGACGTATTGGCCCGGCCAGGACCCGATCGGTCGCCGGTTTCGGCTCGGATTTCCCGATATGAAGCTTCCGTGGTGCCGCGTGATCGGCGTCGTGGGAAACATCGTCCAACACGGCCTCGATCAGGGCGCCGAAGCTGAATTCTATTACTCGCCTCGCCAGTTCCCCAATCCGACCACGCCATACCTCATCGTCCGCACGCGCCTGTCCCCCGCGGCGGCCGCCGCCGAAATCACGAAGGTCCTGCGCTCCACCTTCCCCGACAATCCAGTGTTCGACGTGAAGCCCATGACCGAACGCATGGACGACTTCGTCGCCGGCCGGCGCTATAACATGCAGCTGTTCGTCTTCTTCGCCGGCACCGCCCTGCTGCTTGCCCTCATCGGTCTGTACGGCGTGCTGTCGTTCGTCATCGGCCAGCGAAGCCGCGAGATCGGAATCCGCATCGCCCTCGGCGCCACGCGCGCGCAGGTTCTCGGTGACGTGATGCGCCATGGCCTCGCCCTCGTCGTCCCAGGGCTCCTGCTCGGCGTCGCCTCCGGCTGGGCCGTCGTCCGACTCCTTCAAAGCCAGCTCTTCGAGGTCGCCCCCAACGACCTGCTCTCCTACGCGATCGCCGTCGTCCTGCTCCTGGTGGTCGGCGCCATCGCCTCGTACCTCCCCGCACTGCGCGCCGTCCGCATCAACCCCGTCGATGCCATCCGCACCGAATAGCCCCGCACCATGCACTCCGACCTCCGCCTCGCCTTTCGTTCGCTCCTCAAGTCTCCCGGCTTCACCGCGATCGCCATCGTCACGCTCGCCCTCGGCATCGGCCTGAGCACCTCCGCGTTCAGCCTCGCGAACGCGTTTCTGCTTCGTCTGCTTTCCTACCCCAATTCCGCCGAACTGGTTCGCGTCTTCCGCTCCACCCCACAGGCCCGCGGCCAGTCGCACTCCCCCGCCGATTATCTCGACATCCATAACGGCGCCACCTGTTTCTCCGACAGCGCCAGTTACTACAACGACCTCAACAGTCTCGCCGAACCCGACCAGCCCGCCCAACAGGTCTCCGGCCTGTGGGTCGCCTCCAATTTCCTGAAGCTGATCGGAGTACAGCCGTCCATCGGGCGCGATTTTACTCCCGATGAAAACCAGCCCGGCAAGGGGAACGTGGTCATCCTCACCCAGCGCCTCTGGTCCAGCCGCTTCTCGAGCGATCCCAAGGTGATCGGACGCACCCTGCGCATCAATGGCGAGAACTGCACCGTGATCGGCGTGCTGCCCAAGTCGTTCGCCGCTCCCCTGGTCTGGGGCCCCGCCGACTTCCTGCGCCCGCTCACGATGAATCCCGGTTTCTCCACGCTGCGCAAGGACCACTGGTTCTCCTGCGTGGCTCGCCTGAAGCCAGGCGTCACCATCGGCGGGGCCAACGCCCAGCTCGCCTCCATCGCCAGCCGCTTGTCACACGACTACCCCACCGAGGACGGCGGGGAGGGCCTCTACGCCGTGCCGCTCCACTCGTCCAATATGGACGGCACCAGCACCAGGATCATCTGGATGATGACCGGCCTCGCCCTGATGGTGCTGCTCATCGCCTGCGCGAATCTCGCCAGCCTGCTGCTCGCCCGCTCCCTGGGACGCACCCGCGAGTTCGCCATCCGCACCGCCCTCGGAGCCAGTCGTTTCCGACTCATGTCCCCGCTTCTCGCCGAGAGCCTCGTCCTCTCAATGGCCGGTGGCGGCCTCGGCCTGCTGCTCGGCAAATGGTCCAACGACCTGCTCGCGGCCAAGATCCTCATCGGAAACGAACCCGGCTTCCCGATCCCGATCGACGGACGCGTCCTCACTTTCGCCCTGCTCACCTCCCTCGCCACCACACTCGTCTTCGGACTCGCGCCGGCACTTCTCGTCTCGCGCGCTCCCGTCAACGACGCCCTCAAGGAAGGCGTTCGCGGCAGCAGCGCGGGCCGCTCGCATCACCGATTCAAATGTTCGCTGGTGGTCGCCGAAATTGCCGCCGCCCTCATCCTCGTCGGCGTCTCCGCCTCCTTCGCTGTCGCCTCGAAAGGCTTCCTTCACCGCAACCTCGGCTGGCAGCCCGAAGGCACTTTCGAAGGCCTGCTCGCCCGCCCCTGGAACCGCTACGGGACCGATGACCTGCGCCGCCAGTCCGACCGCGCCCTGCTCGATCGCCTCTCCTCCATCCCCGGCGTCGAGAAAGCTGCTCTCTCGTTCGCCACGCCCCTGTTCTCCTACTTCAACTCCTCCAACTTCGTCGCCGAAGGACAACCCCTCCCCGAGAAGGGCAAGGAGCCCCTCGTCGAGACGAACTCCGTCACCCCAGGCTTTTTCTCGCTGCTCCATATTCCACTCAAACAGGGCTCGCTGTTCACGGATAGCATCAAGGCCGACGGCCCCCCCGTCGCCATCGTCAACGAGTCCTTCGTCCGTCGCTTCTGGCCGGGCCAGAATCCCATCGGCCGGCGCGTGCGCATCGCCGACAAGGACCAGTGGATCCGGATCATCGGCGTCGTCGGCGACGTCCGCATGGCCGCCAACATTTCCGCCCCCACCTCGTTCCTCCAGCTCTACCGGCCCATGATCCAGGCCCCGGGCAACTACATCACCTTTGTGCTCCGATCCTCCATGCCACCCGAGTCGCTCGCACACAGCGCCGCGAAGATCGTCAGCTCGCTCGACCCCGACCTTCCCATCACCCAGGCAGGCTCCACCACCCAGCTCATTCAAACCAGCCTGTCCAACCTCGACGTGATCGTCGTCAATCTCGCCGTCTTCGCTGCAATGGGACTGCTCATCGCCGCCATCGGAATCTACGGCGTGATCGCACACCTCACCGCGCAGCGCACGCTCGACATCGGCGTGCGCATGGCGCTCGGCGCGCGACAGTCCCAGATCGTCTCGATGATCCTCACGCAGGGCGCACAACTGCTCGCCATCGGTCTGGTGCTGGGAGTGATCGGCGCCTACGCGATCGATTCCATGCTCCAGCGCACCATGTCCGAATTCGGGCTGCCCGGCGCCTGGATGCAGGGCCTCACCGTCTGCCTCATCTCCCTGATCACGCTCGTCGCCTGCTACATTCCCGCACGCCGAGCCTCGCTCATCGATCCCGTCATCGCCCTCCGGGGCGAGTGACTCCCCCTGTCCGCCATCCAGATCCCCCAGGGTTTCGCACGCCACCGGCACGCGAAACGCAGCCACCACACGAAAGCACCACCATGATCTCCGATCTACGATTCGCGTTTCGGCAGTTCGCGAAATCCCCCGGATTCACCCTAACCGCCGTCATCACGCTGGCCCTCGGCCTCAGCGCCAACATCTACCTGTTCGACCTCATCGACCTGTTCTTCTTCCAGCCACTGCCGGTCCAGCATCCCAACCGGCTCGCTTACGTCACGCAGCGCCATCCCGGCGTCGAGCTCTGGAGCGGTCTCTCCTGGGCAAACTACCGCGACATCCGCCGCGAGGTGCCGCAGTTCGAGGATGCGGTCGCGATCTATTTCAATGCCGCAGACATCGCGGTGCCCGGAGGTAAGGCCGAGCGGGCCTGGATCGAAGGCGACAGCGGCAACTACTTCTCCATGCTTGGCATCAAGCCATACCTCGGACGCCTCTTCCTGCCCGGCGAAGGCGAAAAGCCCGGCGCCGATCCGATCGTGGTGCTCTCCTACGACTACTGGAAAACCTCGCTGGGCGGGGACCGCTCGATCGTGGGAAAGCCCATCCAGGTCAACGGCAAGTCCATGACGGTCGTGGGCATCACGCCTCCCGAATTTCACAGCGCCCAGTGGGCCATGGCCCCAAGCGCCTTCGTCCCGGCCACGATGATCGGCTACCTGTATTCGCAGGGTAACGACATGTACACCGTCCGGGACTGGAGCGCGTTCAAGATGCTCGCCCTGCTCAAACCCGGCGTGAGCCTGCGCGAGGCGTCCGCATCCCTGTCCGTCGTCGCCAAGCGGCTCGATGAGACCTACCGAAAGGGCGAATCCCCACTCGTCATGGGCCTGCACTACGAACGACTGTCCCGGCCCGATCCCGGAGTCGCGGGCCCAATCCCGTTCATCGCCGCGGTCTTCTCCATCCTCGTCTTCCTGATCCTCCTCATCGCCTGCGCCAACGTGGCCAACCTCCAGATCGCCAGGGCGGCCGCCCGGCGTCGTGAACTCGGCATCCGATCCGCCGTGGGCGCCTCCCGGTTTCGCCTCCTGCGCCAGCTTCTCACCGAAAGTGTGGTGTTGGCGCTGATGGCGGGCGTCGTCGGACTGTTTCTGATCATGTGGCTCGGCCCCGTCCTCGGTCGTCTCGCCCCGAAGGGTGACGTTCCGACGAGCGTCGCTCCCTCGTTCAATGCTTCGAGCATCTGGTTCACCATCATCGTGGCAGTCGTGGCCGGCGTCGTGACAGGACTGATGCCCGCGCTGCGCGCAAGCGCGGTCGACGCAATCGCCGTGATCAAGGGATCCGACTCCACCATGGGACAGGGCGGCCACTGGTTCCGCAACCTGCTCGTGATCGCCCAGGTCGCTTTCTCAGTCGTGGTGCTCATCACGGGTGGTCTGTTTCTACGCAGCCTGGTCCACCTTTCGTCCTCCTATATTGGCTTCAGGACCCAGAACACCGTCATGGCCTCGGTGGACCTGAAGCTCCACGGCTACAGCGAAGCCAAGGGGATGCACTTCGTCGAACAGCTCACGGATAGCCTCCAGCATCTGCCTGAGGTGAACGCCGTGTCCTACGGCTCGCACATTCCTTTCGACAACAGTTTCGAGACCTCGAAGATCCTCCCTGAAGGCGAACTCGTGGGGGACAAAAGCGCCGATCCCAGCCACCAGCCCGTGGTCGCGGGCATCAACCACACCGGCCCCGGTTTCCTCAAGGCCCTCGGCGTCACGCTGATTTCGGGTCGCGACTTCACCCGCCAGGACGACGCCTCCGCACCACCCGTGGTCATCATCAACCAGGCGCTCGCCGAGCGATTCTGGCCCAATCAGCCCGCGCTCGGCAAACGGCTCCGCATCGACGGCGGCGCCCTCGCCCAGGTCGTCGGCATCGTCGCCGACGGGAAGTACCTCATGCTAGCGGAGTCCGGCCGGCCCTACCTGTTCGTGCCGCTCGCCCAGAGCTACCACTCGCCCATCACCTTCGTCGTGCATTCGACGGCACCGGACTCGGCCGCGCTGATCGCCGCCCTGCGCAAGCTGGTACGCGAGCGCGATGCGACGCTTCCTATCTACGCAGTGCGCTCGCTCGCAGACCACGTGAAGGACTCCGCCCTAGGCTTCATGCCGCTGCGCATGGGCGCCGTCCTCTCGGGCGCCCAGGGCGCGCTCGGTCTCATCCTCGCCGTGATGGGCCTTTACGCCGTCGTCGCTTTCACCGTCTCCCAACGCACGCGCGAGATCGGGATCCGCATCGCACTCGGCGCACGAAATTCATCGGTCCTCTCGATGGTGCTGGGCTCGGGGCTTCGCCTCTCCCTCATCGGCCTCGTCATCGGCCTGCTCCTAGCACTCGCGATGGCCCGGCTGATGTCCGGCATCCTCTACGGCCTCAATCCCATCGACCTGCCCGTGTACGGGTCCGTGATCGTACTGATCGGCGGCGTCGCCTTCGCCGCCTGCTACTTCCCCGCCCGACGGGCGATGCGGATCAACCCCGTCGAAGCCCTCCGGATCGACTAGCCTTTCGGCTGACACGGATCCCCGCCGTCGCTTTCCTTTTCCGTCAGGTTCAACAGCCGCATTTCAAATGATCTCCGATCTGCGTTTCGCCTTCCGACAGTTCGCCCGCAATCCCGGGCTCACCGCGGTGATCATCGCCACGCTCGCGCTCGGTATCGGCGCCTCTACGACAGTCTTGTGCTGGATCCAGGGCATCCTGCTCAACCCGATCCCGGGCGCGGTTGACTCCGGTCGCTTCGTGGCGATCACCAACACCTGGGGTTCCTCGCGGGGTGACTGTTCGTCCCTGCCCGACGACCGCGACCTCGCCACCCACACCGACCTCTTCTCCGGAGTGATCGCCTCCCAGGTTACCCCAGCCTGCCTGCGCGCCGACCACCGCGCCGACTGGCTCTACGGTCAGATCGCCACCGCCAACTTTTTCGATGTGCTCGGCGTCCGCCCCCTGCTCGGGCGGACCTTCCTGCCCGACGAGGACCAGGCGCCCGGCGGCAACCCAGTGCTCGTCATCAGCGCCGACCTGTGGCGACGGCGCTTTAACTCAGATCCGTCCGTGATCGGGCGCAAGGTCGAGCTCAACCAGGTTATGTTTACGATCGTCGGCGTCGCTCCCGCTGGCTTCAAGGGCACCATGGGCGGCCTGCGCTGCGACTTCTGGGCGCCGGTGTCGATGTGCAGGCAGGTCGCCGGCACCGGCTGGCTGACCGAGCGCGCCGCGCGCTGGCTGCACACGCAGGCACGCCTCGCGCCGGGCGTGTCCGCCTCCCAGGCCGAGGCCGCCCTCGGCCCCATCTCCGCCCAGCTCGCCGCCGCCTACCCCGGAACCAATCGCGACGTGCGCCTGCACGCCATTCCCCTGATGCGTGCACCCTACGGCGGACAGGCCTTCTTCTACCCGGTGCTCCGCGTCCTCCTCGTGGTCAGTCTCGGCGTGCTGCTCATCGTGATCGTAAACATCGCCAATCTCCTGCTCGCACGGGCGGTGCAGCGGCAGCGGGAGATCGCGATCCGGCTCGCCGTGGGAGCGTCGCGCCTGCGCATCATCCGACAGCTGCTCGTGGAGAGTCTCCTGCTGGCCCTGGCCGGAGGCGCCGGCGGCGTGCTCCTCGCCTTCTGGTCCGTCGGCCTGCTCGCTGCGTTCATCCCCAAGACGTACCTTCCAGCCGGATACGACTTCCCAGTCGACGGGCGGATCCTCGCCGCGACGGCCGGCCTATCGATCGGCGCCGGCATCCTGTTCGGCATCGTCCCCGCCTGGCAGTCCGCACGGCAGAACCTCCAGGCATCGCTCAAGGACGGAGGAAAGTCGTCCACGGGTGGTCCCGCCCACCACCGGATCCGCCGGCTGCTCGTCGTCTCCCAGGTCGCGCTCGCCCTGGTGCTGCTCGTCGGCGCCGCCCTCTGCTTCCAGGGGCTGCGCCGGGCCCGCCAGGTCCGCATCGGCTTCGATCCCCACCACCTCCTGCTGGCCGGGCTGCGCATCGGCATGAACGGCTACAACGAAACCTCCGGCATCCGTTTCTACCACGAACTCACGCGTCGCGTCGCCGCCATTCCAGGCGTCAAGTCAGTCGCGCTCGCGAGCTGGTTTCCCCTCGGTTTCGAGGGAGTGGGAGGCACCGGCATCGAGGTCCCTGGCCGGGTGCACCGCGACGGCGACGACACCTCGACCAACACGGTCATCATTTCCCCGGGCTACTTTGCCACTATGGGGACGCCCTTGGTCGAAGGTCGCGATTTTGCCGCGAGCGACGACCGCTCGTCGGCACCCGTCGCGATCGTGAACCAGACCTTCGCCCGACATTTCTTCCCTGGCACGGACCCGCTCGGACACACCTTCCGCGCCTACGGCCGCTCCTACACCGTGGTCGGCGTGGCTCGCGACGGGAAATACCGCCACATCGACGAGCCCTCCACCGCCTTCGCGTTCTTCCCCTACGCCCAAGGTGTCCCCGAACTCAATCTTGGCCTCTGCATCCGCACGCTCGGCGATCCCGCCTCCGTCGGTGCAGGCCTCCAGTCCCTGATCCACGGGATCGATCCGCGCGTCGAAATCTGGACCGAGCAGCGCATGACCGAGTACATCAAGGCCTCGTTCATGGCCCAGACCATCGCGACCAGCCTCCTCCTCGTCCTGGGGCTTGTCGCGCTCGCCCTCGCCGCACTCGGCATCTACGGCGTCATGAGCTACCTCGTCGCCCAACGGACCCAGGAGATCGGTGTGCGCGTCGCTCTCGGCGCCCGTCGAGGAGAGATCCTCGCCATGATCCTGCGCCAGGGTATCTCGCTCGCCGCAGCCGGCCTCGCCGTCGGATTGCTCCTCGCCGCCCTGTCCTCCCACCTGCTTGCCAGCTTCCTCAACGGCGTCAGCCCATTCGATCTCGTCACCTTTGTCGGCGTGCCCGTCCTGCTCGCCGCAGTCGCCGTGCTGTCCACCTGCCTCCCCGCCTTCCGCGCCACGCGCGTCGATCCGCTCATCGCCTTGAAATCAGAATGATGCCGAATGACGTAGTTGAAAAAAAAAGACACGGCCTGAAACCACACTCAATCCAACCGCCCATGCTCCGCCCGTTCCTTGCCCTCGTCAGCCTCTTCCTCGCCGCCGGATTCTGCCGCGCCGACGTCTCAACCCGGTCCGAAAAGACCTTCCCCGCACGCCCGGACGTCGTCGTCTCGCTCACAAACGTCAACGGTTCGATCGACGTCCAGGGTTGGGACAAACCCGAGGTGTCGCTCGTCGCCGAGAAATCCGCCACCACCACCGCCGCACTGGAGAAGATCCGGATCGAGATCGACGCCCGGCCGGACCACATCGCGATCAAGACCGATTACCCGCATCGATTCTTCGAGTCCTCCCGCGGCTCGGTGCGTTACTGGCTCCGCGTTCCGGCGGCGGCGGCGATCGACAAGATCGAAAGCGTCAATTGTCCGATCGCCATCAAGGGAGTTGAAGGCTCGACAGCCATTTCGTCCGTCAACGGCAAGATCGCCATCACGGGGCTCTCCTCCTCGTTGTCGCTCGAAACCGTGAATGGATCCGCCCGCATCGAGGTCACCCGACTGCCGGCCGGCTCGGAACTGAAGCTCCACAGCGTCAATGGCGCACTCGATCTCGCCCTGCCCGCGCAAGTCTCCGCCCGCTTCGACATTTCGACGGTCGGCGGACGCGTCACCTCAGCCTTCCCCCTCGCCTCCTCAGGTTTCATCGGGCGGTCTTTCCACGGCACCACCGGATCCGGCGATGCCCGAGTCCAGATCGACACCGTCAACGGAACCGTCGCGATCGCCCAACGGTGAGAGGGTCACTGTGGGATCAGAGGGAGGCTCACCGACAACCAGAGTCCCCGCGCCGCCGCACCTCCACACTGTCCAACCGACCCGCCTCAGCGTCTCTGCATGAGCCTCTCCAGACTCGATCCAAGCCCACTCAGAGACTCAGAGCCACTCTGGGGGACAAGCTCTGTTCTACTCTGTGCTCCGCGTCCTGCTCGTCGGCGCCGCCCTCTACGGCTTGCCTCCAGGATGGAGGCATCGTGAAAAGTGCGTCCCCAGCACGCACCCGCGCTCCCATTCACTAGAAGCAATCGTCGCATGAAACTCCATACACAGCCTGCCTCTGGAATGCGCGCCGCAGTCATCGCAAGCCTGATCATCTTTGGCATAAGTCCCGTTCTCAGCCAGGGCGGAGGAAGCGTGGGTGTATCGGATCACAACACCACGACAAGCGCTCTGGCTGAAGCCGGCCGTGAAGCCCTGCGACGAGGCAAGGACACCGAAGACGTCAAGACCATGCTCCTGGCCGTCGCAGACTTGAGGGCGGCCGTGAAGGGTGATCCGACGAGTGTCGCCAACAATTATGAACTCGCGCTCGCAGAGTACGATCTTGGGGTCCAGTTCCAGCAATCCGACAAACAATCGGCCGAACTTTGGCTCGATCGTGCGATAGCCGACACCAAAAAGACGATACGTCTCGATGGGGCATCGTCGGACGCCCACACGTTGCTGTCCGATCTTTATGGCACGAAGATTGGACTGGACGGCTTTTGGACCGCCATTCGCCTGGGCCCAAAGGCCGACAGTGAATTGGAAACGGCCCTGCGGCTGAATCCCGACAATCCGCGTGCGCATTTGACGAAGGGCCGGCGCTACCTCTATTCGCCAAGGATGTTCGGAGGCGATTTGGACAAAGCGATCTCATCGTTCAAGGAAGCCACGCTTCTCGACCCTCATTCGGACGATGCCTTCAGATGGCTGGCCATAGCCCTGATCAAGAAGGGCGACACCGTCCTGGCGAAACAGGCCATTGCGGAAGCCATGCATCTCAATCCACAGAGCCGCGCGGACATAGAACTGGCCAAGACCATTCACTGAAATGCCGACTGTCCCCCGACTCCTGACCTCTGGCGTCTGACCTCTGTCCTCTGACTAACCCCGGCGCATCGCCCACAGCTGGCGCGCCTGGCGGATGATCCCGGCGAGGACCTCCGGCGTCACCGCCTGTTTCGGGTCGTCGCCGATGCCATGACTCGGACTGACGTGCGACTCGATGCAAAGCCCGTCCGCCCCATACGCCACCGCCGCCAGCGCACAGGCAGGAACGTAGCTCGCCTTGCCCACCGAATGCGAGGGATCGACGATCACCGGCGCCCAGGTCTTCTCCTTGAGCAACGGAGTGATGCTCTCGTCGGGATGATTGCGATACCCATCCAGCGTCGGCGCCGTGCCGCGCGGGCAAAGGATCACGTTCGGATTTCCAAATGCCACGATGTATTCCGCGGCGGATACGAATTCCGAGATCGGCCCCATGTGAAGGCTGCGCTTTAGCAGCACCGTGCGGTCCAGCCGCTGCGACACCGCTTTGCCAATCGTGCGGAGCAGCGAGTAGTTCAGCGCGTTGCGCGCTCCGACCTGAAGCATGTGCACGCCCGCATCGAGGGCCAATTTCACTTGGTCCTCGTCCATCACTTCGGCGTCGACTGGCAGTCCCGTGCGCCGCGAGGCCTCCATCAGGATGTCCAGGCTCTTCACATCGCCCTGGAAGGTGTACGGGTTCGTACGCGGCTTCCAGACGCCGCCGCGCAGCGACGTGGCCCCGGCCTCCTTCACGGCGGCGGCCGTTTCATAGAAATAGTTCGGATTCTTCGGATCGATCGTGCACTGCCCGGCGATCACCACGAGTTCCTCGCCCAGCGTCGCCTTGCCGACGCGGATCCGGTGAGTCGCAAGGTCCGACCGCCGATCCATCAGCTTGAAGGGCGACTGGATCCGATCGATGCGCTCGATGTAGTCCAGTCCCTCCAGCCGGTTGATCATGAGCTCATCGCGCTCGTCGCCCAGGATCGCGTAGATCGTCCGCACCGCACCGATGATCGGCTGAATGCTGCAGCCAAACTCGGTCACGATCGCGGTGACCTCATTGAGTTGCTCGGGAGTCAGTCGACTGGCTTTCGGAAGGATCATGGTGCGGTCGTAAAACCGCCATCAAGCAACCTGCCGCCCGCGGGGGAAAGCCCAAAATTCCGCGCCCGGGCCGGTCCTCAGGCGCCGTCCAGGCCGAAGACGGCCTTCGCGTAGTTCTCCGACTCGAACGGCTGGAGATCCTCGGGCTGCTCGCCCAGGCCGATGAAATAGATCGGAAGCTTCAGCTCGCGCCAGATGCCCACGATCGCACCGCCGCGGCTCGTGCCGTCCAGCTTGGTGACAACCAGCCCCGTGAGGCCGAACGCCTGGTGAAAGACCTTCGCCTGTTCGATGGAGTTGGTGCCGAGCGAACCATCCACCACGAGCCAGCTGTGATGCGGCGCCGTGGGATCGTTCTTCTGGAGTACACGCCGAATCTTCGCGAGCTCCTCCATGAGATTCTGTTTGGTGTGCAGCCGGCCCGCCGTGTCGATCAGCAGGTAGTCGCTGCCTCGCGCCTTCGCCGCCTTCCAGGCGTCAAATGCCACGGCAGCAGCGTCCGCACCCGTGTGCGCCGCCACGATCTCGAGCCCGAGACGCTGTGCCCAGGTCTTGATCTGCTCGACCGCCGCCGCGCGAAAGGTGTCGCAGGCCGCCAGCATGACGGACTTCCCGTCCTGCTTGAGCTTCCACCCGAGCTTGGCCGCCGTCGTCGTCTTGCCGGAACCGTTGACGCCGATCAGGCAGATCACGGTCGGAGAGTTCGCCGCCGGTTCGAGAGCGCGCTCGCAGCCGGTCAAGGCTCGGACCAGCACCGCGGAACCGATCTCGGCCGCCTGCCGCCCCTGGAGCGCCTTGTCCTTCCGATAGGCCTCCTTGATCTCCGTGAGGATCTCATCGGTCGTCTGCACGCCGAAATCCGCTCCATAGAGCGCCTCCTCCAGCGTCTCGAGCGACGAGGCGTCGATGGACCGGCCGCCAAACAGGCCTCGCGTCTTCTCCGTGATGGCCGCGACCGTCTTCGCGAGGCCATCCTTGAATTTCTTGAACAGACCAAACATGCCCGCGCCTCAGGAGCTTACCTTGCGGGCATCCCGACCCAGCTGATCCTTCAGCCGATCCAGGATCCCGTTGATGAACCGCTTGGCATCGAGGTTGGAAAACTCCTTCGAAAGGTCGATTGCCTCGTTGATCGAGACCACCGGAGGGATGTCCTTCCGGAACAGCATCTCGCAGATCGCGAGGCGGAGGATCGCGAGGTCGATGCGGGCGATGCGCTCAAATTCCCAATTGTGCGCCAGCGAGCGGATGTGCGCGTCGATCTCCTCGATGTGCGTCAGCGTGGCGTGGATGAGTTCCTCGCCAAACGCATAATGGTCGCGGGGCTTTTCCTGATGCTCGAAGAACAGCGTGAGATCGTCCGCCACGTTCTCCGGCTTGTTCAGGCTGTAGGAGAAGAGGTACTGCATCGCGATCACGCGGCCCTCACGTCGTTGTGCAAACAGCGCCTTGCTCATGATTTAGTCAGCCGTCGTTTCAGGGATGCCATTTCGAGTGCCGTCTGCGCAAACTCCACGCCGCGGGGCACCTTGCCAAAGCAGCGATCGTCCGCCTGCTTGCGGGTCTCCGCGACCACGACGCCGTTGATGACGGGCGTGCGGGAATCCAGCGACACCCGGTGCAGCGCCTGCGTCGTCGAATCCGCAATCAGTTCGTAGTGAATCGTGTCGCCCCGGATCAGCACGCCGAGCGCGATCATCACGTCGAACTTGCCGCGTCCGCTCATCAGCTGGAGCGCCGAGGGGAGTTCATTGGAGCCCGGCACGCGTTCCACCTCGATCGAGGTCGCCTTCACGCCATTGGCCCTGAGATGACCGATCACCGCATCGAGCAGGGCGTCCACGTGGCGCTCGTTGAAACGCGCCGCAGCGACGCCCACCCGGAAGGAGGCGGCACCGGAGATCGTTTTCGGGCTTGGAGCGGAGAGACTCATTTTAGGGACCGCAAAGCCGAGAGGGCTTTGCCGAAAGGTTCAACAGGAAAACCTCCGCCCCGACCACCGCGTCGGCCAAACTTCACTCGTGAAAATCGACCGCGTAGGTCTCGAGTACCTTGTCGCCCGGACCGATCAGCGTGAGAAACACCCGGAAGATCCGCGGAGGCTGCACGTATCGGTTGCCCGCGAGCGACACGCCGTCGGTGGAGGGCAGCAGCACCGAGAGATCCTGATAAAGCTTGTTCCTCGAATGCCAGCGTGCGACGGCCCGGATGCAGTCGGGCGCCATCGGCATCTTGTGCGCATCGTAGAAGCCGAGCCGGAAGCACTGGTCCTTGATGGAAAGCCCCAGCCAGTTTCCGTTCGGGCGCGCGATCGCTATGCCCTCGATCTTGCCTTCCGGCGCGGGCTTCTCTTTTGCCGCCGGCACAGCCCCTGCCTTCGGCGCTGCCGCGAGCGATTCCGGCATCACCAGGACTGCCATGAGAAAAACGCCCGCCGCCAATGCTGTCCGAATTGGGGTTTTCATGGCCAAAGGTTGCCCGACTCCATCCGGACCCGCAAGCCCACCCTCCGCCTCACACGATTCAAAAAAAGAGCCCGGGCGTAAACCCGGGCTCGGAAAGGAACGGTCTAGGACGACGGTCAGTCGTTGTTCTTCTTCTTCTCGGGCAGCGGCGGCGGGCTGGCGAGCTCGGACGACTGCGCTTTCGCAACGATCAGGCCGATCATGCGCTGGGATTCCATATCGATCTCGTGGCGACCGATGCTGGCGATCTCGAGTTCGCGAACAGCCTCCATGAAGTTGTGATTGTCGGCGTCGCGGCGGGCGCGGAGGTCGGCCAGCTGCTTCTTGAGTGAAGCGAGGCGGGCGGCGTACTCATGACCCAGCTTGAGAGCCTCGTCGGTCTCGGACTGGATCTTGGCGCCTTCCGCATCCCACTTGGCCTTGCGGGCGGCCTCCTTGGCCGCTTCCTCGGCGGCGCGCTGGGCTGCCTTCTTCGCCGCATCCTCGCGGGCGATTTCCTCGAGGCGGGCCTTCTGGCGGGCGTCCGCAGCAGCCTGAGCCTCGATCTGCGCCTTGCGGGCGGCGGCCTGGGCCTCAGCTTCCTTCTTGAACGAGAAGTAGAAGAAAAGGAAGACCGTCAACCCGATGACGGGGGTGATGAAATAGAGCCACTTTTTCATGTTGGGTGGGGAACGGGGCGTTACGAGGAGGACTTGGAGCGCAGCGTGGCCAGCTCCTTGAAGTTACGAAGGATCACAGTGTTTGCCTTCTCGATCTTGTCGCCGACCTGATAGAGGCTCTTCAGATTCTCGCGCGCCTTGGCGATGTACTCGTTGACGAGCGTCTTCTGGGCGTCGATGTCCTTGGTATCGGTCTCGATCTTGAGCACCTCTTCCTTCAGGTCGTTGACGTCGCGCTGGAGGCGGTCGGCGTCACCCTTCAAGCGGAACTGCTCGCTGCGAGCGCGGTCGCGGGCGTCGAGGGCGGCCAGGCGATCATCGCGTTCCTTCTTCTCGCGGGCCTGCTTGGCCGCGATCTCGGCCTTGCGCTTGGCGGCCAGGGCATTCGCCTCCTCGATGGCCTTGATGTGATTCTTGCGGTCCTGCTCGACCTTCAGCTCGCGCTGTTGACGGGCCTCGACAGCGGCGGCGGCGGCTTTCGCCTCATAGGCGGTCTTGAAGGTATACCAGTAGCCACCGAATGCCAAAATTGCTACCAAGGGGACTAGGAAGTAGACTTTATTCATAGATAGGGCTTCTTAAAGGTTCAACATCACAGGCTTCGGCGCTGAGCTTCGATTGCTTTCTTGTTCTGCTCGCGGCGACGGATCTCGTCGAGCATGGCGCTCTTGAGACTTTTCAGGCGGGCGTCCTTGGCACCCTCAGGGTAGGCCAGGGCCTTGTCGACCGCCGCGATACCCTCGTCGTACTTGCGAAGGTCGAAGGCGATATAGGCGATGAACGATTCGACCGCGTAGGGCTTGTCGAGGTGGCCGACCTTCAGCGCGCGTTGTGCGTACTCGAAGGCCAGCTTGGAGTTGTCCTTGGCGTAGTAGTCCTGAGCAATGGTGAAGTAGAACTGGCCATTGGTCGGATAACGCTTGCAGGCTTCCTTGAGCACGTCGATGGCCTCGTCGGACTTGTTCACCTGCTGGAGGGCGTAGGCCAGGATCTCCCAGTTCTTCGCCGTATCCTCGATGGTACCGTTCTCGAGACCAGCGCGAAGGACGTGTGCGGCTTCCTGATACTGCTGGATGTTGTAGAGGATCGAGAAGCGAATGAAATTCTCACGCGGGCTCTTCAGGAAACCGTGAGCCTGCGCGCGGTCGAGGGTGAGCAGCGCACGAACGCTGTACTTGAGCGCGACGTGCGTATCGGTCGACTGCGCGAGCTGGTTGTAGGTCGCCAGCAGCTGGTTCCAGTAGTCCTTCTTGTTCGGTTGGACGCTGACCAGGATTTCCCAGTACGAGGCTGCCTCGGCATAACGCTCCTGGAGCTGGAGGCAGTTGATGTAGAGGAGATACAAATACTCCTTCGGGTGAACGGTCTCGGTGAAGCCCGCCTGGCAGGCCTCCATCGTCTCCTTCAGATAGGTCGGATCGTACTTGTTGGGCACCCCGGAAGCGGACTGGGCGAGCTGGAAAAGCACCGAGGCGTCGAAGACACGGGCATCCGGATTGGGCCTGGTGTTGTTCGCGAACCACTGATCCAGATAGAATTTGGCCTTCTTGAGATCGCGGACCGTGACGTCATTGGGCACGTTCTTGGCGGTCGCGTCCTGATAGTAGATCTGCGCGACGTAGTAACGGACCTGCTGCTCGGTCTCGAGGTGGTAGTAGTGGTATTTCTCCGACAGGGCGAGGCCCTCCTCGAGGGGGCTGAGCGCGGAGGCCAGGTCGTTCTTGATCAGATAGACGTTGCCAAGGTACTGCAGCATCATCGCCGCGTCGTAGCTCTCGGGCTTCGACGTCTGGTAGAGCGACTTGATCAGGGCGATCATTTCGTCCCACTTCTTCTCTTTCTGCATCTCGTCGAGCTTCGAAAGCTTCTCGACGATGTTGTCCGAGAGATAGTGAGCCTGCTGCTCTTGAGCGCGCAGGACCTTGCCCGCGAAGCAGGTGACGACCACGGCCGCCACGAGCGCGCAGCGCCGGAGCAGAGTCAGGGGATTACGCGAAAGGGTTGAGGCACTCACGGGGATCAATCGTCAGAGTTGTTGAGGCTGAACTCGATGGGGACAAGCATCCGGGTATTCACGGCCTTGCCACCCTTCTTGCCGGGGCGGAACTTCCACTTCATGACCGCCTGGACCGCGGGCTGCTCGAACTCGCGCTGAGTCGAGCGGATGGCGTAGGCGTCGCGGACGTCACCATTGACGTCGACGATGAAGGCCACCACGCAGGTGCCGGTGATGCCGGCGCGGCGCATTTCAAAGGGATAGATCGGCTTCTGTTGCACACGCGGAACCGGCGGCTGGTCGAGGTCGGCGAGGTTGAAGACGTTGGAGAGTTTGCTGCCGACGTTGCCGCGGTTGACCGGAATGTTCATCAGGTTCGCGTTGGGCTTGATGCCCTCAGGCGGCGGCGGCTCGATCTGCTGCACGAACGAGTCGACCGTGATGAGCGACGGCACGTCCGCCTGCATGGGGGGAGCGAAGTCCTGCACCTGGGCGGCGCTGGAGTCGTTCGAGGTGTCTTGGACAACCTCGGGCTCCTCCTCGAGCTTGGGCATGGTGAGGTCGATGGTCTCGGTCGTATCCGCGACCACGTGCTTCACTACCCGGTGCTTCGGGAAGAGGTTGGAGCCGTACAGAAACCCGACGTGGGCCAGGATGGAAACGAAGATGCCGATGATGAGATCGCGACGCATGGCGTGGATTCCTTATTTACCCGTGGGCCGTACGCGGGTTTCGATCGAAACCTCCTTGATGCCGACCTTGCGGACGAGATCGAAGAGCTTCAGCGCAAAGCCGAACTTCGCCTTGTCGTCGCCGCAGATCAGCACGCGGGGGTTGGCTTGGTGAGCCTTGTAGTTTTGCAGACGAGGTTCGACCTCGGCGAAACTGATCAACTCCTTGTTCCAGTAGCAGGTGTCCGCGTCGGACGCCTGGAGGGAGACAGTGGTGTCCTGCTGGTCAGACGACGAGGCACCCGCCTGAGGAAGCTGCACGGGAAGTGAGACCAGCTTGTTCAGGGACAGCGTAAACAATACGAAGGTCGCCAACAGGAAGAAGATCACATCGATCAGAGGGATGATCTCGATGCGTGCTTTCTTCTTTCCGTCGTCGGTTCTAGCGGAGCCACCACCAGCCATAAAAAGAGGGACTTGAAGATTGAGATTTCGGAGGTAACCGAGTGGATCGGGGCCTTACGGCTTATCCGACGCCACGAGGGTTTCGATGTGCACCTGCTTGAAGCCGGCCTTGCGCACTTCGTCGAAGGCGTAGATGACCTGGCTGAAGGTGGCTTCCTTGTCCGCGTTGATGAGGATTTTGCCGTCGACGGGATTAGCCACGTAAAAAGCCTTCAGCCGGGCGATGAATTCGTCGAGCGGCACCGGATCCTTGTCCCAGGCCAGCGTGCCCTCCTTGGTCACCGTGATCGTCGCGGACCCCGAGGGATCCCGGGGCTCGCCGGTTTGCACGGCGGGAAGGCTGACGGGGAGTCCGTTCGACTTATTGAGCGCGAGGGTGAACAAGACAAAGGTCGCCAACAGGAAGAAGATCACATCGATCAGCGGAATGATCTCGATGCGGGCCTTTTTCTTGCCACCACCACCACCTGTACTTGGACCTGCCATGGGAGGAGGATTTTGAGGTTAGGACGAACCGAACGCCGGGGTCGTAGACCGGATTAGTGGGCGTTGGCCGACTCGGACTTCTTGATGAGAATTTCGAGAGCGTTGGACGCGTCGGCGATCTCGTGCTTCGCCTCCTCAATGCGGGCGTTCATGTAATTGAAGGGAAGCAGGCCGGTGACCGCGATGCACAGACCGCAGGCCGTGGCGATAAGCGCTTCGGCCACACCACCGGTGATGCTGCTGGCTTTCGAGGCGATGTCGCCGCCGGCACCCAGGGCGCCGAAGGTGTTCATCATACCCGTGACCGTACCGAGCAGACCGAGCAGCGGGGCCGCGGTGATGACGGTATCGAGAATGGCCATGCCTTGCTGGAAGCGGGTGAGCTCCTGGTTGGAGGCGCGGAGGAATGCGTTGTGCATCGAGTACTCACGATTCGTCAGCGTGTACACCAGGATGCGGGCGACGTAGTCGCGGCTCTTCTTGCCAACCTCAACCGCAGAATCAAGGTCGCGCGCTTCCACCTTCTCGAGCATCTTCTCGACGACCTCGGGGTCGCGGTGGGAATTCTCGCGCATGATGAAGAGGACGCGCTCCACGATCACCGTGAGGCCGATGAACGAGATCAGCAGAATGGGCCACATGATCGGGCCACCGTGGATGAACAGCTCCATCGGAGACTGACCCATGAGGAATGCGAGCGGAAGGGTGCTAGTAATCATGATTTTGGGACGTTGAGTAGTGTAAGTTTTGGTTAACTGAGATGAAAGTCGTTATTAACAATCGGAAAGATCAGCCCTATGTTCAGAAAAACTCAAGCTCGGAGGAATTGGATTTAGAATTCCTAATGGATTCGACGTGACGCCTAATCGTATGGGTCACGTAAATCTTCTGTGAAGCGTTGAGAACTTCACTCACGTCGCCCGCTAAGGGGACCGACAAGGATATTGGGAGAAAACTAAGCACTATTGGGGGAAAAGGAGGTAACCTAGGAGCAAGGCCCCGGAATTCAAGCGCATCAGTGACGGCCTGACTGGGGGAAACTACGAGTCGAATGGCTGCCCGACTAGGACTCGAACCTAGACAAGCAGAGTCAGAATCTGCTGTGCTACCATTACACCATCGGGCAGTGGGATTTATAACTTTTGCCAAACTGGGTGATGGGCCACGTGGACTGAGCAAAGAGTGGAGCCGGCGACGGGAGTCGAACCTGCAACCACCTGTTTACAAAACAGGTGCTCTGCCATTGAGCTACGCCGGCGAAAGTGGGCGTGCACGACGCCTTCGGGGCGCATCATCCAACCTCAGCAAATCAAAGAACCGGGCCAACTTAACCCTTTCGGGCCAGGTTGGTGGCTCCCCGGGGACTCGAACCCCGAACCAACTGATTAAGAGTCAGCTGCTCTACCAATTGAGCTAGGAAGCCGTAAATGAAGACGCCGAAAACGCGAGACTTCGCCGGTCAAGTCAACACCATTTCCGCAGCCTTCCGGCCAAAATCCCCAAAACAGTGGACTAATTCACAAGTCCGTCACCGTCTCCCCTCGCGGTAAATCCTTCATTTCTCATTTTTTGCTCCCCCCTTAGCAGCCACTCCGGCCTCCCGCTCCTGGCGTAACTTTTTTTGCAGACACTCGTCTCCGGAATCCCGCGACAGGACGGCCAGGCGCACCAGCGTGGCGCCCCAGGAGCCGGCCATGTCACCGGCCTGCCAATACGATACGACAAGCGGCGACCGCGCGAGGAGCGCGTGGACCGAGGCCCTGAGGGCGCCCGTGCCCTTGCCGTGCACGATTCGGACTTCGGGGTAGCCGCTCGCCACGCAGGCCTCGAGGTACGCGGGCAGCAGGACGCCCAGGTCGCGTGGCGAAAAGGTGTGCAAGTCGAGCTCGGGTCCGACCGGCACCCGCACGGGCTCGTCGAAAGGTGTATCCACGACGTTCATGCGCGCTCGGTCGCGGGCCTTCCGTCGGCAGGTATACAGGGCTCAGCCGGCGGGCGGCTGGGCACCGGGCGACTCGGGGCCGCCGGTGCGCGACGGCGGGTTGGCCCGGGGCATCTGCGGTTCGGTCTTGCCGAGCTCGGGATACAGCTTCGCGTCCTGCGGCGATATCGCCTGCTGCACCGCCTGGGGGGCCTGGGGACGCGTCGGTTCGGGGGTCTCGTGAAGCGCGCGCGAAATCTCACGCTCGACGTCGCCCTTCGCCTTCTTGAACTCGTTCATGGCACGGCCAAGGCCGCGCGCGAAGCCGGGCAGCTTGTCGCCGCCAAACAGCAGGACGGCGATCAGGAGGATCCACATGATCTCCCCGCTGCCCACGTCGAGGATTGCGAGCACGGTCGTCATGGTCAGCCCCGCGCCCGAATGAGGTCCTTCTCGGCATCGCGCTCCTCGTCGAGCCGCGCCCGTTCATCGACAAGCTGCCGCTGGATTTTCTCGATCTCCTCCAGCTTGCCCTCCGCGTGCGCCGCGTTGAGCCGACCCTTCAGGAATATCTCGCGCTCAGCCCACTTTCCCTTGAACACGCGGTCAACCTCCGCAAGCCGGGCTTTCTGGGCCTCGGTGAGAGGGGCGGACTGCGGTTCGGAACGCGAGAGACGTTCCATGGCCAATTCGTAAGCGCTCTTCATGGTGGGTCTGAAACCATGGCAGGGAATACACGCTGCCTCAAGACGCAAGCACGTCATCCGTATCTGACGCCGAGGAGAAGCAGCGCTGTACAGAGGGCGAATGGGGCGATCCACCGCCCGGGCCGATTCGGCGCAGCCCGCGCGTAGCATGCAAGCGCAAGTGCAAGCACCGCAGCCATTCCGCACCCACCGAGCACGCTCCAGCGGAACTGGCCCGCGAGATACATGCCGGGCAGGCACATTGCCGACTCGAGGAATCGCTCCATGGCCAGCAGGACCAGGGCGGCCGTATGGTTGAACACCGAGGCCAGGAGCGTGGCCCCCGCAAGACCGCACAACAGCGAGGCGAGGCCGGCGTAGATGACAAGGGTCGAGATTGGAATCATCACCAGGTTCACCAGGATGGATCCCGGCGTCAGGAGTCGGAAGAACGCCACTCCCGCGACCAGGCCCACGAGCGATGCCGACGCGCCCAAGGCGCCGGCGCTCAGGACCTGGTCCACCAGCCAGACGAACGTGCGGCGCACGAGGCCGCGGTCGGCAGCAGGGACCGCCTCGAAGGGGCGCCAACGCGACCGGATCGATTCGTATAACGGGACGCCTACGAGGATCAGCGAGGCGACAATGCCGTAGCTCATCTGGAAACTGGCCGTGAAAAACTGGAGCGGCGAAACCAGCAGCACCAGGAGCCACGCCGTCGTGAGCGTCGCGAGGGGATTCACTGCCCGGCGCACGACAAACGCCAGTTCCACGAGGGCCACCATGAACAGAGCCCGGACTGCGGATGGCGCGGCGCCCGTCACGTCGACATAAAACCAGAGCGCAACCATGCCGGCGGCGAACCGCGGGAGCTGCGGCACGCGCGCAAAGGCCAGCAGGCCGTTCAATGCGAGTGCGATCGCGACGATGTGAAGCCCGCTGATCGCGAACAGGTGAAGGGTGCCGCTGCGCATGAACAGCAGCCTGGACGCCTGGCTCATCTCGGCGGTGCGACCGAGCAGCATGGCCCTGAGCACGCCTGCCAGGTCGGGGCGCTCGCGGGCGATGCCGATTCCGAGAATCGAATGGATCCTGCGCTCGGCCGCCGCGCACAGGAGCCGATAGGCGCCGGGCCGGCCCGACTCGCCGAGCACCTCGCCACGCGCCAGCCTGAAATTGATCCCCAGGTCCGTCAGGTACCCTTCGAATGAATACGGCTCGCCGATGACGGGCAACCGTTCGAGCACCCCGCGAACCCGCAGCTCGCTGCCCGCGATCGGAGCAAGACGCCGCGGATCGATGCTCAGCGAGACGTATACCGGCTGCCCGCGCAGCTCCGCCACGTGGCGCTCCGCCTCCGTCACCGTGACCAGAGCGGCGAAGCGTTCCCGGTCCTTCGAGGGATAGAGGCGCCCGCAACGCACCTTGAGCTGCACCTCCCTCGGCGGAAGGCGCTCCCACGCGTCCAGGCGATTCCGGTGCATCCCGTAGGCGCCGATCCCCGCCAGCACCAGCGCTGCGACGAACGCCGGCGCCCAACCCCGCGCCTCCCGCCACGCCGCACCCACCGCGATCCCGGCGCACAGCGCGGCAAGGGTCAGGGCCAGGCCCGCCGGCATCCCCACCCCGACGCGGCCCGCCACCAGCCCCACCGTCATCGGCAGCGTGATCCACAGGAGCGGCGAACGGTGCCGGAGCGAACGGTCTTTCACGGCAAAACGTTAATTTTAATTTACCTTTTTCTTCAAGCCTCGCTTTCCGCGGGGGAGCGGTGATTGAGCGTCGCTTTCACCTTTCCTCGCGCGGATTTCCGCCCACAAAGGAGCGCATGCAGGACGATTTCCAAGGTGATCTGTTTGCGGACCCGGAGGACGACGCGCGCGTCGAGGGTGGGCCCGCGGCGGCGCCGACGCCCCGGGCGCATCAGCCGCTCGCCGCGCGCATGCGGCCGCGCTGCCTCGCGGAAGTCGTCGGCCAGGGCCACATCACCGCGGCGGGCAACCTGCTGCCGAGGCTGGTCAGCCAGAACCGGTTCGGAAGCCTGCTTTTCTACGGGCCGCCGGGCTGCGGCAAGACAAGTCTCGCGGAGGCGATCGCCGCAGAGACGCGGAGTCGCTTCGTGCGCTTGAACGCGGTCCTGAGCAACGTGGCGGAGCTGCGCGAGATCCTCGCCCAGGCGCGCCGGCGCCCGGAGTCGGCCACGATCCTGTTCATCGACGAACTGCACCGGTTCAACAAAGCCCAGCAGGACCTGCTGCTTCCGGATGTCGAGGAGGGCTCGGTGCGGCTGATCGGTGCGACGACCCACAACCCGGGGTTTTACGTCAACCCGCCGCTGCTTTCGCGCAGCCACCTGTTCCGCCTGGAGCCGTTGAAACCGGAGACGATGGCAGGGGTGATGCGCGCGGCGCTGGACGATGCCGAGCGGGGGCTGGGCGCACGCCGCCTGACCGCGTCGGACACGGTCCTGGTGAGGCTCGCGCGCCTGTGCGACGGCGACCTGCGTCGTGCGCTCAATGCGCTCGAGGTGATCGCGCTCAGCCTTCCCGAGGCGGGCGAGATCACGGACGCCGAGCTGGAGGTGTTCGCACGCGAGCGCCGGATCCGCTACGATGCGGACGAGGACGAGCACTACGACACGATCTCCGCATTCATCAAAAGCTGCCGCGGCTGCGATCCGGACGCGGCGATGTACTGGCTCGCGAAGATGCTCGAGGGCGGCGAGGACCCGCGCTTCGTGGCCCGGCGCCTGGTGATCCTCGCAAGCGAGGACGTCGGCCTGGCCGACCCGCTGGCCCTCCCGCTCGCGGTCGCCGCGCATCACGCGGTGGATTTCATCGGCCTGCCGGAGGCCGAGCTGACGCTCGCGCACGCGACGCTCTACATTGCCTGCGCCCCGAAGAGCAATTCGGCAACCCTCGCGCTCTCAGCGGCGCATGCGGCCCTGAAGGAGCAGCCCGTCCAGGACGTGCCCATCGCGCTCCGCGACAAGGGAGGGCAGGCCAGCAAGCGCATGGGGCACGGGAAAGGCTACCTGTACGCCCACGATTTTCCCGAAGCGATCACGGGCCAGGACTATCTCAGCAAGCCCCTGACCCTCTACACGCCGAAGGCGGCGGGCATGGAGGCGCGCATCGCCGAGCGCCTCGCGCGCTGGCAGGGGCTGAAGGCCGAGATCCAGGCGCGCTCCCAGGGCCGGGGCTGAAGCGCACCGCGCGCCTCAGGCGGTGGGCAGCAGCTGGTAGCTCACAAACGCGAAGCGCTTCGCGTCCGGGGACCAGGACGGGACGTTGATCGTCCCCTGCCCTCCGAAGAAGCGAGCGAGCACGCGCGGATTCCCACCGACGGCCGGCAACGCGCGCAGGCTCACGTCCTTGTTCGGCGGGTGACCGGTCACGTCTGCGCCATAGGTGAGCAGCACGACGTGGCGGCCGTCCGGCGACGGATGCGCAAACCAGTTGTTGGCATCGTCAAAGGTGACCTGCTCGAGCTCGCTGCCGTCGGGGCGCACGCGCCAGATCTGCATGCGTCCGGTGCGATCGGAATTGAAATAGATCCACGCGCCGTTCGGCGAGTAGTCGGGACCGTCGTCGAGCCCGCCCGGCGCCGCGGTGGTCACGCGCGTCTCCTCCCCTCCCCCGGCGGGAATCGTGAAGATGCCGAACGCCCCGTCGCGCTGGGCGCAGTAGGCGAGCGTCCGGCCGTCGGGCGACCAGCCGTGCCAGTAGGAGGGTCCGTTCCGCGTGATCCGCCTAGGCGCGCCCCCCGCGGAGGGGAGGACGTAGATGAGGGAGCGGTCCTCCTCCGTGTGGTCGCTGATGGCGATCAGCGAGCCATCGGGGGACAGCCCGTGGTCGTTGTTGCAGCGCGTCGCGAAGCCGGTGTCGATCGGCTGCGGGGCGCCCCCGTCGGTGGAAATTCGATACAGGCGTCCCCCTCCGTTGAAGATGAGCGAGGCGCCGTCGCGCGACCAGTTGGGGGCCTCGATGTGCTGCTCCGTCCGATACACGATGCTGCGGCGGAGCGTGGCGAGTTCCAGGATCTCGAGGGCGCACACCATGCGGCCGGAGCCCGGGGCGAGGGCGGAATAGACGGGCTCCTCGAAGCCGGCACCCGACGCCCCGCAGTCCCAGGCCGCCACGCCGAGATAGACGCTCTCCGGAAGGGGAACCCGTACCGATCCGCCGGTGGCCTCCCAGGCCCCGTTCGCCCCGGCCGTCGACATCGAGAGGTAATCGCCGCAGCGCTCGAGCCGGATCCGCCGGTGGCCTGCCGTCGACGCGACAAGCTCGCGCCTGTCCGCGCCCGGCGAGTCGCAGGTCTGCAGCACCGGGCGGCCGCCCGGCACCAGCAACGCGACGGCGGAGGGGCACGGAGCATCCAGGCTCGCCCGGATCATCAGCCCGACCTCGCCCTCCGGCAGCGTCGCCGCGAGCGACACGTCGCCGGAGACCTTTTTCCACACAAACTGAAACCGCGCGTCGGCCCCCCAAAGCGGCCCCGAGCCCGGGAGGATCCAGCGGCCGGCATCCCGCCGGAGGGCCGGATGTTCGCCGGAGGGGTTTGAGCCGAGGATGGCGTGGCCCTCGAAGGGTTCGCCCGGGGAGGTCGGAGTGGAGTCGCTCATGGGTTTCGGGAAGGTTGCCGACTGCCGGCTCAGCGCCGCGTCAGGAGGCGGAATGAATGGGCCGGGACGTCGAGTGCAACCACCGCCTGCCCTTTGTCGAGCGTGTGCGGGATCACACCACCGCCAAGACCGTCCACCACGGCGCGCGAGGAATCGTTCAGACGGACCCGCACGGACACCGGCTCATCGCGAAAATTCTGCACGATCACCGCGCCGTTGTCGTACTCGAAGAGCGCCACCTTCGACGGTCCCTCGAGCTGAGCCGGCAGACCGTCGGACGCCAGCGCCCGGATGCGGTTGAGGACGTCGGGCGGAAGCCGATACAGGTCGAGCGGGTTGTCCGGGATGGTCAGGACATAGAGCTTCCCGCGGTTGTAGGCGTGCATGAGCACCATCGGGAATCCCATGCCGGAAGCCCGGCCGCTGAGGATGTCCCAGGAATTGTTGGTCAGGTAGCGCACCTCGGGGATCAGCATCGGCTTCTCGATGCGGTCCTCACCGCCCCAATACGAAAAGTCCGCGACAAAGGCCCGGCGCTCGCCGCAGCGGAACTCGCCAATGTCGGAGAGCCCGCGGTCCTGGAGCGCGTGCAGGAGTCCGGAGGTGATGATCACGCGTCCGCCCGCGCGGAGTTTCGCCTCGATCTCGCGCACGAGGTTCGGGTCGCCCTTGGCGTCCTCGGTCAGGAGAACAACGGGCGCGGACGCGGGAAACGTCGGGTGCAGCTCCACGGGGATGCCGCACATGCCGAGCACGTTGTGGAGGTAGTCCTCGCCGGTCGAGTTGAAGGGCCGGTAGGAGGCGACGCCCACCGGATTGCCGAGTTTTCCGACGACGCGGTCGGCGAGGTCGAGCGCCTGGCCGGCGACGCAGGCGAGCGTCGGCGCGACGCCGTGCCGGACCGCTGCGACGGCGCGGTCATAGTCGAAGGACGTGCCCTCGCCCTGCCAAGGGGCGCGGTCGGAGGGCTGGAGCGGCTCGACCAGCTCGTTGAGCGCGAAGAGCGTGATCTCCGGGGCCTTCGCGAACATGGTGTCCCACAACTGCTCGGCGTAGCGGTCGGCGGTGACGCGGGCACCGGTGTCGACCCAGCCGCCGCCGTTGCGCCCGGGGGCGACATTCTCGAGGTAACGGAAGATCTCGTAACTCTGGTACTGTTGCAGGTGCTGGCCCGTGATGACGGGGTCGCGCGTCTCGGTGCCGGTGTAGATGCGGTCGAACATGGCGGGCTCCGTGGCCAGGTTGTATCCAGAGCCCTGATAATGTTCGTACCAGTTGGGATATTTGATCGTCACCTTGACGCCGGGATTCACCGAGCGGGCGGCGCCGAGCACCAGGTCGCGGGCGACCTCGGTCATGAGGCCGAGGCGGAACTGGGTCCAGGACTGGGTGCCCTTGGCGGCGATGCAGCTGTCGCAGGTGCAGGTCGTGAAGAAGAAGTCGTCGAGGATGAACGAGTCGAAATTGCGGGCGGTGGCCTCGACGACCCGTTTGAACTCCGCGCGCTGGGAGGGCTGGGTGTAGCAGAAGGTCTCGAAGAGGTTGCGTTCATTGCGCACCGCCGCGATGCCGCCGGCGACCTGCACGCCGTGCGCCTCGAAGAAGCGCTTCGCGGCCTGGAGCGTGGCGTCGTCGACCAGAATGCCGTCGCGAAAGGTTTCGAGATAGACCTTGTCGACCTTCACCTGCGAGCTGACGAGGTTCCACCGGGCCTGGAGCCAGGCGGGGTCCTTCATCTTCTGCACTTCGTAGGCGCGCACATAAACGGCGACGTGGAAGTTGCGGTAGTTCGAGGCGGAGGCGGGGAAGGCGAGGGCCATGGTGAACAGCCCGAGCAGGAGGGCCAGGGGGAGTTTGTACGAGGGCATGGGGAAAAAGCGATTCGGCGCGGCGTCTCGGGGCCGTGCCTTGGCTGGGGGGGCGTCGTCCTAGGCCGCAACCGATCCCCACGGCTGTCAACGCGGAGGGGCTTCGGTTCAATTGATTGAGCCACAAAGGCAGCCGGATCCACCTCTGCTTCGCGGCCTGAAGTCGTCCTCGGCAAAACCCGTCGCGCGGTCCAAGCTTGGCCGCTTCACCGCATCCCGCCCATGCTCTTCCGCCCCACCCGACTGCTGCCACTTCTACTCGCGCTGACCCTGCCTGTTTCGGTTCCGCTCCTGCGAGCCTCGGCAAACACGATCGCGATGGCCCCCGCGTGTCCGGCGACGGCCGCGAACCTGTTGACCGAAAAATGGCCCGCCTCGTGGATCGCGGCACCGAGCGGGTCCCTGTTCGACTACGGCGTGTGTTTCTTCCGGCGGACACTCCGGCTCGAAGCCAGGCCCGACCGGTTCGTGGTGCACGTCAGCGCGGACAACCGCTACCGGCTCTTCGTGAACGGGCGCTCCGTCGGCTTTGGCCCCGAGCGCAGCGACGCCTGGCTGATGCGCTACGACTCGATCGACCTCGCGCCCTACCTGCACGCCGGCGCAAACGTGATCGCGGCCGAGGTGGTCAACTACGGCGCCTACCGTCCCGCCGCGCTCGTGAGCCACGGCACGGCGTTCATCCTCCAGGGCGACGGCCCCGCGGCGGCCGACGTTGACACGGGGCCCGCATGGCGGGTCCTGCGCGTCGGCGCCTACGCGCCCGTGCCACCCGACCCGTCCAAGATCCATGGATACTATGTTGCCGGGCCGGGCGACTTCGTGGATGGACGCTCCTATCCCTGGGGCTGGACAGGGAGCGGCTACGACGACCGCACGTGGAGCAGCCCGCGCCTGCTGGGGAACGGCACCCCGCGCTACCACGGCACCGATCTGGTTCGCTGGCTCGCACCGCGGAACATCCCCATGCTTCCCGAGACCCTCCAGCGCTTCCAGGCGGTCCGCCGTGCCTCGGGCGTCGCGGAGACCAGCGCCTTTTTACAGGGCAGGTCGCCGATCACCGTCCCCGCCCACACCCACGCGACGCTCCTCCTCGACCAGGGCAATGAGACGCTCGCATTCCCGTACCTGGTCGTCAGCGGCGGACGCGGCGCACGGCTCACGCTCGCCTACGCCGAGGCGCTCGTTGACCGCGATGGACGAAAGGGCAATCGCAACGACATCGAGGGGCGCCACCTGTCCGGCCTCGAGGACCGGTTCATCACCGACGGCGGCGACCGCCGCCGCTTCGAACCGCTGGACGTGCGGTGCTACCGTTACGTCGAGCTGCGGGTCGCGACGGAGGACGCCCCGCTCCAGATCGACGACGTGGCGGGAATGGCCACCGGGTACCCTTTCTATCGCAACGCGACTTTTGAGTCCGACGATCCCGTGCTCACGCGGATCTGGGACGTCGGCTGGCATACGGCGCGCCTCTGTGCGTTCGAGACCTACATGGACTGCCCGTACTACGAGCGCCTCCAGTACCTCGGCGACACGCGGATCCAGGCGCTCATCTCGCTGGCCGTCTCGGGGGATGATCGCCTGATGCGCAATGCCATCGAACTGGGCGACCGCTCGCGCCTTCCCGGCGGGCTCACCCAGAGCCGCTCGCCCAGCGATCCACCGCAGGTGATCGACACGTTTTCCCTGTCGTGGGTCGAGATGGTTCACGACTACTGGATGTTCCGGGACGACCCGGCCTTCGTCCGTGCGAGGCTCCCGGGCATCCGGGCGGTGCTCGACTGGTTCGACCGCCACGTCGATCCCAAGACCGGCATGCTCGGCCCGCTTCCATACTGGAGCTTCGTCGACTGGGCGGCGCAGTGGCACTGGGACCCGAAGCTGGACCGCGGTGGCGAACCTCCCGGCGCGGAGACCGGCGGATCGTCGATCATCACGCTCCAGTATGCCCTGGCGCTCGAGCACGCCGCCGACCTCTTCCAGGCCTTCGGGCAAACCGGCGAGGCGGACCGCTGCCGCGCACTCGCGGGCTCGCTGCGCGAGGCCACCCTGCGCCTCTGCTGGGATCCGGGGCGCCGCCTGCTCGCGGACACCCCTGCGCGGAGCGAATTCAGCCAGCACGCAAACGCACTCGCCGTCCTGTCCGGCGCCGTCTCCGGCCCAGCGGCGCGCGACCTCATGTCCCGCGTGATCGACGACCCCAGCCTAGTCGCCTGCACGATCTATTTCCGCTTCTACCTCCTGCGGGCGATGCGGAAGGCGGGACTGGGCGACGAGTACATCGCCCAGCTCGGACCCTGGCGCGACATGCTTGCCATGGGCCTCACCACCTTCGCCGAGACACCCGAGCCTTCGCGCAGCGATTGCCACGCCTGGAGCGCGTCGCCTGTCTGCGACCTGCTCGAGACCGTCTGCGGCATCCGACCCGGAAGCCCCGGATTTCGAACCGTGCTGATCGCCCCCAACCTTGGACCGCTCCAAGAAGCACGCTGCACCGTTCCCCATCCGAAGGGCCAGATCTCGGTCGCCTACCAGCGCACGGGCACAACGCTCGCGGTGACCATCGACCTGCCACCCGGCCTCGTCGGCACCTTCCGCTGGGATGGCTCCACGCGCGCGCTTCATCCCGGTCACCAGGTGTTCAAGGTGCGGCAGAACTCCGGAGACCCGGGCGGCGAAAAAGCCCTCTAATGATCGCATCCAACTTTGAGCCTGCGGCACCGCTCCCGGCTTGAGTCTCCTGCACCGGCGGCCGCTCGATCATCATCCCCCCTATGCAGATCCTGTCCGACCTCCCTCCGTCCCATCCGACGCACTGCAGGCGCCTCCTCTCGATCGCCGCACTGTTCGCCCTCGGCACCATCGCCAGCCGCGCGGCGGATTCCGTGCCCGCGGGCTGGTTTGTCTGGCCGCTGGAGACTCCCGCGTCCGGCTCGGCACTCGACGCCAGCGCTCTGAATTCCGCGCCCGCCGGGGCGCACGGACGGATCCGCGTCGAAGATGGCCACTTCGTCACCGGCGACGGCCACCGCATCCGCTTCTGGGGCGCCAACCTCGCCGGCTCAGATGCCTTCGTCTCCGCCAAACGCGCCGACGAACTTGCCGAGCTGTTCGCGCGCAACGGCATCAACATCGTCCGCCTGCACCACCTCGACAACCCCTGGGACGTGAAGAACGGCGGAAGCATCTGGAGCAAGGACCGCAACGACCACCTGCAGATCGATCCCGCCCAGCTCGACAAGATCCACCGCCTCGTCGCCGCCCTGAAGGCCCGCGGAATCTACGTGGACGTAAACCTCAAGGTGTCGAAGACCCTCGTGCCCGCCGACGGATTCCCTGCGACGGTCACGCAGTTCCCCGATTTCCAGAAGCGGATCGACATGGTCGACCGCCGCATGATCGAGCTGCAGAAGCTGTACGCACGCGAATTCCTGACACCGAAGAATCCGTACACCGGATACTCGCTGGCCGACGATCCGGCCGTGGCGATGGTCGAGACCAACAACGAGAACTCGCTCCTGGGCTACTGGACGCGCGACCTCGGGCGTGGGCTCGACACGTACCCGCAGCCCTTCCGCGGCGAGATTCAGGGTCTGTGGAACGCCTGGCTCGCGCGGCACTACACGACGGACGCCGCACTCGCGGCGGCCTGGAAACCCGCGGCAACCGGCGGCTCCGAGGTGCTTTCGCCGTCCGCCACCTGGACGCGCCATCTCGAGGCCGAGAGCCGCGCCGAGATCCTCCCCGGATCGAACGGTTCGGAGCTCAACGTGAAGGTCATGAAGACCACCGGCATGGACTGGCACGTCCAGGTGTCGACCGGTGGCCTGAAGCTCTCGGACGGCCAGGTTTACACCGTCGAATTCGACGCCCGTGCGGACAAGGACCGCAAGATTCAGGTGTCGGTCAGCGTGGACCCCGCGACCAAGGAGGCGTGGCGCAGCTTCGGGGCGATGCAGACTTTCCCGCTCACGACCACGTGGACCCATGAGCGGATCGTGTTCCCGGCACACGGCGTGGGCACCTCGCCCGGAGCGCTCAGTTTCAACCTGGGGCAGGCCACGGGACAGGTGTCCCTCCGCCACCTGCGCTTCTTCGCCGGCTGCTCCGGAGCAGGCCTGCAATCCGGCCAATCCGCCCGCGCGGGCACCGTCCCCCTGCCGACCTCACCGAGCCCGCGCCAGTGGGCGGACTGGATCTCCTTTCTTGCCGACACGGAACGCGCGTACGCCGACGAGATGCGGTCGTACCTTCGCGACGATCTGCACGTGAAGGCGCCCATCACCATCACCCAGATCGAATACGGCGGGATCGAGGGCCTGTGGCGCGAGCAGGGCTCCGACTTCGCCGACAGCCACGCCTACTGGCAACACCCGAGCTTCCCAGGCGGCGACGGCTGGGACCTGGCCAATTGGGCCATCAAGAACACCCCGCAGCTCGACGCGCTGTCCGA
The DNA here is from genome assembly GCA_027310745.1 of Opitutaceae bacterium. Taxonomy (GTDB): domain Bacteria; phylum Verrucomicrobiota; class Verrucomicrobiia; order Opitutales; family Opitutaceae; genus MWDT01. The sequence goes on along the minus strand of DAIDAF010000017.1, from coordinate 54,467 downwards.
TCGCAGCTTCGGCGAATTCGGCTCGCTCGCGATGAACCGGGTCGCCGGGAAGCCGCTCACCGTGAGCGAATACGACCATCCCTTCCCCTCCGACTACGAATGCGAGATGTATCCCACCTTCGCCGCCTTCGCGGCGCGCCAGGACTGGGACGGACTCTTCCCGTTCGCGATCGGTGACGTGAGCACCAAGGACGCCACCGGCGCGATCGCCAGTTTCTTCGACCAACAGCACAATCCGGCCAAGTGGGGCCTCTCGCGCTTCGCCACCCTGGTCTTCCGCGAGGGACTGATCCCCGCCGCGACGGCCTCCGCCGAACTTCGCGTCGGAACGCCGCCCTGGGCCGAGGCGTACCACGAGGACACTCTCTGGGACCGCCTGATGCCCGCCGGTCCGATCCACTTCCTGGATACGCGCCTGTCGGTCAGCGACCGCTTCCTGCCCGCCGGCGAACACGACCGCATCGAGCGCGAGGGCGTGCCGGCGGCCGGTCCCGTGCGGATCGCGACGGGCCCCTCCGGAAAACTCTTCCTCATCGCGACGCCCCGCGCTGCGGCCGTCGTCGGCTTTATCGGCGGCACCCGACAGGCCGCCGGATCTCTCGAGGTGGACTGCCCCGCCTTCGGGCGCAACTTCGCCTCGGTGACGGCCGTCGCGCTCGACGGCCGGCCGCTGCCGGAATCCACCCGCATCCTGGTGACGCTGGTCGCCCGAGTCGCAAACCAGGGCATGGTCTGGAACGCCGACCGCACCACGGTGGGCCGGCACTGGGGCCACGGCCCCACCATCGCCGAGCGGGTCCCGGCGACCCTCTCGCTCGCCTGTTCAGGACCCCGCCACGTGTTTGCGCTCGCCCCGGATGGCACGCGCGCGAAACCGGTTCCCGCCGTTTACCAAAACGGGCGCCTGACCTTCAGCGACTCACCGGACGACCACACAATCGATTACGAGATCGTGACTCCCTGACAAATCGCCAGTGCGCGGGGAAGCAGGATCCGGCCTTCCCCGCGCCCGCGCGCGCCGCGGGAGGAATCCGCCCCTCAGGTGACGGACGGCATCGCCCAGGCGCAGCGCCTGAAGTGGTGCCCGTAAATCGCCAGCGTGACCGCGAGCTGCAGCATGCGCGGACGGTGAAGGAGTGTCCACGCGAGCAGGCGCCAGTACTCGAACCGCTCGCGGCCGATGACTCCAAGCCGGACGCCCGACAAGACCAGCGCCATCACATGACTCCACTGCAGGGGAGCCTTGATCTTCGAGGGCCTGTATTCGCGGAGAAAGGTTCGAACACGCCGGTAATAAGCGCGCGGCGAATAGATGCGCCTGACGACCTCGCGATACCCCTCGAGCAGACGTTGGGCGGGCATGATCGGGGCGAAATTCAGCGTGCCGTCACCGTTGTCGCCGGTCGTGTCCTTGAGCAGCCGGCCCTCGCGTTCAAGACGGGCGTACAGCCGGGTGCCCGGAAGCGCATTGAGGATGCCGACCATCGCCGTGACCACGCCGCTCTTCTGGATGAAATCCACCTGCCGCTGAAAGATCGAAGGCGCGTCGCTGTCGAAGCCGACAATGAATCCGCCCTGCACCTGGAGTCCCGCCCGCTGGATCCGCTTCACGTCGGCAACCAGATCCCTTCCCTGGTTCTGCCGCTTGTTGCACTCCGCCAGAGCCGCTGCGTCGGGAGTCTCGATCCCGACGAACACCGTATCGAAGCCCGCCTCGGTCATCCGGGCCATCAGCTGCGGATCATCCGCGAGATTGATCGATGCCTCCGTGTAGAACGGAAACCGACGGCGGTTGGCGTGCTGCCATTCGGTCAGCGCCGGAAGCAGGTCCGACAACAGCGCTCGCTTGTTGCCGATCAGGTTGTCGTCGACAAAGAACACGGGCCCCTTCCATCCAAGGCGCGCCAGCCCGTCCAGCTCGGCGATCACCTGGGCGGCGCTCTTTGTCCGCGGGCTGCGTCCGAATTTCGCAGTGACGTCGCAAAACTCACAGTCGAATGGGCAGCCCCGGGAATACTGGATGCTCATGGAGCTGTAGCAGCCGAGGCGCGCCAGATTCCAGCGAGGCGCCGGGGTCGTCCGCAGATCGGCAAACACCGGCGACGAATAGACGCGACGCGCTCCGCCCTTCTCGAGGTCCGCTAGAAACGGCGATAGCGTGAGCTCAGCCTCATTGAGGACAAAGTGTGAAACCTCGGGGTAGGATTCCTGCTCGCTCGTGAACAGCGGTCCGCCCGCGACCACCGGCTTTCCAATCGCAGCGCATCGCGCCAGCACCTGTTTCACCGAGACCCTCTGGGCGATCATCGCACTGACGAAAATCATGTCGGCCCAGAGCAAGTCGGTGTCCTTCAGAGCCTGCACGTTCATGTCCACAAGCCGCAGGCTCCAGTTGCCGGGAAGCATCGCCGCGACGGTAAGCAGCCCGAGCGGCGGAAGCGCCGCCCGCTTGCGGACAAATCGCAGCGCATGCTTGAAACTCCAAAACGTTTCGGGGAACTCGGGATAAACAAGCAGCGCGTTCAAGGTCCCTTGATGCTATCGCTGCGACGCCCTCGGGGAAAGGCTGTTCTTCCTGGACCGCGACCTGGACGCCTCCCCCACACGCGCGGAAGCAGCCCTGGCACCCTGGTTCGGTCGCCTCCGTGTGGTTCAAGCCGAAACCACACTCTTCAGGCTCATCGCCGTCCCCCCCCATCCGGACCGTCGTCCCACGGCGGCGGCTCCACAATCCAGCCACCGCCCTCCGGTCACGCGCGGGTTCCTCCATCCGAGGACCGCAATCCGGATCACCGGTCAGCGCGATCCAGCCACACCGCCATCGGGGACAGGCCCCGGTTGTCCCAGGTATAGTAGGGAATCGCCATCACGGGAGCCGCGGCCTGCTTCACGGACAGTTCCAGGACCGTGACGCCACCGAGCAGCGAAGGATCAAACCGCGAGGTCACCGGCGCGCGATCGTTCACGACCAGCGCATCGGGCGGCGTGGGGCCGTGCGCGGTGTCCTCGACGCAATAGACCACAGGGCCGCGCTCGAAGGCGACGCGTCCGCGCGTTGCCTCGATGTGGGCGTTTCCAAGGACCCGCCTCACGGGCATCGGAAGGTCGAGTTCGACCACGTCGCCCGCCTTCCAGATGCGCGACAACACCGCATAACCATGATCGAGCGGCGCATCGACCGGCGAGCCGTTCACCAAAATCGTCCACCGCTGCGTGGCGCCGGGATTTTCGAAGGTGTAGAGATCCGACGGCACGGGCTCGCCCCGGGCCCAGCCGGGCACGCGCAGGCGCAGCGCGAATTCGGCCGGTTTCGCGGGATCCACGGTCAGGCGCACCCGCCCCTTCCAGGGATATTGCGTGTCCTGCGTGAGCGTCACGGCGCCGGCAGGCAGCTTAACCGAAGCCGTGTCCGGCGAATAGAGGTTCACATAAAGGTCGTCTCCCTTCACTGCGTAGAAATAGCCGCCGAGCGAGGCGAGCAGGCGCATCAGGTTCGGCGGGCAGCAGGCGCAGCCGAACCAGGGGGCGCGGCCCGCACAGCCGTAGTTGTTTTTCGAATGCCCATCGTACACCAGCGGATTCGGATAGAAGAACCGGTTGCCCGAGAGCGAGACGCCGCTGATGAAGCCGTTGTAGGCCGTGCGCTCGACGACGTCCATATACCGGGCGTCTCCCGAGCGCAGGAACATGCGGTGGTTCCACATCATGAGCGCCACCGCGGCGCAGGTCTCGTTGTAGGCGTCGTTCGGAAGCTGGTAGTCGGCCCCGTAGGCCTCCCCGTCCCTGAGCGCGCCGACCCCGCCGGTGAGATAAAGTTTCTTCGACACGACGTTCCGCCAGATCAGGTCGATGGCGTGCTGGTAGCGCTGGTCGCCGGTGAGGGCGGCGACGTCCGCCATTCCTGAATACAGGTAGTTGGCACGCACGGCGTGGCCGACCGCCTCGGTCTGGTCGACCACCAGCGCCTGCTGCTGGCTGTAGGCCGGGCCGCCCGGGCCGCGCGCGTCGAGGAAGATCTTCGCCAGCTTGAGCCAGCGTTCGTCGCCGGTGACTCGATACAATTTCACCAGACCCATCTCCACGATCTCATGGCCGGGAGCCACGCGCAGGCGGCCGTCGCCGAAGGTCCGCCACAGCAGGTTCGCGTTCTTCAGGCACACGTCGAGCAGCGTGCGCTTTCCAGTCGCCAGGTAGTGCGCGACCCCCGCCTCGTACAGATGGCCGGCATCGTAGAGTTCGTGGCTGAGCTTGGGCTCGTTTTCCCAGCGCCTCTGTCCGACCCAAGGCTGAGCGGGGGAGTCGGGATGCATCGTCCTAAACGTGTACAGGTAGCCGTCCGGCTCCTGCGCCGCCGCGATCCTCGCGATCCAGCCGTCCACGCGCCTCGAAAGCGCCGGATCGGGATGCATGCTGAGGACATACGAGGCCGCCTCAATCACCTTGTACGCATCCGTGTCGTCGAACGGAAAGATCGTCGCAGGTTTGTTCTGGAAATGAACGTCTCCCGCCGCGCGCCGGCGCAGGGTCTCGGCGGCCAGGTCGAAATTCTTGAGCCGGTCCGACGCCTCGCACTGGTCCATCGCGTACGGCAGCGTCACCTCCCGGTTCACCTCCTGGCGCACGCCCCAGAAGCCGCCCGTCAGGCGGACGTCGGTGAAGGGCACGGGGCGGACCGGGTAGTCCGTGGCGGCGGACGCGGACAAGGAGAAACCAGAAAGGGCAGCGAGCAGGTACAGAGCGAAGGGTGGGCGCATGCCGCACTCTCAAGTCCACCCGCGCCGAGCGTCGAGCGCCCCGCAAGGTGACAGTCATACCGTCCCCCGGATCGGTCCGTTTGCGTTTCCGGCCGCGCATCCCATCTTCTCCGACCAAGTCCTCCCCGCCAACGCGATGCCTCCCAAAACCACCGTCCGCCAGCCCTCGTTCCACTCGCGCTCCGACGCGCTCGACACGACTTATGTCGTTTATGCCGAGGCGCCCGATGCGGAGGCCGAGCCGGGCCCCTGGCCGCTGCTCGTGTTCATGGACGGCGACTACGCGGTCGACGCCGCCCTCTGGGCGTATCGCAGCCTGCGCGAGGACGGCGCGATCCCGCCCTGCCTCGTCGCCGCTGTCGGCTACGGGCACTCGTTTGGAAGCCCCGCCAACCGGCGCGGGCGCGACTACACGCCGACCGCCTCGCCCGAGGAGCCCGGCAGCGGCGGCGCCGACCGTTTCCTGGAACACCTGACCGGTCCGCTCTGGACCGACCTCTCCAACCGGTATCCACTGCGAACCGACATCCGGCTCGTCGCCGGGCACTCGCTCGGGGCGCTCGTGGGCCTGCACGGTCTGTTCCGGGGCGACCGCCCCTTCTTCAACCGCGTGCTGGCGGGAGCGCCGTCGATCTGGTGGGACAACCGCAGCCTGCTGCGGATCGCGTCGGCCCACCGCGAGCGCACACCGACCTTGGACGCGCGGCTGTTCCTCGGCATTGGCGTGATGGATACGGAATCCATGCTCGGCGACCTGGCGCTGTTCGAGCGGCAACTCGAGGAGCGTCCCTACGAAAAGCTGGTGGTCAACTCACGCCGCATCCCGGATCGCGACCACTACAACGCCGCCCCAGACCTTTTCCGGGCGGGTCTCGAGGCCTTGCTTTCCGGAACCGCCTGAGGCGAAGCCCGCGCGGGCCCCCTTTCACATGCGCCCGTGGCGCACCATGGAGATCAACAGGGTCGCCGCCATTAGCGCGGCGAACACATAACCCGCCAGGCCAATCACCGGGATTCCATGCCATTTCGGCGCGATGCCTGAGTGGATGACGAGGGCGGAGGCGACGATCATCGCGGCTAGCACCACCGCGAACGCCAGGCGGTTGGTCGTGCGCTCGAGGGTCTCATTGAGGGGCCGCAGTCCCTCGACGCGAAAATTGACCGCCGCACGCCCGTCGCGCAATTGAGCCGCGACGCGCCGGATGTCCATCGGCAGCGCCCGCAGCGCCTCCACCGTTTCCCCGCCAAACTGAAGCAGCTCGCGCATGATGCGGCCTGGCTGAGCACGCTTTCCGTAAATCTCGCGAACAAACGGTCCGGCCTGTTCCAGGAAGTCGTAGTCCGGGTCGAGCGCCCCAACGAGGCCCTCCACCTGTCCCAGCACCTTGATCACGAGAAACACCTCCGGTGGAAGCGTCAGCGAGTGGCGTGCGGTGATGCGCAGGAGCTGCTGGAGCAGGCGCGGGAAGACGAGGTCCTTCATCGGCCCGGTGAAGTGGCGCTGAATGAACTCCGCGATGTCCGCCTCGAGCCCCGGCTTCGGCGGCTCAAGTTCCGCGCCGGCGAGGTGCACCAGCGCTGCCGTTGCCTCGCGTTCGTCCTTCCTTGCGACGGCGACCAGCAGCGCCGCAAGTTTGTCGCGCACGGATCTCTCGAGAAATCCGGTCATGCCAAAGTCCAGGAAGCAGATCACGTTGTCAGGCAACACATGGATGTTTCCAGGATGCGGATCGCCGTGAAAAAAGCCGTGCACGAAGATCTGCCGGAACGTGAGGTTGCCCAGGCGCCTCGCGATCTCCCTGCGGTCCAGTCCTGCGGCGTCGAGGGCTTCGAGCTGCGAAGCGGACACGCCGTCGACGCACTCCATCGTGAGCATGCGGCGTGTCGAGAGCGCGCGCAGCACCCGCGGCACGCACACCGTCGCTTCGCCCTCGAACTGCCGGGCAAACCGCTCCATCGCCGCCGCCTCAGCCGAAAAATCGAGCTCCTGCTCCATCCGGCGCGCGAACTCCGCGACGATCGCCGAGGGCTGGTGCGGCTGCCAGGTCTCGAGGTTGCGCTCCAGGAGCTCCGCGATACGCATCATGATCTCGAGATCCACGTGCACGATCCGCTCGATGTCGGGCCGTTGAACCTTGATGACGACCTCGCCCTCCTCCCGCGATATCGCACGGTGGACCTGCGCAATGGAGGCCGACCCAAGCGGCTTCGGGTCGATGCGCGAGAAAACCCGGTCCGGAGGCTGGTGGAGCTCCCCGGTGATCAAGGCCTCGACCTCCCTGAAATCCACCGGTGGCACCTGGTCGTGCAGTTTCACCAACTCGTCGGTGTAGTCGCGCGGCAGCAGCCGCGTGCGCCCGGCGAGCAGCTGTCCGAGCTTCACAAACGCCGGCCCCAACTCCTCAAAGGCACGCCGCAACCGCTCGGGCCGCGACAGCGCCCCGATCTCCGATGCGCCCCGGCGAAGCGGGTGCGACCGGAGCCAGATCCACAGACGGGACAGCGGCAGGTGCTGTGCCAGATCGACGTATCCGTATTTCAGGAACACGCCGACAATCGTGCGGTAGCGCTGCGCGTGCTCGACCGCCCGGGTGAACCTCCGGAATCGGGCGAACAGCATCAACGGGAGCGGGGCTTCGCCGGCGTCGTTCCGAACCGCTTGATCGCACGCTTCGCGGCCTTGTCCAGGTCGTTCCACGCCGACTCGACACCACCCTTCAGGTCCTTGAAGGCGCCGTCGCCCGCGTTGCGCAGCTTGGAGAGCCGCGACTTAAGTTCGGCGAGTTTTTCGTCGGTGTCGGCCAGCTCCTCGTGGGCCGCGATCTTCGCGTCGGCCGCCAGGCGCTTGGCCCGGGCCCGGATCACCGTGAGCCGGGCGTTCAATTCCTCGATCTGGGCTTCGTACTTTTGCCGGTAGGCGTCACGCAACAGGGTCATGGTCAATCCTCCATCGTTGGTCTGTGGTTTCCGCGGCCGCGGAGCCGGATTTCCTTGCCGCAGCCACGACTATAGAACCGGACCCGCCGAGACGTCACGGTCTTTTCACATCCCTTCGTCCGGCCGGCGCATTCGGGTTTCGATGGGTGACAATATGCCGTCACCGATACACCGTCTGCGTCCAGACATGGCACTCCGCACCTTCCTCGTCGCAACCCTCTCCCTGACCCTCGGCCTCGTGCTCGGAGGCTGCGCCAAGCGGGAGACCGCCGCCCAGCGCGGCATCAAGACCCAGACCCTCCTCGTCGGAAACGGCGCCGAGCCGCAGGACCTCGACCCGCAGGTCGTCACCGCGTTCACCGACATGAACATCATGGTCTCCCTGTTCGAGGGCCTGACCCTGCTCGACGAACGCACGTCGAAACCGCTGCCCGGCGTCGCGGAGAGCTGGAGCTGCTCGCCCGACGGCCTCACCTGGACCTTCCACCTGCGCCCCGACGCCCGCTGGTCCGACGGCACCCCGCTCACCGCGGAGGACTTCGTGTGGTCGTTTCGACGGATCCTCTCGCCGAAGCTTGCCTCCGAATATTCCTACATGCTGTGGCCACTCGAGAACGCACGGGCGCTGAACGAGGGGCGGATGACGGACTTCTCGAAGCTCGGCGCGCGCGCAATCGACGCCCACACCCTCGAACTTCACCTGGCCGCGCCCTGCCCGTGGATGCTCACGCTCGTCTCGAACCAACCCTGGTTTCCCGTGCCCCGGCACGCGATCGAACGCTGGGGGGCCTGGGACCAGCGCGGCACGGCCTGGACCCGACCTGGCCACCTCGTATCCAACGGGCCCTTTCGCCTGGTGCAGTGGAACCCCGGAGTACAGATCACCGTCGAGCGCAACCCCTACTACTGGGACGCCGCGCACACGCACCTCAGGCGGATCGTGTTCTATCCGTTCGAGAACATGAACAGCGAGGAGAACGCCTTCCGCACCGGCCAGCGCCACCTCATCTACGAGCTGAGCCCCGACCGCATCGCAACCTACCGCAAGACCGCCCCGGACGAACTGCGCATCGATCCGCTCTACGAGACCTTCTTCCTGCGCCTCAACGTGAAGCGTCCGCCCCTCAACGACCCGCGCGTCCGCCGCGCCCTCGCCATGGCGATCGACCGCGACGCCATCTGCCGGACCGTGCTCCAGCAGAGCCGGATCCCGGCCCACTCGATGACGCCCCCCGGGGCCGACGGCTATGTATCGAAGGCGGGGATACCCGACGCCCCGGCCGAGGCCCGGCGCCTGCTCGCCGAGGCCGGCTTCCCGGGCGGAAAGGGTTTCCCGCAGCTCGAGATCCAGTTCAAGAGCGACGACATCCACCGCGCCACCGTCGAGGCGATCCAGCAGATGTGGCGCAAACAGCTCGGGATCGAGACGGTGCTGACCCCGCTCGAACAGCCCACCTGGCTGGACAACCAGCGTACGCTCTCGTACCAGATCACCACTTCGCGCTGGATCGGCGATTACCTCGATCCCAACACCTTCCTCGACCTGTGGATGGGCGACAACACGAAGAATGAGACCGGCTGGCGCGACGCTGCCTACGACACGCTCATCCGCCAGGCGGCACGCACCCTCGACACCGACCAGCGGCACGCCCTCCAGCAAAAGGCGGAGGCGCTTCTCCTCACGCAGTGCCCCGTCGTTCCCGTCTTCTACGGAGCGCGCGTGTACCTGATCAGCCCGGCCGTCCACCACTGGCCGCCCTCGCTCCTGGGCCTTCACCGTTTCCAGCGCGTCGTGCTGGAAGGCCCGGCCACCGTGCCCTGAACGCCCGGAGAGTTCCGGATGGCGCAGTTGGATGCTCCTGAGGTTCAAGGGGCGGCGGCTTTCGGATGCCGAAAGCAAAGCGGAGGCCCCGTTCGACAGCCTCAGGACCTTCGGGAGGCTCCGCACTAGTCCTGGGCGCAGTCGAAGGACTCCACATGGGAAGCAGCGGCCTGCCGGCCGCCGGTGATCGTATTCTCGCTCCTCGCTGCCATCAGGGGCACCGGCTTTACGTTGCGTGCGCTCATAAGCGCGCCCCGTCCAGAGCCGACACCGCTGGCGCTTTTTTTGGCTATAACCTTCAGGGAGCTTGCACGCGGCTCGGACGCAAAAAAAGGCGTCCGGATAAACCGGACGCCGGACTGCGGAATCGCGCGAGCGGCGCGTCACCTGCGCTGGTCGATCGGAACGAAGTTCCGCGTCACCGGACCGGTGTAGATCTGACGCGGGCGATTGATGCGGCCCTTCGGATTCGAGGCCACTTCCTTCCAGTTCGCGATCCAGCCGGGCATGCGGCCGATGGCGAACATGACCGTGAACATGTTCTCCGGGATGCCGATCGCGCGCATGATGAGACCCGAGTAGAAGTCGACATTCGGATACAGGCGGCGCGACAGGAAGTAGTCGTCCTTGAGCGCGGCCTCCTCCAGGTGCATCGCGATGTTCAGGAGCGGATCGTCCTTGATCTTCAGGGCGGACAGCGCGCTGTAGAAGCTCTGCTTGATGATCTTCGCGCGGGGATCGTAGTTCTTGTAGACGCGGTGGCCGAATCCCATCAGGCGCCTGTCGGCCTTGCCGTTCTTGGCCTGCTCCACGAACTTCGTGCCGTCATCACCCTCGGCGTGGATGCTCTTCAGCATCTCGATCACGGCCATGTTGGCGCCGCCATGCAGCGGGCCCCACAGGGCGCACACGCCCGCGGCCGTGGAGGCGAAGAGATTGGCGCCCGAGGAGGCGACCATGCGGACGGTCGAGGTGCTGCAATTCTGCTCGTGATCGGCGTGAAGCAGCAGGAAGAGATTCAGCGCCGCTGCGACCTCGGGCTTGGCGACGTACTGGTGGTACGGCTCCGAGAACATCATGTGCAGGAAGTTCTCGCAGTACGGCAGGTCGCGGCGGGGGAAGATGAACGGCAGGCCCCGGCTCGAGCGGTACGAGTAGGCGGCGAGCGAGCGAACCTTCGAAATGATCTGCGCGGCCGTCTCGTAGTAGGTGGCCACATCGCGCTCGTGATCGTTGGTCGCGAGATGCGGGTAGTAGCAACCGAGCGAGTTGATCATCGCCGAGAGAATCGCCATCGGATGGCCGTCAGCCGGGAAATTCTCGAACAGATGCTCCATGCCCGAGTGAATCGCCGAGCTCTCCGTCAACATCGTCGAGAACTGCTTGCGCTGCTCGAGGGTGGGAAGCTCGCCGTGGATGATCAGGTACGCGACCTCGATGAAATTGGACTGCTCGGCCAATTGCTCGATCGGATAACCACGGTACCGCAGGATTCCCTTTTCACCATCGATGTACGTGATCGAGCTCTGGCATGAGCCCGTGTTTCCATACCCCTCATCAAAAGTGATGTACCCTGTCTTGTCGCGCAGCGCGCGTACATCGATCGCCTTTTCATTCTCGGAGCCGACGATCACCGGCAGGGTAAGTTGTTTATCATCAAGGGTAAGGAGAGCAGTAGAATCCATAGGCAGAGGTAATCACAGGTTTTTCTACTTGTAAAATCAAGTCCTCCTAATCTCGGAGGCGAGCACGAAAAATGAATTCCTCCTTATGACCATAAGGCAAAATAAGAGGAGCTGCTGCCGAGGGCCCCATTCCAGTTTCGCATGGGCCCCGGGACTGACGTCGATGCCGCGTATCGATGCGGCGGCGACGCGACGGGCTCCGCCGCGCGTCAGGCCACGCAGCCGGCGACTCGCGCGAAATTGCGGTAGAGCGCGAGGCCCCTTGCCTGGCTTTTTTCTGGATGAAATTGCGTGGCAAAGACCCGCCCGCGCCCGATCGCCGCGGTGAAGCGACCACCGTAGTCGCACTCCGCCAGCACGAGGTCGCGTTCGGCGGGCACGCAGTGAAAACTGTGCACGAAGTAGAACGATTCGCCCTCGCGCAGGAGTCCCGCCGCCAGCGGAGAGCCGGGTTGCGTAAACGCCACGGTGTTCCAGCCCATGTGCGGAATCTTGAATTCCGCGGGCAGGCGAAAGCGGATCACGCGGCCGCGGAATGCGCCAAGTCCCTCGACGTCGCCCTCTTCCGAATGCTCAAAAAGCGCCTGCATGCCGAGGCACACGCCCAGGAAAGGCCGGTCCGCCGCAATCCAGTCGCGCACCATCGAGTCGAGTCCGTCGCGCCTCAGCGCCGCCACGCAGTCGCGGAGCGCACCCACCCCCGGCAGCACCACCCCCGCCGCACCGCGCGCCTCGTCGGCGCGGGTGATGACGCGCACCTCCGCGCCCACCGCCTCGAGGGCCTTGGTGACGCTGCGAAGGTTGCAGATGCCGCTGTCGATGACCGCAATGAATGACATGGAATGACAGAGTATTCAGGACCCGAGCCCGGTGTTTCAACCTAGATTACGCAGGCGGATTTGAACCACGGAGAAGGGCAATTGCAGGGAAACCTCACGCCCTCTTGTGCCTCCGAGGGGAGCTCAAAATCCGCCCTCAAGTCAATTTCAGGCACCGTGCCCACGCCCGGACGATTTTCCAACCTATCGACCCCAGGGCCGGGGGCCGGTCACAGCGCGCCCTTGGTGCTGGGCAGCACGCCCGCGATGCGTGGATCGGCACGGGTGGCCGCGTCCATGGCGCGCGCGAGGCCCTTGAAGATCGCCTCCGCCACGTGATGCGGCTCCTCGCCGTATTCAAGCTTCACATGCAGGTTGCACGCGAGCGCATTGGAAAACGCACGGCTGAACTCCTTCACGAGGATCAAATTGAAATCCCTCACGTACATCGTCGGCGGCTCGACGTCGTACACCAGGCAGGCGCGTCCGCTCAGGTCCACGACCACGCGCGCGAGCGCCTCGTCCATCGGAAGCAGGAAAAAGCCGTAGCGCACGATGCCGCGCTTGTCGCCGAGCGCCTGCCTGAACGCCTCGCCCAGGACCAGGCCGACGTCCTCGACGGTGTGGTGGTAGTCCACGTCCACGTCGCCCTTCGCCTTCACGGTCAGGTCAAACAGGCCGTGTTTCGCGAACAGGGTGAGCATGTGATCGAAGAACGGGATGCCCGTGTCGATCTTCGCCACGCCCGTGCCGTCGACGGCGAGCGAGAGCGTAATGTCTGTCTCCGCGGTCTTTCGCGAGACCGAGGCTAGGCGTTGGGAGCTGCTGCGTTTAGCCATGCGTCGAGGGTGCGGTTGAGGACGTCCATTTCGGCGTCGGTGCCGACGCTGATGCGCAGGAAGGAAGCGGTCAAGGCGTGGCTGGGGAAGTAACGGACCAAAACCCGGTTCGCGCACAGGAAATCGTACAACGCCTTCGCCACCGCAGGCCCCGTCTCCCCGCGCGCCGAGCGGGGTTCCGTGAAGATGAAATTGGTCGCGCTCGGATACGTGAACCAGCCGCGGCGGTCGAGCCCGGCCACAAACGCGTCGCGGGTCGCCTTCACCCGAGCGATCACCCCGTCGTAGTAGGCGACGTCGCCCAGCGCCGCCACCGCCGCCGCCTGGGAGAGGCGGTTGACGTTGTAGCTGTCGCGCACCCGGTCCAGCAGGTCGATGAGCGTCGGATGACCCAGCACATAACCCACGCGCAGGCCGGCGAGCGCATAGGCCTTCGAAAGCGTGCGCACCACCAGCAGGCGCGGATAACGCGCCAGCAGCGGAATGGCGTCCTCCGAGGCAAAAGGCGCATAGGCCTCGTCCGCCACGAGCACGCCGCGGTACCCGGCGAGGATGCGCTCGAGGTCCGCATTCGAGAAACCAACGCCGGTGGGCGCATTCGGCGAGGTCAGCAGAAAGGCGGGCGCCGGCGACGCGACGATCCGCTCCACCGGCAGACGCATCGACCGGTCGAACGGCACGGTCTCCAAACGGCCGTCCTGGATTTCCACCAGCACCGGATAAAGCGAGTAGCTCGGGCTCGTCTGGCCGAGCGGCGCGGCGGACGAACAGAAGACGCGGACGATCAGGTTCAGGATGTCATCCGAGCCGTTCCCGACGCAGACGTTCTCCTCCTTCACGCCGTGGAGGCGCGCGACGGCGGCGCGTACCGGCTGACTCGTCGGGTTGGGATACAGGCGAAGCGAGGAGCCTTCCTCCCCCACCTCGCGGCGGATCGCCTCCGCCACGCGGGGACTCGGCGGATACGGGCACTCGTTGGTGTTCAGCTTCACCCAACCCGGCTCGGTCGGCTGGAGGCCGGGCGTGTAGGCGTGGAGCTTCGAGACGTGCGGGAGGGCGAGGGAGCTGAGTGCGGAGTCAGACATGGCGTCAACGCGGTGTGCAGCCCTCCACGACGAAGGGTCGGCGCCCGGGAGGCAACCCGACAATTTTCACCCTAAATTCGACGATCGAGTGGAACAGGAGGCAACGAAGGGAACGAAGAACGAACCGCTGACCACAGAATTTGGAGCGTCGATTGATTCCCCGTTTGGGTGACTCGATCTTGGCTCGGCGATTTCGTGTAATCGCTTGGCTCGGCCTTCTTTGTTGTCTTCGTTTTCTTCTGTTAACTGCGTTTGGGTTCACCGGACCCGCCGGGCCCGTCACTCGCAGCGGACCGCCACCGAGCGCCCATGCGCGTCGAGCTTCTCCATGCCCGCGAAAGCCGCCACGACGGGCGCCGCCTTGCGGACGCTCGCACGGTCGTATCGGATCAGGCTCGTGCGGCGCATGAAATCGGCGACGCGAAGGCCGCTGAAGAACCGTCCGGTGCGGCCGGTCGGCAGCACGTGGCTCGGACCGGCGACAAAATCGCCGAGCGCGGTGGGCGTGTAGTTTCCGACCATGATCGCACCGGCTGTGGTGATCCCGGAAAGCAGGCCCTTCACCGCCGAGTCCTTGACCAGCAGCTCGAGGTGTTCGGGCGCCACGTAGTTGGCGACCTCCGCGGCGCGCGCCAGGGAGGGAACCTCGATCGAAAGGAACCCGTGCTGCAGCGCATGGCGAAGCGGCTCTCCGCGGCTGAGGTGCTTGAGCTGCGTCTGCACTTCCTTGTGGATCTCATCGATCATCGCCCGGGAGGTGCTCACCAAATAGATTTTCTCCTTGCCCGAGCCGTGCTCGGCCTGCGCAAGCAGGTCCGCCGCAGCGAAGTCGGCGCGCGCCGTGTCGTCCGCGACGATCATCACCTCGCTGGGCCCCGGGAGACCGGCGACGCCCGCCGTCCCAAACACCTGGCGCATCGCCTCGCATACGTAGGCGTTGCTCGGGCCGAAAATCTTGTCGACCGCAGGGATCGTCATCGTGCCGTAGGCCATCGCCCCGACGCCATACACGCCGCCCACGCGGTACACTTCGTCGACTCCGCAGAAATGGAACGTCGCGAGCAGGATGTCGGCCACGCGTCCGCTCGAATCGCAGGGTGTGAAAACCGCGATCTCCGGCACGCCCGCGATCTTCGCCAGCGTGATCGTCATCACCGCCGTCGAGGGCAGCGGCACCTGGCCGCGCGGCACGTTGATGCCCACGCGGCGCAGCGGGAAGTGCAGCTCGCCCACCTCGGCGCCGTGCGGATTGCGCCCGGTCCAATTCTTGGGAAGGCTCTTCTCGTGGAAGGAGCGCACGCTGTCGATTGCTGCGAGGATCGCCTTCTTCTCGGCCGCACCGATGCGCTTGGCCGCGGCTGCGATGTCCTCCGGCTTCACGCGGAAATTGCGCGCGGCGAGCTTCGCGCCGTCGTACTTGGCCGCGTAGTACGCGATGGCCACATCGCCGCGCTCGCGGACATCGGCCAGGATCGCGGCCACCGAGTCGGTCATCTCCTTGGGAGCCAGCGCTCCGCGGCAGAAGGAGGCGAGGTCGTCTGAAAACGTCTTTGAGGAGGCGCTGAGGATTCGCATCGGGAAGCTGGAAATGGAGGGGGACGGGTTCAATCGAAGGTGGGCAACGGCACGCTGAACAGGCTCTCGGGCATCTCTTCGTTCAAGGTGACCTTGTCGAAATCCACGGTCATCCGGTACGTCCCGCCGCCCGGTTTCGGGGAGGTGGTGATGATGCGCTTCGCAAACTTCACCCCGTCCACCACGATCCTGCCTTCCTCCACGATCACGTCGCCAAAGGCGGTCTCGGTGCGCAGCAGTTTGCCGGTTTCGACATCAAAATAACGGACGAAGTAGATCCCCGGATCGTAGTTGAACCGCAACTTCACGGCCTCGCGCCCGTCGATCGTCGTGCGGCCCAGGTCGTCGATGTCCTCGGGGTCGGTGACTCCGCGGAAGAAATACAGGTTCTCGAACGTGTTCGCCCGCAGGCGGAGGATCTTGTCCTTGCCCAGGATCGCCAGGGTCTTGTGGCGAAGATCTTTCGCGTCGGAGATGCGCTGCCACGCATCGTAGTCGTCGAGCGCGGTCACCTCGATCTGCTTGTCGCCGGTCGTCACCACGCGCTGGCAGCAGGGTTTCTTGAACATGATGTCCAGCGCAGCCTTGGCCCCGTCGTCCGTCGTGAGATGGCCCGTGAAATGGATCGTGCGGATGGAGTTGAGCGTGGCCTCCGGCCCCACATAGGCCCGCGCCTTTGCGATGATCGCGAGATCGAAGGGCGTCGCCTCCGCCCTGGCCAAGCTCGGAACACCCATGACAGCGGCGGCGATAAGGACGCAGAGGAGTTTGAATCGCATGGCTTACACTACGGTTAGCGAGAAAGCTTCGGCGACCGCAACGGCAAAAGCAGGTTCCTGTCGACCTGGCACAACCGCGCGAGCTCCGCACAGCGGAGTTTCCTTGAGACTACCCCGCAATGACTTCCGAAACTCACGCGCTGGCCGCGTTGCCGCGAGCCGGTCCGACGACCGGAATCACTCCCACTCGATCGTCGCGGGCGGCTTCGAGCTGATGTCCAGGACGACGCGCGAGACGCCGCGAACCTCGTTGGTGATGCGGCCGGAGATTTTCTGAAGCAGGTCGTAGGGCAGCCGGGTCCAGTCGGCCGTCATCGCGTCGATGCTCTCGACCACGCGCAGGGCGATGACATAGGAGTAGTTGCGCTCGTCGCCGATGACGCCCACCGATTTGACCGGAAGGAAGACGCAGAACGACTGCCACACTTTGTAGTACCAGTCGCTAGCCATCATCTCCTCCTGGAGAATGGCGTCCGCCTCGCGGAGAATCCCGAGCTGGTCCGCCGAAATCGCCCCGAGCACCCGCACGCCCAAGCCGGGACCAGGGAAGGGCTGGCGCCAGACGACTTCCTTGGGCAGGCCAAGCGCGGTACCCACGCGGCGCACCTCGTCCTTGAACAACTCGCGCAGCGGCTCGAGCAGCTTCAGCTTCATGCGCTCGGGCAGGCCGCCCACGTTGTGGTGCGACTTGATCAGCGCGGCGGGATTGTTCCCGATCGCGACGCTCTCAATGACGTCCGGATAAAGCGTGCCCTGGCCGAGGAAGTCGGCGTGGCCGATGGATTTTAGCGACTTCTCGAACACCTCGACAAAGGTGTTGCCGATGATCTTGCGCTTGTGCTCGGGATCCGCGACGCCCTTCAGGCGACGGAGGAAGAGTTTCGAGGCGTCCACAACTCGCAGGTCGATGTGGAAGTGGCGCGCATAGAGCTTCTCGACGTAGTCGCGCTCGCCTTTGCGCAGGAGGCCGTTGTCGACGAAGACGCAGGTCAGCTGGCGGCCGATGGCCTTGTGGATCAGCGCGGCCGCGACCGACGAGTCGACGCCGCCCGACAGCCCGAGGATCACACGCGATTTCCCGACAGTGGCACGGATGTTCTCCACCGCGTGCTGGATGAAGTCCTTCGTCGTCCAGTCCTGCTTCGCGCCGCAGACTCCGATCAGGAAGTTTTTGATGACCTCCACGCCGCGCTCGGAGTGAAACACTTCCGGGTGAAACTGAATGCCGTAGAAATTGCGCTTCGGATCCTCGACCGCGGCAAACTCCGAGTTTTCCGTCGTGCCGATGGCGCGGAAGCCCGGTGGCAGGGCAATAAGCCGGTCGCCGTGCGAGTTCCAGACCCGAAGGCTCTTCGGCAGCCCCGAGAAGAGTCGGCCCGCGCGGACAACCTTCAGGTTGCCGTGGCCATACTCGCGATGCGTGCTCCGGGAGACCTTTCCCCCAAGCAGGTGGCCCATCAGCTGGATGCCGTAGCAGATGCCGAGGATCGGCACGCCCAGCTCGAACACCGCCGGATCCGGCCGGGGCGCCCCCTTAGCAAACACCGAACTCGGGCCGCCCGAGAAAATCACACCGATCACCCCGTCAGCCTTGAGCTGCTCAGCCGTGGTCGAGTGATGGTATATCTTCGAGTAAACCTGGCACTCACGGATGCGACGGGCAATGACCTGAGTGTACTGTGACCCGAAATCGATTACGGCGATGACTTGCGACATGTGTGGGCGGGTGGCGGAAACTGGGCCGGGAACGTGGTAAAAAGGTGACTGTGCGTGAGCCGAACGGCCCGTGTCAATGCGGCAGACAGAGCCGGTTCCGTGCCGTCCGCCGCTCCCGCCGGCCTCGTCGAGGCGATGCTCCGCCGGCTTGGGCGGCCCGCCGAAACGGCCAATCAGGACGCACTTGCGAATTTCGTGCACCCCCTCTAATTTCGACGGCGCAGCCAATGAGTACTCCATCCAACGCCAGTCCATTCAAGGCGTCTGAAAAGATCTATCATCGGCGAAGTCTTCTGGGCCGGCTCTGGCGCCGTCCCCTCCTCCTCGCCGCCCTGGTCGCCGCAATCGCCACGCTGGGAACCCTCGCGGGCCACAAGTACCTGGGGCTCCTGGGCGTGTTGCCCCAGCAGCGACAGGCCAGGCAGGCAGGCGAGGCGCTCGCACGCCTGATCGCACAGCCCGAATTTGCCGAGGTCGTCGTCGCACCGATCGAGCGCGAGCTCGACGCGAGCGTCAGATCGATCTCGAGCGCGCAGGCGCTCCTGCTCCGTATCCGCCGTGAACAGCCCGTCGCAGCCGACTACCATGTCGAATACCGCAGGCCGCCGACCGACCCCTCGCCGACCGTGCGCGCTTGGCGCGACGTCGTCGACCGGCTTCGCGCCGAGGGCTTCGATCCCTACGCGTATCCACAACTGGCCGCACGCGGCGACCGGCTGCTCCGGGAACAGGTATCCGAACGGCTGATTCGCTTCGACAGCCTGGTGCGGAGTTACATCCACGCCGAGACCGCCCGTCGCGCAGCCTCCCTGCCACCCGACAAAATCCAGGCCTTCGAACGCAGCCAGGCGGCGCGAATCCGGCAACTGGTCGACCTCCACCGGACCTTCCTGCGCGGCACCAACCCCGCCGATTATAACTCGTCGACCGGCCCCCTCGACGACGCCCAGCGCGCCGTCGTGCGCGCCATGCACGTCACACGCACCGAGCTCGACCTCTTCATGTACCTGAGCCGGACCGCCTCGGACATGGCCAACGAGGACGCGGGCGCCTGATTCCCCGTTCAGCGCTTCCGTGCGACGACGGAGTTGGCGCAGGCCAGCTCGACCTGCCGGGCCTCCGCCAGCTGGCTCACCCAAGGCTCATCCAGGTACGCCGCCGCCGGCGCCATCAGGTCCGAGACGCGCATGTCCAGGAACCGCCGCCGCGTCTCCTCGGGCAGCCCCGCGGCATAGCTGTTCAGGAACCACGTCAGCGTCCAAACCGGGCTCCCGTACCGGGGCACGAACGCCCGCTCGATCGAGCACTCCGCCGCGAACAGGTTCTTCAGGCCCTCCATCGTCATGTTGTAATAATGTGACGGATACCCATGGAAGGGCTGGAGGAAGGGGACGTCGGCGTAGATCAGTCCGCCCGGGCGCGTTACGCGGATGATCTCCCGCGCCGCCGCGAAGGGATCCTTCAGGTGCTCGAGCACCGCGCAGGAGACGACCACCGCGAAGGTGTTGTCCCGAAACGGCAGGCGCTCGGCCACCGAGACGACGTCGGTGCTCGCGTAGGGCACGATCTCGAGGTTGACCACGTTGGGCAGCGTCGAGGGCCGGTTGCCCGCGCCACAGTCGAGCACCAACTCGTCCCCCACACGGTCGATCTCCGCACGCACGTCCGGCGCATACTCGAAGCCCGACACCGCGTCCGTATCCACCACGTTGAAGTTCCGACGCACCTCGTCGGTCAGGAAATCGAAGTGGAACGGCGTCTCGCGGAACGGCAGGTCGGCGCGCAGATGCGGCCGGATCCGCTCGAGCCTCGCCGCCTTGTCCGCGGGCACGGCCAGCGGCGGGAGCACCTTCTCCGTGCGCACGCCCCCGGCGGCCGTTTCGCATTCGATGACCAGCACGCCGTCGCGCAGGTCGCCCGGACCGGCGGCTCCCCGAAATCCGCTCGAGTGCGCATACGCCGAATGCACGCTCCGCACGTCCGGCCTCGGCTCCCAGGCGAGCGGGATCGGTCCGCCCGGCGCGACGATGCGCGCGGCCAGCAGCGGGGCCTCGCTCGCCACCCAGCCATAGACGGCGAACCGGCCCGCAAGGCTTTGCTGGGTCGGGCTGTCCACGTGGATCAACGTCGGCAGGGGCATGGGAGGGATTCCGCAGGGAATGACAGGCCCGCCCGCGTGTAAAGGGACAAGGCGCCCGCACCGCCTTTTCGGTTGAACCTCCCCCCGCGCCGACGCTCAATCGCCGCATGCCCGCCCCGCGCCCGTCCCGCCACGCCCGCCCAGGGCAGGGCCGCGCACCGACACAGCGCCTGACGCCATGACCGACGCAGGGACCCGCTTCCGCCACTGGATCGACTCTCCCGTGGATCTCGCCTCCCCGCCCCGCCGCGTGGTCGTCCGCGGCTGGTGTTACGCCCGCACCGGCGCAGTCGACGCGGTCCGCGCGCGCTGCGGCTGGCGTATCCATCCCGGGCATTACGGACTCGGGCGCCAGGACGTCCACGACGCCTTTCCGGAACCCGGCGCGGAGCGCTCGGGCTTCGAGATCGCCGTCCGGCTCCCCGCGCTCGCGACCACCTGCGAGCTGCAGGCCCGCTGCGAGGACGGGGCCTGGCACACCTTCGCCGAGCTGCCGTTCGCCGCGCCCCCCGCCGAGGGGCTGCGCGATGCCCTCCGGCGCGCGCGCTTCTGGCGGCTGGCCTGGACCGGCGATCCGCGGGCCTGGGACCTCGTGCCCGCGGACGAACAGGAGTACCTCGTGTCGCGGATGACCTGCCGCGACTGGCTCACGATCGCCCGCTTCGAGCAGCATCCGCCGCGACCGCTCGCGCCCGTCCGCCTGCCCTCCCCGCGCGCACCCGCCGCGCGCCTCCCGGCGTTCGCAATCGTCACCCCTTCCTTCAACCAGGCGGCCTTTCTGCGACAGGCCGTCGACAGCGTCCTGAGCCAGCCCGGCGTACGTGTGTCGTACGCCATCCAGGACGGCGGTTCGACCGACGGCAGCGCGGACATCCTGCGCGAACTCGCCGCCCGCCCACCCGCCGCGCCCGACGCGAGGCTGGCCCACTGGGAGAGCGCACCCGACGAGGGCCAGGCCGACGCGATCCTTCGCGGGTTCGCACACCTGCAGGGCGGTCCCGAAGACGTGATGGCGTATCTGAATTCCGACGACCGCTACGTCCCCGGCGCGTTCGCACACGTGGCCGGATTTTTTGCCCGCCACCCCGAGGTCGACGTCGTCTACGGGCACCGCATCCTGATCGACGAGTCCGACCGCGAGATTGGCCGCTGGATCACGCCGCGGCGCCGCTGCGACGACCTGCGGATCTTCGACATGGTGCCCCAGGAGACGCTGTTCTGGCGTCGCAGGATATGGGACCGCGTCGGCGGGATCGACCGCAGCCTGCACTTCGCCCTCGACTGGGACCTGCTCCAGCGTTTCGAGCAGGCGGGCGCCCGGTTCGCGCGGCTGCCGCGGTTTCTTGGCATGTTCCGCTGGCACGGCGGGCAGAAGACCCGCACAGCCATGGAGCGCAGCGGCGTCCCGGAGATGGAACGCCTGCGCGAACGCGCGATGGGCCGCCCCGTGCCCGACGAGGAGTTCCGCTCCAAAATGCGCCACGTCCAGTTCGACAGCGCCCTTGTGAACGCCCTCCTGAAAATCGGCCTACGCGTCTGAACCAAATCCCCCCCGATTCCGACGCGGAATTGAGCCAGAAAAGAGCAGTTAACAGAAGGAAACGAAGATAGCCAAGAAGGCCGAACCAAGCGATTGCACGAATTCACCGAGCCAAAATCCGATCACTCAAACGGTGAATCAATCAACGCTCTCAATTCTGTGAAAACAGTTCGTTCTTCGTTCCCTTCGTTGCCTTCTGTTCACCCCACCTTTTTGGATTATCCGATTTTCTTCCCGCGGGAAATGCCCTCCACTCCCAACCGATGATCCAGCAGGGACTCCTCATCGTCCACGATCTCTCCGCACCCGGCGCGCCGGGGTCCGGCCCGGACTTGCCGTGGCGGTTGCTGAGCGATCTGGTCGCCGACGGCGGCCGATGGACTGTCATTCATACGCGCCACGAGCCTCTCGAAGTCCGCCGCGACCTGCAGGCCGCCTGCCTGCGCGCAGGCGCACGCTACGAGCACATCGAGGACCGCCCGCTTCCGCTCGAGGCCCCGATCCACCCTCCGATCGAGGCCCAGCGCATCGGTTGGCACCTGATCCACGTCCTTCGCCAGCTCGAGCCCGAGGTGGTCGTCTTCGCAGGCTCGCCCGCCCACGCGGCTGCGCCACTCGCCGCACGCCGGGCCGGGATCGCGCTCGCGCGCTGCGCTGTGGTGCTCGCCGCAGACGACCTGCGGGAACGGACCCGGGAGCGTCTCGATGCCTTCCCCGGCTCGGGACGCGAGGACATCGCAACCGATTTTCTCGAACGGACCGCCCTCGCCGAGGCCGACGCCGCAGTGTTCCAGGATAGCAGCGCGCTCACCTGGGCCCGCAGCCGCGGCTGGAGTGTTCCCGATCGCTCGGGACCCGCCGACGCGCTGCACGACCTGATCGCTCTGGCGGGGGACGCCGCCGTCAGCGCCGCGGGCGGCGACCCCGCGCTCCCCTCCGTCGCGGTGTGCATGCCGCACTTCGAACAACCCCGGAAACTGCTCCTCGCGCTCGAGGACATCGCCGCCCAGACCCTGGCGCCCGACGAGGTGATCGTGATCGACGACGGTTCCCGCAGCGACGAGGCC
The DNA here is from genome assembly GCA_027310745.1 of Opitutaceae bacterium. GTDB lineage: Bacteria > Verrucomicrobiota > Verrucomicrobiia > Opitutales > Opitutaceae > MWDT01. Next base: position 31,710 of record DAIDAF010000017.1, on the reverse strand, counting down.
CGCGCCGCCTTCAACGAGGCCTCGCGCCGCTTCGCACTTCCCGGCTGGCAATTCCTCCGCCAGGACAACGCCGGCCCCGCCGCCGCCCGCAACCGAGCCGCCTCGGTCGCCCGCGCCGACGCCCTCCTCTTCTGCGATTCCGACAATCGCTACCGCCCCGACATGGTCGCCTCCCTCGCGCGCGCCATGGCCCGCACGGGCGCCGCGGCGGTCACCTGCGCCTTTCACGCCCTGACCGAGGGCGCGGATCCGTCTCGCGATCCCGGATACATCTTTCTTCCGCTGGGCTCCTGCCTGGAGTCGGCCATGGTCGAAAACACGATCGCCGACACCAACACGCTGGTGAAGCGAGGCGTGTTTCACGAGGTCGGCGGCTTCCCCGGCGGCAGCCTGGTCGAGGATTGGCGGTGCTACCTCGCGATCCTCGAGCGTGGGTTGCGCATCGAGGTCGTCCCGGACGCGCTGTTCACCTACGTGATTTCCGCGACAAGCCGGCTGCGCACGAAGGGCGAGCTCTCCGAGGCCTCGGCTGCGATCGAACGCTTCCTCGAGGGGGCCCACCCGGTGTGGTCCCGGCTCTGGCCCTACGCGGCCGGCGCGATTCGGAATCCTAGGTTGCACGAGCTCGAGGCCGCACTCGCCGACAGCCGCATCCGCGCGGAACTCGCCACGCGGGAGGCCGCACGGGAAGCACGGCTCTCCTGGGCGCGGGAACTGCTCACTGATGAGGAGCGACGGCGCGCGCTCGAACGCGAACAGCGCGCCCTGGACAGGCTCGAGGCGCGCGAGGCGCCCGAGCGCGAACGCCTCCGCGCTCTCGGAGAGAAACAGGTCCGACTCCGTCGCGAACTGGAGCAGGCCTCCGCCGCCCTCGCGCTGCGCGACGAGAAGATCCGGCGGATGCAGCGTTCGTTCTCCTGGAAGGCCACAGCCCCCCTGCGCGCCCTGCGCCGCGCGCTGCTCGATCCCCTCGGCGCCCCAAAGGTCAGCCCCGCCGCGAGCCACGCGGAGACGACGCCGGGCCCGGACCGCGAGGCGCCGCCCGCGGATTCCACCTGCTACCACTACTTCATCGAGGCACCGCGCGATTTCCGCCACCGCGGCGAGTCGTTCACCATCCGCGGCTGGTGCTTTTACGAGGACATCGCCGAACCCACCGCCATCCGCGCACGCGTTGGCGAACGCACCTACGACGGTGTGCACGGGCTCGGTCGTCCGGATATCGCCCTGCTCATGCCCGGCTGGAAACAGGCGGCACGCTCGGGCTTCAGGATCGAGGTTGCGCTCGAGGCCGGCGACCACCGGCTCGACCTCGAGTTGCGCGACGCCACAGGCGCCTGGCGGCGCTTCGTCGACTTCGACCTCGACGCGGAGCCGCCCGCAGCCCCCAAGGGCAGTTACGACCACTGGGTCGCGACCTACGACACCTTGAGCGACGTCCATCTGGCCGCCTTCCGCGCGCGCGCCGCCCGGCTCCAGGGAGGACCGCTCCTCTCGATCCTCATGCCCGTGTTCAACACCGATCCGCGCTGGCTCGCCCGCGCGATCGCGTCGGTTCGCGCACAGGCCTACGAGAACTGGGAACTGTGCATCACGGACGACGCCTCGACCGACCCGCGCCTCCGCCCGCTTCTCGAGCGGGCCGCCGCCGAGGACCACCGGATTCGGCTGACATTCAGGGAGTCCAACGGACACATCTGCGAGGCCACCAACACCGCGCTAGGGATGGCGTCGGGCGACTTCTGCGCCTTGTTCGACCACGACGACGAACTCCGCCCGCACTCGCTGCTGCTCGTCGCCGAGGAGCTCGCCGCGCACCCGGACGCGGAGTTCATCTACTCGGACGAGGACAAGATCGACGAGCTCGGCCGCCGCTTCGACCCGCATTTCAAGCCCGACTGGAACCCCGATCTGCTCCGCAGCCAGAACTACCTCTGCCACCTCGCCGTCATCCGCACCTCCACGCTGCGTTCGCTCGGCGGCATGCGCCCCGGTTTCGAGGGCAGCCAGGACTGGGACCTCTTCCTGCGGCTGTCCGAACGTGTCGCCGCTTCCTCGATACGCCACATCCCGCGCGTCCTCTACCACTGGCGCGCGGTGTCGGGCTCCACCGCGCTCGATCTCGTCGAGAAAGACTACGCGTCCGAGGCCGCGCGCAGGGCGCTCGCCGGGCACTGCGAGCGAATCGGACTCAGGGCCACGCTGGTGCAGACCGTCGGCCGCCACTGGCGCCTCCGCGTCGAACTGCCGCCGGCCCGTCCGCTGGTGTCGATCATCATCCCCACCCACAACGCCGCGCGGCTGGTCGCGCAGTGCGTGGCCTCCCTCGTGGCGCGCACCGACTACGAGCCCTGCGAGATCCTCCTCGTCGACAACCGCTCCGACGATCCCGAGGCGCTGGCCCTCTTCGAGCAGCTCGAGCGCCGGGCCGGCGTCCGGGTGCTTCGCTACGACCAGCCGTTCAACTATTCCGCGATCAACAATTTCGCCGTGCGCGAATCCCGCGGCGAAGTCGTCTGCCTGCTCAACAACGACATCGAGGTGCTCGAGGGAGGTTGGCTCGCCGAGATGACCGCCCACGCCCTCCGGCCCGACATCGGCGCGGTCGGCGCGCGCCTGCTCTATCCGGACCGGCGGCTCCAGCACGCGGGCGTGATCGTCGGCCTGGGCGGCGTCGCAGGCCACGCGTTCAAGCTCTTCTCGCGCGACGAGCCCGGCAACCCGCAGTTTCGCCCGCACCTGACCCAGAACCTCTCGGCCGTGACAGCCGCCTGCCTAGTGATCCGGCGCTCGGTCTACGAGGAGGTCGGCGGCCTCGACGAGCAGGCGCTGCCCGTCGCCTTCAACGACGTCGACTTCTGCCTGCGTATTCAAGCCCGCGGCTACCGAAACCTCTACACGCCGTTCGCGGAGATGATCCACCACGAGTCGGCCACGCGCGGCTCGGACGACACGCCCGAGAAGGTCGAGCGCTTCCGCCGGGAGATCGAGGCGATCCAGGCCCGCTGGGGCGACTCGCTCCTGGCGGACCCGGCCTACAACCCGAACCTCAGCCTCGACTCCGAGGATTTCGCCCTTGCCTACCCTCCCCGGCTTCCAGACCTTGCGCAGCCCCGCGGGGCGTGAATTCTCCGAGGCGCACCGATCCGAAGCTCCGCCCCCGGACACGTCCGCGGCCCTCCCCACCCGCCAGTCTCCCACCATCCCGCACCCACCATGGTTTCACCGGATAACGCCAGCACGCGCAGCAAGCCGCTCCTCTCCCGCCTGCCCACGTTCCTGGCGCTCGCGCTCTTTGCCGCGCTTGCGGTGAGGCAGCTGGCCTTCGTGAACCGCTACGCGGTGAACATCCTGTATTGGGATCAATGGGACATCTACTTCCCGCTGTTTCACCACGGTTCGCTCTGGGACGTGTTCTCGCTCCAGCACGGGCCCCACAGGCAAGGCATCGGGTTCATCCTCACCGACCTCCTCGCCCACCTGAGCGGGTGGAACAGCCGCTGGGATGCCTTCGGCGTGTGCGGCGTCACCATCGGCGCGACCGCACTTGCGCTCCTCCTCCTTCGCCGCGCGAAGCTTGGGTCTGCCGCGGCGCTCGCAGCTGTGCCCCTCCTTTTCCTCAACATGCGCCAATACGAGATGTGGGTCGGCCCCTCAAATATCTCCCACGGCGCCATGCCAATGGCACTGTTCATGGGGTACTGCCTCGCTTGCTTCGTGCGCGACCACCGCTGGCGTTACCCAATCCAGGCCGTGTTGACGTTTCTGCTCATCTTCACCGGCTTCGGTCTCTTCGTGGGGCTCATCGCTCCCGTCGTGATGGCCACGGAGCTCGTGTACGCCTGGAAAACCGGGGATGCGGGGCGGCGCGCCTGGGCGGTCGCAGCACTTGTGGCGATCGCCGCTTCGTGGGCGCTGTTCGCCAAAGGGTACCATTTCGAGCCCGCGGTAAACGGCTTCTACTTTCCGTACAAACACCCGGTCGAGTACTTCTATTTCGCCGGCCTCATGCTCACCAACTACTTCGGCGTCCCCGGCCACGGTGCGGGAGACATCGCCCTCGGAATCGGCATCCTGGCCCTCCTTCTCGGTATCGCGATCCGCCGTGGACTCCCCCTCCTCAAGGGCGACGCGGCGGCGGAGCCACTCGGAACCGTCATTTTCGCGCTCTCCAGCTACGCGGTGATCTACTGCCTGTTCACGGCGGTGGGCCGGATATTCATTGGCATGGATGGAGCGGCAGCCTCCCGGTACGTCACGCTCACGATCACCGGCGCCTTCGCAATTCTGCTCGAGCTGGCGAGCCTGCCCGGCGAGCGCCTGCGGCGCTCCGCCTGTCTGGTCTTCCTAGCCCTGCTTCTACCCGGCACCGTGTTCCTCCGTGCGGACGACATGGGAACGGTGCACTGGTTCTCGAACGGCCGGCGCGAATGGAAGGCGGTTTACCTGAAAACCAGCAACGAGGCCCTCGCCACCAAGGAGTCCGGATTCCACATCTTCCCGATTCCAATCCCCAACCGCCTGAACTACCTCCGCCGGCATCACCTCAACCTGTTCCTCGACGCGAAGCATTGACGTTTTGCCTGCCCCCGCGAATCCTACAGCCGCCTCAGTCGCGCAACGCACATCGGCGCCCGGTCGGACTAATCTCAAACTGACTAGCATTCGGTCTTGCTCAAGGCACAACCAAGACCGTTTCGCCATTGGGCGCTACAGGCCGAGGGCCCTAACTAACTCCTCGACCGTAACCTTGTGATGCGCGGCGAGAGCCTTGAGAATGCCAGTGAGCGTCCCCAATTTCATCGGGTTGTGATTCGGGACCGTCACGTGATGCTCGCCGCCTTGCTTCGTCGTGAGCCGGATGTGTGAGCCATCCTGACGCGCACGCTCGTAACCGAGAACGCGAAGAGCCTTCGCCAACTCCGCTCCGCTTACGTCGCGCGGGATTTTCACGGTACCAGCACTTCATCGCGCACGAAGTGCAGTCGGATCACGTGCGGCATCGGACCGGGCACGCCGTCACCAAAGTGGCACTGCACAGCCTCTCGAACATTCGTGCGCAACTGTTCCAACGTGTCGCCCTCGGTAAACACGTCGTGCCCGAGCGCCGCGGCGACGTAACCGCCGTCAGTCTCGTCCTCCCGAACTTCAAAAATGATTTCCGTGGTCGGCATAGTCGGACGCTACGCGCCAGCCTCTTCGTCGGCAAGCTCAGCCTCCTCTTCCAAGCCTCCCACCAGTTCCATCCGCCAAGAGTCGTCCAAGCCGAATGGTTCGATCCGGGGATATGTACATTACCTCGAAGACCATCTACTGTCGCATATAATCCAACCGTCCCCAACCAAGCGTTGTTTGGGGCTACGGCTTGGCCTTTAAGTCAGTCTTCCCGTTCACCAACATCTTAATAGGATCGAATTCAACACGATAATAGAACCAAATTCCATCGTGCCCATCAGTCGATCCAAAGGGGTAAGTTGCTCCGCCAGCCAGCCGTTGCTCACGCTTGTGTACTGTCTCATACCCCAGGCCAGCGCCACCTTCCATCTCGCTGATTTGAGGGTGCGTTAGAATTTCCCAAACAGCGGCCGCAATCACGCCTCCCACTCGATCCGCGCAGCCTCGGTTTCCTTGCCATGCCCCTACTCTGCCTCCCTCACCTTCCCAGTCAAGGTAAATGGTAAAACTTGACCCCACTGAATCGACTAATTGCCCACCCGATTTTGATCGGTCAGCGCAAGCTTTCAGGGATTGCGCCAAAATCAGGTAGATTTGGATCCAAAAACGGAAAATTGAGCATCTTCCAACCGTCTTTGGACTTTATCCAGAAAACGACGGTGTCGATCTTTATCTCACGACTCCCAGCAATGCTTACGGCCCGCACGGGTGCATATGCGATACTCATATGGATGGTCACTTTACCTATTTCGATAGCCCGGACAGTCCACTTCAGCCTCTCACACACTCGCAAGAACCTATCCCGATCCACTACTCCGGTATAGTCGTCTGCCAACGAAGCATAGATTGCTGCGTAATTACCGGCGTTTGCGTACTGCTGCACGTCCTCAAGCATTCCGTATTGCACGCCCAAGATACTTCGAAGGTCTTCATTATTTACGCTGGCCCTCGCAGACACTATGCCGCACATTGAAACGAAAACTAGAGCCATCACCACCGTTCTAATAGGTTTCATTATTTTCTATAGTCAAAAAAGATTATTCGCGACGAAATAGCTATATACTGTAGACGTCCCTCATCAATACCGTATTGCTCCATCAGCATTGTGATCCTGCTATCGGCAATACCGGGCACCAGTCTCGAGCCTGACTGACCTTCTTGAGTCGATCCAATAGGTCGATCCTATGGGGTCAAGTTTTACCATTTACCTTTTTGAGTTTAGGAGCCATTCGGGTCAGGCCGTTTTTTTGCTAGAATTCGAGGCCTTCATGCCGGTCTTGGGGCATTGTACTTGATTTGTGCTTTCGATGAGCGAAGGCGCTTGGCTGAGCGCGAGTTGAAGGCTGGGGTCTCGGACCGAGCGTAGGCTGCCCCTCGGCGGAGTCAAAGATCAATACCCCCACCGCCAAGTGCTTGCGGCAGATGATGCTCTCCGAAAGGCTCGCACCTGTCGCGTCCTGCCCAAGTCCGCCCTTCGATCCAACATGACCCACTCCATGTCGCTCCCTAGTCATCCCCCGCTCCCGGAGGCCGGATTATGACTCTGCGCGGTGTCGTCAGACTGGTGATGATGGCGTTGTTCGTCGTCGCGGCGGCGAGAGTCCAAGCGGATCCAGCCGTCAGGCTCGAAGGCGATTTCTCCCGCACAACCCGGGTGGATCCGGCGGGGGCACACGCGCTGGGAAAGGCGATTCAGGTCTGGGATTCGCGGCGGGATGGCGACGCCGGCGAGGGACGGCTTCAAGTCGGACCGTTCGCCGCTCCCCACATCCTCGAACTCGGCGTGGCCGGGTTTCCCGGAAACCCGGGTGTGTCGCTGTATCTGGTTCGAAGCGACGGCGTGCGTCTGGACCTTCGGGTCCGCTCCGAGCCTGCCGACCGCTGGGTCCGGCTTCGGTGGACCCTGCCTGACGGCTGGCGAGGGCACCCCGTGACTCTGGTTGCGGAGGATCACACCAAGGCCGGAGGAGGCTGGATAGGTATCAGCGCGCCCCTTCAACCGGCGTCACGTTTGGGTGCCGCGTTGAAACTGGCCCTGTTTCAGGCGCTGATATTCGCGGGCCTGCTGCTTCCGGGCCTTGCGGTCGCCTCGATCGCGCCTGCCCGCGACTCCCTCGACCGCTGGGTGTGGGCCCTCGTGGTCTCGGGCCTTGCCGCCTATCTCGATTTCTTCGCCGTCTTTCTCCATCACGGGCTCGTCACGGGCCTCTCCTGGACCCTGCTCGCGCTCGCCGCAGCGCTCTGCGTTGCCCGTTGGAAGACACTCGCGCGGCTTGCCGCGGATCGCGACTTCCTGGTGCCGCTCCTGATCGCCTTGCTCGTCTGCCTGTTCTACAGCCAGGGCGCCTTTCTCTACGGAGGTCTGGAATCGCCCGCAGGCGTCCCGATGAATCGGATCCTGGCGAACCTGCCTGCGGATCCGATTCTGCCGCACCGACTGGCCGACATCATCGCGCAGGGCCTGCCTCTGCGTCCGTTCTACCTGGACTGGCTCTCGAGCGATCGCCCCCCGCTGCAGGCCGCGCTGGAGGTGCTGGTCTGGCCCTTCGCATCGGGCGACCTGGGGGCGGCACTCGTCGGCATGGCCGTGCAGTCGTGGGTATGGATTGGACTGTGGATATTTCTCCGTCGCCTACCGCTCAACGCGTGGCAGCGCGGCCTGGTGCTGGTCGCCTGCGTGTTCTCCGGTTTCTTCTTCCTGAACACGATCTTCTACTGGCCCAAACTCCTGCCCACGGCCTACCTGCTCGCCGCCGCTTCGCTGCTGTGGGCCGACCAGGACTCCGGCGGCCTGTCCGTGCGGAATGCGGTGCTCGCCGCCGCGTGCCTTGCGCTCGGCATGCTCGGTCACGGCGGGAGCGCGTTTGGGATCGCGGGCATGGCGGCCGTCTATCTCGTGCAACGGGGGTTGCCCGGCTGGCGCCCCTTCCTGGCCGGCACGGTCGCGGCCGTCGCCGTGATGACGCCCTGGACCCTGTATCAGAAATTCGCCGACCCTCCGGGCAACCGCCTCATCGCCTACCACCTTGCCGACCATCCGGCGATCGACCCAAGGCCGAGCCTCGTCGTCATTCGGGAGGCCTATAAAAAGACGCCCTGGAGAACGCTCCTTCACAACAAGGTCCAGAACGTGGAGGCGCTGTTCTGCAGGCAAGCCGGATGGTGGGACAACACCACACAGGCCGCGGGGCTGGCGCGAAAGGGACGCTATCGCGATGCCTTTGCGGTGTTCACGAACACCTCCCGCATCGCCGGCTTCTTTCACTATGGCCAGACGCTGGCCTGCCTGCTGCCCGGCGCACTCGGGGCGCTTTGGCTGATGACGAGGCGGCGCGGCTCGCCGCTCGAACTCGCGGTGCGCCGAACCGCGGCGTTCACCGGCGCCTCCTGCGTGGTCTGGTGCCTCTTGATGTTCGGAGCCGGGACGACCGTGATTCACCAAAGCTCGTATTTCACCGGCGCCTGCCTGTTCACGGCGGTGGCGCTGGGGCTTGCCGCCTATCCTCGCTGGCTCGCGCGTCTGATCCTTGGCGCGCACCTCGTCTGGTTCTTCGCCGTGTGGATGCTCGCCGCCCGGCCCATGCCCTGGGAAGCCGGCCATCTGGTTTTTCCGGCAGCGATTCCGGGCTTTGCGGTCGGCGTGGCCGTCCTGTGCCTCGGGCTTCTGGTACTTCTCCATCGGGTCGCGACGGAGGACGACAAGGCTTAAACGGGCCGGAATCCGGACTGACGAAAGGCACGCCCCTTCCGGCGTCAGGCGCGGCCCATTGGATCGCCGACTCGCACCTGGCCATCCTGGACGACCCTTGCGAACAAGCCGCGCAGTCTCCGATGCCGGTTCTCCGGGAGCCGTATCCAGTGCAGAAACGACTCGCCGTAGTGCCGTGCGAACTTCGCGCAGGCGTCGTTCTCAACGTCGCTGACTTCGATCACCGCCGTGCCCACCCGAAGCCGGCTGCCGACGGGCAGAGCCGCCTCCGAGAGGTCGAGGTCGGCCATCAGGGTGTCGCCCGGGTGATGGCTCGTGCCGGCGAGTCGGCGTACGAGGTCGATGATCCGCGAGTTGCAGACGGCGACCTGGACGCGCGGGTCGGGCCGGCCGTCCGGCAGGCACATCCACGTGCGGCGTTCCCAGCGATCGCCAACCGCGCCGCGCGCGGCGCTGAGCTCGAGCACCGCGGGATACTCGCGCAGGTCGGGGCCGGGCCGCACGCAGACGCAATCCACGGTCGAGGCGCCCGCCGGCGACGGTCCCAGCTGGGCCAGCGCTCGATCAAGTTCTTCCGGAGTGTGTGGCATGAGATTTCGGTTGCGGATCGGTGAACGCGATTGGGTATGAACCACCGAGGCATCGACCTTCGCCAAGGCTACGGCGGACAGGCGGAGGGCATGGAGACAATCACGGGAGAAGCCAGGTGCCAGAGGTCAGAAGTCAGAAGTCAGAGGTCGGAGGTCGGAGGTCGGAGGTCAGAGGTCGGAGGTCGGAAATTTGTCGATGGAGGACGGGTGGACCTCAACTCGGAGATGGAATGGAACAGAAGGCAACGAAGGGAACGAAGCCCAAACCGCTTACCACTGAATTGAGAGGTCCCTGATCTATTCACCGTTTGGGTGAGTCGATTTTGGCTCGGTGACTTCGTTTGATCGCTTGGCCCGGCCTTCTTTGTCATCCTCGTTTCCGTCCGAAACTTGCCGATGGATGGCAGAGGGGGCGCGAGTCGAGACTCGCATTCCGCACGCGCGGGACGAAACCCCCGCTCGGCAGGCTCGGGGCCTTCGGGAGGTTCTGCACTCAAAGACTGAATACCGTCGGGCTTGGACTGGGCGGGCTGGGCCGGGAGGCGGAGCCTCCCGCGCAGGGCGGAATCGTGATTCCGCACTCCACAACGGACGGAGGCTTGTCGCTGCCCACTTTGGATTGCGGCGAACTTTCACGCGGCTATGCGGCGCGAGTAGAGACTCGCGTTCCCGCACGCGCGGGACGGAACCCCCGCTCGGCAGGCTCGGGGCCTTCGGGAGATTCCGCACTCAAAAACTGAATACCGTCGGGGCCGGCGCGCTCAGTTCCGGGTGTCGGCGGGGCGCAGGGAGGCCACCTGGCCGCGAAGCACCTCGCGCAGCTGCATGAGCAGCGCGACCGGCGGATGAGCGGGGAACGGGGCGAGCGCGGCGGCGGCGAGCCCGAGTTCAGACTCGATCGCGTCGGCCACGGCGTTCCACACACCCAGCTCCCGCATCTGGCGCAGCCGCGCGTCGAGCTCCGCCGGACGCTCGCCGCGGATCTCCTCCATGAGGACCGACCGCTCCTCGGCGGACAGGCGGTCGGCGAGGACGAAGAGCGGAAGCGTCAGCTTTCCGCTCGCGAGGTCCGTCCCGAGCGTCTTGCCAATCCGTTTCTCCTCGCCGAAGAAGTCGGCCAGGTCGTCGTAAATCTGATACGCAATCCCCAGGTGGCGCCCGAAGGCCGCGGAGGCCTCCACGACGTCGGCGGCCGCGCCGGAGAGGCGGGCGCCGAGGAAACAGGAGACGCGGAAGAGCTCGGCGGTCTTGAGATCGATCACCCGGTAATAGTCCTCGCGGCTGACGTTGGTCGTGCCGCGCCGCAGGGTCTGGATGATCTCCCCTCCGCACACGCGGCGGGTCGACGACGACACCGCCTGGCAGACCTCGGGCGTCGGGTACTGCGAGGCGAGGTGCAGCGCATGTGCGAACAGGGCGTCGCCGAGCAGCACGGCCGCGGCTGAGCCGTAGGCGCGCGCGGCGGTCTTTCGGTTCCGGCGCACGTCCGCGCCGTCCATGATGTCGTCGTGCACCAGGGTGGCGAGGTGGACGAGCTCGACGACGGCGGCGGCCTTGACGAGGTCCGCGGCGGGTTCGTGGTCGCCGCGCCAGGAGCTGAGGAAAACCAGCGCGGGCCGGATCCGCTTTCCGGAGGTGTCTATGCAGTAGTCGGCCATCGCGCGGATCTCGGGTTCAAACTCCGCGATTTGGCCGGCGAGCAGCCGGTCGAGCGCCGCCATGTGGGGCTTGAGGTGCGTGAACACCTCGCCGAACAGCGGTTTATTCGCGGGCGCGAGGGCTGGAATGGACGGGTCGGCCGACATAGACCCCGGCATCTTGGGGAACTCGCGTCGAAACGCCAGCGTGGTGTTCGGGCCGGCTCCGCGCCGGACCCGGACGTCGGATTCAACGTCTGGATCGTTCGGTTCCGACCTTACGGAACCTCGTACACTTCGACGAGCGCCACGCCGGTTGCGCCTCCGACGCCGTACGTTTCCACGGTGTAGCTGCCGGGCGGCAGGACGACGAGCATGGCGGCATCCTTACTGCCGGCAGGCAGGGGACTGTCCCCGACCTCGGCGGCCGCGTGCGCGAGCATCACCGGATCGTTTCCAGTCTCCCAATTGTCGTTTTCCCGAACCACGTAGGGGGTCGCAGCCGACACGCAATTGAGCACGATGCGAGGATCGGAGAGCACGCCCGAGACGTGATAATTCGCGAGCGTGGGGCCGACGGCGCGAATGAGCACCTTCTTGGGCAGGGTTCCCGTGATCGAAAACCCGGCCACCATGATGGAGTCGCCCGAGCCCACCCACCCGCGCGAAGAGATCGCAAGGAGGCGATTGCCGGTGAACGGCAGATCCCGGTCGAGATCGTAAATCTCCACCAGGGCGACGCCCGACGAACCGTCCACGCCGCTGACCTGCGCGGTGTAAAGGCCGGGATTGATCGAGCCCAGCAGCACCGAGTCGCGGCTGTTGGTGGCAAGCGCCGGAAGGCCCGCGGTCGACTGGGCCTTCACCAGCGAAGTGCCCCCACCCCAGCGGTCATCGGACATCATCAGCGAGCTGCTCTGGTCGTAAACCTGAAGACGCGGACTGGGGAGGACGCCGGAGACGTTGAAGTTGGCGAGCGACGGACCCACCGCCCTCATCACCAGACTCTTCGGCGTGTTGCCGTTCACGATAAACCCCGCCACCAGGACGCCGTCGCCCGGTCCCACGAAAGCCCGCGTGGAAAGGCCGTGCAGAGTACCATCGGCGATCGCCACGCCGCTCGAGCGCGCGGCTACAACCGTGCCGCTCAGGGTGCCCCCCAGGGTCACGGTGAGGAACCCGGTCGTAGGATTGAGCTTGCCGGTCACCTGCGTTCCCTGGGCGGTCGTGAAGGAGAAGCTGCCATCGCTGGAAACCGGCGCCGCGCCGGCGTCCGTCTTGGTGCCGTCCGAAACCGCCAGCGTCAGGGAACCTGAAGGCGAGAGGATGCCGACCACCGAGCTCGCGGAATTTCCGGAGATCGTGCCATTGTAGAGTCCGGCCGGGAACTGGTCCGCCCCGATGTCGACCGGACCGATGAACATGCGCGACGAGCCGTCGGGCGAGAGCGTGCCCTGCACCCCGGTCAGGCTCAGCTGGGCGCTCAGCACGGTCTTGCCGGAGGCGTTCGAAACGGTCAGCGCGCCCGCCGAGCTCACCGCGAGCCCCGTGTACGTGTAAACCTTGGCTGCGCCGGTGGTGCTGTAGGCGATGAACGCCCCGCCGCTGCCCTTCGCGTTGAGCAGTGCGAATTGCCCCGAATCGCCACCCAACAGGCTGTAGGTACCCGAATACACGGTATCCAGACTGTTGACACCCTGGTCGGCCACCACGATGGGCACCGCGGCCGACACGGTCTGCGCACCCGAATTGTCGGTGGCCACCGCGGCGATGTAGTAGGTTCCCGTCGACGCCGGTTTCCAGGCGTACAGGTAGGGCGCGGTGGTTGTGCTTCCGACCGTCACTCCATTGACCTGGAAGTCCAGCGACGCGATCGTGCCGTCCGGATCGTTCGCGGTCGCCGCCAGCTGGACCGTGGAGCCCACGCGGACCCCCGAGTCGGCGCCCGGCTGCGTGATCGTCACGACGGGCGACTGGTTGGCGCTGACCACGACCTGAACGGCGGACGAGCGCGTCGTATTGCCGTAGTTATCCGTCGCCAGGGCAGTCAGCTGGTACGTGCCCGCCGCGGCGGGCGCCCAGGTCATCGAGTACGGCGGCGCCGCGAGGCTGCCGACGTCCAGGCCGTTCGCCTGGAACTGCACCGAGGCCACGCCATCGTCGGCATCCGTGGCCACCGCCTGCAGGGTGAGCGGCGCGCCTGCCGACACCGTCGCGCCCGGCAACGGAAGCGTCAATTTGACCGAAGGAGGGGCATTCGGCGTGATCTGGATCAGCACAGGCACGGAGGTCGCGATGTTGCCCAGGACATCGGTGGCCTGGACTGAGAGCGAATAGGAGCCCGGGTAGGTCGGCATCCACGTGAAGGAATAAGGAGCGAGGGTGCTGGTGGACACGGGCACGCCGTTCACCATGAACTGCACCGATTTGATGGCACCATTCGCCGAGCCGGCGGTGGCGTTCATCACGACGGCCGTGCCTGCGGGCGCGGACGCGCCAGCGGAGGGCGACGTAAGGGACACCGACGGGGCGGACCCGGTTGACACGGTGACTCCCACGGCCGACGAAGCGGTCTGATTGCCATCGTTGTCGGTCGCCACCGCCTCGAGCGTATAGAGGCCGGGCGTCGTGGGGGTCCACTGGATGGAATACGGATAGGCGGTGACTGCGGTGCCGATGTTCTGTCCGTTGGCGGAGAATTGCACGGAGACCACGGTTCCGTCCGGATCCGACGCCGCGGCGGTCAGGGTCGTGGCGCTGTTGACGCCGACCGAGGAGCCGGCGGTCGGGCTGGTGATCTGAACGACGGGCGGTTTTCCGATCACCGCCCCGGAGGAGCCTCCGCCCGTAGTCACGTTGACGGTGACCGGGTCCGAGGTCTTGGAGAGTCCGATGGAATCGGTGGCGAGCGCGGTGATGGTCGCCGTCGCGGCGCCGCTGCCGCTGCTCCCACTGCTGCCGCCGCTGCCGCCGGAGCTGGTTCCCGGATTAATGATCGCGCTGATGCTATAATAGCCGGACGAATCGGGAGTCAGGGCCTGGCCGAGATAGGTGCCGTCGGCATAGAACTGAACGGTCAGGCCGACGGGACTGCCGCCCGAGTCGAGATTGGAGTCGCTTGCGGAGGCGCGTATCTGGACAGGCGTGCCGCCGGCGATGGTCGCGTTGCTTGTCGGCGAGACCACGTTCACGGTCGGCAGTGCGGCGACGGTCACCGTGGTGGGGCTCGGCGTCTGGGTGGTGCTGGTGGACGTGGAGGACGCCACGACGTTGTTCTTGTCGTCGTACGCGAGGGCCACGAGGCCGTATTTGCCGACGACCGTGGGCTGCCACTGGAAATTGTAGGGATAGGTAGTGCTGGTTCCCAACAGGACGCCGTCCACGTAGAGTTCAACCTTTGCGATCGTGCCGTTGGGACTCGCCGCAACGACCGACACCGGGATGTTGGCCGTGGCGGCGGCGGTGTAATCGGGGATCGGAATCAACGCGTTGTTCGAGGGCGAGTTGATCTTGCAGGTCGGCGGCGTGCCCACCGCATTGACCATGCGGAGAGTCATCACCGCTGTGCCGTTCGGCGACACCTGGTTTTCGTTGTTGTCGTACGCCCGAGCCTCGATCTGGTGCGTGGCGGGCGTGGCGGCGGGAGTATAGATGATCGAATAGGGATAGGTGGTGTCGGACCCAAGCAGCACGCCATCCGCATAAAAATCGATGTGCTTGATGAATGCATTGGGACTGCTTGGCAGACCCGTGGCTGCGGCCTGAATGACGACGGAAGATCCGGTGGGCACAAGCGTGTTGTCGACGGGGCTCAGTATCTGCGTGCCCGTCGCGTGATATCGGACCGCAAGGGACGTGGCGCTGTTGGCGCCATCAGTCGCAGTGACCGTGAGGTAATACACGCCGGGCTGGGGCGGCGTCCAGGAGACGGAGTTGGGCTGCGTCACGTCGACGTTGGGCGGGGTGCCGATCGACACGCCGTTGACGAAAAACTTGTAGGTGAAGCCGCCGACCGGGAACGTTCCAATCGCCTTCGCGGTGATGGTGATGAAGGACCCCACGGGACCGTATGATTCGTTTTGGGCGGGCGTGACAAAGAGCGAACCCACCGACACGCCGGCAGTCGCGGTCACCGGCGTGGGGGCGGCGGTGGTGCCGGAGGGCGCGGGAGGAGGCGCCGCGATCGTAATGGACGGCACGGAGGTGTAGCCGCTGCCGCTGTCGGTGATCACGATGCTCTTCACGTCGCCCGAGGTGCTGTCCACCGTCGCCACGGCCTTGGCCTGAGTGCCGTTCGGCGACGAGGGCGCGGAGATCGTGACGGTCGGCGCGGTCACGTATCCGGAACCGGAATTCACGACGATCACGCTGGTGACCGAGAAGCCGATGACCGCCACCGCGGTGGCGCCCGAGCCACCGCCGCCGGTCAGCGACACGGTCGGTTCGGTGGAATAACCGCCGCCGCCGTTGGTAAGAGTGATCGATGCGACCCAGGTGTTGATGGTCGCAGTGGCCGTGGCGCCCGAGCCGCCGCCGCCGCTCAAGGTCACGGTTGGCGTCGAGGTGTAGCCGCTGCCGCCCGCGCTCAAAGTAATGCCCGTCACCTGACCGGTTGAGGCGTCGAACTGGGCGGTCGCGGTCGCGCCGGAGCCGCCGCCGCCGCTGATGGTGACGGTGGGTGCGGAGGTGTAGCCGCTGCCCCCGCTGACGACGGTCAAAGCGCTGACAGCGCCGCTAAGCGTGCAATAGCCTGCGGCGCCCAAGCCACCGCCCCCGGAGATCACGACGGACGGGGCCGTCGTGTAACCGCTGCCGCCGTTGACGATCTTGAGGGTGGAGACCGAGAAGCCGAGCGAGGCCGTGGCGGTGGCGCCAGAGCCTCCCCCGCCATTGATCGCGACGGTGGGAATCGACGTATAGCCGCTGCCGGGATTGGTGATCTTGATCTGGGAAACCTGTCCGGAACTGACCTGCGCCTGCGCGGTGGCGCCGGAGCCTCCCCCGCCGGTGATGGTCACCGTGGGCGTCGACGTATACCCGCTGCCGCCCGAGCTCACCGTGACGGTTGAGACGGATTGCTCGATGGTGGGATTGCCGTTGCTGTCGGTGCTGGTGACCGCGACCTGGTTGATGCCAACAGACAATACGGGCTGTTGCTGGGCGCGAAGCGCGGTGGCCAGAGCCAGGAGCATGAGGCCACACGAGAGGAAGAGAAGCCGGTGTTTCATGAGGCTCGCCTGTTTGACGTTTTCGGCGCGTGGCGTGCGTTACTGGCTGCCGGTCGTTGAATCGTCGGACCTGGTCCAATGGAAGAAGCCCTTCTTCGGCTTCACCGGAGCATTCTGTTCAGGAACGTAGGGGTCGATCTTGGTATCGCGATAGCCCGGGAGATCCGAGCGGCGCAGGCGCATCTCGCGGAGCTGGTTCGTGTCGAAGACCTGTTCCGGCGAGGCGCCGTCGGCCGAGATGATCTTGGCCGTGATGAAGATCAGGAGGTTCGTAGTCGTGACGTTGTTGGACTTGTTCGAGAAGAGCCTCCCGAACAACGGAATGTCTCCGAGAAGCGGGACCTTGGTGGTGGTCTTTGTCGTATTGCGCTGGAGCAGGCCGCCGATGCCCATCGTGTAACCATCCTTCAACGACACCTCGGTGTCGGCCGAACGGGTCGCGATGATCGGGATGTTGGCGCCGCCCGCGCCACCGAAGCTGGTGACGCCGTTCTGCTGGCTGACCTCGGGGTGCACCCTCAGCTTGATGAAGCCGCGGGCGTTGACCTGCGGGGTCACCCTCAGGATCACACCGATATCCTGCCAGTCGAAGCCGCTGACCTCGAAGGTGCCGTGCTCCTGATTGTAGGTGTACTTTGGAACCGGGAACTTCTCGCCGACGGTGATCATCGCCTGGGTGTTGTTGAGCGTGACGATCGTCGGATTGGATACGACCCGCGTTCCCTGCAGGGTGGAGAGAGCGTTGAGCACCAGGTCGAACTCGGAGGCGGAGAATACCGCGCTCAGCGCGCGGGTAGTGGAGGTGGCACCGGCGATGGACTGCAGGGCATTGAGGGCGCCGGTTGTCTGGCTGCTGTTGTCGAGGCTCGTGCCGGCCGTGCTACCGGTGCTCGACACGGAGTCCAGCGCACCATTGGTAGAGGTCACTGTGGACGAATTGGTCGAGCCGGAATTTTGTCCGGTATTGGCACTGGTATTGGTGGCAGACTGGTTGCTCCCGCTGTTTTGCACCCCCTGCTGTTGCGTACGGCCGTAGGTGGCGAGCCCGTTGGCACCCGGCGCCGCGCTGAGCTTGTATCCACTCAGGGAACTCCAATTCACGCCCACGTTCTTGACGTCGGAGTCGGTCACCTCGACGAACTTTGACTCGATCATCACCTGGTCGGTGGACTTGTCCAAGCTGTCGATGATGGACTTGATCCGGGCGAGCCGCGAGGGCCGCTCGGTGACCACGAGGGCGTTGCTTCGCGCGTCCACGACGATGCGTCCGCCGGCGGCGGGGTCGACGAGCGAGCCGACCGTGGCCATGATGTCCTGGGCTCGGGCGTAGTTGAGGATGAACACCTGCGTGGTGGTGGGCTCCTGCTGCAGGCTTTCGTTGGAGACGACCCGGATGATGTTTCCGTCCTCGACGAACGTGTATCCCACCGGGCTCAGGACGAGTTGGAAGATCTGGCGCCAGGTGACGTCGCGCAGCTTGATGGTGGTCTTGCCCTGGAGCGTGTCGGGGATGACCAAGTTGAGCTCGAAGAGGTCGGCGACGTTGCGGAGGATGGTGCGGATGTCCGCGTCGGGGAAGTCGACGGAGATCGTGCCCTTGCCGGCGCCGGGCGTGGTGGACTGGGTGATGGCCGGCTTCGGGGCCTGACTGTCCTTGATCGTGATGCCCTCGGCGGCGGCCGCGGGCTTGGGGGCGACGGTCGTGGGAGCCGGGGCTGGCGGCTGGGCGGCGAGCACCAGCGTCGACGCGAAAAGCGCGATCAAAATGGCTGGGCGTGTGGTCATGGGGAGGTTCCGGGGTTGATGGGCCGAGTGATCTCGGTGTGGTTCAGGCGGAGTGAAAACGAGGAGCTCTCGACCGCCGTAATTGCCACATCATAATCGTGTCCCTCAAAGGTAATCGTGAGGTGGTCCCCCACTTTCAGCTTCTTTTCACGAACGAGGAGGTAGGTCGTGGATCCCCACTTGAGGGTGCCGGATGGGTTGAGCCAGTCGGCGATGGCGGAAAGAATCTGCGACTCGGATTGCGGCTTTGCCTGCTGAGCGGGCACGATACCGGAGGCGGCGAGCGCCTTGAGTTCCGCCGCGTCGGGCGTGGAGAAGCCTGGCGGGAAAAACGGATTGGGCAGGTCCGAGGGCAGCGGCGGCACCTTGGGTGTCGCCGCCAGCGCGAGGGCGGTCTGCACCGTGGCGAGGCGCCGCTTGGAGGGAAGGATGTCGGAGGTGACGGCCCGCGCGGTGGAAGCGGCGACGAGGGCCGCGGCGGCAACCAGTGCGAGGCGGCCTGCGCACAGGCGGGCGCGATGGATACGGGAGGTCATTGGCGAAGCCCCAGCAGATCGAGTTTGAGCGCGAGCGTGAGATCGTGCGTCCGCGGACCGCCCGCGGGCGCATCCTCGCTCAGAGGAGACTTCGGACTGAAGGTCGCGGAGCGGATCACGCAGTAGTGGGGTCCGTTCTCAAGCTCCCCGAGGAAGGCCAGCAGGTGCGGGAAGTCGCCCTGCACGGTGAGACTGTAGGAGATTGGCGTATACGGGACCTCCGGCGCCTTCTTGCCCTTGGGCAGGGGAAGCAACGGATCCTGGCGCAGGTCGTTGAGCGTGGTCTTCGTATCCGCCTCCACCTTGTAGAAATACTGCAGGTTGGTGGCGAGGTCCGAGGCATGCACCAGACGCCCCTCGATCGTGGCCACGCTGGCCTTCATCTTCGCGACCTGCTCGCGGAGCTGGGCCGAATTCTTCACGTTCTCGATGATCCGCTCGGCCTCGGACGAGCGATCGTCGAGCTTGGACTCGGCGTCCTGCTGGGCGACGAACCGGAAATACGACAGGACGGCGAGCACGAGACACAGTGCACCGCAGCCGACGCCGATCGCATTGCGACGAATGAAGACGAGAAAGGTGGGGCGTGAGGCAGCCATGGCAGAGGGAGGGCGCGCGGTCACTTTTTCGGCATCTTCAGCTTCAGAAAGAGCTCGAAATTGAGCCGCCCGTCCTGGGGATTCTTGTTCAAGTTCGTGAGGTCCACGTTCCCGAACTCGGTGGCCAGGGCCCTGTCGGCGTGAAGCTGGTCGACGTACGCCGACGCGATTCCGCTTGCGAGCTCAGGCGCGCCACGGACGACGCCACGGAGGATCATGCCGGAGTCTCTCATCTCGACATAGGTGAGCGCGATGTTCTTGGGCAGCGTCTGTGCGATGTGGATCACCACAGGCGACAGCGTCGGGCGCGAGTGCAGATAGGCCGACACGACATCGACCTTCTTCTGCTCCTGCTGAAACTCCCGGAACAGACGCACCCCGTGCTCGCTGAGGACGCGGTTGCGCGCGATATCCTGGTCGGCCAGCGCGATCTGATTGCGGATTGTGTGAATCGAATATTCCCGGAAGACGACATACGCCAGCAGGGCGACCGCGACGGAAATCGCGAGCGCGTTGACGAAGAAGACCGTGCGGACGGCCTTGATGTCGGGGAGCCGCTCGTAGTTGCGGAAATTGGGATGCCACCGCGGAGACTCCGTGGCGCGGTCCGAGGAGGCCTTCAGTTTAAAGCGCGGCGCCATTGGGAAGGTTCTGGTGACTCACCATGAGGGAGAGCAGGCCCAGCCAGCGCGAGTCGTGACCGGCGGCGAGAGCTCGCTCCGAGAGCGTGATTTCGTGGGCGGAGAGCCACGTGGAAATGTCGAGCTTGAGCGTCGGCACGCCCAGCGAGGCGCCGATGACTGTCTCGATCCAGGACAGCTGGGCCGGCAGTGACGTGCAGAGCAGCTGGCCGATCGACTGACCGGTCTGCACCTCGTAGAATCCGATAGAGGATTGCAATTCGCGCAGCAGACGCTGGACGAGTTCGGGGCCCATGCTGGTGAAATCGAAGGTATTCGAATAAAAGAGTTTTCTCGCGGACTCCTCGTCCTTGAGGCTCAACTTCTTGTGAACAACCGGGAGCATCGACTCGGTGCCGTAAGGAATCGGCCTGGAGGCATCGACCCCCGTGGCGGAGACGATGAACGAGTGCGTGGCCTCGGCGCCAATCTCGAGCACAAGCGTGGGAGACTTTGACCCCGTGCGGGCGAGCGCATCGACGATGCCACCGAGCATGCCCACGGTTCCGAGCTCCAGACGTGTCGGATAGATGCCGGATTTGAGAAGCGCGTCCTGATCAGCGATCACGTCCTCGCTGGGCATGCCGCAGAACAGGATCTCCTTGGGCAGGGCCTGAGTCAGGTCGCACTGGGCACCTGTTTCGGCATCCAACAGTGCGATGATGTGCTTCTCCGGTTCGATCCGAAACTGCTGTGCGCAGAATTCGTTGAGATAGGACGGCTCCTTGGCGCGCTTTGGCTCGATCGTACCGCGACGGACGAGACGCCTCGAAGGATAGACCGCACAGTCGGCATGGAGATAGCCGCTCGGGTGGGCTTTGGGCTGAAGTTCAGAGAGGACTCCCTTCAACGCATCGGGATCGTTGAGCCGCACCTCCTTCAACTCCTCGACCACCAACGGCGAGGCACCCGAGGAGGTTCTCGCCAACATCCAGCCGTGGTCGTTCTTTTCGACGAAGAAACCTTTGTTCTTGGGGGAAAACAGCATTCGGGATCGCCGCGCCGAACACCCGAACCACGAGCGCGGGATAGAAAGACCCGGCAGCCAAGCGGTCAGCGATCACAGTCCGGTTTGCGGTGGCGACCTGCAGGATGTCTCAACTCACTCGGGCCTTACAAGAGCAAAGCCGGCCGGCGCCCGTCGCCTTGACTGCCTCTCGCGCGCCCAAGGGTAATGATTTAATATATTGTTATTCAATATATAAAGAAACATTTCCTACCCACGCGCGACAATTTGGAAAAAACCCATGAAAATGGCGCCCCCCCCTGTGCAGGCGGGCCCGAGTATGAGACAATGCGCTAAATCGTGATCGCGGCAGGCGCAGGCAAACGCCCGCCGTGTTCACCACGGCCTTGGGCCCGACCAGCAGGACCCGGAGGTCGGATATGACGCGCACACACCAGTCCAGCCAGTTCACCCACAACATCCGGGCCATGACCCTGGTGGAGGTGGTGGTTGCGATCTTCGTGATGGTGATGCTGACGCTCGGAATGCTCGCGGTGATGATGCAGTCCCGACGCCTCACGGAGGGCAGCATCTACCAACAGACGGCGACGACGATTGCCGAGGGGTATCTCGAACAGATGCGCAACATGGACCTGGCGTCGTTGTGCAACTACGACTCCAACGGAAACGCCCAGCTGTCGGCCTCGTACACGATTCCGACCCTCTACCCACAGCCGGACACCTCGGCGGAAGCCATTTCGGATCCGATCGCGACGACCGTCGGGACGCCGCCCTCGCCCACGTCGGTCACTCCCGGGACCACACCCACCGGGGTGGTGGACAACCTCAAGTCCTTCGACATGACGAAGGGCTATGGAGCCACCAACGTCAGCTCCGCCGACACCACGAACACGAGCGGGGGCGTGACGGTGAACGCCGTGACCGCGACGAGCACCTGGCCGGCGCTTTGGCCCGGCGCCAACAATTATCCCAGTGCGTCGACGGGCACCTCATCCTCGACCTCGACGAATCCCACGCCCACGACCACGACACCAGGCGTCAACGATCTCCACGTGGACCTCTGGGTCTGGGTCACGGACCTCTCGGGCACGAGCGCCACCGCCACGAAGGTTTACGGGATCACCCTGTTCTACTCCTGGCAATACCGGGACGGCAACCGGGTGCGCTACGCGATGAACAGCCTGCGGACCATCCGCTCGAACGTGCCCACCTATTGATCATGAAGTCGACACGCGGATTCACGCTGGTGGAAATCATGGTCGCCTCGGCGCTGCTCCTCATCGCGATGACGGGCATCCTGTACGTGTACGCCCAGGCAATGAACACGTACGCGTACGAACAGGGGCGGCTGATCGTCAACCAGGACATCCGCAAACTGACCCAGCAGATGACGAGCGATGCGGTGTTCTCGAGCTACTTCAGGCTCTACACGAGCTTCCAGGACCGCTCGGACAACGGCTCCTACAACGGTTCGGTCGACGCGCCGGTGACCGATGGCGGATCGGGGGATTTCGTCGTGTTCTTCACCGAAACCACCGACTCGAGCGGCAAGCCGGCGATCAGCCAGCTGGTCGCCTATTACCGGGACGCGCCGGCGCCCTCGACGGTGGGCGGCGTGCTTGTGTCGACTCCCGGTCCGGTGCGACGGGTTGCAGTGACGATCTCCCCGGCGATCGATCCGACCTCCACGACGATCCTGAGCATCCTCAACACCTACCTGCCCGTCGCAAACCAGTCGACGAATCCGATGGTGGTGCAGCTCGCGCAGGGCCTGGCGAACGGCAGCCTGTTCTACAATTTCTACAACCGCAGCGTCATGGTGCGCGGGCAGATCCAGGAGAACGGGAGCCTGTATCAACGCGCCGCGAGCACCTACAATTTCACCCTCTCCCCTCGCGGGTGACTCCCATGTCCGCTCCCATGAATTCCAACCGCGGATCGGCTCTCGTCACGGTCATCATCCTCGCCGGGGTGATGATCATCCTCGCAGGGGCCGCGCTGAACTGGTCGCTAACCGAGCGGCGGCTCAACAATCGCAGCGCCTACTGGCTGGAGGCGCGCTCCGCGGCGGAGGCACTCGCGGAGTACGGCTTTGCGCAGGTGCGCGACCAGTTCGACGCGCAGGCGACTCCGCCGACCTTCAAGCCCGGTTCGGGCAACGAGCTGGCGCTTCCCCCGACGACCTTCTTCTCGGGCAGCCGCGTCGACACCAACACCTACTCCTCCACCCATCTGCACGGCCTGGAGCTTATCGGAGGCCCCGCGAACACCGTGCCCACCACGTCGATGTTCTACATCGATCCGTCCGACCCGGCGAACGAGTACGACCCGATGAAGGGACTGTGGATCGTGCGGCGCGACATCACCGTGCTCGCGAAAGCGACCGTGATGCCGCCGACTGGCCAGGGTCCGCCCATCACCGCATGCGTGTCCGAGACGATCTCCGTGCGCGGCGCCCCGTTGTTCGCCCATGCAATCTACTACGCAAAGGATGACCTCGAGATCTTCCCCGGGCCGCAGATGGATGTGTACGGTCCGGTTCATGTGAACGGGAACATCTTCGTCAGTGGCCAGAGCAGCTCGGCGGGGTTGACGTTTCACGGTCCGGTCTCGGCGACCGGCGGCATTTTTCACGCGTGGGCCAACTCCAACGGAGCCTCGCACGGAGCCGGAAACGAGACGCTCGGCCAGAATCCCGTGAAGTTCCTTTCGGCCGACGGAACCAAGGAGATCAGCCTCAACCTCACCGGCACCTCATCCGGGTGGATGGACAGCACCACGGGCCTGGACAACGGAGTGAGCGGACTCTCCAACCTCCAGTCGCTCATCACGCAGGCAGTCACGACGACCTTCCGCCAGACCGCGGTCCAGAACTGGGGCGGCAACCTGCAGACCGGGGCGATGGGCGTGCAGACCTACAATCCGATCGCGTTCAATGAGGTGATCGGCACCGACAGCTCCGGCAACCCGGTGACGGCCGATCCCCACACCCTCATCGAGCCGCCCGCTCCGCCCTCGAGTTCAGACCCCTATTACTCGGCCAAGGAGCAGATCGAACAGCAGAAGTATTCCACGCAGGCGCAGCTCTATGTGAAGGTCACGCTCTCCAGCCCGACCGCGGGCACGGCCCCGACCGCGACAATCCAGCTGTACGGGCCCAGTACCGGTTCGGCCGGCACGGGGCCCAACGACTATGTGCCGCTCGGCAATCCCACGAACATGGGTGGAAGCGGCACGCCGCTCGTCACGTACCAGCCCTACATCGCCACGCAGACCACCGTGGGCAGCAAGGTCAGCTCCGGTACAAACAAGGGAAAGTATCCGATCACCACCACCACGATCACCAGCGCGGGAGCGGGAGCAGCCACCACCACGTACTCCAGCACCCTGCCATCGAAGGCCTCGGGCGGCACCATCAGCTCCGGCGGAAGCGACGTATCCGTCAGTTCAGGACTCTACGACCAGCGGCGCCAGATGGGCGTCGACATCGTCCAGGTCGACATGAAGGCCCTCGGCGCGGCCGTCTCCGACATGGTGTCCAACACCTCCGACGCGAACGCGATCACCAACCCGGACGGCTCGGTCTTCAACAGCTGGAACGGAGCCGTGTATGTGGAGATCAACGACACGTCGCCCCGGGGCGACACCAGCAGCCAGTCCGCGAGCGTCCGCCTGGTGGACGGACAGGTCAGTTCGGGCAGCAGCCTGATGCCGTCGTACGGCGTGAACGGGAAGGGCCTGACGATCGCCACGAACGCCCCACTCTACATCCAGGGCAACTTCAACGCAGACGGCAGCGTGTCGTCCGCCTCCGCGACCACGCCCGACGACGGGAATTCCGGCTCCCCCTCCGACCCGACCGCGGAGAGCCCCGTGTGCGTGGCCGCCGATGCGATCACGATCCTGTCCTCGAACTGGAAGGACAAGATCTCGGCCGACACGGTCAAGCCGACGCCAAGCAGCAGCACCGAGATTGCGGCCGCGTTCCTCACGGGCCTGGTGCCCACGAGCAACAGCGCCAGCAGCGGCGGCGCGCACAATTTCCCGCGATTCCTCGAGAACGGCGGCACCGTGGCGATCCGCGGATCGCTGGTGGCGATGTTCGAGAGCAAGATCGCGACGCAACCCTGGGCGATCTCGTACTACGGCGCGCCGGTCCGCATCTGGGGCTTCGACTCGCTGTTCCAGAACGGCACCTTCCCGCCGCTCACGCCGAAGGTGCAGTCGTTCCGCCGGTCGGCGTTCTCGCTGATGAGCCAATCCGACTACGACGCGGCCAAGGCCGCGCTCTGGCCGTGAGCGCGGCCGCGGGCGACGCTCACTCCTTCCAGAGCTGGAGGATGCGCAGGTAGTTGCCGCGCTCGTACGCCTCGGGATCCGGGCAGTTGCGCAGGCTCAGCGCGCCGATCATCTGGGTGACCGACTCGTATTCCTGCGAAGCCATGAATTCCGTCAGACCCTTGAGCAGGTCCGCGACGCGGTGCGGGCCGCGGGTGAGCAGCTCGGAGGTCACCTGGACCGCGTCCGCGCCCGCGAGCAGGGCCTTGGAGAGGTCCGAGGGAAAATGGACTCCGCCCGAGCACGCCAGGCTGAGCTTCACCTGATCGCGGAGCAGTCCCAGCCAGCGGAGCCGCAGGCGAAGGTCCTCGGAACCGGAGAGGTCGAGCTTCGGAGTCACCTCAAGGTTCTCGAGATCGATCTCGGGTTGGAAGAAACGATTGAACAGGACGACGCCATCGGCGCCGACTTCCTCGAGCCTTCCCGCCAGGTGGGCGAAGGAGCTGTAGAACGGCGACAGCTTGACGGAGATCGGGAGCGCGACGCTTCCGCGGACGGCGGCCACGATGGAGACGACGCGATTCTCGATCTCGGCGGCGCTCGTGGTCCGGCTGGTGGCAAGGAAATAGGTGTTGAGCTCGAGCGCATCCGCGCCCGCCTGCTGGATCTGGCGCGCGTACTCGGTCCAGCTGCCGACGTTCGTGCCGTTGAGCGAGGCGATGATCGGCAGGGAGGTGGAGCGCTTCAGCTTGGCGATCTGCCCGAGGTATTCGTCGGGTCCGAGCGCGTAGTCGTCGCCGTGCGGGAAGAAGCTCGTGGCCTCCGCAAAATTGTCCTGCCAGCGTTCGATGTGGCGGTTCATCGCGGCCTGGTTTCCCTCGATCTGTTCGGCGAACAGCGAGTGCATGACGATGGCCGAGGCGCCCGCGTCCTCGAGGCGGCGGACGTTGTCGAAGTTGTCGACCAACGGCGAGGCGCCGGGCATGACGGGATTCTTGAGCTTCAGGCCGAGATAACGGGTGGAGAGATCCATGATGAAGGGGGGCTGATTGGGGCTGGCGGAAGTTGGATGGGGCCGAGCCGGACACGGCTTCGGCCCATTGGAAACGGGAGGTCGCGCGGGCGGCCTCCCGGTCGTGGACGCGGTCAGGCCGAGGGCTGGGCGCCCGGCGCCTGGGGCGTCTCGGGGGCAGCGGCCTCGGGCCTGGAGGCCTCGGAGAGGTGCTTGTAGTGCGCGACTCGTGCGTCGACCGCGGCCTGGGCGCGTTTGCCGAGCTCGGCGGCGCGTTCCGGGGCGGCCTTGTACAGGACCTGGAAGCGCAGCTCGTTCTTGGTGTAGGCGCTGAGCGGCTGCTTTGGCGCACCGGAATCGAGCACGAGCGGCGCCTTGCCCTCGAGTTCGCGGGCCGGGTCGTAGCGGAAGAGCTGCCAGTAGCCGGTGTCGACCGCCAGCTTCTGCTGGTCGAGCCCGTTCGCGATCGGGAAGCCGTGCGCGATGCAGTGCGAGTAGGCGATGATGATCGAGACGCCCGGGTGATTTTCGGCCTCGATGAAGGCCTGGACGGTCTGGCTGTCCTTGGCGCCGACGGCGACCTTGGCGACGTACACGTTGCCATAGCTGGCGGCGATCATCGCGAGGTCCTTCTTGTCGGTGTCCTTGCCCGCGGCGCTGAACTTCGCGACCGCGCCGAGGGGCGTGGACTTCGAGCGCTGACCGCCGGTGTTGGAATACACCTCGGTATCCAGAACCAGGATATTGATCTTCCGGCCGGAGGCCAGCACGTGGTCGAGGCCGCCGAAGCCGATGTCGTAGGCCCAGCCGTCGCCGCCGACGATCCACACCGACTTGTCGATGAGGTAGTCGGCGATCCAGCTGAAGCGCTGCGACTTCTCGTCGCCGAGGCCGGCGATGGCCTGCTTGATCGCGGCGACGTGGCCGCGGGCCTTGGCGAGGCCGGCGTCGGTGGTCTGGTCGGCCTCCTTGAAGCCGGCGACGTCCCCGGCAGGCAGCATCGGGGCGAGTTCATCGAGCAGGCGGCGCGCCTGGACGGCGAGCTGGTCGACGCCCGCGCGGATGCCCAGGCCGTACTCAGCATTGTCCTCGAACAGAGAGTTGGACCAGGCCGGTCCGCGGCCTTCGTGATCCGTGCAATACGGGGTGGTCGGCAGGTTGCCGCCGTAGATCGACGAGCAGCCCGTGGCGTTGGCCACCAGGAGGCGGTCGCCGAAGAGCTGGGTGAGCAGCTTGACGTACGGGGTCTCGCCGCAGCCCGTGCAGGCGCCGGAGAATTCGAACAGCGGCTGGCGGAACTGCGAGCCCTTGACGTTTGCCTGCAAGAGCGACTGCGGCGGTGGCGGGAGCTTCAGGAAGAAGTCGAAGTTGGCGCTCTCCGCATCGCGCAGGGGGGCCTGCGGCACCATCATGAGGGCCTTGCGATTCGGGGCGGTCTTGTCCTTGGCCGGGCAGACCTTCGCACACAGCGTGCAGCCCGTGCAGTCCTCGGGCGCGACCTGGATCGTGTAGCGGTGGCCGGGGGCCTCGGACGAGCGGAGCTTGGTGCTCTTGAAGGTCTCGGGGGCGCCGGCGACGGCCGCGTCGGGATAGGCCGCGCAGCGGATGGCCGCGTGCGGGCAGACGAGCACGCACTTGTTGCACTGGATGCAAAGGGTCGGATCCCAGGTCGGGATCTCCAGCGCGATGTTGCGCTTCTCCCACTTGGTGGTCGCCAGGGGGAAGGTGCCGTCGGGCGTGAAGGCCGAGACCGGGAGACGGTCGCCGTCGCCGGCCATCATGACGCCGATCGTGCGCTTCACGTAGTCGGGCGCTGCCTCGGCGACGACCGGCTGGCGCTTGAAGGGGCTCGTCACGGCACCCGGCACCGGAATCTCGTGCAAGGCAGCGAGGGCCGCGTCGACCGCGGCGTGATTCTTTGCGACGACCGCGTCGCCCTTCTTGCCGTAGGTCTTCTTGATGGCCTTTTTGATCGCCTCGATCGCCTGGTCGCGCGGCAGCACGCCGGCAAGGGCGAAGAAGCAGGTCTGCATCACGGTGTTGATCTGGCCGCCCATGCCTGCGGCGCGGGCCACCGAGATGGCGTCGATCGCGAACAGTTTGAGCTTCAGTTCGATGATGCGCTGCTGGAATTCAGCCGGAAGGCGATTCCAGACCTCGTCAGGCGTCGCGCCTATGTTGAGCAGGAGCGTGGCACCGGGCCGCGCCTCCTTGAGCACGTCGAGGCGCTCGATGAAGGGGAAGTGGTGAATCGCGACAAAATCGGCGCTGCGGATGAGGTACGGAGATCGGATCGGACGCGGGCCGAAGCGCAGGTGCGAGACGGTCATCGCGCCCGATTTTTTGGAATCGTACACGAAGTAGCCCTGGGCGTAGAGGTCCGTACCCTCGCCGATGATCTTGATTGAATTCTTGTTCGCGCCGACCGTGCCGTCGGCACCCAGTCCGTAGAACACCGCGCGGCGGGTGTCTTCGGTCTCGATGTCGAAGGTCTCGTCGACCTCCAGCGACAGGCGGGTGACGTCGTCGTTGATGCCTACGGTGAACCGGGTGCGCGGGGCGGCTTTGAGCAACTCGTCGAAGACAGCCTTCGCCATGGCGGGCGTGAATTCCTTTGAGCCGAGACCATAGCGGCCGCCGATGATCTTCACCTTGCCGACGCGGTCGCTCTCGTAGAGGGCCGTGGCGACGTCCTGGAACAGCGGCTCGCCCAAGGCGCCCGGCTCCTTCGTGCGGTCGAGGACGGCAATGCTCTTCACGGTCCTGGGCAGGGCGGCGAGCATCGCTGCGGCGTCGAAGGGACGGAAGAGGCGGACTTTCACTAGGCCGACCTTCTCGCCCTTGGCGGTGAGGTGCGTGACCGCCTCGGCAACCGTATCGGAGGCGGAACCCATGACGACGATGACGCGCTCGGCGTCGGGGGCGCCCTCGTAGTCGAAAAGCTTGTACTGCCGACCCGTCAGGGCGGCAAAGGCGTCCATTGCCTCCTGAACGCGGGCGGCGACGGCATCGTAATACGGATTGCAGGCTTCGCGGGCCTGGAAAAAGACGTCGGGATTCTGGGCGGTGCCGCGGATCGAGGGACGATCCGGGGAGAGCGCGTGTTCGCGGAAGGCCTTCACGCGATCCATGTCGATCAGCGCGCTGAGGGCGGCGTCATCGACCATCGCGATCTTCTGGACCTCGTGCGAGGTGCGGAAGCCGTCGAAGTAGTGCAGGAACGGAATGCGGCTGGTGAGCGTCGCGGAGTGCGAGATGGCGGCCATGTCGTGCGCCTCCTGGACGGAGTGCGAGCACAGCATCGCGACACCGGTCTGGCGGCAGGCCATGACGTCGGAGTGATCACCGAAAATCGAAAGCGCATGGGACGCCAACGCACGGGCGGTCACATGCAGCACAAAGGGATGAAGCTCGCCTGCAATCTTGTAGAGATTGGGGATCATGAGCAGCAGTCCCTGTGAAGCGGTGAACGAGGCCGAGAGGGCACCGGCCTGGAGGGCGCCGTGCAGGGCACCCGCGGCGCCGCCTTCGGACTGCATCTCGATGACCTCGGGGATGTGCCCCCACAGGTTCTTCATCTTCTTGGCGGACCACTCGTCAACCCACTCGCCCATCGGCGATGAGGGCGTGATCGGATAGATGGCGAATAGTTCGCAGACTCGGTAGGCCACATTCGCGACAGCCTCGTTGGCGTCGAGCGTGGAGAGGACGGGAGAGAGGGGCTTAATCACGGTTCTAACCTTAGCTATCAGGGCCTCTGCAGGCATCGCACCCCTTGCCCATCCCAGCGCATTTCTTGCAAGCGCCCCGTAGCAGGCTTTCTATGAGACAATCCGTGCGCAGGGTGACGGCCACTATATGCCTCTATCCATAAATACTTTACCTTATAACAGGCCGTCTTGATTCTGTTTTCCAGCATCCTCCTCAAACGATAACCCGATGACCACGCGCCACCTGAGTGCGAGATGACCGTCGCACGCCTAAATTCGGCGACTGAGTGGATCAGAAGGCAACGAAGCACAAACCGCTGACCACAGAAGTGTGCGTTGATGGATTCGCCGTGTGCTTGAGTCGATTTTGCCTCGGTGATTTCATCCAATCGCCTGGCTCGGCCTTCTTTGTTATCTTCGTTTCCTTCTGTTAACTGAGTTTTTGAGATGAATTCATATCGAAAGGAACTGTGGTTCGAACTGCCGGCGCGCCGGGCCTTCCGCAACATCACTCCCGACGTGGAGGACTGTCTGCGGGAAAGCGGAATTCGCGAGGGGCTCTGCCTCGTGAACGCCATGCACATCACGGCATCGGTATTCATCAACGACGACGAATCCGGGCTGCATGCGGACCTCGAGCGCTGGCTCGAACAGCTCGCGCCGGAAAAGCCGTATTCGGATTACGTGCACAACCGCACCGGCGAGGACAATGCCGACGCGCATCTCAAGCGGTCGATCATGGGCCGCGAAGTGGTCGTGGCGGTCAGCGAGGGCGCCCTCGATTTCGGCCCCTGGGAACAGATCTTCTACGGCGAATTCGACGGCCGGCGACGCAAGCGCGTCCTCGTCAAGATCATCGGCGACTGATCCACCCTGCCCGATCAGGTTTGTTCCCTCCGCGGGCAGCGGATTGAAATAGGCTCTAGTGATTTGACGTCAGCCGCTTACGACGTCATCACTGGGAGCACCCTCGAAACTCAGGACTTTTTTACACCTGAACCCTTGTCTCGAAGCCGCTTGCAGTGTTGAGTCGGATTCGAAGGCCGCTGCTTCAGTCATTCATTCAAGCGACCTGTTTATATCATAAACCAACCGTATCGTATCGTCATGAAACCTACCCTCGTCCGCTCCCAAGGATTTACCCTTGTTGAAATCATGATAGTCGTCGTCATCATCGGTCTGCTGGCCGCGATGGCGATTCCCGCGTTCCAGAAGGTCCGTCAGGCTTCGCAGGACAAGACGGTCCTCAACAATGCCCGTCAGATCTCGGCCGCCGCCGATCAATACTACCTCGAGAACGGTGTCTCCTCGGTCAGCCTCGGCGACCTGATCGGACCCACGAACTACGTGAAATCGCTCAACCTCGTCGCCAACGAGACCTATCCGTCCGGCTGCACGCAGGGCGAGGCCGTCACGGTCCTCGGCGTCGCCGGCGCCCGCACGATCACGTACGCCCCGTAAGGCGTCGTCTTTCTTTCAAAGCCGCCTGCCACGCGCAGGCGGCTTTTTTTGTCGGCGAGCATGGCGGGCGGAGGGCAGAAGTCAGAGGTCAGAAGCCAGAAGTCAGAAGTCAGAGATCAGAGATCAGAGATCAGAGGTCAGAGGTCGGGAGTCGGGGGGACAGTTCTCTCTGGGATGATTGGGGACAGGCAGATTTTGGGATGCTGGGCTTGCCTCGATAAAATGGACAGCGAATCAAGCCGCTTTGATTTGGTTTTTCGCTGTTAGTTTTTCGAACGCCACAGGTGAGAGGTACCCGAGCGAGCTGTGGCGCCTCTTCGGGTTGTAGAAGGTCTCGATGTAG
>DAIDAF010000007.1:0-191960 GCA_027310745.1 Opitutaceae bacterium | reverse complement strand
ATTTGCTCGCGCGTGCTTTTTGATTCGGTCATGTCCTTTTTCGGACGGGTCATGGTTCTTCCTTCGTTTGGTGGTTTTTGGCTTAAGCACCTAACCACCTACCATGATCCGTCTTTTTGCTGAAGTTTTCGGACACTACCTGGTTTGCGGTCGTTCTGTCCTGAGAGGGTTTTGAAATCGGCCTGTCCCTCTCGGGAAGGGGTCACCAGGAGGAGGTGAAATCGTAGTGGCCGGACTCGATGGAGTAGAGGTCGCGGTCGCCTTCGCGGCGCAGGAAGGTCACGCCGTCGCTCTTTGCCGCAGGGCGGCCGCTCTCGAGGTCGGAGGCGGTGTCGCGGGAGGGAAGCCAGACCTCGGCCGTCGTGTCGGCAGGGATGTCCACCCGGAGGCGAAATTGCCTGTCCCTATGATCCCAGCGGACATGAATCGGGCCGCGGATCGAGTTGTACTTGGCCTCGGCCCAGGTGAGATCGCCCACGGGCTGGGGGTCGACGAGGATGCGCTTGAACCCAGGCGCCGAATCGGTCGGCCGTATGCCAACCAGCCAGCCGTAAAACCACTCGACAATCTGGCCGAGCATGAAGTGATCGTGCGAGGAGCTGAGGTTCGCATTCCACGACTCCGTCATGCTCGTGTCGCCCTTCTTGAGGATGTACGCATACCCAGGCGTGCGGTCCTGATCGATCATCCGATAGATCAGGTCCGACCGACCACCTTCCGCCAACGCGAGCAGGAGGTAACGGTATCCGATATCGCCCGCCGTGAGCGTGCAGCCTCGGGACATCAGGTCGTTGACCAACGCCGCGAGCACACGCGGTCGGTCCGCCTTCGACGGCAACCCGAAGACAAGCGCCATCGCATTCGACGCCTGGGAATTCGTGGCGTAGCTGCCCGTGTCTGCGTGGTAGTAGGCCTTGTTGAACGCCGCACGGATCTGCTCCGCCTTGGCCGCATAAAGCCGCACATCCGCCTCGCGCCCCAATAGGCGAGCCGCCGCCTCCATCAGGCACGCATCGTGATAGAAATAGGCCGTCGACGTGACCGCTGGTGGGGTGAGCTGCGCAAACCCTGGCTTGCGCGGGCCAAGGTCATACCAATCCCCCAAGCCCTCCGACAGAATGTCGTTCTTCGCACGGCTCTCGAGATAGGCGAAGTAGCGAGCCATCTGTGGATAATAATCGCGGATCAGCGAGTCGTCCCCAGTAAACGCATACTGCTGCCATGGCACGATGATGAACGTCGAGCCCCACTCGGCTGCTGCGCGGAAGGTGCCCTTGAAATGGGCATACTCGGGCGCCGTGGTCGGAATCAAACCGTCCGGCGTCTGCGAGTCGGCCATGTCGTTCATCACCTTGCCGAAGATGCGATCCATGTTGAAGTCGTACCTCAGCGACGGCCCATTGAGATGGTCCTGCTCAAGCCAGCCCAGGCGCTCGCGGTGCGGGCAATCGGTGAGGATCGACATCATGTTCGAGCTCTGCGCCCAACGCACCAGCGTGAGGATTCGGCCGAGCAGCGGATTCGACGCGGCGAACGTGCCGACCGGCGCCGCGCTCGAGTGCACAATCACACCGTCAAGCGAATCGAGCTTCGGCAGTGCACCACCCGGTTTCGCCGGAATGAAAATCGCCTCCAAGTAACGGGCGCCGGAATAGAAGAAGCGCGGCATCCAGGTCTCTTCGCCGTCCGTCGCCTTCGTGTACTGCCACCAGGCACTTCCCCGCGAGATTCCACCCATCGTGCTGCGATTGATGGTGCCGTCGGGATTCGTGACTTCCGCAGGAATCAGCCGCACACTGCTGCCCGCCGGCCCGCTCACGCGAATCCGCGGCATGTAAGAGGCGTTCTGCCCCAGATCATAAACGGCAGTCCCATCAGGAAAGACCTTAACCGCGATCGGCTTTCGCACCTCGATTGCCCGCACCGGTTGATCCGAAACGCTATGTCCACGAAGCGTCTTGCCAGGGAGCGACTGGCACACCGCCGCCTCCCAGCTGCTGTCGTCGAAACCGGGCTTGTCCCAACCCGCCTGGATCAACCGCGCATCCTCATCCTCGCCGCCATAGATACTGCAGAAGGTCACCGGACCGGGATGCGTCTTCCACGCCGTGTCCGTGGCCACCGTCTCGACATGCCCATCCGCATATTCGAGCCGCAGATTCAGGATCGCGCGCAAGGGTCCAAATGAGCCGGTGAACTTGGTAAACCGCGCCTTGTCGCGCTTCACGACATTGTACATGCCGTTGCCGAGGAAAAGCCCGACCGCGTTATCCCCGGCGTGCAGCAGGGAGGTGACATCGAGCGTGTTGTAGAGAGTCGTCTTGTTGTACTCGGTCCACCCGGGCGACAGCAGGGCGTCGCCCGCCTTCGCTCCGTTCAGGGTCAACTCGTACTGTCCCAGGCCGCAGACCTCCACCAGCGCGCGACGCAGGCCGGGTTTCACCATAAAATCATGCCGGAGCAGCAGCGTCTCGCTCGCTCCGGAGGACGTGATCCAGCAACCTTTCCAGTCCCGGACGGACAGGTATCCCATCGTCCAGGAAGCCGGCGCGCTCCAAGCGCTGGGCTGTCCGTCCTGGTCCCAGGAACGTGCTTTCCAAAAAACCTGTTGCGAGGTGGCAAGCGGCGTCCCCGCGTAACGAATGTCCGTGGTCGCGTCCGATGCCACCCGACCGCTGTCCCAAAGGTCCCCGCGATCCTGTGCCAGTAGGGTCGGACTGGTAGCCACCAGGACTTGCCACGCGATTTGCCTCTCCCCTCGGGCGGTGCCGGTGAGCTGCCAGGAGAGCTTCGGCCGCGCCTCGTCGATGCCGAGCGGATTCACGCTCGAGTCGCAGCGAAGGTCCGCGACGGACAGCTCGGCGCGAGCAAGGGGCGCAAGCGCAAGCGCGCCGGCGAGGAGGATCAGGTTGCGGCGAACGGCGGAGGCGGTCATGGGAGCAGGTCGGTCAGAGTCGGGAGGGATCGAGGACCACGTATTTGATCCGTTTGCGGTCCCAGGTGTAGGTGATACGCACAAGGCCGTCGGAGGTCTGGATGACCGCCGGATACGCGTAACCCGCGGGCATCGGCTTGCTCTCCAGCGTGAGCACGTGCTTCCAGTTCACTCCGTCGGTCGAGATCGCCACGTCGAGCGGCCAGCGGTTGCCCTTGCCGGGCGACTCCGGACGCTGCGCGGTGTCGTTGTAAACAATCAGCTGGCGTCCGTCCGCAAGCGTGACCGCATCGGTGCCGGAATTGGGGTTGGGCAGAATGGTCGCGGACAGCGGACTCCAGGTGCGTCCCTCGTCCTTGGACCACGTCATCGCCACGACGCCCTGACGGGTCCGGCAAAGCGCCTCCAGCCGGCCGTCCTTGAAGAACAGGATACTGGGTTGAATCGCATCGAAGTTCGGCCCCTTGGGCACATTGGCCGTGGCCACCCAGGTCTTCCCGCCGTCCGTCGAGCGTTCGAAATGGACTCGCCAGCCCTTGGGGCCGCCCTCGCGACTCGAGGGGGACAACCAGGCGCCGTCAGCCAGGATCACGGGCTTGTTCTTGATGGGTCCGAGAATGCCGTCGGGCAGGCGCCGGGCCGCGCTCCAGGTGACACCACCGTCGGTCGACGTCTTCACCATGCCCCACCAGGCCGCAGGCTTGGGTCCGACCTTGTAGAAGAGGAAAAGAGGGCCGCCATGCGGCGCCTGGAACAGCACGGGATTCCAGGTCGGGTAACGCGTGCCGTCGGGCTGCACACCGTCGGCCGCCTTCTCCTGCGGCAGCCAGTGACCATCGACATTGCGCGCCACCCAGATGCAGACGTCGGGGGCGCGTTCCCGCGTGCCGCCAAACCACGCAGCGACCAGATGACCGGGCGAAACCTCGGCGATCGTCGAGGCATGGCAGGACGGATACGGAGCCTTGGTGAAAATGAATTCGGAGCGAACGATCGCGGACGAGGCGTCCGCGAAACAAAGACCGGCGGTCACAAGGAGGACCGCGGCGAGACGGAGGCAGGTTGACTTCATGAGGAAACGGAAGCGGGTTTTTCCTGCGGTCGCATCCACAGGGCACAGAGGAATCCGACGGCCAGGATCGTGGCGGTTCCAAAGACGATGATCAGGAACCCGTGGAACGGACTGCGCAGGTCGGGTGGCAGCGACGCAATCTGCGGTGAAAGGGTCATCCAGAGGATCATCAGGACTCCGCAAAGGACGCCCGTGAACGCCGCGCGCCCGCCGACCCGGCGCGAGAGCATGCCGAGCAGGAACAGGCCGAGCATGCCACCGCCGAACACGCCAGCCAGCATCCACCAGGTGTCGAGCGCACTCTTCACGTGCACCATCGCCAGCGCCATGAGCGTGCCAAGCACGCCCCACAACACCGTGGTGCGCCGCAACAGCCGCATCATCTGAGCGCCGCTGGCCTGCGGATTGACATAGCGCCGGTAGAAATCGTTGAGCAGGATCGTCGCCGAGGAATTCAGACTCGTGGACACCGTGCTCATCGCCGCCGCGAAGATCGCGGCCACCAGCAGACCGCTGACCCCGGACGGAAGGACCGTCACGATGAACCACGGGAACACCGAATCCGAATGCGCCGCGCCGTGCAGTGAGGCGGGCAACTCGCCCGGATGCGTCGTATAGTAGGCAAACAGGGCCGTTCCGATGAAGAAGAAGACGGCAGACAACGGCACGTAGAGGAGGCCTCCGATCCAGACGCTCTTGCGCGCCTCAGAGTCGGATTTCGCCGCGAGGTAGCGCTGCACGTAGTTCTGATCGACGCCGAAATTCTGCAGGTTGATCACCAGGCCGTAGGCGAGCACCACCCAGAACGTCGGCTGCGAAAGGCCGGCGCCGAAACTCCCGAGGCTGAACTTGTGATGTTCCGCGGCGATGCGGAAAAGCTGCGCCGGCCCCCCCGGCAGCATGCGCAGCATCAGCACCGCGCACAGCAGCGCGCCCGCCATCAGCACGATCGTCTGGATGGCATCCGTCCAGATCACCGCCACGATGCCGCCGACCAGCGTATAGACCGTCACGGATACGCCAGTCACGAGGATGATGGTGCGGATATCCCAGCCCAGAAGCGCCGTGAGCGGCAGCGCCATGAGGTACATGACCGTGCCCACGCGGGCGATCTGGGTGAGCAGGTAACAGACTCCCGCATACACGCGCGCCCAGGCGCCGAAGCGCTTTTCCAGATGCTCATAGGCGGAGAGATGCCCCGCCTTCCGGTAGAACGGCAGGAACCAGCGCACGGCGATCCACGTGGCGAGGGGCAGGCCGAGGCTGAAGACAAAGGGATTCCAATTCGAGGCGAACGCCTTCCCGGGCAGAGCGAGGAAGCTGATGCTGCTCACGTAGGTGCCCAGGATCGACAGTCCCGTCAGCCAGCCCGGCAGACTCCGGTCGGCCGCCGTGTAGCCCTCGACGGACCGGCTGCGTCGCCAGAAACCCAGCCCGATCGCCATGGTGCCCGCGAAGTAGGTCGCGAGCACGACCCCGTCGAGCGTCGTGAAGTGCGTGGTCATGTCCGGAGAACGGCGACGCGCCTCAGTCTTCCGGCAGCTGGGTCTTTGCCACCTGTCCGTCGTCGCCGACTCGCTGGATGCGAATCGCCATCCAGGGCCTTCCGGGAAGTTCGATCGAGCGCCCCGAGGCGTCGACGAAACGGTATTGGTTTTCCCGCTTCACGACGAATTCCCCTGGCACGGGCGTTATCGTCATGTTCCAGGTGTCGATGACATCCGCCTTGAAGCGCATGCCGTCGGCGAGCCCGTTCTTGTAGAGGTCGAAGCGCCAGGTCTTGGGCGCGTCGTGACCGAAGTAGATCAGGTAGTACTCGCCAGGCTGGCCGGCGACGTTCGTCTCCCACCACTTGTCGATGGGGTCGAGTCCATCGGCCGGACCGGCGTCGACGATCTTCTTGAGGAAGGCCAGGCGCGGCTCGCTCTTGCCGTGCAGGGTGCCGCCGAAGGAGGTCCAAGTGTCGGTGGCGTCGGTGTAGAAATAGTCTCCGTGTCCCACGTAGGTGCCCGCGACGGTGCCGCACCAGAAGCGATTGACCATCTGTTTCGCGGTGAGGTTGCCCCAGCGGTAACGGCTGTCGCCCTCGTAGCGGACCTCGTCAAAGACGACGGGCTTGCGCCAGACGTCCCGATAGAGCTCGGCCCTGCCCGGATCCTCGACGGCCGAACCATTCTGGATAGAGGCGTGGGTGACCCAGGGCTTGGAGTTGTCGTATAGAAGCGACCCGTTGTGGATCGAGCGGAGGTGATTGTAGGGATCGGTCGCCTGGACCAGCTGGAAATAATGGTCCCAGTCGGCCATGGTCTTGGTGCGCACGAAGTCGAACTCGTTCGACATCGACCACCACACGTTGCGGAAGGCGGCAAAGCGCGCCACCACGTAGCGCAGGTAACGGTCGTCGGCCGCGCGTCCCATCGAATCGAAACCGTACGGCTTGTCGTAGGGGTCGAAGAGGATGATGTCGGCCTGGATCCCCAGATCGCGCAGCTGGCGGATGCGCATCTCGTAGTGCCGGAAGAAATCGACGTTGAAGCGCGTGAAGTCCCAGTTGTGCGGCGGCGTGCCCACGAAGGGCCAGCGCGGAGGCGGGAACTTCTTCCGGAAGTATTCCCGCTGCGGAAAGACGAGCATGCGGACCTTGTTGAAGGGCGACGCGGCGAGCGTCTTCAAGGTGAGTTCCTGCCAAGCCTCGGGTGTGTCGAGCCAGTTGTAGATGGTCGTGCCCAGCTCGTTGTAGGGCGTGCCATCCGCGTAGGCGAAGTGGTAGGTGTCGTGCACGCGGACCGGGCCATGGTTGCCCTTCGACGGCGGGGTCACCGTGAAGGTGCCCGTCTTTCCGGTGAGCTCCCAGCGGTTGCTATAAGTCTCGTAGTGCCAGACGCCCGTCGCCTCCGGCATGAAGCGCACGCGGTAGATGCCATCGCCGTCGTAGAAGCCGTCCACCTTGTGCGTGTGGGTGCCGTCGGTGAACACCGCGGAGAAACGGACGTCGACAAACGGATTGCCGTCCTTGGGGCCGTGAAGGGTCACCTCAAAGACGCCCCATTTCTCGGCCGTGGCGGGCGCCTGAGGGGCGGATGCGCGGAGCGAGACTGAGCCGAGCAGGACGAGGACGAAGGCGAACCAGAGGCGGGGGTTGAGGAGTCGCATGGGCGGCGGGGTCAGCGGGTAAGCCAGACAATCGTGATGCGCCCCGGTGTCGGGGCAATGGATACAACGCGACCGGCCTCGACGGACTCGTCGCCGGGCAGCACGCGGCCGGAGCGCGGGTCGATGCGGTGCACGTGGTAGGAACCGGTTTCGGAGCGGAGATCGAGCGAGACAGCCCCGTCGAGCGACACGGCGAACCAGGCACTGCCCGGCTGGCTGAGCGCCCACTGGCGATCGCCACCGGTGGAGGCGACGGGCTCCATGCGGGTGATCGAGGACAGCAGCGCGGGATCGGTGGTCGCAGGAAGGTTGGGCAGCGAACCGCCCGCGGCGACGTAGGCCCAATCATGAGGCGCGTCGAGGCCCGTGATGATGACCTTGTCCGGGAAGCGGCTGCGGTATTCGCGGACCATTCCCGCGAGCGAGGCCGCCGTGACGCGGCCGCCGCGCCACTTGCGTTCGTACTGGCGCGGGGAGACGTGGAGACCGCCCGGGGGGGCGAACTCGCGGCCGTCCGCGCTGCGCCACCAATAGGTGAAATCGATCACGTCGACCACCGCCGCGCGCTTCGGGTCCGCCAGGATCGCATCCTGGACGTCCTTGCAGGCGCTCAGCGCGATGAGCGGGTGCCTGCCGGTCTCGTGCTCCCACTCGGCGACGACATCCAGCCAGAACTGCATGAACTTGAGCGGGCCGGTGTTCTCCGCGGAGATGGTGTGGATCACGTTCGGCTCGTCGGCCAGGTTCTCCAGGCAGTGCCGGATGTAGGCCTGGTGCAGGGCGCGCAGCTGCGGGTTGGAGACATCATAGAAATACTGCGCCATCTGCAGGTCGTGGTCCGCGACGTGCACCGGTTCAGGGAACGGCGTGTGGTTGATGTTGTTGGTCGGTCTCCAGGGGCAGTCGACCCAGTGGGCGCCGGCCTCGAGGAGGTTGTGCTGGAAATACATCTCGTTGATCAGCACGAGCCCCTTCCGGCGCGCCTGCTCCGCGAATTCGTGCAGACGGTGGAAATACCACGGATTGTATTTGGTCAGATCGTACCGGCTGAGGCCGTCCCAGGCCTTGCCGATGCCCGTGCGGGCGAAGGGCTGCTCGTAGAACGGCGGCCAGACGTCGCCGTCGGGACGGCGCATCTGCTCGTGGTCCATGCGGCGCCGCTCGTACCAGAGGCCGTAGTGCTGGCGGATGTCGACCTGGTGCTTTGCCAGCATCGTGTCGGTCATCTGATTGAGGTCATCCGTGAAGATCGGCCCCATCTTCCCCGGAGCGAAGCGCGTGATCGCGGGATCGGTCGCCTCGTTCCCGGCGAGCATGTATCCACGCCACCAGGAGATCGAGGACTCGGAGCCCGTGAGCAGGGCGCCGCGCGCGGCAAGCCAGCCGCCCGTGAGCTCGAGGGGCCGCCCGGCGGGGACGGGTTTCGGCGCGAGAATCTCCGCGAGGTTCGGCACGGCGCTGGACAGATCGGGCGCGGAAGAGCGGAGGACCGGACGGGGCTGGAGCGCAGCGAGCGCGGACCGGCCCAGGCGAGCCTCGAGCTGCGCCTCATAAAGGCTGTCGGGATGCACAGTGTCGTTAACCTCGCTCCACCAACCGTCGCCCACGAACTGGCCCCAGACTCCGTCGGCCCAGTTCTCGGCGGTCGGCGGCTTGCGACAGATCACGACGGGCGCGCTGCACTGCCAGAGCATCGAATTGACCGCGGCCCAGCCCACACCCTGATTCCAGGTTTCCTTGTTGGTGAGTTCGAGCGTGCCGCCATCCAGCGTCACGTTGTCGAACAGCACCCCGGAGGCCCAGCTGCCGATCGAGCCGCTGAATCCGTGGCTGCGAAGCGCGGTGCAGCTGAGAAAGACGTTCGGGCCGCCCGCCTTGTAGCCGACGGTGAAATCGTTGATGCCGTCCTCCGAGTGGCAGCGCAGGAAGAGCGTCTGCTGGCCGTCCGTGTGGAAGGCGTTGCGGCGGTATCCACCGATCTCCGACACCGGTGCGAGCGATTTGCAGTCCTCAACCGTCACGCGGCTCGCGTCGGAACCGACGTTGACGGCCGAACTGGCAAAGTGGACCGCCGTCACGCCCGCGACCCAGGCATCGCGGACGTCGTCGAGATCGACCGCCTCCCACGAGTGCTGCTCGTCGAGCGGATTGGAGGGGTCAAAGGTGGACTCGCAGCGCAGGTTCTCCACGCCGACGTTGGAAAGCCGGTCCTTCCAGGTGAGGACGGCGACCGTCGCTCCACCGAAGCGTTTCTCAAGTGCGGTGGTGATGGGGGCATCGAGCGTGATCCGATGGCCGTCGACGGCCGTCACCGTGCGATCCCAGGAGAGTCCCATGGCGGGTACGCGCCAGATGAACTGCTGGCGCGCCGGGGCGACATCCATGCCAATCGCGTGAAGCCAGGCCTTGGTCGCGGGGCGCGCGATCTCCAGTTCCGAACCGGGCTGGATACCCGACGGGTCGGCCACGTCGAGCGTCAAGCTTCCGACCGGAACGCGGGTATCCGTCACCTCGGTGGCCTTCGACTCCGTGCGAGCCGTGGCGCCGTGGATCCAGATAAGCGGGCGTCGCCGGGTTCCGGTTGCGACGAGGATCGTGCCATCGGGGCCGGCGCCCGCGCCGCGCAGCACGACGCCACTTGCGGCAATGCGCAATTGTCCGGCGATTTCGTAACGCCCGGCCTCAAGTTCCACGGCGCCGCGGATTCCGCGGGCGTCGGCCGGGAGCGAGGACACGTAGTCGATCGCAGCCTGGATCCGAGCGCCGGCGTCGCCCGACACCGGGGCGACCCGCACGCGGGCAGGCACGTCGGGAAGCGCGACTCCGCCGCCGCCGTAACCTGCGCCCGAAAAGTCGGGGACCCGGTCGCCCGAGGCGTCGGTTTTGTAGAGGATCGGGGACCCGGGTCGTTTCTGGGAGACGACAGGGAGACGCTGCACGCCAAGAAGCGCCGCAGGAAGCGCGCAGGCAATCATGCCGGCGAGGCCGGTCCGGATGGTGGAAAGTCGAGGAACGTTCATTCGGGAAAATGGGTTTTCAGCGAAGCAGGGTCGTGAGCGGGCCCAGCGTGGCGCGATGGGCGGCGACTGCGCCGTCGACCAGGATGGTGAGGCCGGCGCCCCGGTGGTAACGGGTGCCGTCGCGGTCCCACAGGATCGTCAGGTCGTGCCCGTGGTAGCGCACGCCATCCAGACCGAACCAGGACCAGGTGCCCGGCGGCAGCAGGGGTTCGACGTCGAGCTCGCGATCGGCCCTCGGCCTGAGGCCCACGATGCCCGTGATCACAAGATCCGCGAACGTCGAGTGGTTGTAATAGCGGCTGCGGGGGTTATCGCCCTTCAGCCAGGCGCCCGTCTTCTCGTCGAGATACTCGCCGATGTACGGTTTGCCCGCCTTGTGCTGGGAATGTACATACGTCTCAAACGCGTCAAAATAGTCGCGATCCGTCACGGGTGCACCGGGGTAGTCGCGGAGCACGTTCTGGAGTGCCGTGAGCGTCTGCGAGGTGGCGAAGGGCCAGACCGCGCCGTCCCACTCGCAATGTCCGACGCCATGGCTGCGGAACTGCGGGCTGCGGCGCTCGGCGGTCGTGATGCCGAACGGGGCGCGGAAGCCGCGGTCGTCGGTGAATTGTTTCCATGCGACCTCGTAGCCCTTGCCCGGCTCGGGCAGCTCGAAATACCAGGGAATGAAACCGATTTCCTCGCGCACAGGGATCGGCTGGAGCTTCTCGTTCACCGCGCAGAAGAACTTGAGCTGCGGGTTCCAGAGCGTCTTCTCCACCAGCGTGCGGAGACTCGCGGCGCGCGCCTCGAATTCGCGCGCAAGGTCCTCGCGTCCCGCCAGGCGGGCGATGCGGGCGATCGCGACGGCATTACCATACATGTAGCTGTTGATCGTGGGGCGGACGTTCTTCACATGCCGGCCGCCGCTGATCGACTCTTCCATGGCGTCGCGCACGTCGTACTGCCAGAAAAGTCCGTCCGGCCTGCCCTGCTCCGCAACCCAGCGGTTGTAGTCCGCGACCAGGTCATCGACGAGGCCGGTCAGCTCCGGCGTGTCCTGGACCACCAGCCAGCGCTGCCACAACGCATAGTCGAGCCATTGCGAATACTTGTGGAGGAAGGTCTGCGGCCTGCCGTCGTTGCCCTGGAGCCAGTATCGGATGTATTGAGACGAAAACTCCGGGTTGCGCAGCCAGCGCGTCTCCATCAGGTGGTGACCCAGCGCGCTGCTGATCGGCCTGGGCTTCGTGATGAACTCGGTGAACACCCAAAGCCCGGTCTTCGGGTCCCGCTCGAGGTGCTTGCGCAGCGACCACCAGCGAAACCAATAGATCTCCTCGGTCGACGGGTCGGAGCACTCGAACGCCGGCACGTTTGCCTTCAACCACGACCACGCCTGGGCATTGGGCACCGCGTTCACGACGCCCTCGGGTTCCATCGTGTTGAATT
This sequence comes from Opitutaceae bacterium, assembly GCA_027310745.1. GTDB lineage: Bacteria > Verrucomicrobiota > Verrucomicrobiia > Opitutales > Opitutaceae > MWDT01. The sequence goes on along the minus strand of DAIDAF010000007.1, from coordinate 180,346 downwards.
TCGCGATGAACGGGGCGAACTCCGCCGGTTTCAGCACGTGCCAGCCGGCGACCGCCCCACCGGATTCCGCGGCAGTCGCGCCGGCGACGGACAGGGCCGCGAGTGCGAGAAGGGAGGCGATGCGGGGGTGAAGGCGCGGAAAAATCATCGGTCGGTGGGAGCGAGGTCGCCGGGCAAAACGGAGATTGGGAGGGTCGTTCGGCCGCACCGCACCATGACACCCGTGGGTTCCCTGCGCGAGACGACCGTGAAAACAAACCACTGACTATACCCTAAGGGGACGGGTAATACTGCCTCCAAGAACAAAATTTCCTCCCGTATCCTAACATGTCTTACCACACCACCCGGCGCGGTCGTCCGCCCCACCGGCATACGCCCGTTCCGGGAGCCGCGAAACGCCATGGACTAACGCAATTCCGGCCCCCGCCACAATCCGGGCTTCGGTTGCGGATGATCGCGCCAGTCAGCAATTTTCGCACGCCGGCGCACCGCAGTTTCTTCGATTGCAAAGGCCCATTTTTGCCTCTGTGGCTGGGACGGAATCACCCCGTTGGACGATGAGTTTCGACCGCACCATCACCCTGCAACAGCCCCCGCGTATCACCTTTGGCGCGGGCTGCGCCGCGGACGCGGTCGCAACCTTCATCCGCGAGCGCTCGCTGCGACGAGCCTTCATGGTGACGTCCCCTTCGGTGCGCCATCACGCTGCGGCAATGGCCGCCTCGCTCGCGTCTTTGGGCGTGGAGATCTGCTGGGCCGACGGCGAGCCTGCCGAACCCACGCTCGCCGCCGCCGAGGCGCTGCGCGACCGCGTGCGCGCATTTGCGCCGGACATCGTCGTCGCGGCGGGAGGCGGCAGCGTGCTCGATACGGCGAAGGTCGCCGCCGCGCTTCACGACAAGCCCGGTCCGATCTCCGACTATTTTGGACTGAACCTGGTGCCGGCGCGTCGCACGGCCCTGATCGCGGTGCCGACCACGGCCGGCACCGGCAGTGAAGTCTCCCCCAACTCGATCCTGCTCGACGAAGCGTCCAGCACCAAGAAGGCCGTGATCAGCCCCGCGCTGGTGCCCGACGCGGCGGTGGTGGACCCAGTCCTCACGCTCACGCTCCCCCCGGCCCTCACGGCGACGACGGGAATCGACGCGCTGACGCACTGCCTCGAGGTCTATGCGAATCTCTCCGCCCATGCCGCCACGGACGCGAATGCGCTCGAGGGCGTGCGCCTGATCGCCGCCAACCTGCCGCGCGCGGTATCGAACGGCTCCGACGTCGCCGCCCGCAGTGCGGTTGCCCTGGGCAGCCTCTACGGCGGACTCGGTCTCGGCCCTGTGAATACGGCGGCCGTGCACGCTCTCGCCTATCCGCTCGGCGGTGAGCACCACCTCTCGCACGGCACCTCCATCGCCCTGCTGCTCTCGCACGTCGCGCGCTTCAACGCGCCCGCCATGCCCGGCCGCCATGCCGCGCTCTCCGTGGCCCTGGGAGCCGACGCCCGCGCTTCGGTGGAGGAGGCGGCCTCCGAATGTGCCGACCGCCTCGATGCCCTGCTCCGGGCCTGCGACGCCCCCCGCGGTCTCGGTTCCTGCGGCATTCCCCGCGATGCCCTCCCGGGACTCGCCGACGCCGCGCTCGGCGTCACCCGGCTCCTCAAGAACAATCCGCGCCCCGTCACCCGCGAGGACGCGCTCCGCATCTACTCAGCCGCCTTCTGACCATGACTCCCGTTTCCCGCCTCCGGGGCGTGACCGTTCCGCTCGTCACGCCCGTCACCGAATCCGGTGCGCTCGACGAAACCTCCGCCGAGCGCCTGGTGGATCACCTGGCCTCCAATGGCTGTGGCATGCTCGTGCTCGGCACGACCGGCGAGGTGGCCTCGCTTTCGGGTCCCATGCGCCGCCGCCTCGTCGAGATCGCGGTGCGCGTCTCAGGCGGACGCACGCCGGTCTTCGCGTGCATCGCGCACAATTGCCTCGCGGATGCCGTGGACTCGGCCCGCGATCATCTTCGCGTGGGCGTCGACGCCGTGGTGGCCATGCTGCCGAACTACTTCAAGCTCGAGCCCGCGGAGATGGCCGCGTACTTCACCCTCCTCGCGACCAGGATTCCCGGCCCGGTCCTGCTCTACAACATGCCGCAGACCACGGGCATGTCGATTCCGGTGGAGACAATCGACCGCCTCAGCCGCATGGGCAATATCGTCGGCCTGAAGGACTCCGAGGGCACGTCCGGGCGCGCCGAGCAGGTGGCGTCGATTCTGGGAGGCCGCGACGATTTCGCCCTGTTCATGGGAGTCGCCGCCCACTCGGTGTCGGCGCTCAAGCTGGGCTTCGTCGGCCTCGTCCCCAGCTCAGGCAACCTCTACCCCGCACCGTGGCGCGAACTCTACGACGCCGCACTCGCCGGCGACTGGGCCCGCGCGGAATCCCTGCAACAGCGCTTCGACGCGATCGGCGCAGTCATCCAGCGCAAGCGCAGCCTGGGCCAGTCGCTCGCCGCGCTGAAGGCGGCCCTGGCCGGACACCACCTGTGCGGCGCCTCCATGATGCCTCCGCTCAGCGCGCTGCCCCCCGAGGAACAGTCCCTTGTCTGTCGTGAACTTTCTGCGTTATCCTGACCCATCCATGCGTCAACACCCCCTCATCATCCTCGCGGATGACCTTACCGGGGCCGCCGAAATCGCGGGAATCGCCCACCAGGCGGGCCTGCGTTCGGTCGTGCACACCGGGCTCCCCGGCGACAGCGCCGGGGCCGACGTGATCATCTGCGACACCGACACGCGCCTCTCCACCCCTGCGCGGGCCGCCGCCCGGGTCAAAGCCCTCGCGACCGCGCTCGCCGCCCGACCGAACGGCGGATTCTTCAAAAAGGTCGACTCCGTGCTCCGGGGCCCCGTCCTCGCCGAGGTCAGGGCCTGCGCCGAGGCCCTCGGTAGCCGCAGGTCCATTCTCCTGCCCTGCAATCCTTCGCTCGGACGAGTGATCCGCGACGGACGCTATTTCGTGGGCGGCCAGCCCCTCCACCGCACGGCGTTTGCACGGGACCCCTTCCATCCGCGCAAGACCTCCGACGTACACACGCTGCTCGGGGCCGACGACGACGACTCCGTCGCCTCGCGCCCCACCGCCAGCCGGCTGCCCGCCGCAGGCGTCATTATCGGCGAAGCGGATACGCCGGCCGACGTGACGTTCTGGGCGGGGCAGGTCGACCGCCACACGCTCCCCGCCGGCGGCGCCGATTTTTTCCGGGCGTGGCTGCAGAGCCGACGCTCCTATCGGGCCCGGACCGCACCCGCAGCCATGCCGGCCGGCGGCACGCTTCTGCTGAGCGGCAGCTCCGCGGCGCCCGATCCGATCACCCCGCTTCCCGGCGACTTCGTCTCCATTAATCCACGACACCGCCCGACGCCCCAGGCCCTCGCGGCGGACCTTCAGGAGTCGCTCACCCGCGACGGTTTCGCTTCCGTGGGCATGTCGCGCACGCTCTCCCGCGATCCCAAGGCCCCGACGGCACTCCGGCGCCTGCTCGCCCTCACCGCCCGGCGCCTCCAGACCGCCAAGGCCTTTCACCACCTCATCATCGCGGGCGGCGCCACAGCCTCGAGCATCTTCACCGCTCTGGACTGGCACGAACTCGAGGTCGTCCATATCTGGGGCCCCGGCGTGGCCACCCTGCGGCCGACCGCCGCACCGGAATTCGTCGTCACCCTAAAACCCGGCAGCTACTCGTGGCCCGCGTCCCTGATCCGCGAGCTGCAGGCCGCGAACGCAGCCTGACGTGCCGGACCTGCCCGTCATCGCCCTCACGCTCGGCGACCCCGCCGGCACCGGCCCCGAGCTGCTCACCAAGGCGCTTGCTCAGCCCGAGGTCCGCGCCCTGGGCCGACTGATCGTCGTTGGCGACGCCACAACGCTCGACCGCGCGCAGTCGTTCACCGGAACACAGCTCGCGCTGCACCCCGTCGGCCGCTTCGAGGATGCACGGTTCGATGCCGGCACTGTCGACGTGCTCGACCTGGCGAACGTCGACGCCGACCGGCTCCAACTCGGCCGCGAGGATCCACTGTGCGGCCAGGCCGCCTTCGAATCCATCCGCGCCGCCACCGAACTCGCGCTCGCACACAAGGCCGGCGCAATTGTCACCTCCGCCATCAACAAGGCCGCGCTGAACGCCGCGGGCCACCATTTCGACGGTCACACCGGGTTGCTGGCCCATCTCTGCGGCGCGCCCGGGGCCACGATGATGCTCGCCGCCGGCGGGCTGCGCGTCAGCCACGTCTCCACCCACGTCTCCCTGCGCCAGGCGATCGAGCGTGTCCGCGCCGAACGAATCGTGAAAGTGCTCCAGCTCACCCACGACGCCGTGCGCCGCCTCGGCATCGCCGCGCCGAAAATCGCAGTCGCGGGACTCAATCCCCACGCGGGCGAGGGCGGATTGTTCGGCGACGAGGAGGCTCTCCACATCGCCCCGGCAATCGAGACCGCGCGCGGCATGGGCATCGACGCCCGCGGGCCCTTCGCCGGCGACACCGTTTTCTTCCGCACCCACGAAGGCGAGTTCGACGCTGCCGTGGCGATGTACCACGACCAGGGCCACGTGGCCGCGAAGATGCTCGGCATCTGGCGAGGCGTGAACGTCACGCTCGGCCTTCCGATCGTACGCACTTCCGTCGAACACGGGACCGACTTCAGGAACGCCGGCACGGGGCGGGGCGATCCACGCAGCCTCATCGAGGCCATCCGGCTCGCGGCAACCATGGCCCGACAACCCGCAAACTGACCCCGCTCCAATGCTCCAGCCCCGTCGCCTCCGTCGCGGACTCTCCATCGCCGCCCTGCTCTGCTCCGCCGCGGCGGCACTCCGCGCGGCGCCCGCGCCCGACTCCCCTTTCTTCGTCTACACCGACCCGGTCCCCGTATCCTCGACCTCCGACGGCGGACTGCCGCTTGCCGTGGGCGTCCACGCCATCCAGGTGATTCGGTCCAACCGCACGCACCCGGAGCTGAACGGCGGCCTGAGCGACACCTACCTCCACCAGCCAATGCTCGCGTGGTGGAAGGGGAAATTCTACCTCGAGTTCCTGAGCTGCCCGGTCGGCGAGGAACAGGGCGAAGGCCGCACCTCGCTCACGACTTCGGTCGACGGCGTGCACTGGGCGGCGCCACGGGTGATCTTCCCGCCCTTCGCGCTGCCCAACGGCACGATGTCGCTCACTCACCAGCGCATGGGTTTCTACACGGCGCCGGACGGCCGCCTGCTCGTGCTCGCCTTCTACGGGAAGGCCCCGAAGCCCAATGACGGCACGGGCATCGGACGTGCGGTCCGCGAGATCCACGAGGACGGCACCCTCGGACCCATTTACTTCATCCGGTTCAACGCGAAGCAGCCCTTCCCGGGCTTCCGGCCTCCGTATCCATTCTTCACCGACTCGCCCGACGCCGGTTTCGTCGCGGCCTGCCGGGCCCTGCTCGCCGACAAGCTCAAGACCGCCCAGTGGTGGGAGGAGGACCAGCTGGACGACAGCGGGTTCTACCGCGTGCGCGGCAAGGCCCTCTCCTACGCCCGCCGGCCCGACGGCTCGGTGCTCGGCATGTTCAAGGACGCCCTCGTGTCCGTGACGCGCGACAACGGCCGGACCTGGGCCGTGAAGCAGTTCGGCGTCAACCTTCCGTCCAACGCATCCAAATACGGCGTCGAGCGCACGGGCGACGGACGCTACGCGGTGTTCCTCAACCCGACCAACCGCCTGCGCTACCCGCTGGCGGTGATGACGGGCGCAGACTGCATTCATTTTTCCAACCTCCTCACTGTTGTGGGTGAGACGCCGCCGCGGCGGTTCGAGGGTGCCTTCAAGAACCTCGGTCCGCAGTACGTCCGCGTCATCGCGGAGGGCAACGGCGTGCCGCCCGGCTCCGCCCACGCCACCTGGATCGCCTTCAGCATGAACAAGGAGGACATCTGGGTCGCACGCGTCCCCGTGCCGATCACGGGCGTCGTCAACGGGCCCGTCCACGACACTTTCGAGCAGGATCCCGTCGGTTCGCTTCCCTCAGGCTGGAACGTCTATAGCCCGCTCTGGGCCCCGGTCCGCGTGGTCGAGACTCCCGGCGCAACAGGCACCGTGAATCACGCGCTCGAACTCAAGGACCGCGATCCCTACGACTACGCCCGCGCCATCCGCGTGTTTCCGCGCACCCACGGACTCCACCTCGCGTTTCGCGTGCTCGCCAAGCAGGCGTCGGGACGCCTTGAGATCGAACTTTCCGACGACCACGACAACCGTCCGCTCCTGATCGCGTTCGGCAAGGATGGACATCTCTGGACCCGCCCCGAGGGCGTGTGGACAGATAACGGCCCGTATCCGGTCGGTCGCTGGATTTCCTTCAGCTACGACCTCTCCGCCAACCCACGCATCGACCGCGGCCACCTGCTGATCGACGGACACCTCGCCATTCCCAAGGCGATCGGCCCCGTCGAAGCCGCACCCACGGTCGACCGCCTGTCGTTCCGCACGGGCCGCCGCCGCCTCTGCGCGGTCGGAGGGCCCGACCTCCCCGGCGCCGACGACAAGGTCGCCGCCTCGGCCTTCCTGATCGACGACGTCTCCATCGTCCCCGTCCCCGCTCCCGCTCCCTGACCCGCGGCCGCGCGCGCCGCCCCACCCCGCACGCCCCATGCATTCGCTTCGCTGGCTCGATCTCACCGTCGTCGTCACCTACCTGATCGCAATGCTCGGCGTCGGCCGCTGGTTTGCCCGCGGCCAGACCTCGACCGAGGCCTACTTCATCGCCAAGCGCTCGATTCCGCACTGGGCGATGGGGGTGTCGATCTACGCGACGCTGATCACCAGCATCACCTTCATCGCGTATCCTGGATCTGCCTACGCAGGGGATTGGAGCGAAATCGTGCCGGGCTTCATGGTCGTGGGCGCGCTCGCCGTCGTCGGCCTGGTGATCATTCCGTTCTACCGGCACGCGGTGGGCATGAGCGTGTACGAGTACTTCGAGCGCAGGTTCGGCTACGGCGTGCGCGCCTACAGCGCCTTCGCGTTCACCATGGGGCACTTCTCCAAGATGGGCTTCGTGTACTACACGCTCGCCCTGACGATCACGGGCATGACGGGCTGGAACATCTACCTGGTGATGCTCGTCACGGGTGCGGTGACGATCTACTACACGGTAATCGGCGGCATGGAGGCCGTGATCTGGACCGACGTGATCCAGGGTTTCGTGAAGGTGTTCGGCGTGGTCGTCTGCCTGGGCTGGCTGTGGGTCCACATGCCCGGAGGCATCGGGCACGCGTTCCACCTGGCGGCGCAGGCGCACAAATTCTCGCTGGGCTCCACGCACTTCGACCTCGCAAGCAAGCGCAACCTGTGGGTCCTCTCGCTGTACGGCTTTTTCTGGTACCTCCAGAAATACACGTCGGACCAGACGCTCGTGCAGCGTTACTTGGTTGCGAAGACCGACCGCGACGCGCTCAAGGGCGTCGCCCTGGGCGCGATCCTGTGCATCCCGGCCTGGGCGCTGTTCATGCTCATCGGCACGCTCGTCTGGGCCTACTACAAGCAGTCCGGCACGGTCTTCCCCGCGTTCATCGACAAGGCGGACAAGGTCTTCCCCTACTTCCTCAGCACGAAGATCCCCGACGGTCTCGCGGGCCTTTTCATGGCCGCCCTGCTTTCGGCATCGATGTCGATGCTGTCCTCGGACCTGAACTGCCTGGCGCTGGTCGGCGTCGAGGACTACTACCGCCGCCTCCGCCCTTTCGCGACCGACCGCCAGCGACTGACAATGGGCAAGACCCTGATCGCGATCGCCGGCACGCTCGCGGTCATCGTCGCAGTGATCATCGCCTGGAAGTCCGCACGCGTGCTGTCCTTCTACTTCACGGTCTCCTCGATTGTCGCCGGCGGTCTCGCCGGGCTCTTCCTGCTCGCCTTCCTGAGCCCGCGCGCGAGCCGGAAGGGAGCCTGGATCGGGATCGTCGCCTGCCTGCTGTTCACGACCTATGCGACTCTCACCAAGGGCGCGTCTCCCGTGGTCAACCTTGGGGCCCTCAACTTCCCCTGGGCCGGCGTGATGATCGGCGTCGTGGGCCACGTCGTGCTCCTGTTCGGAGGCCTGATCGGCAGCCTGCTCTACCCGGCCCGCGCCGCTAACGAAGCCGAGGCCGCCCAGTTGCGCGCGCTGACGCTGTGGGGCTGGCTCGAGCGCCGCCGCGCCGAACGCGCCGCCGCCGCCCGCAAGGCCGCCTGAACCCTTCTCCCCATTTCCGTCATGCGTCGAACCCTTCTCCTGCTCCTCCCGATCCTCACACTCGCGCCGCTGCACGCCGACATCGTCCGCGCCCCGGACGCCGCCCCCCGCGTGCTCTACGGCGTCGACCACCTCCAGCGCGCGCTCGACGACGCCCACCTCGATCGCACCCGCATCGTGGTCGGCACGACCGCCGACGCCGACGTCAAGGCCCTCGAGTCCTCCCACCAACTCGCGCTGGCGAAGGGAGAGCCGCGCGCCGACGAGGGTTTCGTGATCCAGGGCTGCGCCGATGGTTCGCTCGCGGTCGTGGGCTCCGACGACTCCGGCGTGCTCTACGGCTGCCTCGAACTTGCCAAGCGCCTCGCCGCCGGCGAACGCCCCGGGCCCGGTTTCCATCTTGCGGACGCACCCGCCTTCGAACTTCGCGGCCCCTGCATCGGCATGCAGAAGACCTACATCCTGCCCGGCCGCAAGGTGTACGAATATCCCTACACGCCCCAGCTCTTCCCCTTCTTCTACGACAAATCCTTCTGGCGCGGCTACCTCGACTACCTCGTGTCGCTGCGAATGAACACCCTCTACCTCTGGGCCGGCCAGCCCTTCGGTTCGCTCGTGCGGGTGAAGGAATACCCGGAGGCCGTCGAGGTTCCTCCCGACGTCTTCAAGCGCAACGTGGAGATGTACCGCTGGATCACCCGCGAGTGCGACCGGCGCGGCATCTGGCTCGTCCAGGAATTCTACAGCATCCTGCTCCCAAAGCCGTTCGCCGAAAAATACGGGATGTCCACGCAGCTGAGCGCCCCCAACCCGCGGGCGGCAGACTACACGCGAAAGGCCATCGCCGAGTTCGTCCACCAGTACCCCAACGTCGGCCTCCTCGTCTGCCTGGGCGAAGCTCTGCGGGGCCAGGAGAACCAGACGCACTGGTTCACCAACGTCATCCTGCCGGGCGTGAAGGACGGCATGGCCGAGGCCGGACTCAAGAACGAGCCTCCCGTCATCCTTCGCACGCACGCCACCGATGCCAGGCTCGTGGTCCCGCCGGCCCTGAAGGAATACCACAACCTGTATACGATGTCCAAATACAACGGCGAGTCGCTCACGACCTGGGACCCCCGCGGCGAGCGCCAGAAGCTCGACCTGGCCATGAGCCGGATCGGCACCCCGCACATCTCGAACGTCCACATCCTCGCCAACCTCGAACCCTTCCGCTACGGCGACCAGCAGTTCATCCAGAAGTGCGTCCAGGCCATGCGCGACCGCCTCGGCGCGAAGGGCGTGCACGTGTATCCCCTGTTCTACTGGAACTGGCCCTACTCGCCCGACATTGCCACGCCGAAGCTCCTTCAGTGGAAGCGCGATTGGATCTGGTTCGAGGCCTGGGCCCGCTACGCCTGGGATCCCGACATCCCCGCGAAGGCCGACCACGCGTACTGGATCGGACGCATCGCCGACCACTACGGCGAAGCCGCCGCCGCCGACATCCTCGGCGCCTACAACAACTCAGGCGAATGCGCGCCCCGCATCCTGCGCCGCTTCGGCATCACCGACGGCAACCGCCAGACGATGTCGCTGGGCATGACGCTCGACGAGCTGGTCAACCCGCGCAAGTACCACCCCTTCCCGCTGCTCTGGACCGCTGAGGCACCCCCGGGCGAACGGCTGCAGGAGTACGTCCAGCGCGAGTGGGAGCACAAGCCCCACGTGGGCGAAACGCCGCCGCAGGTCATCCGCGAGATCGAGGACTTCAGCGCCCGCGCCGTGCGCGAGGTCGACGCGGCCGAACCGCTGGTCACGAAGAACCGCGCGGAATTCGAGCGCCTACGCAACGACATCCACTGCATCCGCGAAATGTCGCTGAACTACGCGACCAAGGCCCAGGCCGCGCTCTGCGTGCTGCGCTACAAGTACAGTCACGACCTCCAGGACATGGTCCGCGCGGAGGGTTACCTCCACGAGAGCCTCGAACATTACCGCAAGCTCGTGGACCTCACCCGGGACACGTATTCAGCCGCCAACTCCATGCAGACCTCCCAGCGCCGCATCCCCGTCCCCGGCGGCCGCGGCGGCAAGCCTGCGAACTACCTGTGGAGTCAGCTGCTGCCGCTCTATCAGCGCGAGTACGTGAACTTCAAAGCCCAGGTCGACGCCCTCCGGACGCCGGGCGCGCACGTCCGCACCCACGCGCCGCTCCCCGCCGCGGACTTCAAGATCCTTACGCCCGGCCTGTACTCGTACACGATCCAGACCGGCAACACCGTGTTCACCGACTCGAAGGCGACCTTCACCGAGGTCGCCCCCGAACTCGAGGGCCTGCAGGGCATCAAGTTCTCATTCGAAGCGGCCAGGGACAACCGCCTGCCGCCGATCACCTGGGAGTCGAAGACACCCGTCAAAGTCCTGATCGGCTTCTTCGACGACGACGGCCGGAAGTGGCGGCGGCCGCCCACCCTGGAGACCGACGCCACGGCGGCCGCGCACGGCGGAGCCGAGGCCTTCCTGCTCGACGGCGTGAAGTTCGACTCGCTGCCGCCAGCGGACGTCTACGAGTTCACCTACCCCGCCGGACGCCAGACGCTCGACCTGCACGGCTCCGGCGCCTACGTGATCCTCGGCTTCGCCCGCTGAGCGCGGGCGAAGGGAATAGTTGAACAGAAGAAAACGAAGCGAACGAAGAGTTTCCTCAAGAGCGAGAAACAAGGGCATGCGCGAGAGGGCGATGGTTCGGGATCGAATCCCTCAAACACCGACTCGATCCTGCCAGCCCTCGGACTATCCGCCTCCTGACGCTTTGTTACCTTCGTTGGCTTCTGTTCAACCCTACCGGAAGATCGACTTCAGGTAGGCCGCGTTGGCGCTGAAATTGTAGACCACGTCGCGGGGGCGGCGGGCGTCGCGGGAGCGCTCGATCACGAGCCAGCCGCTCCAACCCATCGCGTCGAGCGTGACCTTGATCTGCCGCAGGTCGGCCCTCGGATCGTTCTGGAGCCACTCGCCGTCCTTGTCGGTGCAATGAATCTCCGCGATTCGGTCGCGGCCCAGCGTGCGCAGCTCGGTGCAGGCGTCCCGGCCATTGCTCCACGCGTTCGCGCAGTCGAAGCAGCTCTTCACCGCAGGCGAGCCGATCTCGTCGAGAAACGCCGCCTCGTGCCGCGCGTCGAGCGAGGTTTCAACGGCGAAGACCACCCCGGCAGCCTGGGCCATCCGTCCCGCCGCGCGCAGGCGCGCCACGAGCACAGGGCGAAGCTCGGGGTGTTTCACCAAGTCGCACCGGATGCCCAATGGGAGAAAGATCACGTGCGCGCCCAGCGCCTTCGCGGCTGCGATCGCATCGGCCACCGGACGTTCGATGCCCGGCCGCTCGGCAAACGACTGGGAGTAGAATCCCGACATCGCGACCGAACTGATCGCCAGGCCATCGCGCTCCGCCGTCTCCACAAATTCGCGACACACCGCGGGATCGCCCAGCTTGCTCTTGAAGGTCGGTCGATCACCGAGTCCACCCATGTCGACCTCGACGCCGTCCACGCCGATCCGCCTTGCGAGCGGAAAGGCACCGAGCTTCTGGCGCTTCAGGATCATCCAGTCGCAGACGGAAATCCGATAGCGCGTCGCCGCGGGCGCAGCCGTGTCGGCGGCACGCGCGGGCGCGCCGCACACGAGAGCGAGAGCCAGGAGGCCAAGCAGGGAACGGGGGGACATGGGCATGGAGAAGACGGGGCCGGGCCGACACGCGCTCATCGGGTCACCAGCGCAATGATCCGCAGGTTGGGATCCGTCGGAGCAGTCACGCGCACGCGGTAGGCGCCGGCGTTCATCGAGAGTGTCGCGATCGAGCTGAGCGGGGTTTGTCCCTGTTTCGAGGGCGCAAGCATCGTGCGTCCGCGACCGACGATCGTACCGTCCTCCGCGAGTACCTCGATGGAGGCGACCTGGCGCATGCCCGAGAGGTTCTCGTACCGCAGGCGGAACACGTGGGCGCCACCGAGGCCGAATTGAACCTTCCACGTGAGCAATCCGCCGGAGGCGATCGCCTTCGCGAGCGGGTGGCTCCGTTCCTTGGATACGGGTCGGAAGGGCGCCGCCGGCCGCGCGTCGGCCGCAGCGAGCCGGCGTTCCGTGGCGAGCGCCGCAGGATCGTCCGCGGGGGCCTCGGCCTTCGGGTCGGAGGTGGAGATTGCGATGGCGGAGATGACGGCCTGATAGGACTCAACCCGCGGGAACGAGACTTCGATCCAGCCGTCGCGGGCCCGCGTCTCGAACACTTTCTTCACCGCGCCCGCGTGCCCCGCCTCGCGCCAGAGATCGAGGTCGTGAAGCACGGTTTTCCCATTGAGCGCGACGTCGAACAGACGCCAGCCAGTGCAGTTACCGCCCCCGGTGCCGTACCAGGGTTCGGTGAAGTAGAGCTCAACCCGATACGGGCCGTCGTTCTGCGGAACGCGGAATCGGTAACGGAGCTTGTCGCGTCCGTAGCGATAGGCCTGGAACAGCGGGCCGTCGAGCGTGCCCCGGATCGGATCGAAGGTCCGGCGCTGGCTGCCGAAGCGTGGCGGGACGTTCGTGTAGTCCATCGCCCATGAAAGCGAGCCCCAGGAAAGGCCGTGGACGTAATCGCGGTCGGCCGACCAGCGCTGTCCGTTGACGTCGGTGTAGTCCGGTCCTCCGCAATTCACGCGATAGAGGTAATGCTGCTCCGGCGCGGCGGCGGTCAGGTCGGTGACATGCCCGAGGAGCGCGGCCAAGTGCGGCGCGGGGGGCAGGTTGTGCAGCACGATGGCGTCGTGCGCGACATCCTTCCCTCCGACACGGCCCACCGCGTAGAGCACGTTGTACCGCACGGCGACGTTGTCCCACTGGAAATGCCTTCCGGGCCCCTTCTGGCGTCGTACGCCGAGCGAGTCTCCGCCGACGTCGTTGTAGAGTTCGACCTCATCGCAGTTTGAATACACCTCGATGTCGTTCTTCACGCCCGGCCCCTTCCAGCGGTCCGGCCAGGTGTGGGAGACGATGTAGACCATCGGGTCGGTCGCGGCGGGCGCATACGCGCCGCGATAGAGGTAAAATAGGTCGGTCGGCTCGCCCCAGAGCGTCAGTAGGCCTTTGTTGTTGGCCGGCCCGATGCGGTCGAGCGGATCCCAGCCGTCGGCGTATTGCTGCCCCTGCGTTCCTTCGAGGCGGCCCGGGTTGTCATGCGTTGCGAACAGCCACTGGAAATGGCCCGCGACGCGATCGCGCACCGACTCGGCGAGGCGGATCTTCATCTCGAGCAGGCCTGCGGCGCGGTTCTCGCTCAGGATGCCCTTGGGCACGAACCCGCCCTCGCTATGCAACCCCAGGCTGCGCCAGGCGCCGTATTCACCCACCAGGTGGTCGTGCACCAGGTCTTTCGCGTACGCCTCCGGGTTGCCGCCGTAGGTGCCGCTCCAGTCCTGCGGCACGTTCCAGTCGGCGCCCTTGCCGCCATTGCAGGTCGTGACGAGACGCTGCGACGGGGAGGTGGGATCGAGCTGGCGGATGATTGCGACACACTCACGCGCGAAATCCGGCGGGAGCCTGCTCTCGTTGGCGAGCCCCCAAAGCACGACCGACGGGTTATTCCGACGCTCGCGCACCCAGTCCCGCAGGAGCGTCTTGAAGTTCGTCTTGAACTGGGGCGTATCGAACCAGATCTGCGCGACGAACTGCGGCCACCAGAGAAGTCCGTCCCGCGCCCAGGCCTCGCCGTAGCGAAGGTTGTGCGGCTGGTGTGCGTCGCGCACGGCATTGAACCCCGCAGCGCGGATCTGAGCCACGCGCGCATGAATCTGCGCTGCGTCAAACGCGTGGCTGTCGCCCAGCAGATGCTCGTACTCGCAGGTGCCGTTGATGAAGACCGGTTTCCCGTTGAGGAGGAACTGCCCGGGCGGCCCCCCGGGCGCGGGCCAGTGGATCGTGCGGATGCCGAAACTCGTCTGCACATGATCCTGCACGCCCGAGGCGTCCGAAATCACCGTGTCGAGGGTGTACAAATACGGCGACTCGAGCGACCACAGGGAGACGTGTTTGAGAGGCTGGGGATCCTGGCGCACACGCGCCACCGAGCCCGCGGGAACCGTCGCCGTCGAGGAAAACTCCGCCACCGCGTGGCCCGAGCGGTCGATCACGCGCGTGTCCACCGTCACACGGCGCGGCGCCGACTCGTCGTTGACCACGGAGGTCGTGACATGGATCGCGGCGGAGGCCGCGTTTGCGTCGTCGTCGTTCCAGACGTGCACGCCGAACGGCGTGACGCGCACCGCCGACGCGGTGATCAGGTGCACGGGCCTGAAGATTCCCATGGGCTGGCTGCCCTCGGAGAACCCGGGGATCTTCGAACAACCGCCGCAGACCCACGGCAGGTCCTGGATGTCCGCGGGATGGTCGGCCCGGACCGCGAGCACATTTGGACCGCCAAAGCGCACCCAGGGCGTGACATCGAGCGTGAAGGTTGTCCGCCCGCCCGCGTGGGTTCCGGCGAGATGCCCGTTCACCCAGACGGTGGCGTAGGAGCCGACGCCCTCGAAATAGAGCAGGACATGCCGGCCTGCATCGGCAGCCGGGAGTTCGAAGCCGCGGCGGTACCAGGCCGTGCCGTGCAGGTTGCCGTGCACCAGCCCGTGCTCGCCGCCGTATTCGTCCCAGTTGTGCGGCACGTCCACGGCCTTCCACGCGTGATCGTCGAAAGCGGCCCGCTGGAAGCCATCGTAGCGGTGCGGATTCGCATCCTCCGCGGTGCGCCAGCCGGCATCCAGGGACCATTCGTGGCGCAACCCGGCGGCCGCGGCCTCCCCGAACAAAGGGACAGCGCCCAGGAACGATGCGGCCCCAAGGAGGAGACCGGTGAGGACTAATCGCAGGCGCTTCATCATGGGTTTTCCAATACGCGGATCACGAGCGTGCCCCGCACCTCGCCGTCGACCACCTTCGGTTCACCCTCTGGCCCCGTCTCGTCGGGGCGCGCGGTCTTCGACCCCATCGCGGGGATCACCTGATAAACGCCCAGCCCCGTGCGCGGGATGACCAACACCGGATCGAAGGCTCCGTCGTGCGGGGTGTACACGCCCACGTAGGGCGCACCGCCGCCGTTGAGGAATGCGAAACGCCCCTCCGTCGTGGTGAAGCTCATCCAGGACCAGCCCGAGAACCAGCCCTTGAACTCCGGGAAAGTCCAGTCCTGGCCGGGAATGTGGTTGTTGTACGGCGTGCTCCAGCGCGCGAGCTCGGTGCCGCGCAGGCGGTTCTGCCAGACATGATACGGCCCTCCGCCGAACCATTCCTTCGACTCCATCTTCTCCTCCGGGTAATCGAAATCCACGCCGAGCAGATCGACGGTTCCCGGCCCCTTGAAGGCATAGTCCAGGCGAATGTCCCCATCAGGTCCGATGGTCCAGCGGATCTCCCGCATCAGTCCCGCGTAGGTCGCGGTCAACACCACCGCGTCGCCCTCGTGCTTTTCATTCCAACCGGTGAGCCGGCCCGAAAGCATGCCCGGCACGGGGACAAAGCCGCGTTCGTAGCGGCGGTAGGCCACCAGACGCGGACCACCCGTCAGGGAGATCGCGCGTCCGTCGTAGGTGATGCCGTCGATCTCGCCCGTCGTGCGATCGAAGCGCACGGTCTCGCGTCCGTCGGTGACGACAGCCTTCGGGCCGTCATCGGCCACAGCCACCACCGGAGGAGGCTCCACGGGGCGCTGGATCGGGCTCGCGTATTTCGGAAAACGCGGCGACGTCGCGAGCGCGGCCCGACCGATCGAGTCCAGGCCGGACTTCCACCTCCACGACCAGGTCCACAGCGCACGTTCGCGGGAGTCGAAGGCCGTCACGTAAAGCACGTCGGCGTCGCGCCAGTCGGCGGGAAGCGGCAGCGTGACGGTGCCGTCCGTGCGCGGGGCGACATCCGGACCGGGCACCCGCCCGTCGGCGAGCAGCGTGCGCAGCCCCGTGAGCGCCCCCGGAGGGCCGAAGCGCATCAGACGCCAGGCGAAGGTGACGGTTTTGAGATTCAGGAAATCGTACCGGTTGCGCACCGGCAGCGTGCCGGTGAAATTCGCCGGGAGCGTCGCGAGCGGTATCTGCACCGGCGACCAGATGTCCCGGATCGTGTAATAACTCCCCTCCTTCTCCCGGTGCGGACCCACGATGCCGTCCGGCGCGAGGTCGCCCTGGGCGTCGAGGCGCCCGTTCTCGTCGGTGCGAGCCACCGCCTCGTCGAGCCAGGCCCAGATGAAGCCGCCCGCGGCGAGCGGTTTTTCGCCCATGATTTTCCAGTAATCGTCCAGGCCGGCGCCCGCGCCGCCGTCGAACAGGCCGTGCAGGAATTCCGTGGGCATGAAGATGTCGGGCCCCTGCGCGAGCTTCACGGTGTCCGCGTAGTCGCGATAGTGCGCCGTGTTCATCCCGTCGAAATCGGCCCAAGGGTGGAGGACCGGGCGGTGCTGCGGATCGTATTTCGCAAACTCGCCGTCGTTGGCCGGATTCCCCCCGCCCTCGTTTCCGTTGTCCCAAAAAAGAATGCTCGGGTGGTTCACATCGCGGCGCACCATCTCGCGGATCAGCTTGCGTCCCGTCTGGGTGTCGTAGCGGCCGTGCCAGCCGCCGAGTTCGTCGAGCACGTACAGGCCCGCCTCGTCACAGAGATCCAGGAACTCCGGGTCGGGCGGATAGTGCGACATGCGCACGGCGTTCATGTTGGCCTCCTTCATCAGGTCGACGTCCAGGCGCTGCACCGCGAGCGAAAGCGTGCGGCCCGTCTCGGGCCAGAAACTGTGCCGGCACACGCCCTTGAGCGTGATGCGATGGCCGTTGAGAAACAAACCGACGCCGGGCTTCACCTCGAGCGTGCGGAATCCAAACCGCTGCGTCACGCGGTGAACGTCATGGCCGTCCACCCGCAGGATGAATTCCGCATCGTAAAGGTTCGGCGTCTCCGCGGTCCATAGGTCTGGGTGGCCCTCCACCGTGCTCACCGTCAGCTCATGCGACCCGGCGGGCACCGGGAAGTCCAGCGCCGGAGCGGTCCACGCCCCGTGGTCGTGCCGCAGGCGCAGCTCGATCCGAGCTCCGACGGGAATGTCGCCTCCGAGCCGCACGCGGGCCGAGAACCGGCCGTCCGCCTCCGCGTCGATCGCCACGTGGTCAATGAAGCGCGCCGGCGTCGACTCCAGCCAGACGGGGCGGAAGATTCCGCCGAAATTCCAGTAGTCGCCCCGGCGCTCGGCGGCGTTGACGCTCCGGTTCGCCGACTCTTTCGACACGACCACCTCGATGCTGTTTTCGGCGCCGAAGCGAAGCTTGTCGGTGATGTCGTACGAAAAACGGTAGAACGCGCCCTGGTGTACCGGCCCGGCCGATACGCCGTTCACCGTCACCGCGGCGTCGGTCATCACGCCCTCGAACACCACGCGCACGTCCCGGCCGCGCCAGGAGGCCGGCACCGTGAAGTCGCGCCGGTAAATGCCCTTCTCCTCCGGCGGCTGCGGAGGGACCGGCACGCGCTTACCGGGCCGCGCCGCCAAGCCGTAGCCGTAGGCGCCAAAGCCCTCCTGCTCCCAGCACGAGGGAACGGGGATTTTCGTCCAGTAACCGCTTCCGCGCCCGGCCGTGCAGAAAAAGTCCCAGGGCACCGCATCGGTGCTGTCGTGGCCGGACAAGTACTGGCGTTCGGTGTCTTGTGCCCCGGCGCGGAGCGTGACGGCAAACGGGAGGCAGAGGGCGAGGATCGCGAGGAGGCGCATGGGCGGCGGGGGGATGGGACCGCACACCATGGACCGGCCTGCGGCGATCGTCCACTTGAGGTCCCCCTCCAGGCATAGTCAAACCCCCGAAATACCCGGACGGCCGCCACTATTTCCGGGATCCTAAGATCCGCGGCCGCCTCGGCAGCCCGTCGGATGCCTCCCGCGTCGCCGGGTGGGAGATCACGAACCGGGCTTCGAGAGGGTCGGCCAGCCGGCCTTGTTGAAATACAGGTCGGCGATCCGAAGCGTGGGCTCTCCCTTGTGCTCGGCGTCGTACGAGTGGCGCACGAGCACCCAATGCCCTCCGATATCGCGCACGTCCTGCCCTCCGGGCCCGCGCCACCGCGGCCCGCCCCGCTCGATGATCGTCCCGCCGCCGGACATCATGTCCGTCCCCTGCTTGTCGACGTAGGGCCCCGTGATCGCGCGGGAGCGACCCACGCTGATCTTGTAGGTGCTGTCCGCGCCGCGGCAGCATCGGTCGATGGAGGTGAACAGGTAGTAATAACCATCGCGATACACGATGACCGGACCCTCGATGCCGTTCTCGCGATACGCCAGGTTCCTCGGCGCGCCCGAGGGCTTCATCGTGGCGGGGTCGATCGGCACGATATAGATGCCGGAGAACCAGGAACCGAAGACGAGCCAGGGCCGGCCCGCGGCGTCGACCGTGAGGTTCGGGTCCAGCGCATTGAAGGTGTCGACCCCCGCCTTCGAGCTGAGCACGGCGCCCTCATCGCGCCAGTCGCCCAGCGCCAGGCTGGTGCACGACATCAATCCGATCGCCGAGTTGTTCTTCCCGAACTCCGAGACGCAGTAGTAGAGCCAATAGCGCTGGCCAAAGTGATGGACGTCGGGCGCCCACACGTCGATGGCGCCCATCTTCGGGGCGTAGGTGCGCCACCACGACAACTCCTTGGAAAAGAGCGGGGCGCGCAGCGTCCAGGCACGGCCATCCGGCGAGGTCTTCGAAGGCAGGCCCTTGCCGGTGTAAAAGCACCACCAGGAGGCGCCCTCCCGGATGAGGGTGGGATCATGCGCGATCAGCGAGCCCGTCAGGGGCCATTCGGCCGCCCGCGCGGGGGCGCCCGCGAAAAGCGCGGCCGCCATCAGCGCAAGCGGTGCCAGGATGCGAAGTCGGAGAATCATGGGATCGGACGAAGCGTTGTTGGTTTGAACTTCATTCGGCGACCGAGGGGCGGCCGAAGACGGGCATGCCGTCCGGCCCCCAGCGCAGCGGCTTGACGAAGGTGTGCCGGTTGGGGTCCCAGAGCGGATCACCGACGATGTCGCGGTACGTGCGGGCGTGATACACCATCAGGTCGGTCGCACCATCCTCCGACACCGTGAACGAATTGTGGCCGGGTCCGAAGACCCCGTGTTCGCGGCAGGTCTGGAAGACCGGCTTCGGTGACTTCGTCCAGCTGCGGGGGTCGAGGAGGTCGGCGTCGGCATCGGCGTGGAGCAGTCCCATGCAGTAGTTCTCATCGGTGGCGCTGGCCGAATAGGTGAGAAACACGCGGCCATGCCGCACGAGCACCGCGGGGCCCTCGTTCACCAGGAAGCCACGGGTCTCCCACTCGAGTTCGGGCACGGAAAGCCTCACCGCGGGCCCCGCGAGGGTCACGGGCGTCGCCATCGGCGCGATGTACAGATTGGAGTTGCCCGCGATCGCAGGATCCTTCTGCGCCCAGACGTAGTACAAGATCCCCCGGTGGCTGAAGGTCGTCGCATCCAGGCAGAAGCTGTCGATACCGGTGTCGACGCGAACGGGCCCGCTCCAGAGGCCGTCCAGCGGATTGGGCGCGTCGCAGCGAAGCGCATACACCCGGTGCTGGAAGAGCCCCCCCGCGATTTCACGCGACGGCGCGGCCGCGAAGTACACGTACCAGGCGCCACGGTTGAAATGGATCTCCGGCGCCCAGATCAGGTCGCTGAACGGGCCGGCCTGGGGCTTGTGCCACACCGCCACCGGCTGGGCCGAGGCGAGACCCTCGATCGTGGGCGAACGCCGCAGTTCGATGCGATCGTACTCCGGCACCGAGGCCGTGAAATAGTAGTGGCCGTCCGCATGGCGCAGGATGAACGGGTCGGCCCGCTGGAGAATCAATGGCTTGAGCAGGGTCATGGCGTTGGAAAGTGCGGTCTCGCCTCAGGCGGCGTCCTGTTTGGCGGCGTTTCCATGGCGCATCGCGAGGTAGTACCGATCCGTGATCCGGTATGCGAACATCAGGAGCCCCATGAGAATGTGGAAGGCGCCCGGGATGATCGAGAGCATCAGCGCGATGCCGTTGAGCGTGAAGGCGCTCTGCGGGTGATCCGGCACGTACTTGTAATACGTGAGCAGCACGCCCACCGCACCGCCCGCGAGGCTCATGCCCGTCTTCTGGAAGAACGAGATGCCCCCGAAGGCCAGGCCCGCGACGCGTTTGCCCGTCTTCGACTCGCCGTAGTCCACGGCCTCCGCAATCGCCGACCAGAACACCGGCGCATGCAGGTCCACGACGAAACACACGAGAAAATACAGGATGAACGCCGGCACCACCGCCCCCGGCTTCACCATGAAATACAGCATCGCGCTGAGCACGCCCACGACCAGCTGGCTCCAGCGGAAGAGCTTGATCTTGCAGAAACGCTTCGTGATCCAGGTCGACGCAACCATTGCCAGGATCGAGGCCACCACGCCCGTGGTCAGGAACTGGGAGAGGAGCGCCGCGCCGCCGCCGAGGTAATATTTTGCATAATACGCGGCCACGGCCCCCCGGATCGTGTATCCGATCGTCCCGATCACGCACACCGCGCCCAGCACCATCCACTGGTCGTTCTTGAACAGGAGCCGGAACTGCTGCCGCAGCGGCATCGGATCCACCGTGTGCTTTACGCGCTCGGTCGTCGTGAAGAAGCAGAACAGGAACAGGAGCGTCGCCATGCCCGCCATCAGGCCCATCGCCACCTGATAGCCCCGCGCCACATGCGTCGCCCCCCAGCGCGCGGCGAGCAGCGGGACGACGATCGTCACCATGAACGCCGCCACCTTCGCGAAGAATAGCCGGTAGCCGTTCGCCGAGAGCCGCTCCTGCGGATCCTCGGTCAACACGCCGATCAGCGAGATGTACGGGATCGTCACCGCCGTGAAGCAGAGCATCATCACGATGTACGCGCCGTAGGCCCACGCGAGCTTGCCCGCATAGGCGAAGTGCGGGGTCGTGAACACCATCATCACAGAAAGCCCGAAGGGCACCGCCATGATCAGCAGATAAGGACGATAGCGCCCCCAGCGCGTGGTGTACCTGTCGGTGACCACTCCCATCAAGAGGTCCGCAAACGCGTCGATCAGCCGCGGGAGGATCAGCAGCAGCGCGATGTCCGCGGGTCGCAGGCCGAACACGTCCGTGTAGAAGAACGTGATGATCAGCGCCATCGAAGACCAGACGACGTTGACCGCCATGTCGCCGGCGCCGAACCCGACCTTTTCGAGAGTGGAGAGTTTTTGTGTATTCATGAGTGCCTGTACGCAGGGCCGGCTTGGTTCCGGCGGCCCCTCCGGATTCGCACGCCCACCGCGCAACCCCCTGGGCGCGCGGTGGGCGTGACTTCCCCCAGGTTACGCAGATAAACGCGTCCCCTGAACCGGTGGCATGAGCCAAAGTCGGGCGGAGAGTCCCGAGGCCGGCTGACGGCCCGCGGTCGGGGCCGGATGACCGGCCCGGAGCCGGCCGTTGGGCGGGATCCTCCTGAGTCGGAGCGGAATCATGCTCGGGTTCATGTTGGGGTCCTGTAGGGTTGGAGCTTCGAGGAGAGACGCGGGCGATGAAACCCGGCGGGCGGATGCCCACACCCCTACATGCGCCCTTTGGGCCACATACCCGACAGCGCTCGGCGAATTTCTCCGCCCGTCCGCAGGCTCAGGCGCCGCTGCCGTGCTGGCCGATCTGGCCCTCGGCCTCGCGGAGGAGGATCTGGGCAAAGGCCCAGTCGAACCAGAACCCCTGCGTCGGCGAACCCCGGTCCACGCCGCCCTGAAGCTTTTTTGCGAGGATCGCATCGCCGTGAGCGAGCTCCTCCCTGGCCGCGAGCGCGTGCCCCAGTCTCAAATCACTCAGGGCCAGCACCGCGAGCGCGGCCGCCGACCTCGGGGCGACTGAATCCGGATAGGCGAGACAGCGCTGCGCCCACCGCCGGGCCTGCTCGAAGTCTCCGCAGCGGTATTCCCACACGGAAATCGACATCGATATCCAGGCCGCCTGGAAGACGTCCTGCTTCGACTCCGCATCCCCCACCTGCCTGACGCTCAACGCCGCCAGTTGCGTGAGCGCAGTCCGCGTCGATTCGTCGAGCGGTGCGAGCAGGCAAATCTTGATCACCCGGTCGGTCGCCGGCTGCGGGTTCGCCAGGTACGAGCGGACTACGTCATGCCGAAAGCGGTCATACCCCTCCCGGTCCCCGACGTTGATCAACGCGGGCCCGAGCCGGAGCGCATCGAGGCTGCTCACGTCCCAGCCGTCCAGGGCGTCGAGCTGGAGCAGCGCGCGAAAACAGGTGACCGCCTCCTGCCAGCGATCGTGGATCGCATACCACTCGCCCACGGCCCGGTAGGCCGCGGCCGCCTCGACCGACGGGCGCGTCAGGGTGAGTCCCGACAAGATGCGCGCCGCCTGCTCGTAACGGTCCTGGTTCACGAGGAGGTTGACCTGGGTGATGCGTTCCCGGACCTCCGCCTGGCGTCGCAGCATCGACTGCTGCTGCTCCGCGGCGACGGCCCTGCGCCGCGCCTCCCGCTCCTTGAACAGCAGCCAGGTCGAAGTCCAGGTGCCCGCGATCAACGCGAGCGCCACCGCCGTGCCCGCCGCATACACCACCCGGTTCCGGCGCACCGATTTTCTCAGCCGATACACCCAGCTGGGCGGCCGCGCGCTCACCGCCTCGAAGGCGAGGTGCCTCTGGATGTCGAGAGCCAGGCCGTCCGCGGTCTCATAGCGGCGCTGACGCTCCTTCTCGAGCGCCTTCATCACCACCCAGTCGAGGTCGCCCTTCAGCAGCGAGATGAGCGGGCCCGGATCGGTCTGACGCTCGGCCGCCGCCTCCACGAGTTCAGGACGCGGCAGGCCCAGCAGGCGTGCCGAGGGCCTTGGCGGCTCCCGATCCCGAAGCATGCGCCGCATGCCCTCGACCCCCGCCTCCATAAGCGCCTTCGCGTCGAACGGCGTGCGCCCCGTGAGCAGCTCGTAGAGCAGCGCCCCCAGGCTGTAGATGTCGCTGCGCGTATCCACATCCATCCAACGCATCTCCGCCTGCTCCGGACTCATGTAGGCCGGCGTGCCGATCAGCTGGATGTAGGCGGTCGCGGCCGCGTTGTCTCCGATGCGCGCCTCCGTCGCCTTCGCGATTCCAAAATCGATGACCTTCGGCACCGGATTCCCGTCGACCATCGCGACCATGATGTTCGAGGGCTTGATGTCGCGGTGAATGATTCCTTTCTGATGGGCGTGCTGGATCGCGTGGCAAACCTGCACAAAAAGCCGGAGCCGTTCGGGGAGCCCCAGGCGATTGCGTCGACAGTAGTCGGTGATCTTTTCCCCCCGGACCAGCTCCATCACGAAATACGGACAGCCGCGGTCGGTCTCGCCGGCGTCGAAGACGCGCGCGATGTTGGGGTGGTCCATCATCGCGAGGGCCTGGCGCTCCGCCTCGAACCGAGCGATGATGCCCCGCGTCTCCATGCCGAGACGCACGATCTTGAGGGCGACCTGCCGGTGCACGGGCTCCTGTTGCTCGGCAAGGTACACCGTGCCCCAGCCGCCTTCGCCCAGCTTGTCGATCAGCTTGTAGCGGCCGATCTGCGAGCCGATCATCTTTCCGTCCGCCTCGAGCCCCTGCGCCCCGCCCGGGTTCGCCGCCGCCCCCACGTCGGCCTCGGTGAGCAGCACGTCCACGGCGGTGCGCCCTTCGTCGAAAAACCGCCCGCCCGCCCGTTCCGCCGCGAGCAGCATCTCGAGCGAGGCCCGGAGCGCCGGGTCGCCCGCGCATTCCCGGTCGAGCAAGGCCTTCCGCTCGGCCTCGCCCTCGAGCTGGCGCGCCCGCTCGAAGAGGTCCTCCTCGCGTTGCCGGTCCACGGTCATGACTCCGCCCGGAGGCCGGCCCTAGCCGACTCTGGCCTCCAGCTTTTGCTGGTTGGTTATGTATCCAAAAAGCCACGCCCGCGAATACGCCCATTGGCGCTCCACGGTCCGCTCCGTGACCCCGAGGCACTCGGCCGCCTCCTGGTTGGACAGGCCCAGATAGAATTTGAGGACGACCACCCGGCCCTTCTCGGGATCCAGCTCCTTCAGGCGCTCGAGCGCCTCGTCGACGAGCAGGATCTTCTCGTCGGGCGTGGCGTCCGCCACGTCGATCCCGTCAAAATCCACGCGCAACCACTCGCCGCCCCGCTTGATCCTCGCTTTCCGGCGCGCCTGTTCGATGAGGATTCGTCGCATGGCCTCGGCCGCGGCCCCAAAGAAGTGCCCGCGATTCTGCCAGCGCTGCACCTGCCCGCCCCCCACCAGCCGCATCCAGGCCTCGTGAACCAGCGCGGTCGCCTGCAGAGTCTGTCCGGCCGGCTCCCGGGCGATGCGAAGTGCCGCGTGCCGCCTTAGCTCCTGGTAAACCAACGGCAGCAACTCCTCGGCAGCGCGGTCGCCGTCGGTCTCCATTGCAATAAGAAGCTGGGTGATCTCGGACATCCGCAATTCCAACGCGGGAGGGGTTCAGGGGGCCTGAGGGGGTGGGAACGAAGGGTTCGGACGGCTATGCCGCGGGGAGGCAAGCGGAATCCCGCCCCCCAACCGAGTCAAGAATCGGCGCCAGACCCCTGCGCCTCCTTCCTACAGGACCGTAAACCCGGGCGTGGTCGCCAACCTCTGCGTTCGGCCCCTCCTGCGGAGTCAACAATGCGACCATCGGCGCGCTTCGTATCCGCAGGCCCGCGCTTATTGCTCGGTCCAGCTGAATTCATTCGGCTAATCCCCCTAATCAAAAACGTACCGTACCCTACACCGGTCAAGCGACCAACGGTGCGCCATCCTCAAGCCCCAATCCCTCGCACCATGCCTGCCAGATCCCGTCTCCTAGGGATCGTGTCGAGCGCCTGCCTAGCTGCAGTGTCCGCCCGCACGTCCTTCGCACAATCCACGACACCCAAACCGGCCGATGACGACACGATCGTCATGCAGCCTTTCCAGGTCTCCTCGGTCAAAAGCAACGACTACATTGCCTCCGACTCGGTCACCGGCACGCGCGTCGTCAGCAAGCTCCGCGATCTTCCCTTCCAGGTGAATGTCGTCACGGATTCGTTCATGAAGGACTTCGCGGCCTTCGATCTTCCCGACCAGCTCGCCTTCGTAAGCAATGTGTCGCCCTCCGACTCTCAGGGCACGCTCACGCTGCGTGGTTTCACCACCACACCCTTCGTCGACGGATTCCGCCGGCTCGGCACCACGTCGATCGCCGGCGTCGAGCGCATCGAGGTGATCAAGGGCCCCGCCGCGTCGATCTACGGCCAGGTGCTGCCCGGTGGCGTCGTGAATTACATCACGAAGCGTCCGTCCACGACCCCCTTGCAGTCCATCGACCTCACCGCCGGCTCCGATGATTTCCGCCGCGTCGCAATCGCGTCCACTGGACCGCTCGGACCAAGCCACAAGCTCTTCTATCGTGTCGATTACTCCCAGCAGTACCGCCAGTACGAACAAATGTACGCGAGCCGGCGCACGACCTACGTCGGCGGGCAGATTCTCTGGAAGCCGGATGCGAAGACCAACATCAACCTGAAGCTCGACCTGACGAATGCCTTCAATCACGACCCCTCCGCCGTTCCGTGGGTCAAATCCTCCACCAAGGGCATCGTGACCAAGCCGGACGGCAGCAACATCCAGTACGGTTACGTCAGCGATCCGGTGAAGGGGACCATCAAATACGTCAACGCCCCGTACCCGCAGGTCGTCGACCGCTACACGAACAACCCCGCCGACGTCGCCGCCTACGAGGCCTTCATCGCCAATCCGTCGGCGAGCAACTACACGTTTGTCACCAAGTACGGTCAGCTGAACACCACCAACTCCTGGGACCGCCTTGGCACCAATCTCGCCACCGTCCGCGCTGACGGACCCAATGGCTACACCGAGTATTCGACCGACGGCCTGACCCTCACCGCGGACCGCAACGTCAGCAGCCTGTACACCGTGCGCGCCACGTTCGACACCTTCCGTCGTCCCTATGCCAAGCAGACGAACAACAACAACCAGACCTACTACACCGACCCCGCCTACCTCGACGGCGAGCTCGGCGCCCCCACGCCCAGCTACACCAAGACCCCGGTCAAGGGCTCGACCTTCCAGCTGGACAACCTCTTCTCCTTCAAGACCGGCAAGGTCGACCACAAGCTGCTCGTCACCTTCGACTTCTCCCAGCAGAGCCAGAACAACAAGACGATCTACGCCTTGAGCTCCGGCAGCGTCTGGAAGAATGCGGCGGGCCAGGTGTATCGCAACGCGGACGGCTCCATCTACACGGGCTCCTCCAGCCCCGGCTCCGGCTACTCGCTGGTGAGCATCAACGACAAATACCTGATCACAGACCCGATCAGCGGCGTGCAGTACCCGGCGACGATTCCGCTCGGACCGCGCTCCACCGGCGGTGAGATCCCGTATCCGCTCACGCCGGCGAGCTTCTTCTTCCCGATGTACAACCAGTACCCGGACAGCTACACGCAAACCCGCGCGAACAATCACATGTTCAACAACGACGCGGGCTTCTTCGTGAGCGAGCGCGCGACGTTCTTCGACGGACGCCTCATCGCGCTGGTCGGCGGACGGTATGACGACATGAACAACGAGGCCCAGAATTACATGACCGCGAACGCCGAGAGGGTGAAGTGGAGCAACACCGCCTTCACGCACCAGCTCGGCCTCACCGCCTACCCGACCCGCAACATCATCCTCTTCGCCAACCAGAGTTCGACCTACAACCCGAACCCGCAGTACAAGCAGCAATCGGACGGCACGTTCACCGTCTTCCCCAACGAAAAGGGCAAGGGCTACGAGTTCGGCACGCGCTTCGTGCTGTTCAACCAGCACCTCAACGTCGGCATCAGCCGCTTCGTCATCGACCGCAGCAACAAGCTCGACTCCTGGACCGACGAGTTTGGAGTGACCCAGTACATCGCCTCCGGCTCGCAACGCTCCAAGGGCTGGGAAATCGACATGAACTGGCAGATCAACGATTCGCTCCAGATCCTCGGCGGCTACGGCTACAATGACGCCAAGTACACCTACAGCTCCCTGCCCTACCTGATCGGCACCACCACGCCGCAGTCGGCCAAGGACAACCTCGGCCTCGCCCTTCGCTACCAGGTGCGCCACGGCATCCTCAAGGGCCTCGCGTTCACGGCCGACGTCAAGGCGCTAAGCAAGTCGCTGGTCAACATCGGCAGCGGCAGCGTCTACACCACGAATCCGTTTGCGACCGGAAACTTCCGCAAGGCGATCTACAACGTGCCCCTGTACAGCGGGTCCCTGCCCTTCCCGACCCTGCCCCAGGGCCTCGCGATCCTGAGCGCCAACTCCACGGTCAGCAAGGACCCGACCGGCCTCTCGAACCGCAATTCCAACAAGGGCTATACCGCGACGAGCATTCCCGCGGGCTGGGTCCTCTGGACGCCCGGCACCACGATGAACGCCGACACGCAGTACTACATCCTCGACGGAAATGGCCAGACCAGCGCGAGCTACCAGTACTCGGCCAACGTCGACGACGGCCGTATGAACGTATTCAACCAGCCCTATACAATCTGGGGCTTCGGCCTGATCTATCACTACAAGACCAGCGGCCGCTACTCCCACGCCATCCGCTTCAACGTGAAGAACGCCTTCAACAAGTTCTACACCTACGGCAACGGCGTACTCGGCGACGGTCGCATGTACCTGCTCACCTACTCGCTGAGCTACTGATCACACGGCTTCCCCTGCCAGTCATCGGGTCCGCGGCTTCGCCGCGGACCCTTTTTTTTCCCAACCTGAGACCTCGGTCCTCTGTAAACGGAGCGATCTCCACCGAGCGCGCACCCGCACGCGCACGACCGCCGCGACTGGCGCGAGCGGAGGCTCGCGTCCAAAAGCGGAACCGAGGTTCCGCACTCCAGAAAAGGAGCCCCCCTGACCTCTGCCCCCTGGCCTCTGACGTCTGGCCTCACGCCAGATCCCGGTCCCTCACGATCCCCGCATCGCCCAGCTCGAGCAGCTCCCGGCGCGCAGCCTCGGCCGGCTCCGCCAGCAGGGCGCGCGCACCGATGTCGCCATCGAGCGCCTCAAGCGCGGGACGCAGCCAGGCGCCCAGCGCAACCGGATGCCCCCGTTCTCCGTACGCCGTCGGGACCACGTGAGAGCGGCAGGCGAGTTCGACGAACCGCCCGGCCACCGCTCGCGCATGCTCCGGCCGCAGCCCCGGCAGGTCGGCCGGTGTCACCAGAAATCCGCTACACCTCGGGTCCGCCGCGCGGACTCCCGCGGCCAGCGAGGCGCCCATGCCCGCGGCGTGACGCTCCGCCCTCACACACCGCACCGGCAATCCCAAGAGTGCCGCCTCCACCGCCTCCGCCTGATGGCCGGTCACGACCAGCACCTCGCCCAACCCCGCGCCACAAAGCGCCTCCGCCGCGATACACACCAGCGGCCGCCCGCCCTCTCCGGCAAGCAACAGCTTGTTCCCGCCCGGATGCCGCCGGGAGAAACCCGCTGCCAGGACGATACCCGTCAGGCACGGTGTTTCGGCGTCCGTCATTCTAAATGCCTCCGTGATTCATTTGCGGTTTCGACGATGACAGCGGGCATTCAGGCTTTCAGCCCTTAAGTCTGTCAGCCTTTCCCTTGGCGGCGGACCAGGCCCGCCAGAATTCCGAGCGCGATCGCAGCGGCATCGGCGCGGCCGAGCCGGATCCCCGCGGGACCCTCGATGCGCGCGAGCGCCTCGGGGCCATGCCCGAGTGCTCCCAGCCGCTCCAGGCGCTCCGCATGGCTGCGCGCGCTGCCCAGGGCGCCGATGTGGCCGACGGAGGTCGCCAGGAGCGCGCCCAGCGCCGCATCGTCGATCTTGGGATCGTGCGTGAGCACCACAGCAGCGTCCCGCGGCCCCAGTCCGAGTCCGGACACCGCATCCTGCGGCCAGGTGTTCAACAGCACACCCGGGCGCTCCGAAAAGCGCCGGGGATCCGCATAGTGGCGACGAGGATCGATCACCACCGTGGCATAACCGCAGCGGTGCGCCATCGGCACAAGGTGCTCCGCGATTTCCACCGCGCCGACGATCGCCAGGCGCGGCGGACGGGCCACCACGCGCAGGAAGCCACTTTCGTCGCCCGTCCCCAACAGCGCCGAGGAAGCGTTCTCCTCGAGGGCTCTCGTCGCGGAGGCAATCTCCGAGGGCGAAAACGCGGACCGGTCGCCCGCCTCGCGTCCGTCATCGCCCCGGGCAAAGTGGCTCCCGTCCCTCGAAAGCACGAACCCACCCGCGCCGGATGAAAGCCAGCCCAGGCTCAGCGTCGCCACCTCCCGGATACGCGCGTCGGGGCTCAGTCCCCACCAAGGCTCCAGCCGGACGCGGATGATCCCGCCGCAGCTCAGCCCCTCGCGCCAGGGTGGCTCGGCCTCGGGTCCGAACTCGAAGTGCAGGACGCGCCCCGAGGCAACGACCCCGGGCGCGGCATCGATCAGCTCTGCTTCGAGGCAGCCCGAACTTACCGAACCCGCGAAGCGTTCGCCGTCGGCGCTGACGATCAGGCAGGCGCCGGGCGCGCGCGGATGACTGCCCTCGACGGAAACGACCGTCGCGAGGGCGAACGGCAGGGCCTGCGCCGACCACTCGGCCAGGGTCTTTGCTATCGCGCGCACCGGATCGGGCTAGACCTTGATGCCCTCAGAGACGATCGGAAACCGTCTCACGCGCTTTCCCGTCGCCGCGAAGATCGCGTTGCACACCGCAGGCGCCACCGGCGGGATCGCCGGTTCGCCCAGGCCCGTCGGCGGATAGTCGCTCTGGATGAAGTGCACCTCGATCTTCGGCGCCTGCGGGATCCGCAGCAGCCCGTAGTCGTTGAAGTTCGACTGCTCGATGTGGCCGTCCTTGAAGGTCAGCTCCTGCAGCCACATCGCGCTGAGGCCGTCGACGATCGCGCCCTGGACCTGGTTTTCAGCGCCGCTGAGGTTCACGATCGGCCCCACGTCGCAGGCGGCCACCACGCGGTGGACCGTCAGCATTCCCGAGGCGTCCACACTCACCTCCGCCACCTCCGCCGCGTGCCCGCGGTGACAGAAGTGAAAGGCGATGCCCATGCCGCGTCCCGGCGGGAGCGGCTTTCCCCAGCCCGCCTTTTCGGCGGCGAGCTTGATCACACCGGCCGCGCGCCCGGTGTTCAGCGAATCCTCGTTCCGGGGCGGCAGCCAGCGTGGCTCGCCAAGGATATCGAGCAGGAAGGCCACATGGTCCGTGCCCGCGGCCGAGCTGAGCTCATGCAGGAAACTCTGGATCGCCCACGCATACGCTGAGGCGCCCGGCGCCCGCCACGGGCCCGTGCGAAGGCCAAGCGGGAGCAGCGTCTCCGTCAGACGGAAGTTCCGCGCAAGGGGACCGGGAAACACGTCGGCCCCGAGACCGCCGCCTGACACCGGACGGCCGTGATAGCCGAAGCTGATGAAGTGATGCGTCCATGCCTCGAGGAATCCCTTCGAGTTCACCGACCCCTTGAAGTGATGGAATCCGCCCGGACGCAGGAAATCGTGCGTGAGGTCCGACTCGCGGGTGTGCGTCATCTTCACCGGGGCGTTCACGCGGCGCGCGATCGCGGCCACCTCGACCATGTAGTCGTTGCGAAGCCGGCGCCCAAAGCCGCCGCCCACACGGAGTAGGTGCACCAGGACCTTGTGCTGCGGGAGCCCGAGCATCTTCGCCACCTCCTGCGCACCGCTGTCGGGATTCTGGCTCGGCGCCCAGAGCTCCATGATCCCGTCGTGCCACCACGCCGTGCAGTTCTGCGGCTCCATCGTCGCGTGGAAGATAAACGGATACGAGTACGAGGCATTGAGCACGTGGGCCGACGAGCCCAAGGCATCATCGGGTTCGCCCCGCTCGCCGACGACACGCCCATCCTTGTCGCCGAGCGCCTCCGCCTGCGCGACGAAGGCCTTCCAGTCGTCCTTCGGGGAATCAGACTCATCCCAGACAATCGCCGCGTTGTCGGCTGCGTTGAAGGCCTCGTGCGTCGACGAGGCGATGATCGCCACGCCCGCGGCGAGTTCGCCGCCATGGCCCTCGATCACGAAGGCGTCCTTCACGCCGGGCAGACGACGGATCGCGTCCAAGTCCACCTTCTTGACGCGCGCGGCGACGGAGGGACCCTTCACATAGGTCGCATACACCATGCCCGGCACCACCTGGTCGATGCCGTACTGGAGCCGGCCCGTCACGATGGCGTGGTTATCGACGCCGCCGACGCGTGTCCCGAGCAGGCGAAATTCGGAGCGTTCCTTGAGCGGCACCGACTCGGGGTCCGGCATGCGCTGGTGCGCCGCATCGGAAGCGAGTTCGCCAAACGTCGCGCTTCGTCCACTCGCGGCGTGCTTCACGATGCCCTGTTCGGCCACGCAGTCGGAGGCAGGCACGCGCCAGCGTTTCGCGGCGGCCGAGACGAGCAGCGCACGCCCTACCGCGCCGGCGCGGCGCATGCGCATCCAGTTGTTCGGCGTGGAGGTCGACCCACCCGCGCCTTGCCAGCCATAGGCCGCAGGATCGAGGGCCGCCTGTTCCACGACCACGCGGTTCCAGTCCGCACACAGTTCCTCCGCGGTGATCATCGGGAGCGAGGTCTTGACCCCCTGGCCGAGATCCGGATTCGGAGCGGAAATCCACACCTGGTTGTCGGTCCCGATGCGAATGTAGGCGTTGGGCTTGAAGGCCGCCTTTGCCGCCTCCGCAGAAGTCTCCTCGCCCGCGTAGGCAAACCGCACGCCGAGGACGAGCCCGCCACCCGCCATCGCCGCAACTTGAAGAAAAGACCGCCGGTCCAACGTGGTCGTCGCGCTCATGCCGCACCTCCCTTCGCGGCCAGCTTGGCCGCAGCCGAATGAATCGCCGCACGGATGCGCACATAGGTGCCGCAACGGCAGAGGTTGCCCGACATGGCTGCATCGATGTCGTCATCCGAGGGATTCGGATGCTTCGCGAGAAGCGCCGCTGCCTGCATGAGCTGGCCTGGCTGACAGTAGCCGCATTGCGCCACGTCGTGCTCGATCCACGCCTCCTGAAGCGGATGCAGCGCCCCCTCGGCCTCCGCCAAGCCCTCGATGGTCCGCACATGCCGGCCGGCGATCGTGCCAACCTCCACCGAGCACGACCTCACGGCGACGCCGTCGAGGTGCACGGTGCAGGCACCGCACATGGCGATGCCGCATCCGAACTTCGTTCCCGTCTTTCCGAGACGGTCGCGCAAAACCCAGAGCAAAGGGGTGGAGGGGTCCTGATCGTTGAGCTCCACGACCTGACCATTGAGCGTGAACCGCAGGGGCGTCATGAGCGCAATTGAATGCAACGCCGGAACCTCGCGCAATCGCGCCACCACCTTTTTATCTCCACCTCCTTTTCACACATTTTAGGGCGTCTTATAGCCTCTGGCGCGAACCCAGCGTTTGAGACCCCTTTTCTGGCCCTATCGATCCATTTCAAGAATCTATTTAGTAACGACTTCCCGATCTTTGGCCACGTGCTCCATCCCGCCGCGCAATGCCGTCGCGCCCCGGGCTGGAACTACGCAGCGGACGCTGGCGGCTTGACGCCCCGGGCCGGCATGGCTCTTGCATGGAGGCACTTGTTTTGACGGGGACTGTCCCTCCCGGCCGTGATTCATCCTTCCACACGTCTTTCCTATTACGCCACGCGCGACACCGAACTTCGGTGCCCGGGCGGTGATCGTCGTCCGTGAACGCTGCCGTCCCCGTCCCCGCAAAGCGGCGCGACATCCGCTTTGACGCCCTCCGTGGGCTGCTGCTCATCGTCATGATGGGCGTGCACCTTCCGACGCCCGTGTCGCGCGTCGTCCAGGAGCCCCTTGGCTTCTTCAGCAGCGCCGAGGGCTTCGTCTTTCTCGCCGCCTGCCTGGCCGGCATGATCTACGGGCGGACCTACGACCGGGACGGCTGGAACGGCCTCACGAGAAAGGCCTATCAGCGGACGGGCCGCGTGTACGGCGCCCACCTGGCGTTGCTGCTGCCGATCGCGATGGTCGCGTGGACCCTCGCCGAATGGGTGCCCTCGCTGGCCAACCACTTCCACGACTTTCTTCTGGCGCCCGGCGCCTCGCTCGCCCTGACCCCCCTGCTCCTCAACCAGCCGCCGCTCTTCGACATCCTTCCGCTCTACGTCGTCCTGCTCGCCGCCACACCCGTGATCCTCTGGGGGGCCCGCAAGCTGGGTTGGCTGCAGGTCATCGCGATCTCCGTGGTCATCTGGCTTGCGCCCCAGGAAGGGTACGGCCTGAACACCCTGGTGAATCACCATCCGCTGGACGGACTTCGGCTCGGCTCCTTCGAACTGCTCGCGTGGCAGCTTCTCTGGGTGGGAGGCATGGCGCTGGGCGACACGGTTGGCCGGGGAGAGCTCAGGATTTCCTGGCGCACTCATCGCCTGCTCGTGGCCGCCGCCGCCGCAATCGCCGTATCGGCCCTGCTGGTACGCTACGGCCTGTGGCCCCGCGCGTTCTTCTCGACGAACGTCTACATGTACATGAACAAGTGGACGCTCGGGCCCCTGCGCCTGCTCGACCTTGGGGCGATCGTGGTCCTGCTGCTTGCCTTCAACCCCCGCCCACCTCAGGCGCTGCTCAAGCCGCTCGCGTCGGTGGGACGGAATTCGCTCTTTGTGTTCTGCTTCCACATCCCGGTGGTCATGGTCGCCACGACCTGGATCGAGGGCGCCGAGCTCGGCCAGGCCGCCCGCGCGATCGTGGGGCTGGCCGCCATCGCCTCACTTTTCGTGTGCGCCCAATGGCTCGACCGCAACGCGAAGCGCCGCGAAGCCGCCCTGGCCTCGGACGGACGGACGGCCCTCGACGCACTCGCGCTCAGGCAGCGGATGTGACGGCGCTCAGGTCTCGCGGAGCGCGGCCGCCACCGGCATCCGCGCCGCCCGCACCGCCGGGAAGAGTCCGCCGACAAACCCGATCACCACTGCGAACAGCACCGCCCGCGCCAGCAGGCCGGGAGTGACTGCAAAGGAGAACGCCACCTGGCTGAAGGTCTGCCAGTTGATCGTCGACGCATGGTGCCCGTTGAAGGCCAGGTACGCCACCAGCCCGCCGGCCACCCCGCCCACGAGCGCAAGCACGACGGACTCTGCCAGCACGGAGGCGATCACCGGGCTGCTTCCGAACCCCAGCGCGCGCAGTGTCGCAATCTCGCGCGTCCTCGCCGCCACCGCGCTGTACATCGTGTTCAGGGCGCCAAACAGCGCGCCCAGCGCCATCAACGAGGCAATCGCCACGCCGATGGTCTGGATGAACTCCGTGACGACCGTCGAATGCTCCGCGTAGAAATCCGAGAGCCGCACCGGCGTCACGCTGAGCTGCGGGTTCGTGGTCAGGGCATCCTTGAACTCCTTGAACGACTCCGGGGAAGCGAGACGAACATAGACCGATTGATACGTGTCGCCGCGATGATACGCCGGCTGAAGCACCGCGGCGTCGGTCCATATCTCGGATTCCGACACGTCGCCGCCCGAGCTGAAAATGCCCACCACGTGCCAGTCGTTCTGGCCGATCCGAATGGTTCGTCCCAGGTCCAGGCCGGCGAACTGGCCGGCCGCGGCCGCACCCACGATCACCTCGTTTCGACCTGGCGTGAAGCGGCGGCCGGCGATCATCCGGATGTTGCCGCGCACCGCATAGGCCGCGGGGCTGATCCCGCGCAGCGAGACGTTCGCATCGGTGCCCGTCGAGCGTTTGGGAAGATTGATGATCACGAACAGCTCCGCCGAGGCGAGCGGGCCCGAGGCGTCGCGCGCGATGCCGGGCGCGTCCTCGATCAGTCGCACCTCGTCCCGGCCCAGTCCGCTGGTCATCTCGGAGTCCGACCCTGAGCGAAGCACCACGGCGGTCGAAGGCGACCCCGTGGACACCATCGCCTGGCGGAAACCCGCGGCGATCGACAACACGCCGACCAGGACGATCACGACGCCGGCGATGCCGACCATCGACGAAACCGCGGAGCCCCTGCGTTCGGGAATCGTCCTCAGGTTGAACGAGGCGAGCTCCGCGACCTGCACGATCCAGTTGATGAGTCCGGTCATGGGGAAGGAGGGTCAGGGGTTCACGACATCCGCCGCAGTGCGTCGGCGACGCCCAGTCGCATGGCTCCCCAGGCGGGCCCGGCCGCAGCGAGCACGCCGAGCAGGACCACGAGGCCGAAGCCCGCGGCAATATCCGGGGTGGGAAGATAGAACACGGGCAACAACGCCGGGATCGGGCTGCCTCCCAAGGTGAACAGCCAGACCAGGCCGAGACCGGACACCCCCGCGACCAGCGCGAGCGCCAGCGACTCGGCGAGCACCAGCCCGAACACCATGCCGCTCGGGAAGCCCAGCGCCTTGAGCACGCCGATCTCCTCGGTGCGCTCGCGCACGCTCTGCGCCACCGTGTTGG
Source organism: Opitutaceae bacterium (assembly GCA_027310745.1). Lineage (GTDB taxonomy): Bacteria > Verrucomicrobiota > Verrucomicrobiia > Opitutales > Opitutaceae > MWDT01. The sequence goes on along the minus strand of DAIDAF010000007.1, from coordinate 144,609 downwards.
CGGCGACGAAGAGGATCGTGAGGAACACGGCAGCCTGGATGCTCATCATGATCGCGCCAATGTCCCCCACCTGCTGAGCGAAGGCCTGCGCAAACGCGCCCTCGGGCTCGGTCTTCGTCTCGTACGGCGAATTGGCGAACTCGGCGTCAATCGCGCGCGCCACCTCGGCCGCCTTCGCGGGATCCGTCACCCGGACCGTGTACCAGCCGACCATGCCCTTCCAGAACGAGCGCCCCTCGTCGAAATACGTGTAGTGAAAAAAGAACTGCGAAGTGTCGGTCGACTTCTTCGCGCCGTCGTAGATCCCGTCGATGTGAAACTCCCAGGCACCGCTTCCGTCGGCCCGCCGCCAGATGGGGCTCATGAGCGGCACCGTGTCGCCCACCTTCCAGCCGAAACGCGTCGCGAGGGACCTGCCGATGATGGCGCCCGTGCGGTCCGCGATCCAAGCCCGCTCCTGCGCCTTGGGGAGCACGAATTCCGGATACATCTCGAGGTACTTCTCCGGCTCCACCGGCATGTTCGGGAAGAAGTTCTTCGGATCCTTGTAGATACCCCCGAACCAGGACTGGTGCACCACCGCCGCAACGCCCGGGATCCGCGCAATGCGCGCCTCGTAGCTCACGGGCAGCATCTGGATGATGGATACCTTGTGCCGCGTCACCAGCCTGTCCGCGCCGGCCATGCTCACGCCCGCCGTGAGCGACTGCCGGACCACGCACAGCAGGCCGAACAGCAGGAAGGCGACAAACACCGACAGGCCCGTGAGCGTGGTGCGCAGGGGCTTGCGCCAGAGATTCGCCCAGACCAGCCGCAGGAATTTCATGACGGCATCTCCGAGACCAGCTGGCCCTTGTCGAGATACACCGTCCGCGATGCGCGGTGCGCCGCGTGCGGATCGTGCGTGACCATGATGATCGTCTTGCCCTGCTCGCGATTGAGCGCCTGGAGCAGGCCGAGAATCTCGTCTCCCGACTTGCGGTCCAGGTCGCCCGTCGGCTCGTCGCACAGCAGCAGCGTGGGATCCGTCACGATCGCGCGCGCGATGCCGACGCGCTGCTGTTCGCCGCCCGAGAGCTGGCGCGGGAGGTGGCGGGAGCGGTCGGCCAGGCCGACCACGTGCAGCGCGGTCTCGACGTGCTGACGGCGCTCGGACCGGTCGAGGTGCGTGAGCAGCAGCGGCAGCTCCACGTTGCGCTCGGCGTTCATCACAGGGAGCAGGTTGTAGAACTGGAACACGAACCCGACGTGCCGGGCCCGCCACGCCGCGAGCTGGCGCCCGGAGATCGAGTCGATGCGCTCCCCTCCGATCTCCACCGTGCCCTGCGAGGGACGGTCGAGCCCGCCGATCAGGTTGAGCAGGGTGGACTTTCCCGATCCCGATGGACCCATGAGGGCGAGGAATTCGCCGGGTTGCACGTCGAGATCGAGATTGCGGAGGATGTGAATGTCCTCGGAGCCGCGGTGATAGACTTTGTCCACGCCGCGCACGCGGACCAGGGGGGGCTGGGAATCGCTCATGGCTTGGTGATTGAAACAGGGCTGCCGTCGGAAAGGGCCGCGGGCGGGTCGAGCACGACCGCTTCACCGCCGGTCAGTCCGGCGGTGATGGATACGGTGTCATCGGTCTTCATGCCGACCGCGACCGCGCGGCGTTCGGCATGACCGTCGGCCGCCACGAAGACGACCGGCCGGCCCTCGCGCTCGACGAGCGCCGAGGACGGAATGCGCACCGAACGGCGCGAGGCCGCGCCTGCCGCCGGCACCGCACCCTCGAAGGCGACTTTCACACCCATGTCGGGCAGGATGCGCGGGTCGAGCTTCAGGAACCCCACGCGCACCTTCACGGAGGCCTTCTGCCGGTCGGCGGTCGGGATGATCGCTATGACCTTCGCCGGGATTCGCCAGTCGGGATACGCATCGAGAACGGCGACAACGGGTCGACCGGGCTCGACGCGGTTGATATAGCTCTCGTTCACATCCACCTCGATCTCGAGCGAGTTCATGTCGACGAGCGTGCAGATGCCCGTGCGCGTGAAGCCGCCGGACGACATCGGCGAAATCATCTCGCCGGGCTGGGCGTTCTTTGAAGTGACGATCCCCGCGAAAGGCGCGCGGATGACGGTGTCGTCGAGCTGCTGCTGCCAGACGGCGACCTCGCGTTCGGCGACGCCGATGTTCGCCTGCTGGACGGCGAGCCGGGCGCGCAGGGCGCTGACATTGGCCTGGGCCTGGTCGAGATCGGAGACGGGCACCGCGCCCTGGCCGTCGAGCGTGCGCGTGCGTGCGAGCTCGATTTCGGCGAGATGCAGGTTGGCTGCCGTCTCAGCGGTGCCCTTTCGCGCCGCATCCAGCTGGGCGCGGGCCAGTTGGAGGCCAGCCTCCGTGTTGGAGGCGTCGAGCCGTGCGAGGACCTGGCCCGCATCGACCCGCTGGCCCTCCTCGACGAGCACCTCCTCGACCTTCCCGGTCACCTTGGACGAGACCGTGGCCTCAAGCCGCGCGGTGACGTAGCCCGAGGCATTGAGCAACACCTCAGGGGCGTTGGCATCCACGGCCTGGGCGACCGCGGTCCTCACGTCGACCGGGCGCGGCCGGGTCAGCCACCAGCCGGCTACGCCGGCGAGGAGTAGGAGCACCGCCGAAATTCCGATCGCGAGCCCCCAGGGGAAGGGGCGTCGCTGCGCATGCGGGCGGTTGATTCGCAAACGCTCCAAGGCCTTGGGGTCGGGACTCATGGCTGCGAAAGCACGGACTAACTAACCGAGGTGGCAGGCTTTGCCACGGCAAAACGCGACGTAAGGACAATTTTGTCCGCGGCCTCCGACAACCCAGTCCGGACAGGGCCGCCCCACGGCGATACGCAGCAGACAGTCTGGCGAAATCGAGGACATGGCGCTGATGATCATAACCTTGCCCACTCCCCCACCCCCTATTCCGCCTGTCCCCTTCCGCGCCGGCGGGAAAAGACCTCGATTTGTTCTCGCCGGTCGTTTCTGTACGTTGCTTCAACCTGAGAAACTCAATTAACCGAAGGAAACGAAGGCAACAAAGGCCTGACCACCAAGCGATGAACTGAAACCGCAGCGGCAGGAACCACCACACCACAGGGAACAGATTCGATAGTCTCCATTCCCGAACAGGCGGCTTGCCCTTCGCTCCCTTCGTTAACTTCTGTTCAATTCATTTGCCGAATTTAAGTTCAACCATGCTCATCCTCCACGGCGCGCCCGCACTCTCCGAATTCAGAGTCCAGAAGCTCCTGAAAGACCTCGCCTCCGCCGGCATTCCGGCCACCGGACTGAGCACGGAGTTCGTCCACGTCGCCGAGACGGACGGCGAATTGAGCGCCCCCGAGCAGGACGTGCTCGGCAAGCTCCTGACCTACGGTCCTCACCGCGACGCCCGCACCCACCGCGGGCTGCTGCGCATTGTCGTGCCGCGCCCGGGCACCATTTCGCCGTGGTCCTCGAAGGCCACGGACATCGCCGGCATCTGCGGCCTGACGAAGATCAAACGCATCGAACGCGGCGTCGCCCACTGGATCGAGCTGCCCGGCAGTCTCGATGCGACCCAGCTGCGAGCCCTCGACGCGAAGCTGCACGACCGGATGACCCAGGCCGTCTTCGGCGAATTCGCCGAGCTCGACGTCCTGTTCCATCACGAGAAGCCCCGCACGCTCACCACCGTGCCCGTGCTCGCCCGCGGACGCGACGCCCTGGTCGAGGCCAACCGCAGCCTGGGCCTCGCCCTCGCCGAGGATGAGATCGACTACCTCGTGAAGGCCTTTACCACGCTCGGCCGCGATCCGAACGATATCGAGCTGATGATGTTCGCGCAGGCCAACTCCGAGCACTGCCGGCACAAGATCTTCAACGCCACCTGGGACATCGACGGCATCACGCAGGACCGCTCGCTGTTCCAGATGATCAAGAACACGTACCAGATGCACAGCGAGGGGATCCTGTCCGCCTACAAGGACAACTCCGCGATCCTCGAGGGCTCCCGCGGCCTGCGCTTCTTCGCCGACACCGCGACGGGCGAATACGTGGCGCGCGAGGAGGACATTCACCTGCTGTGCAAGGTGGAGACGCACAACCACCCGACCGCCATCTCGCCCTACCCTGGCGCCTCCACCGGCTCCGGCGGCGAAATCCGCGACGAGGGTGCCACCGGGCGCGGCGGCAAGCCCAAGGCCGGCCTGTGCGGCTTCACGGTATCCAATCTGCGCCTACCGGGCGCGGTCCAGCCCTGGGAAAAGGACTTCGGCAAGCCCGGCCGCATCGTCTCGGCGCTCGACATCATGATCGAGGGGCCGCTCGGAGCCGCGGGCTTCAACAATGAATTCGGCCGTCCCAACATCCTCGGCTACTTCCGCACCTTCGAGGCCGAGGTGCCCGGCGCCAAGGGCCCCGAGCTGCGCGGCTACCACAAGCCCATCATGCTCGCCGGCGGCCTCGGCAACATCCGCGCCGCGCATACGCACAAGGGCACGCTGAAGCCCGGCGACAAGCTCATCGTGCTCGGCGGACCCGCCATGCTCATCGGCCTGGGCGGCGGCGCCGCCAGCTCCATGGCGAGCGGCACCGGCCACGAGGACCTCGATTTCGCCAGCGTCCAGCGCGACAACCCCGAGATGGAACGCCGCTGCCAGGAGGTCATCGACCGCTGCTGGGCCCTCGGCGACGAAAACCCCATCGCGTTCATCCATGACGTCGGCGCGGGCGGCCTGTCCAACGCCCTGCCCGAGCTCGTCAACGACGCGGGCCTCGGCGGCCGCTTCAACCTGCGCGCCATTCCCAACGACGAGCCCGGCATGAGCCCGCTCGAGATCTGGTGCAACGAGTCGCAGGAACGCTACGTGCTCGCCGTGCCCGCCGAGCGCATGGAGGCCTTCGAGGCGCTCTGCCGCCGCGAGCGCTGCCCCTTCGCCGTCGTCGGCGAGGCCACCGCCGACAAGCGCCTCGTGCTCGAGGACCCGCATTTTGCCAACAAGCCCATCGACATGCCGCTCGAGGTGCTGCTCGGCAAGCCGCCGCGCATGCACCGCAAGGCCGCGCACAGCGCCCGGCCCGTCGCGCCGCTCGCCCTGAACGGGCTCAGCGTATCCGAGGCCGCACGACGCGTCCTCGCCCACCCGACCGTCGCCGACAAGGGCTTCCTCATCACCATCGGCGACCGCACCGTCACCGGCCTCATCAGCCGCGACCAGATGGTCGGCCCCTGGCAGGTGCCCGTCGCCGACTGCGCCGTCACCGCCGCCTCCTTCGAGGGCTACGCCGGCGAGGCCATGGCCGTCGGCGAACGCAGCCCCGTCGCCGTCAACAACCCCGCAGCCTCCGCGCGCCTCGCCGTCGCCGAGTCGCTCACCAACCTCGCCGCCGCCCAGGTCGGCGACCTCGGCCGCGTCAACCTCTCCGCCAACTGGATGGCCGCCCCCGCCGTCGAGGGCGACGGCGCCGCGCTGTTCGACGCCGTACGCGCCGTCGGCATGGAGCTCTGCCCGGCGCTCGGGATCACCGTGCCCACCGGCAAGGACTCCATGAGCATGAGCACGGTCTGGCAGGACGCCTCCGGACAGAAGCGCATGACCGCCCCGGTCTCGCTCATCATCTCCACCTTCGCCCGCTGCACGGACATCCGCCTGACGCTCACGCCTCAGCTTCGTCCGGCCGACGGCAGCGCGCTGATCCTCATCGATCTCGGCCGCGGCCGGGACCGCCTCGGCGGCTCGATCCTCGCCCAGGTCGTCTCGCAGATTGGCGAGGCCACGCCCGACGTCGACAGCACCGCCGACCTCAAGGCCTTCTGGAACGTCATCCAGTCGCTCGGCTCCCGGCGCAAGCTGCTCGCGTATCACGATCGCTCCGACGGCGGTCTGTTCGCAGCCGCGGTGGAGATGGCCTTCGCGGGCAACCTCGGCGTCGACCTCGACCTGCCCGCCGGACGCGACGCCTTTGCCGCCCTGTTCAACGAGGAGCTCGGCGCCCTCGTGCAGGTCGCCGAATCCGACCTCGATTTCGTGCTCGCCGCCCTGCGCGCCGCCGGCCTCGGCGACTGCTCGCAGCGCGTCGGCACCCTCAACGCGGACCGCCGCCTGCGCGTCAGCCAGGGCGGCGCCTCGCTGCTCGACGAGGATCTCTTCGCACTGCGCGCCATCTGGTCCGACACCAGCCGGCGCATTGCCGCGCTCCGCGACAACCCCGCCAGCGCCGAGTCCGAGTACCGGCTCAAGACCGACCGCGACAACCCGGGCATCACGCCAAAGATCGGCTTCGACATCCAGGTTGGCCGCGACCTCTCCGGCCGACCGCCAATGGCAATCCTCCGCGAGCAGGGCGTGAACGGTGAGGTCGAGATGGCCGCCGCCTTCACCCGCGCGGGTTTCCGATGCGTGGATGTCCACATGACCGACGTGCTCTCCGGCCGCGTGAAGCTCTCCGATTTCCGCGGCCTCGCGGCCTGCGGCGGCTTCAGCTACGGCGACGTGCTCGGCGCCGGCGAGGGCTGGGCCAAGAGCATCCTCTTCAACGAGCGCGCCCGCGCCGAGTTCAAGGCCTTCTTCGAGCGCGCCGACACCTTCGCCCTGGGCGTGTGCAACGGCTGCCAGATGATGAGCAACCTGCACTCGATCATCCCCGGCGCCGAGGCCTGGCCGCACTTCGTGCAGAACGCCTCCGAGCGCTTCGAGGCCCGCTTCACCTCGGTGAAGATCGAGAAGAGCCCGAGCATCGTCTTCAGGGGCATGGAGGGCTCAGTGATCCCGATTGCCGTCGCGCATGGCGAGGGCCGCGCGGAGTTTCCGAGCGCCGAGGCCGCGCGAGCGTTTTCCGAGTCGGGGCTCGTCTCCGCACGCTTCGTCGACAACCACCACGCGACCACCGAGCGTTATCCGCTCAACCCGAACGGCTCGCCCTTCGGAATGACCGCCCTCTGCAACCGCGACGGCCGCGTCACGATCCTCATGCCGCACCCCGAGCGAGTCTTCCGCACCGCACAGATGAGCTGGCATCCCGACGACTGGACCGAGGACTCCCCCTGGATGCGCCTCTTCCGCAACGCCCGCCTCTGGGTGGGCTGAGCGGAGGGCGACGTCCCTTCAACTCCGTATCAACCCGGTCGGCACACGCCGATTCGGGCACCTACATCCGTTCCGGCCGGACGCGAACGTCCGCCATAGATATCCGACATCAGCATGAGCCACGACCACGACAATGAGGGCTGCTCGTGCCATGGGTCCTGCGGGCATGGCGACCACGACCATGGGCACGAGGAGAATGGCTGCGGCTGCGATCACGGAAGCAACCCCTGGGAGACGCGCAGTCTCGTGGTCTCGGGAGGCCTGGTCGCCCTCGGTCTCGCGGGCCGGTGGACGGGGCTCCTTTCAAGCCACGCCAATATCGCCGTCTGCGCCGCGGCCATGCTCGCCGGGGGCTGGTTCCTCCTTCCGAAGGCCTGGAACTCCCTTCGCCGGCTGCGCCCCGACATCAACCTGCTCATGGTACTCGCCGTGGTCGGCGCCGCCACCATCGGCGACTGGGCCGAGGGCGCCTCCGTCATCTTCCTGTTCGGTGTCGCCGAATGGCTCGAGGGCTGGGCGGACCGACGTTCGCACCGCGCCATCGAAGCCCTGCTCGACCTCTCGCCCCGCGTCGCCCTGGTCCACCGCGACGGGAATTTCCGTGAAGTGCCAGCGGAGGAGGTCCGCGTCGGCGAACGCATCACCGTGAAATCCGGCACAGGCATTCCGCTCGATGGCGTCGTCAGCTCCGGTTTTTCGACCGTGAACCAGGCCCCGATCACAGGAGAGTCGCGGCCCGTGGAAAAACGGCCCGGCGACGCGGTCTTCGCCGGCACGCTCAACCACGACGGCTCGCTCGAAGTCACCGTCACGCGCGCCTCCGGCGACACCACCCTCGCCCGCATCGTGCGCCTGGTCGAGGAGGTGCAGGAGCGCCCCGCGCCGTCGCAGCGTTTCGTCGATCGTTTCGCCCGCGTCTACACGCCCACCGTCACCGTCCTCGCCCTGCTCGTGTACCTCGTACCGCCGCTGCTGTTCGGTGGAAACTGGACCGAGTGGCTGTACCGCGCCTGCGTGCTGCTGATCATCGCCTGCCCCTGCGCCCTGGTGATTTCCACGCCCGTCAGCATCGTCGCGGGCCTCACGGCGCTGGCGCGACACGGTGTGCTCGTGAAGGGCGGCAAACACCTCGAGGCGCTCGGCCGGCTCCAGGCCGTGGCCTTCGACAAGACGGGGACCATCACCAAAGGCGCGCCCAGCGTCACCGACGTCATCCCACTCGGCACGCACAGCGTGAAAGCCATCCTGGGGCTCGCCGCATCGGTCGACGACCACTCACCCCACCCGGTGGCGAAGGCCGTCGTGGCTCACGCTCGGTCCTCGGGAGTGGAGTTCGAGCGTTCGTCCCACTACCAGAATCTCGCGGGCCGCGGCGCCGTCGCGCGCATCGACGGGCATGACTTCTTCGTCGGAAACCACCGCCTCGCCCACGAACTAGGCCTCTGCTCCGAGGCGCTCGAGCGGCGCATCTCGGCGATCGAGCGCGAGGGCCGCTCGGTCGTGGTCGTCGGCCACCGGCCGCACGAGGCCTGCGCGGGCGAGTTGCTTGGGCTGATCGCGATCGGCGATGCCGTGCGCGCCGAAGCCGCCGAGGCCATCGCCGGCCTGCGCCGCGCGGGCATACGCCACCTGGTGATGCTGAGCGGCGACAACCAGCACACGGTCGACGCCGTGGCGGCGCGCGTGGGCATCGACTCGGCGCACGGCGACCTCCTGCCCGAACGGAAGCTCGAGGCCGTCCGGCGCCTGTGCGACCAGCACGGCTTCGTGGCCATGGTCGGCGACGGTGTGAACGACGCTCCAGCCCTCGCGACAGCAACGGTCGGCGTGGCCATGGGCGCGGGCGGCACCGACGCCGCGATCGAGACTGCGGACGTGACCCTGATGAAGGACAATCTGCTGAAGCTCATCGACGCGGTCCGCCTCGGCCGGCGCACCCTCGGCATCATCCGCTTCAACATCGGCTTCGCGCTGGGCCTCAAGCTCCTCTTCCTCGCTCTGGCCGTCACCGGCCACGCCACCCTTTGGATGGCAATCCTGGCGGACACCGGCGCAACGCTCCTCGTGACCGCCAACGCCCTGCGACTCGCCCGGGATTGACTTCCGCGCCGCCCCATCCACCGCGCTCGCGGCCCCTCATGAGCATGGTCGGGCCGCGGCAGAGACGCCGCGGCCCGCAGTTTCATCGCCGGACGGTCCGCGCCGCGCGAACCCGCCCAGGTTGTTCAGGAATGACTCAGTCCGAGTCCGTATCCATGTCCACGGGACGCAGCGCGCCTAGCAGGCCGTGCGTTCCGCCGGACGGACCCGCGGTGAAGTACAGCGTGGCGCCGTCGCCCTGGATCGCCGCCTTCGAGCTGTCGTCATTGCGACCCCACTCGTGATGGTCGTCGCCCCTGCCGTGATCGTCGCCCCTGCCCCAGCCGTGGTCGTCCGATCCGACGTTGATCGACCACAGGCCGTCGATCGCGAGGTCCGAGCCGTCAGCCTTGGTCAGGTGGCCGAGCAGCGTTCCGGTCTTCAGGTCGTATGCGTTCACCAGACCGTCGCCGTGATTGCCCACAAGCAACGCGTGGCTGTAGGTGCCGAAGTCCCCACGGGACACGGTCAGGCCCCACGGCGCATTCAGCGCGCCGGTGGCGACGAACTGCTTAACAAGGGTGCCGTCGGGATTGAAGATGTCGACGTACCCGTTGCCCGCTCCCGCGACCGCCGTCTTCATGTCGGCCGATTGCTTCGCGAACGTGACGTACAGTTTGCCGCGGATCGTGCGGATGCCGTAGGGCGCGAAGCCCGCAGGCAGTGTCTTGTCGGTGAAGGTCGTGACCGGCTTGAAGCTCGCGTCAAACACCTCCACGACGCCCGCATGGAAGTTTGCCGCGTAAAGCTGCGGCACCTTCCGCAGGTCCCGGTCGGAGTCGCCATCGTCGTCGGCGGGCGGCGGCGGCGTGCTGGCCGGCGCCGGCACCCACGCGATCGCGAGTCCGGTGTAGATCGCCCCCGAGGCTGAGTTGTCGACCACCGTCATCGGCGTCCCCGAATTCACGCGATCGCTCCAACCCACGATGGTTCCGGAGCCCGTCGCGACGAGCACCGTCGCGGGCTTCGTGGTCGTGCCGCTCGTGAGGTCGAACGACCAGCTGCCATTCATGATCGCGGCGGTCGGCGTGCCCGCCCCCGTGCCGGTTCCGGGCGCGGGGATCTTGATCGTCGTCGTCGATGCGACGCCAAGCGGCGAATACATCGTGATCAGACCGGTCCCGTTGTCCGCGACCCAGAGGGAACCCGGACCTCGCAAGAGGCCCCAGGGATTCACGAGGTTCGCGTCGACGTGCGCGGCGGTCGTTCCCGTCGCGTCCGCGACGAGGTCCGTCTCCACGTAGTGCGTGTTTGCCGGGGCGGCAAACGCCCGGAACGTCGGGGCCACCGACGCGACGATGCCGGCGAGCAGCAGACTGACTGAGTGCTGGGTTACTGGTTTCATGACGTATCTGTTTTCTCCGTGTGTCTGTTGTTGTGGTGTGTGCGCCAGTTTGCGGGCCGGGTTGACAGACATGGGTTCCCGGAGGTTTCAAAATCCGCGCAGCTTCCCGGCCGGCACGCACGACCGCCACCGACTCGATCGCGGCCGTTTCCACGCTGACCCGGCCCGTCCGCGCTTTTGGAAATCGCTTTGCCTCCGCACCATCAGCCGCCGCGCTCACGACCTCCGGCCCGCACCGACGCCGGCGATTTTCGTCTTCCGGCCCCGATGGGTAGAAGATTATCGAATACAAACGGCCCGAAAAAACAGGGGGAACACCCCAGATCTTTTCCGCTCTGGTGTGGAAACACGGCGCGGCCCGGTCTGCGCGCGCAGGTTGACTCCCGGAAAAGTCTGGCGAAGGTGCCCGCACCACCTGCCTTCCGAAAGTGTTCGGAGTGCCCCATCGACCCATGAAAGCCACCCGCTCCGGCCCCTCCCGGTCCTCCATGTTCGCAGCCTGCGCCGCCCTCCTCCTGGCAGGCTGCGCGTCCGTCCCCAACGTCGACGTCAGCCGCGCCGACGCCGCGCGAATTCATCGCATTACGATCCTCGGCGTCCATGAACCCGCAAATATCTGGGTGACGGACATGGGCGGCGCGGCGGGTGCCTTCGGCCTGGTCGGGGGGCTCGTGCAGGCGAAAATCGATTCCGACCACCGGAAGGTCTTAGCGCAGGCGATCGAAGAGGCCCGGCCATCCCTTTCCCAGGAGCTGGTTTCCACCGCACTCGCTGCACTGAAGGCCGACGGTTTCAAGGCGACCTACGCCCCCACCCTCGCCCCCAGGCCCTCCGCCGACCGCAAGAGCGACGACTACTCCGGGCTGCACGTGGACTCGGACGCGATGCTCAGCCTGTGGTACAAGGTGGTCGGCTACATCTCGCCACCCAGCTCGACCCATTACGAACCGACCGTGCTTCTCGGGGTGCGGCTGGTGGACGCGAAGACCCGGCAGGTGATCTTCGAGAAAACGTACGCCGTCGGCTATGCCTGGAAGATCAGGAATGTAGTCCAGATCCCGGCGGACAGCCGTTACCTGTACAAGAACTTCGACGACCTCATCGCCCACTCGGCAGATGCGGTGACGGCCCTGAAGCTCGGCGAGGACGAAGCGGTGAAGCGCGCGGCCTGGGACTTCCGAAGCTAACCGGCAGCCCAATCCAGATTCGAAGCGGTCAGGCGGGCACCCTCCGGAATCCGGATGCCGAATACATCGCCGAGCAGCGCGACCAGTTCGTCATGCGAGCCGACCTGCGTCGTCTCGAGCACCTCCGCGCCGCGGCGCCGGGTGAACTCGCGATTCGTGAGGTTGAGCCGCGTGCCCGCCGGGCCGGCCAGGTTCACCATGAGATTCTGCCGGAAACGCGAATCGGGGTGCGCGCTCGTCCACCAGTTGGCAAGCTCACGGTCGACAGGAGGCATCTCCTCGCCGGTGAACTCGTAGCCGTCCATCCACCCGTCGCCCGACCGGACCTGGTGAAACCAGCGACCGCCCTCACGCACGAGGCGCCGCGTTTCATGTCGGGTCTCCTGCTCGATGGCCTCGCGAAACCGGATTGAGGAACTCAGAGACAGGCCGCCGAAGCCCACGTCGGCGATCCACTCCTCGCCTTCGAGCTCCACCTTGAGAAACAGGTGCGTGCGGGGCGGAACGACCTCGCGAGGCACGTAAAGCCGGACCCTGCCCGACAGCGGGGTGGCCCGGAAACCGAGCGTCCGAAGCACGGCTAGGAAAAAGCTGTTCTGCTCGAAGCAGTAGCCGCCGCGGCGCGCACCCACCAACTTCGCCTCGACGGCCTCGGGCGCCAGGCTCACGCCCCGCCCCAGAAGGACGTCGACGTTCTCGAACGGGATCGCCCGCGTGTGCCGGGCCATGAGCTCATCGAGCACGGCGCGGGTCGGCGTGCGCGGACCTGCATAGCCGATGCGGGCGAAATAGGCGTCGAGATCGGGCGTGTGCGGCGGACGGTCGGCGGGCATGCCTCACACCAACGGCCCATCCGACCGCCGGGTCAAATGAACCGCGACGGAGGGGTTGAACCACAGAGGCACGGAGAGCACGGAGAAGACCGGAGGTCAGAGGTCGGAGGTCGGAGGTCAGGAGCCAGAAGTCCGTCTTCTCTGCGCCTCTGAGTCTCCGCGTGAGCTTGGATCGGAGTCTTCGGTTGGTAGGTCGGAGGTCGGAAGTCAGAGGGCAGTGGTCGGAGTGCGCGGGGTTGAGCCTCCCAATTTCAAAGTTTCAGAGTTTCAGAATCTCAGAATTTCGAGGTCTTCTCCGTGTCCTCTGTGGCTCTGTGGTTCAAAATGGGTGTTAGCGAAGACGCGATCGTCGGTGGCATTTGGATAAAATGAAGGCCCGGGGTGGTTGCGCCCCGGGCCTTCGCCCCTGAAGATCTGCGAAACCCGCGCAGATCAGAAATTCCAGTGCAGTCCGGCCTGGAGCCGGCGGCCGTTCTTGTACTCGGCCTGGAACATGTTGGCCGGAACCTTCGCGTAGATGTAGTAGGTCTCGTCGAGCAGGTTCTCGCACGCGACCGTCAGCGACAGGTGCTTCGTGATCGCATACGAGGCGTTCGCGTCGAGCTCCGTGTAGGCACGGGTGTAGACGTTGTTGCCGCGGTCCACGTTCGTGAAGTAGTCGGAGCGCCACGCATACGTCAGGCGGAACAGGAACTTTCCGTGCTGGATGTACGGGCTGAAGTTGATCTGGTTCTTCGAGGCGTACGGAAGCTCGGCGCCGTTCTCGCCGCTCGCGTCGACGTAGGTGTAGTTCGCCGTCACGCCGAGCCCGTAGGGGAAGGTGTGCTGGTAGTACACCGAGAAGCCCTGCGACTTCGCGTGGCCCGCGTTCTCCGGGCGTGAGATCAGGTACGGGGTCACCTTGCCGAGGTTCTGGTTGAAGTAACTCTCCGTGCCGTTCGACTTCAGGATGTAGTTCGAGATGTCCTTGTAGAAGAAGCTGACCGCGAGGGCCGAGTCCTTCGAGAAGTACCATTCGCCCGACAGGTCGAAGTTGGTGGACTTGTACGGATCGAGCTTCGGGTTGCCGCCGACGCCAGTGCGGATGCTGTCATAGAGCATGACCGAACTGGAGAGGTCGGCGTAGTTCGGGCGGGCGATCACCTCGGCCGCCGCGGCGCGCACGATGAAGTCGTGATTCACCGAATACGCGAGGTTCAGCGACGGCAGGAAGTTGTCGTAGGTCTTCTTCATCGCGATCGGCGTCGTGGTGGAGCCGCTCACCGCCCAGCCCTTGCTGGTGGTCGTCGTCTGGACCCAGCGAAGCCCGACGTTGCCGCTGAGCTTGCCCTGCTGGAAGTCGGCCTGGCCGTAGCCGGCCTTCGTGGTCTCGTCGACCTCGAAGCTCTGGGTCGGCTGGAAGCCCTCGCCCGCGGCGAGCGCCTGCTGCATGTTCATCGACGAACCGGCCTGGTACGGCGACGCGTACACCGCCTTGTACAGCGCGGTCGGGTCGATCATCACGTGGCTGCTCATGTCCGTGGTGATGTTCGGCAGCCCGCTGAGGTAGTTCGACGGCGTGAGGCTCGGGTTGAACGACGCGAGCGTCGTCGAGGGCAGCGTGACCAGCGAAATGTTGTACCAGTTCTGCGAGGTGATGTGGTCCGTGTAGCGGACGCCCGCGCGGACCTTCGTGATGACGCTGTTGCGCGGCGAGTAGGTCGCGTCGAGCTGCGCGTAGGATTCCTGGTCCTTCTCGGGATCCGAGGCGACGTTGCCGTTCCACCAGGGCCCGCCCACGGTCCAGGCGGTGGGATCGGTGTTCACGCCCGACTTGCCCCAGGTGAAGCCCGGGTTGCTGACGCCGCCGGTGTACGTGTAGGAGGTCGTGCCGACACCGGCGCCCGGTGCGCCGAGCAGGGGCTCGATGTAGTACTGCGCCTGGGTGCCGCCCGTGGCCTGCGTGTATCCGGCGTGCTCGGACACGGAGATCGCGTCATTGTGGAAGGTCAGCTTCTGGTCGTAGGCATCGGTCTTCACCGCGGCGACGCGGTAGAACAGGTCCATGACGCCGATGTTCTGGCTGATGCTCGCCGAATCCACGATGTTGTTGACGATCGAGCCGTTCTGGATGACCGCTCCGCGCCACCAACCGGGGAAGCCGTAGTACGAGGTATTGAAGTTGTTGTCGTTGACCTTCGAGTGCAGGACGTTCGCCTCGAAATCGAGGTACTCGGAGGGACGCGCGTCGATGACGATGTTTCCACCCGTGCGCTCGCGCACCTGCTGGAAGAGCGCGGCGTTGATCGCGTTGGGCAGGAGCGCCGTGGGGTTGGTGAGGTTCACCGAACCGGCGGGCGCTGCGGGATCGATGCCCGTCGCCGGGGAGGCCGCGCCGGCGGACACCGTGCCGAGCGCCTCCACACCGTCGCGGCGCAGGTGCTCCCGCGAAGACTGGATGCCGACCATGATGCCGAAGGTCTTGTCCTTGTTATGCACGCTCGCGACCTGGCTGAAGCTGTAGTCGTTGTGCTTGTCGCGGTCGTTGTACATGTCGCCCGCCGAGCCCGAGAACGCATACTGCCTCGTGTCGAGCGGATTGCGGGTATGCAGCATGATCGTTCCGCCAATGCTGCCCTCGGGCAGCCAGGCCTCGGAGCTCTTGTAGACCTCGGCCTGCCCGATCACCTCGGGAGCGAGCAGCGTATAGTTGAACTGACGGCTCGGCGCATCGAGGATGAACCAGTCGCCCGAAGCGACGTCCTCGCCGTTGAGCAGCGTGCGGTTGAGGTTCGGGTCGGTGCCCAGGATGCTCACTCGCTCGCCCTGGCCGAAGAGCCGGTCGACCGTGACGCCGGGCACATGGGAGAGCGACTCGGCGACGTTGGTGTCGGGAAACTTGCCGACATCCTCGGCCGTGATCACGTCGACGATCGCATTCGCGTTGCGCTTCGTGTCGAGCGAGAGCGCAAGACTTCGCTGGTATCCGGTGACCACGTACGTATCCATCCGGATCGTCTGATCCGAGGAGTCGGACGAGGCCTCGGCCGGCGCCTGGGCGTCGGCCTTCTTCGTCGCCGCGTCGGAGGACTGGGCGAACACGGGCGCTGCGGCGAGCAGCGCGGCCAGGGAGAGCAGGGGGAGAACGCGACGTCCGTCCGGGGGGAGAGGCGCGCGGCTATGGGCAGCTTGGCTAGTCATAGTAGGGATGCGTTTGTGGGGGGCCGGCGGACGACGCGCGTCCGCCGGATGCTGAGCAGGCTCGTTCGCCAGGCTCACGTGGGGACACCGCAGCGGCCCCGGACCTCTCTCAGGATCCGGCGCTCACCGCACAGGGGCCCCATGGCTCCCGCGTCGGCGGCGCACGTTTCTCGAAGTGGGATGAAGCTCGGGAACGGCACGTGAAATCCGGCGAAAAGTTGAACGATGCGGAATATAGCGCTCGCCGCTGCGTTAAAAAATGGCATAAACGCCGATGTTTTTAACGAAAATGCCAGTCCGCGCCCCACTCACCGACCAATCCCTCGAAAAACTGACGGGCATCCTCCCCTCGCCGCTGCGCCCGCTCCGGGGAAAACACTCCTTTCCCCAGTCGATCCCCGACAACATCGTCTGCTTCTGCCGCCGCTCGGCCACCGACCTCAACCGCCCGCAGCGCGGGCGCGCGCTGCACCACCGGTTCGTGCTCATCATCGCGCTGCAAACCGCCGTCACCGTCTGCGTCGACGACCGCGCGATCCGGCTGCACGCGGGCGAGGGGTTGCTCGTGATGCCGTTCCAGTTTCACGACTACATCGACCCCGAGCATGAGAAGCTGCTTTGGCTGTTCATGACCTTCGAGGTCGCCGACGACGCCGAGCTCCAGCCGCTTCGCTATCGGCCCTTCGCGCTCTCCCCCGCGATCCGCCAGCTCTCCGCAGATCTCCTGCGTGCCTACCTCACGCCGGGCGACGAGGACCTTGTCGTGATGACCTTCGCCCTCCTGCTCGCGCGCATCCGCAAGGCCGAGCCGATTCGCCGCCGCCACATAGACCCACCCTCCGCGCCGGGCCTGATCATGCAGATCAACCAGATCGCGCAGCGCAAAGGGGAGACGGCCAGCGTCAAGGAGATCGCGCGCGCCCTGGGCATAAGCTCCAGCCATCTGCGCGCACGCTTCAAGGCCTCGTGCGGCGTCAGCCTGGGCCGTCACCTGCGGCGGCTGCGCCTCGAGAAGGCCTGCGGACTGCTCCGCCTCAGCTCGAACCGCGTCACCGAGATCGCGGAGCTGTGTGGCTTCAACTCGATCTTCAGTTTCAGCCGCGCCTTCCACATGGCCTACGGGATCGCCCCGATGGCGTACCGGAAGGGCGACAAGCCGCTCCGACCCGGGAAGTGATCCCGCAGTTCAGGCGAATGCCGTGACCCTCCGCGCCACGTCCGCGCGAAGGCGGTCGATGTGCGCCAGCGCAAAATCCGCGACCGACAGGGACGGATCCGCGACGAGCGGCGTCAGGTCCATCGCCCAGGTGATGCCCGTCATCCGGTCCGTCGCATGCGAGGTATGGAAGGTGGCATGCGCCGCACGCCGACCGAGCGCCGCCAGGTCGTAGCGCTTGCCGCCAGTCACCTGCGAGTCGAAAACCTTAAGCACCTCCGGCGCGAGCGCCTCGTGGCGTCCGGAATCCAGCGCGACCTTGTCGGAATCGACCAGCCAGTCGAGATCGCGCCACACCTCGCAGCCCAGCACCCGCCGCGGACGCCGGTCCTCCGGCAGCGCGCGAATCGCCTCGATGCACCGGAGCATGACCGCCACGTGCGTGTCGTGCTTGTCCGCGGGATTGTGCAGGAAAACCACCTCGGGCGTGCAGCCCGCGAAAATACCCCGCAGGTCCGCCGCGACCTCCGGGCTCCCCGGCTTCTTCACCTCAGAGCTGGGATGCGCCAGCTGGATCTGGATTGCGTACGACCCCATCCGGGCCGCCGTACGCTGCTCTTCGCGGCGAACCGCCTGCATCTGCTCGTCGGTCATCGACGCATAGGGGCCCGTACGCGGCGAACCCGCGCCGTTGGTCACCACCACGCCGCCGAAGCCACGCGTCGCAGGAGCGTCGAGACAGTCGCAGATGCCGGCATAGGCCATGATCTCGATGTCGTCCTGATGCGCCGCCACGCAAAGGTGCGTGACGCGCCGCAGGGCCTCGGCAGGTGTGAAGCCCGGTGCGGGAACGTAGATGTCCGCCTTGGGATGGGAGAATTTCATGATGAAAGGGTCGGCCGAGGTTACGGGTGGCCGGCTAGCGCGGGCAGGCTCGCCGCGGCGATCGCCTGGCCGTGACGCTTGTCGGTCTCGTCGGGCATGCCGAGCCGGATGCGCTCCGCGAGCGCGGGAAACTCCTCGCGCAGCACGGCCCGCGCCCGGTCGAGGATCACCCCGCCGCCGCTCCCGCTCGTGACGCGGCCCAGCACCAGCACGTGGTCGATCTCGTAGAAATCCGCGTAATGCGCGATCGCATACCCGAAATATGCACCCACGGTCTCGTAGATTGCCCGGGCCCGCGGGTCGCCCTCCTGCATCGACTCCTGCACCCGCAGCAGCCGCTCGGGCGGAGTGAGCGCCTCGTGAAAACGGAATCCCGCCCGCTCGGACAGGCGCGACACCGCCTGCTGGGAAAAATACTGCACGCCGCAGCCGGCGTCACCCGACCACTCGTCGCGTGGCGCGTCCGCCCGGTAGTCCACCGGGGAGAATGCCAGCTCGTTGAGCCAGTTTGTGATCGAGCCTGTCGGCGTGACGTAGCCCCCGGCCATGCTCGTGCCCATCGAGATGCCGAGCACGGAGTTGGCGCGCAGCGACATCGAGCCGGCGAGCGCGGTGACTTCGCCGTCGTTGGCCACCTCGAAGGGCACGCCGCCCCAGCGCTCGCGCAGCGTGAAGAACATCCGCCGGATGTGCTTCTGGAACGCGTCCGGGGGCACGCCACGGAACAGCGAGGCGACCCGCACCTCGTTGTTGACGTAAACCCCCGCCGCACTGCCTCCGATGGCGTCGAGGCGCGGCAGTTTCGACGCGGCCCGCGCAATGGAATCGTGGATACCCGCGATGTGGTAGGCCGGATCCTTCTCGAAGTAGGGATTCCACGGGATCTCCTCCGAATACACGACCTTCCCGTTGATGACCGCGGCGGCCTTGCGATCGCTGCCTCCGATGTCGAACCCCACCCGGCAGCCCTCGAGATGCCTGCCCACCGCCAGTCCGTCCGACTGCCGCACACCCGACTCGTCGCGGGCGGCCTCGACCGCGAAGCGGGCGCCGTAGACGCGTTCGCCCATGAATTCGAAGTCGAAGGCGCGCGGGCCCGAGGGGCTGTATTCCTCCGCCAGCGCCTCGGCCACCTCGGGCGCGCCCACCACCCTCACAGTCGACCCGCCGCGCTGCCAAAGCAGGGATTTCACGAGCCGCTCCGCGTAGCGCAGCGTGAGCGCGGCCTGCGGGTGATCCGCGGACAACAGCCGCGTGCGGTGCACGGTGCCCAGCCCGTCCGGACGGACCAGGACAAGGGATACCGCCCTTGCCCCCCGGTCGCGGGCGACGAGAGCCTCGTAGGCGCGGTTCCAGAGCACGGCAGGGACGAATTCGGGATCGAGAGGGGGACGAACGCGGGGGACGACGGGGAGCATGTGGGGAAAGGGTTATGCGATCGTTGCGGAGCCCTGCAATCCCAGCGGCATTTCGGGTGCCCGATGGACGCTGGGAGGCGCTGGCGCGCGGACGGAAATCACAGCGGAGTCAGTTGCAGGAAGGCCTCCGGGGAGTAGCGCTTGAATGCCTCGATGGCTTCGTATTCGGCCAGGCCGATCGCGTTGTAGCGCTCCGCAAGCCGGCGGCTGCGGTCCTCGGTTCGCTGCCAGAACTCCCGGCGATCGTCTCCGAGGAACAGGGCCTGGTCCTTCTGCGTTTCGTGGCGGAAGATCGCCCGGCGGCGACGCAGCACCTCCTGGGGGCTGAGCGGCACGGCCATGTCGATCTCGTCGGCCGCCCATTCCGCCCAGGCTCCGCGGTAAAGCCAGAGTTCAGTCTCTCCAACCCAGGGCTGGCCCGCGCTCGCCTTCAACGCCTCCGCAAGCGCCCGCAGGCACAGGCGGTGCGTGCCGTGCGGATCGTCGAGATCGCCCGCCGCGAAGATCAGGTGGGGCTGGATTTCCTCGAGCAACCGCACCATGCGGGCGATGTCCTCCGCACCGAGCTGACGGCGCCTCGGGAGCGCGCTGCGGTAGAAGGGCAGATCCAGGAAGTGGAGACGACCGGCAGGCACGCCGCATTCGCGGGCCGCGGCGAGCGCCTCGTGCCGCCGAATCAGCCCCTTCCAGCGCTCCTGGTCCGCCGAGGCCGCAAGCACCCCCGTCGACGAGAAGGACGCAAGCGCCTCGTCGATGCGCCGGGCCGCCTCGGGCGTGGAAAACCCCGCGTCCCGGGCGAACAGCAGCGCCCGCCACAGCGACTCGTCGGACACCGCGTTGGATCCGGATACCTGATACGCCACGTGAACCTCGTGCCCGTGCTCGACGAGCCTGCACAGCGTCCCGCCCATCGAGATCACGTCGTCATCCGGGTGCGGCGAAAGCACGAGCACACGTTTCGGGAACACGCCCGCGGACGACGCGCGCAGCGGCCGCACGGGCGCATCGCCCGGTTTCGTGCGCGCCGGATCCCGGCCGCCCGGCCAGCCCGTGATCGTGTGCTGCATCTGGTAGAATCCGGCGAGGTTCGCCTCATAGGCGGAGCCATACACCCGCAGGAGATCCTGCAGTCCCGCCTCGTTGTAGTCGTCGTCCGTGAGCTTGAGGATCGCCTTCCCCGTCTTGTTCGAAAGCCAGAGGATCGCGCGCCGGGTCATGCGCTCGTCCCATTCGAGTCCCTGGTCGTCCAGCGGGCCGAGCAGCCATGGCGTGCGATAACGCGTGAGGGCCCCCGCCGCGTTGGCGTCCAGTACGAACCGGCAGGCGTCGTGCTCCTGCAGGAACGAGGCGGGCAGCTGGGCCGTGACCGCTCCCTCCACAGCCTGCCGCACAACCTCGGCCTTGTGTTCGCCCCAGGCCATCAGCACCACCCGCCGGGCCTCTAGTATCGTGCGCACGCCCATCGTCACGGCATAACTCGGCGTGTGCTCCTCGCCGCCGAAATCGCCCGCCGCATCGCGGCGCGTGAGGGCATCGAGCGCCACCAGGCGCGTGCGGGAGCGCCGCGCGCTCCCCGGCTCGTTGAAGCCGATGTGCCCCGTGCGGCCGATGCCAAGAATCTGAAAGTCGATCCCGCCTGCCGCATGGATCGCCTCCTCGTAGGCCCGCGCCATCGCGTCGATCTCATGCGAGGGACGCGTGCCGTCCGGAATGTGCGTGGCGTCCTCCGGGATGTCCACGTGTTCAAACAGGTGGACCCGCATGAACTGGTTGTAGCTCTGCGGATGATCCGCCGACAGGCCGCAGTACTCGTCCAGGTTGAAGGTGACGACGTTGCGGAAGCTCAGGCCCTCCTCGCGATGCAGGCGGATGAGCTCCGCATAGAGACTGAGCGGCGTTGATCCCGTCGCCAGGCCCAGCACCGCCCGCCTGCTCTGCGCCTGCCGCTCGCGGATCAGGGCCGCGATCTCCGCGGCGACCGCCCGCGACGCCTCGACGCTGTCGCGAAAAACGGTGAGCGGCACGTGCTCGAAGCGCGAGGGAGTGAGGGGTTCGGTCGCGGTCATGGTCGGCGCAGGTTGGAGGTCTTTTGGTTCCGCAGGCAGTATAGGGCATCTGCCGCGTTAAAAAATGGCATATTCGACGATGTTTTTAACATCTTTGACAGCATCCGGTCAATCGACGGCTCCACCCGCCCTTCACAGACGGGCCAGCGCGAGTTCGACCGCGAGCGCGACGAAGACGAGCGCTGCGCCCCGGTTGATCAGGCGCTGGGCCCTCGCGGACCGTGCGAAGGCCGCGCCCAACCGTCCCGCCAGCGCGGCGATGCTGCCGAACACCAGCACGGTTGCGACGATGAATACTGCGCCCAGAACCCCGATCTGCAGCCACAGCGGCCCGCGCGCCGGGTCGGCAAACTGCGGGAGGAACGCGAGGAAGAACAAGGTCACCTTGGGGTTGGTGACGTTCATCACGATCCCCCGCCGGTAGAGCGTCGAGGCAGGGAGCTTGGGCTCGCCGTCGCCCGCCAGTCCGACCGGCGCGGCGCGAAAACTCAGCCAGGCCAGGTAAACCAGGTAGGCCGCTCCCGCACCCTTGAGCAGCGAAAACGCCACCGGCGAAGCCCGGATCAGCGCAGCGACGCCGACCGCAACAAGCGAGGTGTGCACCAGCAGGCCCGTGCACAACCCGGCCGTCACCAGCAGGCCCGAACGCATGCCCGTCGACGCCGACTGGGCCAGCACGAAGAGATTGTCCGGACCCGGCGCGAGCGCGAGCAGGAGGCTCGCTCCAAAAAAAGTGAGAAGCGTGTGCAGGGCCGGCATGGCATCTCCATTCAGCAGGCACCGACGCCGCTGGCAAAACCTATCCCGCCCCGCCACCCCTCCGCGCTGGACAACCCGCCCCCGCGCGAACAGCGTCCCGCTTCAACACAATCCCCCCGTGGAACTCCAAGTCAAACGCCTCACCCCGACCGCGAAGATCCCCGCCCGCTCCACCGAGCACGCCAGCTGCTTCGACCTCTGCGCCGACGCCGAAGGCACCCTCGCCCCGGGCCAGCGCTGTCTCGTGAAAACCGGCCTCTCCGTCGCCGTGCCCCCCGGCTTCGAAGTGCAGGTCCGCAGCCGGAGCGGTCTCGCCCTCAAGCAGGGCGTCGCAGTCCTCAATTCCCCGGGCACCGTGGACGCCGACTACCGCGGCGAGGTCGGCGTGATCCTCATCAACCACGGCTCCGAACCGTTTTCCTTCAAGCGCGGCGACCGCATCGCCCAGATGGGCGTTTACCGCGTCGAGATGTGCCCCGCCGTGGAAGTGACCGAACTGACCGACACCGCGCGCGGCGCGGGTGGCTTCGGTCACACCGGCGTCTGAACCCCGCCAGCGGGGCAAGGCAACCCGCACCCTTTGTGCCCATGACCGCCAAGAACGCCATTCCCGACCGCATCGCCGAGGCGCTCCGCCGCTTCCCGCCGTTCTCGATGCTCCCCGCCCCCGCCGTCGCCGCCCTCGCGCAAAAGGCCGAGGTCCGCGTGCTCGTCAACGGCGACACTCTCTGGAACCAGGGCGACAAGCCCGGCGACGGCGTCTTCTTCCTCGCCCGCGGCCGCGTCGAATACCTCTGGCGCGACGAGGGAAAGAGCGAACTGGTCGACGTGCGCGACGTCGGCGATGTCCTGGGCCTCACCGCGCTGATCGAGTCCCAGCCGTTCCGCGTCACGGCAACCGTCGTGGAGGACGCGGTGCTCTATGTCATGCCCTGGTCGGACCTGAGGGCCCTGCTCGAGGCCAATGATGCCGCGCGCCACTACGCGCGCCGCCACCTCTTCTGGGCCACCCGCGTCGGCGGGCGTGTCACGCTTCCCGAACCCGCCCCCGCCGCCCCGTCCTCGGGGCTGCCCGGACGGACGAAGAGCATCCTCCAGGCCCACCTCGACGGAGCCACGGTGGTCGAACCACGCTCCCCCGAGCGCCTGCTCAGCTGCCTGCCCGAAGCCACCGCGCGAGAGGCCGCCACGCTCATGATCGAGCGCCGCGTGCCCTCCATCCTCGTCGTCGACGAACAGAAGCACCCGATGGGCATCGTCACGCACAGCAACATCGTGCGCCGCATCATCGTCGACGGACTGTCCGTCGAGCAGCCCGTGTCCGCGATCATGAGCGTGCCCGTGGTGACCGTCGCCCCCCGCTCCAGCGCCACCGCCGCGCTTCTGCTGATGCTGCGCGAGCGCATCGGCCAGGTAGTCGTGACCGAGGACGGCACGGCGCGCAGCCAGGCCCTCGACATCTGCTCGGAAAAGGACCTGCTCGCCCACAGCGGACACCACCCCGCCGGACTCCTGCGCGAGATCCGCAATGCCCGCACCCCGGCGCGCTTCCGCGAGATCTGCGACGACATTGAAAGCATCGCGCTGAGTTACCTCGAGGCCGGCATCTCCTCGCTCTTTCTCGGCCAGATCTGCGCGGAACTCTACGACGAACTCGCCCAGCGCCTGCTCGCCCTGGAGATCGCGGCGCTCGAAAAGGAGGGCCGCAAGACGCCCGGCGTCGCCTGGGCCTGGCTTTCCGTCGGCAGCGACGGGCGCCGCGAGCAGATCCTGCGCACCGACATGGACAACGCGATCGTCTTCGCGCGCGGCGCCAGTGCCGAGGCCGACGGCGCGGCGCGCGCGTATTTCCTGGAGCTGGCCGAGCGCGTCGTCGCCCGCCTGGTCGAGTGCGGATTCTCCCGCTGCCAGGGCGGCGTCATGGCCTGCAACCCGCGCTGGTGCCGCACGGACGAGGAGTGGATCTCCGAGATCCGCGCAGTCAGCGGCGGCTCCGACGGCGACGCCGTGCTGCGCGCCCTCGTGCTCTTCGACCTGCGCTTCGTCGCCGGCGACAAGACCCTCGCCGAGCGTCTGCGGGACGAGGTCTTCGCCCACGCGTCCGCAAACGAGGGGCTGCTGCAGCGCCTCGCCAGCCACGTCGTCGAAACCCCTCCTCCGCTCAACTTCTTTGGCAACCTCATCGTCGAGAGCCGCGGCGACCGCGAGGGCGAGTTCGACATCAAGGGGCGCGGCCTCGCCCCCCTGCGCGACGCCGCCCGCGTGCTTGCGCTCAAGCACGGGCTGAGGGCCCACTATTCCACCGGCGGCCGGCTCGACGAGCTGCGCGGCCAGGGCGGCGCCTACGCCGAGCTCGGCGCGCTCGCGTCGGAGGCTTATGAATACATGCTACGCCTCCGCACGCTGACCGGGCTGCGCCGCCACGACACCGGCCGCTTCATCGACCCGTCCGCCCTCAACAAGCTCCAGCGCGCCGAACTCGCCAACGTCTTCGACGTGCTGCGCATGGTGCAGGGCCAGGTCCGAGCCGAATTCCGGCTTTCGCTGCGCTGAGGATACCGACATGTGGACCTTCAGAAAACCGCTCCACCCCGTCGCGGAAGCCTACCGCGAGGGCCGGGCCGAGGCCCAGCCCAAGGCGCGGACTCCGGTCGAGGACCTGCGCATCGTCGTCATCGACGCCGAGACCACGGGGCTCGATCCCAGCCGCGACCGCATCCTCTCCCTCGCCGCAGCCCCGCTCTCGGGAGGCACCCTGCCGATGTCCGGACTGCGCTCCTGGCTGATCTACCAGCCCTGGGCCGCGCTCAACGACGCCGTCGCCGTGCACGGCATCACGCCCGACCAGACCGCCCGAGGCGAACCCGAGGAGAAGGTCCTCTTCGAGTTCCTCGACCTCATCCGCGGCGCTGTCCTCGTCGGCCACCACATCGGCTTCGACGCCGCCATCCTCGACCAGGCCCTCGCCCGGCACTACGGCACGCGGCTCTACAACCCTCTCGTCGACACCGCCGCCCTCGCCATGGCCGAGCTCGAGGCGTTCCGGAAAACCGGATACGCCAACCAGCGTCCGCCCGGCCTCGAGGAGGTGTGCTCGCACTGCGGGCTCCCGATGATGGAACGCCACACCGCCGAGGGTGACACCTTTACGACCGCCGAACTCTTCCTGCTCCTGTGCGCTCGCCGCCGACGCCGCCTCGGACGGACGCTCGAGTGGCGCGACCTGCCAAGGCTGCGACCGTAGGAGGAGGCAACGGGAATGCAGGCGTTAGGAGTTGGGAGCTGGAATTTGGAATGATCTAAATATCGCCGATTGATTTGAACCACGGAGACAAAGAGAACACGGAGAAAAGGGCCCTCCGCACATTCTACCTCCTAGATTCTAGCTCCTAAATTCTAGATTCTCGCCGATTCCCCTCACCCGCCCTGGATGACTTTCTCGAGCGCCGAGATTCCGAGTTTCGTCGCCAGGACGTAGGCGTGGCTCGCGTCCGTCCACGACGCCGTGGACAGGCCGTCCGCCGAAGAGTACACCGGACCCGAAGCCCGGCTTCCCTCCAGCGGCATCACGTACAAGTGGAACACCAGCCCGCCGCGCAGGAAACACAGCTCGAAGACCTTGTGGCCATGGAAGCTCAGGCTGCGGCAGTCCGCAGCCCCCAGTTTCGACGAATCGAACGGCATGCCCTTGTCCAGCGCCGCCGAGGGGCTCGCGAGCGGCCCTTGGAACGGCGCCAGCTGCGGAATCAGACCCTCGTGATGTCCGTGCAGCATGTCCTGCACGGCCAGCGCCACCAGGCCGCCTGGGACTCCGCCCCGGGCGCGAAACGCAATGAGCCCGCCCCCGATCGCCACCGTCACGCAGGCCGCCAGCGCCATCAGCGCGGGGCTACGCCACCACGGACGGCGTGCCGACACGCGCGACCCCGAGAGAATCGCCGCACGCAGGCCCGCCGGCGGAGCGATCCCCGACAGCTTCGCCGCCACCGCCGCGTCAAACACGCGCTCGCGCTCCAGCCACGCCCCGAGCTCCGGATCGCGCCGCGCCTGCTCCAGGGCTTCGATCATCGCCGGATCCGACGCGTCGTCACCACCCGGCCGATACGCACTGAGACGGAATTTCGCCTCCTGGTTGTTCATGACATCACCCTCCTTTCCCCATCGCCCTCGAACGGCAGCACCTCGCCGCCCTTCGCAAGGGCCGCCAAGGCCGCACGAAGCAGCCCCTTTGCCCGCGAAAGTCGCGACATCACCGTCCCCACGGGCACTCCGATCGTCTCCGCAATCTCGCGGTACGACAGCGCCTCCAGATAAAACAGCACGAGCGGCACGCGGAAGACCTCATCGATCCGCGCTATCGCGTCCATCAGCACCCCCGAGTCGATCCGCGACACCAGGTCGGGGCCCGCGTCGATCAGCTCCTGCGAATCCTCCGGCGCCTCGTCGATCGACGAGTGTCGGTCGTCGCGCCGGCACGTCCTCAGAAATTCACGGTACAGCGTCGTGAACAGCCAGCTCTTCGCCTTGGAGGCGTCCCTCAGGGCCCCGCCCCGCGTGGCCCAGAGATAGAAGGTCTGCTGCGTCAGGTCGCACGCGTCCGACGCATTCCGCGCCAGGCTCAGCGCGAAGCGGTACAGCGAGACGTAATGCTCGTCGACCAGCTGCGTGAACGCCTCGTCCGACATGCGGCCTCCTCAGTCCTTCGCCCCCGACCGCGTGCGAAACGCGTCCAGCGACAGCCGGCCGGGCCCGAAGGCCAGCACCACGAGCACCGCAAACAGGAACAGGAACGGCGTCGCCGCCGTGAATTTGTCGGGATCGGTGAAAATCGCCGAGAGCGCCGCGCGCTCCGCCGTCGCGTAGGCGATGCAGAGGACGAAGGTCAGCGGCAGGCACGCGACCCGTGCAAAGAGTCCGAGCAGGAGAAGCAGGCCCCCGACCGTCTCGGTGGTGCCCGCAAGCGCCGCATTCAGGTGGGGCGCAGGGATGCCCAGGCTCGCGAAGTAGCCAGAGACGCGCGCGAGATGGGTGAGTTTGCCCCAGCCGGTCTGCATGAATTGAAAGCCCCAGTAGAGTCGGATGATCAAGAGCACCGGACTTTGGAGGTACGAGGCGGCCGAGTCGAACAGGTTAAGCGCAGGTCTGAGTTTCATCGTGGGAGGGGTCTTGGTTTGGTGGTTGAAAATTGGATGGGGATAGAGCGAAGGGTGACGGGGGGGGCGTTGCGCGGCTGGCAGTTGACGCCCGGCGTCAGCGTTCAACCTTTTCTTGGCCCTTGGGCCCTTTGCCGCCCGGAGCGCAGATCCAACCGAGGCGGCGCCACTGGGCGAAGGCCGACTGCACCCGGGCCGCACGCGCCTCGACGCCCTCGCGAGATCCGCGGAAGGCGATCTCGCAGGCGCGCGCCAGCGTGCGGCCGGCCCTCAGCGCGCGCAGCAGGCGAAACTCCACCGCGTCCAGCCGCTTGAAATAGACCTGGTTGTCCACGCGGTGCACCGCCAGGCGCACCCGTTCGCGCCGCAGCTCCGGCGCCGCCGCGGCCGCAGCCGACTTCCGGCGCCGCGCCACCGCGTTGCTCGCCCCGGACCGAAGCGCGCCGTCCCGCTGCTTCACCGCGATCACGTAGTCGTCCACCGCATGGTCCAGCTCGAGCAGCGTCACATAGGGCTGGATACCCAGCCTCAGCCGCCCGGGCGCGCTCCGCGCCAGCCGCTCGTCGGGCACCGGCGGCCTCGACGGTCCGTCGAAGGCCACGATCTGCGCCCACTCGAACCTGGCCACAGCCACGGCCTCCCGCGTCAGCGGAGACGTCAGCGAGGGATGGGTCCGAAGGTACGAGGCCAGCCCGGCGCACAGGTCCCGCAGCGTGTACGAGTGCGGCGGGCAGTCCTCGAGATACGCCTCCGCCAGGCGCCAGAACCGGCGCTCACCCAGCAGCGCGAACAGCCCGGGCGCGTCCTCGCGAAACGACTCGAGCAGCCGAAACCAGTACTGGCGGTTGTAGATTTCCAGGCGCTCGAAGGAGGTGAGCCGGTCGTTCGGCTTCATGAACTCGCCCGCCACCCGGGTCATCGCCCGGCCGTCGGTCCAGCGCGCCTGCATGCGCTCGCCAGGAGCGAGCCGGCGCCGCAGCGCCGCAGCCATGAAGCGCTGGAGCGCCCGAAGGTCTTCCGTCGAGCGCAGCGCCAACGGAGCGCGCCTCGGGACCGGAAGTGTGCCGCGCCCGCTCATCCGCGGCGCCCCCTGCGCTGCGCGCCAATGGCGACCTCGCCCGCCTGCCGCGCCTCCGCAATGTAACGGTTCGCCTTCAGCGCCTCATCGTGCACCTCCTCGAACGAAGGAATCCGGTCGTCCCACTCGAGCAACGTCGCCGTCACCCCGCACAGCCGAGTGGCCCGCGTGTAGAGTTTCCACACCGGATCGAGCACCGGGTGGTCGTGCGTATCCAGAATATACTTCTCGAACTTCGTGTGCCCGGCGATGTGCATCTGCGCCACCCGGTGGTGCGGGATGTTGTCGATGTAGTCCACCGGGTTGAAACCGTGATTCTTCGAGGAGACGTAAATATTGTTCACGTCGAGCAGGATCCCGCAGTCGGCCAGTTCGACGACCTCGCTGAGAAACTCCCACTCGGTCATTTCCGAGACGTGGTACTCGGTGTAGCTGCTCACGTTCTCAACGCAGATCGGCACCCCGAGGAAATCCTGCGCGTAGCGGATCTTCTCCGCGGTGCGCTTCGCGGCCGCGAACGTGTACGGCATCGGAAGCAGGTCGTGGGTGTACGTGCCGTCCACGCTGCCCCAGCAGAGATGGTCGGTGAGCCACGGCGTGCCCGTGCGCTTCACCAGGTTCTTCAGGCGGCGCAGGTGCGCCCGGTCAAAACGGTCCGCCGAGCCGAAATACAGCGACACGCCGTGCTGCACCACCCGGTACTGTTCGAGGATGCGGTCGAGCACCTCGAGCGGACGCCCGCCGTCGGCCATGAAGTTCTCCGAGATGATCTCGAACCAGTCGACCGTCGGCTTCTCGGAGAGGATGTGCCCGTAGTGCGGGACCCGCAGGCCGATGCCGATGCCGTAGTCGTTGAAGCCGTTGAACCGGTTGGCGGGCATGGTCGTTGAAGAGTGGATACCGTGGTGGTCCCGCGGCCCGGGCCGGGCGGAAACGGATCCGCCCGCCGGGCACCGCGATGAAACGGGCTCAGGAGGACTTGCCCTTGCCGTTGCAGGAGGACTTCGCCTTGCACGAGCTCTTGGCCTTGCAGGAACTCTTCGCCTTGCACGAGCTCTTCGCATGGCACGACGACTTGTCCGCCGCCGGAGCCGGGGCGGCCTTGCCGTTGCAGCCGCTCTTGCCGTTGCAGGACGCCTTCTGGCAGGTCTTGCACTGGCCGGCATCGGTGCCCGCATCAGCGGCGCGAAGGTTGGTGGTCAGTGCACCGGCATAAAGACCGGCAACAGCAGCACAGGCGAGAAGCGTGGAGACTTTCTTGTTCATGGTGGGATCGGATTGAGTGAGGATCTTGTTTTTCCGGCGTCGCCTCCGAATGGAGGCGATAACAGGCACCGGTACCAATAAGAGAAACTAAGCGCCTGCATTATTCCCACAAATTGTCTTTTTGCGCTCAGACTATTCTTAGTTGCTCATCACCAATTGTTTCCGAATTTGGTTTTCTGGAATAATTCCGGCCAGAAGCACGCCTCCAAACAAAATATGCCCACCCACAGCCCACAAATCGCGGGGCAAGGGCACAGGGGACCGCTCAGGGACGCACCACGAAACGGACCCGGTTCTCGAGGCGGAAATGCCGGCGCGCAAAGTCCGCAAGCATCTCGCGGCTCACCCCGCTCACGCGTTCGTCGTAGTGAGTCCAGTCGTTCACGGGCAGTCCGTATAGCGCGTTGAGCGCGGCATTCAACGCGCGCGCACCGGGGGTCTGGAGGCTCTGGCGGCGGGCGGCCTTCAGCCGTGCACGACAACGGTCGAGCTCAGCTTCCTCAACGCCGCCCTCCGACACGCGCCGAATCTCGGCCTCGATCTCGGCATACACGGCATCGACGCTCTCGGGCGCCGTGCCCGCGTAGAATTGGAACATGCCCGCGCTCAGGCCCGTCACGCGCGTCGATCGGATGAAGTACGCCAGCCCCTTCTCCTCGCGCACGCGCTCGAACAGGCGGGACGCCATTCCGCTGAACAGCTCGTCGGCCACCTCCCCGGTGTGAAAGTCCTCGTCGAGCAGCCCGGGACAGGCATACGCCTCGAACAGCACCGCCTGCTCGCGCGGCTGCCGCTCCTCCCACTGCGCCGCCTGCGGCACCGCGCAGCCCGGCGGCCTGCCCGTGGCCTCGCCCGCCGGCAGGCCGCCGGCGATGCGCGCAAGCTTCGGAAGCAGCACATCGGGATCGAAATCCCCCGCCAACGCGATCACCACGTTGGGCGCGGTCACGAGCCTGCCGTAAAGCGACGAGACCGCCGCAGCGTCAAGCGCGCCCACCGTCTCAATCGTCCCGTGCGCGTCAAAGGCGAGTGGATACGAGCCGAAGAAACGCTCGCGCAGCCGCTTCCTCGCGTAGGTCACCACGTCGTCGCGGTCCTGCTTGAGGTCCGCAAGCTGGCTCTCCCGCTCGATCTCGAGCGTGTCCGGCAGGAAGGCCGGCTCGAGCAGGCCCTCGCGCAGCACGCGCAGCGCCTTGTCGGCATCGGTCGGCAGCACTTCCACGGCAAAACCCAGGCTGTTGTTGCCCGCAAACGGATAAAAGGCCCCGCCCGCGCCCTCGATGTCGCGCGCGATCGCGTCGGCCGAGCGGCTCCGCGTGTCCTTCGTGAGCAGCGTCGCCAGCAGCCCGCTCGCGCCGGACAGCCCGGGCGGCTCGTGCATCGGCCCGCCGTGGCACGCCACGCGCAGGTGGAGGTTCGGAAGCCTCGCGTCGCGCTGGTGCACGATCCGGGCTCCGTTCGGCAGCCGGATCTCACCGAATTCCCGCTCCCGCGCGGCGGTCCGTGCGACCGTGGGCGCGGCCACGGGCGTCGACTCCGGATTCGTGGAGATCTCCGTCAGCCCCGTCGGCACGAGATGTTCGCGCAGCGCACGCACCAGCTGCGCCGGCCGCACGCCCCTCAGGCGCTCGAAATAGCTGCGGCTGAACCCGAGATCGCCCGCGACCACCTCCGCGGCGCCCAGCCGGGACGCCTGCCCCGACATCGTCTTGCGGCTGTTGATCTCGCCGACCACGAGCTGCCGGATCGCCTTGCGCAGCAACGTCGGGCTCAGCCCGTCCTTCGCCACGCGCGCGAGCTCGGCCTTCACCTCCGCCAGCGCACGCTCGCGCTTGTCCGGGTCGCAGGTGAACGAGATGTAGAAAAGTCCCACCGTGCCCGGATTCCAACAGTGAGCGTCGATGCTGTGCACGAGCCGCTTGCGGTCCCGCAGGCGGGTCCACAACAGCGAGCTGTCTCCGTTGCCCAGGATTGTCGCGAGCACGTCGAGCAGCGGGGCATCCGGATGCGTCAACCCCGGCACCTGCCACGCCATTCCCGCGCGCGTCAGTTCCACAGGCTCGCGCGCATGCAGCGACCTTCCCGCCAGCTGCGGCTCCTCGCCCGGGACCAGCACCGGTGCCAGCCGCCCGCGCGGCGCGGCCCCGAAACTGCGCTCGGCCTCCGCCTTCACCACCGCGGGATCCACCGCGCCGACCACGACGACGACCAGGTTGTTCGGCACGTATCGGTCCCGATAATACTCCACCAGATCGTCCCGACCGAGCGTCTCGAACAGCTGCCGGTGCCCGATGATCGGGAATCGGTACGGATGCGTGCGGAACGCCGTGTCGAAAAGCATCTCCCCAAGCCGCTGGTCCGGATCGTCGCGCGTCATCGCGATCTCCCGCAGGATCACCGCCTTCTCGCGCTCCACCTCGTCGGCCGGGAGCGTCGAGCCGAGCACCGCGTCCGCCAGCACGTCCAGCGCAAATCCCGCGTGCTCTGCCGGCAGGTCGATGTAATACACC
The DNA here is from genome assembly GCA_027310745.1 of Opitutaceae bacterium. Lineage (GTDB taxonomy): Bacteria > Verrucomicrobiota > Verrucomicrobiia > Opitutales > Opitutaceae > MWDT01. The sequence goes on along the minus strand of DAIDAF010000007.1, from coordinate 112,553 downwards.
GTCCGGTCAAAGGTCGTGTAGGCGTTGATGTAGCCCCCATGTGCCTGCACCTCCGCGCTGATCGCCCGGCCCGTCCGGCGCGAGGTGCCCTTGAACATCATGTGCTCGAGGAAATGCGAGATGCCCGCTCCCAGCCAGCGACCCTCGTGCACGCTGCCTGTCTTCACCCAGACCTGCACCGAGGCGAGGTCCGCCGCATCGTCGGGACGCACGATCAGCGTCAGCCCGTTCGGAAGCACCGTGCGCTCGACCGTCTCGGTCCAAAACGGCGCCAACAGGTCGATGTCACTGCGGGTCCCGCCCGCGCGCACGCGGCTCATGACGCGGAAAGCGTGTCGGTCCGAGGCTCGGACGGCGGACGCCGCCGGGTGGCCTGATAGGGACGCTCGAACGCATCCTCGAAGGAATACACCTCCGAGAAGTCCTCGCGACGGTCCGCGTCCGTCTTGCTGAAGACGTTGTAGTCGATCAGATTGAAAACCATGTCGCCAAAGTCCGAGCAGCGGCGCACGCCCCATTCGTTGAGCACCAGCTTCGCCATGGGTCCGAACTGCTCGATCGCGTAATCCCTGAGCCCGGTGAGCAGCTCCGGTCCGCTGACATGTTGCGATTTCTGCATGCGCTCCTGGTCGCGTTTCCTCATCTCCTTGACGGTATGGTCCAGCCCATGCCGCAGGAAGAAGTAAGCCCGCTTGTCGAAGCGGGGATCCTCCTTGCGGATTTGGTCGATGATCTCGGCAAATTCGAGGTCTTGCATGCAGTCTCGGGCGTCAGTTAGCACAGGCTCGCGCCGCATGCAACCACCGGTGGGCATCGCAGGGGAGCGTTCGCGGGGCGCCCACACTCGATTTTCCGCCTCCGCGCCACTCGGATTTTGCGAGAAATTTTCTTCGTAAGTCCTCGCTCACCAAACTCTGGAGCAAAGCATTTACATCACACTCGCCTGCAGCGCTCAGGCCGCTATTCATAAGCGCAAACGTCATGATTGCTTCTACCCAAACCAACCATCCGGTAGCCGCGTTCACCGTCACAGGTGTCCGGCAGCCGGTCACCACGGAAGCGCGCGATGAGATCTGCGCCAAGTTGCGCGCGGCGGGCCTTCGTTCGACCCAGCCGCGCATCGCGATCTACAAAGTGCTCAACCGGCTGACCGAACCAGCCACCATCGAACAGATCTATCACGCAATCGAAGGCTCCCGCTGCGATCTCGTGACGGTCTATCGTGGCCTCGCCCTCTTTGAGGAGATGGGCCTGGTCACCCGCACCTTCGCCAACAACGGCACTGGGCTGTACCAGCTCCGCCGCGAAGGCGCCCAGACCTACTACGCCGCGTGCAAGCGCACCGGCCGCCGCGAGGCGATCGACGCCGCCCACGTCGCCGAACTCGAGGCCGTCCTGTCCCGCATCGAGGCCTCCCTCTCCCTGCGCGGCTTCAAGGGCCTGTCCCACCATCTTGAATTCAGCGGAGTGAAGGAATCGGAAACGGTTCCCGCCTCTGAAACCGCCCAGCTGCAGCGCCGCGCCTTTGGCGAGGTGCTCAACTGAGCCCCCTCTTCGCCGCCGCGGTCCGCCAATCGGGCCGCGGCGTCAGGACTGCGACGGAGCCTGTTGAACGGCAAGCGGTGGGGGCGCCGGAGTCTGCGCCGCCGCGAGAACGTCCGCATAGCGTCCATCCACGGCCTTCCAATCGATCACCTGCCAGATCTTCTGGAGGTACTCATAGCGCCGCCACTGGTGTTTCAGGTAGTAGGCATGCTCCCAGACGTCGATTCCGAGGAGCGGACGCACTCCAAACACAAGCGGTGAATCCTCGTTGGCGCCGATGTGCACGATCAGATCGCCCGAGGTCTTCGCCGACAGCCAGACCCAGCCGCTGCCAAAACACTTCATGCCCAGGTCCGTCATGCGCATCTTGAACGCATCCAGGGAACCAAAGGCTCCTTCGATCGCCTTGCCCAGGGCGTTACCCGGCTCATGGCTCGGCATCGGCGAAAGCTGCTTCCACCACAGGCAGTGATTGGCATGGCCTCCGACCTGGTTGCGGACCGCAAGTCGGATCGCATCGGGAACACTCCCCAGCCCCGCGAGCAATTGGTCCGCAGTGAATTTCTGAAGTTGGGGATAGGGCGCCAGGACGCGGTTCGCCGCATCGATGTAGGCCTGATGATGCCGGGTCAAGTGCACCTCCATCGTCTGCCCGTCGATCGTCGGCTCCAACGCATCGTAGGCAAATGGGAGCGGCGGCAGGACAAATGGCTGCGGTGGCGGCGTCTTCGGCGCCTCGTCGTGATGGAACAACCCGCCCTCATCGGCCAGGACCCGAGTGCCCCCCCCGGCGGCAAGCAACGCCGCTCCCGTGCCCAACACCTTCAAAACGTCCCGCCGCGTGAATTCAGGAGAGGAGCGCATGGCAGGAAATTAGGCCCCAGCCGCACTCGCCGCAAGCACGCCGACCCCCGATCCGGCCGCGGCCCAAAGTCATCAGGAAACGTTATGTGATTCTGACCGTCCCTGCGCCGAATCGACGCCCGCAAAGGGCCTAACTTGTTAATTGGGGCCGCCCTGGATCAGGGCCTTTTCAGGTGGAAATCGGCGTGTTTCGAGCCTCCCGCCCTGCGCACATTTTGCGACATTCCATTCAGCGCATTTTGGGTGATTTTGGGCAAAATCAGCCCAAAAACCCCCGATTTCCCCCTAAAAACGCCCGTGTTCGACCGGATTCGGAGCCCCCGCCCTGGTTCGATTTGTAAAACGCGCGACCCTCGATTTCGCCTTATCGCAATTCCCCTGCAACTAAAGAAGATTGCGCTTTGGCCCATCATTAATTTTGAACGGCCTCCCTATTTGGACCTCTAACCCGCGAAATCCACCTTCAACCAAGGGCACGTCTTGGATCTCAAACAGATTAAACTCATCATCGATCTCATGAAGCGCTCCGATCTCACCGAGTTCGCGGTGGAGGAGGAGGGCTTCAAATTGAAAATCTGCCGCAGCAACAGCGGCGTTCCCTTCATCGCAGGCGGCAGCACGGTCCTTCATGGATACGGTGCAGAACCCACCCCTGCCCCCGCCGCCGGCCCCGCGCCCGCGGCGCCCGTCGCAGGCACTCCCCCCGCCGACGAGGCCGGAATCACCTACGTGAAATCACCGATGGTCGGCACGTTTTACCGCTCGCCCTCCCCGGAAAGTAAATCCTTCGCGGAAGTCGGTACGAAGATCGTCGAAAATTCCGTCGTCTGCATCGTCGAGGCGATGAAGATCATGAACGAGATCCAGGCCGAGACCAAGGGCACCATCATCGAATGCCTCGTCGAAAATGGCCAACCCGTCGAATACGGGCAGAAACTCTTCAAGGTAAAACAAAGCTAATTTCCTAAACCACTAATTTTCATTCACTAGCGACAGGCCGCCTCAGGACGGCCGACGCCGGCGGAGGAAGATTAGTGGTTTTCCTTTTCCTATGATCCAGAAGGTCCTCATCGCGAATCGCGGCGAAATTGCGCTCCGCATCGTCCGTGCCTGCCGCGAACTCGGCATCAAAACGCTCGCCGTCTATTCGGAGGCCGACGTGCAGTCCCTCCATGTCCAACTCGCCGACGAGGCCATCTGCATCGGAGGACCCAAGAGCGTCGACAGCTACCTCAGGGCCGACCGCATCATCGCCGCAGCGGAAGTCGCAGACGTGGACGCCATCCATCCGGGATACGGCTTCCTCTCCGAAAACGCCAAGTTCGCGGAGCAGTGCGAGACCTGCAACATCAAGTTCATCGGTCCCAAGTCCAAGTCGATCCGAATGATGGGCGACAAGGCCATCGCCAAGGACACCGTCCGCAAGGCCGGCGTGCCCATCGTCCCCGGCAGCGACGGCCCCGTCGACAACGAGACCGAAGCCATCAAGGTCGCCCGCAAGATCGGTTACCCGGTCATCATCAAGGCCGTCGCCGGCGGCGGTGGTCGCGGCATGCGCATCGCCCATAACGACGTCTCCTTCGCCAAGGAATACCACGTCGCACGCTCAGAGGCCGAAAAGGCCTTCGGCAATGGCCAAGTCTACGTCGAGAAATACATCGAACGGCCGCGCCATATCGAGTTCCAGATTCTCGCCGACTCCCACGGCCACACCATTCACCTGGGTGAGCGCGACTGCTCCGTCCAACGCCGCCATCAGAAGCTCATCGAGGAGAGCCCCTCGCCCTTCCTCAAGCCCGCCCTCCGCAAGGCCATGGGCAAAGCCGCCATCAAGGCCGCCGAAGCCGCCGAGTATGAGAACGCCGGCACGATCGAGTTCCTGGTCGATGCCCACCAAAACTTCTATTTCATCGAGATGAACACCCGTGTTCAGGTCGAACACCCCGTCACCGAAGAGGTCACGGGCATCGACCTGATCAAGCAGCAGATCCGCATCGCAAACGGGGAAAAACTCGAATTCGACCAGGGCGACATCACCTTCACGAAGCACGCGATCGAGTGCCGCATCAATGCCGAGGACCCTGCGCGCAACTTTGCCCCCAGCCCCGGCACGATCGGACTCTACTACGCCCCCGGCGGCCACGGCGTGCGCGTCGACTCGCACATTTACAGCGGCTACACGATCCCGCCGTACTACGACTCGATGATCGGCAAGCTCATCTGCTTCGGCACCACCCGCAAGATCGCGCTCGAACGCAGCTACCGCGCGCTCAGCGAATACCTGATCCGCGGCGTGAAGACCACGATCCCCCTTCACAAGGCGATCATGAGCGATCCGACCTTCATCGAGGGCAAGGCCACCACGGCCTACCTCGACGATTTCATCAGCCGCACGCCCCCGGACCTCTTCTCCTGAGGCGGCGGGCGACCCGGGGAGCGAGGAGTGGGAATGGCTTCAGCCGCGCGCTTCGCGCCGCTGAAATCATTCCGCCGTCCTCTCCCCGCTTCTTTTCCTCCTCAGCCCTGCCGCACCAGGCACACGTCGCTCCACTCACCGAGCGTGCGGGTGGAAACAGTCCAACCAGGAGCCTTCCGTACAAATTCGGAGCGCACGTTATCGCATTCCTGGGCCAGAATGCCGCTGAGAATCAGCGATCCCCCGGGGGCCACCGCAGCGAGCAGCGGTTCGGCAAACCGAACGAGCACGTCAGCCAGAATGTTCGCCATCAGCACATCCGCCTGACGCCCGGCCAGACCCGTCACGAGGTCGCCCTCGAAAAACCGGACCCGTCCCTCCAGGCCGTTGAGCGCGGCATTCTCACCGCTGATGCGCACCGCCTCGGGATCGTTGTCGAAGCCCTCCACCCGGCCGAATCCCAGCAGGACCGCGGACAGTGCGAGGATGCCCGACCCGCACCCGGCGTCGATGACGCGCAGGGCGCCCAGGTCGCTCCGCCCTTCCGCCAGAGTCGCCAGGCGTTCACAGCACAGGCGCGTCGTCTCATGGTTGCCCGTCCCAAACGCAAGTCCCGGATCGAGCCAGAGCACCACGTCGCCCTCCGGCAACACGGTGGTCGGCCGCTCCCATTCCGGCACCCAGTGGAGGCGTCCGAAACGCGAAGCCTTGAAATGAGCCTTGTAGCTGTCCTTCCAGTCCGCGTCGGCCAGGGTTCGAAACTCCGCCGATCCGCCGAGCGCCACGCCGGCAACCTCGAGCCTCGGGCCCAGGTCCGCCCATTGCGCGCGAGCCTCCGCCTCATCCGCGCAAATCGCCTGCACCCAGGCCCGCTTCGCAATCGCGTCCTCAAGCACGCTCCAGCTTCCAGCACCCGCCTCCAACAGAAGCTGGTCAGCCGCATCGGCCGACGCATGCGCAATCTCCACTTTCACTTCGCAAAGACTCATGGCCCCAACCCTCCGCGATGCCTTCCTGCTTTGCAAGGGTCGCCACGGCCTGCGATTGCGCTTTTTCCGCATCCATCCTCTCCCGGGGAATTTCAGGTCTTGAAACCTGAATGGTCTCGCACGACAGTCGGGGCGTGACCACCACCGAGGCGCGAGAAAAGTTCAAATGCTTTCTCTCAAAGAAGGGCCTGCGCGTGACCAATCAACGCCTGGCAATCTTTGACGCGGCCTTCGCACAGGCCGAGCACTTCACCGCGGAACAACTGCTCGTCCACGCCCGCGCCATCGACGACTCCGTCTCGCGCGCCACGGTGTATCGCACCCTCCCGATCATGACCGAGAGCGCGCTGCTGCGCGAAGTCGACATCGGGCAAAGCGAAAAATTCTACCTCGCGGCCTCCACCAACGCCACCCAGGTCGCCCAGGTGGTCTGCGTGGACTGCAACAAGATTTTCGAGATCAGTGCCCCCTTCATGGAATGGTACGGCAGCACCGTTTCGTCTAAGCTCGGTCTCACGCCCGTGTCGCAACGCCTTCAGGTCAGCGCACACTGCAACGTGCTGCGCCAGACGGGCGTCTGCCCAAGGAAGTCCTGAGCCGGCCGACGATGCATCCTGATTCCCAGCGCGATCTCCAATTCGAAACCTGCTTCTTCGAGTCGATCCTGAGGCGCGATCGCAGCTACGCGCAGGTCATCGAAATCCTCGGCGGACTGTACACGCAGCAGGGCCGCGTGGCGGACGGGCTCAAGATGGACCGCCGGCTCGTCCGGCTGCAGCCGAACAACGCCACCGCACACTACAATCTCGCCTGCAGCCTCGCGCTCATGAAGCGCCGCCCCGAGGCCCTTCGCGCCCTCGCTCGCGCAATCGAACTCGGCTACCGCGACTGGGGCTGGATGGCCAAGGACAAGGACCTCGACATCCTGCGCGACCACCCCGAGTACCTGCGCCTGGTCGAGGAAGTCCGTCACCAGCGCCGCCGCTGAGCGGCCGGTCGACACCGAGCCGCGGAACCCGGCTCGCTCCGGACGGTCCGCTGAGGGCCCGGTTGCATTCCCGCCGGATTTGCATCCCCGTATCCGCATATTCACGTCACTCCACCCGCACCAACCCGCTCCCGTTCCATGAGATTCCTCTCCCGGCTCCTCCTGATCCTTCCGCTCGCCGCAGCCCTCAGCGCTCGCGCACAGGTCGAAACCTACCGGATCGACCCCGTCCACACCTCGATCGGCTTCTCGATTCGGCACTTCGTCAGCCGCGTGCAGGGCTCGTTCACGAAGGTGCAGGGTTCGATCACCGTGGACCGTTCGGACATGGCCAAGAGCAGCGCCGAGGCCACCATCCAGGCCGCCTCCGTATTCACCCACGTGGACCGCCGCGACGCGGACCTGCGCTCGCCTCATTTCTTCGACGCCGCCGTCTTCCCCACCTTGACCTTCAAGAGCACCTCGTGGAAGCAAACTTCGGAAAACCACTACGACGTGGCCGGCACCCTGACGATCCACGGCGTGACCAAGCCCGTCGTGCTGAAGGTGGAGTGCCTCGGCTTCGGCACGGGCATGCGCGGCATGAAGCTCTCCGGCTGGCATCTCACCACCACCATCGACCGCCGCGACTTCGGCATCAGCGGCTACCAGGGCATCGTCGGCAACGACGTCGACATCTCGATCGACGTCGAGGCGGACCTCGTGAAATAGCCACCGCTCCCGCACCGGCGACTCCGTAACCGGAATCGTCCTACACCCTCCCCGCGGGTCTGCTGCCGGGAAAGGGAATATCGGACCCAGGCTTCGCCCGCCGTTGCCTTTCTCGGCGTCCTCTGCGTCTCTGGGATTCAACCCCACCTGCTTTGTCCGGGATGAATCGCCGCCAATTTATCGCCCTCGGAGCCGGAGCCCTGCTGGCCGCGCGCACGCGCGGACTCGGCGCGCTGGCTCCGGAACCGTCACGCGCCCCGGCCTTCACCACGGCGAACCGGCGCTGGCAGTCCGCCTATGACCAGGCGCTCGCCGTGCTCGCCGGCAACGTCCGAATCCTGCCCCGCTACCCGGAGCCCGTCCTGATCGAAGGCTCGGTTTACAAGGGCATCTGGATGGAATGTGGTCCACACGAGGCCCTGGTTTACCGAAAGTTCAGGCCTGACGTCGCCCGCAACAGTCACCTGGTCTTCTTCGCGCTGCAGCACGCCGATGGGCAGCTGCCCGCCAACAACAAGGTTTCTGAAACCGGCTTCGGACAAATCCAGATGGTGGTGCCCATCGCCGCCACGGCCTGGGAGCTCGCACGCGCCACCCGCGACGAGGAGCTGCTCCACACCGCCTACGCGTCGTGCTCCCGCTGGGACGCCTGGCTCGAACGCCATCGCATGACCCGCGGTGCCGGCCTGGTCGAGGGCTTCTGCACCTACGACACCGGCAACGACAACAGCCCCCGCTGGGCGGGTCTGCCCAACCAGTGCCCGCACGCCGACGCGCGTCTCTGCCCGCCGATTTCCTCCCTTCCACGCCTCTGTCCGGACCTCTCCGCCACCACCTACGGCGGGCGGATCGCACTCGCCGCGATGGCTCACGCCCTTGGACAAAATTCCGAGGCCGACCGCTGGACCGAACGCGCGGACGCTCTCCGCAAGGCGATCCTCGCCAAACTCTATTCGCCCGAGGATGGCGCGTTCTACGACCTCGACGCGCACGATCGCTTCGTTCGCATTCGCAGCGAAATCATCACGCGAGTCTGCGGCGAACACGTCCCCGACCAGGCGCTGTTCGACTCGCTGTGGGCGAGGCAGATTCACAATCCCGAGGCCTTCTGGGCGCCGTATCCATTTCCCTCCGTCGCCCTCGACGACCCCAGGTTCGTCCGGCCCATCCCGCGCAACTCCTGGGGTGGAGCCGCCCAGGCCCTCACCGCCTTGCGCGCGGGCCGCTGGCTCGATCACTACGGCCGGCCTGCGGAATTCGCGCAGATGATGGACCGGTGGTGCGAGGCGATCCAGTGCGACATGAGCTTCCGCCAACAACTCGACCCGCTCACCGGCGCCTTCACCCAGGCCGACGCGCCGGGTTACTCGCCCTGCGCCCTAGTGATGATGGACTACACCTGGCGTCTCGCCGGCATCCACGAGGAGCCAGGCGGGATCCACTGGAATATCCGACCCGGCCATCCCGCCTCGGACGCCGCCCGCTTCCGGCTGCCGACCGACGCAGGTCCTGAGGCCGCGCTCGATTACGATGCCCGCGGAGCCCGACTTTCGCTCGGCGGCCGGCCTGTGGGTCGCATCGACTCCGGCACCGTCCGGCTCGTGACCGACACCCAGGGCCGCCCCCTGGCCCTGGTCGGCGTCGCCTCCAGCCCCCAGTCGATCGAGCTCCGACTCGCCGGCCTGCCTCCGCGCACACTCGCAGTCCACGCAAACGAGCGGATCTCGCTCCAGGGATAACACCATCGGCGGCAAATGAGGCTGGCCTCGGCCGGGGCCTCTTTTTATTTCCTCATGCGCCCTACCAGCCTCCGCGATTGCCCGCGGTCTCTCTGTTCGTCCGCCCGACCTTGCGGGCGCCGAGCCGCGCGCACACCCGAGCCCGCCCCTTTTCCCCTCCCATGCGCAAACTCCTCGCCTTCCTCGTCCTGACCGCCGGCTTCGTCGCCTGCGGCCATGCCCAGCAAACCGACAACCGCCTCGACTTCGCCTTCGCCCAGCTGAAGAGCAACGGAGCGGGCCCCTTCGCCCGCGCCCTGTTCGTTTCCAACCCCACAGCAGCTCAACAGCTCGAAACCCAGCTGGGCCCGCTCGTATCCAACGGCGGCGGATACATCGGGTACGATGTCCTGAGCCGAAAACCGCTCACCAGCCGAATCGACCGATATATCGTGGCGATCTACTACGAGAAGTACCCTGTCTTCCTGCGCATCGACTCCTACCGCTCGTCGGAGGGGCGTCTCTTCCTGCCGGCGATCGTCTCCCTCGATGCCGACAAGATCCTTCCCGCCGAGACCCTTGAGGTGACCGGACGCTGACTACGCACAGGTCGTTGCCTCCGCGTCGGATCTCCCGGCCCCCCATGAACCCGGATGGGGCATTGTCGTCCGTCCAACGGCCGCAAGCCTCGTCGCGCCACGTCATCGCAAGCCATTACCCTGTGGCCCATTACCCAACCGGTTGACACCGCCGGGGGCGGCTGCAACGTCACCGGCGATGGACAAACCCTCCTACACCCTCGAATTCGAGAAGCCCCTTCTGGAACTCACCCGACAACTCGAGGCACTCCAGCTGCAGTCGGCCGAGAATCAAATCGATCTGTCGGCCGAGGTCGCGGCCATCGAGAAGAAGTTGGCCGCCACCCAGCGCGAGGTGTACGAGAACCTGACCCCCTGGCAGCGGGTGCAGATCGCCCGGCATCCAAAACGCCCCTACGCACAGGATTACATCAACCAGCTTTTCGACCGCTTTCAGGAGCTGCACGGCGACCGTCAATACAACGACGATCGCGCCCTGATCGGCGGAACCGCATTCTTCAACGGTCAGGCTGTCATGGTCATCGCCCAGCAAAAGGGGCGGGAAACCAAGGACAAGATCGCCCGCAATTTCGGCATGCCCCAGCCCGAAGGCTACCGCAAGGCGCTCCGTCTCATGCGCATGGCCGAAAAGTTTGGCCTGCCCGTCTTCTCTTTCATCGACACCCCCGGAGCCTACCCGGGCATCGAGTCCGAGGAGCGCCACGTCTCCGAAGCCATCGCCGTGAACCTGCGCGAGATGGCCATGCTCCGCACCCCCACCGTGTCCGTCGTGATCGGCGAGGGCGGCTCCGGCGGTGCACTCGGCATTGGAGTGACTGACCGCGTCCTCATTTTCGAGAACAGCTATTACTCCGTGATCTCGCCCGAAGGCTGCGCGGCGATTCTGTGGAAGGACGCCGCGGAAGCCCCCCAGGCCGCCTCGGCGCTGAAGCTCAACGCGGGCACCCTCGAGGAGTTGTCCGTGGTCGACGAAGTCGTGAAGGAACCGTACGGCGGCGCCCACAACGATCCTGCGGCAGCCGGCGAATTCCTGCGCGACGCCCTCCGCCGCCACCTCGGCGAACTCGACAAACTCTCCGAAAAGCAGCTGCTCGAGGCCCGCTACCAACGCTACCGCAAGCTCGGCGTCTATTCCGAGCGCGCGAGCTGAGCCGGGCGGGCGGGAAACGAGAATAGATCACGAGCGCCGTCGGCGCGGGATTCTCGGGTTGTGGGCGGTCGGTCTCCGAGGCGTCGCCAAGGTCACCGGATCGCAGTTGCGCGGCCAACCGAGTCCCTTCTAACCAAGGGCCGCCGGTGTGCGCTTCGCGCCGCCGGACACATTCCCACTTCCCGCTCCTCGCCTGCCCTGAGCCCAGCCGAATGGGCTCCTCGCTTCCTCCCCTCGCACATCAGGTCGCGACCTCGGTGTACCGCTGTTCGCGGATCACCGTGATCTTGATCGTGCTGGGATACTGAAGCTCCTCTTCGATCCGGCGACGCAGGGTCTTCGCAAGATCCCGAGCCGCCTCGTCGGTCACCACCTCGGGCTTCACCACAACCCGGATTTCGCGACCCGCCTGGATGGCAAAGGCCTGCTGTACGCCCTCGAGCGAGAGAGCGAGCTTCTCGAGCCGGTCCAGTCGCTGGATGTAATTGGTCATCGTCTCGGCCCGCGCGCCCGGGCGCACCGCGGACACGGTGTCGGCGAGAATCACCAAGCCGGCATACACCGTCTCGGGCTTCACTTCCTCATGATGCGCGGCGATCGCGTTCACCACGATCGGCGTCTCACCAAAGCGTTTCACGAACTCCGCGCCGATCATCGCGTGACTGCCCTCGTACTCGCCCTCGATCGCCTTGCCGATGTCGTGCAGCAGTCCCGCGCGTTTGGCGATGTTCGGATCCAGGCCGAGCTCGCTCGCGATCATCGACGAGAGGAAGCCCACCTCGATCGAGTGATCCAGCGCGTTCTGCGTGTAGCTGAACCGGTATTTCAGGCGGCCGAGCAGCTTGATGATCTCGGGGTGGAGGCCGTTGATATTGAGCTTGGCCACCGCGCGCTCACCGGCCTCGGCCGTGTGAAGTTCAATCTCCTCCTGGGCGCGGCGCACGAACTCCTCGATGCTGGCCGGGTGGATGCGCCCGTCGGTGACGAGGTTCTCCAGCGCCACGCGAGCGACCTCGCGGCGGACCGGGTCGAACGAGGAAATCAGCACCATCTGCGGCGACTCATCGATGAGGAGCGTGACGCCCGTGGCGGCCTCGAAGGATTTGATGTTGCGACCCTCGCGACCGATGATGCGGCCCTTCATCTCCTCGCTGGGCAGGTGGACGATGGTGGCCGTGATGTCGTTGTTGGGCTTGTTCGCGAGGCGCTGCATCGACGTGACCAGGATGCGGCGCGCCTCGTTCTGGATGTCCTGCTCGGAGCGCTCGAGGATCGACCGGCGCTGCGCGCGCAGTTCGTCCTGACACTCGAGCATGACCTCCTCGCGAAGCTGTTTCTTGATCTCCTCGGCGTCCATGTGGGCGACGCCCTCGAGTCGCTTTCTGAGGGATTTCGAGAGTGAGCGCATCGCGTCGCGGGCCTGCTTGATCGCGAGGTTCTCGCGTTCGAGGCGGTCCTGGCGTTGCTCCAGCTGATAATCGAGCAACGCGAGCGATTCCTCGTGCGAGCGTATTTCGCGCAGCTTCACGTCGACCTCGATCTCGCGGCGGTCGAACTCGCGGGTGAGCTCGGCGCGCTTTGCGGCGATCTCCTCCTCGGCCTTGTTCTTCATCTCCTGGGCGATCGCGGCGGCCTCGCGCTTGGCGACCTCGATCAGCTCCGCCGCATTCTCACGGGCGACGCGCCGCGTGTGTCGTGTCAGCGCCCATACACCGAAGAAACCCGAGCCGCCTCCGAGGATCAGACTAAAGAGAATGCCCACCGCGAGGGGCCATTCCACGGGCCCGCTCCCGGCGAACAACAACGCTAAGTCGGCTGCGTTAAGGCTCGTCAAGGGGCTTGCACCGTAGCTCGGGCGAACGAAAGCTCAAGCCTTTACACTGGGGTAAGCCCCCCAGATGCAGGTGCGGACTTGCGTAGCGTTTTCAGCCCGGGATCGGGCGGCTTGTCTTTCGCGCGCGAGCCGTGTTTCGCTGGTCGGCTTGCGACCGCAGACTCACCGCACCTCCGCCCTCCGGCTGTTGGTGCTCGAACTGTGGGGCCTCGGCGACACCGTGTTCGCGCTGCCCTTCCTTCGAGCCGCGGCGGCCGCGCGCCATCAGGTCACGCTGCTCGGCCCCTCGCGGTCGGTCGCGCTGCTGCGGCGGTTCGCCCCGACGGTCGACTGCATTCCGGTGAAGGCGCCCTGGACTTCCGCGCGCGGCGCATATCGATTTGCCTCCTGGCCCTGGGGCGCGCTCCGCCGCATCACCGCCGAGCTGCGCCTGCGCGGGTTCGACACCGCGGTCTCCGCCCGGCCCGACCCGCGCGACCACCTCTGGCTCCGGCTCAGCGGAGCGGCCCGGCGCATCAGCCCCAGGCATCCCGCCTCCGCCTGGCTTCTGACCGACCCGCTCCTCCCCACCGCCCACTCAGCCGCCAGGTCCGAACCCTGGTCCCGACTCGCCACAAGCCTGGAGCTGGAGCTTGAACCGCCTCCCGAACGCACCACTCCGCCACGCGAACGCCTCGTCGTCGTCCACCTCGGCGCGGGAGAGTCCGGATTGTCCTGGCCCCGCGATCGCTGGGACGAGGTCGTCACTCACCTTCGGCGCCGACGCTGGGAAGTTGTCGTGCTCGACGACTCCCTGACCGACACCGACCGCCTGATCGCGACGCTCGCGCCGGCCCGGGGCTTCATCGGGAACGATTCCGGCGCCGGCCATCTCGCGGCATTCCTCGGCATACCGACGTTCACCGTCTTCGGACCCGGCATCCCGGCCTTCAACGCCCCGCGCCATCCCGAGGCCGCCTGGCGGGAGGGCGCCCCCTGCATCCACAAACCCTGCGGCGGCGCCTGCCGTTTCCGCGAACCGCACTGCCTGCTCGGTGTTGCAGCCGCGGATACATGCCAGGCGATCGACGTCTGGCTCAGGACGCTCACGATCGCAGCGGGCACACCAGCGCCGAGCCTCGATCCGGGCGCTTCATTTGCCTCATCCATAGCGGTTAACGCGACCGGCGCTCAGGTCGCCCTTCATTTTTGAGATAGGGTCTAGACCTTTGTGGGAATGTGCGTTTGCTAAGGCTCCCCGTCCAGAACCCTCTGTGAAGCTCGCCTCCCCGCTCGATCACGTCAGCGTCGTGAAACTCGCAACCCGCGAGCGCTGGGATCTTTGGAACCCCCTCGCGATCCTCGGGCTCGGCACCATCGGGGTGTTCTTCATCTACAGCGCCCAGCTTTCCGAGCACGGGTCCAACTGGATCTCCCAGATCGTCTTCCTGTGCCTGGGGGCGGTGTTGTACGTGGCCGTGTCGCTGGTCGACTACCGCTTCTGGCTGAGCGTCACGCACTGGTTTTACCTGATTTGCCTGGTGCCCCTGTTCCTCGTACTGATCCCCGGTGTGGGCAGCGCGCGCTTCGGGGCGCAGCGCTGGCTGGATCTCGGGTTCATCTCGTTTCAACCCTCTGAAACCGCAAAGGTTGCGATCCTGCTGATGGTCGCGAGCATCCTCATCCGATCCGAGATCGGCACCATCCGCCAGTCCCTCGGTGTTTTGTGTAAGTTGGCACTTGCCGTAGGGTTGCCCATGCTCCTAATCCTCCTGCAACCCGACCTGAAGTCGGCCATCGTGCTGCCCCCCGTTGTCCTTTCCATGCTCTACGTCTCCAAGCTCTCCACGCGGTTCTTCGTGGCGGTGCTGGCTGCGTTTGTGCTGATCGTGACCGTCGTGGGCGCCGACGTCTGGCGCTACGCCAACTTCATGGACAGCCACCACTACTCGTTCATCGCCGACCGCGGGAAGTACGAGCCCCATTCCTGGCTGCCTTATCTGCACGATTATCAGCGTAATCGCATACTTTCGTTCATCGCCCCTGAGAAGATCGATTCCAAGGGAACCGGCAATCTCTGGAACCTCCGCCAATCCCTCATCTCCGTCGGTTCGGGCGGACTGGAGGGCAAGGGCTGGACGCGGGGAACGCAGGCCCAGCTCGGATACCTGCCCCGCGCCGTCGCGCACAACGACTTCATCTTCTCGGTCATCGCCGAGGAAAAAGGATTTTTGGGAAGCCTCCTGGTTCTCAGCTTGTTTGGCATTGTTTTGTTCAACGGAGTCCGCATCGCCAGTCTCGCGAGAGACCGGCTGGGCACGCTCATCGCCATCGGCGTGACCGTGCTCTTCTCGGTGCACATCTTCGTCAACATCGCCATGACCATCGGGCTGGTGCCCATCACGGGCATACCACTTCCCTTTATCAGCTACGGTGGCTCCTTCGTGCTTAGTTGCTGCTTGCTGCAAGGACTGGTCCAAAGCGTCTATCGGTTTCGAAAGGATTTCACATGAAACCCCCTTTCACCGCTATTGACCGCTCTGCCGGGATTTCCTGCGCCGCAACTCGTGCTCAAGGGCACACCGTGCAAAACCCACACGCAACCCATGAGCAGAGACAATCCAATGTCGTCGGAGCCCGATCAGACGCCCGACGCACCCTCCCGAATCGATGAGGAACTCTCCCAGCCGCCCCGGCACCAGGAGCAGATCGACATCGACCCCAATGAACTGAAGGCGGGCGCCCAGGAACGAGCCAGACAGCGCCCCATCCTCCAGAAAATCCTCTCGGTATTCCAGAAGGCCAAGACCTCCTACCGCGAGCTGATCATCAACTCCGAGCCGCTCGAGAAGCGCGTCGCCCTCCTGGTCGACGGCCGCCTCGAGAAGTTCGAGATCGAACGCCAGTCCGACGACCGCATGGTCGGCGGCATCTTCAAGGGGCGTATCAAGAACCTGGATAACGGGCTCAAGGCCGCCTTCGTCGACATCGGCTACTCGAAGAACGCCTTCCTGCACTACTGGGACATGCTCCCGGCCGCCACCGACTCCTCCATCGAGGTCGTGCGTGTCAACCGCAAGAAGGATGCCCAGCCCAAGAGCGAGGTCACCGTCAAGGACATCCCCAACCTCTACCCGCCGGGCACCGAGATCGTCATCCAGGTCACCAAGGGCCCCATCGGCACCAAGGGCCCCCGCACCACCGCCAACCTCTCCATTCCCGGCCGCTACCTCATCCTCACGCCGTTCTCCGACGGCTGCGGCATTTCCCGCAAGATCGAGGACCACGCCGAACGCAAGCGCCTCAAGCAGCTCATCAACGAACTCACCATCCCCCCCGGCATGGGCGTCATCGTCCGCACCGCCGGCGAGGGCAAGAAGTCGCGCTATTTCGTCCGCGATCTGCACATCCTCCTCAAGAAGTGGGAGGAGATCCAGCGCCACATGCAGTCCGACCGCGCGCCCGCCTGCCTCTACCAGGAGCCCGACCTCGTCGAACGCACCGTGCGCGACTTCCTCACCGAGGAGGTCGACCGCGTGCTCATCGACAGCAAGGACGACTTCGAGCGCACCGCCGACCTCGTCGGCCTGATCTCCCAGCGCTCCCGCTCCAAGATCGCACTCTACAAGGACTCCATCCCGATCTTCGAGCGCTTCAACATCGAGCGCCAGATCGAGCAGACCTTCCAGCGCAAGGTCACGCTGCCCTCCGGCGGCGAAATCGTCATCGACGAGACCGAGGCCCTCATCGCCATCGACGTCAACACCGGCTCCCACAAGAACCGCTCGGGCGACGAGAAGAACACGATCTACGCGGTGAACCTCGAGGCGGCCGACGAGATCGCCCGCCAGATCCGGCTGCGCAACCTCGGCGGCCTGATCGTCATGGACTTCATCGACATGAAGGAGCGGCGCCACCGCAACGCCATCTACGACAAGATGGTCGAGCTCATGTCCGAGGACAAGGCCAAGACCCACATCCTCCCGATCTCGCAGCTGGGCATCATGCAGATGACCCGCCAGCGCCAGCAGGAGTCGCTGTCGTCGAACTTGTATACGGACTGCCCCTACTGCCACGGGCGCGGCATCGTGAAGAGCGCGACGACGATGTCCGTCGAGCTCCAGCGCCGCCTCTCGTCGGTCGTCCGCCGCCTCACCGCGCGCAACGACGGCAAGGAGTACTCGCTGCGCGTGCTCGTGCACCCGGGCATCCTCGAGCGCCTCCGCAGCGAGGACGCCGACCTGCTCGTGCGCATGGAGAAGAACTACGGCACGAAACTCGCGTTCCGCGCCGACCCGAACTACCACGTCGAGAACTTCAAGATCATCAACTCCAACACCGGCGAGGAATACCGCTGAGCGAGCGTCTCCGCTTTCCCCCTACGACCCGGCCCGCAAGGCCGGGTCTTTTCTTTGGCCACGGCGCGAAGGACGCCGATCCGGACGAGTTTTAACAGGGATAAACCGAAATTGAACCACAAACACAGAGGTCACAGAGCCTGAAGTTGAGGCAAGGCATAGAATCGGCGCTCACCTCGAAGGTGAAAAGGTTCGGATATAAGATTTCCCCGTAAATGCCTTTCTCCGTGTTCTCTGCTTGTCCGCCGTAGCCTTGGCGAAGGAGGACGTCTCTGTGGTTCAAATCAAACTGCTTTATTTAGGATAAAGGGGATGGAGGGGATGGGCCAGACCCGTGGGCCTCTCATTGAGTGCGAGGTCCCGCCTTCCGCCTCGGGGAGTGAACCTCGGCTCACAATAAAAAAGCTGGGAACGGCCCCCTAGCCGTTCCCAGCTCCGACAAGACTCCCCCCTCAGAATTCGAACGTGTTGCGCAGCGACCAGGTGGTGGACGCGGGGATGCGCACCTGGGCGACCGTCCCGTCAGGATTGTCCTGGATCGGGATCAGCGAGCTCTTCGCAAACAGGTTATAGACGTTGAACTGCACGTTCCACACGACGCCGTGCCCGATCGCCCTGCGATACGAGAGCCAGGCATCGTAGTTGATCTCCGTGCCGCCCATGATCGGCTTGGTCAGGTCGATCACCCACGAATTCGCGCTGGCGTTGTACTTCGGGTAATACCCGAGCAGCGGTCGGTCCTGCCAGCGGACGGCGCCGCCAATGCCGACGTTCTTCAGGAAGCCACGGGTGAACGTGTAGTTCGTCACGGCATTCCAGTGCCACTTGCGCAGTTCGTTCACGGCCTGGTCCGCGGTGGCCTTGGCCTGGTAGTACGGATTCAGCACCGCACTGTTGTATTCGGGGCCGAAGCGCGCATTCGCGTCCAGCGGTTCGCCGGGGGTGTGCGCGATGTCGTAATACCCCTTGTAGCTCCAGTAGTCGGTCGCCGGGGCGTCGTTGGGCTTGTAGCCGCCGTCGAACCAGAAGGACATGTTGTTCTTGATGTACGCGTCCCAGGACGTGAGCACGCTCGAGCGCACGGCCTCGGCCTTGGAGGCGTTGATGCTCACGCGCCAGTTCGGAAGCGGATTGGCGGTCAGTTCGTACTCCATGCCCGTCGAGGTCAGATCGTTCAGGCTGCGCTGATTGGGCGGACGCGTCCAGGCGTTGGGCTCCCAGTAGCCGCCCCACTGCGCGGTGTAGTCGCGGGCGAAGCCCATGGCGTTCCAGAAGGTCTTGTCGACTGGGCGGGACCACTGTGCGTCCGTGCGCGCCTTGAACCACTCGGTGCGGTAGGCGACCTCGTCGGCGGTCAGCGGCGGGGCAACGTAGGGAAGGCCCGTATCCGGATCGATGGCACCCTTGGCGACGTAATTCGCCGAGCCCGGCACCGCGGAACTGCGGATGCGCAGCGGTTCGTTCATGATGTTCGGATCGGTCCGCCAGTTCGCGGGCAGCGGGGTGTTGGCGATCGATTTGTCGTAGTTGTCGCCGAACATCCAGCGGTTGATCAGCCACTCCGGCGTCGGCTGCACGCGCTTCGTCGGATCGGCGCCGGCCCAGGGGCCGGTCTCCCACATCATGCCGTCCATCGTCCGGGCAAGGTTGGCCTTGTTCCAGCCGAAGTCCGGCTGCGGCCCGAAATAGGGCGTGTTGTGCTGGACCGTCTTGTAGTGGGTGATCCGCAGCGAGAACCGGTTGTCGGCGGCGGAGAGCAGCACGCTCAGGTCCCGGGTGCGGCCCGACGGGGCGGCCTCGGGCTGGTTGTAAACGTTCACCGAGACGTCCGAGGGACGGAAGCTGCTCGAGTCGTTGTAGAGCAGAGTCACATCCATGCCATGCGGGAGCGGGTGATGCAGCAGGTCGAAGAGCTCCTTGCCATGGATGGCGATGCTCCAGCTGGTCCGCTGCTGCTCCACGTGGATCGGCGTGACGCCGTTGTAGTTGTAGTCGCTGCTGAAGGGCAGGACGTATCCATAAACCGGATCCCGCACCGGATTCTGCGGCTTGTTCCAGCGGGTGTACGAGTCCTCGCGCCAGCCGAAGATCGGGACGATCACATTGTCCATAAGCTTGCCGTCCCAGACGAACGACTTCGACTTGGTCACGTCGTAGCCCTGGCCGACGCCGTCATACAGCTGGTTGATGTCGTTCTGCGCGCTGATGAGGCTGAAGTTCGACTGGGTCCACGTGCCCTGGTTGTCGTAGCGGACGTTCTGCGTGAGCGGCGGCGTCTGCACGGTCTGCACGCCGGTGACGCCGGTGATGGTGTTCATCGACGAGGTGTTGAGCAGGCTGGGCCCGAGGTAATGAAGGCCGCGCCACGTGGCGAAGCCGTTCCAGTTGTCGACGGCCTGAAGGTACGCGGGCTGCCAGCGGTAGAGCGCGAAGTTGCGGTCGAAATTCTCGTAGCGCTGGGAGGCGAACACCCCCGTCAGCGTGTGCTCGCCGAGGATCCGGGTCAGCAGGCTGTGGGGGCGGAAGAAGTCAGCCGCCTTCAGCTGGGCGTAAAGCGTGATGCGCCAGTTCTCGCGGTTCTTGGAGCTGAGGCCGCCGCGGCCCTCGCCGATGGTGTACGGACGTCCGAAGTTCGGGTTCGGAATATTGCTGCCACGCAGCGTCTGGTTCACGTCGACGGAGATGATGTTCGTGCCCCAGAGGCCTTCCATGAGGTTCGTGTATCCGTCGCGGTACGACTGCCGGTTGTAGGCCGCGTTGAATCCGAGGCGGCCGTGCAGGAATGCCTGGGTGACCGCGAGGTTGATGTCGTCGAAGTTGTTATGCTCGCTCTTGTTCGGGCCAACGATGTTCTGGTCCCTCATCATCGTTGCGAGCGGGCCGCTCACGATCATCTGGGTGGGCCACAAACCCTGGCCGAAGCCGCTGAATGGCTGGCCGGTCTGCGACTCGTAGGCGTTGAGAATGCCGGTGATCGTCGGGTTGTTCGCGTAATAGGCCTTCGTGTTCTTGGGATTCGCGGCAGTCTGGATCCAGTTGGGGTTGAGCATGCCGACCCAGCTGCCCCAGCCGCCGCCATCGACGTTGTGGCCGCCGCGCAGGAGCATGGCCTGCGGGTTGCCGGGAAGCCCCACCGCTCCGCTGGTCGGATCGCTGAAGAAGGAGACGGGATTGTCGTCCCACAACTGCCCGCCGATGGTCTGCGAGGCGTACAGGTTCTCGACGAAGCCTGGCGCGGTCCAATACACGTCGTTCGGGATGGCGAGCTTGTTGGCCGGGCCAAACCAGCTCGAGATGAAGTCGCCCGGCGTTCCCGCCACCGGCCGGTTGGCGATCACATGGCCGGACTCCCCCTGGACGTCGATCTGCGTGAACACGCCCTCGCCCAGCTTGGGCTCCCAGCGCACCGCGCCGTAAATGCGCTTGTCGTGGTTGTAGGTGAAATCCTGGCGGTAGCGTGCGTTGTCGTTCAGGCCGATGATGCGGATGCCCAGCTGGTGCGGGATGAGGACGTGGTCCGCATCGATCACCTGGCGGAACGATCCGTAGCTGCCCACCTGCAGTTCGACGAAGTCGGACCGCTTGTTCAGGTTGGGCACCTTCAGCGAGCTGTTGATCAGACCGGCCGGACTGCCGAGGCCGAACAGGATCGAGTTCGGTCCGCGGCTGATGTCCACACGCGAGACGTCGTACGAGTCAATCGGCACGTCGGTGGGGAAATAGTTGAGCGTCACGTCCGCGTTGTTGAGTCCGCGGATGCGCGTCGTGCTCTGCGGCTCGGTCAGCATCTTCTCGGCATAGCCCTTGTCCCAGGCATCGCCGCCGTAGAAATTGCCGCCCACTCCCGCCACCTCCGTGTTCGTCGTGTAGATGAGGAGCTGCTGGAGGTTGGTGGCATTGACGTCCTTCAGGAACGTCGGGGTGATCACCTGCACGGCCGCGCCAACGTCGCGCAGATCCGTGTTCAGGCGCGACCCGGCGAGCGACGTGGTCGCCGCATAGCCTCTGTCCTTGGTCGCGTTGACCTCGAACGGCGAAAGCTCGATGGCGGTGTCGTCCTTCAGCTTCTCCTTCGTGGCGACCGAGTCGTCGGCCGAAGTCGAGGCCTTGGTCGTATCAGGCGCCGGCGCGGCTTGGGCGCGGGCGGCCGGAGCGGTCCATCCGGCGACAGCCGCGAGTCCAAGCAGGGCGGCGATGCGAAGCCGGTGGGTATGCGAGTACGCAATACACATGGGTGGGGATGGGTTGGGGCTAGGAATAAGGACGGAAGGTCCTCAGGTTCGGCTTGAACATACCCGACCAGCGAAACGGTTGGTATCACCTGATTGGGTGAATCAGCGCCATCCGAGTCTCGCAGGAGGTGGGGCCCCGATGATCACGTCGGAAACCATGTCGACAACGCCGAATGCGATCCGTCGAGGACCTGGCTCGGACCTCGAATCACCCGATCAGGGGGTATGAAGCACCCAGGTCGCCTGCTAGCATCGCGCCCGGCACCGCGGTCAGCCCCTCATCCCCGTTTGCGGTGCAGAGACGGGCTCCCCAGCAACCTTGTCCCCATCGACTCATGTTTCTTGAGCAGAACGTTTCGATCCCCCAGCGCGCGGCTTCATTTTCCAGGACCATCGCGTCGGCCAGAGTATTCACCCTTCCTACCAGGGTCTTCATCGCCCTCCGCGGATGCCTGCGGTGGCGCCGAAGCCGCGCGACATCGCCGGCTTCGACCTGGCCCTTGTGCGCGGCCCTCCTCCTCACCGCCCTGCTGCCCGCGGTTCAGGTTCACGCCCAGATCGCGGTGAACTTCAGCACCTCCGACGCGGGGGTGCACAAGGGAATCCCCAACTGGGGCCTGGATACCAACTGGGCGGATTTGGACAACATGACGCGCGGCCTCAGTTTCATGGGAGCCGATCTCGTGAATGTCGTCCGCGTGCCGGCGATGGTGGACCAGCCGCTGGACAACGGGCTCACCGCCGATGAGAAGACGCACCTGCAGTTGTGCTCGAGCCTGGCGGCGATGGTGGGACCCAACGCCAAGTGGGACATGTGCGCGCCGGGTTCCGACACGGTGAATGCCTGGTTTCAGGACAGCACCGGGGGTGTGAACGTGGATCGCTGGGTGCAGGCGATGAAGTTGAACCAGCAATTCTACAATCACCCCCTCTGGATGGTCGAACCGTTCAACGAGCCCGACTACAGCGGGTGGCACGAAGGCACCACCCAGAACCTGTACGACATCATGGGAGCGCTGCAGAATCTGACTGAATTTTCCGGCACCTCCATGGCCGGCGGCAGCACGATGAGCACCGACCAGGCCACCACGTGGTACGACGCGCTCAATGGCCGCGCGTCGGTGGGCACCACCCACTGCCTCTATGGATCCGTCGATAACTACGTCGGATTCATCCAGCATGTGGCCGCGGCCAACGGCGTGCCGGTGAACCCGGAAGGCCACAACCTCGTCGAAGCCATCCTGGGCGCCGAATACGGCCTGAACACCATGATCTGGTGGGGGACCGCCGAGTTGGCGCGCGGCAGCTTCGTGAGGGCGAGCCAGGGCGTGCGGCTCGGCTATGCGGAGGACCGGCCAAACTGGACGGCGGCGGCCGTGTACCGCGCACCCAGCGGGGCAGTGCAGGCCTTCGTGGGAGACGGCGAACGTGTCGGCGGAACCACGACCTACACCTTCCACGCCACCGACCGCGACGTGTATTACGACGGACACGGACCCCAGCGCGACTATTCCGTGACGATCAACCGCAACCAGGAGCGGGTCATCAACATCACCTGGGGTGCGGACGTGCAGCCGGTCATCGGCGGCCGTTATGCCATCGTGAACGCAAACAGCGGACTTTGCCTCGACGTGGCCGGCGCCAGCACCAGCGCAGCCGCCACGCTCCAGCAAACCACCTTCAGCGGCGCCAAGAGCCAGCTTTGGGACGTCGCCGCGCTTCCCTCCAGCACCGAAGGCGACCTCAGCTATTTCCTGCTCACCAACGTCAACAGCGGACTGAACGCCGACCTCGCGGATTGGGCGTACAACGACGAGGCGCCCATCAAGCAATACAGCTATCCCACCAACGCGGTGGAGCATTGGTATTTCCAATACGCCGGGAACGGCTGGTTCTACATCCGCAGCCGCTGGAGCAACAAATACCTCAGCGTCAGCGGCGTCTCCCGCGCCGGCGGGGCGGCGGTGGTGCAGCGGAGCTTTGACGGCACGATCGATCAGCTGTGGCGGCTTCAGGATCCGGCGGCCATGCCGATCCAGGCGACCGCGCCTGCGATCACCACGCAACCGTCCGCGGCATCCGTGACCGCAGGGCAGTCAACCACCTTCTCGGTCCAGGCCTCCGGCTCGGCTCCGCTGGGCTACCAGTGGTACCGGAATGGAGTCGCGATTCAGGGCGCGACTTCGTCGTCGCTCGTGCTGAACCCCGTCGGAACGGCAAGCGCCGGCACCTACACCATCGTCGTCAGCGACCTGGCCGGCACGGTGACATCCAACGGAGCGACGCTGTCGGTCACCCCGGTCAACCACTTCGCCGCCATCTCGACGCGCTGCTTTGTGGGCACCGGCGACTCGGTGGGCATACCGGCCTTCATCCTCGTCCGAGACTCGATCGTCCTGATCCGCGCGGGTGGTCCCTCGCTGGCCAACTACAAGGTCACCGGCGTCCTCGCGAAACCGAAGTTGACGCTCTTCGACGGCACCTCCACCGCGATCCTTTCAAACCAGGGATGGCAGAACCCGCCAACCTACCTGAACGGCACCAAGGTCGCGGCCAACGGCGACTTTGGCACGAGCTACGACGTGGCAAAGGTTGGCGCCGCCGTGTATGCCTTTCCGTTCACGACCCCCGACGATTCCGCAATGGTGGTGAAGCTGCCTGCCGGGGTGTACACCGCCCAGATCCAGGGAGCGGACGGCGGCTCGGGCAATGCCATTGCCGAGGTCTATCTGTATCGCCAACCTGGTGACACCACCGTCGGCGACCGTTTTTCAGCCATTTCGACACGCTGCTTCGTGGGCACCGGCGACTCCGCCGCCATCGTGGGCGTTGCACTGGAGCGACAGGCCAAGCTCCTCATTCGCGCCGTCGGCCCCTCCCTCGCGGCCTACAACGTGACCGGAGTCCTGGCCAAGCCGAGACTGACGCTCTACGACGTGAATGGCGCCGTGGTCGCCTCCAATACCGGCTGGGAGGGCGATGCGACCAAGGCCGCGGCGATCCGGCAGGCGACCGCCACGGTCCAGGATTTCCCGCTGACCTCAGGCGACGATTCCGCCCTGCTCGTCACCTTGCCTGCCGGACTCTACACCGCCCATGTGGACGGAGCCGACGGCGGCACCGGGAACGCCATCGTCGAGGCCTATTTCGTGTCGGAGGGGAATTAGGCCGGAGGGCGGAGGCCAGAGGTCTGAAGTCGGAAGTCGGAGGTCGGAGGTCAGAAACCAGAGGTCAGAGGCCAGAGGTCGGAAGTCGGAGGGCGGAAGTCAGGGCAGATAGATGAACAGGAGCCTGTTGGGAGGTGGCCCCCCAATTTCACTGCGGAGCGTCGGCATCCCTCAGATTGCACGAAGACCCGGCCTTCATGGCCGGGTCTTCATCGTAAACCTTGGCGGGACCCGCAGAGGGCGGGCCCCTGTAGTTCAACTTACTTCGTATCCAGAATCAGCACCACAACGCCGTTGCCGGGCACGGTGTAGGAGAAGCCGGAGTGCACGCCCTCGACCTCGGTGGTCTGCGGCACCACGTCCGTCGGGGCGCAGATCGTGTTCGTCGCGCTCGTCGCGGGGGCGGACAGCACGATCGCCTTCGCCGTCGGGCCGAGATGCTCCGCGCCGGGCACGTCGATCACGACGTTCTGGGCCGCAGAGCTCGCGTTCACGAGCTTCAGGAAGATCTCGCCCGTGCCGCTGTCGCGCGTCGCGCAGGTGATCAGAGAGGTATCCGAGCCGGTGACCTTGAGGATCTGGTCGCCAAGGTGCGTGCTGAACATCTTGAACGCGTAGTAGCTGGGCGAGCCGTAGGACCGTAGCGCGTCGTAGCCGATCAGGTCGGGGCGCCACTGGCGGCCGCCGGGGTTCACGTTCACGAACAGCGGCGCGTAGCAGTTCATCTTCACGATGTCGGAATTGCGTTCGAAGTCCGTCATGAATGCCGCGTCGCCGATCGCAGCGCGCAGGTCCGGGGTCGGCGCCTCGACCTGGGAGAGCTTGCTCCAGGGCGGGAACACCGTCTCGTGCGAGGCCCACTCGCCCACGAAGACCTCGGGGCCGCTGCGGTCATAGTGATCGTACTGGCTCACGCCCATCTTCAGGAACTCGGGCACGGAGCTGTAATAGTGGTCGTCGATCACGTCGGGGCGCACGCTGTGCACTTGATTGGCGCCTTGAGGTGCGGTGGAGATGCACTTCAGCTCCGGATACTTCGCCTTGATGGCCTTGTAGATTTGCGTGAAGCGACCGTCGTAGGAGTCGGACTTATCGAACCCATCCTCGTTGCCGATCTCGACATAATGCAGCGGGAAGGGCGCCGGATGGCCGTCCTTGATGCGCTGGGCGCCCCACTTCGTGGAGGCGTCGCCGGTGACGTATTCGATCTCGTCGAGGGCGTCCTGCACGTAGGGCTCAAGGCCCGGACCGGCCTTTACGACCTCGCCGTTCAGCGAGTAGCCGGCATACACCGCGAGCACGGGCTCGGCCTTCATGTCCTGGCACCACTCGAGGAATTCGAGCAGGCCCATGCCGTCGGTCGAACGGTAGCCCCAGGGGCTCATGTGCCCAGGGCGGTCGTAAACCGGACCGATGGTCTTCTTCCAGTCAAAGCGTTCGGCGATGCTGCCGCCCTCCAGGTAATTGCCGCCCGGGAAGCGAAGGAACTTCGGCTTCAGGTCCACGAGCATCTGCATGAGGTCCTTGCGGAAGCCGTTCGGACGGTTGTTCCAGGTCGGTGGAAACAGGGAGACGAAGCTGAACCAGGCGGTGCCGGGCTGGTCGAGCGTGACCAGGTAGCGAGCGCGTTCGGTGGGCTTCACGGCGCCGGTCTTGAGCACCGCGGAATACTGCTTCCAGTCGCCCGTCAGGCCCTTGATCGTCGCGGAAGCATAGGTCGTCCGGCCATCGTCGCTCTGGATAGTAACCGTGACGTCGCCGGTGTAGCCGGGGGCTGCCTTTGCGAAGAACGAGGCGCGGTAGGTGGTGTTCGGATGCACCGGGATGCCCCAGTATCCGGAATTGGCGATACCCGCGCGGGCGTCGGGCGAGGCGCTGGTCACATCCACACGGAGGCTCACCGGGATGGCGGCATTGAGCGGCTGGGAGCGGTCCAGGGACATGGTCGCGACGGCGCCATTGGTCTCTGTGATGGCCCAGCTCGGGATTTCCTTCTCGTCGTCGAGAAAGGCGCGGTTGCGGACGAGTTCGGCGTAGAGGCCGCCGTCATACGAGTAGTTGATCTCCTCGGTCATCAGGCCGTACAGCCGGGGGCTGACTTGGCCCAGCGGCTTGGACGCATCGATGGTGAGGGAAGGCTGGCCCGCGCCAAAACAGGCGGAGGCAGCCAGGAGGGCGACTGCAGGAGGGATTAATTTCATGACGGGATGATTCGGTTGGCGGGGAAAGGGGTTCCCCGGGGTATTGGGATCGTTCCACTATGACAGTCCGGCTGCCACCCTTGGAAGTCCGCGTGTCGACGTTGATACATGACGGTTCGGTGAACTTTCGCGGCGACCCGTCTCGGCGATTTGACTAGGGACATTTCGTGCACCTCTTAAGGCGAACGGCCCACCCCTCGGCGAGACTCCCCAACAGGCC
Organism: Opitutaceae bacterium; assembly: GCA_027310745.1. Lineage (GTDB taxonomy): Bacteria > Verrucomicrobiota > Verrucomicrobiia > Opitutales > Opitutaceae > MWDT01. The sequence continues at coordinate 85,582 of DAIDAF010000007.1, read as the reverse complement.
GCCGTTGCCCCCGGATGCGGTCCGTCCCCAACCCAAACCCTGAAATACCCATGGCTGAAGCCACCCCTGTGCTCAAGACCGACACCACCGCGAACCCGGCGCCGCTAGGCCTGCTGGGATTCGGCATGACCACCGTCCTGTTGAACTTCCACAACGCCGGCTTTTTCGGCCTGAACAGCATGATCCTTGCGATGGGCCTCTGCTACGGCGGCATCGCGCAGGTCATCGCGGGTGTGATGGAATGGAAGAAGGGAAACACCTTCGGTACGACGGCGTTCACCTCGTACGGCCTGTTCTGGCTCTCGTTGGTGGCGCTGGTCCTGCTCCCGAAGAACACGGGCGCCGCGCCGACGGAAGCCTCCGGCATGGGCACCTACCTGCTCTTCTGGGGCCTGTTCACCCTGGTCATGTTCATTGGCACGTTGCGCCTGAACCGGGCGCTCCAGTGGGTGTTTGGCACGCTGGTGATCCTCTTCTTCCTGCTGGCCGCGGCCGAATTCTCGGGCAACGCCGGCCTGGCGCATTTTGCGGGCTACGAAGGCATCCTCTGCGGCGTGCTCGCGATGTACGCGGGCCTCGCCCAGGTCCTCAACGAGATCTACGGCCGCACCGTCTGGCCCCTCGGCGTCGTCGCCAAGTAAGCTTTCAACGGGTCGCGTCAACGGCCCCCTTTCCTCGAAAACCCGGTCCTCGGCGGCCGGGTTTTTCATTTTTCCCGACGACCTACCGACCGCCAGTCTCGACGTAGAATCGATCAAAAGGCGCAGTTAACAGAAGGAAACGAAGAGAACAAAGACATGAAGGTCCAAGACACTCCCTTGGCGGCTTGTTCTTCGTGGCCGCTGCTTCTGTTCCCGTTTTCCGCCGACCTTGTGATCACCGATGCGGCACGATCGCGTCGATGCCCACCAGGGAGCCGACCGAGGCCGCGTTGTTTCCGACGTACGTGAGCTTCAGCAGGACGGTGTCCCCAGTCCGCTCCCCGAGCGGCAGCGACACCTCCTTGACGCCCTCGCTGGGCGCGTACAGGTCGACAAATCCGGGCGCCGCGGCGCCACCCAGGGCGATGCGAACGGTGCCGCAATTCGGACCCGTCACCATCCGGACAGTCGCCGTGCGGGCCGCCGAGTCCTTCAGCGGAACCGGAAGCGTGAGCGTGCTGCCCCCGCCGGCGGGCGACCAGAACAGCGCCAGATGTTTGGACCACAATTCGCCGTAGCCCCAGTTGCCCATATCCTGGACCCAGGCTCCCCCGCCCTTGATCACCGCCGCGCCCACGAGCGATTCGGCTTCCACCGCGCCGGGGATTTCAAGCACGCGCATCGTCCCGGGCTTGGAGGGAAGCAGGTTTGCCGGAAGCGGTGGAGGCGGCAGCGCCGGCCCCGCCTGGTAAAAATAGGCCACCGACGAATAGTCCGCCTCGATGCCGTCGCCCGTCCCGTGCTCGATCGTGAAGCGAATCGACTTGGTGTAGGGGATCGGATCCGGGATGTGCCAGCGGTACGCCGAGACGCGGTGCTCGTCCTTGATCACGAGTCCGTGATAGGGAGCCGAATACGTTCCCCGGTCGAAATACCAGCCCGACCCGAAATAGTCCTCCGTGCCCGTTCCGAGGATCGAGGGCGTCTTCGCCCCGTCCACGTACACGGCCTCGTTTCCTTCGAGGAAATACAGGGCCTTGCCCGACATGAACAGGGCCGTGCCGACGTAAGTGCCCGCCCCCTCGGTGTCGAGGATGGTGTAGTTCCGCCCCGGATGCGTGGGATCCTCGCGCCGGAACTGGGCGTGGAAGACCCGCGTGGAGGCCGGCACGGAGTCCAGCGCGGTGTAGTCGATGTTGTAGTAGAAGGAACTGATCGGATGGTCCGCGCCATTCGTGAGGGTCCAGCGGGCACCGGTATGGTACGGCATCGGCCAGTAGCAGTTGTAACCGCCCGAGGTCTCGCTCAACACCGCCGAGATGTAGTCGCGCTGTTCGCCGAAGCCCACGCCGAAGAAGGCGCCGAGCGGACATTCGACGCTGGGATTGGTGTCGCCGTCCCAGTAGATCCGGAGGATCGCCTGGCTGAGGATTGCGACGTCCGTGCGCGGAGCCAGGGTCATCCAGAAGCGGTGGATGCAGCCGGCACCCTTTGCATCGAGCAGGGTGATTGTCTGCCCCGGTGCGACGAAGATGGCATCGCCGTTCATCCCGGCGCGGTCGGTGGACGAGGCGTGCATCGCACGTCCCGGCTGGGGTTCGGCCAGCGAACCGAGAAACCCGGCAGGCCCGGCAGCCAGGTTTGTTCCGACGCCGATGGCGCCAGCGAGCAGGATCAGGGGGAGGATCGGCTTCATGACAACTAGGGAAGGCTGAGCCTGTTGACGGAAACGCCCGCAGTCCAGTTTCCTGGTGCGCGGCCCCCGCCCCCCCCATTTCCGGGCCCTCCCGGCGTCAATGTGGCGGGGGAAGCCCTGGATAATCGGGCGAGATTCGGCGCGCGCGGGCGAACGTCGCCTCAGCGGCCGCCTCGTGCCCCGTGCCACGCTGCGCCCAGCCGAGGGCGACGAGCGTGTCGATGTCGTCGCCGATCCAGGCCTCCGCCTTCTCAAGCAGCGGAAGCGCCTCGCCCGCCCGGTGATTGGCCACGAGCATCGCCCCCGCGTTCCGCTCGAGCACCCAGTCGCCCGGCGACTGCGCGAGCGCCTGCCGATAAAGCTCGGTCAGCGCGGGCACTGCGTCCGGACGCCTGAGCAGCGCCTCGGCCTCGTTCACCCGCCGCTGCCACAACGCGATCCGGTAGGCGTCGTCGCTCTGCCCGGTGAACGGGGCACCGCGGAAACGGTTCAGGAGATTGATTCCGATCATCGCCTGTTCGTACACGGTGAACGCGAGCCGGTCCCGCACCGAGGCATAGCTGATCGGCTCAGGGGACGGTCCCTTGACGAGGCCGCGCCGCTCCAGGTCGGCCGCGATCGCCGGATACAGCGCCAGGGCCGCTTCGTAGGTCCCGCGAAGGGTGAGGTGCACGTGCTCGTAAAGGAATTCGTCGCCCGGGATCCCGTGCGCGCTCCGCGCCGCGAGATCGTGCGCCAGATCGACCAGCGCGACACCGGGAAGTCCGGCCGTGCCGACCTCGCGGATCACGTCGTTGAGACGCGAGTCCGTGCGGAACCGCAAAGTATCCAAGTCCCTGGCACGACTCAGCAGCGCCCGCGCCTGGTAGTCGCGTCCGAGCGCGAGCTCGATCCTCCCCAGCCTGAAGACAAGCTCGGCATAACGGTCGTCGATCGCCAGGGCGCTCCGGTAGTGGATCTCGGCCGAGGACGCATCGCCCGCGCGCTCGGCCTCCGCCCCCGCCTGGAAGTCGCGCTTCCAGGCGGCGAGCTGATTCGGGCTGAGCCCGGGGCGGTGTTCCGACATGAACGGAGCGAAGTCGCGCTGGTTCGTGACGACCGTGCACAGGAGGGTTTCGGCCCCGGCCCCGTGCGCCGAAGCGGCGATCGCCCGCAGGTTCGCACGGAAATGCCCAGCGACGCTCCGCAGGCTCGGATCTCCCTCCGGAATGCGCCGGTTCAGGAACATCCGCATGCCGCCCCACTCCTTCGGGACGCCGCGGCCCCACGCGAGTCGCCTTCCGATCGCGCTGATCAGCTGGCCGGTCCGGGTGCCCTTCGCCCATACCCCGAAGCGCACGGCGGCCTCCGAACGAAGGAATGGTGCGAAGACACCCGAGGGGCCGAACGGGCCGATCACCTCGTTCTGGCCCTCGTACACGACGAAGAGGTCCGGCTGCAGTTCCGCACAGTCCGCCGCGTATCCACGAAGCAGATTCGAATTGATCGCAGTGATCCCCGCGTTCACGACCTCGAACCGGGTGCCGGGCCAGGAGGCTCGAAGCATCACGCCGAGCACGCGCGAAAGGGAGAACGATGGCTCGGGGTCGCCCATGGCCGCGGAGCTCCCCAGAACGAAGATCCGCACCGTGCCCGGCGGTTTGCGGGCCTCCAGCCGGAAGGGCTCGGGCCGGCGCGCGAGCGCGGGCGAGAAGAACGGCACGGTGCAGCCGAGGTTTTCGCGGATAACGACTCCGCCGCCCGGAAGCGCCGCCCGGCGTGCGAAATGCGGCGAGGCCCCGTAGCCGCCCAGGCGCAGTGCGAGCTCGGTGCCGCCAAGCAGCACGGCAAGCGTGAAAACGACGAGCATGGCCGAATAGGCCAGCCGGCGATAGAGGGAAAGCTCGGGAGTGGCCACGGTCAGAAGAGGGAATAGATGAACGGCGAGATCGTGGACACGCAGATCACGAACAGGGCGATGAGGAGCAGAATCACCACGACGGGCACGATCCACCACCGCTTGTTCGAGCGGCCGAAGGACCAGAGTTCTCCGAGCAGGCGGAAGAGATGACGAAAGGCACTCATGGCTGGTGAGGGGCTGGCGTGGAGGTGAAACCGGAGACCGGCATCGTCGTTTTCATGGCTCGAAATTTCAATCGGCGGAAAAAGCATCGACCGGACGCGGACGTGCCAGGCCGGGCGGCAGCGCCGATTTCTCCACGACATACGAGCCCAGAACAAGCACGTCCATGCCCGTGGCCAGGAAGCCCTCGATGGCCTCGCGCGGATGACAGACCGGCGGCTCGCCCCGGACGTTGAACGAAGTGTTGATGAGGACCGGGCACCCGGTGAGCCGGTCGAATTCCGAGAGCACGCGGTGAAGGAAAGGGTTCTCCCTCCGGTCGACGGTCTGCACCCGAGCGGACCCGTCCACGTGGGTCACCGCTGGAATGTCGGAGCGCACCGCACGCAGGCGCTCCGACAACGTGCTCCCGGCGGCCGACGCCCCGCGCCGGCCGGCGGCGACCGGTGCGGTGAAGAGCATGTAGGGCGAGGCGCACGGGAGGTCGAAGTACTCCGACGCACGCTCCGCGAGCACGACAGGAGCAAAGGGCCTGAAGGACTCGCGAAACTTGATCCGCCGATTCAAAAGCGCCTGCATGTCCGGCGATCGGGGATCGGCCAGGATCGAGCGCGCACCCAGCGCGCGCGGACCGTATTCAGCCCGCCCCTGCACGACGCCGACCACGGCGCCCCCCGCAACCCGCTCCGCGACCCGCCGCGCAACCTCATCCGGTCCGCCGAGCCGTTCCGCGGGCACGCCGCGCGCCGCGAGCGCCGCGGCTGCCGTCTCGTCATCGTGGTCCGGCCCGAGAAACGCCCCGCTCATCGCGTCGCGCGCGCCGTCCGCGCTCCGCGCCCCGCCGGCCGCGCCGTGATAGTACGCGAGCGCGGCGCCAAGCGCACCGCCTGCGTCTCCCGCGGCCGGCTGCACCCAGATGCGCTCGAACGGCCCCTCGCGAAGCAGGCGCCCGTTCGCCACGCAGTTCAGAGCGACTCCCCCGGCCAGGCAGAGATTTCGCTCGCCCGTCGCACGGTGCACGTGACGGGCCATCCTCAGCACAATCTCCTCCGTGACCTCCTGGATCGAGCGCGCAAGATCGCACTCGCGCTGGGTGATCGCGCCGTCGGGCGCGCGGGGCGGCCCGCCAAACAGGCGCGAGAACCGCTCCCCGGTCATGCGCTGCCCCTTCAGGGTGTCGAAATAGACGGGATTCAGGCGGAAGGAGCCGTCGTCGCGCAGGTCGAGCAGCTTGCCGAGGATGAGTTCCCGGTAGCGGGGCTCACCGTAGGGGGCCAGGCCCATGAGCTTGTACTCGCCCGAGTTGACCCGGAACCCGCAGTGGTAGGTGAAGGCCGAATACAGCAGGCCGAGCGAGTGCGGAAACCGAAGCTCGGCCTCGAGCCGGAGCGCGGCGCCCAGGCCCCGCCCCCAGGTGGCCGTCGACCACTCCCCCACCCCGTCGATCGTGAGCACCGCCGCACGCTCGAACGGCGAGGGAAAGAACGCGCTCGCTGCGTGCGCCTCGTGGTGGCCGCAGAAGCGGACCCGTCCCCGAACGTCGCAGCCGGCCGCGCGCAGCTCCGTCTCAATCTCGCGGGGCACCCAAAGCTTCTGCCGAAGCCATGCGGGCATCGCCGTTGTGAAAGCCTTGAATCCCGCCGGGGCCACCGCAAACGCGGTGCTCAGGACGCGCTCGAACTTCAACAGCGGCTTCTCGTAGTACACGACCGCATCCGGAGCGCCGCCCGCCCGCCCCAGGCAGAACGCGACCGCACACCTGGGAAACGATGCGTCGTGCTTCACCCGCGAAAACCGCTCCTCCTGGGCCGCTGCGACCACCACGCCGTCCTCGACGAGCGCCGCCGCGGAGTCGTGAAAGTGAGCGCTGATGCCGAGGACTCTCATGCTAAAACACGTCGTGAACAGAGGGACACGCGGAAAACCATGGCATCAACTTCAGGGGTTCGAATGCGCGAATCGGAACCACGATGGCCCGCTCCTCGCGTGAAGCGAGAAGCGCCATCGATTTTTGGATACACGGTTCGATCTTCATGACCTTCGTTTCGGCACCTCGCCACCTGAATTCATGCTCACGCCGTTTCAGAATTCCCGGTCGAAACGCGCAGGATCGTCGGCCCCGCTCTCGCGGAGCGGTTCCCAGTAGCTCGACCGGCCGGGCTCGAAGCTCCGGCGCAGCGGGTCGGTGCCCATGATCGCCATGACCACGCGCGCCGGCACAAAGACCAGCGCGAAGACCACCCCGAGCAGGAGGCAGGTCAGGCCCGCGAGCAGCAGCCGGATCGCCCGGTCCGCCAGGGCCTCCACCGGCCGCCACACGCGCGGGGCGGCCAGCGCGACCAGGAACGCCCCCGCGGCGATTCCGAGCAGCACCAGCCGGGCGGCCGTGTGATCGCGATGCGCCGCAAACGCCAACACGACCACGGCGCAGGCCGTGCCCGCGAGCGATCGGAGGCTTCGTTTAACGGGGGGACTGGAGGGCATGCGCGAGTGGGCGGCGCGGGAATCCGGATTGCGGGGGCGGGGGAAAGGGCCCGGTGGCTGAAAAGCGAAAAGAGAGAGGGGCGTCACCACCCCTCTCTCTCTGACTAACCCCATTACTACTGAATCAGACGGTCAAAAGTCGATTCCATAGGTCAGCGCCCAGGTCACCGGCGTGCCCACGCGGTAGCGCTGTGTCGCATAGACGGAGGCGGAACCGGTGGCCTGCCAGCCGACGTATTCGTCCTGACGAGTCAGGTTCTTCACGTTGAGCTGGAGGTACTGGTTGTAGCCGCCCGCCTTGAACCGGTAGCCCGCGAAGGTCTCGGCGTAGAACGTCGACGGATTGTAGCGCCCGCCGGGGACATTGTAGTCCTGGAGCGCGCGCCCGGCCGCCTGCATGCCGAGTCCGAGGTACAGACCCTTCATCGAGCCGTCGCGGAAGGTGTACTTCGTGAGCATCGCCCACTGGTCCTTGATGTGGCCCGCCGTCGACTGGCCGATCGTGGCCGGGTTGAGGGAGGTCACGACCTTCTCGTCGTTGTTGGCGTAGCTCAGCATGATCTGCCACTCGGGCGTGGGCTGGAGCACGAGATCGGCCTCGAGGCCCTTCGACTCCTGCTTGCCGCCGGGGACGAGGTCGCCGAGCAGGTCGTTGCGGGTCTTGCCCGGGAACTGCACCAACCGCTGGGCCGGCGTGAGGCTGTCCCAAATCTGGGTGTTCATGTTGTTCGCCGAGGAGTCGGTCTGCGAGCCACCGACCTCGTTGATGTCGTAGTAGCTGATCGTGCCGCTGATCTTGCCGTTGAGCAGCTCGAGCTTCACGCCGCCCTCGTTGCTGGTGCCGACCACCGGGGGCATCTGGGTGCCGAAGGAGTTCTTGTCGGTCGTCGGGAACAGGGAGGTCGAGTGGACGTAGAACACGGACACGCCGTTCGTGATCTGGTAGATCGCGCCGATCATCGGCGAGGTCTTCTTCTGGATCGTGGTCTTCGGCACGGTCGAGGCGTATCCATCACCCCACTGCACGAGCTTGAGGTTCGTGCGGTTGACAGAGGCGTTGATGTGCAGGCGGTCGTTGAGCAGCGAACCCTGCCAGCTCGCGAAGTAATAGTCGTTCGAGTTGTTCTCGTGGCTCCACTGCGAGAGGTCGGGGAAGTAGTCCGCCGGCGGATTCGCGGGCACGGAGAGGTCGACGCCGCTCGCGACGGGGATGTCCCAGAGGTTCGTCGTGTTGCCGGGCGAGATCCACTTGTGCGTGTGGAAGAGCTCCTTCCAGGCGGCGCCGCCGACCGTGAAGGTGTTCTTGATCACGTCGAAGTTGAGCTTGTACAGCGCCGTGGCGCCGTAGCTCTTCATGGCGTTCTGCCAGTCGCGATAGTGATAGCCCATGCGGATGACCTCCTGGCCGTTGGGGAGCGTCATCCAGCCGGAGGCGAATCCGCCCTGGGAGGAGAAGCCCATGTCCCAGCTCGCCGCGCTGCCGCCGCCGCCGGCGGCGTCCCAGCCGTTGCTGTCGACGTTCAGGCGTGTCGAGGACTGCGCGTAGGCCGTGACGACGAGGTTGTCGCCGATGTTCTGCGTGACCGTCGCGCGGTACAGGTGCGTGTCGATCGTGCGGTTGTTGCCGGTCGCCCAGTTCCAGGACCACGGGATGTTCGGATGCACGATCTGCAGCGGAATGTCGGAGCCGTTGCCCAGCGCGTTGCCCTGGCTGTCGGTCTCGCCGTGCGAGAAATAGCCCAGGCCGTTCGGCTTCGAACGATAGCCGTTTTCCGCGAGGAACTTGATTTCGGTGCCCTGCAGCGGGTGCCAGTTCATGACGACCTGGTTGAACCGCACGCGGCCGCCCGAGTGCTGGCGGTCGTCATGGGTTTCCGCATACGCCGCGCTGTAGCGCACTCCGAGAGTGCCGGAGCCGGTCTTGCCGGACACGTTCGCGTCGAGTGTCGCGCGGCGCTCGCCGTAGCTCGAGAGCGTCAGGCCCAGGTCGGCGAAGTTGCGTCGGAAGTCGACGTCCTTGGTGATGACGTTCATCACGCCGCCCGGGTACGTCAGGCCGTACAGCGGGGCCGCGGGCCCCTTGACCAGCTCGACACGGGAGACGCCGATCATGTCGACGGGATCGTACTCGCGGATGCCGTCGCGGAGGCCCCAATTCTGCACGAAACCGCGGAAGAGGAATCCGTTGTAGGCCTGCTGAATCGGGTTGTCGGAGCGGATGTCGGCGCCGCCATTGACCAGCGCGGCGTTGTAGCGCTCGAGGTCGACCTGGTTGGTGATGTGCAGGTCGTCGGCGAGATCCTTGGTGAACACCTGGATGTTCAGCGGAATGTCCTTGATCGGCGTGTTCGAGCGCGTGCCTGCGATCGAGTTGGACGCGCGGTAGCCCTCGTCCTGCTGCGACGACACGGTGAACGGGGAGAGCTTGACGACTTCGTCCTGGTTCGTGGACGAGCCGGCGGCGGCGGTTGCGTCGGTCGTGGCCGTCTGGGCAAAGGCGGCTCCCGCCGCCATCAGGAAAGCGAGCACTGCGGTCATCCGGGGAAGGGCGGAGCGGCCTCGTGGTTCGCTTGTGGGTTTCGGATAGTTCATGGGACTTGTTTGTGTTTAGGAATGCCACGCCCGTTTGCGCGGGCGCGGACTTGGGGGAAAAGACCTGAACTTGTGGGGATGAGGGGATCTGCGGAGGCTGCGAGTTTAGGGGATAGCGACTGGTGGGACGCCGGGGGTTCCGCGAGAACGGGGCGAATCAATGGGAGTCGCGGCCCGCGGACTCAAACGCGGCGCCACTCAAACGGTAGCCTTCGACTTCGGTGGCGCGCGCGAACTCACGCATTCCGCGACACGGCTCCGCCGGGCGGCGCGTTGGATCGCGTCGCGAGATTTTTTCGACGAGATGAGGCGCCTCAGCGCTCCCTCGTCGCAGGCCTGTGGCTGCTCCCGGGCGCGGTCGAGCCGGCCTTCCAGTAGCCCGGGATGTAAGTGATCGTCTGCGCCTCGGGCACGCCGCGCTGGTACGCGTCCGTCATGATCGCGAGCTGCTCCATCGCGCGCTGCCCCACGAGGCGGTGGTTCTGCACGACGCCTGCGAGGTGCGGAAGGCCCGGGGGCACGTCGAGCGAGGCGAATGCGACATCGTCAGGAAGCCGGATCCCGTCGGTCGCAAAGATGTCGAGCAGTTCGTTCCAGTTGGAAATGATGACGTCGACGCGTTCCTCCTTCATCCACTCGCTGATCCTCCGGGAGAGCGTGGGCACCTCGGCGAGGCTGAAGAAGAGCGGCGGCACGCACTCCGCCTCGGGCATCGACGCCTGTTCGAGCAGCACGCCCATGCCAAACGATTCGCCCAGGCGCATCTGGTCCTCTCGCGCGGTGGCGAGCCCGATCCTGCGGTAGCCAAGCTTGCGCAGGTTGCGCATCGCGAGGCTCGCCACCTGGAGCTGATCGTTGGACACCGCGTCGAGGTTGGGCGTGAGGTGGAGGCACTCGATCTTGACGGCGCAAAACTGATTCCAGTCGAGGGCGAGCTCCCCGATGTCGATCTCGAAGGTCGAGAGCAGCACGCCGCTCACGCCACGCGCATTGAGGATCGAGTTCAGTCGCGCGGGGCTGAGGTGATCCCGCCCGACGACGAAGATTTCGAGCGAATGACCACGCGCCTCGGCGACCGCCTTCGCTCCCGCGTATACAAGCGGCTGGTAATGATTGCCCCCGAAGAAACGCGTTGCCCCGGCGTGCACCACGAACGCCGAGTTGAGCGTGCGCGAGCGCTGGGTCATGCGCGAGCGATGGAAGTTGAAAGCGTCGAGTAGCGGATCGCGCTGGTAGTCCAGCTCCTTCGCCACGGCGCGGATCGCGGCCCGCGTGGCGGGCGGGATGCTCGGGTGGTCGCGCAGCGCGAGGGACACCGTGGTGACGTGCACACCCGCGCGGGACGCGATGTCCGCCAGGGTGTACCGCTTCGCTGGAGCCGTGCCCGGCTCAGACGCGGGGAGGGGCGCTGGGTCCGTCTTGCCAGGAGCTTTGGACATAGATCGAGGATGGAAATTCGGGCAGGCCGCGTTCGCCGGACTTGAGCTGGGCGACGACAATCGAGACCGCCCGCTCGCCGACCATGTCGAGCCGCGGCTTGATGCCTGCCATGCCCTCGCGGTCCGAACTGCACAGGCAGAGGCAGGCGCAGGCCACCTGCCCCGGCACCTCGAGCCCCGCGTGCTCGAGCATGTCCCAAACGTAACGCCAATTGCAGAGCACCGCATCGATCGAGTTGCGGCGGACCCACCGGCCCATCATCGCCGCGAGCGCGGGCTCGGCCATGTTGTAGGGAAAGATCAGCGGCGGCACCCGCTGCTCCGGCGGCAGCGACGCGGCCTCCATCAGGTATCCCGCCGTATGCCGGTGTCCGCAGGCGTCCTCGTCCGAGCGGCCCACCGCGAGCCCGATGCGCCGGTAGCCCAGCGCCGTCAGGCGGCGAAACGCCAGGCGCACCTCGCGAAGCTGGTCGTTGCACACCACGGTGGCGTCCGGCTCCATGTGTCGCGATGCGATCTTCACAACCGCATACTCGTCCCAGTTGAGCGCGATCTCCGAGAAGCCCGGCTGGAAGTAACCGATCACCACGCCCGTGATCCGGTTTTCCGTGAGGTGACGCGTGATGCTGCGGGAGTCGTGGTCGTCCTCGCCCACCGCCAGCGCGTCGAGTTCATACCCGAGCAGGCGGGCATGGGAGCGTGCGCCCTCGAGCACCGCCTCCAGGTGGCTCGGCCGCGGGCATCCCGAGCCGAGCCCGAAGTTCTCCAAGTAGGCGATCCGGGGCTTCGCCCCGCTTACATCGCCTTCCCGCCGGAACCGGCTGAGCGCATCATAAACCGGGTTGCGCTCGTAGCCCATCGACTGGGCCACCGCCTGGATGTGCCGGCGCGTCGCCTCGGGAATGCTGGGCAGGTCCCGCATGGCCTTCGACACGGTCGTAATGTGGTAGCCGGACTGCCGGGCCACGTCGCGCATGGTGGGATGGCGGACCGCAGCCGATCCGCCGTCGGTTGACGGGGTCATGGTGAGTGGATTCGAACGGGGGGAATCCCCGGGGGATGACTTCTGCATAGCCGCGGGCCGCAGTTCCACGAGGGAGGGGTTACTCTAACAGTTAGCGCGAATGCCTTCCGGGGCAAATCGCCCGGTCGAAATCGAAGCCCCGGCCCCTCCCTGGCGCGACGACGGGCGCGGCCGTCTTTGCGGCCATGACCCCTCGGAGGAGGCGTCGGACGACCGCATAGTCAACCGATAGAGCAGACCATCGCCTTTCCTCCCACCCCGATTTGCGCAACGTGCCTCATCCCCTCCCCCTGCATGCACGACCAGCCCGCCAGCAAGGCGCCCCGGCGGCGCCATCCGTTGTTTTGGGTGCCCTCGCTCTACCTCGCGATGGGCATCCCGAACGCCACCGTCTCGATCGTCTCGGCGATCATGTATAAGAATCTCGGTTACTCGAACGAGACGATCGCCCTCTACACGAGCCAGATGTACCTGCCCTGGGTGCTCAAACCTGTCTGGGCGCCGTTCCTCGAGCCCTACCTGTCGAAACGCTCCTGGGTGCTGACGATGGAGTTCCTGATGGCCGCGGCCCTGGGGCTCGTCGCCTTCAGCCTGCCCCTCTCCGGCTTCTTCCGCCTGTCGCTCGCCTTCTTCTGGATCACCGGCTTCGCCTCCGCGACCCAGGATATCGCCGCCGACGCGGTCTTCATGACGACCCTCCACCCGAAGGAGCAGGCCAAATACGCCGGCGTGCAGGGCATGTGCTGGAACGCCGGTTCGGTGCTCACCTCGGGGCTGCTCGTCACCCTGACCGGCCGCCTGCACGACGGCATGCACTACGGCTGGGTGACCGCCTGGATGGCCATCATCGGCTTCATCGCCGTCTCGCTCGCCCTGTGCGGCGTGTGGCATCTCCGGGTGCTCCCGCCCGGCGAACCCTCCCACCTGAAGGGACGCGGCCTCAAGTCGGCGTTCCTGTCGCTCGAGGAAACCTGGGTGTCGTTCTTCAGGAAGGACCAGATCTGGATGATGCTCCTGGTCGTCTTCATGTACCGATTCGGCGAGGGGTTCATCGAGCGCTTCGGCCAACTCTTCCTCATGGATTCGCGGGCCGTGGGCGGCCTCGGCCTGAGCAACACCGCCATCGGCAACCTCTACGGCTCGCTGGGCACGATCGGCTTCATCGCGGGCGCCCTGCTCGGCGGCTTCTTCGCAGCCCGCATGACGCTGCGAAGGTCGTTCGTCTGGCTCGCCATCGCGCTGAACGTGCCGCACCTCACCTACTACTACCTCAGCGTCGCGATGCCGCACAGCCTCGCCGTCATCGGCACGGTCGTCACGCTCGAGAAGTTCGCCTTCGGCTTCGGATCCGTCGGCCACATGCTCTACATGATGCAGCAGATCGCCCCGGGGAATTTCAAGATGTCGCACTATGCGTTCGCGACCGGCGTGATGGCGGCGACCAAATGGGGCACGGGCACGATCAGCGGCTTCGTGTACGACGCCGTGTCACGGTCCTACCCGCATTTCTTCCTGGTCGTCGTGCTTCTCTCGATACCGCCAATCGTGCTCGCGAAGTTTGCGCCCTTCCCCCAGCCGGACTCAGCCTCGGAACCCGCGCCGACGACAGGCCATTGAAACCGGCTACTCGTAGCGGAGGGCCTCGATCGGATCGAGCGACGAGGCCTTCCACGCGGGGTAGAAACCGAAGCCGACGCCGATCACCGTGCAGACTCCCAGGCCCACCCCGACCCAGGTCCACGGAAACACCACCCCGGTGTGCATCAGCAGCGCGACGGCGTTGCCCGCGCCCACCCCCAGCAGGATCCCCACCAGGCCGCCCGCGATCGAGATCGCAACCGACTCGATCAAAAACTGGCTCAGGATGCTGTGCTTGCGCGCGCCGATCGACTTGCGCACGCCGATCTCCTTCGTGCGCTCCGTCACGCTCACGAGCATGATGTTCATGATGCCCACGCCCGCCGCCAGCAGCGCGATGCCGCTGATCACGAACGAGCCCATCGAGAAGATGTCGGCCACCTTCGCGAACGCGGTCAGCAGCGAGTCGTTCGAATAGAGCTCAAAGTCGTTGTCATCCTCCGGACGGAGCCCGCGCGCAATGCGCATCGCAGTGATCGCGTGGTCCACGGTCTCGTTGTACATCGTCTGGCTCGGAGCCTGGGTCGCGATGTTCACCGTCCGCCCCTCGGCGCCAAAGTCCGCGAAAAAGCGGGTGATGGGCACGATGATGATGTCGTCCTGACTCTGGCCGAACGACTGCCCCTTCGGCGCAAAGGTGCCGACCACCGTGTAGACGCGTCCGTGGACCTTGATTGCCTTTCCAAGCGGATTCTCGGCCGGGAACAGGTCCTTCACGATGTCGCTTCCAATCAGGCACACCGGGCGCACCATGTCGCTGTCTTCGCGGCGCAGGTTACGGCCGAGGTTGATCGTGTACTGGTTCGCGAGGATGAAATTCTCGTCGCTTCCGCCCAGCGTGATCCCTGGCGTCGTCTTGTGGCCGCCGTACACCGCCTGCGCTCCCTGGGAAAAGACCTTCAGGCAGATCACGTTCGAGTAACCGCGCATGAGCTCCTTGTAGCGCTCGGCCTGCTCGAGCGTGATGTCGCGGCGCATCGCGAGGCGGCGACGCGCGCTGTTGTCCTGGATTCCGGCCGGGTATTTCGCGAACTGGAACATGTCCGACCCCAGGATGCTCAGCCCGCTCTCAATCGAGCCGCGAAGCGCGGTCACCGCAGTCATCACGCCTATGACGGAGAACACGCCGATCGCGATGCCCAGCATCGTCAGGCCGGAGCGCAGCTTGTTGACTGCGACCGAGGAGAAGGCGATACGGAGGATCTCGATGAGCGGCATGGCGGTTGGCTCCGGGTCACTCGTAGCGCAGGGCCACGACAGGATCGAGTTTGCTGGCCTGCCAGGCGGGGGCGAATCCCGAGAACACGCCCGTGGCCACCGAGATGAGGATGCTCACCACGACCAGCCCCGGGGAGAAATGCACCGGGAAGCTGGGCATCTGAAGGTGGATCGCCAGGAACATGAAATAGGCCAGGAGCATGCCCACGGCGCCGCCGATCAGGCAGATCGAGACCGCCTCGATGAGAAACTGGAGCAGGATCGTGCGCCGCCGCGCGCCCAGCGCCTTGCGCGTGCCGATCTCCTTCGTGCGCTCCTTCACGCTCACAAAGGTGATGTTCATGATCCCGATCGCCCCGACGAACAGCGAAAGGCCCGTGATGAACAGGCCCGCCATCGCGATGCCATTCTTGATCGGATCGAGCTGGGCCTTGAAGGCCTGCTGGCCGTTGATCTCGAAATTGTCCCGCTCGCCGGGCAGCTGCCCGCGCACGCGGCGCATGTCACCCCGCAGCTCCTCCTTCGCATCCTCGATGCGGTTCTTGTCGACCACCTTCACGCGCAGCTCCGCACCGCGGCGCGTGGAGAATATCTTCCGGAACGCCTCCAGCGGCATCAGCGCCTGGTTGTCGAAGCTGAACAGCCCCAGGAACGATCCCTGCTTGGCGAGCACGCCGATCACCGTGAACGGCCGCCCGTCAATGCGCACCTCGCTGCCAAGCGGCGAACGGCCCGGGAACAGCGCGTTGGCCACGTCGTACCCGAGCACGCACACCTGGTGCCCCGCCGCCGCCTCCGTATCCGTAAACATGCGACCCTCTGCGTAGTCCGTCTGGCTCAGCCGGGCATAGTCGGCCGAGGTACCCACTGTGAACACGTTGCCCACCTCGCTCGAACCCATCTTGATCGACGTCATGCGCGCCACCACCGGCACCGCGAATTCGAGCAGGGAGTGATCGGTGCCGCGGATGATCCGGTTGAGCGGAGCCGCCTCGTCGGCCCGGATGTTGGGCCGGTTCGCATAGTTCCACCAGTCCTCCACGTTGTGCCAGGGCCATTTCTGCACGTACAGGATGTCGTTGCCCAGCATCGAGAGGCTGTTTTGGAAACCGATGTCGATGCCGCTGATCGCGGTGCCCATGAGCGTCACCGCCACGATGCCGATGATCACGCCCAGGGCCGTGAGCACGGAGCGCATCTTGTTCGCGCGGATCTGCGCGAAGGCGATGCGAAAGGACTCGGTGATCTCGTAAATGAGGCGTGTCATCGTCGTTCGCCCCGGCGGCGCACCGCCCGGGCCGTGTGCCGGTTCAGCCGTTGGACCCGTCGCTCTCGATCAACCCGTCGCGCAGGCGCACGATGCGGCGCGCGTGACGGGCGATGTCCTCCTCGTGGGTCACCACGATGAGCGTGTTTCCCTGCTGATAAAGGTCCTCGAACAGGCGCATGATCTCCTCGCCCGTCTTCGAGTCGAGGTTGCCCGTGGGCTCGTCGGCCAGGATGATCGACGGCGTGTTCACCAGGGCCCGGGCGATCGCCACGCGCTGGCGCTGGCCGCCCGAAAGCTCGTTGGGCTTGTGATGCAGGCGGCCCTCCAGCCCCACGTTGGCAAGCGCCTGCCGCGCGCGCTCCTTGCGCTCATGCGGCGGCATGCCCGCATAGATCAGCGGAAGCTCCACGTTGTGCAGCGCGTTGGACCGCGGGAGCAGGTTGAACGTCTGGAAGACGAACCCGATCTCCTGGTTGCGGATCGTCGCCAGCTCGTCGTCCGACATCGACGAGACGTCCTTGCCGTTGAACTGATAGTGCCCGTCCGTCGGCGTATCCAGGCAGCCGAGCATGTTCATGAGCGTCGACTTCCCGGAGCCGGAAGGCCCCATGATCGCCAGGTACTCATTGCGATGGATCTTCAGCTCGACCCCGCGAAGGGCATGGATGATCTCCTCGCCCATGCGGTACAGCTTGGTCACGCCCGCGATCTCGATGACCAGCGGGCCGATGGGCCTCGCCTCGCGGCCGGCCGTGGGTGCTTGAGGTGCGATCATGTGCGTTGCGGTCGCGGTTTTCGGGGCGCCGCAGGGCTAGAACTTGTCCGGCGACTTCGACTTCTCGACGATGATCTTCGAGCCGTCCTTGAGCATCCGACTGATCGCGGCGTAGGTGCCCGTGACCACCTCCTCGCCGGGCTTCAACCCCTTCTTGATCTCGATGACGTCGTTGTCGGCGATGCCGGTCACCACGTCGCGCATGACCACGTGGTCGCCCTGCCGCACAAACACGACGCGGCGCAGCTGCTCGAGGTCGCGCCGTGCATCGCGACGCTCCGCGGTCACCGTGAGCTCGTTGCCCGAACGCTCGCGCTCCTTCTTCTCACGCTCCTTCTGGATCTCGTCGCTGGTCTTGCCCGCGACATCGCGCACGGTTACGGCCTGGATAGGCACCGCAACGACGTTGTTCACCGTCTGCGTCTGGATGTCAGCCGTGGCGCTCATGCCGGGCCGCAGCGGCGCGGTGTGCGCATCAATGATGCGGATCTTGACCAGGAAATTGGTGACCTCGTCGGAGGCGCTGGCCGCCTGCTCGGCGGCGTTGCTCCCGGCTCCGCCGGAGCTGAGCGCGGAGGCGCTGATCTCATAGACGCGCCCCTCGAACTTGCGGTCCGGGAACGCGTCGATCGAGATCACTGCGCGGTCTCCCACCTTCACGTTCACGATGTCGTTCTCGTTGACCTTCACCCGCACCTCCATGTGCGTGAGGTCCGCCACGCGCATGATTTCCGTGCCCGCAAACTGGCCGGTGCCGAGCACGCGCTCGCCGACCTTGCTGCTGAGCGAGCTGATCGTGCCGTCCATCGGCGAGTAGATGACCGTCTTGTTGAGCTGGTCCTTGGCCTGGTTGAGCAGGCCGTCGGCTCCGTGAATCTGGGCAAGCGACGCGGCGTAACTGGCCTTTGCGACATCCAGGTTTGTCTTCGCGGCCGTGAAGGCCGCATCGGAGATGAGCTTTTTCAGGTACAGCTGGTCGGCTTGGTCGAAATCATCCTGGGCCTTCGCCAGCTGCGCCTTGTTGAGCAGGCTCGAGGCTCGAGCAGACATGAGGGCGGCGTTCTGCTGGTCGACGACCGCCTTGTAGTAGTCCTGCTTGATCTTCGCGAGCACGTCGCCGCGCTTCACCCGTTGTCCCTCCTCGACGGGGATTTCGGTCAGTTCGCCCGGCACTTCCGACGAGATCTTCACCTCGACTTCGGGCTGCACCTTGCCCGTGGCGGTGACCACCTGGGTGATCGTCTGGACGACCGCCTTGTCCGTCGTCACCGAGATCGGCTTCGGCCCGCGGTCGCGCATCTTGACCGCGACGACCAGCAGCACGACGAAGAGAAGCCCCCCTCCGAGCAGCAGCCACAGCTTGAGTTTGCCTTTGCGTTTTCGGGCGGCACCAGACGGCACAGCCTGGGGAGCGGATGGAGAGGACATGGAGTAAGGGAAGACTGGGTACGAGAGGGTGCGCGATGGCACCCGTTGCTGGTTTGAAGTCCACGAAGTTGAGTGAACTCGGCGACGCGTGCAAGCTGGCTGCTCAATGTATGAGGGGGAGTCCGGAACCGCCCGGACTCCCCCTCAACCACAACGATAACTATGAACGACTGATTCCGGCACAGGAATCGCGCCCCAAGCCGCCCCCGCCCGGCACGGGAGTGCTCGGATGAGGGAGTCGGAAGCGGGTGAAACGCCTGTGCACGGCGGTAAAAACACCCCGGCTTCCCGAAAGTTACGGCCGGTTGCGGGATTTTTTTGGCGAAGTCCGCGGACAGCTACGACGGCGGAGCTCAACGTCCGCGCTGGATCAGTTCGATCTCGTAGCCCTCTGGGGCGTCGATGAATGCGATCATCGAGCCACTGCCCGTGCGCGTCGGGCCATCGCTCAGCGCATAGCCCTTCTTCACGAGACCGGCGGCAAAGGCCTCGAGGTCGTCGACCTCGAACGCGAGGTGCATCAGGTCGGGCTGCACCTGGACCGGCGGCGCTCCCGCCGGCATCTGGCAGAGTTCGATTTCGGCCTTGGTTCCGGGCATCGCCATGAACACGAGTTGGGCCCCGCGCGGCGACGTGGTCCGGCGGGCGCAGGTCAGGCCGAGCGCGTCCTCGTAAAAGCGGACGGTTTTCTCGATGTCATTGACCCGCATGCGGACGTGGAGGAATTGGGAGAGACTCATGCCGAAACCCTAGCGCGCCCCACAGACCGCGCAAGGCCCGCGCGCGAGAATCCTCGCCTCAGGCCACACGCTCCGAAGCCATGTGCAGGCCCTTCATCACCCACTTTCGTCCCATGAAGAGTCCGATCGGCGACAGCATGGCAATGCACCCGTACACGAACCACATCGTGCCCGTGTGTAGTTCCGACCTTGGTACTCCGGCTGGGCAGTAGGTGGCCAGCATGTAGCCCGAATAGAATCCCGTCGTCGCCTTGGCCAGCAGCCAGGGAACGTTCGCCAGGCCCATGAACTGCGACACGCGTCCCGGAGGCGCCAGCTCCGACGCGTATTCAAGAAATCGAGCCGACCACAGCGCCTCGCCGATCGAGAAAAGCACAAAATACGTGATCAACCGCCCAAGGCTCGGGCCCGCGCACAGCAGAAACGTCGGCACCGCGCTCACGAGTGATCCGATCATCATCATCTTGTACACATTGATCTTCCGGGTCAGCGCCGCCGTCAGCGGCACGCCCACGAAGATGATGCCCGGGTTGATCCAGTTCACCAGCCACTCCATGCGATCCGCCACGCCCTTTTCGTAGGCCCGAATGATGTATTCGGGAAACGTCAGCCACTGGTGCGCGAACAGCGTGCGCACCGGCAGGAGCATGAAGATGAAAAACAGGAACCGTGCGTTGCTGAACGGCCCCTCCGTGAAATACGACTTCACCCTCGCCCGCAGGGGCGGCCTCACCGCGCCCTCCGCCAGCTCGACCGTGTCGGGCCGCAGCTTCGCCGCCTCCGCCCGCTTCGTCATCAGGACCATGAACAGGAGCAGCGAAATCCCCGTGAGCCCCGCACACGCCCAGTTCACCGCCTGCACTCCCGTGAGCGAAATGTGCGACAATGCCCCGACCACCAGGCCCGGCGCACCGGCCGCATGGCCGTCCTTCAGATCCTGCACCGCGGGCCGGATCCACGCGGACAGCGCGCCGACGCCGACGATGCCCAGGTTCATCACCGCATAAATCAGCGCATACCCCATCGAACTGGTCTTCTCATCGGTGTATTGTTTCACGCCCGAGTAACATACCGGCTGCAGGATCGCCGACCCCGTCGCCACCACCAGAAGTCCGCCCAACACCGCAACCACCACCAGCGCCCCGTGCAGGTACGGCGCATACGCGTAGGCCATGCGCCCAAGCGTTCCAATCACCAGCGCCGCGACGATCGCCCGCCTCAACCCAAATCCCTCCGCCCAACTCCCGACGCCCAGCATCAGCAGCGTCACCGTCATCGTGAACAGGCTCACCACGAGCCCCGCGTGCTCGTCACCCCAGCCGAGGTCCGTCGCCAGGGTGGTCGACATCAGCGTGAGAATGCCGAAATATGCCATCGCCTCGGCCACAAACGCGCCAATCACAAACCACAGCGCCCGCGGAAGGCGGGCCATGTCGGTGAAGGTTGAAACAAAGCGCCCGAAGGGACCGCGCTGAACGTTTTCCATGTGCAATCCTGTGCACCCGCCCCCGGTGGTGGCAAGAACGGCAACCCGACCGCTTCCTTCGGATCCCATTCCCCTGTAGTAAATTAGTAAGCCTCCATTTCATCAGAAATAACACTTATCCCGCCCGCTCTTGCCAGCCCATGCGGATTTGGGGGAGAATCCCGGCAAAACTCATCTTCTCAAACTCTTCGATCACCCCATGAAAAAAGAAACGATCACCGTCGAGGTGCCTGCACAAACGCTCCATGTGGAGCATGCGCGCTGCCCGAGCGGTCATTCTCTGATGGATCCACGCAAGATGATCAGCGGCTTCGCCGCGGTCAAAGTGCTGCTCCGACAAGGCGGGCGCCGCGGCACCGGTTACCTCGATCCCGTACTCGGAAGCTTCCAGAACCAGTCCGAAATCGATGTTCCCGAGGGCGAGATCGTCGAGATGCTCTGCCCGACCTGCCAGGTTTCCCTCCAGACCGAGAGCGAGACCTGTCCGATCTGCTACGCGCCGATGTTCGCGATTTCCCTGCCCAACGGCGGCACGCTCAAGGGCTGCATGCGCAACGGCTGCCACCGCCACAAGCTCCTCCTCGTCGAGGCCGCGGCCCAGCGCGAGACGCTGCGCGGCGGGGACCACATTCAGATGCTGATGTGATCCGGGCAACGGCCCTTGTTCAATGAGAGGCGGAACCGCGGTTCCGCCTTTTTTGTTCTCCCACGAGCCGCCTCGCGGGCCGCTCCGGGGAAAAAAAGAACCGCCGACCCACGAGGGCCGGCGGTTCCAAAGTCGGCTTCGTCGACGGGACGCTTACCAGCCGAGCGTGTCGCGGTGGGCGACCTTCGAGATCTGCTGCTCCGACTCCCACACGGCGAGTCCGGTGCGCACGTCCGTGAGCGAGAGCTGGAACGTGTAGGTGATCTGAGTGTTGTTGCCCTGGCTGATGCGGTCCTCGAGCAGCTTGCCCGAGAGCGTGTAGTCGGGCATGCGGGTGACCTGTTTCTGGCCGGCCATGAATTGATTGTACTGCTCGGCCTGCTGGGCGAGCGGATCCTCAACCTTGCCGCCAAGGCCCACCGTCGTGGTCGTGAGCACCTTGCCGGTGTTGTTGAGCGCGACGCGAATCTTCTTCGTCAGCTCGTCGGTGTCGACCTGCTGCTGCGTATTGTTGACGATGCGCGAGATGCCGAGGATCGCGGGCTTCTCGGGCGCGCGGTCGAGCACATTCGAGGAGAGCAGGTTGTTGATGAGCTTGTCCGCCGCCTGCGCCCACTCCTGCGGGCTGATCTGGCTGGCGTTGATCACTTGGTTGGCCCGGGGGTCAACCGGTCGGACCGTCGTCTCGCAACCGGCCAGGAACAGGCCGGCGGGAACGAGCGCCGAAAGGACGAGGATGCTTGAGGTGAGTTTCATGATGGCCTGAGGATTTAAAAGGTGGGTGTCTGCGGATCAGCGGACTTCCTGAAACTTGACCACGAAGTCAGCCGCGTTCGGGGTGGTGGCGACCGCGGTGATCGCGGAGGTCTCGCGCCCCTGGAGCGTGATCGGTTTCCAGAGGTCCGTGGGCGAGTCGATCAGGATGCCGCTCTTGTCGTACCATTCGACGCGATAGCGGAAATTCATGGTGCGACTCTTCAGGTTTTCCAACTGAACCTGGATCTTGAGGAGGTCCGAGCTGACGTGGACCTGGCTGACATTCAGGATGCGCAGCGAGGCGGCCAGCGTGGAGTCGGTGATGATTCGTTTGTCGGAGACGTAGTGCGGCGTCGCCTGGGGAACGGCGCGCTCAACGGTGTTGACGCTCTGGCATCCGGCGAGTCCGAGGACCGCAAGGGCGGCTAGGAGGGTGGCTTTCATTTTAGTACGGTTTGCGAAAGGTAGACCGGAAGACCCGGGGCTATGCTCCGCACATAGAGCAGATTTACGCGGCCCGGGCGAAGTTTCACCACATATTTGGCGTTTCCGGCGTCGACGGTCACGAGCCCGTCGGGCGGTGTGGGGAACCGGCAGTATTGAAATTCCTTCGGGAGGGCCGTCCAGGAGCGGGTGTCCGCGACGGTCGTCGCATAGCTCGTGATGCCGGTGAGCAGGCCGGTGAGCAGCTGCGCAGCCTGACCCTGATCCTTGAACTGGTTCTGGATAGCCGCGCTCGCGGCAGCCTTGATGCCCGTCGAGATCAGGGTCTTCACCAGGACCGACCTGAAGTCGTCCCGGTAATCCTGGGCGACCACGCTATCCATGCTGCACACCAGCTCCGTCCGATAGCCGCGCCCGCCCGCCTCGACCGTCACGGCCGGGAGGTAGGTGTCATGGAAATGCAGGACCGGCAGCGCTGCTCCGACGTAGGCGACCCGGTTGGTGAATGCGAAGGTCGGCACGTCGATCCGCAGCTCGTCGAGGGACGGGGCCGACCCGGTTTCGAAGACCACGTACGTCGTGCCGTCGTCGCTCGCACCGGTGGGGAGGTTCTCCGCCACGCGCAGGTCCGCACGGAGGTAGCTGTTGTCGGGATTCATGCCGGCGGCCCGCTCCATCGACAGGCGGGCACGCTCCATGTCGGAGGGGCCGTCCGCCCGGACCGTGAAAAAGAGGCCGTCGAGAAAGACCGAAAAGGGATTCACGTAGGGGCCGTAGCCCTTCATCCGGGCCGCGAGGCCGGACTCGATCTGCGAGATCTGGGACTGCAGCTGGGGATCCTGTTCGGCGCGGCCCACGTCGTACGGCGCGGGCTGGCCGTTCACCGCGAGCGCACCCTCGCGGGCCTTGCGTGCCTCCGCCTGGGTCTGGAGGATGCGGCGGCTGTTTCGCGCCACGAGGTCGCGCTGGCTCTGGAGCCCGCGGTTGAGCTCGACCCGCGCCCGGTCGTAGTCGCCGAGCTGGAGCCAGTTCAGCGCCGAATACGTGTGGAGCATCACCCGGTCGTACCCATGCCCTTCATACGGCAGGTTGGCCAGGTTCGTCAGCATGGCGGCCGTCTGCGAACCGACGCGGACCTTCGCCAGTTCGTCGTAGTGCTGGATCCGCGACTCGGCATTTCCAAACGCCTCCTGGCTGCCTTTCAGGCGGCTGACCTCGACCGGCGGAATCGCGGGCGCGGGGTCCCCCTGCCCTCCGCCCATCGTGGTCGCCGCGTCGGCTGCCACGGGCTGCTGGCCCGCGGCAAGGGCCGAGGTGCGCAGGGCGGAACCCAGCTCGAGATCCCAGACCACGGCATCCTTGCCACCCTCGGCGCCGGCCGCCTTCGCGGAAGCGGCGTCAACGGCGGATTGCAGCCGACCGCTGCGCCAGGCCTCGGCGAAGCCTGCGGACTGCTGCGTGTAGGTCTGGCACCCGGCAAGCAGGAGCGCCCCGGCGGCAATCGCACAGAGCACGGACCCGCGGAACAGCCGTGGGCTTCGGGAGGACGGCAAGGACATGGGCCGGTGAAGGAAGCTGGAGGACGGCCCCTTACTGCGCGGGCGCCGATGAGGGCGCCGGTGCAGGACGAAGGATCGCGTTCATGTCGATCCCCGTATCCTCAAGAATGTCGGCCACCGAGAATTTTGGAGTGATGCGACGGATACGAACCTGGCCCACGCGAAGCTCCTCGCGTCCGAGAGACGCTCCCGTGTCGGGGTCGACCAGCTCCTGGCCCAGCGCATAGACGTTCCACACCTGGCCCACCGCGATGTCGGTGCCGTCGCCGCGGTTGATCGTCACCTGCTTGTCCATCTTGGCGATCACGCGGGCCGGATAAATGACGTCCACGACCCGATTGGCGATCTTGTCGGCCATCTGGTTGGTGATGTCCTCGAGCAGGCGGTCGCTGAGTTCGCCGTTCTTCCTGTCATTGGACGCGTTCTCCTCCTGGTCGCGAATCTCGAGGGGAAAATTGGCCGACTCCAGCAGGCGGCCCGTGGCCGTCTCGTAGATCTTGCCGACCGCCGAAAGGCGGATGATGCGCCAGCTGGCCGACTTGCCGATGGCCGGAAACAGGCGGGTCTCGGAGTAGTCCTGGAAGTCGTCGATCGAGGTCACGAGCAGGTAGTCAACACCGCTGACCTTGAATGTGCCGCCCGTGAAGTCGTGTTCCTTGAGGATCGACGACAGGTCGGAGCGCGCGATCACGTCGAACTTGCGCGTGCTGTGGACGCGATCGATGAGCTGGCTGTCGAGCCCCTGGACGATGCGCTCGAGCGAGTTTCGGGTGCCGTTCGACTCCGCCTTCGCGACGATGGCGGGGGTGGGCTTCACATCACTGATGCCGATCTTCTTCAGGCCGGGAGCGGCCGGAGCTGCGCCGAAGGCCGTGGAACCAAGGGCGGCGACTGCGGCGATTGAGAGGAAACGGGAGAGTTTCATGGTGGAAGGAAATGAGGGTTGGAACCCGGCCTCAGAAGAGCGACCGCTTCACCAGCGGCCCCTTCGTGTCGACCTTGAATCCGCTCTGCTCGAGCATCTTTGACAGGCCTTCGAGGGCCTTGACCTGGGCGTCGGTAAGCTTTGCGCCGTTCTTCAGGCCGTTGATGAATCCGGTGGTCTCGCGCCAACGCGCATAGCCCTCCGGGCTGAGTTCCATCGAGGCGGTCAGGGTCTGGCCGTCGACCGCGTTGATCGTGCGCTCCCAGGGCTTGAAGCCCTCTCGGGTCAGGCGCAGGTGGGTGAAGCCCGGATGGACGCGAATGGTTCCCGGGGCCGAACCGACCGCCACGCCGTCGACCTCGACGGTCACCGCCATGGGCGAGACCTTGTACCGGCTATCCGAGATCGCGATCGTATGATCGTTGGCGATGCGCACGTCGGGTATGTAGAGGTCGGCGGCCTCGGGCTTGATCGTGATCGACACCCAGGCCGGCTTTTCGGACGGCGGGGTGATGCGGTTTTCCGCGATGCGCGTGCCCAGGCTCTGCGCCAGGCGCGTGGCAGCCTTGTCGAGAAGGGAGTTCACCAGGTCGCCGTTGCTTTCGGCAAGGTTGTCGGTCTGTCGCGTGGATTCGGATACCTTAACGGCGTCGGCGGTGATGCTGGCGCCCGTGCTGCCGTCGAGCACCTTGTAGGTCAGACGGAGCGTCGTCTCGCGGACGGTTTCGCGCACGCCATAGGCATCGATTTTCCGCGTATCGGTGCCGAGGCTGTCGATCGAGGCGACCAGCAGGTAGTCGGCGCCGAGATTCTGGGAAAGGCGGAGGATCGAAGTCTGGTTCGTCAGCTCGCTCTCGATGCTGTTGGCGGGGCGCGGCGACGACGCAAGGGTCGGATCAAAGGCGCGCATGGCGTCGACGACCGCCTCGCGGCTTAGCACCTTGAAGCCCTCATCGGTCACCTTGGCGGTGACCAGGTCCTCGAGGGTGCGCATCTTCCCATCGAGCTCCGAGCAGGAGCGGTTGGAGATGAAGATCGCCGCCTTGAACGTCCGTGCGGGCGTTCCCGCGGGCGCGCGATCAACCGGGTCCTTCGACTGGGCGCGCACTCCGACGGCCGCGAGACAACAGGCTACAAGAAACAGGAGGGTTTTCATGACGGGGAAAGCTCAGTTGGAGGACGACGAGGGAACCTCGCGGATCACGCGACCGTTTGCGTCGACCTCGTATTCGACCGGGACCTGAATGGTCCGGCCATCCTGAGTCTTCTCGGTCTTCCAAACGCGGATGATGCGGCGCTCATTGTCGAAGGGGGCCTTGGCTCCCTGGACGAAGCCCTCGCCAGCGCCTACGGCGGCTCCGGCCACGTTTCCGGCCACGGCGCCAACAGCCGTGCCGACCGCTTCACCGAGCACGGGGCCAGGTTGGCGGGAGTTGGTGAGACGCGCATCGGAACGGGGCGACGCGCAACCGGCGGCGAGCAACAGGATCGCGGTCAGGGCGAAGAAAGGCGTTTTCATGGTCATGAAGAGTTTGACGGTGGACAAAGGCTACACCTGCGGACTCACAGATTTAAGAGACGAATGGGAACGGAACAAGGTCGGTTTGGATCGCGGCCGGAAGGCGCAGGAGGCGGGGCGCCCGGACGGGCGTTCCCAAAGGCTGTCGTTCCAGCCGAGTGGCGGCATGGACCCGGTGCCGCGCATGCCCTCGGATAGGGCTAGCGTTCCGATGGTTCCGGGAAGGGACCCAGGAACAACGCCATCAATCTATTCATCAATTTGTTAGGCAATAATTATCCCGGCCAATACCCCGGCAGCCTTCTCTCTCCATGAAAGGCGGGAGCGGACGGAAAACCTTTTGACCCACAACGACGGGCCCAATCAAGGTAGCGTCGCAATGCCCCCAACCGGTCAGGAGCTGAACACCATCCGCGCGCACCTGGACGCGGGACGCCTGGATCAGGCGAAGCGCCTGCTGGAGACGTTCGGCGCCGCCCACCCGCGGGATGGCGAGGTGCTCTGGCTGCGCGCGGAATTGGCGGTGACGCGCGGCGCTTTTGACCAGGCGCGCGAGCAGGCGCGGGAGGCCGAAGCGCTCGCGCCCATCTCGGCGGACCAGGCCTACCGGCTCGGCCTCGCCTTTCACCGCCGCAGCCGGCCTTCGGAGGCCGCAACCTGGTACCGCGAGGCGCTTCGTCAGGAGCCGCGCCTGCTGCATGCCTGGTGCAATCTCGGTGCCGCGCTCCAGGCCGCCGGGCAGCCCGCCGAGGCCGCCGGGGCCTACGAGCATGCACTGAATCTGAAATCCGACTTTCCAGAGGTGCTCGGAAACCTGGGCAACGCCCACCTGGCCTTGAAGCATCACGCCCAGGCTCAGGCCGTCCTCGCAAGGGCCGTCGCCCTCAAGCCCGACCTGGCCACCGCCTGGAACAGCCTGGGCATTGCCCTGAAGGGCCTGGGGCGCACCGACGAGGCGCGTGAGGCGTACGAAACAGCGATCGCGCTCCAGCCTGGATACGCGGAGGCGCACGCAAACCTCGGCACTTGGTTCAACGCCGGCGGCCAGCTCGAGCAGGCGGAGACGGCCTACCGAAGAGCCCTGGCCCTGGCGCCGGGCCGCCCCGACGTGCTCAACAATCTCGGCGCGGTCCTCAGCGGGCTAGGACGCCATGCCGAAGCCGAGCAATTGCTGCGCGACGCCCTCGCGGCTGATCCGCGCTCGACCGACGCACTCTGCAATCTGGGAAACGCCCTGCTCGCAGCCGACCGCATCGAGGAGGCCCGCACGTGCCTCCGAAGCTCGATCGAACTCAAGCCCGACAACGTCGAGGCGCTGTGCAACCTCGGCAACTCCCACCTTGCCCTCAACGAGCTCGACGAGGCCCTGGCCTTCTACGAACGAGCCGAGCAAGCCGTCCGCGGGCATCCTGAGGCACTCTTCAACCAATCGCTGGTTCACCTGGCTCGGGGCGACTACTCCCGCGGCTGGCCGCTCTATGAACACCGGTTCGCCGCGCGGCGCGGCGCTCCCCAGCGGACATTCGCCGGTTCGACCCGACTCGGACCCGACACACCCGTCGCGGGCCGGACCGTGCTCGTCTATTCCGAGCAGGGGTTGGGCGACACGCTCCAGTTCGCACGCCTGCTCCCGGCCCTGCGCGCCGCCGGCGCCCGCGTCGTGGTCGAAGTGCAGGAGCCGCTGGTCGGCCTCATCGCCGGCAGCGCCCTCGCCGACGCAGTCCACCCGACGCGCCGTGCTCCGGCGGATTACGACCTGCACTGCCCGCTGCTCAGTCTCGGGCACGTGCTCGGGTTCAACCCGCTCGATCAACCCGCGTCCGCCTCGTACTTGCGGGCTTCGGACGATCTGCAAGCGCGGATACGTCCCCAGCTTGACACTACGCCGCGCCCCCGCGTCGGCATCGTGTGGTCCGGAAATCCGAAACACCGCAACGACCGCCGACGCTCGATCGCGCTCGAGCGCCTGCTCGGCGCCTTCGTTGGATTCGAGGGCACCCTCGTCAGCCTTCAACGCGACCGGCCCGCGGGCGACCAGGCCACGCTGGCGCAGTCGGACCGCCTGGTCGACCTGGGTCCACGCTTCAGCGACTTCTCCGATACCGCCGCAGCCGTCGCGCAACTCGACCTCGTCATCACCGTGGACACCTCGGTGGCCCACCTGTCCGGGGCGCTCGGCGTCCCGACCTGGGTCCTGCTCCCCTTCGCCCCCGACTGGCGCTGGATGCTCGGACGCGAGGACTGCCCCTGGTATTCCAGCATGCGGCTCCTCCGCCAGCCCGCCGTCGGCGACTGGGACTCCGTCGTGCAGCGGATCCGGGCCGACCTGGTGAGCGTCGGAGAACGTTCTCGCTAACTGTGCCCCGGGCCGGACCTCGGCGGTGCACTGGCACAGCTGACAAGCGGCGGAGCCGGACATAGTCCGTTGCGAAGCAAGGGATGGACGCGGACTGGGGAGGTTGCGGTTAGGACGTGGAAACGCGGCCGGAACGGTTGCCGGTCTACGTGGCACCTGCAGTGCCGACTACGCCCGGCAGGCTTCTGCGTAGTGGTTCTTTAGTGTCCGGCCTCTCTCACCATGGTGGAGCCAGGCATAGTCCGTCCCGCGACGGCGGGACGACGAAGCCTGGTGCTCGGGAGGGGACTCGAACCCCTAAGGATTGCTCCAACGGCTTCTAAGACCGTCGCGTCTGCCAATTTCGCCACCCGAGCCAGGCAATGGGGACCGGACGGATTCCCGTCCGGGCGACATGGGGCTGGCAAGCGCCTTTTATAGCAGAGTCACGAGACCGCCACCCCGAGCCGCTCGCCCATCTTCGCATAGGTCTCCATCTGCTCCGAACTTGCCCGCAACAGATCGTCGTCGACGCGGATCCGGCCGGGCTCGAACAGGGTGATCACACAGGAGCCGCCAAACTTGAAGTAACCCTTCTCCTCGCCCTTCGCGATCGGGCGGTTCGGCGCATAGTTCTGCCGGATGCTCCCCACCATCGTGGCGCCGATCTCGACCATCATCACACGCCCGAACCGCGGGCTTTCGACGGTCGTGAGCATTCGTTTGTTGGATACCAGGTAGCGGATGTTGCGGCGCAGGGCGATGGGGCTCACCGAATACAACACGCCGTCGATCAGGCGCGCGTCGGTCGCCACTCCCGGGACAGGGAAATGAAACCGGTGGTAGTCCACCGGGGCCAGGCGCGAGATCAACATCGTGCCGCCACGGTATCGGAGCGTCAGCTCGCGTTGCGACTCGGGGACCTTGTCCTCGGCAAACAGCGACGACAGGCGGAATTTTTCCCCCTTCACATAAAAC
Source organism: Opitutaceae bacterium (assembly GCA_027310745.1). Classification (GTDB taxonomy): domain Bacteria; phylum Verrucomicrobiota; class Verrucomicrobiia; order Opitutales; family Opitutaceae; genus MWDT01. The sequence continues at coordinate 55,927 of DAIDAF010000007.1, read as the reverse complement.
CCCGCCGCCGCGTCGAGATCCTGGAACACCAGATGTCGGCCGTCCGCCGGCAGCACCGCCACGTCGTCGCCGGGCGCGATCGGGCGGGCCTCCGGTTTGAGCGCGCGATAGAAAAATTCATTGAAGGTCTTGAAGTGGTAGGGCGATTTCGCGAATTCGTCCACGTCGAGGTTGTGCTCGACGATGAACGGCAGCACCCGCTGGGCGCTGTACCGCCAGCTCATCCGCCAGCCGAAGTAGGTCGACAGCAGCGCCCGCTTCACGGCGACGTTCAGGGCGAGGCGGCCGGGGGCGGTCTCGTACAACCAGCGCATCCATCCCTCGCCCAGGACCTTCTCGGTCTCGACGGCCCGGGTGGAGCGAACGATATAACGCACGGGTTCTGAGGGCATACGCCGAGTGTCCTAGCCCGGCGCAAGGCGATGTCGAAGCCTTTTCCGCGCACGCTCAGCGCGTGCCGCCCCCGGACCGCGGGCGCTCCGACTTCCGCACCGCCCCGCTCCCTCCACTCCGCTGGCGAACGGCCTCCCGAAGCAGAAACTCGATCTGCCCGTTGACGCTGCGCAGGTCGTCCGCAGCCCAGCCTTCGAGCTCGGCCCAGAGCTTCGGGTCGATTCGGAGGAGGAAGGCCTTGCGTTCGTCGGAGGACATGGGGAGTCGAACCTCGCCGCAATCGCGGCGTCGTCAAGAGAGCCGTGCCTGAAGGTCCCTCTCGAAGACCTCGGGGTGCGCAGGCGAAATGATCAGGGCGCGTCCGTCCCGCAGGTGCAGGACCACCGCCCGCGACGGATCCGAGAGATAGGCCCTGAAGCGGCCCCAGCGCCGGCTGCGATAGGAGCCGGCAATCGCCCCGAGTCCGTCGTTGCCGTAGAACTTCCAGGCACCCCGCATCACATCCGAGGCGATCTCCGACGAGGCGACCTGGTCGAGGGAGAAGCGCCGCGAAAGAAGCCGGCGCTCCACGATCAGCATGCCGCCCGAAATCCGGTAGGCCACGATGCGTGCGCAAGACCAGTAAACCGCAAGCGCGGCCGGGATGAGCAGCGTCGCCACGATCATGGGGATCCGCTGGGGCCCTGGCGACGAAATCGTCACCGAAATCAGGATACCCACTCCGACCAGGGTGAGCAGCGCCGTGATCGCGCTTGCGACGACCACGCGGCGGCCGGTCGGCGCGGGCTCATGGGTCCGGTCGTGAAGCGTGGCCGGCATGGCGCGTCAGCGGTAGAGGGTTCCGGTGTTGATGACGGGTTGGGCCTCCGTCTCGCCGCACAGCACGACGAGCAGGTTGGACACCATGGCCGCCTTTCGCTCCTCGTCGAGTTCGACGACCTTTTTTGCGGACAGCTCGTTGAGCGCCATGTCGACCATGCTCACGGCGCCCTGCACGATCTTCTGCCGCGCGGCGATCACCGCCTCGGCCTGCTGGCGGCGCAGCATCGCCTGCGCGATTTCGGGGGAGTACGCCAGATGGGTGAGGCGCGTCTCCTCGACCACCACTCCGGCACGCTGCAGGCGCTCCTGCAGCTCGCGCTTGAGCGTCTGGATCACGTCCTCGCCGCCCCCGCGCAGGGTGACCTCGTTGTGCTCGCCGTCATCGTAGGCAAAGGAGCCGGCGACGTGGCGCAGCGCGGTCTCGCTTTGCACGGTCACATACGACTCGTAGTGGTCGACGTCGAAGACCGCCTGCGCGGTGTCATTGACGCGCCAGACGATCACCGCGGCGATCTCGATCGGGTTGCCCCGCTTGTCGTTCACCTTGAGCTTCTCGCAGTTGAAGTTGCGCACCCGCAGCGACATCTTGATCCGCTTCACGAAAGGATTGGTCCAGAAAAACCCGCTCGAGCGAATGGTGCCCCGGTAGCTGCCGAACAGGAGGAGCACGGCCGACTCGTTCGGCTGCAGCGTGAAGAAGCCCGAGAGGCTCAGGAGGAATGCGATGAGCATCACGAGCGCCGCGACGATCAGGACACCGACGGCCGCTCCCGATGCGGCCTTCGCGCCCGTGAGCGCAAGCACCGGCACGGCAATCAACATCAGGGTGGCGACGATCAACATGAGCCAGCCGGAAGCGGCAAAGCCCGGCTGCTCGGAGCTGGAAACGTGACTGGGCATGGATGGATTCATGGTGATTAGTTATCACCATGATATCATTTTAATAACGTTCTCCAATTACAAATCGCTTGCGACATTGGAGTCCACGAAGGCGCTTCCGAGTACTTGTGGGGCATGGATTTGAGTCGTTTTTACGGAGGAAAAGGAGCAGGGTTTTTGGCAAAAACCCATGAAGACAACCCTCGCATTCACTTGCCTGCTGGCCCTCAGTCCCCTCGCCGGAGCGGCGACGGTCGACGAGGCCGCGGCCCAGTCGAAAAACGATCCCGCCTACGTGTGGGACCTGAGCCTCGTGTACAAGGACGAGGCGGCTTTCCAGGCCGCCAAGGCCGCGCTCGCGGCGGAGATCCCGAAACTGCTTCGTTTCCACGGGCACCTCGGCGACAGCGCCGCCACGCTTCAGGAGGCGATGGACACGGTTTACGGCATGCGCAAGCAGCTGGCGCGGCTCAGTTCGTACGCGAGCCAGAAACTCGATGAGAACCTGAAGGATGCAGGCGCGCTCGAGCGCAACCAGGAGGTGGATCTGCTGGCAACGGACTTCAGCCAGGCGGCGAGCTTCATCGATCCGGAGCTGCTCGCGGACGGGCGGGCGAAGATCGAGGGCTACGTGAACGCCACGCCGGGCCTCGCGCCGTACCGGTTCCCGATCGCCGAGATCTTCCGCAAGGCTCCGCACACGCTCGGCACGCAGGCGGAGCATGTGCTGTCCGCGACGTCGCTGATCACGGGGACCCCCGAATCGGTCTACAGCATCCTCACCTCCGCCGACATGCCGTGGCCGACCGTGAAACTCTCGGACGGCCGCGAGGTGGTGGTCGACCAGGCCGGATACACGAAATACCGCGCCCTGCCCAACCGCGCCGATCGCGAGGCAGTGTTCCGGGCCTTTTTCGGTACGTTCAAGCACTACGAGCGCACGCTCGGCGTCTCTCTGTATTCGCAGGTCAAGACCGACTGGTTCAAGGCCAGCGCGCGCAACTACCCGAGCTCCCTCGCCGCCGCGCTCGCGGACAACGACGTGCCGGAATCGGTATACCGGATGCTCATCGAGCAGACCAATGCGAATCTGCCCACGCTCTACCGCTACTACCGCCTGCGGGGCCGGCTCCTCGGGATCAAGGACCTTCGCTACTGGGACATCTACCCGCCGATCGTGAAGCTCGACAAGATATTCCCCTACTCGACCGCGAAGCGGCTCGTGATCGACGCGACGCGCCCCCTCGGGGCCGACTACACGCGGCTGATCACCTCGAGCCTCGACGGCCGCTACACGCACGTCTACCCGAGCCCGGGCAAACGTTCCGGGGCGTACATGAACGGCGCGATCTACGACGTGCACCCCTTCGTACTCACAAACTTCAACGACGACTACGAATCCGTCTCGACCCTGGCCCACGAGTGGGGCCACGGCTGCCACTCGCTGCTTGCGAACACGCACCAGCCGTATCCCACGGCTGACTACAGCATCTTCGTCGCCGAGATCGCCTCGACCTGCAACGAGGCGCTGCTGCTCGACCACATGCTCAAGGTCGCGAGGACCGACGACGAGCGGCTCTACTACCTGGGCAACGCGCTGGAGAATCTGCGCGCGACCTTCTTCCGCCAGGCGATGTTCGCGGAGTTCGAGCTGCGGATCCACGAGGTGGTCGAACACGGCGGCGCGCTCTCGGGCGCGCGGCTTTCGCAGATCTACGGCGAACTGCTGCGGAAATACCAGGGCGACGCGCAGGGCGTGATGAAGATCGACGACTTCGTGACCGACGAGTGGGCCTACATTCCGCACTTCTACATGGATTTCTACGTGTACCAGTACGCCACCTCGATCGCCGCTTCGCAGGCCTTCGCGGACCGCATCATGAAGGGCGAGCCCGGCGCCCGGGAAACCTACCTCGCGATGCTGGAGGCCGGCGGCTCCGACCATCCCTACGAACTCGTGAAACGCGCGGGCGTCGACCTCGCCACGCCGGCCCCGTACCAGGCGCTGGCCGCGCGGATGAACTCGATCATGGACCAGATCCAAGCGATCCTCGACAAGCGCGGGGAGTAGGTTTTGTGTCCGGGCGCCGGCCACCCGCCGGCGCCCCACCTCCCTACGCCATGTCCAAGACCCTGCTCGTCACCGGTTCCTCGGGCCTGATCGGCTCGGAAGTCTGCTCGTACTTCTCGCACGAGCTGGGTTACGCGGTCCACGGCGTCGACAACAACCAGCGCGCCGTGTTCTTCGGACCACAGGGTGACACCCGCTGGAACCAGCGCCGCCTGCAGTCGACCCTCAAGGGATTCACGCACCACGAACTCGACATCCGGGACCGCGCCGGCGTTCTGGCGCTCGTCCGGGAAATCCGGCCCGAGGCGATCGTACACACCGCGGCGCAGCCGAGCCATGACCGCGCCGCCGCCATCCCGTTCGACGATTTCGACACCAACGCGGTCGGTACCCTGAACCTCCTGGAGGCCGCCCGCCAGGCCTGCCCGGAATCCCCGTTCGTGAACATGTCGACGAACAAGGTGTACGGCGACGCCCCCAACGGGATCGCGCTGCGCGAGTTCGAGACGCGCTGGGATTTCGCCGACCCCGCCTACGAGCACGGCATCCCGGAGACGTTTTCAATCGACCAGTCGAAACACTCGCTGTTCGGCGCCTCGAAGGTGGCGGCCGACGTGATGGTGCAGGAGTACGGCCGCTATTTCGGCATGCCGACCTGCTGCCTGCGCGGCGGCTGCCTCACGGGCCCCAACCACTCGGGCGTCGAGCTGCACGGCTTCCTCAGCTACCTCGTGAAGTGCAACCTCGAGGGCCGCGAGTACCGGGTTTTTGGGTACAAGGGCAAGCAGGTGCGCGACAACATCCATGCGCAGGACGTGGCGCGCTTCATGGCCGCGTTCATCCAGGCACCCCGCAGGGGCGAGGTCTACAACCTGGGCGGCGGGAAACAGAACTCGTGCTCCGTGCTCGAGGCCTTCGCGATCGCCGAGCGCTTCACCGGGCGCCGGCAGGTCCACACCTACGTGGACCAGAACCGCATCGGCGACCACATCTGCTACTACTCGGATCTCAGGAAGATGCGCGCCCATTACCCGAATTGGGACATCCGCGTCAGCCTCGAGGAGACAATCCGGCAGATCGTCGAAGCCTGGAGGACCCGCGAGGACTCCTGATCGTGTCGAACCGAAAACCCGTCGTCGCGTCTCACTTGATCATGCCCGAAAGGTTCAGCCTGCTCCGCTTTCCTGCAACCGTCCGCCGTGCCGCCTTCGCGTGCGGTCTGCTTGCAGCCGGCGTCGTGGCGCGCGCGGGCGGGCTCTCCACCGATTCCCCCTTCCTCCCCGCCCCCGGCGACGCCGCGGCCGCAGCCGTGGCCGCGAACGCCAAGATCCAGCTGGCGGGGATGGGCGTTGTGAACGGCAAGACCTGGGTCTGCCTGTACGACACCCAGAAGAAACGCGGACACTGGTTCGCCGTGGGCACGACGACCGACGGCATCGAGGTCCTGAGCTGCGACGATGCACGCAACCAGGCCGTGATCCGCGCCGGCGGGGAGACGATCACCCTGATGCTGCGCAAGCCGACCCAGTCGCGCAGCGTGGCGGTCGCGGTCAATCCAGGCGTCGCCCCAGTCATCACCGCGCCTCCCCCGGCCCTGCCGCCCATCGGCGCCTCGCCGGGTGGTGCGCAGCCGGGCCAGCCTGCCCTGACCCAGGCCGACAAGGAGCGCGAGGCCCGCATGCTCGTCGCCGACCTGATGGAGATCGGCATGCGACAGCGCCAGGCCTACGAGGCTGCGCAGAAAAAAGCCGCCGAGGAAGCCGCACGCAAGGCGGCCGAAGGCACCGGGCAATAGTCGAGCGACTGCGCTTGGCTTGGGTCGACCGACCCGCTAAAGCCCACGCATGCGCATCCTCATCAGCGGCATCTGCGGATTCGTCGGTAGCACCCTGGCCCGCGCCCTGGCCGAACACGGCGGACATTCGATCGCCGGATTCGACTCGTTCATCCGCCCGGGCAGCGAAGCCAATCGAGACGCACTCAAACGCCTCGGCATCCGGCTAGTCCACGCTGACCTGCGCTGCGCAAGCGATCTCGACTCGCTGCCGTCCGCGGACTGGGTGATCGACGCCGCAGCCAATCCAAGTGTGCTCGCGGGAGTCGACGGCCAATCGAGCTCCAGACAGGTGGTGGAACACAACCTGATTGGCACCGTGAACCTGCTGGAATTCTGCCGCCGGCACCGCGCAGGATTCATCCTGCTCAGCACCAGCCGCGTCTACAGCATTCCGCCGCTCGCCAGCCTGCCGGTGGAAGCCGAGAATGGCGCCTTCCGGCTCACGCGCAGTGCGCCCCTGCCCGCAGGAGTCAGCGACGAAGGCGTGGACGAGCAGTTTTCAACGCAGGCACCCGTCTCCCTCTACGGCTCGACCAAGCTCGCCAGCGAGGCGCTCGCGCTGGAGTACGGCGAAGCCTTCGACCTGCCGGTGTTCGTGAACCGCTGCGGCGTGCTCGCGGGAGCAGGCCAGTTCGGCCGCGCGGACCAGGGGATCTTCGCCTACTGGATCAACAGCTGGCTGCGCGGGCGTCCGCTCAAGTACATCGGCTTCGATGGCCAGGGTCACCAGGTGCGCGACTGCCTGCACCCGCGCGACCTCCTGCCGGTGCTCGAGCGTCAGTTCGCCGCGCCCCGGCTGTCCTCCGGCGATCGCGTCGCGAACCTAAGCGGCGGCGCGCGATCAGCGATGTCCCTGCGTCAGCTCAGCGGCTGGTGTTCGGAGCGATTTGAACAGCGCGAGGTCGCCTCGGACCCGAAGCCTCGCGCCTACGATCTTCCCTGGGTCGTACTTGACCACTCGAAGGCGCGCCGGTTGTGGGGATTCGAACCCGCCACTCCGACGAAGTCCGTGCTCGAGGAAATCGCCGTGCATGCAGAGCGCCATCCGGAGTGGCTCGATCTGTCGGCGCCGCTCTGACGCAAAGGCCGCGATGCCCAACGCCGACCGGGCCGGCCTCGGGATAATCGAGTCCAGCCCTTCGGACGTCCGACGCCAGGGCGCTCCGCGCCCCTTATTTCTTCTGCGGCAGGCAGGCGCCGCAGATGTTCACGAAGAAGTCGTTGCCCTTGTCGTCGACGAGGATGAACGCGGGGAAGTCCTCGACCTCGATCTTCCAGATGGCCTCCATGCCGAGTTCGGGATACTCGAGCACTTCGACCTTCTTGATGTTGTCCTTGGCGAGGATCGCGGCGGGGCCGCCGATGGAGCCGAGATAAAAGCCGCCGTGCTTCTTGCAGGCCTGGGTGACGGCCGGGCTGCGATTGCCCTTGGCGATCATCACCATCGATCCGCCGAGGGACTGGAAGAGATCGACATACCCGTCCATGCGACCCGCAGTCGTCGGTCCAAAGGAACCCGAGGCATAACCCTTCGGCGTCTTGGCCGGACCCGCGTAATAGACCGGGTGGTTCTTGAAATAGTCGGGCAGCCCCTTGCCAGCGTCGACGCGCTCCTTGAGCTTCGCGTGGGCGATGTCGCGGGCGACAATCATGGGCCCCGAGAGCGACACGCGGGTCGTGACGGGATACTTCGAAAGCTCGGCGCGGATCTCGTCCATCGGACGGTTAAGGTCGATCCGAACAATAGTGTCGTCCTTGATCGTGCGCAGGTGCGCCGGGATGAACTGACTGGGATTGGTTTCGAGCTTTTCCAGGAAGATGCCGTCCTTGGTGATCTTGCCTTTGATATTGCGATCGGCCGAGCAGGAGACGCCGATGCCGACGGGGCAGCTCGCGCCGTGGCGCGGCAGCCGGATGATGCGGACGTCGAGAGCGAAGTACTTGCCGCCGAACTGGGCGCCCACGCCGCTTTGCTGGGCGAGCGTGAGCACGCGCTGCTCGAGCTCGATGTCGCGGAATGCGCGTCCGAGCGCATTGCCGGTGGTCGGCAGCGCGTCGTAATACTTCGTCGAGGCAAGCTTCACGGTCTTCAGACAGGCCTCCGCCGAGGTGCCACCGATCACGATCGCCAGGTGGTACGGCGGACAGGCCGCCGTGCCGAGCAGCTGCATCTTGCTCGCGATGAACGTTTCCAAGCTCTTTGGGTTGAGCAGCGCCTTGGTCTCCTGAAAGAGGTAGGTCTTGTTTGCCGAACCACCGCCCTTGGCGACGAACAGAAACTCATACTTTGCGCCCTCGGTGGCCATCACGTCGATCTGAGCCGGGAGATTCGTGCCGGTGTTGACCTCCTCGTACATGCTCAGCGGAGCCGTCTGGGAATACCGAAGGTTCTCCTTCGTGTAGCACTCGTACACGCCCTTCGAGAGCCACTCAGCATCGTTGCAGCCGGTCCAGACTTGCTGGCCCTTCTTTGCCACGATGGTCGCAGTGCCGGTGTCCTGGCAGAACGGGAGGATGCCCTCTGCCGATACTTCCGCATTCTTGAGTAGAGTGAGGGCGACGTAGCGATCGTTCGCGCTCGCCTCGGGATCGTCGAGGATCGACGCCACCTGCTTGAGGTGTTTGTTGCGCAGGAAAAACGAGGTGTCGTGAAGCGCGGTTTGAGCGAGGAACGCGAGCGCCTCGGGATCGACCTTGAGGATCTCCTTACCCTCGAACGTCGCGGTGCTCACTCCTTCCTTCGACAGTAAGCGATACTCGGTCTCGTCAGTGCCAAGGGGAAACGGATCCTGATAGGAGAACGGCGGAGTTGGCATAGAACCGTCACTATAGGGTCCCACCCGGCCAGGAGTAAAGCATGCGTCGTGTAGCAGGAGACCGGACTGTCAGGTAACGCAAATAACTTAAAACTAGAGCATTACGCACACCCACCGAGTAGGATTAAATGGAATTATAAGCCTCAGCAAAATACGCCCACCAAGAATCTAATCGATTTTCATTATCCTCACTTCCAATTAGTTGCAATTTCATCAATCCATCACCTTCAGCCCGTCCGTCACAACTCGCATAAATTCCCGGCACACGATAGCCCCCGGACTCCTCGTCCACCCGTCGCGTGAATCGACGGCAAACATCCTGGATTTTGCCTTAAATTTTGTTCTGATTTGTTAATGTTATTTTTTGCACATATTTGATCATATTTTTTACGTTAAGTAATTTTCTATAAATGATATAAATATCAATTTTGTAGGGCGATTGACAAGGGTCTATCGGCTTGCACTTTTATGCACGCTTCAGCTGGCCGGTTCCTCTCCCCAAAACTCCTCGGCCCCGGCCCGGCCCCGTTCTCGCCGAGGCAGAAAACCCTGAAAAACCCATGAGTCCCCTCACGAAACCCGTCGCCGGATCGCTCCGCAGTGCATTGATCGTCGCCTGTGCGGTTCTGGCTCTCATCACCGGTGCCTGTGCCACCCCCGCACGCGCAGTCACCACCGCCACCGCCTCCACCAACGCCTATAATTGGCTCGTCTCCCAGATGTCCTCCGGTGGACTGATCACCAGCTATCAGGGCGGCACCCTCGGCTACACCTATGACGAGGCGGTCGCAGTCATCGCCTTCACGCTCAGGGGCGACTACACCCGCGCCAAGACGATTCTTTCGACACTTAAGAAGATCCAAAATTCGAGCGGTTCGTTCGATAATTCTTACAGCATCAAAACGCTCCGCGGTTCGGACGTGACCCAGAACGTCGGCCCCAATTGCTGGGTCGCCCTCGCAGTCGCCAAATATGCCAAAACGACGGGCGACCACAGCTTCGACTCGATGGCCACCTCCGTGCTCAACTGGTGCCTCCAGTTCCAGCAGAGCGACGGCGGCTTCAACGGCGGCCTCGCTTCGAACGGCAGCGTGCTGACTTGGGCCTCGACCGAGCACAATGAGGACGCCTATGCAGCCTACTCCTACTTCGGCAACTCGACCGTCGCAGCCAACGTGAAGTCGTTCCTCGACAATGTCGTCTGGGACTCGACCAACAATCGTTTCTACACGGGCCGCGGCGACACCTCCCTCCACTCCGACGTCAACGCCTGGGGCGTGCTCGCCCTCGGCCCGTCCGGCACCCACCCGTACGCGGACGGCCTGAGTTTTAATCAGGCTTTCATGGAGTACACCGCCACCAATTCCCGCGCCACGGTCACCGGCTTCGATTTCGATGGCAGCCCCACGAATGACGTCTGGCTCGAAGGCACCGGTCAGAATGCCGAGGCCTACCTCGTCGCCGGCAACAGCACGAATTGGAGCTACTTCGTCAATCAGATCATCGCCGACCAGGATTCGAAGGGCGGAATCCAGTATTCGATGCTGGGCACCAACAACGGCTACTTCACGATGTCCACCGCCAACTGCGTCTCGAGTACGGGCTGGCTGATCATTGCGATCGCACAGGACAATCCGTTCCAGCCCTGACCCAAGTCCGGCGCAATCCGTCGGCGGACACCTCCGCAAGCTATCTCGCGGGGAGCCTTAATCGGCTCCCCTTTTTTGCGCCCCCTCCTATCACCACGGGAGCGGATTTTCCCGGAGCTCCCGCTCCCAAAGTGTCCGAAGCGCCCGGACGACCTCGCCCGGAAGGGCATGGCCCGAGATCGCGAGGTTGCGCCGCAATTGTGGCGACGCTTTCGCACCCGGAATCACCGTCGAGATCGATTCCGAGGCCAGGATGAACCCCAGGGCCGCCTCGAGCATGTCGAGCCCCTCCGGGAGCAGGGCACGCAGTTTATCGACCAAGTCCGCCCGGCGCGCGATCACCTCGGGCGACCAGCGATCGCGGATGCCCTCGAAGCGGCTGCCGCGCCCGTACTTCCCGGAGAGCCAGCCCGAATCGAGCGGGACCTTCGCGATCAACCCGACGCCTCGGGCGGTCGCGGCGTCAAACGCCCCCGCCGGCTCCTGGTGGAAGACGTTGTAAAGTACTTCCGCCGCACTGCAGCGGGTGTTGCGGAGCATCAACTCGAGTTCCTGCCGCGAGTCGAGGGACACGCCATAGGTCCGCAGATGCCCCGCTTCGCGAAGTCGCTCGAGCTCCTCAAACACGGCCGGATCGCGACCCTCCAGCAGGTCGCGGGGCGGGTTGTGCAGGAGGTAGATGTCCACATGGTCCGTCCGCAGCCTTCGCAGGCTCGCCTCGAGCGAGGGGCGGACCGCGGCAGCCGAGAAATCGCTTTCCCCTTCGGCCGTGTGCCCAAACTTCGTGCAAAGCACAACCCGGTCGCGGACCTTGCACAACCCCTCGCCAAGGGCCGCTTCACTGGCGCCCGAGGAGTAGCCAGGCGCAGTGTCGAAAAACGTGCACCCCAGCTCCAGCGCCTCGTCGATCAGCGCGCGGGCATCCGATTTCTCCGCACCCCAGAGCGGATTGCCCAGCTGCCAGGCCCCAAAGCCCACTTCACTCACCTGAAGTCCCGTGGATCCGAAGGGTCGATAATTCATGCCCCCAAGGCAGCCCCCTCCGCCGGGAAAATCAAGTCCCCGCGGTCACGGCGAGGGAAACCGCCGCAGAAATTCCGCGCGCTGATCCGGAGTCAGATCCCGCGAACTCCGGATGTAGTCCGCCGCCGCAGCCGGGTCGCGCGCGTACAGGTTGGACAGGACCGTGTTCAGGCAGCGAAAACGCACCGAGTCGTCGACGATGTCGCCGGCCCACTGCAGCGCCACCGCAGGCTGGCTCCCAATCAGCTGGGGCTGGGTCGCGATCGCCGCCACAGCCCGGTCGAAATCGTCGTGCACGCCCTGGTTTATCACCCAGTCCCTCGCCTGAGCGGGATCGACGGTGAGCCACTTCGAAACGACCTCCTCGAGCGCGCGTTCGCGGGACGTTCCGGCGGGCAGGCTGAATGCGAATTTCGCGGCCCCCGACGGATCGCTATCCGCCCACGCGATGCTCAGGCTCGTCATCGCCTGGTCTCGCGCCGGCCCGGGTGGAAGCTGCCGCGCCCACTCGGCCGCCTGCTCCGGTTGGTAGCGCGCCCATTGGCCGGCCAGATACGTGACCAGATCATCGCGCTCGCCGGCACCCGGAATCACAGCTCCTTCAATCACCTGCGCGGCCTCGGTGAAACTCCCCGCATAGGCCATGCCCCGGATCGCCGCCAGGTAGACTTCCTGAGCCGTCCCTGGATGCATCGACGCCCACCCCGCGACCAACTCGGCCGCGAGCGCCGGTTCGCTGCGCCCCACCTCGCCGATCACCTCGTCGAGATTCGGCGTCGCCCCGGGCATGTTGCGCGTCACCCACCCCCAGGCGGCCCGCGGGTCGCGTCGTGCCCAGGTCTTGAATACAAGCGACAGTCCCTGCGCGCGCCGGTCGCCGCGGAGGTCGAAGCGGACGTAGTCGAGCGCCGCCACGGGATCCCGGGCCGCCCAGCGTGCGATCAGATCCATGCGCTCCCGCTCTCGGGCTTCGCTGGCGGGGGAAAGGTCGAGCCGCGCCAGTGCATCCCGGTCGGCTTCCGCGGAGCCAGGGGCGCCCGGCCCTGCCTGCCCCCCGCCCCGCACGTCGATGCGCCGCTCCGGGATTCGGGCCGCCGCCGATCTCACGGCGCCCGGCGAACCCCCACGGTCCGACCCGCCCAACGCGCTCGTCGCCGACACACTCCAGCGTCCGGCCAGGAATGCCAGCACGAGCGCCGCACTGGCAGCCAGCGCGGCACCAAATCGGCGGATCGGGATAGTCATGGGGACGCGCCGGGGAACGTGGCGCAACAGCGTGGGGAATGACCGGATACAGAGCGACGCGCGCTCGGGAAGGTTGGTTCGCGGGATCGGGGCCGCCAAAGGCGCCCCCGGGGAAAGCATGCCGATGATATCCGGATACACTCCGCCTGGATATGAGATCGGTTGCACGCCTCATAAGATCAGTGCCCCGGTGGGCACTGGCGACGCACCGCGCGGGCGCTACATGAGTTTCATCTTCGGCAGGTCCTGGACATCCACCAGGCCCACGGGCCGGTTCTCGGCATCGACCGCGATCAGGTCGTCGATCTTGAAATGGTCGAACATCCGCAGCGCCTCGACGGCCAGCGCCTCCGCGGCCACCGTCTTCGGCTTGCGCGTCATGAATCGCGACGCGGGCTGCGAGAGAAAGTCGGGCGTGCCGATGAGGTTGCGGCGGAGATCCCCATCGGTGAGGATGCCACTCAGCCGCCCGCCCGCGCCGTCGATCAGCGCAATGCAGCCGGCCTTCGCGCGAGTCATCGCAAGCAGCGCGTCCTGCACGCTGCAGGTGTCCTGAAGCACCGCCAGCCGCTCGCCGGTCCGCATGATGTCCGAGACCTTCACGAGCAGGATCGTGCCGAGGTTGCCCGCGGGGTGCAGCCGCGCAAAATCGTCGCGTGTGAACCCGCGGCTTTCGAGCAGGACCATCGCGAGCGCATCGCCCAGCGCGAGCGCGGCGGTCGTGCTGGCGGTCGGCGCAAGCGAGAGCGGGCAGGCCTCGCGCGGAACGCGGTAGACCAGGCGCAGGTCGGCGTCGCGGACCAATTCTGAATCGGGATTGCCCGTGAAGGCCACCACCGTCAGTCCGAAGCGCTTGAGGATCGGGATCAGGCGGAGGACCTCCGCGGTGTGCCCGCTGTTGCTCAGCAGGATGGCAAGGTCGCCTTCCTCGCATAGGCCGAGGTCGCCGTGCAGCGCCTGCGTCGCATCGAGGAAATACGACGACACTCCGGTGCTGTTGAGCGTGCCCGTGAGCTTCTGCGCGATGTGGGCCGACTTGCCCACGCCGCTGAAGATCAGTTTCGCGCCGCGCGCCGTCGCCGCCTCGACCGCTCGCACGCAGGCGACGAACTCGGACCCGAGTACCGCGCTCGTCGCGGAAAGGGCTTCCATCTCCAGACGGATGCAGTCACGGGCGCGTGAAAGAACGGATTCGTCGCTGAGGCTCATTTAAAATTTGAATCGCAGGATTCCGTGGCGGACCTTACGGCATACGCCTCATCCTTCAATCCCTTTCCCGATCCGATGAAATCCCGCCTTCGCCGTGTCGCCATCCTCGCGCTCTGCGTCATTGTCGTCGCCGCCGGGTGCGATCGGGAGAGCGCGAGCACCTTCACGCCGGAAGATTCGGATGCCGACTACCAACGCGGCAAGTCGCTTGAGAAGCAGGGCAAGCAGGGCGAGGCGCTGGCCGAATTTTTGCGGGTCATCTCAAGGCGCGGCGACGACGAGTCGCCCGAGTCGCACCTCGAAGCGGCCCTGATCTACGAGCAGCACATCAAGGACCCGATCGCCGCGATCTACCATTTCCGCAAGTTCCTGGAGCTCGACCCGAGTTCCCGCCAGGCGGATCTGGTCAAGCAGCGCATCGACGCCTGCAAACGCGAGTTCGCCCGCACGCTCCCGGCCAATCCGGAAAACAACGCCAGCGTGAAGCTCGACTACCTCGACCAGCTCGATCAGCTGCAGCGCGAGAACGACCGCCTGAAGGCGGAGATCACCGCCCTGCGCGCCGCGCTTCCGAGGGGCGTGAACGTGCCTTCCGCGTCCGGCGAGTTCAACATCGCCGTGACGCCCCCGACCAATGAGGAGGGCTCCGCCGCCCAGCCCGCGCCCTCAGCTCCGATCGTCAGCGCCCCGCTCGGCGGCGCCTCCTCGAACCAGGACGTCTCTTTCACCCAAAATGCGCCCCCCGCCGCACCGCAGGCCGCGCGTCCCCAGCAAGGCCAGGCGACCACCATGCGCCACCACACGGTCCGGCCCGGCGACACGCTCTACAGCCTCGCCCAGCGCTACTACGGAAACCGCACACGCTGGAAGGACATCTACCAGGCCAACCGCAACCTCCTGAAAAGCGAACGCGACGTCCTGCGCGTCGGCATGGACCTGAAGATCCCGTAGGACTGGGCCAGAAGTCAGAAGTCAGAGGTCGGGGGACAGAGGTCAGTTAGCAGAGGTACGAGCCCAGAATGCCGGGGGCAGAAATTTGCAGGGAGGATTCGGAGACTGGTCCCGGATCGAAACCCAGACCCCAGCCTCTCCCCGCACCCTCCAACCTACACCATCCGACTTCCGACATCCGACCTCCGACTTCTGACCTCCGACTTCTGTCCTCTGGAATCAGTCCGCCCTGCGGACCTGGCGTATCGGGTATTTCGTGACGGTCACACCCTTGGCGCCTCGGCTGCCCACGGAGAGGCTTCCGAGGTCGAATTCGAACTCCTTCACCCGCGCGCTGCAGCGGCCGCTGAGAGTCACGGTGACTTTCTTCGGCATCGCCGCCTCGCTCGAGGCCGCGTCCAGGAAGACGACCTTCGACCCCTCGCTGGGCGCCAGCAGATAGAGTTTGTCGCGAGTCACGCCGCCGACCTGGAAGCGCTTGGCAAACGCCTTTCCGCTCTCCTTGTCCTGGCAGATCATCGTGTAGAACGCCTTGTCGCCGTCCTTCGGGAAGACGGTGCACCGGAGAATGTCGCGACCCATGAACACCTTCTCGGCCACGCGCGCCACCTTCATCGTCGCGTCCGCCATGAAGCAAAGCACGTCGTCGAGAATGGTGCACTCCTGCACGAACTCGTGCTGGCGCCAGTTCAGTCCGATGAAGCCCTCCTCGCGATTCACGTACAGGCGCTGGTTGGCGGAGACGACCTGCGCGGCGCTGATCTGCTCGATCTCGTCGTAGGTGGTGCGGCGCTTGATGCCCTTGCCGTACTTCTCCTGGATCGTCTCGAACCAGCGGACGGCGTAGTCGATCAGGTGCTTGAGGTCGTGCTTCACCCGCTTGATCTGCTCCTCGATCTTCTTGATGGCCTCCTCGGCCTGGAAGCGGTTGTAGGCGGAGATGCGTTTGATGCGAATCTCGGTGAGCCGGACGATGTCCTCGTGCGTGACCTCGCGGCGCAGGTTCTTGAGGAAGGGCTTCAGACCCTCGCGAATCTCCTCGAGCACGCTCTCCCAGGTCTGCGACTTCTCGATGCGGCGGTAGATCCGCTCCTCGATGAAGATGCGCTCCAGCGAATCCCAGTGCCACTGCTGCTCCAGCTCGCCGAGCTCGATCTCCAGCTCCTTCTTCAGGAGGTCGACCGTGCGGGACACCGAGCGTCGCAGGATTTCGGAGACGCCCAGGAAGACGGGCTTGTCGTTGTCGATCACGCAGGCCGCGGGCGAGAGCGTCATCTGGCAGTCCGTGAACACGTACAACTGCGGGATGAGCTGCGCGGGATCGGCGCCCTGCGGGAGATGGATGAGGATCTCGACGTTTTCCGCGGTGTTGTCGTCGATGTGCTTGACCTTGATCTTGCCCTTGGCGTTGGCCGCGAGGATCGACTCGATGAGCGAGGAGGTGGTCGTCCCGTGCGGGATCTCCGTGATTGCGAGCAGGTACTTCGAGCGCTGCTCGATCTTCGCGCGGACCTTCACCTTTCCGCCGCGCTCGCCGTCGTTGTATTCGGAGAAATCGGCGATGCCGCCGGTCGGGAAGTCCGGGTAGATGCGGAAGCGTTTCCCCTGGAGGTGATTGATCGCCGCTCGGCACAGGTCGTTGAAATTGTGCGGGAGGATCTTGGTCGTGAGGCCGACCGCGATGCCCTCGGCGCCCTCGAGCAGCACGACGGGGAACTTGGCGGGAAGGGTGACCGGCTCCTTCGCGCGGCCGTCGTAGCTGAGCTGCCAGGTGGTGGTCTTCGGGTTGAAGAGCACGTCGCGCGCAAACGGCGTGAGGCGCGCCTCGATATAGCGGGAGGCCGCGGCGCCGTCGCCGGTGAGCGGGTTGCCGAAATTCCCCTGCGGCTCGATGAGCATCGCGCGCTGGCCCATGCCGACGAGCGCGGCCTCGATCGAGGCGTCGCCGTGGGGATGGAAGCGCATCGTCGCGCCGACGGCGTTGGCGACCTTGTGGAAGCGACCATCGTCCATCTCCCAAAGCGTGTGGAGAATGCGGCGCTGGACTGGCTTCAGGCCGTCGTCGATGTGCGGGACCGCGCGATCGAGGATCACGTAGCTCGCGTACTCGAGGAACCACGTGCGGTAGTGCTTCGCAAGCGGCGCGTCGTGGCCGTTCGAGGGATTCGCCACCTCCGCGGGGGGAGTCCCGGCGCCTCCGTCGGCGGCGGTGGCCGGAGCCTCGCCCGCGGCCGGGCTGGCGGCCTGCGCGGGAGTGTCCGCCCCGGCCTTGGGCTGCGCGGCGGGGTCGCCGCCGAGCGGCAGTTCGGGCTGCGCGTTGTCCTGGTCCTTCTTGCGCTTCGACATCGATAGTGTCTCCGGTTCAGACCTCCACGAGGTCCTTCTCGACCCTCAGGTTGCCGATGATGAACTCCTGGCGCTCGGGCGTGTTCTTGCCCATGTAGAACGCCAGCAGCTGCTCGCTGTTGTGCAGGAAATCCAGCGACACCTTCTCCAGCCGGATCTGCTCGCCGATGAATGCCTTGAACTCGCCCGCGCTGATCTCGCCCAGTCCCTTGAATCGTGTGACCTCCGCGGACTGGCCCAGCTTGTGAAGCGCCGCCTGCTTCTCCGCCTCCGAGTAGCAGTAGATCGTCTCGCGCTTGTTGCGCACGCGAAACAGCGGCGTCTCCAGAATGTGGAGATGCCCGTTCGTGATGAGCTCGGGAAAATACTGGAGGAAGAACGAGATCAGCAGCAGGCGGATGTGCATGCCGTCGACGTCGGCGTCGGTCGCGATGACGATGCGGTTGTAGCGCAGGCCGTCGAGGCCCTCCTCCACGTTGAGCGCGCTCTGGAGCAGGTGAAACTCCTCGTTCTCGTAGATGACCTTTTTCGAGAGGCCGTAGGTGTTGAGCGGCTTTCCCTTGAGCGCAAAGACAGCCTGCGTCTGGACGTCGCGGCAGGCCGTGAGCGAGCCGGCGGCGGAATCGCCCTCCACGATGAACAGGGTGCTGTCCTCCGCGCGCTTGTCCTTCGAATCGAGGTGGACGCGGCAG
Organism: Opitutaceae bacterium; assembly: GCA_027310745.1. Taxonomy (GTDB): domain Bacteria; phylum Verrucomicrobiota; class Verrucomicrobiia; order Opitutales; family Opitutaceae; genus MWDT01. Next base: position 37,994 of record DAIDAF010000007.1, on the reverse strand, counting down.
TCGCGCAGCTTGCGGTTGTGCAGCGAGGCCTTCTTTGCGCGCTCCCGCGCCAGGCTGCGGATGCCCGCGAGCTCCTTGCGCTCGCGTTCGCTGTCCTCGATCTTGCGCTTGAGCGCGTCGGCGGTCTCGGGGTTCCGGTGAAGGTAGTTGTCGAACTGCTGCTGGAGAAACTGGCCGACGAACTGGCGGATCGACGGGCCGTTGGGGCCGATGTCGTTGGACCCAAGCTTCGTCTTGGTCTGCGACTCGAAGACCGGCTCGATCACGCGCACCGACACGGCCGCGATGATCGCCTGGCGGATGTCGGCCGCGTCGTAGTCCTTCTTGTAGAAATTGCGCACGGTCTGCACCAGGCCCTCGCGGAAGGCCGCGAGGTGCGTGCCGCCCATGGTCGTGTGCTGGCCGTTCACGAAGGAGTAGTACTCCTCGCCGTAGTGCCCGCCGTGCGTCATCGCGATCTCGATGTCCTCGCCCTCGAGGTGGATCACCGGATACAGCGTCTCGCCCGTGAGCCGCCGGCCCAGCAGGTCCTTCAGGCCGTTCTCCGACTTGAATGCCTTGCCGTTGAACGTGAGCGTGAGTCCTCGGTTGAGGAACGCGTAGTTCCAGAGCATTTCCTCGATGAACTCCGTGCGGAAACGGAAATCGGCGCCGAACAGGGCGGCGTCGGGCGTGAATTCGATGATCGTGCCGTTCTTCTCGTCGGTGGCCGCGATCCGATGGTCCTTCTTCACCTTGCCCTGCGTGAACTCCACCACCTTGGTCTGCCCGTCGCGCACCGCCTGGGCGCGGTAGTCGAACGAAAGCGCATTGACCGCCTTCTGGCCGACGCCGTTCAGGCCGACGGCCTTCTTGAAGGTCTCGCTGTCGTACTTCGCCCCCGTGTTGATGACCGACACGCACTCGAGCAGCTTCCCGAGCGGGATGCCCCGCCCGAAGTCGCGCACCCGCACCGAATTTCCCGTGATGTCCACGTCGATGCGCTTGCCGAAGCCCATCGCAAACTCGTCGATCGAGTTGTCGATGCACTCCTTGAGCAGCACGTAGATGCCATCCTCCGCATGCGCGCCGTTGCCCAGCCTTCCGATATACATGCCAGGACGCAGCCGGATGTGCTCGGTGGAGGACAGGGTCTTGATGCTGGCTTCGGTATAGTTGGACGCCATGGGTGTATTCGGATGGCGTAAACCTCCGATTGAAATCGCGTCTGACAAGCGAAAATGAAACCAGCCCGACCCGTAGTCTTTCGTGGCACACATCGATGAATGGTCCGTAAGTCTCTCGTGCCGGCCGGCTGGGGCGCCAATTGACGACCCCCGCGCGGCCGGACAACCTCCAGCCAGCCGTCTCCCCAGCTCATGAAAATCGTCTATTACCTCGAAGTCGTGTCCTCCTGGTGCCACTGGGTCGAACCCGTGTGGTCCGAGCTCCAACGCCGTTACGCCGGCCGCGTCGAGTTTCATTGGCGCATCGCGCTCATGCCGCCCGAGGCATTTCCGGTGTCGCAGTCGCAATGCGATTGGTTCTACCGGCGCAGCGGCACGATCATGCGCTCACCCTACAAGCTGAACAGCGGCTGGCACACGTCGGGGCCGCAGAACTACGACGCGCCCAACCTCGTCGCCGAGGCAGGCCGCGATCTTGGCATCCACGACGACCGCCTTCGCCTGGCGCTCTCGCACGCCGCCGTCCGCGAGGGACGCAATGTTGGCGACATGACTGAGTCGGTCGCGGTCGCCGCCTCGGCGCTCGGGCTCGATCCGGCGCGGCTGCGCGCTCGCGCGGAATCCCCCGAAGTGCGCGCACGGGTCCAGGCATCGACCGAGGAATTCCTCGCCCATCGCATCGACCAGCGGCCGGCCTTCATCCTCACCGACCCAATCGGGGACAAGGCCGTGTTCTCCGGCCTCGTACGTCTGGAACCGCTGGCCGCGACGATCGACGCCATGCTCGCGGACACGGCCGCTTACGGCTCCTACGCCGCGCATTTCGGCGCTCCCCCGCCACACTGAGTCCGCGGCACCCGTGAAGACGACCTGGCGGCTTTCCCACGCACGAGGTTACCTCGCCCTCGGCCTCTACGACGAGGCCGAGAGCGAACTCGATGCGGTGAAATCACCCGACTCAGAACTCCCCGAGGTCCTCGCACTTCGCGCCTCCATCCTCCAGCACCGCGGACAATGGCTGCTCCTCCGGCCCGTCGCCGCCGAACTCGTCCGCATCCAACCCGAGGAGGCCGGCTGGTGGATCACCTGGGCCTACGCCACGCGCCGCGCGGAGTCGCTCCACGCCGCCGAAGCCATCCTCCGCGAGGCCGAGATCATCCATCCCGACGAGCCCACGGTGCAGTTCAATCTGGGCTGCTACGCCTGCCAGCGCGGAGACCTGACGGAGGCGGGGCGGCGCGTTCGACGCGCCGTAGTCCTCGACGCGTCCTTCCTTGAACTCGCCCGGACCGACGCCGATCTGGCCGCGCTGCGCGCCTCCGGTTTCGACCCGGGCCGGGACTGAGCGGACGAGCGCGGCGGCGGCTACCGGAGCGTTCTTTAAGCGCTGGACGTCCCGCGCGCGCCGAACAAAGTGTCGCACGCCACATGTCTGCTTTCTCGCGCCTCCTTCGCCGTCCGCCCCTCATCGCCCTTTCTCTCCTGTTGTTCACCTTGTTGGGCTGCAGCGCCAGCCAGCCGCGGCGGCCGTACGAACCGATCCTGCCGCAGATCCGGCTCGACAGCGCGCCCGAACGCCCCCGGCCCGCCACCACCTACCGGCCGGCAAGCCCCGCACCCGAATGGCGCCAGACTGCGTCCAAGGATCCCTTCCCCGTCATGCTCGGCATCGACGTGCTCGAAGCCGAACACTTCGCCGCCGTCCGCGGCCTGCGCATCGGACTGCTCACCCACCCGGCTGGCGTCGATCGCCGCGGTATCCGCACCGTCGATATCCTACGGCACGCGCCCGGCGTCCACCTGGTTGCCCTCTACGGCCCCGAACACGGGCTCAACGGCGACGCCCCCGCCTCGGTCCGCGTCCCCAGTTCCATCGACCCCCGCACCGGCCTGCGCGTCTATTCGCTCTACGACCGGTACCGCAAGCCCACCCGCGACATGCTCAAGGGCATCGACGCGATGGTCATCGACCTCCAGGATATCGGCACGCGCAGCTACACCTTCGTCAGCGCCATGAAGCTCACGATGGAGGCCTGCTTCGAGAACAACGTCGAGGTGATCGTCCTCGACCGCCCCAACCCGCTCGGCGGCCTCAAGGTCGACGGCCCCCTCCTCGACCCGCGCTGGCGCAAGAACAATTACGTCGGCGCCTTCCCCGTCCCCTACGTCCACGGGCTGACGATCGGTGAATTGGCCCGCATGGCCAAGGAGGCTCCCGGCGTTCTCAACATACCTGATGCCGTCCGCCAGCGCGGCCGCCTCGTCATCGTCCCCATGCGCGGCTGGCACCGCTGGATGCGCTGGCCCGACACCGGCCTGCGCTGGGTGCCCACCTCGCCCATGATCCGCGATTTCGCAGCGGTCGTCGGTTACCCGATGGTCGGTCTCGGAACCTATATCGGCGACTTCCGCCACGGCGTCGGAGGGCTGGCCCCCTTCCGGGGACTCTATCACCCCAACGTCAGCGGCGAGCAGCTCAAGCGCGAGCTCGACGCGTTCCACATCCCCGGCCTCCGCTTCCGCCTCGTCGCCGCCCCCATGCGCGACGGCCGCCCCGGCACCGGCGTCTATGTCGACGTGGTCAACTGGGAACAGTGGCACCCGACCGAGCTCAATTTCTACCTGATGAAGCTCGCCTGCCGCTACGACCGGAATCCCTTCCGCACCACGCCCCAGGGCAAGCTCAATGGGTTCCTCCGCCTGATGGGCTCCGACGCCTTCCTGCACGCGCTGCAACGCGACGGCGACCGCGTCGACGTGCGCGCCTTCTTCCGCGACTGGGAGGCCCGGGACCGCATCTACCAGCAGGCGAGCAAACGCTACTGGCTCTACAACTGAGCCCTCAGAACCGCAGCCTGGCGTTCATGTGCCCGCACTTGGGGCATGGACAGGTCTCACCCACACCAGCCTTGGCCGAGTAAAGCGTGTCGCAGCGGATGCAATGGAAGGCCGTCTTCCGGCGCTCGCCCTCGAACATCCGATGGTCGCGACGATCGTAGTACAGCCACAGGACCAGGAAGAAGAGTCCGACAAAGACGCAGAACAGAACAGCACCGGTGGTGAGCGAAAACATGGAGAGCCGCGAAAGGGGGAAGTTTCTCGTTGAACCCGGAATCGGTTATTGAATCGAACAGAAGGTCGCGAAGGGAACGAAGGGCCGCCAGGTCACCCCAGAACCAAGGGCGCAACCTCGTGCACCTCCGGGGCGAATCGTCGCTGCATTGGCAATCTCATGGAATCGCTTGGATGTCCCTTCTTTGTTCTCTTCGTTTCCTTCTGTTAACTGCGGTTTTTCGGTTCAACAGGATTCGCCCACCGCCCGCAACGCCCGAAATCGCCGGGCTCAGGGCACGGGATAGACCTCGAGCAGCGCCACGCCTGCGTCCGTACCCTTCGAGCTGACGACCGCCGTGTAGACGCCCGGGTCGAGCGTGAGGAGAAGCGCGGCGTCACCGGAATCCGCCGACAATGGAAACTCGCCCACTCGGGCGAAGGCCGCTGCCAGCGCACCGTTCCCAGCCCAGTCGTCGTTCACGGCAAGCGCCCGCCCGTCCGCGTACAGGGTCACGACCGGGTCCGCGAGGGCGCCGACGATTCCCTGCGCCACCAGGCCCGGCCCCACCGCCCGCACCAGGATCGTCGTCGGCCCCGGCCCGGAGAGGATGAATCCCCCCGTCAGCGAGTCGTCCCCGGGCCCCACCCAGCCGCGCGCCGAGAGCCCGGCAAGGCGCGGCGATGCGTCCGATGGCGCCCCGAGCGCATCGTAACACTCGCCCATCACCATCCCGCTGTCCCCCGGCCACAGAGGATCGATCACCAGCGTGTGCAAGCCGGGCGCCAGACTCCAGATCGCGGCCGCATCCCGGCTGTCAGCCGAGAGGGCAAAATTGCCCAGTCGGGCGGCGACGCCCGCGATGACGGGCTCGCCGCCCCAGTCGTCGCTGCACAAGGGCTCCCGCCCCTCGGAATGCAGGGTCGCCACCGGATCCGCGAGCACGCTGTCCACGCCGTAGGCGGCCAGCGAGGGACCGATGCCCCGCAACATCACCGGCACCCCGACCCCGGACGCGCCAGTCACCGCCACGCCGATCACGAGCGAACGTTCGCCGCGCCACGCTCGCGCCCTCGCCGACAACGCAAGGATCCTGCGCCGCCCGACCGGCTCGGCCACGTCGAGCGAGGCCCAAGCGCTGTCCACCGAACCTCCCGCATTGGAGATCCGCACCCGATACCGGCCCGCATCCCCCACCGACACCGGATCGATGCGAAGCACACGCCCCGTGCCTCCGGCGATTGCGACGCCGTCGTGCTCCCACTGATACGACAGCTCCGGCCCCTCGGCGCCTACGCAGAACAACGCCTGTCCGCCAACTCCCACCGCCATGGATTTCGGCTGCGAACGAACCAGCGGCGGCACGCCCTCCGCGATATGCGCGACGTCCAGGGCGCCAATCGCCGGAATCACGTACGCGCTCATCAGGTCAAACGCCACCGGCACCGGCGCCCCCGTCGGCCGCGACGTGAACACCGCCACCACGTTCCGGTCCGGAAGGACGAAGATCAGCTGCCCGCCGTATCCGTCCGCGCGAAAACCGCCGAAGGGATTGAGCCAAAACTGATACCCATAACCGACTCCCCAATCCCCCGTCGTGCCGTTCGAAATCTGCCGGCGGGAGCTCGCTTCCACCCAGGACGCCGAGACGAGACGTCCGCCCGGCCATTTGCCCCGGTTCAACCAGAGCAGGCCCGCCCTGGCCATGTCGCGCGGCGTCAGCCACAGCCCCCACCCACCGATGCTCAACGAATGCGGACCCTGCTCCCAAACGAGGTTGGTCACCCCCATCGGACCGAGGAAGGTCTGGCGCGCAAACGCCTCGGTGGTCATCCCCGTCGTCGCCTGCACGATACCGGACACGACCACGCTGGCCCCGCTGTTGTACAGGAACCGGGTTCCCGGCTCCTCCGGAAGCGGCAGGTCGAAGAAGGCCTTCACCCAATCCGCGGAGGCCGACACGGCATTGGTCGTGTCCGTCGTGTGCCCGGTCGCCATCGTGAGCAGGTGCCTCACCTGCATGCGCTGCTTGGCGGGCGTCAGATCCTGCACGGCCATCCCCGGGAAGAAACTCAGCGCCGGCGCTTCCACCCCCGACACGAGTCCGCGGTCGAGCGCGATGCCGAGCGCGGTCGCGGTAAAACTCTTCGTCACCGAATACATCGCGTGCCGCGTATCGGGGCCATATCCCCCGTAATAACGCTCGGCCACGATCACCCCATTGCGCACCAGGACAAAGCCGTCGATTGGAAGCTGCTCCCGGTCGATCCGGGCAAACATCGCCTCGAGCGGCGCGGAAGCCACGCCCTGCAGCTCCGGCACGGACGATGCCCATTCGAACACGGGCTCCGTGGCAACCTGGCCGCGCATCCGGAGCGTATGAACCAGAATCAGCGATGAAGTAATGCCGGCGAGCAGTGTATGAATAAGCGTCGAATTCATGGCGTCGGGCACCCCGCCCCGGTCCCGCACCCCATCAGTCCCGCCGGAGCCCTGGCCCAGCCAGAAAAACACCGCGCGACCGCGCACCCCTTCCCGAGGCCGATTCGGCTGGACTGCGCCCCCGGTTGCGCTAGCCAGACATGCAGGCCCAGCCTATCACCGTCCCCGTAGCTCAAATGGATAGAGCACGCGTTTCCTAAACGTGTGATCCCAGTTCAATTCTGGGCGGGGGCACCAGGCTTCGTCGTTGCTTCGCAACGGACTATGCCTGGCTCCGCCATGGTGAGGCTAGCCGGATGAAAGTGAACCACTGCGCAGAAGCCTGCCGGGCGTAGTCGGCACCACAGGTGCCACGTAGACCGGCAACCGCTCAGCCCGCATTTCCACGTCTTATCCCCAATCCCCCTCAATCCGCGCCTGCCCCAGGTTCCCAACGGACTATGCCTGGCTCCGCCATGGTGAGGCTAGCCGGATGAAAGTGAACCACAGCGCAGAAGCCTGCCGGGCGTAGTGAGCACCACAGGTGCCACGTAGACCGGCAATCGCGCCATGCCCAAAATTCCATCCCCCTCTGGGCAACTCCCCCCAGGTGCGCCCCCACTTCCAGGCTGGCCCGTAGGCCTTATTCCGCTACACTGCCGGCCCGAATGACGAAGCTCTGCATCATGATCGGCACGACGATCGGCGGTTACGCAGCCTGGGGCATCGGCGCCGCGCTTGGGTTCGGATTCATGACCAACTTCATCCTCAGCGGCGTGGGCAGCGTCGTCGGCGTCTACCTGGGCTGGAAGTTCGCCCAGCGGTTCGTCTGAACCGCTAAATCGCTGGCGCAAATCGCGCAGCCCCGGACGCTTCCCCAGCCAACCCCGCCCGGCGCCGGTATTCCCTTCCCTCCGCGCCCCTTTCCCTTCAGTTGGTCGGATTCTCCATGAACAGCGCCGCTGTCCTGAAACCGAAGCTCCTGTCCCTCGCCTGGCCCATCTTCATTGAGGAGGGCCTGCGCGTCCTGATCGCCACGGTCGACACCTTCATGGTGAGCCACCTCGGCGACGACGCGGTCGCGGGTCTCGGCGTGGCCAGTCAGTTCATCGTCCTGGCCATCATCCTCTTCGCCTTTGTCGGCATCGGCAGCAGCGTGGTCCTGACCCACCACCTCGGAGCGCACGACCGGAAAGGCGCCGACGAGATCGCCGCCACCGCGATCGCGGTCAACACCTGGCTCGGGCTGGGCACCAGCATCCTCGTGGTCGTCCTCGCCGCCCCGCTGCTTTCGCTGATGCATCTCGGACCGGCACCCTACCACTTCGCCCTGCCGTTCCTCACCTTCATGGGCGGCTCGCTCTTCCTCGAGTCGATGAGCATTTCGATTTCCGCCATCCTGCGCGCACACACCCACACCCGCGCCGCGATGCTCGTCGCCGTCGGCCAAAACGTGCTCAACGTGATCGGAAACTGCCTGCTGCTCTTCGGCTGGCTCGGCTTCCCAAAACTCGGTGTCGTCGGCGTGGCGATCTCCAGCGTGTTCAGCCGCATCGTCGCCTGCGCCGCGCTGTGGTTCCTGCTCGAATACTACACGCACCTGAAATTGCGGTTGCGGCACTTTTTCAAGATCGGGATGCCCAAGCTGCGCGCGATCCTTCACATCGGATTGCCCGCCGCCGGGGAAAACATCTGCTGGTGGCTCGCGTTCATGGTCGTCACCGCGATGATCGCGTCGATGGGCGGCGACCACCTCGCCACCCAATCCTACGTCATGCAGATCATCCGCTGGGTGATCCTCTTCAGCTATGCGATCGGCCTGGGCACCGAAATCATCATCGGCCACCTGATCGGCGGCGGCGACTACGAGGCCGCCTACCGCGAACTGCTGCGCAACCTGCGCCTCGGGTTCGCCTGCGCCATCATCGGCTCGATCGCGCTCGCGATACTCGCCCCTCACTTCATCAGCCCCTTCACACACGATCCCTCGATCATCGCGGTCGGCGTCGTGCTCATCCGCATAGGCCTCATCCTCGAACCCGGCCGTGTCTTCAATCTGGTCGTGATCAACGCGCTCAGGGCAACCGGCGACGCCCGATTCCCGGTTCTCATGGGCATGTGCTCGATGTGGGGCGTCTGGGTTCCGCTCTCGTGGATCCTCGGCATCAAGCTGGGCTTCGGATTGCCCGGCTTCTGGGCCGCGATGGTCTGCGACGAATGGCTGCGCGGCGTGATGATGTATCGGCGCTGGAAGCACAAACGCTGGCTCCCCTACGCGGAACGCGTTCGTTCCCGAATCGCCGCCCAAAAGGCCGCCGAGCAGGGCCTCGCCCCCATGCCCTCCGAACCCTGACCGCTCGGGCCACGCGCCCAGCCAGGACAAGTGCATTGGAGCCACGGTGGCTCATCCACGCTCGCCAAGACGATGGCGGCGGAGCGGAAAACCTCGGAGTGGGCAGTCACGGGATGGAAGCTGCCCCAGCACTTCCTCGGCGAACGCCGCGTCCGTCATCGTCCAGCCTTCAGGCTCGGTGTTCTTCGCTCGCCCGCCGTAGCCTTGGCGAAGGCGGACGTCTCGGTGGTCCAGAAGAAGGCCTGGGGCACAGCCGCAAGAGCCGGCCAAAAAAAGGCCGGAGCCCCGAGGAGCTCCGGCCTTGGTGAGAACAAAACGGACTGGCCTTAGAACTTGTACGAGGCGTCGACGTACACCATGCGGCCAACCGCGCCGTAGAATCCGACGTCGGAGTTGGTGTCCTGCATGGCATTCAGCGCCACTGGCGGCATCTTGTTGAAGGCATTGTTGATGCCGAGACGCACCGAGAGGCCGTCGAAGTAGTGGCCGAGATTCGAGCCGTTGAAGTCATACTTCACGGCGAAGTCGAACTGCTGGTACGCGCTCACGCCGACAGGAGCCGAGGCACCCGCGCCGCCGGAACCAATGTCCTGAACGGTCGGGACGTAGGTGTGGGCCATGTCGAAGGTCCAGCTCTTGTACAGCCAGGTCAGCGTGCTGTAGGTGCGCCACCGCGGAACGGTGAACTCGTTCTGAGAGGCGGTGCCGACATAGTTGTAGTACGGATCGGTCGGCATTTCCTGCAGCTGGAACGAATTGTAGGCGGACACCGTCGAGGCGACCGTGAAGCGGCCGATCGTGTCGGTGTGATGCTCATACGAGACCGTGGCGTCGAAGCCCTTCACGAGCTGGCCGCCGAGGTTGAGCAGCGGGGCATTGATCCAGACAGCCGCCTTCGGGTGGGCGCTGATCTGTCCGGGAGCCGTGACCGGGGTGCCGTTGAGCGAACCGAAATGGACGAAGTTCGCATACGACGAGGCCGCACCCTTGTTTTCGACATCCTGCACGATGGTCTGCTGATTCGGATAGCCGAAGATGCCCGACCAGTGCGACTGGAAGTAATCGAACGTGATGCTCAGCCCCTTGACCTGCTTCGGGGTATAACCGAAGCCGGCGCTCCAAGTGGAGGCCGTGGAGGGCTTCAGATCAGGATTCGAGCCGCCACCGGCCTGGAACTGGACGTTGGACTGGGGCGTGGTCGAACCGTACGGGATGTAAGTGATCGACTGCGAGGAGCCGGTGTTCACCGGACCGTAGAGGTCGTACAGCTGGGGAGCCAGGAACGACTTGCCGGCCGAGAAGCGCAGGCTGAACGTGTTGTCGAAGGGCAGGTACTTGAGCGAAACCTTCGGAACGGTCGAATTGCCAACTTGGGTGTAATGCTCGAAGCGCCAGGCGAGGTCCGTCGACAGCGAGTAGATGCCGGGGATGTGCTGGTCCTTGCTCACGATCGGCACGGAAACTTCGGCGAAGACCGCGTTTTCCTTGCGCTGCTTGTTGATCGGGAGGATCGAGGGCGAGTTCATCCAGCCCTGCGTCGTCGAGTTCAGGTCGGCGGTGGCATTGAGCACCTCGCGCGTGTAGCTTGCGCCCACGGCGAAGGAAAGCTTTCCGGCGGGCAGCTCAAACGGCGTGCCGCGGAAGAGGATGTCGCCTTCACCCAGCGAGCTGATGCCGTGCATCCAGCCCGTGCCAAGGATGTTGCCTGGGAGGACTCCCGCCGGCTGGGTCAGCGCAAACGGATTCAGCTGACCTTGGGCCAGAGCATCCAGGAACGAGACCGTGTTGATCAGATTCTCGTTCGTGTAATTGATCGTGTAACGGCTCAGCGTGCCGCCGATTTCCCACGAGTAGTTGTCGTTGATCTGGCCTTTGAAGCCGCCGGCAACGCGGACCAACGTCGAGTCGTTGTTGAACACGCGCGGATACTGCACGAAGCGGTTGTGCGCCATCACGCCATAACCGGTGTTGTTGTCGCTGGCCTGATTGATCCAGGCCGCCGAGAACGGATTGCCGGGGATCGTGACCGGGACGTACTGGGTTCCCGGAGGAGGAGGCGTGGAGCCGACGTACCAGGTGTCGGTGTAAGGGGTGGACACGTACGGATAGATGGGCTGCGCATTCAGCGAGCTCATCGTCAGCGTATTCGAGTATTCGAGATCGCCAAACATCTCGAGCTTGTCGTCGAAGATCTTGTGCGATGCCGACAGCGTCAGGTTCGAGCGCTTCAGGCTTTGGATAAGCGTCTGCTTGTCGGCCAAGTTGAACCCCTGCTGGATCTTTTTGACCACGGCGGGATTGGCGTCGCTACCCAGATCGGTGTAATAGCCCATCTGAACCAGCTGGTCGATGGTGTACTGGGCGCCTCCCGGAGGGGCGTTGTACTTGGGATTCAGCTGATAATCCTCATCGACGCCGGTCGCGAGGTTGTAGATGTCGATGATGCCCGGGTAGTACTCCGAAACATAGTAGGGATTCGTGTACGGTTTCGAGCTGAAGTAGATCGGGTCGTGCTTCGCGTATTCGAGCGAGACCGTGATCGAAGTCTTGCCGTTCGAGACACCGCCCGTGAGGTAGGCGCTGCGTTCGGCATAGCGGCCCTTGCTCGGCGAGTAGCCATAGTGGGCGCCCGCTTCCCAACCGTTGTAATCGCTCTTCGTGATCACGTTGACCACGCCGCCGACGGCGTCAGAGCCGTAGATCGCGGACGCGCCGTCCTTCAGCACATCGATGCGCTGGATCGCGGACGCCGGGATCATGTTGAGGTCGACGAAGCGGGAGCCGCCCACGGCCTCGGCCGACGACGTGGCGATGCGACGGCCATTGATCAGCACCAGCACGGGCATTCCGTGAATGCTGATGGATGCGCCACCGTACGTGGTCGCCGTGTTGATCGTGGCGTTCTCCGAGCCGACACCCGTGATTTCGGGTGCGATCTTGCGGAGCATGTCCAAGGTGCTGATCGACTCACCGCTCTGCTGGATGTCCTGCGTGTCGAGCGTGGTGACCGGAATTGCGACCTGGTCGGCAGCCATGGGAAGGTGGGATCCCGTGACCACGAACTTATCCATGCTGATGGCGGCTTGGTCGGACGAGGCCTTCTGGCTGGAGTCCTTGGTGGTCTGCGTCTGCTGAGCGAGGGCGGATACTGAAGCGAGGCCGACAACAAAGGCCGCAGATAGTGCGACCCTGCTCACGGCTTTCTTCCGCGAACGGAGCTGATTCATAGTTCTAGGTTGTGTTGATTTGGCAGATTATCCGGCCAATGCGAGGCGGCTCGCCGTGACCGAATATTACTCCCTTAACCCAGTAACATACATAGCATTACGTCTCATCGAGACTGAGCGACTGACAGCGGTGATTACGGTGACGCCAACATGGACGCAACGTCCGGCTCAAGGCCGGCTGGAGTTGCCCACTCAGTCGAAGTCTCTGATTTGAAACGACGAATGCCATGCTCGCCTGAATTAAGGTTGAGCATGATTTAGCATACAGCAGGCCACAAATACAGCAAAAATCTCCTTTGGATGATGCCTATCTTTGGCAAACATCATTTACTTTATCATCAACCTCTTGCGCATCTTCTGTGCATTATTTTCCGCTATAAAGTGCAGCATGTCATCTAATAAATATTAAATCATTATAAGCATACTAAAGCAGACCTAAATTTGCATCAGAATCCAAATCGCGGTTAATACTACAAAACATAGTATAAACAAAATGGGCCTATGCCGGCATTTATCAGTACCTTAAGAAACCGCGCGATTTCACCTGAAATTCACAATAATGCAAATGGCTGCGCCATTGCCACTTGCTTGCATTCGCCACTAGGCAGTTCTACTGAGCATCACTGGCAATTCGGGCATGAAATTTGGGCGAATTTCGCTCAATGCCGAAATTGCCCGCCCTGCGATCGCTTCCTGCAAATTAGGTTCCCCAAATCCCCCCCAACCCGGAGTGCTATCGAATCCGATTTTCATCTAATACAACGACTAAAGATCACACCATTCCAAAGGCTGATAATGCCGCATTCCTCCTTCTAATAGAACCGCTTAGCGAATCTATTACAGTATATTTCGTGGTTGCCATCCGCGCGCACCGCCAAGCCACTATGCTGACGTTCGTGGCCGCACGCACAACCCCGTGCGCCGGCGCCTGCATTCTTAGGTCCGAATTCCACCCAAAATGACTGCACGAAACGTTACGACACCCCTCAGCTCCGCCCCGAAGCTGATCCAGTGGGTCGACGAGATGGCCGCCTTGTGCGAACCCGCTCGCATCCATTGGGTCGACGGCTCCCAAGAGGAATACGACTCCCTCTGCGAGCAGCTCGTCTCGGCCGGCACCTTCATCAAGCTCAACCAGAAGCTCTGGCCGGGCTGCTATTACGCAAAGTCGGACCCGGGAGACGTCGCCCGCGTCGAGGAGCGGACGTTCATCTGCTCGAAGCGCCGCGAGGACGCCGGTCCGACGAACAACTGGGCCGACCCCGTCGAGATGAAAGCCCGCCTCAAGGGCCTGTTCAAGGGCTGCATGAAAGGCCGTACGATGTACGTCCTTCCCTACTCGATGGGCCCGATCGGCTCGCCCATCAGCCAGGTCGGCGTCGAAATCACCGACTCCGCCTACGTTGTGACCAATATGCGCATCATGGCGCGCGTTGGCTTGAAGGTCTGGGAACTCATCGACCGCGGCGCGTCGTTCGTCCCCTGCATGCACTCCGTCGGCGCCCCGCTCGCGCCCTGCCAAAAGGACGTCCTCTGGCCCTGCAATAAGGAGAAGTACATCACCCACTTTCCCGAGACCCGCGAGATTTGGTCCTACGGCTCGGGCTACGGCGGCAACGCCCTGCTCGGCAAGAAGTGTTACGCCCTCCGCATCGCCTCCACCATGGCGCGCGAGGAGGGCTGGATGGCCGAGCACATGCTGATCCTCGGCGTCGAGAATCCCGCTGGCGAGAAAACCTACGTCGCCGCCGCCTTCCCCAGTGCCTGCGGCAAGACGAACTTTGCCATGCTCATCCCGCCCGCCTCCTTCAAGGGCTGGAAGGTCTGGACCGTCGGCGACGACATCGCATGGATCAAACCCGGCAAGGACGGCCGTCTCCACGCCATCAACCCCGAAGCCGGCTTTTTCGGCGTCGCCCCTGGCACCTCGAACAAGACCAACCCGAACGCAATGCGGTCGCTGGCCGCCAACACCATCTTCACCAACGTCGGGCTCACCCCGGACGGCGGCGTGTGGTGGGAGGGCATGACCGACACGCCCCCGGCCGAATGCACCGACTGGCAAGGCAAGCGCTGGACGCCCGCGCTCGCCAAGGAGACCGGCGCCAAAGCCGCCCATCCCAACGCCCGCTTCACCGCCCCCGCCTCCCAGTGCCCGACGATCGACCCGGCCTGGGAAAACCCCGAGGGCGTGCCCATCTCCGCCTTCATCTTCGGCGGCCGACGCGCGACCACGATGCCGCTCGTGTTCCAGTCCTTCAACTGGACCCACGGCGTCTACCTCGGCGCCACCATGGGCTCCGAAATGACCGCCGCCGCCGCGGGCACCGTCGGCCTGGTCCGCCGCGATCCGATGGCAATGTTGCCGTTCTGCGGATACAACATGGCCGACTACTTCGGCCATTGGCTGTCCATGCAGAAGCGCGTGCGGCACCTGCCCGCGATCTTCCACGTGAACTGGTTCCGCAAGAGCCCCGACGGCAAGTTCCTCTGGCCCGGCTTCGGGGACAACATGCGCGTGCTCAAATGGATCGTCGACCGCGTGCGCGGACGCGCCGCCGCGTCCGAGACGGCCATCGGCCTCGTGCCCGCCTACGACGACCTCGACTGGACCGGCGTCGAATTCACCCGCGACCAGTTCGACCAGGTGATGTCCATCGAGACCGAGGCCTGGAACAAGGAGCTGCTCGACCAGGAGGTTCTGTTCTTCAACCTGCGTGACCGGCTTCCCCGCCAGCTCATTGCCGAGCGGCAGCAGCTGATCAGCCGCCTCTGACGCGACTCTTCCCGCGCCGCGTCCGGTCCCAGTGCCGGGCGCGGCTTTTTTTATGGCCAGCCAAGCCCCCGCGCCTACGCTGCACGCCAAAAGACCGGGTTGAGGGCCGCACGCCAAGGACGGGGCGCAGCCTCGCCATCCCGCCAGCTCAGCCTCTCCTCCCTTCAACCCGACCCGACTCTCATGGCCTTCGTCGCCGCCCTCGCCCGAGAAAAGCTCCTCATCACGGCCCGCACCCTACCCGCGGCGCCCCAGATTCTTTCCGAGCTCGGCGAGATGCTTCAGGACGTCAACACGAGCCTCGACGAAATCTCCAACCTGCTCAAACGCGACGCCGCCCTGGCCGCGCGCATCATCCGCATCAGCAACAGCGCCCTGCTGGGCGGCGGCAGCCGCATCGGCTCCGTCGAGGAAGCCGTCAACCGCGTCGGTTTTGGAGAGGTCTATCGCCTCGTCGGCCTCGCCACCACAAGCCGCCTGGCGGACCGCGATCTGAACTACTACCTCATCGAGGCCGAACCGCTTCGCCACCACATGCTCTATGTCGCGCTCGCCACCGAGGCCCTCGCGAAGGACCTCGGCATGGACGCCCGCAGCGCGTACACCGCTGGCCTGCTGCGCCCCCTGGGCATGATGGTGCTCGACCGGGTTGCCCGCGAGCGGCTCCCGATCACGGAAGCGTTCAACGCCGGCTCCTACGACGGTTATGCAACCTGGGAGGGCAACGTGTTCAGCCTGAGCAACTGCGAGGTCGCGGCGCTGATCCTCGGCGAATGGAAATTTCCCGCCGAGATCGTTTCCGCGGTGCGTGAGCACTACCTCATGCGGCCCGCCGACGCGAACAATCCGCTCGCGTGCGTGTTGAACGTCGCCTGCTGGATGGCAGGCCAGGCCCGGGCGGGACTCCCCGGCGAACTGCCCTACTTCGCACTGAAACCCCAGATCTGCGAGAAGATCGGCTGCCCGGAGCCGCGCCTGCGCGAAATTGCCGCCGACGTCGCCGTTGAATTCGAGCGGCTGAAGCCGTCCCTCTGACCCGCGCCGCTCAGCGGTGCAGAAAGGCGTGCAATTCGCCGGCAAGCACCTCGCCAAAGCCCTCCACCTCACGGATCTGCTCGACGGTCGCCGCACGCAGGCGGTCGATGTCGCCGAACCGTTCCATGAGCGCGGCGCGGCGCACCTCGCCCAGGCCCGGGAAATCGTCGAGAACCGATTCGCGGATCTTCTGCGAACGCAGGTCGGCGTTGTAGGTGTTGGCGAAGCGGTGCGCCTCGTCGCGCAGCCGCTGGAGCAGGCGCAGCCCCGCGTTCGACGGCGGCAGGTTCAACGGCGCCCGCTCATCGGGAAAGATGATTGTCTCGTGCTTCTTCGCCAGCCCCACCAGCGCGGGCGGGGCGATGTCCAGCGCCACGAACGCCTTCAGCGCCGCGCCGATCTGCCCGCGGCCGCCGTCGATCACCACGAGGTCCGGCATCGACCGGCCCTCCTCCGCAAGCCGTGAGTACCGCCGCCCCACCACTTCCTCCATCGCCCGAAAATCGTCGTTGCCGATGAAACTGCGTATCCGGAATCGCCGATACTCCTTCTTGTCCGGCCTGCCGTCCAGGAAGTGCACCATCGAGGCGACCACAAAGGTGCCCGAAATGTGCGAGATGTCGAAGCACTCCATCGTGCGCGGGGGCGCCTTCAGCCCGAGCGCGGCGCCGATCTCCGCCATCGCGGTCGCGTCCGTCACCACCTCCGGGTGGTGCCGCTCGAACTTGCGCGTGCGCTCGATCGTCGTCTCGAGCGCGGCAATCGCGTCGCGCAGCTCCGCCGCACGCTCGTACTCCTGCCGCGCCGCGGCGGCGGCCATCTCGCCCCGCAGCGACTCGAGCCACTCGCGCGACTTGCCCTCCAGGAACTCGCAGGCCCGCTCCACCCTCGCCCGATAGTCCTCGGGCGTCACCAGGTTCTCATGACCATAAATCTCCGCACGCACGTCGTCGTAGAGCTGCCAGCGCCCGTCCTCCAGCCGCTGCGGCGCCGCGTCCATCAGGAGCACGCCGAACTTCTGCCGCAGCTGCGCGAGCGTCCGGCGAAGCGGTCCGCTGTGGGGATAGGGCCCGAAATACCGCGAACGGTCGTCCTTGCGCAGGCGGGTGATGCGAAACCGGGGCAGCACCTCGCCGAGGTCGACACGCACCAGGGGGAAGCGTTTGTCGTCGACGAAGTCCGTGTTGTACTTCGGCTTGTACTGCTTGATGAGCTTGCCCTCCAGCAGCAGCGCCTCGGGCTCGGACTTCACCTCCAGCAGGTCGAAGTCCGCGATGAGCTCAATCAATGCACGGATCTTCGGCGTGGAGGAGAAGGCCCGCGACGGCGTGAAATACGACGATACGCGGCGCTTCAGGTTCTTGGCCTTGCCGACGTACAGGATGCGACCCAGGCGGTCCTTCATCAGGTACACGCCCGGACGCTCAGGCAGCGCCTGCAACTTGTCTGCAAGGGTATTACGTAGCTCGCTATGTGGACGCCCTGCTGGCATTTTTTTTCCTTTCTCCTACTGTGAGCGATCGTACGCATGGTTTCAACTGACACATCTCCGGGCAGGACGGGACGCAAGCCCGTCTCGCAGCTTCACTACGAGTTGCTGACGCTCGGCGACGAGCTGCTCCTGGGGCTCACCGCGAACTCGCACCTGACGTTCATCGGCGAGCAGATGGGGCTGCACGGCGCGATGCTGAGGCGGAACGTGACACTCACCGACGACGCCGACGACATCTCCGCGCAGTTCGCGGAATCCTGGGCGCGCGCCGACGTGGTGATCACGACGGGCGGCCTGGGGCCGACCTGCGACGACCGCACGCGCGAGGCGATCGCGGAGGTGCTGGGCCAGAAGCTCGTCTTCGATCCGGAGATCGAGAAGTCCATCGCGGAGCGCTTCAAGCGTATCGGGCGCACGATGACGCCCAACAACCTCAAGCAGGCCTACCGCTTCGAGCGCGGCGAGGTGCTTCCGAATGCCAACGGTACCGCCCCCGGCCTGTGGGTGGAGCAGGACGGCAAGGTCCTGTGCATGCTGCCCGGCCCCCCCAACGAACTGCACCCGCTCTTCCTCGACCAGGTGGTGCCGCGCCTGTCGAAGCTCGGGCTCCTGCTGGACCGCGAGGCCTACGTCCAGGTTCGCACCGCGGGGATCGGGGAAAGCTCGCTCGAGCACAAGCTGCAGCCGATCTTCGACCGGCACCGCGAGGGGCTGAGCATCGCCTTCTGCGCCCACGCGGGCCATGTCGACGTGCGCCTGAGTTCGCCCACCGGCCTGCTGCCCAACGCGACACTCCAGCAGATTGCCGCGGAATGCGCCTTCCTGCTGGGGGATGACTTCGTGTGCTTCGGACACGATTCGCTCGCCGAGGTCTGCGCCTCGATGCTTCGCTCCGCCGACCTGATGCTCGCCGCAGCGGAATCCGCGACGGGCGGGCTGCTGTCCGACGCGTTCACGAACATTTCCGGCGCCTCGAAATTCTTCGCGGGCGGATGCATCTGCTACTCGAACGAATCGAAGACCCAGCTGCTCGACATTCCCGAGGAAATCATGATGCAGCACGGCTCAGTGAGCGCCGAGACGGCGGTCGCCATGGCCACGGGGGCTGCGGAGAAGCTGGGCGCGGACTACGCGCTGGCGATCACGGGCTTCGCGGGTCCCTGCGGGGGCACGCAACAGAATCCGGTGGGCACGATCTACATCGCCCTGTACACACCGCGGGGCACGTGGTCCCGGCGACTCAACTATCCGGGCGCGCGCCTGGCGGTGAAGCAGCGCGCGGTGAACGCCGCGCTCGACTGGCTGCGCCGCGAACTCATGTGCGGGCAGTCCGGTTGCGCAGGCGGCGGATGCATCGTCGGCCGCTGACCCTCGAGGCGGAGTCGGATTGGAAAAGGGCCGCCCCTGGGGACGGCCCCGGATCGGCGCCTCAGCCGAGCAGATTGCGCAGCGCAGTCAGGTACTTGTCCTTCGTGCGCTCGATGATCTCGGGCGGAAGCGTCGGCGCGGGCGGCTGCTGGTTCCACTTGATCGCCAGCAGGTGGTCGCGCACGAACTGCTTGTCGTAGCTCGGGGGCGACTGGTTGGGCGCGTAGCTCTCGGCGGGCCAGTAGCGCGACGAGTCGGGGGTGAGCACCTCGTCGATGAGGTACAGCTTTCCGGACTCGTCGGTCCCGAACTCGAACTTCGTGTCGGCGAGGATCATTCCGGCCTTCTGCGCGCGGTCATGGCCGAGCTGATACAGGGAGAGGCTAGCGCGGCGCACCTGCTCGTAGAGGTCGGCGCCGACGATCGCCGCACCCTGGGCGTCGTTGATCGGCTCGTCGTGCTGCCCCTTGGGGGCCTTCGTGGTCGGAGTGAACAGCGGCACCGGCAGGCGGTCGGCCTGGCGCAGGCCCAGGGGGAGCTTGATCCCGCAGACCTCGCCGGTCTTCTGGTAGCTGCTCCAGCCGGAGCCCACGAGATAGCCGCGCACGATGCACTCGATCGCGAGGGGTTTGAGCTTCTTCACGACCATGCTGCGCAGCTGGATGTCCGGGTCGGTGATGCCGCGGCGGTTCATCTCGCCGATCTGGTCGGGAAAGAGATGGTTGGGGAGAAGCCCCTTTGCCAGATCGAACCAGAACAGGCTGATCTGGGTGAGGATGATGCCCTTGCCCGGGATACCGTCGGGCAGGATCACATCGAAGGCGGACAGGCGGTCGGAGGCGGTGAGCAGCAGGGCGTCGCCCAGGTCGAAGATTTCACGGACCTTGCCGGAGGCGATCTTGGGGAACGGCAGACCCTCGATGGAGGTGACGGCCCGTGCGGGCAGCGAAGCGGAGATGGTGGCGAAGTTCATGGTCGATTAGGGAAACATTGAGGGGGAGAATGGGCCCAGACAGGGGCAAAAAACAAGCGTGACGGGCCGAAGATTCGAAAATCCGGCCCCGAGGAGGGAGAGGGGCCCTCGGGGCGAATGGGTAAAAAAAACGCTTGCCCGGGGTAGGCCCCCCCGTAGGGTGCCCCCTCATTTCCCTGGGTCCCCATCGTCTAGCCCGGCCTAGGACACCACCCTTTCACGGTGAGAACCGGGGTTCGAATCCCCGTGGGGACGCCAATTTTTTAAGGCCCGTAATTCTAGCGAGTTACGGGCCTTAGTGTTGTTGGAAATCCTGAAGTAAGAATGCCGGTAAGAATAAGAACGTCAAGCGCCGCCGACGTCTGGGGATGACGTGGAACACACCAAAGCCCCCCAGTTAGGACAACCGGGGGTGCCCAAAAGGGCCTCACAAGAGGC
This sequence comes from Opitutaceae bacterium, assembly GCA_027310745.1. GTDB lineage: Bacteria > Verrucomicrobiota > Verrucomicrobiia > Opitutales > Opitutaceae > MWDT01. The sequence continues at coordinate 17,693 of DAIDAF010000007.1, read as the reverse complement.
CCGCCCCACAGAAAGGAAATTAGCCGCGCCGCACCTGGTCGGCCTACGTGTCGACAACGATCTTTTAGTGCAGGAGGGTCGAACTCAAGGAGGCCGAGGAGCTGTATTAGGCTGATCGGCATCCCAACGCAGGCGGCGCCGAGCGAACTCCAACCGCACGGCCACCTAGAACTGACCTCCCTGCCGTCTGCCACCACCTCCTCCAACGCGCGCAGCGTGTGCTCGCCCACGGGCTGCGCCGCTATGGCGAATGCCTCGGCGGAAACGCGCACATGCCAAATCGAGACCTGGGCTAAGTCGGCCGCTCCCACTAATCGTCCATTCGTTGCGATCAAATACGGCTTGGTTCTGCGTCCGACCACGGCCGTTCAACGCGATCGCTCCCGGGGCGCAAGCTCGAGGGTCAGGGCACTGACAGTCTTGTCTCGTCCACATAGCCTAGGAAAAACGAGCCAATTTTGTAGACAGACCACTTGCCTGAGCCTAGACCCAAAATGCCTCTGGCCAAACGCCGCCCCTTGAGCATCCTTAATACATTGAGCGCTAACGCAACCGCCTCCGAACCCCTTGGCCCGCAATCAGCTGCTGCAGCTAGCGAGCGCTTTCTGTTTGCCGGGCATCAGACTTTCGCTCTCCGCATTTCCTGGCTTCCGAAAGCCGCGACCGTTCTCGCAAACGGCATAGATCCCTTTGCGAATCCGCGTGAAGGCATGATGCATCTTGGCATCGGCCGAAACATGGTTGAAGCGCTCCGATGCTGGGTTCAGTTGTATGGTGTAGCCCGTTTTGGCGACAGCGGTCCAAAACTCACGGAATTCGGCGACCTGATCTTCGGCTCCCGCGGATTCGACCCCTTTCTGGAGGATGAGCGCACTCTCTGGCTGCTCCACTGGAATGCAGCGACCAATCGGGACCTGCGTTTCTTCGCGTGGCATTGGGTATGCAATATTCTTTCCGAACCGGAATTCACATATGGCGAGGCGTTGCGCGCCTTCAAAGCACAAACGGAGACGAAATTAAGGCCACTGTCTCCGACAACCCTGAGACAGCATTTGGACGTATTCCTATCTACGTATGTACAATCTGCGACACCCCTTAGCGGGATGGTAGCAGAAGATCTGTTGGAAAGCCCTCTCGCCGTTTTGGGATTCATCCAGCGTGGTGAACCGCGCGCCGGCGCTCAGGCAAAAGACATTCCATACAGCGTTGATGTGGGACCGAAATCCGGGATTTCCGACGAACTTCTACGCCTTTGCCTTCATCAAGGGTGGCCTCTGTTCGCAGGAATGAACGAAACCATCAGCTATCGTGAAGTTGGGCATGCAGCGAATAGTCCTGGACGGATTTTTCGTCTGCCTGAACGCGATCTCCATGAGCGGTTGCAGCGTTTGGCAGCAAACTGGCCAAACGAATTTCAACTGCTGGAAAGCAACAATCAGCGTCAATTGAGGCGTTTTTCGGTCGTGCCAAGATTCTCGAATTTATTGCGGTCAGTTTACGAACCCAACGGGTGATACATTCTCGTCCAATGCCTTCCTATTTAGCAATGCCCTCCCGTTCGGCCGCCAAGATATCCTCGTTGTTTAACGTCCGGGCCGCGTTTCTCCGGTCGGTTAATGTAGCGCTCGATTTCAACGATCCAGCATCCAGTCGAGATTACGTGGTTACTGGATACGGAACGGAGCTATTCGAACGTATCGTGCCCGCATTGCGGCTCAATTCAAGTGAGCGGGCGTGGCGCATCACGGGAGACTATGGCTCCGGTAAGTCGGCCTTTGCGCTATGCTTTGCACGTATCGCGGCAGGGGAAGCGGGAAAGCTTCCCGCGGCATTACGGCGATTTGTACCTCACGGGCGCCGTCTGCAACCCGTGCTCGTTTCGGGCGCACCAGAGCGATTAGCAATTAGCATTAGGTTGGCGCTCATCGATCTTAGGAAACGCGTATTTCCGTCGCCGCACAAGAGCTTGGAAAAATTGGCGACGAGCGGAGGCGACTTGATTGAGCTGATTGAAGCCCATGGCGAAGCGGTACGGAAAGCACACCTGGGCGACGGCTTAGTTTTTATCCTCGATGAGCTGGGGCAGAATTTGCGGCACGCAGCGACCCATTCGCGTGCTGAAGATATTTCGTTACTCCAAACGCTGGGCGAAGTGGCAGACCGAAGCGGTGCCAAGCCGATAATCGTATTGGCGATGTTACATCAAGGCTTGAGCAGTTATAGTTCCGATCTAGATACGGCGGCGAAGCGAGAGTGGGAAAAGGTAGCGGGACGGTACAAGGAAGTCGTATTCGCACAGCCCGTGGAACAGGTAGTCACATTGGTGGCCGAAATGCTGGGCGTCAAAGAGAACGCGTTACCCTCCTCGATTCGCCAGGAATCGGAGCGGGCGATGAGCCAGGCAACTAGTGCCGGCATCTATGGTGCCGCGCCAGCAGAAAAGTTCTTGGCACAAACGGCCCATCGACTCTACCCGCTGCACCCAACCGTGTTTCCGATCCTGCTTCGACTTCTTCGCCGCTTCGGGCAAAATGAACGATCGTTGGTAGGCTTTCTTAGTTCGCATGAACCTCACGGTTTTCGTGAATACGCCGAAAGTCATGCGATTGGAGACGACTTCTATCGACTGCCCAACCTCTACGACTATTTCAAAACCAACTTGGCGGGAAGTTTGATCAGCGGCCAAGCGGCACATTGGGATGTAATCGATGCAACTGTCGCACAAGCGCAGCAATACGGGGATCCCGACCTCGCCATTCTCAAGACCATCGGGCTCTTTAACCTGATTAACGATCCAGCCTTGGCGGCAACTGAGAATTTGCTGCGGGCTGCTGTTCCTGGGAATGCTATCGCAGAGGCAATTAGGCGGCTTCACACTTCGACATCAATTATTCACGAGCGCGGAAATACGAAGGGATTCGCCCTTTGGCCTAACAGCAGTGTCAATCTTGACGCGGCCAGAGAAAAGGCGGAAGAAGCGTTGGCGAACCATCCAATGAGCACGCGCTCCATTGCTGCGATGCTGCCACTCCAATCAATTGTGGCTCGTCGCCATTACATCGAGACGGGAAATCTTCGGCATTTCGCCGTGCACTACTTGGATGTTTCGAATTTCCGCGAATGTCTGGCAGGGAAACTTCCGGATGCCGCGGGGGCAGACGGCCAAATTGTCGTGGTGGTGACGAGCAACGCTCGGGAAGTCGCCGAAGTCGAAGCAACCTTACGCGGGCGAAAAAACGGACTAGGCCCCCTGACGTTGGTTGGCATTGCAACTCCAGTAACAAGAGGTATCGAGATCGCGCGCGAGCTTGATCGTTGGAACTGGATTAAAAAGAACCTCCGAGATCTAGCGGGAGATGCGTACGCCCGCGCACACGTGGCGAGAGAGATCAAGCGATGTCAGAATGCACTCGAGAAAGAGCTAGATCATCTCGTGAAGCTTCGCCCAGGAGTGCACGGTGCGGTGTCGTGGTTCGATGAAACGGGTCCACTAACGGACGTCATCGGGGAACGGATTTCTCGCTATTTGAGCGACCGTTGCAGAAGGGTTTTTTCGAAATGCCCCAAGGTCGCCAATGAACTCGTGAATCGAAGGGTGACCAGTTCCGCCGCGTCGAGAGCAAGGTCTACGCTAATCGAAGCGATCACCGATTTCAGTGATCGCGAAAATTTGGGCTTCGATCATGAGAGAAATCCGCCAGAATTTGCGATCTATCTCTCGGTCATTAAAGCAGGCGGCCTCCACGTGCAACATCGAGATGGTTGGCGCTTTCAATCGATCCCCGAATTGGAGGGTAGAGATCCGTTGCGACTAGCCCCCAGCCTGAAACGCATTTACGAGATGCTGGTCGCAGCAGATGCTAATCGGTGCTCGGTTGCAGATCTATTCGACGCTTTGCGGGCAGCTCCCTATGGCGTACGAGATGGCTTCCTGCCGCTGTTGCTCGCAATCTATCTGGCGGGACAATGGGATCAAACGGCTGTATATGAAGATGGCACCTTCATCGAGAAGCCCGGCGCGGATGTCTTCCAACGACTCACCAAAGAGCCAGAGGCATTCCACCTTCAGCACTGCTCGGTACGTGGAGTACGGCGAGAAATCATCAACGAGGTAGCCACTGTCCTGAATGTAGCGACACCCAAACAGCCGGACGTGCTGACCGTCGTTCGACCATTAATGCAATTCGTGGGACGACTTCCAGAGTATAGCCTGCAAACTGAACGTCAGTTGTCAGGCCCTACGAGGAAATTGCGCGCTGAACTTATGAAGGCGCGCGAACCGGCGACATTGCTTTTTGAGTCTCTGCCTCGGGCGTTGGGCTTTGCACCTTTTCTGACCGAGCAAGCCAAAGCAACTACGGCTGATTCGCGGCGATTTTCTGATGCAATCAACGCCTGTGTACTTGATTTACGCGAATCCTATCCGCGCTTGTTGGAGCGCACCGGAGCCGCGATCCTTATGGCATTCCATTTTGGAGGAACGGTCGCTGAATTTCGAGAGCAGTTCACGCGGAGGATTTCGGCCGTTCAGAATGCACTTACTGATCGTGAACTCAAAGTCTTTGCCCTGCGCGTGGCCGACTCTGCACACTTGGAGCGCGAGTGGATTGAATCTGTTGCAACATTCGTGGCGGATAAGGCGCCAGAACGCTGGTTCGATGCCGACGAGGACGAGTTTCATCAACGGCTAACCGCTTTCGCAGGGCGATTCGAACGAGCAGAGGCTGCCGGTTTTAACGGCAAGGCAGTCGATATGGACAAGATTGGGCGAGCAATTCGGCTCACGCTAACCCGTCCCAACGGGCACGAAGTAGATCGGGTCGTACATTGGACTCCTCGGGAAGATGCCGCTGTCGACCGCGCGAAGATCGAACTTAAACGGGTGCTCGCCCAATTGGGGTCGACAGGTATCGCGGCAGCCGCAGAGATCGTGTGGGACGCCCTGCAACTTGAGAAACCCAAGGATAATTTCCATGGCTGAATTACCTACAAAACCGGTTCGTCATATTCTTAGTTTGTCCGGAGGGAAGGACAGCGCGGCCCTAGCGATTTACATGCGCGATCGAGTACCGAACATGGAGTACATTTTCCACGATACGGCGAAGGAGCTGCCGGATACATATATATATCTTGAGCAATTGGAGGCCTATCTGGGCCGGAAGATTATCCGGACGACATTCGGCACCACATTCGATCATCTTTTGCGAGCGAAGGGCGGGATGCTTCCGTCCAACAACCGTCGATGGTGCACAGAGTACATGAAACTAAAACCCTTTGAGGCGTACGTCGGCGATGATCCGTGCATCAATTACGTCGGAATTCGCGCAGATGAAAACCGCGTTGGTTACATTAGCCATAAGCCCAACATCAAACCAGTCTTCCCATTCATCGAAGATGGGATCGATTACGCGGGTGTCTTAGATATTCTTCAACGCTCGGGTCTTGGACTGCCACCCTTCATGTCGTGGGGACGCAGTCGCTCAGGCTGTTTTTTCTGCTTTTACCAGCAGAAGATCGAATGGGTACGGCTAAAAAAGAAGTATCCGATACTCTATGAGGAAGCTAAGACATATGAGAAACCGAACCGAGTAAACGGAAATGTCTTCTTCTGGTGCACCGACGAATCACTCTCTGACCTGGAAAAGCCCGAACGCATGGCCGAAATTGAGCGCAACTGGGAGAAAAGGCAGGAGGCCATGAGGAGTCGGCCGAAGAACGTTCCGTTGATTTCCACGCTGGGCGGACGGCCGCATGAGGTGACCGAGGAACGCGCCTGCCTCATTTGTCAGCTATAGCGTCACCTATGAGCACGATGGCCACCGCCGAGGCATTTATTCGTTTCGTACGTGAATACGCTCCAATTCCACGGCAGGCCAACATGTATCATGAAGAAATTGAGGAGCGGGCGGAATCCTTGGGTATCGAGCTGGTTACATTTGTCCACCCCGCGCTGGCGAGGATTAAACAGCATTTCTCCCCAGTCGAGGGGCGCCTCACCAATCTGGTTCTGACCGGGACCGCGGGTGATGGCAAAACCCGTATCCTCTATGACTATTGGCGTGAGTTGCATGGACCGGAAGAGGTCCTCGCCAACAGGCCAAAACACGCCGCGCTGACCGCGACGGTTAACGGTGTTCCCCAACAGCTGCACTTCATCTTTGACCTTAGCAAATGTCTGCCTGAAAAAGGAGAGGCTTGGAATCCAGACGGATTGGCGCTTCTGGAAGCTTGGGTGAACGCCCTGCTGGCGAAGAGCGCTGTCATCTTCGTGGTAGCGGCCAACGACGGCAAACTGCTGCAGGCACTACGATCACTCAAAACGACACGCGAAGGTTCCGCAGCTGACGTGGTAGAGGGAGAAATTGAAGACATGCTGGCTAGTCGGCGAGCTAAGTCAGGCCTACTGTCACTGGCGCTCCTTGACCTAAGCGAAATCGGCAGCGCGGAGACCTTCGATCGCGCATACAAGGCGGTCCTTTCCCGCCCGGAATGGGCGTGTTTCGAAACTGACGGTAATGATCCGGCTTTTTGCGTACACTCACCCCTGCGCCGCAACTGGGAAATCCTTCGGCGACCGCAATTCCAGCAACGCTTGCATACACTCATCGAATTATGCGACGTGAACGGATTCCATATCTCAGTACGCGATCTGTTGGCGATGATCGTGAACGGACTATTGGGGCATCCCAAAGCCGCGGATCGCGTGCTGACGCTCGATGAAATCCGCCAATTTGCCACTCCTGGAGAAAATTTGCGCGGCAGCATTCATCGGAACATTTTTGGCGAAAATCTGAAAGAGGAGAAGCGGCAAGATTTTCTCGTTTTCAGTTACTTCAACTATTTCCGGGTCGGATTGGAAACCGCCAATGGCCTTGACGAACTCCTGCTGTTCGGCCGCGAGTTACCGCAGCTCGAAAAGATCTATGAACGCCTGGTTGCCGATCCCACTGGCTTCGATGCGATCAATCCCGCCTTCGAAGCGTTGCGGCGGGATTACCTCGAAGCCGAGGCTTTCGACGATGCCCGGCGGGACGAGTTTCTTGCGGAACTAGCTCAACAACGACGCCGTCTTTTTTTCCGGATTCCAGAGAATGAACCCACCTTCGACCCGTGGCAGCTGACCATCTTTCAGTATGCAGGCAGATTCTTGGCCACCATTCTCCATCCGTTGAAGCGAGGCGAATTGCCAGGAGCGGCTACGATCGAAACCTTGGTCCGCGGACTCAACCGCGTTTGGAGCGGCATGCTGTTCGATGAGGGCCACAAGCTTTACCTCACCAGTGGATTGGATTTTACGTCGGCGCGCATCAGTCGGCTAGCGCTTCACGCGGTGCCGGTAATCGAAAGCCTCAGCGGTGAACACATCGAAATCGCACTGAACTCACGAGGGCAGCCCGAACTCCTGGTATATCTGCTCTCCGAGTCGCCGATTGCTTACCGTTTGGACCTGATGCGCTTTGAGTTTTTGGTGCGGGTGGCTGACGGCGCACTGCCCAACAGCTTTTCTCGGGAATGCTACGAGGACGTAATCAACTTTAAGAGTATCCTGCTGGCCAAGGTGCAGAGTATGATGGCCAAGCGAGAGGTCAAAAACTTCAAATACCTTTCCAGCGACGCCGCAGGCCGTCCGAGTGAGGAAACTATCAACCTCTAGGCTATGGAACACACCGAGCTCCAGCTGCCAGAGAATATCGTGCCGGTGCCCGCCGGGGCCTACCCAAATGTCTCGCATTGGCTGGAGGAAAGCATCTGGGGGCACCGTCTCTGGCACCGCCAGACTCCATGGCTCGTCTTCCTCGAAATGCTAAATGTGGCGGATGGCCATGCTGCGGGTGGCACGCCATTCGGCACTTCGCTGCATTTTGAAAAAGATCATGTGCGCTCTAGAAAGCGGCTGCTGCTCCGTCATCTTCTCTACCGGAATGCGGAATTGACCCTCTTGGCTTCGAAGCAGCGACCGGACGGCGAACTGTGGGAGGCTTGGAGCAAGTATTTCGCACAGCAGCTCGACGACGACGCTAAGATCGACGTGGCCTTTCTTCGTATTCGTTTTCCTCGTTTCCGTGATTTCGCGGCCACCATCAAACTGCTCCGGGATACGACGGTTTATCCGTCCAATGCGATTGGCGAGACCAGTAGCGAGAGGCGATGGACCTCCACATTCGTTTTCCCCTTCGGCGCGGCGGCGCTCTACGTCGACTTGGATGAATCGTTTAGCCGGGACGCCACGCGCTTCGGTCGCACCGGCGACATACTTTATCAGATGCTGGCCCGCTCCAAATATGCAGCCGAATTGAAGCCAATATTTCAAGCGTTCCTCAATTCTGACCGCCAGCTCAACAAGCTGGTTGCCAAGTTGGAGGACCCCGCTAGTGAAGAATGGAATGGCGGCGACCGCGAAAGCTCTTACCTGCCGTATCGGCGGCATGCGGCCTATGACCGGCTGGCGGAAGATTGGCTGCACATTCACCGGCTCAACCTTGCGGGCTACGATGCGTATCAGCATTACGTCAACCTCGCAGCCTTCCATCTGATTCTCTACCACCTCGAAACCGCTGCGGCGTGGGCCAAATGGCCCCAGGTTCGTTTCTTCTGCGAGGTGCTTGCACCGAGAATGGAAGCAGTCCGCCGGCTTTCCATCGAGTCCTTCCAAGCTAACGAAGGCGCCACGCTTCAAGCCTTGAACGCGGGCTGGGAGCGGATTCTGTCCAGTTCGGAGTTTCTCCAGATGGAGGCGGAGGCCAGGGACCTGCCCGAAGAAGACCGCGTTGCCGAAATGCGTGATTTCATCCATGAGCGCATGGCGTTGCCTGCGGACGATTACCTCGGCTGCTCCACCACCAGTGAACTCAAGGCCCGAATCTGGGAGAGCTTGGAATCCAAGGCGGACGATAATCTCGGATTGCTGCATCGTGCCTATGGTCGCGCATGTGGCTTGGTGTCCCGGCGGGGCGCCCGACTTTATCGTTATGCGCCCACTGATTCGTTCCTGAAGACCATCGTTCTCGCTACGGTGGAACGGCGGATGGAACTGAGGGAATTTCTACAAACAATCTTCACGCGTTATCACTTGGTCTTCGGTCCGAACGAAGCGAACGCCGCGCGTGGGTCTGCTGATTTTGACGCGTCCGTGTTTGAAAAGAACGCCCGGCGACTGGAAGAGCGTCTCAAAAGCATGGGGATGCTCAATCGACTCTCCGACGGCGTGGCGTTTGTTGAGAACCCGAATCCCTCAATTTGATCCCCATGCCTGCCGCTAATGCCATTCGCCTTGTAGGAAACGTCGCCGGCCGGGCGATCCTTCAGGAAATTGGCGGCGCAGAAACGGCGTCTGGTTTTGCCAAGCTGGTCATGCACCAACTGACGCACGAGGACATGCTAGCCATCGCCGGTGCCGTGCATCAAGATTCGTTACTCAGTTCACGCGTTGAAATTGCGCTGCCGCGCCATTTCTTTCCAGATCTTGCCGGACTGCCGGAAACACTCTTTACCGCCGAACCGATTACCGAGCTGCGCAACAAGCGCTGCGTTAAATCCGCCCGTCTGATGGCTCTGGTGGACGATAGCCAGGCCCAGTCGCTCGCCAACGTCAGCAAAATTAGTCGCGACAGTCTCCTGCGGAAGGATATGGCCAGAATCTGGCTGGAAGAGGCCGTTAAGCTGGAGGCAACCACGCTGCCCGATGAAACGGTCAGTATTATTGAAGCGGCGTTTGCCGGCCTGTTTGTCACCGATCGGGCATCGCTGCGCGCCTGCGCCGCCTATATCATCGAAGTCATCAGCCACACGAAGACGCAACCGCCGTTATACGCTCTGGGGCGTTCGCTGTGGTGCTTGCGAGTGCCCAACCTCGCGGACGTGTTTTCGACGCTCAAATTCCGGCGCCCGTCGGAATTCCAGCGCGCCTACCTCAAGCATTTCCGCAATGATTGCTACTTGCTGAAGCGCGGGCCGACTCAGACTCCATTCACACGCCAGGTGCTCGAGTCCATGTTCACGGAGACCGAAAGCCAGTTGCTGCCCGCGGTCCGCGATGTGGTGCGCGAGTTCATTCAGAGCCCGGATGGCTGGACTCCGATGTCGGAGGCTTTGGCGAAATTGGACTGGTCGGAAGTGCGGAGGTTTTTTGAAGGCAGCCCGAAGGCGCGCAGCCAGACCCTGGGCGAACGCACCGAGGCGGTCTTCAAGCAACTCGATCCCGAGCGCTTCGATCCGGACGATTGGAAATTCGTGGATGACTTGAAGGTGCGGGGCGCCAACGCGCAGCGCACGGACGCCGATACGGAGTTTTACCACAAGCGTATTCGCGAGATTCAGGAAGACAATTCATTGGCTGCCGCGTGGGAGCGCTTCATCTACGGCGGGGAAACACGTTGCACCGATTTCCGGGCCGGCCTGCTTGAATGCGCCCACCGGCTGCGCAAGGAGCGCACTGCCATCGATGGGGATGCTCTCATTGAGGTCATCGGCATCGAATCAGAGAAGCTCCGGCTGCGGCGGAAAAATCCGACCGCCTGCCGTTATTTCGAGGTGCGGTTCGCTCATTTGCAGCACAGCCTGCAGCCCTCCGTGCGGTTTAGGAAATGCGAGGCGTTCAGTTTTTCCGCCTTGGAGGCCGAGACGAAGGACAATGACAAGCTGCGAAATTCGGCGAGCAAGAAGGCCAATCAGCTTTCGTTCCGCGTGCGCTTGGCTTCGAAAACGAACCCCGAAAGCACCTCGACTGAGATCCGAATGATCTGGGAATTCCACCCCCAATCAGTGCTGAATGGTTACGCCGGTGATCTCGCGCGCCTCGTCAAATACGCCGATTACCATAAGAAGGCTCCCTTGCTGTCGACGCTGCTCGACCTCAACCCCAAGAGCTCTCGTAGCGGACAGTATACGTTCACGTTGTCCGACATCTCGGCCATTCAGTCGCCCAAGCGGACTGAACTGGGGGCCTTGGTGCCTGCCGTTATGTCGACGGCCAATCTGGCCGACGATTGGGAGAGCGCAGTCAAAGCAGCCCTCGAAAAAGGCTTCCTGACGCCGGAAGCAGCCACCCGCCTGGCCGCACGCTTCAAGGAGTTTTGCGAGGCCTACACGGCCGCAATCAAAGCGATGCGCGCGTCCCAACTAAATGCTGGTGCGATTGAACTTCAAGCCGCCCATTGGGCGGGCCTGCTTTCACTTGTTTCGCGTGAGGTAAAGGCGGAATCACCCCGAGCTCATCTGCTGCGTCCGCTGCTGCGGGTAGGTTTGGCATGCATCCAGCACCCCGAGCTTAGTTCACCTGTGGCGCTAGTATGTCCGTGGCACCCGCTGCGCATGCAATCTACCGCCGCAACGGAATACCGCTTCGCGGACAAAATCCAGCAGTTGGTGAAAGATGAGCATCTCGTTTTCAGTGATGTGTCGGGGAATCTCTTCCTGAAAGATGCACGCCTCGATTTGGCAACGGCGGGATTGCCCGAAGTCGCCTTGGTCTGGCGAGGCGACGATACGGTCTTGTTGGCCCAGAATGATGAACTCGCGGAATACTCGCTGCTCGAACCGCCGACCTCAGCGCCGCACAGTCTCGCCACGACCAACGAGAATCCCACCCGCACCGCCAAGCAAATCAGCGAAATTGCCCGAACCTTCTTGGATCTTCAGCCGCATGAGCGGGATAATTTCTCCATTGTGCTGTATAACTGCGATTCGAAGACGCTGCCGGGAGCGGTAGTGGAATCCATCAGTTCGTCTGACGAGGAGGCCTCGGGAGAAACTACCTGTCAGATCATCCTGACGCATCAGGAGCGTCCGGTGTTGGCTAGCCTGTATGAAGCTATCGCCGCCCAAGAAGGCGACGATGATGCTTATCACGTCAGCGAGTCCTCTCGTGACTTCATGTCGCGCGTCCGCATCAATATCTCGGTAGATCATGGCGTCCCGCTGCACGACAACGAAAACCACCCGACCGATATAGTCTTTTGTCAGGATGTCATCTCCCGGCATGCGGATCCTTCGCGTGAACCGGTGCCCCGCGCTTCCACCGAATATCCAAACAATTTGGTCCTGCATCACTGGAGCCGGAAGCGCCAGCTCGTGGTGGGAGACAACAGTTCCGTGGTTTACCTGACGTGCCCCGCCCAAACAGAGAACGGGTGGGAATACCTATATGCCCTCGCGGTGCTGAAGGATTGCGATTACGCGGAGCGCGTGTGGCAGTCTGACAGTTGCCTCATCCCCGCCCGTAAGCTCAATTTCGACAAACCGGAGACGACGCGCATATTTGCCGATACGCACGCATTGGGCAATTGGGTGGTCAACTTCGACGAACTCCTTGATCGGCGCATTCTGCGTCACCGCAACGTCCAGGTAATTCGCTACCGCCAGTCATCAGTCGGTGGGCGGAATCTGATCATCTCGTCGAAGGCCAAGGATACCCTTCTGCGAGCCACCCTCCATCAGAAGCTCTCCACGCTCGTGCCTGCAACATTCACCACGGAGGAGAAAAATGGGCTGGTGTCCGCGTTCATCGACGAAGCCAACGAAATCTCCGGCAATCTCGTGCTGCGGGCGGCACGGCGAGGAGCTAACGCCAACGAATTGATCGGATTGGTCCTAAGCCACCATTTGATCAGAACGGAGTTCCCGGCCAACCAGATAGTGCTTTGTTTCCTGCTGGATGATTACGCGGAGTGGCTCGGGCAGACAGAGGAGCGCATTGCCGACCTAATCCTGCTGGCGCCGGTGGATGGTCCTGAAGGCAAATGCCTCGATGTGGTCATTACCGAAGCGAAATTCGTGCGCTACGAGCAGGCCGCGGCGGCGGCAAAGGAGTCCGGGCGCCAACTGCGCGATTCTTTGGTGTTGTTGGAACGAGCCCTTCTGGGCGAGGTGCCGTGCCTCGATCAGGAACTTTGGCTCGCACGGTTGTCAGACCTGCTGCTGGAGGGCATTCAGAGCCTTGGCCAGAACCTGGATGTTCCGGCTTGGCGTTCGGCCATTCGCAACCGTGAATTCAAGTTGAGCCTCCGCGGCCAATCCCATGTCTTGATCCACGCGCCGGCGGAGTTGGAAAACGAGGGAGAAAAGTTCTCCGGCATAAAAGGCTGCGCGGGGCAACAGGAGGTATTCAACCGGAGGGATGTTAAGGCCATCATTGCAGATTTCGCCCAGAAAGAACCCGGTGATACTATCGCAAGACTTCGGCTTGCCCTCTCGGGTATGCCCCCCGGCCCCAAATCTTACCGTTCAATCATGGCACCTGAGCCGATGAAGAAGGCGAAAAAAGGTTCTCCGCCTGAAGAGCCGGGGAGTCCATCCGCACCGGTGACTCCGTCCGAACCTCCACCACTCCCGGCGGCGCCGACGCCCGCGTCTGTTGCGCCTGCGGCCGACAACCTTGCGCCTACGCCCAATGAGCTGATCGGCCCACAGGCCGTCCCGCCCGCATCTGCTCGCAATGAGGCGGCCGAAGAAGCTTGGGTTGCTGCGACCACGCAAAAGGTGCGGCACGCGTTGCTCAAACGGGAACTGGCAGCTGACATTATCCAAGCCAAGGGCACGCCAAATGCGCTGTTGCTGAAATTCAAGGGTTCCGACCGACTAACAGTGGGACTGCTCGAAGCACAGGCCGGGGAGCTGCGGACCACCGACGGCATTGACATCATCAGCATCCGGCCCGGCTTGGGCACCGTCATTATGATGGTGGCCCGGCCGGACCGCCGGACGCTCTCGTTGGCCGAGGCGTGGCGCAATTGGCAGCCGTCATCGGCGCTGGGCAATACCGACATTCTCATCGCCATACGCGAGAATGACAACGAGCCGCTCTATCTGTCGCCTTATCCGCAGCCCCATACGCTGGTTGCAGGCAGCACCGGCAGCGGTAAGTCCGTCCTGATTCAAAATATCATTCTCGGCATCGCTGCGACCAATACCCCGGAACAAGCCGAATTGGTCATAATCGATCCCAAGCAGGGGCTCGACTACCTCGGTTTCGAAAAATTACCCCATCTGACGGGAGACATCATAACTGATCCCGACGCTGCGCTTGAAACGCTTGGCGAGCTGGTCACGGAGATGGAGAATCGCTACAAGACTTTCCGCGAGCACCGCGTGCAAAACATCGATGACTACCTTAAGAAGAAGGTTGGCACGCTTCCGCGCATCTGGGTCATCCACGACGAATTCGGCGATTGGACACAGAACAAGGATTACAGCAACGACGTGGGGGCGCTAGTCAACCGCCTCGGCCAGAAGGCACGGGCCGCCGGAATCTACCTGATCTTTGCGGCCCAACGCCCGGATAATACTATCTTCCCGATGGTCTTGCGCTCCAACCTCGCTAATCGCTTGGTTTTAAAAGTTGATTCTGTCGGCACAGCTGAGATTGCAGCCGGGTTTAAAAACTCGGGCGCGGAGCGATTGCTCGGGCGAGGGCACTTGCTCGCGATCATCGGGAATCTCACTGAACCAACTTACGCCCAAGTTCCTTTCGTTGATAATGCGGAGATCGAACGCGTTGCTGACTCCATCAATCGGAAGTATCCCCGATAGAAAGCGATGATTTACCTCGACAACAACGCCACTACACGGGTCTTCGAGGAAGTCGCAGATGCGATGCGTCCATATCTCGTGGACCGTTTTGCCAATCCGGCTTCGGCGATCGGTGAATTCGATGGGGTGGGCCGGGCTATTGCGGAGAGCAAAACTAGCGTGGCCCGACTGCTAGGCGCCGCGGAGGGGGGCGCGATAGTTGTTACTTCCGGGGCGACCGAAGCCAACAATCATGCTATTCTCGGTGCCGCTCGCGCCTGTCCGTCCCGTCGTCACCTGATAGTTTCCTCTGTCGAGCATCCGTCGGTTCTCGAAACTGTCAGACACCTGGAAACCTCGGGATACCGTGTCACGCTTTTACCGGTTTCGCGCGCGGGAGCCGTAGCAGTCAACCAAGTCCACCAAATGCTTTCGCCGGACACGCTGCTGGTCTCGGTGATGCTAGCCAATAACGAGACCGGCGTAATCCAGCCAGTTGGCGAGATTGCTGACGTGGTCAAAAATTACGACCCGCATGTCCTCGTCCATACCGATGCCACGCAGGCAATCGGCAAGTTGCCAGTTGATTTGGGCGGAGGTTTGGCCGCGGTGGATCTGCTCTCTTTTTCAGCGCACAAGTTCCACGGCCCGAAAGGAGTCGGCGCGCTCTTTGTGCGGGAGTCGGTCCCCTTTGCTCCCCTTCTATTTGGCGGCGGACAACAGGGCGGACTGCGGCCTGGCACGGAGAACCCGTCAGCGGTGATAGGCATGGCTAAGGCTATGGAGTATATGGCTGCGCGGAAGCAGTCAGTTGGTGCCATGCAGTCACTGCGTGATCGGATTGAATCCGAGGTGAAAATGTTCGTGCCAGGATCACTTGTCTTGGGTGCTGAAGTTCCACGATTGCCGAACACGCTGAATCTCTTTCTCCCCGGGGTGCAATCCACGGAGCTGGTGGACAAGCTGGCGTCCTGTGGCATTGCAATTTCCAGCGGATCAGCTTGCTCGCATGGTGCTCTGCGACCATCCCACGTCCTGTTGGCCATGGGCCTAGGTCATACCGATGCTCAGTGCTGTATTCGAATCAGCCTTTCTATTGAGACAACCCGCTCCGAGGTTGAGTCATTTCTCATAGAGTTGGGGAAAGCTTGCCCGCGCAACGAAGCTGCGGGGATCGCTATTTGAACGATGCCTGGACAGACACCAACCTACGATTGTGTGATCCTCAGCGGGGGTGGCGCAAAGGGTAGTTTTGGCGCCGGTGCCGCTGAGGCCATTCACACCTACCGGAAGTTACGTAATAATACCTGTCCCATCTGCTATGTGGGCACGTCGGCCGGGGCGCTCAATGCAGCGGTCTTAGCCTGCAGTGATGATGCCGGTCCCCTGATAAAGTTTTGGACCGATACAAGCAATTGGGAGACGCTGGGCTGCTTTCCGTATCCACGCTTGCGCGCAGCATGGAAGGCGCCTACACACGCTTTGCGTTCCTTGTTTGGATACCAGGAGCCGTTTTCGATATATTCGAACAAATTGCTACACGCGACCATCCAAGCGTGCATCAGTTTTGATAAACTGAAATACCCGCTCGTGGTGACGGCAACAGATTACACGAATGCAACATTGCGGGCGTTCTACGCATCAGAAGTCCTGCAAAAACTGGTCGATGGAGGTGATTCCGCACCCTATGATCGCCCCAGGCTTCAGCACTGGCGATTGATTGATTCCCAGGAATCGCTGGGGAAGGCCCTACTGGCCTCGACAGCGATTCCTATCTTTTTCCCACCGATTCATCTGGACGCCAAAACTCTCTGCAGAGGCCAAACGAAATCGGAGGCTTCGTGGTTCATCGACGGTGGGGTTGGCAATCACACCCCAACACCTGACGCAGCCGTTCTCTTGAAGGAGCTACGCCGCCAAGGCCTTGGCGGCATCGGTGACGTCTATTGTATTAAACAGGATCCGCCGTCACTGGCTGCGGCACATAAACTCAAGCTGGGCTCCCTTAGCATCCTAGAAAGGACCCTTGACGCGTATCATTACATTCACACCGAGTACGTGGTTCGCGGATGGCGGCGCATTAACAACGAAATAAAGCGGCACCATGACCGGGTTGCAGAATTCGACCAGTGGATTGACGCGCAAACGTTGCCGGAGGCAGACAGGGAGGCGATCAAAGCCAAAGCGCACGACTTGCTAGGTAGTCACGGAGGCAAAGCGGAGCGGTTTGAGGCCCAGCCACTGGAGATCGAACCGAGTCAACATTTGGGCAATTCACTCGACTTTTCTAAGAAGACGATCCGCGAGCATATCCTGCACGGTTACAATGTAGCGGTGAAGGCGCTTTTCGACGGTAAAAAGATCAACGATTCGGAGCGCCAGACGATGCTCGAAACGCCACCGATTCATCTCGGTCAGCCGCGCCAATGAACGACCGCTTGCTAGTGCTTGATACTGAGACCGGGGGCCTGGATCCAAACAGGTTTAGTATTTTGTCATTGGGCGCCGTGATTTGGGATAACGGTGTTCTCGGCCAAGAAATCGATCTGCCGATCGCGGAAGCTTCGATGGTTACCGATCCACAATCGCTTGCGATCAACCAGATCGACCCGAAGAAGCATCTTATAAATGCGATTCCCGTGGACCAAGCCATTCCTCGCTTCATCGGCTATCTGAAGGATAACTTTCCTGCCCTCGCGCAAGGTGAGAAGATTACGCTTGTCGGTCACAACGTTGCATTCGATATGGGGTTTCTCCGCCGATTTTTCCGACTGGGGAATGTACGATTCGAAGACTATTTTTCGCACCGCACGGTGGACACCGCCACGATCCTGAAATTCCTAATGCTAGCAGGTCGAGTCACCCTGGACTCGCCAAGCTCTACCACCGCATTCGACTATTTCGGCGTGAAGATCTCGCAGCGCCACACAGCTCTCGCAGATGCCAAAGCAACCGCCGAACTGTTGAATGCAATGCTCATACTAATTAAAGCTTAGTGAGGTTAGTCCACTTTGTTTGACTAGCTGGAGTGAAGTCGGTTAATCCTAGAATCAGCAGTTGGGCGGTGTGACTGACACGGAACTTGCTTGAGGGAAGCCCCATGGACGCAGTTCTACGAGGAGAAGAACTTCACCCAGCGGGTGAAGGAGAGTTCACGTTTCCGACAGCGGGAGGAAAGGTCCGGCTAT
>DAIDAF010000043.1:0-114428 GCA_027310745.1 Opitutaceae bacterium | reverse complement strand
CCCCTGCGGGGGTGCAGCGGCGGGGGCTCGGGGGGCGGGACGGACTCCGCGGGGCGGCCGAGCGTGTAGGTATCCGGCCGATACGTGTCGACCGGTGCGGGCGTGCCCACGCGCTCGTCGCCGACCAGGGCGCCGAGGCGGGCGAGGGTGTCCCAGAACGCCGCGGGATCGCGCAGCCCGGTGTCGAACAGCCCGTCCTGTTTCCGCGGGGGGCGCGCGGGCGCGGCGGCGAGGCGCAGGCCCGCGACGCGCGCGGCGGTGCGGAGCGTCTCGAGATGGGTGTGGAGCGCGCGCAGCCAGGCGTCGGGGTCGGTGTTGGGCTCGGGCAGGCGGAAGTCGCGGCGCAGCTCGGTGTCGTCCTCGAGCCTCAGGGTGAGCGCGAGCGACTCGGCGGCGAATCCGGTCGCGCGCAGTTCCAGGGCGATGCGCTCGGCGTGGCGCCGGAGGAGAAACAGCAGGGGTTCGAGCGATTCGACGGGCGGCTCGTAGTCCCATCCGGCGGCGAAGGTGCGTGCGGGTTCGATGAGACGCAGCACGCGTTCGTCGCGTCCCGCCGCGCGGTCCCAGAGGGCGGCTCCCTCGGGGCCGAGCCGCTGGCCGATGCCGCCCTTGGGCAGGGCGGTGAGATCGCCCAGGGTGTGGATGCCCCACGAGGCGAGCAGGCGGGCCTGGTCCGGCGTGGGGTCCGCGGCCGAGAGAGGGAGAGGGGAGAGGAAGGCGGAGGCGTCGTCGACGACGCGCAGGGGGGCGGCGTCCCGCGCGGCGTAGAGGGCGACGAGCGGGGAGGGGCCGATGGCGGCGCGGGCGGGGAGGCTGGCCGCGGTGAGTTCGAGCAGGCGCAGCCTGAGTGCGGCCTCGGTGGCGGCGGGGGCCGCGCCCTGCAGGTCCGCGGTGCAGCAGCCGGGAGCGGTGGATTCCACGCGGGGGGACAGCGTGAAGGCGGCGGCGATGAGCAGACGCTGCGCCTCGACCTCGGCTGCGGGGTCGCGGGTGCGCAGCACGATTCCCGGGCAGCGCGAGAGCGCCAGTGCGGAGGCGAGCCCGGGGTCGACCCCAAGCGCCTCGCGCGAGGCGTGCAGGACGAGCGCATGCCGGCCTTCGCCGCCGACCAGGGCCACCGGGCGGCCGGCGAGCCCGGCTTCGGAGCGCAGCAGGGCGTGGAGGGGAAAGCCCGGGACGAAGAGCACGGCGTAGGACATGGGGGAGCGGGAGCCGGGACGCTGCCGGCTCCGGGTCAGCCGGCGGCGGAGAAGGCGGCGGAGGAGGCCCGGACGAGCGCGGGCTCGAGGGCATCGGCCAGGGCATCGGAGGGTGTGCGGTGGTCGCCGAGTGAGAGCGGCGAATCGAGCGAAAGCCGCCAGGCGACCGAGGGCACGAGAGGGAAGGGCGTGAGGACGAGCAGGGCCAGGCTGGAATCCTCGACGGTCCTCTGCAGACGGTACCACAGGGGGGCGGGCAGCCGCCGCAGGTCGCGTTCGGGCAGGTCGCGCACGTCGAGGGCGAGCACGGCATAGTTGCCGTCGTGGGCGATGAGGTCGGCGGCGGCGAGGGCCTGTTCGGCCCCGGAGGTCCGCACCCAGACGAGGTGGCGGAGCAGGTCCGAGGGCAATTCGTCGGGGGCGAAGGCGTCGGCGCCGTCGACGAGGGCCAGGCGCTGCCGGGTGGCGCGCGTGGAGGCGAGCAGGCGGGCGAAGAGCGACTGGCCGCCGCAGCCGGGTGAGGCGCAGACGAGCTCCGTGGTGCGGCTCAGCGGCAGCCCCCCGTGCAGCGTCAGGTCGACCTGTCGTGCGCCCGTGGGTACGACGCCTCCCGAGCGCCGGACCTTTTCAGGAAAGCGCTGGGCGAGCAGGGCTCGCAGGTCGATGAGCTTTGCAGACGGAGGCATGGAGGGCGGAGATCGGAGGTCGGATCTCGGAGGTCAGAAGTCGGTTTTGAACGCTGCCTTTTGGGGTCACGTCTTTGCTTTTTGATCTCTGATTTCTGCTTTCTGACCTCCGATCTCCGACCTCCGATCTCCGACTTCAGCCTGACCTGCGAATTGGCGGCGGATGAGGCCGATGAGGACGCCCTGGCAGGCGAGGTGGTGTTGGGGGTGGATATCGGAGTAGCGCGGGTTGGCGGGGCGGAGCACGGGTTTGCCGTCCACGTAGATCAGGCGCTTGAGGGTGGTGGAGGTCTCGTCGACGAGGGCGGCGATGATGTCGCCGGCGCGTGGCTCGCGGCGCTCGAGCACGGCGAGGTCGCCGTCGAGGATGTGGGCGTCGACCATGGAATCGCCGCTCACCCGGAGCGCCCAGATGGGTTGACGGGGCGGCGTGGGCAGGCCGAAGAGGGCGGGGTCGATGCCGAGGGTTTCGTCGGGGGATTGTTCCTGAAGTGAGGGAAGGCCGGCGGGAATGGTGCCGTAGACGGGGACTTCGAAGAGGTGGGTCTGGATTTCCCGGGCGCGCAGGCCCCAGGAGCGGTCGGCGAGCTGCTCGATCATGCCCTTGGCGGCGAGGGCGCGGAGGTGGCACATCACGGCGTTCTGGCTGGCGAAGGCAAACTGGCGCTGGATGGCCCGCGTCGAGGGAGGGATTCCGTGGGCCTCCTGGAAGGTGCGGATGAAATCGAGAATGGACTGCTGGCGTTCGGTGAGCATACTGTTCAGTTGAACAGTAGTGGCGGATTTCGCAAGCGGCCAGACTTTCGGAAGTCGCTGGAAACGGGGAAGGCTTTGCCCTCGACCGAGTCTGGAGGGCGGGGCATGCTCGCGGCGATTTTCGGTCCGGGCCCACCAGCACAGCATGCGCCTACCCCATTTGTCGTCGCTCAAACGTCGTCTCGCCCTGCACACGGTGCTTCCGTGCCTGGTGATCGCGGGCATCTCGTGGGTGCTGTTTGCGGGGCATTATCGCAGTTACCGGCATCTGGTGCGGGTGCGGAATCTCGTGGACCTGAGCAACCGTTTCTCGGAGATCGGCGAGCAGCTTCAGGCGGAGAGCAACGCCTCCATGTTCACGCTGCTGTTTGCCCGGGCGACCCACGACGAGGCGATGGTGCCGCAGTACGAACGCAACTACCGGGCGGCGATCCGGCGGACCGATGCGATGCTGGCGGATGCCCGGGCCTTGTGGCAGCGGATCGACAAGCAGGACCTCGACCCGATCACGCGCCAGCGCATCGACGAGGGGTTCCAGCGCGCGACCGAAATCGGGGCCTGGCGCAAGGTGGCGCTATCTGGGGGGGCGGACCTGCCGGCGTTCGTGGCCGAGGATCCCTATTACCAGGCGCGGTTGCGGGAGCATCGCATCAACCTCGCCGCGAGTCCGGCCCTGATCCAGCCGCAGGCGGTGTGGGATTTGCTGAAGGACCGGGACTACGGCGGGCTCACGGATTATTTTGGCGACATGATGCTGTATGCGGCGCGTGTGAGCGAGGATGCGGGGTTGGCGCGACGGATCCTGCTCCAGGCGCAGTTGCTGCGGTTCCAGACGCTCGCGGATCGCGAGGACGGGCTGGTGTATTATTTTGTGGAGCAGGGCTCGCGTCCGCATGGGTTGCAGCCCGACGACATCGGGTGGCTGCGTTCGCTGTGGGATGGGCAGCGCACGGCGTACGTCACCGCGTGGTCGCTTGCCTCCGGGGCGGAGCGGCAGGTCATCAGCCGCGACCTCGCGAGCCAGACGTATCCGGCGCTCGAGGCGGTGCGGGCGTGGCTGGAGCGGCATTGGACGGGGACGGACATAGCGCACTGGTCGGATCTCGACGTGAAGCGGATCGACTCGCCGGAGTTGTACCATGAGTTGTCCGCGACGCGTCCGCAGGGGCTTCGGCGTGCGGTGCGCGTGTTTCGCGAACGCCTGATGGAGGATGCGGCGAGCCGGATCGCGGAGCAGCGGCGGAGCATGATGATGATCTCGCTGGCGCTGCTGGGGGCGTGGGGGCTGCTGGTGGCGAGTTACCTGTGGAGTTACCGGGCCTTTGCGGTGCCGGTGCTGCGGCTGGCGGGCACGGCGGCGAAGATCCGGGGCACGGGGGACTTCAGCCTGCGCGCCGCGGTCCTGGGGCGGGACGAGATCGGACAGCTGGCGGAGGCGTTCAACGGCATGCTGGAGCGGCTGCAGGCGGGAGCGCGCCGGCTGGAGACGGCGGCGATTTTCCAGCGCACGCTGCTCGAGTGCGCGGGGGTGGGCATCGTGACGGCGGATGCGGAGGGCCGGGTGGTGTCGGTGAACCCTGCGGGGGCCGGGCTGCTCGGGCTGGCGGGGGCGGGACCCGTGGAGGGGAGTGTTTCGCTGGTGGATGCGCTCGCGCCGGAGGGCGACACGGCGGATGCGGCGTCGGACCGCGCACGCCTGGAGGGGACGGTTTCGGCGCTGGTGCGGGAGCGCGGCGCACCCACGACCCTGGAGCTGACGCTGCGGCGGGCGGGCGCGGCGGGGACTCCGGTCCAGGTGACGGTCTCGGCGTTGCGGGACTCGGGCGGCGCCCTCCTGGGCTATGCGGCATTCCTCGGCGACCTCTCGGCGCAGAAGCAGGCGCAGGCGGCGATCCGCAGGGCGAATCAGGAGCTGGAGTCGCGCGTGACGGAGCGCACCGCGGAGCTGAACCGGCGGGTGGCCGAGGTGGAGTCGCTGAACCGCGACATGGCGCTGATGATGACGGACCTCCAGGCGAGCGAGGAGGCGACCCAGCAGTACGCCGGGGACCTGCGGGAGGCGAACACCCAGCTCAAGGCGGCGCTGCAGGAGCTCGAGTCGTTTTCGTATTCGGTATCCCACGACCTGCGCGCGCCGCTGCGCAACATCGGCGGTTTTGTCGACCTGCTCAGGCGGCGGACGGAGGCGTCTCTGGATGCGGAGTCGCAGCACTACGTGGAGGTCATCTCGGGCGAGGCGACCAGGCTGGGGCAGCTGATCGATGACCTGCTCGCGTTCTCCCGCATCGGGCGCGCGGAGCTGAACGAGGAGCGGGTTGATCTTGCGGCGGTGTTCGAGGCCTGCCGGGCGGAGCGCGCGCCGGACACGGCGGGGCGGCGAATCGAGTGGCGGCTGGGTGAACTCCCGGTGGTGAGCGCCGACCCGACCCTCATGCGCCTGGTGATCGCGAACCTGGTCGACAATGCCGTGAAGTTCACGTCCAGGCGCGCGGAAGCGGTGATCGAGTTCGGCTGCGCGTCGGGCTCCGACGGATCCGAGCGCGTGTTCTTCGTGCGCGACAACGGGGCGGGGTTCAATTCCCGCTATTCCGACAAGCTCTTCCAGGTCTTCCAGCGCCTGCACAGCCAGCGCGACTTCGAGGGGACGGGCATCGGTCTGGCGAACGTCAAGCGCATCGTGGTCCGTCACGGCGGCCGCGTGTGGGCCGAGGGTGCGGTGGACAAGGGGGCGACGTTCTATTTCACGCTGCCCGCGTCGCGGATTCTTTGAACCCAGGCGCCGGCCGTCATGAGGGCCGGACGGCCCGCTCAGCGATTATCCTAAATTACGCAGTTGGATTTGAACCACAGAGACACAGAGAACACGGAGAGATGCAGTTGGGCGGGAATTTTGTATCGAATCTCTTTCACCTGCGAGGTGAGCGCTGATTCCGCCCCTTGCTTGGATTTCAGCCTCTGTGACCTCTGTGTCTCTGTGGTTCAATTGCGGTTTTTGGGATTATGGGCGGCCTTTCGGATTGCGATTGCGGCGCGAAGCTCGCGCGAGCAGTCCGGACACATGCCGTGCGTGAGGCGGGGCAGCCGGATCCGATCGAAGAGGCCGAGGCGGGCGATGGCCTCCTCGACTTCCACCCACTCGTCGTCGCCGACCTTCACGCGTTTGCACCAGCTGCAGATCGTGATGAAGTCGCGGTCCCGGGGGATTGCCGGATCGAGGAGGAGCACCGGTTCACGCGGGGTTGCGGAGAGGGTGCCGTTCTCAACCTCGAGCTCCGGGGTGCCCTCGGGACCGGCCGGGCTGAGGATCACGTAGGCTTCGCGCCTCAGGTCGGGTTTGTCGCAGCGCAGGGCGAGGCGAAGCGGTGCCCGTTCGCGCCGCACCTTTTCGATCAGCATGTGAAAGAGTTCGCGGAGGCTGGCGTCCGAGAGGATGGCGTAGAACGACAGTCCTTCGGCCCAGGCGCAGTCGCAGGAACCGTTCGGTGATTCGGGCCGGACGATGCGTGTCTGGGCATCGAGGATGAAACGGAGGTCGACGGCGCTCATGGCGGGGGAGTCAGGCAGCTTCAGCCTGCATCCAAATTCAGCACACAAGAGGAACAGAAGGCAACGAAGGTCACGAAGAACAAGTCGCTTAACCCAAAATCCAAAGTGCTTTTCCGTTCATTTCAGCGGTGAATCGTGCAGGTCCTGATCCGTTTGTTCGATCAACGGATATTCATTCCTTTGCTGTCTTCGTTTCCTTCCGTTCACTGCGGTTTTCAGCCTGGGCGGCGCGGCGGAATTTGGACTGGCAAAGTCCGCCGGCGGCCGCTCGCTCAACCGAGGGTCTTCAGCCGGTCGACGAGCTCCATGCAGGCGCGGCCGTTGTGATACGGGCATTTCCAGAAGCTGACCTTGGGATGCTCCGTGCAGGGCACCCGATCGCGCGTCACGCAGCGCAGCCACTCGCCGCCCTTGCGGTCGACGAGGTGTTTCTCGCAGAAATCCCACAGCCCGATTGCGGTCCTCAGGAAGCGTTCGTCGCCGGAAATCTGGTACGCGTTGAGGAACCCGACCGCCGCCTCGGCCTGGGGCCACCATTCCTTGTGGGTGAGGATCACGCCGTGCGCATCGCCCTCGTAGAGGAGCGAACCGTCGGCATCGATGGCCTCGCGCAGGGTGGTGTCCGCGATGGCGACGGCTGCGGCGCGCACGCGGGCCAGGAGGGCCTGGTCGCCGACGACCTCGGCGGCCTCGGTGAGCAGCCAGGCCGCCTCGATGTCGTGTCCATACGAGACGCGCGAGTAGCGAAGCTCCCAGGTTTCGCTGAAGAACAGCCCGAGATGGTGAGTCTTCGGGTTGAGGATACGGGTGAGCATCATCTCGATCAGGTCGGCCTGGGCCCGGCGCAGTTCGGGGTCGGGCCAGACGCGCAGGAGGTTTGTGTAACCCTCCATGATGTGCAGGTGCGTGTTCTGCGATTTCGGTTCGTTGAGGTCGATGGCCGACAGGCGCACGTCCTCTTCGAGGGTCCAGTCGCGTTTGCAGGCCTCGAAATACCCGCCGTGCCGGCGGTCGCGGCTGTGTTGTTCGATCAGGCGGTAGAGTTGAATCGCGCGGTCGAGCGGCTCGCGCTCGCCCGAGGCCCGGGAGTACTCGGACAGCGCGTAGACGCCGAAGGCCAGGCCGTAGATCTGCTTGCGGGTGGCCTTCGGGCTTCCGTCGGCGGTGACCGACCAGAAGAGTCCGCCGAACTCGTAATCCCAGTGGGTCTTCACGAGGTCGTCGTAGGCCCAGCGAGCCATCTCGAGGGAGGCGGGATCGCCGTAGTGGCGATGGGCCGACGCATAGGTCCACAGGATGCGCGAGGTCAGCAGCGCCCCGCGGTCGGCGTTGCGGTCGACCACGAGGTCGTGGGATATCTCGCCGTGGAAGCCGCCGCGTTCCTTGTCGACGACGTTCCTGATCCAGAACGGAAGGATGTTGGTCTTCAGTTCGGACTCGATGCGTTGGATGAGATCGGTGCGCTGATTCGCGTTCATTGGGGGAAAGGCGCGAGCCTCGTCCCCGGCTCCGGGCGCGTCAAGAATGCCGGGTCCTCAGACATTTGCCTGAAGCCCGCGTCCGCCTCCGAATTTGGCTCCCCGGGGCGGACTGGAAACGGAGCGGTGCTCCGGCGGACGCGCGGCGTCCAGCGGCCGGCTCACTGTCCGCAGCAGTGCTTGTATTTCTTTCCGCTGCCGCAGGGGCAGGGATCGTTGCGGCCGACCTTGGGTTTCTCGAGCCGCCGCGGAGGAGGTCCGAGGCGGAGGGCGCGCGTGTAGGTCCAGGCGCCGTCGACGCGATGAAACTCGGCCTTCTCCTGATGGGCCTGCTCGACGCCATCCTGGACGAAATAGGCGGTGAAATCGACCGTTGCGACGTCGGAGGTGCGGCCGGTCTCGTGGGCGTGGATGACGAGCCGGGTCCAGGGCGAGGAGCCCACGTCGTCGGGGGCGACGAAGGGTTGGGTGGCGGTGCCCTGGTAGCTGCGGTGAAGAAAGGCATGGTCGCCGGCGACGTGCGCGGTGAAGCGGGCGCGCATGAGTTCCTCGGCGGTCGCGGCGGGTCTGGCGCCGGTGAGGACGGGCTCGCAGCAGGCCTCGAAGGGCTTGCCGCTGCCGCAGGAGCAGGCCTGGCCGCGGACAGGTTTGGAAAGAGGGGAGGAAACGTCGCTCATGGGTGAGGCGGGTCGTATCACAGATGCCGGACCCGACTGCAAGCCCCGCGCAGGGGATGGGTTCGGCCTGGCCCGGCTTCGTGGCCCCCGGGCGCACAGACTCGGCTTTCGCAGGCCGGAATCCTCACTCCGCTCTGGACGGCCCCGGAGGGACCCGGTAGTCAGGCCCGCGTATGAAACGCCTATTCCGCCGCCACGACGTTTCGAAACTCCAAAGCGAGGCGCACAGCGATCAGCGCCTCAGCCGGGTCCTTGGCCCGGCCAACCTGACGGCCCTCGGGGTCGGGGCCATCATTGGCACCGGCATCTTCGTACTCACGGGGACGGTTGCGGCGCAGAACGCCGGACCGGCGGTCGTGCTCTCGTTCGTCTTTGCGGGAATCGCCTCGGTGTTCGCCGCCCTGTGCTACAGCGAGTTCGCGGCCCTCGTGCCCGTCGCCGGCAGTGCGTACACCTACGCCTACGCCACCCTCGGCGAGATCTTCGCGTGGATCATCGGCTGGGACCTCATCCTGGAATATGCGGTCGGCGCGATCACGGTCGCCATCGGCTGGTCGGGCTACGTCGTTTCCTTCCTGAACGGCATCGGCATCCATATTCCCGCCGAGCTCTCGGCGGCCACTGGCACGTTGGTCACGCGCCCGGACGGCACGCAGGTCCATGCGCTGTTCAACCTGCCCGCGGTCGCGATCATCGTCGTGGTCACCACGCTGCTGGTCGTCGGCATCAAGCACTCGGCCCTCTTCAACAACGCCATCGTCGTCGCAAAACTGGCGGTGGTCCTGCTTTTCATCGCGGGCGCGGCCCATGCGGTGAATCCCGCAAACTGGCATCCGTTCATTCCGAAGAACACGGGGCATTTCGGCCATTTCGGCTGGAGCGGCGTGCTTTCTGGGGCGGGCGTGGTGTTCTTCGCGTACATCGGGTTCGACGCGGTGAGCACGGCGGCGCAGGAGGCGAAGAATCCGAAGCGGGACATGCCGATCGCCATCATCTCGTCGCTGGTGGTCTGCACGGTGCTTTACATCGCGGTCTCGGCGATCGCCACCGGCGTGCTGCCCTACGGACAGCTCGACGTGCCCGATCCGATCGCGAAGGTGGCCGACCATGCGGGGCTTGGCCTCATGGTCGGAGGCGTGAGCCTGATGTCGCAGATGATCAAGCTCGGCGCGATCGCGGGACTTTCCTCGGTGATCCTGGTGATGCTGCTCGGCCAGTCGCGGGTGTTCTACTCGATGGCGCGCGACGGACTGCTCCCGCCGTTTGTCAGCCGCGTGCATCCGCGCTTCAAGACCCCGTGGCTGACGTCGATCGTCACGGGCATCGGCGTGTGCATCTTTTCGGCCGTCCTGACGGTGCGTGAGGCGGGAAG
The DNA here is from genome assembly GCA_027310745.1 of Opitutaceae bacterium. Classification (GTDB taxonomy): domain Bacteria; phylum Verrucomicrobiota; class Verrucomicrobiia; order Opitutales; family Opitutaceae; genus MWDT01. The sequence continues at coordinate 104,714 of DAIDAF010000043.1, read as the reverse complement.
CCTCTGCTCGATCGGCACGCTCCTCGCGTTCGTGATCGTGTGCACGAGCGTGCTGGTGCTTCGCATTCGCGAGCCGCACCACGAGCGGGCGTTTCGCACCCCGGCGGTGTGGTTCGTCGGGCCGGCGGGCGCCCTCTCGGCGCTCCTGCTGATGGCCGGCCTGCCCTGGGAGACCTGGGCCCGGCTGATCGTCTGGTTCCTCATCGGCATGGGGGTCTATTTTGGATACAGCCACCGTCATTCGAAGCTGCATGCAGGCTATCTCGCGCAGGGCGAGGCCCACGACGAGACGATCGACACCTGAGGACGCCTTGCGGCGGTCCCGGGACGCATCTAATGAGTGAGCCCCGCGGCGATGCCCATCGCCCGCGGGTTCGTGCAGCGTCCGTGCTTTCTCCCCATGATATCCCCGAGTCATTCCCTGTTCGCGCTGTGCCTGTTTCTGGTCGGCGCTTTTGTGGTGCGGGCCGAGCCCTCGTTCAAGACGCCCGTCAGCTATGAGGAGGCCACCCGCCGCGCCGACGAGCTGCTGGCGAAGATGACGGTCCAGCAGAAGATCGAGCTGATCAGTGGGCACCATTCGTTCTACACCAAGGGCTTTCCCGAGCTGGGCATCCCCTCGTTCTACATGTCGGACGCCACCATGGGCGTCCACATCCGGCCCAACATCAGCGGCTCGCTCGCGAAGTCCACGGCGTTTCCGGCCTCGATCGGCATGGCCGCCACCTGGGATCCGCGGCTGATCGGCGAGGTGGGCCGCAGCATCGGCGAGGAGGCCCGCGCGGGCGGCATTGCATTCCTGCTCGGACCGGGCATGAACATGTATCGGCAGTCCCAGGACGGACGCAGCTTCGAGTTCTTCGGCGAGGATCCCCGCCTTTGCGCGGACATGATCTCTCACTACGTCACCGGCGTGCTCGAGACGGGCACCATTCCGACCCTGAAGCACTTCATCGGAAACGAGAGCGACTGGCATCGCCGGACCTCCGACTCCGTCATCGACGAGCGCACCCTGCACGAGGTGTACATGGTACCCTTCCAGGCCGGCATCGACGCGGGCGCCATGGCTGTCATGACCGCCTACAACCAGCTCAACGGCGAATGGTGCGGGCAGAGCAACACCGTCATCCACCAGCTTCTGCGCAAGGACCTCGGGTACAAGTGGCTCGTCATGACCGATTGGTGGTCCGTCTGGGACGCCAAGAAGATCATCAAGTCGGGCCAGGATCTGGAGATGCCCGGCGACAATTTCATCAAGGCCGACGCCTACCGCCTCCTGAAGGAGGGCAAGGTGACCGAGGCCGAGATCGACGGCATGGCCCACAACATCCTGCGCACCTGCATCGCGATGGGGTTGATGGACCGCCCGGTGAAGGACACCTATTACCTCGAGCGTTATCCTGAGCACGCTGCCACCGCGCTGGAGACCGCGCGCGAGGCGATTGTCCTGCTCAAGAGCAGCGACCACATGCTTCCGCTCCGACGGGACGCGAAGGGCACGATCCTGCTGACCGGCACCTTTGCGACGGAGATGGCCCGCGGCGGCGGCTCGGCCCAGGTGGAGGGCTACGACAACATCACCATGCTCGACGCGCTGAAGGCCGTCTATGGGACGCGTCTCGAGTACGTTGAGGTTCCGACCGACGACCAGATTCGCACGGCCGACGCGGTGTTGCTGAGCACCGGCACGCGCGACACCGAGGGCGCCGACCGGCCCTTCGATCTGCCCGCGGCCGAGGAGAAGGAGGCGGTCCGGGTGACCTCGCTCAACCCGCACACCATCGTGATCGTGAATTCCGGCGGCGGCGTGAACATGAGCGCCTGGAACGACAAGGCTGCGGCCGTCGTTTATGCCTGGTATCCCGGCCAGAACGGAAACCGCGCCCTCGCGGAGATCCTTTGCGGCGAGGTGAATCCCTCCGGCAAGCTGCCGATCTCCATCGAGCGCAGCTTCAGCGACGCTCCCGGCTACGGCACCACGATGCCCCCGGGCTCGAAGTTCTACACCGGCTGGGGCCCCGACAACGACATGTCGCAGCCGATTCACAAGGTCGTCTACCACGAGGGCGTGTTCATCGGCTATCGCTGGTATCAGGAAAAGGGTATCAAGCCCCTCTATGCCTTCGGCCATGGACTGTCCTACACGACGTTCTCCTACTCCAATCTCAGCGTGACGCCGGACCGCCTGCGCACCGACGGCCAGGTCACCGTCCAGTTTACCGTGACCAACACGGGCAAGAGCGAGGGCGCCGAGGTGGCTCAGCTCTACGTGGGGCAGCCCAAGTGCCCCGTGCCGATGCCGCGCATGGAGCTGAAGGGCTTTTCGCGCGTGATGCTCGCGCCGGGCCAGAGCCAGGTCGTGACGCTGCGCCTGCTGCCGAGCGATCTCGCCTACTGGGATGTGGCGTCCCACGGCTGGAAGACCGCCGCGGGTCCCGTCCGGGTGTACGTGGGAGGAGCCTCCGACCAGATCTCGCTGGAGGGCGGCTTCACCCTGAAGTGAGCCGTCCCTCCCTTGCCGGATCCTGGATTCGGCAGAGGGAATGAGCCGAAATAACGCCGTTGGATTTGAACCACGGAGACCCAGAGCGGCTGCGCCGCAACCGCAACCCCTGAAGCTAATGGCCACAAAAAACGCAAAGAGGCGCGACGGTTGCCGACACTGATCGGAGCGCGCTTATGAGCGCACGCAACGCAAGGCCGATGCCCCTGGAATTTTGTGTTTTTCGTGGCGATTCAATTCAGGGGTCGAAGGTCCTGATGACCGAGGAGAATTGTGCCAGGAAAACACAATTTTGAGGGATGGTCTCTCACAGAGAACACATAGGAAGGCAGTTGCGGGGAAGTCTTGTATCCCATCCTTCTCACCTCCGGGGTGAGCGCCGATTCCACACCATGCTTCAATTTCAGGCTCCGGGACCTCTGTGTCTCTGTGGTTCAACTACGGCTTCTGTTCACCGGGTCATTCGGGCTGAACCCCGGGGGAGGGCCGGCCGAGCTCAATCACCATGTCGTATTGGTGATCTGAATTCGTGAAGCCGGCCTCGGTGAGCAGGGGCAGCACGGGGCTGTCGGCCGGCTCGTTGACGATGCCGAGGCTGACAAACCGGTTCTGGAGGGCGTGGATCATGGCGGTGGTCGCGCCGGTGGTCTCCCCGTGCAATCTAAGGATCCTCGCGGCGCGGTTGGGCACATTGACGCAGACCGCCCAGGCGCGCGCGCCGTCGACGGCGAGTTCGAAACCTTCCGTGCCTGTCCGGGCGAGCACGCTGGCGCGGCTTCGCTGCCAGCAGGCATCGACGTTGAACAGGCGGGGCGAGCGTGCGAGCGCGGCCTCCGCGGACATGGACTCGAGGCGGCCCTGCGGCTTCGCCGGCGGGTGGTCCACGAGCATGCGCCAGGTGAGGACCAGCACCTCGCGCGTGGTGCGGAGCCCCGCGCCCTCGTAGGTGCGGCGGGCCCGGTCGTTCCCCGCGAGCACCTCCAGACGGAGGCGGCGGGCCCCGGCACTGGCCGCGCGCCGGACCATCTCCCGCGCGAGCAGCGAACCGAGCCCCTGGCCGCGAAAGGCGGGCACCACCCCGAAGCCGCCGCACCAGGCCTCGTCCCCGCGCAGGGCGACCAGGACAAGCCCGGCCGCCTGGTCGCCGCGCCTCAGCGTGAACGACACCTCGAGCGCGATCGACTCCTCGCGGACACGCCGGGCGAGCTGAAAGGCGTCGGTGGACGCCGGATACGGATAACCCTCGTAGCCGGCAGTGAACACCCGCGCGAGATCGCCCAGCGATGACTCGCAGGCGTTGTGGAGAGTGAAGTCGTCGAGATTCGGCATCGTCTGGAATCGGGAGCGTGCAGGGCTGTTCAACCTGAAATCAACAGGGGAAGGGAACGAAGGTCGTCAGGAATAACCTCACCTCAGGAATGAAGCGCCCGGGCCCTGATCTGTTTGGTCGATCAAAAGAGGTTCATTCCTTGGTTGTCTTCGTGTCCTTCCGGTCACTGCGTTTGTCACGCCTGGACGGACCGGCGCGCGGCGGCGTCGAACACGCGCGCGAGGCTTGCGGTGAGATGGCTGGCGGTCATGGGACCGAAGGCCTCCTCGTCGAACGGGCGGTAGTCGCGGCCGCCGGCGTTCCGGAACCAGCCCTCGAGGACCTCCTCCGCCAGCCGATCGATGTCCCCGGGCCCCGAGAAGGTCCAAAGCCGGCCCGCCCCGACGCGTCGTGTGAACGTGGAGACGAGGCTGTCCTGGTGGAACACGAGGAGCATGGGCCTGCGCGCGAGGATGTAGGGGAAAATCTTGGACGCGGAGTACGTTGGATCGTTGGAGCCCACGCCGATGAGGGCGTCGGCGTGCGTGAGGTAGTGGAGGGCGTCGAAATAGGGCACGCGGTAGCAGTGCTCGTGGACATAGTCCGCCACGCCGACCTCGCGCGCGACGGGCATGGCCCACTCGTGTCCGAGCGGGGGCGGGGCGTAGTCCGTGCCGATGAAATGGAAGCGGTGCCTGCGCGCGGACTCGAAGTCGGCCTGCAGGTAGCGCTTGAAGGCACGGAAGATGACGTTCATCGCGAACCGCATGTCCGGACCGCAGCGGCCCGTGTACACGTGGTGGAAGTTGCCGTCGGAGAAGTCGATGAGCGGGGCGGCTGGCTTGTGGCTGCGGGCGATCTCGAAATCGGCCTCCGAGGTGCCGAACGGCAGGACGGCCACCGAGGCGGCGTCGAACCACGGATAATAACGTGCGAGCATGGGCCCGTAGGATTGGGACACGGCGATGACCCCGGACGCCTCTCGCAGCACCCGTTCCTCGTGGCGGCGCGCCGTGAGCTGGCTCAATGCGAACTTGAGCCGGCCTCCGGGCGGACGCGTGCGGGTGTCGCGGTAATAGTCGTTTCGCCACGGATCCTGGTAGTCCAGGACGTAGGGCACGCCGAAGCGCCGCTTCCAGCGCGGACCCAGCGTGAACGCGCTGAACTGGGTGGTGGTGAAGAACACCAGGTCGAAGCGTTCGCTGGCGAGCAGGCGCTCGCCCGCCTCCGCCAGGGCTCGTCCGCAGCGCCACCACAGGTTTCCGACGCCGGCCCACCGGGTCCAGGTCGGCGGTATTCCGCGCACCCGCACGATCCGGATGTCGGCGGGATAAGTCTGCTCCAGCAGCGGATCGATGACCGCGCCTTCGACCGACTCCGGGGCGAGGGCCAGGACGACCGGCTCCCAGCCATGCTCCCGGTAGTAGGGCAACCCGAGGCGCGCACGCTGCAGATCGGGCGCATTCACGGGCGCCCAGTGGGGGGATACGATGAGGACTCGGCGCATGGGTCGTTCGGGGCGTGGCCTGGCTCGGGGAGCGGCCCGGGCGCAGACTGGACCAGCAAACCAGGCGCATCTCAAGCCTTTGAGCGTCCCGCGTGAAGGGCGAAGGCCGCCCCCCGCGAGGGGGACGGCCTTCGGAATGAGTGTCGCGTCAGGAGGACGTGATCCTGAACGGCAGCACGACGGGCGTGGCCACCGGCTTCCCGTTGAGGGAGGCCGGTTCGAACTTCCACTCGCTCACCGCGGTGCGGAGGGCGGTCGCGAGGTCGCTGTCGACGTCGGCGGGAACGCTGATGTGACTCGGCGTCCCGTCGGCATCCACGACGAAGTGGACCTTCACGACGGTGGCGGAAGTGTCGCTCCGGATATCCGGGGAGACGACGGCGACGGGCTTGGGTAGCGCCGGCCGTCCGGCGTAGGCCTCGACGTAGGTCCGCTCGTATGTCGTCGCCGCGTGGAGGGCGGCGGTGACGCAGAGGCAGGCGGCTGCGAGGAGGGGGAGTCTGGCGATCGTATTCATGGTGTATTCGATCCGTGGTGACACGGACGTTCGTTGTTTTCGTTGTTGTGAAACACCGCGTGGCTACCGGCCCGGGAGGGCCGCAAGACGCGCGGCGCATGGGCGCGGGGCGGATTGTCTCCGTCCAGCGCCCAAATCTTTCGTCTCAGGGCCGAGTCTGCGCGGGGCGGTCACAGGCTCTGGTTCGAAAGCACACCGGACTCCCTCGAAACTGTGAATGAACGGGTCCCCTTTCGGGAACTAGGATCGTGACTCCCGTTCAACAAGCATGCGACATGCCACGTCGGGAAATTCGCAGCGCCGGCTTGGGTGCGGCTGGGGCATGAGCCGCGGTCCCGACTGCGGATGAGCGCGGCCGATGACGTCCGTTCTCGACGGCGTTCTGAGCATCGCGAGGAATCACGCCCCAACGATTCCACACCAAGGTCACGCGCCGATTGCAGTCGCGTGAAGAGCGGGAAACAAGCGCTTCAGCCGCTGTGTGCCCTCCTGACGGCCGCGCGCCGAAGCCATGGTTGAGGCGCTGGTTTAGCGGGGAGGCGGAATCGTCCGGCCCTCGATCCAGTCGGGGCGGTAGAGTATTTCCTGTTCGTGGGCCGGCAGACCGCGTTCGTTGCGCTGCAGGGCGCTCGCCACGAGTTCGACTGCCAGGGATCCGATGATAGCCGGATCACACCAAATTCCTGCATGCGCTCCGTCCTTTCGTTCCACGGCAAGACCTGCAACGCCGACGTCTTCCGGCACCTTAAGGCCGAGTGCATTCATCCACCCTAGCACCACTGTTACATTCGGACAGATGACGACCTCAGGTGAGTAGCGCTTCATCCAATCCCGGAATGTGCGTTCGTGCGGGATTTCCGTAATCATCGGTGGGATCTGCTGCAACTTTGGCAGACGGGACTGTTCGACGAGGAATGCGCCGAGGAATTTTTCCTGCACGCGCTCGTAAAGCCGGTGCGGAAGAGTCAGCCCGATTCGCTGGTACCCGCGTGCGCGACACGTTTGCATGGCCAGCTTGCAGGAATGAAAGTGATTCTCGGCGACGTGGGATATTCGTGGAGATTCCAGACTGACGCCGATGGACACGGAAGTGAACTTGTCCCACTGCAGTTCGATCCGGGACAGTCCGGGCGGCAGGCGTCCGAGAATAATTCCGGTGATGTTTCTGGCATAGAGGATGTCGGACATGCGCCGCGATGTCATCCCTGTTTCGGCGAGCCAGAAGTGATCGATCGTGTATCCCAGTTCCGCAGCGCGTGTTACCGCGCCCGGCATGAAGTCTGGTATGGTATTTTCCGGTGGACGCCAGCCATAGCGCGTTGGCCATGCTGTGATCCAAGCAATTTTGGACGCATTCGTGAGCGGCCGCATCCGCCGATGCGCCTGCATGAGTGCCGAAATCATCGGATTCATTCGGTAACCCAGCTTGTCGACTGCCTCGAGCACACGTGTGCGCGTCGCGGCGGAGATTCGCGGATGGTGGCGCAGAACGAGTGAGACCGTGGTGCGGTGCACTCCCGCCAGGTCTGCCACAGCCTGCATCGAGACCTCGGGATGGACAGGTTGTTCGTTCACCGGGTAACGCTAGAAACCGGGGAGATTTTCCGACAATAAGAAAATAGGACGGCGTTCGGGGAATCTGCGCGGGACCCTGCAGGTTTGGATGTGGTGGAGTTGGCAGCCATGCGCCGAAAATTTTCCATATCGTGCATCCTCACGATCGCTCATGACATAGACAGGTTTGCTTCGCACGTTGGTTTTCAACGCGCGCCGCGCATACGACGCTGTTTCCCATTGGGTTATGCCCGGGCCCACCTCATGGGAACCCACGCAAGACGATCGCTGCCGGTCAACGAGGAGACTATCTCGATTTTGGACTTCGGGAAGTGTCAGCGCCAACACTCGGCCCGTGCTTTGAGATATCCCCTCAACTCGTGACAGTAAGAATCGACCTCACCCCCACGACCGAAAAACGGATGACCCAATCAGGATGCTACATGGTGTCCCTGCGGGTGCGGGTCGTCTTGTCGCCCCATAAGACTGTCTCGATGACAACATGATCGTGTTTCCTTCTTTCCAAGTTATCACTGCAACCGCCTTGGGCTGATTCCGGTGATCAGTCTCTGCGGCCCAAGACCGAATACGCCGCCCGATTCTACGGGGTGATTTCGACGTCTAATGCCGCACTCAGTGTCTTCCAACCTCTGCTTTGGTCTCAGTAAAGACCTATACTAGACCAGCAGTGGCCTTCAAAACCCCCAACAACCAAGATACCATAATATGTCTACAAAGGTACCAATCAAGCGCCGCCCCACGCTGCACCTGCTTGCAGTGCTCGTTTCGGCAATTGCAGGATATGCGGGAGCGTTTGCTCAAACCGCCGCGACTGCGAGCTCGTCTCAAACTGCCGACAGCCAGTCCAAGGACGACGACACGATCGTCCTCTCGCCATTCACGGTAAATACGACAAAAGATACGGGCTACAAGGCGACCAACAGCCTAGGTGGCACGAAGATGAATACGCCGATCAAGGATTTGCCGTTCACGCTTGATGTAGTCACCAGCGACTTCTTGCGCGATATCGGGGCCTTGTCTGTCGCCGATGGATTGGCATACACTGCTGGCGTCATGCCCACCACTTCGCCGGGGACAAACTCCCCTGATATGTCGGTCCGTGGTTTCCCATCGAATTTCTACCTGCGAGACGGCATTCCTGTTTATCGGGCGCCGGATTGGACCATGGTCGACCGTATCGAGGTCATTCGCGGCGCTTCAGCCATCGTCTATGGCCAGACCCAAGCCGGTGGCGTTATCAACATCACGACGAAGCATGCGGACGTCGACAAACGCTTCGGTTCCGTATCTCAACTTGTTGGCCAGTGGTCGAACTATGTGACGACAGTTGATATTAACCAGCCGTTGGTCGCTCACAAGCTCGCCGTTCGCTTTGCAGGTTCGATCACCGATGCAGGAGGTCGGAGGCAGGGCTCGGGTACAAAAGGTTCGCTCGTCTTTCCATCTCTGACCTGGAAACCCACACCTAGGACAACGGTCAGCCTGCAGTTCTCGCGGGACATTAGTGACGCGCGTGGACTCAATGCGGGGGCACCCATAAATTACGCGACCTCGCACCCCGGCTTTCAACATATCGACAAGAACTACACCGCCTATTACAATAGCCTCACGCCAACCCAGCGCGTGCTCTACACCCTGCCGACGCCGGATACGTGGATGAGCACCAACAACCCTGGCCAAGTTGGAGGCCCGGCGCCGATCTTTCTGAAGAATCCATATACATATAATATCGGAGGTGACCAGGGATATTGGGATTCCGACGTCAAGACATCGATCGCAAGCCTCAGTCAGGTACTTGTCGAAGACGGCTCCGGATTGATCAAACGCTCCGATCTCAAGCTGACTCTGTCCAGGACCAACGACGCCGTGCGCGGCAGCATACCGCTCACTGGCAGTCCGAATCCTCAGGGGCAACGAGGTGCCAATACCAGCTGGGCGGCATCCGACGGCACCACAGGGGCGACTTGGGCGCTAACCGGTCAAACTGGCTACTATTTCGATTATAATGAACCTGTCGTTGGGGCGAAGAATTTCGCCGGGTCAAATTTCTATTTCCCGGTTGATCTGACCAACCCATCCAATGCACACGTCGTCCCCTTGGTCGGTCCCGATACCTATGCGTGGTATACCATGTATTTCCACTTGGCCAATATCAACGACGTTGCATCGGTTGACACCGTCACTGACCTTGATCTCGGTTCGCATACCAAGGCAAGGATTCTGTTCGGTTATGAACATTCCCGACAGCGTTACTGGGATCCAAGTCGCAAAGGTAATCTCCCTCTTGCCACTGGCAACACTCTTGCCGATCAGGAGAACAACTATTTGAGGGGGCTGAAGAGCCCGGGCGGATGGTCGTCAACAACCTGGGGTCCTGCGCCTGGCAACGGCACGATGCCGCTCCCGAATTGGGGTTACGGATTCACCGGTATTGATCAGCAGAATCCGGGAACGCTCTATGGAGCAGGTGCGGACCGGGCTTACCGCGGCTGGAATCTGGTCAACTTGGACACCGGCGAACGTCGCGCCGCTCATGTATCTGCTGCGGATATTGCCGCGATCGTGGACAAATACTACTACGGTCTCTCGCAGGATATCTTCAGTGATGCCTTCTATCTTTCCGGCCAACTCGACCTATTCGACAAGAAGGTATCCGTGCTTGGTGCTGTCCGCTACACCGATATTGAGAAGAAGGACTACCGGGTCGAAGGAAACGTTCCGTCATTTCCCCAGCGCTATAATCCGGTGGTGCCTCAGGTTGGGGTGATCTATAACCTTACGCGTCACGTCAATCTTTATGCCTCTTACGCCAGAAATTACTGGTATGAGTGGTCGCGCCAGACAAACGCGATTAACCAGGCGCCGCCGCCCAATACCGCAGAGAGCGTCGAAGTTGGCTCGAAGTTCGAGCTGTTTAATGGTCGAATCAGCGGCAGCGCATCGGTGTATCAGACGAAGATGCACAATCTTTCATGGACGGACAATACGTTCGATCTGACCGCCTATGACCCGGCTCGCTATCCCCAGCATCCCAAGCTGGTAAATAACTCGATGCAACTCGTGGATCAGTACGGGCTCGGCCGTTTTGATGGTGAGGTCGAAAACAAGGGCGTTGAGCTCAATCTCCAGGCCAGTCCGGTGGACGCATGGAACATCGTTCTGTCCTACTCCTACATCGATTCCAAATACACGCGCGCCGCTCCTTGGATGGTGGGCGTGACGCCTACCGGGGTCGCCAAGAACATGGCGAGTTTATGGAATAGATATACGCTCAGCAACACGACGGGCCTCTTGAAGGGGTTAGAGTTTGGCGTCGGCGTGGTTTACCACGATCCGGTCTGGGTTGGCGAAGGCTACAATCAAGCTGCGATTAGCGGTTCCTCGTACGTATGGAGAACTCCGGTCTTCGTCCGTTTCGATGCTGAGATCGGATATCCCTTCAAGGCGGCCGGTTATGACTGCCGTGTGCAGCTCAATGTAAAGAACCTTGCAGATAGGACGAATTGGACCGCGGATGGAAACTTCATTCCTGACGGTCAGGGGCGAGAGTTCATGGGTAGGTTCATTGTGAACTTCTAGCCTGGATCGGAAGGAATCAAAAAACAAAACCAAGGCACGCCGGCATCCGAATTGATCGGGTGCCGGCATTCTCGAAGTGCTGATGATCGAGAAAGAATACATCTGATTTGAATGGCGCTTGATTAAGGTTCTCCTTTGTCCGAACCGACATCGAATTGTCAATACGTTACGAAAAATCGCCCCGCTAACTAAGTGCCATTCACATCTAATTATAATGGAACTCGAAGATAAGCTGCCCATTCTTCTCGTCCTCCCGCATCGGTGCGCGAAGAACGATGGCATATTGGAAGGTGTCTCGACGTATAACTGCCAATCGGGTCGGTCGTCGGCTATTTTAGATAGGCAGGATCCGTCCGACGAACAATGCTTTCTTTTGTCGGGACGAAGGTGGCGTGGCGTGATTAGTGATAGTATAACAGATTCGTTGATGAGATTTTGCCAAGACCATAGCATTCCGCTGGTCGATGTCGGAGAGGGTCAGGGCTTTGCCAACGTATCCAGAATAAGACCAAAAAACTATTTAGTGGGGCAATTGGGGGCGGCCTATTTCCTCAACTGCGGTTTTCTCGATTTTGCGTTTATCGGCTTCAGTGACCAATCTTGGGCTCGGAAGAGACGGGAAGGTTTTGCCGAGGCTTTGGCTCGCATGGGGAAACGAACCAGATTTATTGAATATTCATCGACTTCCCAGCATCTGCTAGAATTGACCGTGGAGCAAATTGCCGATCTCGAGAAATCGATCACATCCCTTCCGCGCTGCACTGCAGTGATGGCTTGTAACGATCGAATCGCGAGGCAAGTCATTTTGGCAGCAAAGAAGATAGGAATCTTGGTCCCGGAGCAGTTGGCTGTCCTTGGGGTAGGTAATGATTTAGATGGATATCGATCAGTAAAGCCTGCGCTTTCTAGCGTTGCGCTCAATTATCGTCAAGCGGGGTTTCTTGCTGGTATGGTTGTCGAAAAGCTTTGGGGTTGCTGTGGTGGCGTTGGCCGACTGGACATCGAAGTCGATCCGGTTGACGTGATAATTCGGCACTCGACGAATAGTCGCGTGACCGATGACGTCGAGTTGCTCGACGCAATTGATTTTGTGCGGGCGAATGCGTGTCGTGGGCTTACGGTCGCCGAAATCGTGAGTCGCGGTGCTGTTTCACGAGACCGTTTGGAGAGGGGATTTCGGCGATTGGTTGGATATTCTCCCCATGCCGAAATCCGCCGCGTTCAGTTGGCGCGAATCGAGGAGCTGCTTGCTCAGACGGATTTGCCGCTTAAGATGATCGCTCCACTCACCGGGATTCCGCACACGGAGTATTTGAGCGTGCTCTTTAGACGATTGACGGGCGAAACCCCGGGCCAGTTCAGGGAAAGAGCTCGTTTCAAGACTGAGTCATTGGGTGCTCCACGATGGCGTTGCGGGGTAGCCGCAAGTTCGAATACGCCAGAGGATTCGGATTTGGCGACCGTCAATCTGGAGACCGAAATAATGACTTGTTGTCTATGAAGTGTCAATTTGACCCTAAAGATACTTTGCTGGAAAGACCCTAATCCTTACCCCAACCCAAATCATGAAGACGCCAAGTATACTCCGTTTTGGACTACTGATAGTGTGTTTATTATTGTGTATACGATCGGTCGATGCGTACACGACGGATCCGTATGCTTGGTCGCTGGTGCCGATGGGTGGCTGCGGATCGGTCACTTCGCTGGCGATCAATCCCACGGTTCCGGATGTAATGTACATCGGGGCGGATGTTGGCGGTTTGGATCGTTGGGATCCGGTGAACCAGAAGTGGGTGCCAACACTCGACTTCATGAGATACAATCCGGACGACAATAACTATGGCGTCGCAGCGGTCGCCTTGGATCCGACGGACCCCACGGGAAAAACGGTTTGGGTCTCGGTCGGCATAAATGATTGGACCAAGGGCGAAGTGATGAAGTCGACAGATGGCGGAGCGAGCTGGATTCGCAATTCGAAAGGGATGTTTTATAACGACAGTAATACCGATCAGGCTCACACTCAGCGGCTCGCGGTGGATCCTGCCAACGGAAATGTGGTGTATAACGCCAGTCGCGATGGGCTCTGGCGAACCACCGACGGCGGGGTTACATGGGTCAAACTGACCAGCGCGCCGACGGGCGACATCACAGCGCTCGGGACGGCGAAAGGCGGCTCCGGCGTACAGATGGTGATCATCGACCCGACTTCGGGGACATCTGCGAATCCCACTCGCACCAATCGGGTCATTATCGCGCCACTTGGCTCACCGCTGTACAAGACGGAAGACGGAGGGACGACATGGACTGTGATGACGGGTTCACCTGTGTCGGCAAATCACGCTGCAATTACCACGACGGGAGTATTATACGTCACAAGTGACACCGGACTCTATGAATACTCTGGAGGCGCTTCTGGGACTTGGAGTACGATCTCCCCGGTGGCTTCAAGCGCGTATGGCGCCGTAGCGGTCGATCCGTTCAACAACAGCAACATTATTGTCAGCCAAAAGACGGGCTTCCAGTTTCCGCTTTGGCGTTCCACCGACGGCGGTGCGACATGGCCCTATGTTTCGGGCAGCGGGAACGAGTCGCTCACATTCAATCCATCTTGGTTCGGCAGCACCTGGTTTCGAGCGAATACAAGCACGCTCGCATTTGATCCTTTCCATCAGGGCACAGTGTGGACAAGCGACTATTTCGCTCCGTGGAGGACAACCAACATGTTTGCATCAGTGGTGCCATGGACGTGTTATGTTTTGGGACACGAAGAGGCGGATATCACCCCGTTGCTGCTCAGCCCTCCAGCCGGGAATGTGCTTCTCTATTGTGGAACGGTGGACGTCCAGGGCTTCGAGTATACCTCGATGACCGCTTGGCCCACTCATATTACGATCGGATATGTTGCCGGACAGAGCGGCAAGAACCTGACCGGTGGGGACTTTGAGGAGGCTGATCCCAACTTTGTGGCAATGGCCGGGGTCTTTCAATGGAACGGTAGCGGGTCGGGAGGATATAGTACGGACGGCGGCTCGACCTTCCATGATTTTGCCAGTAATCCCGTCAATTACGGAGGCCGCATCGCCGTTTCGGCCACAAGCCGAACCATGGTATGGATGGCCGCCGGCAGCGGGCTCGGGTCGTCCTATTCCACGGATCTTGGCAATACCTGGGCGCCCTGCGGTGGAGTTAATCCGCAGAGTCTCCTGCAAGGCAACGCGTTCGAATGGCGTTCTCCGTTGGCCTCGGACCGCATCAACGGAAATAAATTCTATATCTACGATTGGGCTCACGCGCAGTTCGATCGGAGCACGGATGGCGGGCAAACATTTCAGACGGTCACCACGGCCGTTCTTCCCTACGGGCCTTCCGGCTGGGGAAAGAAGGTCGATTTGGTGGCCAATCCTTATACGGAGGGGGACCTTTGGCTCTCGATCGAGGATAATGGACTCTATCATTCTACCAATAGCGGGGATACCTGGACGAAATTGAGCAATGTCCAGAATGCCTACATGGTGGCCCTTGGAATGGGGCCCAATGCGACGACCCCGTCAGTATATGTGATGGGCATGGTCGATGGTGACACTAACGAAGGAATTTTTCGCTCCGATGACATGGGTGCGAGTTGGTTCAAAATCGACTTGTACCGGCCCTATCCGGGACGTGGTCCGAACATGATGGTTGGCGATAGGCGGAACTACGGTCAGGTTTATATAGGCACCAATATTGGTCTCTTTGAGGGACAGAGGACGACGGCATTCATTCCTGCGGCTCCGATCGGATTGACGGCAACCCCTGGTAATACGCAGGTGACACTTTCGTGGACGCCAAGCTCCGGAGCGACCAGCTACAATGTTCAGCGTGCAACCGTGTCGGGCGGCCCTTACACGATCATATCCAGTCCGTCTGGAGCCAATTATACCGACGGTGGGCTGACTAATGGGACGACCTATTATTATGTGGTGTCTGCGGTGAGTTCGGCCGGCGCCAGCGGGAACTCTGCCGAGGTCAGTGCGGCGCCCCAGCTCACGGTCCCGACGGCACCAACAGGACTTGTCGCGATCGCTCGCAGTGGCCAGATTGCGTTGTCGTGGTCGGCGAGCAACACCGCGACGAGCTACAATATCAAACGCGCGTCGGTGTCGGGCGGGCCATACACGACAGTCGGGACCTCGGCCGGTACGTTGTACACGGACACGGGCTTGGGTAATGGCAGTGTGTATTATTATGTGGTTAGCGCGGTAAACTCGCTCGGGGAGGGGGGGGGCTCCCTGCAGATCAAGGCCACCCCTGCTGCGCCCGATGCCTCCATGGTTTATGCCGCCACGGCCCCGGTTATAGACGGCAATGACACCGATTCCGTGTGGTCCAGCGCGATGAGCTACAATATCACAAATCTGGCCGGGACGTTGCCTGCGGGGCATGTGTTCGCTGCGAATTACAAAGCAGCTTGGGACAACAACAATCTATATGTATTGGTGGATGTAACGGATGATGTGCTCTTGAAGTACGTCACCAATCCATGGGATGGTGACGGTGTGGAACTCTATGTCGATGCCGACGATTCCAAGGGGACAAGTTATGATTCGAACGACTTCCAATACGAGTTTCCGTGGAATTCGACCGCGTTCCTTGAGACCAAGCACTCCGCAACCGCGGGCGTTCAGTTTGCCCAAGTGAATACGACGGGAGGCTACCGAATCGAGGTCGCCATCCCATGGACCACACTCGGCGTACTGCCGGGCTCAAATAACTTGGTGGGCCTCGATGTCCACGTAAACAATGCTGATACAACCGCGGGTACACGCGACTGCAAGCTGATGTGGTGGGCTTCTGTGGACAATGTCTGGTCGAATCCGTCTCTGATGGCCTCCGTGGCATTGCTCCCGGCGGGAACCTCTGATCCCCTTCTTGCCGGAACCAACTTCAATGATGGAGCAGGGCCGTGGGGTGGCAATACCGCGAATACCGCCGATAAGGCGTTTGATACTGACACAGGAACTTACTACGATTGCGCCAATGCCAGCGGCGGCTATACCGGTATCGACTTGGGCGGAGGTGCGACCGCCACGGTCACCTCGATCCGCTATTACGCCAGGAGTGGATATGCGAGCAGAATGGTCGGGGGCGTCTTTGAAGGCTCCAACTCCCCAACGACCGGCTATGTCACCTTGGCAACGGTCGCATCCGCTTCGGACACGGCGTGGACGGGAATTACGGTGACAGGGGCATCTCCTTACCGATACCTGCGCTATAGCGGGCCGAACAACGGATACTGTAACGTCGCTGAGATCGAGTTTCACGGGATCGTTCCTGCTGCGCCGAAGGGATTGACCGCCACAGCCGGGGACTCCCAAGTAGCGCTTTCTTGGACGGCCAGCCCAGGAGCGACGAGTTACAACCTCTTCAGATCCACTGTCAGTGGCAGCGGTTATACGAGCGTTGCAGCGGGCATAGCCGGAACGAGCTACACCGATGCCGGACTGGCCAATGGGACACAATACTACTACGTTGTATCAGCAGCCAACTCCACCGGCTCAAGTCCCTATTCCGCGGAGGCCAGCGCAACGCCTGCGCCGATCCCGCCTGCGCCGACCGGCCTGAGCGCGACGGCCGGGAATTCTCAAATGGCGCTTTCCTGGACGGCCAGTCCGGGAGCTTCGACTTACAACATCCTCCGATCCACGGTCAGCGGCAGCGGTTATGCGAGCGTTGCCACCGGTATTGCTAGCACAAGCTATACGGACACAGGGTTGACCAACGGGACGACGTATTACTACGTGGTTTCGGCAACCAACTCTACGGGCACGAGTGCCAACTCCGCGGAGGCCAGCGCGACCCCACTGACAGCTCCGCCTGCGCCTACCGGCCTGGTCGCCACAGCTGGCGACTCCCAAGTGGCGCTCGCTTGGGCGGCCAGCGCGGGAGCGACGAGTTATAACATCCTTAGGTCGACCGTCAGCGGCAGCGGTTATGCAAGCATTGCGACAGGTATTGCCGGCCCGGGCTATACGGATACTGGGCTAACCAATGGGACGACGTACTACTACGTCGTATCAGCATCCAACTCTGTTGGCACCAGTCCAAACTCTGCGGAGGTTAGCGCGACGCCTGCTCCAATCCCGTCTGCGCCTTCAGGCGTGACCGCCACGGCGGGAAACAGCGAAGTGGCGCTCACGTGGGTGGCCAGCGCGGGAGCGACGAGTTATAGCATCCTTCGCTCCACTGTCAGCGGCAGCAGTTATACGACCGTTGCGACGAGTGTGGCCGGAACAAGCTATACGGATACTGGGTTGACCGACGGGACGACGTACTATTATGTCGTTTCCGCGACCAACTCGACCGGTACCAGCCCCAACTCGACGGAGATCAGTGCGACGCCGACATCGCTCCTTCCCCAGTCGCCAACAAGTTTGACGGCTATGGCGGCGGGAGCCACGCAAATCAATCTTGCGTGGGTCGACAATAGTGCAAACGAAACCCAGTTTCGGATCGAGCGAATGCAGGCCGCAGGCAGCTTCGCATTCTTGGCTGATGCACCCGCGAATGCCACTACATATAGCGATGTTGGGTTGGCTGCAAACAGCACATATACTTACCAAGTGAGGGCGGAGAACAGCAATGGCAGTTCCATTTGGTCAAATCAGGCCAACGCAACGACAGGGGCTGCGGTGACGATCATTCAAGACAACGCCGATGCAAGCGGCGTGGTGGTCACGGGCGCTTGGACGCCGAGTACCACGACCGCAGGATACTATGGCGCCGATTATTTGCACGATGGCAATACTGGAAGCACCGGGGGCAAGAGCGTGACGTTCACGCCGACCATTCCGACCACCGGCTCGTACAGCGTTTACGTCCGTTGGACGGCGTACACAAACCGGGCGACCAACGCACCGATCGATATCGTTGATTCGGCAGGAGTGACGCATACTTTTAGCGAGAACCAACAAAACAACGGTGGCACTTGGGTCTTGCTTGGGACCTACACGTTCAATGTCGGCACGACAGGATATCTAAAGATACGCAACGACGGAGCCAATGGCTACGTGATTGCTGATGCAGTCGAATGGGTTCAGCAGACTCCAACCCCTCCACCGAGTCCTACGGGTCTGACGGCGACCTGGGGCGATACCAAAGTGGCCTTGTCTTGGACAGGCAGTGTCAACGCGACGAGCTATAACGTCCTTCGCTCCACCGTCAGTGGCAGTGGCTACACAACCGTTGCTACGGGCATAGGAACCCCTAGCTACACCGACACCGGCCTCACAAACGGCACCACTTATTATTATGTGGTGTCGGCGTCGAATTCGGCTGGGACGAGCAGTAACTCTAGCGAAGTAAGCGCGACGCCAGCTGCGGTCACGATCATTCAAGACAACGCCGATGCTAGTGGAGTGCTGGTTACAGGCGCTTGGACATCGAGCACTACGACCGCGGGATACTATGGCGCCGATTATCTGCACGATGGCAATACTGGAAGCACCGGGGGCAAGAGCGTGACGTTCACGCCGACTATTCCGACTACTGGATCGTACAGCGTTTACGTCCGTTGGACGGCATACACAAACCGGGCGACCAACGCTCCGATTGATATAGTGGATTCGGCAGGAGTGACGCATACTTTCAGCGAGAACCAGCAAAACAACGGTGGCACGTGGGTCTTGCTGGGAAGCTACACGTTTGACGCTGGTACCACGAGCTATTTAAAGATACGCAACGACGGAGCCAACGGCTATGTGATTGCAGATGCGGTCGAGTGGGTGCTGCAATGAGGTTGGTCGATACTCTGAAAATCGCCACGTCAACATGAATAAATATACTGATATCGGGATAGCGCTTGGCTCGATTCCAATAACATCGTCTGCAGGCGGGCCGTCGTTGGGGCGGGATTCTGGTGGGATGCAGGGCGGGAGGGGTGGAACGTCTTTCGCCCCTCCAGCATAAAAACTATCTGGGAAAACGCAGAGACGCGTTAAGTCATCAATGGCACTACGAAGCTCAGTCGTAATGGCGGTCACTATGCTGGCAGGCGGCATCATCGTCTTGTTGATATTCAATGCCGCGGATCGAAAAACGTGGTATGATAAATGGGAACCCGTTTCGGCGCTGAGCCCCCGACCAGGCATATCGCCCCGCCCTGAAACCCGGGTTTCCGCAGCGGTGCCACATCTGGCTTTACAGCAAGCGACTTTTCCTGACCCGCCATCGAAAGGTGAAGATCAACGACTGTGTATATTGGCCGATCGGTGGGCTGGCGACGATCCCGTTGGATCAGCGACGTGGGTGGCGAAACAGCCAGATGGACCAGAAAAGACAAGAATACTGTCGGCTATGTCTGCCGTTTGGGCGCGGAAGAATCCCCGCGAGGCCGCGGCGCTCATTGCCAACTTGGGGCTGCCCGATGGGGAGGCTAAGGATCAGGCCATTGCTTCGGTGGCATCTGCATGGGCTATGGACGAGCCCTCGGCTGCAGCTCGATGGGTAGGAACGTTACCGACCGGCCCCGGCCGCGAATACGCAATTGAAAATGTAGCCTTCCAGTGGATGCAAACCGACCCTGGGGGTTTCTCGACTTGGGTACAGGGACTGCCTGAAGCAGAGGATCGCGATTCTGCAATCAACGCGGCTGTCGGCACCTTGGTCGCGCCTGATCCAGATCTGGCCATAAACTTAGCCGGGTTGATAAAAAATGACGTGATTCGTCGGCGCCAAATCAAGCGCGCGGCCGAACACTGGCTGAAGGTCGATACTGTGGCCGCACGGACATGGATACTCGATTCGACGTTGTCGGACGAAGTGAAGCAACAGCTGCTCGCGCGACAAAGATAAGCAAGGGGAAGACAATGGCCCAGAGTTTGTCCGTAAAGATTGCCTATTGCCAATTCCCATCTCGAGATGGCCGGTCGTCTTTCTTGCTTATGCGGTCCGGGCAGGGCAACAATCGAGACGCCACCGAGCCGCTTGGTATCATCGCCAAGATCTTGGCAACTGTAGCCTCCCGCGCAGCGTCGATACGGGGAACCGGGTTATCTGCAGTGGTAACTCCGAAGCAGTATTCAAGATATCTGGTGCCATCGGAGTCGGGTTCCTTACCGATTTCAACGCCGTTCGTCGGATGGATGGGTTTTGATCTACATTATCGCGAGTTCCAAAGGAATTTTGGACTCGTATGTCCTAAGCCGGAGTTTTGATCACAGTCACAATTGGCACTAGTTGCATTCGAATTATCATGGAAATTAGATATAGCAGTCGCAATTGGAGGAAGACCGGCTTGAAGGCAAAGATTCATGCCATCGTTATTCTCTTCACGGTCTTAGGCGCAGTTTGCCCTGCAAAGGCGGAGCGAGAGATTCGATCGGATCGCAAATGGATGGATACAGATGGGCGCGTCATCCAAGCGCATGGCGGCGGGATTCTGTTTTATGCTGGGGTTTATTATTGGTATGGTGAAAATAAAGCTAGGGGGGCAGAAATAACCGGCGTTTCCTGCTATTCTTCGAGGGATCTCTATAATTGGAAAAACGAAGGGCTTGTGTTGAGGGCTTCGGGCGACAGCAGAAATGACCTGTATGTAAAGAACGTCTTGGAACGCCCCAAGGTGATCTTTAATCCGGCGACCCGCAAGTTTGTGATGTGGATGCATATTGACCATGGCGACTATCAGTATGCCCGGCTGGGAGTGGCTGTTGCAGACAAGCCGACGGGCCCGTTTATTTATTTAGGTAGCAAACGGCCATTGAACGACTCGACTTCTCGCGACATGAATCTATTTGTCGATGACGATGGTTCGGCTTATGTCATCTATTCGGCAGAGAATAATTCGACTCTTTACATATCGCGCCTGAACAATGATTTCACCGATATCGAACAACCTGCCCTTGAGGGGAGAACATGGAATAGGGTTCTGATTAACCAATCGCGTGAAGCTCCGGCGCTTTTCAAGTCTGGCGGACGTTATTACCTCATTACTTCTGGCTGCACGGGGTGGAAGGCTAATGCTGCAGAGTACGCGATCGCGGATAATCCGCTTGGTCCGTACCGGAATGAGGGCAATCCGTGCCGAGGCGCCAAGTCGGAAATCACATATGGAGCGCAAAGCACCTTTGTGTTGCCTTTGGCTGGCCGGCCGGGATGTTTTATATTCATGGCGGATAGGTGGAATTCACGGCAGTTGGGTGATTCCCGTTATCTGTGGTTGCCGTTATGCGTGAAAGTGGACGGGACGTTCACTCTTCGGGAAAATCGATCTTGGGCGTTGTCGGATTGTCATCCGAAGGAGACCTATCTGTTTCCGCCCGAGCAGCTATTGAAATCGGCTGAGAAGATTCTTTACAAAAAGACGCCTCAGGAAGATCTGTATCTGTATCTGTTGAGGCCAGTCAAAAGGTCTAATGGGCTATTGCCCGCTATCGTCTATTTTACCGGAGGTGGTTGGATTACCGGTGATTCTAAGGATTCGCTTCAAAATGCCGCTTGGTTTCGCGACTTGGGAATTGTTGGAATCGCGGCCGATTATCGGGTCTACAGCCGCGATCACACTTCTCCGATAGAGGCCGTGGAGGATGCCAAGTCTGCAATTAGATACGTGCGCGTGCATGCCAAGGAACTGGGTATCGACCCAAACCGTATTATAGCCGCCGGCGGATCGGCGGGAGGGCAGCTTGCAATAAATACATTCCTCGACGGTCATAACGAGCCGTATGAAGATCTGAATATAAGTTCTAAGCCGGATGCCTTGGTGTTGCACAATCCCGTCCTAGGTATCGGCTTTGGAGAAGCGTTTTTCAAAGAGCATCCGGAGTGCGATCCCTTGCGGAATGTTCGTAAGGGTTGGCCGCCGACGATCCTGTCGTGCGGCACCAAAGATGACACTACGCCGTATTTAGGGGCGGTGACGTTCAGGAATGCCATGCTTAGGGCTGGAAATATCTGCGAATTGGTGCCGGTTAAAGGTGCCGGACATTCATGTGATTGGCCAGCGACAAACCCGGCATTTCTTCCCACCCTTGGCAAGATGGCGGCGTTTTTGAGAAAACTGGGATTCATGCCCAGATAGGGGTGGACCTGATATGATCAAATTGGTGTCGATTTATGTGTTTTATCGTTCATTCCGTTGTCGAAATCGTGGGCGTGCTGTTGTCAGGTCCGAACGGGATTTTGTTGGAGCGATTTTGCAGAGCTTTCGTTTAGATGGCCGATAACGTGTTTGTTTTGGACACCTAGGAAAAACTTCCGCCGCATGGTTTCTTCTGTCTCGAATCTTGCTCCGAAGATTCCCCTTTCGGAATGGGCCCACCTCAGAGCGCACCTGATTTGGATTTATGAGGGGCCGATCGATCCGCGGTGGAACCATCTCTCGGCTGTGACACCGAATCACGCCGCCTGGCTTATCCGTCGAGGGACCGTGGAAGTCGGGCGGGGGTCGCGAATTTGGCGTGCTGGAGCGGGCGAATGGTTTTTCCTACCGCACGGAGCGTGCTTTCAGCAATTCACGCCCGACGCCCGCATTCTTTCCGTGCGCTTTCGAGCGGCGTGGCCCACAGGGGAGGACCTCTTCGACGAGGGACTAGGCATCGTAATCCCCGGATTGGACTACCCTGCACTGGAATCCGCGGCGACGAGGCTATTGCACTTTGTCGCACAGTGGTTCCCGGCGATGACTGTCGACTTGATGCAGGCCTGTGCCTCGTTGCCGGAGATGTTGAGATTACAGGGCCTGTTCAGCCAATGGCTCGAGGCCGCTATCGATGCCCTCTTTGGCAATGGGCTCGTACCTTCCCGTATGGGACAGATCGATCCGCGGCTGCTTCAGGCCGTGCGTTCTTTGGACCAGCAGGCGCTCTCGGATCCGCCACGGCAGCGCGAAGTGGCTTGTGCTGTCGGTCTTAGCGTCAGCCAGTTGAATCGGCTCTTTGATCAGCATTTTGGCGTGAGTTCGCATGGCTATTTCAATCAACGCCGATTTCGACACGCTGTCGCCTTGTTGGAAAGTTCACCCCTCAGTATCAAAGAGATTGCACATGGCATGGGTTTTTCGTCGCTTTCGCACTTTTCCGCTTGGTTCAGCCGAAGGAACGGAGGCTCTCCGCGATCATTCCGACAGCAGGTTCGGGATAAAAACAGATAAGTTCTGGATCAATCGAGACAACGGATCCGCGTTGATACCGCCTAGCCTGGACCGACATTGTGGCGACGGACACGACTGGCGGCGTCTGCTCAATCATGAACTCTTTCTCTAATGATCTCTTCTACTATCGAAAAGACATAGCTGCGACCGGACGTGGCGGCATTTTGGATGCAGACATCTGCATTTATGGTGGGACCGCCGGCGGCGTGGTGGCTGCCATTCAGGCCGCGAGCGATGGGCATAGCGTCGTCCTCCTCGAGCCAGGTCACCGAATCGGCGGCGTAACCGGTAGTGGGCTTGGTTTTACGGACATAGGCAACAAGGCTGCAATCGGCGGATTGGCGCGTGAATTCTTTCACCGAGTGGGACGTCGTTATGGTGTAGATGAAACGTGGACATTCGAGCCGCACGTTGCGATCGAGGTATTCGAAACCTGGGCTCAACAGTCGGGAGTCGACGTGCACGTGCGGCAGTTCATCGCCGCAGTTGAAATCACCAATTTGCGGCTGCGGGCGATACGTACAGAGAGCGGTCTCGTGGTTCGCGCCAAGGTGTTTATTGACGCCAGTTATGAAGGGGATCTGATGGCGCGCGCCGGTGTGAGCTACACGGTTGGCCGCGAGAGCAACGCGACGTACGATGAGACATTGAATGGCGCGCAGGTACTGGATGGACATCAGTTCGATCTGCCGGTCTCGCCTTACGTTATTGAAGGTGACCCGACGAGCGGCATCCTCCCCGGCATCGACACCGGTAGCGTGGAGATTGGCGTTGGCGACGGGCGCTTACAGGCGTATTGTTTTCGCATGTGCTTGACCGACGATCCGCGCAACAGAATCCCGTTTCCAAAGCCAGAGCACTACGACCGGCGGTTGTATACACTACTCGATCGATATCTGCGGGCCGGCTGGCGCGACGTTTTTAGGAAATTCGACCGTCTCCGCACCGGCACCAAGACAGATACCAACAATCATGGCGCAGTCTCGACCGATTTCATCGGCGCCAACCATCTCTGGACGGATGCGGACTACGCGACGCGCGAGCGGATCTTCCAAGCCCACGTCAACTACCAGATGGGGCTGCACTGGTTCATGGCGAACGACTCTGCTGTGCCGTCCGATCTCCGAGAGGCGTATGCGCGGTGGGGGCTTTGTCGCGATGAATTCACGTCCACTGGGGGTTGGCCACATCAGCTCTACGTGCGGGAGGCCCGGCGGATGAGGAGCGATCACGTGATGACGGAACACGAATGCCGCGGCAGGCGACGAGTGTGGGACTCGGTCGGCTTGGCCGCCTATACGATGGATTCCCACAACTGCCGTCGAGTCGTGCGCGATGGCCGTACGATCAATGAAGGCAATGTCGAGGTTCATGGATTTCCCCCTTATGGGATCTCTTTCCGCTCCATAATTCCGTCTGTGGGCGAATGTGAAAACCTGATTGTCCCCGTGTGTCTCTCGGCTACCCACATCGCCTACGGTTCGATCCGGATGGAACCGGTTTTCATGGTGCTCGGGCAATCGGCGGCGCTCGCTGCGCATATCGCCTTGGACGACAACTCCGCGGTCCAGTCGATCTCCTATGCGGATCTGCGCGCCGCGCTCCTTCTGCATCGGCAGGTGCTGACGTGGAGCCCGGATAGGCCGGTGTCGTCGGGTGACCTTCACGCGCACGAGGCGGAATCGATCGATCGCCTATGACCGACCGGAGCACGACGCTACTCCCGGCTGGTGGCATGGATCCGGCCCATTGCCGCCGCATGTGGATGACCGTGGCATTACTATTCGCGTGCTCATTTTTGAATTATCTCGATCGTCAATCTCTCTCGGTCTTGGAGCCGGTCATCAAGTCCACACTCCATATCGACGATGCAGGCTATGCGGTCATCGTGAACATATTTACATTTTGCTACGCGTTCGCGTACATCGCCAGCGGCTGGTTGGTCGATCGTGTGGGCGTCAGGATCGCATTGACGATATATTGTGTACTCTGGTCCGTGGCGAGCATCGGGACCGGGTTGATGCAAACGTTTGCCGGTTTTGCGCTTTGCCGCGGGCTGCTTGGCGTTGCTGAGCCAGGGCAGTATCCGTCGGCAATTAGGGCAACGACACTGTGGATTCCGCCAACGCGTCGCGGCTTTCTCATGAGTCTTTCGGGGGCGGGCGGCACTATCGCATCGATCGTGGCGGTGCCGGCCATTGCGTGGCTAGCAACCGCTTTCTCGTGGCACGCGGCCTTCATCGTACCGGGCGCCGTCGGCCTGTTTCTGGCTGCAACGTGGTGGTGGTACTATCGGGATCCTGAAACCACCGGTTTTGCTGCCGACTCCGAAGTGGCACGGCTTGTGCCGCCGCTTCCGTGGAGAAGCTTGTGGCGGCAGAATAGTCTTTGGGGGATCGTGCTGGCGCGTTTCATTAGTGATCCAGTCTGGTATTTCTGCCTATTTTGGATGCCAGGGTATCTACAGGAGAAACGCGGACTAGGCCTTGCTGAGGTCGGTTTCGTGGGTTGGATCCCGTTCTTTGTCGCAAACATCGGTGCCCTGGGCGCCGCAACGTTCTCAGACCGATTGGGCAGGCGATGGAATGATACCTTGCGCGCCCGCCGAAACCTGCTCATTGCCGCCGCTGCACTCGGTCCGCTGGCGATGATTGTGCCTCACCTACCCTGGCTCGGCCTAGCCATCGCCACACTATCGGTCATCGGCGTGATTTGCCTGACATGGTTGTTCATCATGGGGCCGCTCGTGGCGGACGTGTTTCCAGCGGGAAACGTTGCCAGCGTTTGGAGCATCGCCGGCGCGTTCGGTGCGACCGGTGCGATTATTTTCAATTACTTCATCGGGCAGATTAGTTCCACGCTCGGCGCGGACCGTATCTTTTATGTAATGGGGTTTCTGCACCCAATCGCAGCGGTTTTGATGGCGCTGCTGGTCAAACGGGTCCGACCGGAAACCGATTTCTGCGACGCACGGGGAGCGGGAAAGGTATCTAGTGAATGAGAACGAATCGATGCTTCCTCACGCACATTCAGCGTTCCTCACGCGATTCCTGAAAAATCCGGCGCAGGCGCGCGCAATGTGTAACCTCACTTTTGGGACACTGAATAAGTCATGACCACACTGCCGTTTTCGGTTCCTCTCTCAATACTCCCTTGGCTCTGCCTCTTCGGGGGCATGGCCCCGTGCCTTTTGGCCAGTGATTATCATGTTGACGCCCTGGCCGGCCACGACCGGCGAGGCGATGGCAGCATCGGCGCTCCATGGCGAACATTGGAACAGGTTAACCACCTTGCTCTCAAGCCGGGTGACCGGGTGCTCCTCCGGGCTGGGCGGGTCTGGACCAACCAATGGCTCGACCTCACAGCATCCGGAACTGCGGAGAATCCTATCGTCGTGGATCGCTATGGTGAAGGAGCGGATCCGATAATAGATTTCGGCGATATCTCGAATACGCGTGGCGAAGCTTGGGGCGTCCGCCTTCGAAATTGCTCGTTTCTCGAAATCAACCACCTTGCGATCACGAGCGGTCGATTCGCCGATAGCAGGCTCCGCAATGGTGTCTGGGTCACGGCAGAGGGTGTTGACCGAACCTTTTGCCACATCCATTTGAGAGATATTAAAGTGTACGACGTTTTTGGGAACAGCCGCCGGACTGGTGGCATCAATTTCCATGTACGACGAATTGGAGATAATCTGGAAAGCACCTTCGACGACGTGCTGATCGAGGGTTGTACGGTCGATAATGTCGCCGACACTGGTATCCAGCTTATGACTGACGCCCTGCTTGGTCCGACGACTTGGAGACACCAATTTGATGCGTTCAGGGATGTGCGAATCCGCAATTGCCGGGTGACCAATGTTAATCGAGACGGCATTCTGGTTCGTGCGTCGCCCGGGGCTTTCATTGCGTACAACGTTGTCGGCTACGCCGGATATCTGCGGGGCGACCTGCGGAGGATGCCGTATATACCGAAGGTCGAGTTTATCGCCGCGCTGTGGCCGTATTACAGCGATGGGGTCGTGATGCGCTTCAACGAGGCATACGGGACCCGTTTGTTAAGGCGGGATGGCCAGGCATGGGACTTCGACGTCGGCGTAAGTAACAGCGTATATGAATACAATTACAGTCATGATAACGAGGGCGGGTTGCTGCTTGTCATGAACGGGACCGCCAACAATTCGTTTTGCCGCAATATCAGCCAGGATGACCGTGGTGATCTGATGGATATATTGGGGGACGGAACGCAGGTGCATGATAACACGTTCTATCGAGGCCCGGGTGTCGCAAGGAACAAGTACTTTTGTGGCAATATGCGATTGGGTGCACGCACGATATCCTATCGGAACAACCTCTTCGTAAATCTAGCTGGCGCGCCATATTTCGACAGCCCGTCCGCGAGTTATGAACGAAATCTGTTCTTTGGCTTGCACCCCCGCAGCGAGCCGAAGGACGCCCTTAAAATCACGTCGGGTTGGCAGCAAGTCGAGTCTGGGGTTTCCATCGTCGGAGTCAGAACCGCCGTTTCCTGTCGGGTCAGGGGAAAAAATGGCACAAACACGGCTGACGCCGTGGCGGCGGCGTACAATCAACCTCTCTTGCTGAGCTACTCCTTCGCTCAGGCGAAGCCCAAAGGATGGGTCACGGTACGGGGTGATTGGAGCGTCACAAAACCCGGAGATGGCTTTCCTGGCTTGTCGCCGGGCATTGGCCCCGGCATTGCTGTGGCGCCCGATGGGCCATGGAGGGACTTGACCCTCGAGGGGACAGTAAAGCTTGTGTCAGGAACCTGCGGTCTCGTCTTTCATTATGAGGATCCGCAGAATTACTGCGAACTTCGTTTGTCGGGCGCGGGAACACTCGAACTCCTTCAGGTGGTATCCGCAAAATGCCGGATTCTGAGCATAAAAAATGTGGATCTTAATCCGGCTGTGCTCCACCGATTGAAGGTAATCGTGGATGGTGCCTCTGTTTACGGTTACCTCGATGATGTCTGGACCCTAGCTTGGAAGAGCCCGCCATTGCATGTTACCGTTGGTTCGTATGGGCTGAGCGGATCGGATCCTTCCACTCGGGTACAGGACCTAAGGGCCTTGCTTTTCCGGCGATAGCCTTCGGAGGCGCAGCCTGTCCGAAAGGTGCCGGGATGCAGATGTTTTCGGGAGATCAGGACCGTCCGTCAGGTTTTGCGCACGGGCAGAGTGTTTGTGCTTGGTCGCGAGCCGTATCAGGGCCGACGTATTATTTTGTGAGCGAGCTTGCGAGTGGTCCGACTGCCTTGGCAGCCTCCGCACGAACCACCCTTGCGGCCGAAAGTGTGCCGCAGCCACCAGAGCGCCGCGACGGCCACGATGACGATCGCTGCGATGGTCTGGAGAGTCTGGTTCATGGACAAGCCGCGGCTAGAATCCGGCCAGGCGACCGACCTGATAGACGACGAAGCACACCACCCAGGCGGTGCCCGTCATGTATAAGATCTGGAAGGTCGGCCAGAACCAGCTCTTGGTCTCGCGATACACCACGGCGACGGTGCTGAGGCACTGCATCGCGAACACGTAATAAAGCATCAGGTTGAAGCACACCAGGGGCGTGAACAGCCGGTGCCCGTCGGGCCAGGTCGCCTGCCGGAGTGCGTCGCGCAGCGGGACGGTGTTGGCCTTCGTGTCACCCTGCACGTCGAAGATGACGCCCATCGTGCTGACGAAGACCTCGCGCGCGGCGAAGGAGCTCACGAGGCCCACGCCGATCTGCCAGTTAAATCCGAGCGGCTTGATGGTCGGTTCCAACAGCCGCCCCATGTCGCCCGCGTAGCTGTGCTCCAGCTGGACCTGCGGCGAGGAGCCTGCCGGCGATTTCGGATAGGCGGCGAGGGCCCACAGGAGAATCGACAGGCTGAGGATGACCGTGCCGGCCTGGAAGAGAAAGGCCGAGGCACGGTCCAGCATCTGGCGGACGATGGTGCGCAGGGACGGGAGCTGGTAGGCTGGCATCTCCATCATCATCATCGACGGCTTGCCCTTCAGCAGCGTGCGTCGGAAGAGCCAGGCGTACCCTAGCGCCCCGAAGGTCCCGATCGAATACATCAACAGCATGATGCCCGTCTTGGTGAGTGCGGGCACGCTCGTGCCGGGCACCAGCGCGGCGATCATCAGCAGATAGACCGGAAGGCGGGCGGAGCAGCTCATCAACGGCGCCACCAGGATCGTGGTGAGTCGGTCGCGCCGGTCCTCGATCGTGCGGGTCGCCATGATGCCCGGGATGGCGCAGGCATACGAACTGAGCAGCGGGATGAATGACCGTCCGCTCAGGCCGACCTTTCCCATGATGCGGTCCATCATCACCGCCGCGCGCGCCATGTAGCCCGTGCTCTCGAGGAGGCCGATCGAGAAGAAGAGGATGAGGATCTGGGGCAGGAAGATCACGATGCCGCGCAGGCCCGACAATGCGCCGTCCGTGATGAGATCGCGCAGGTCGCCGGGCGGCATCGCGCCACGGACCCAGTCCGCGAGCATGCCCATCCCGCTGTCGATCCAGTTCATGGGGTACTCGGCGAGGGTGAAGATGCCGAGGAAGAGCAGGCCCATGATCGAGATGAAGATCAGCCAGCCCCAGACGGGATGCGTGAGCACCTCGTCGAGCCGGTCCACGAAGGGACGGCCGACGCGCGCCCGCGTCTCGCGGCGTTCGACCACCTCGGTGCAGATGCGCCCGACCTCGGCGAAACGTGCCTTCACCAGGATGGCCGCCCAATCGACGTTCTCGGCGGACCAGCGCGCCTTCCACGTCTTCAGGATCTCCTCGGTTTTCGCGTGGAGTGGCGTGGAACCGGCGACGCGGACGTGGTCGTGGTCCGTCAGCAGCAGCAGGGCCTCGGCCCGGGCGATGAGCGGCGCCTTGCCGTCGTTGTCCCCCAGCGAGGCCTGAAGCTCGGCGACGGCCGGGGCGATCGCGGCGGGAATGTCCCAGCGGTGCTTGGAAAGCGGAAGATCGTGCCGGCTCATCGCCAGCTTCAGTTCGATGATTCCCCGGCCCTTGTCCGCCTCGCAGGGAATCACCGGGATCCCGAGCATGCGCTCGAGGTAGTTGACGCGGATCTTCACGCCGGAGTTCTCCGCGAGGTCCATCATGTTCAGGACCAGGATCACGGGCCGGCCCAGGTCGAGTATCTGCAGGACCTGATACAGGTGGCGTTCGAGATTGGAGGCGTCGACGATGCAGACGATGCGGTCGGGCTGCGGCGTGTCCTCGCGGCGCCCGAGCAGCACGTCGCGCATCACGGCCTCGTCGGGCGAGCGCGAGGCGAGCGAGTACGCGCCGGGGAGGTCGATGACCTTCATCGCCTGCCCGTGCTGGGAGTAGGCGGTGCCCTCGTGTTTCTCGACAGTGACGCCGGGATAGTTGCCGACCTTCTGCTTGAGGCCGGTGAGGGCGTTGAAGAGCGTGGACTTGCCGCAGTTCGGATTGCCGACCAGGGCGTAAACCGGTGCGCGCATGGATCGAGACCTCCCGGCTGCCGCCTAACTCTCGAGCTTCTCGACGAGGATATGCTCGGCGGCGCGGCTGTTCAGCGCGATGCGCGTGCCGCAGACCTGGCAGAGCACCGTGAACGTACCGCCAACCTTTTCGACGACGGCCGACTCGCAGAATCCCATTTCGCGCAGACGCGCACAAACGGTGGCCTCCCCCTTCAGGTCGTACACCCGTCCCTTTTCTCCGGAGAGGAGCTGGGAGAGCGGCACTCGATCGGCCTGATTTTGGGATTCAGAGGACATGAGAAACTAAAGGACTGAGACTCAGTCCCAAGTCAATCCCCGCGGTGCCAAAGGCGGTAACTACGCACGCATCAGGAGCTACCCCGGGAAATAATCCGGAGCTCCGCAGACGGTCGCATCGGTTCTCCCATATTGTTAAGGGCTTGGCTGCGTGGATATTGCGATTTAAGTGGCGCGACGGGGACGCTCATCTCAATCGGGCATAACTCAGAGTTAACTCACTCCATGATGGATGCTTATGACATTCGCGATGCGGGCACGTTGGCAAGCAAGGCACGGAGCGAAAGAGGCGGAGTTGAAGGTCACCCGGGCAATGGATTCAACGGAGGTGGGGCTTTCAGCGGGCGAGGAGGCGCTGGAAATTCACATCTGCGGCGAGAACACCGAGCAGGTCGCCGGTCTCATTGCGGAGGGCGGTGGCGACGGTGAAGCAGAAATCGCCGGTTGCGGACGAGCGGTAAATATCGGTGCAAACGAGGCCGGTGTGTCCCAGCGCATCGAGATGCCAGGGGCGCTGCGACCAGTCCTGATTCAATCCCGAGCGGTCGTGGACGATCGCGTCGCCATCGCGGACCAGGTTGTCGACGAACTGCCGTCCGGTCGCGTCGGTGAGGTACACCAGTTCGAAGGCGGGGTGGCGGGCGAGCCAGCCCTCGAGCAGGCGTTCGCAGCGGCTTCGCTGGAGCGGACCGTCGAGCAGAAGCGAAGGCAGCGAGCCGAGTTCGAGCGCGGCCTGGCGGTGGGCGTCGAAGCGGAAGCGTCCGACCGAAAGCAGAAGCGCCTCGGTGAGGTCCCGCATCGAGTCGCCCAGTGCGTGAAGCCGGCCGACGCCCTCGAGCTGGTCTTTGGCGGACGCGGCCATGCCGTGCACGTCGGCATTGACCTCCTGCACGGTGCGCACGCCTTCGTCGCCCCCGGCGCCGCCCGCGACCGCGGCGACGCGCACGATGCTTCCGTGCATCTCGTGCATGCGGTCCTCGATGGCGCGGGTGGTGGAGCCGGTGTTGTCGGCCAGCCGCTGCACCTCCTCGACGACGACCGCGAAGGCCCGGCCGTGGGCGCCCGCGCGGGCCGCCTCAATGCTTGCGTTGAGCGAGATGATCCGGGTGTGTGCGGCGATTTTGGATACCGTGTCGAGCGCCTCGCCGACCTGCGCCGAGGAGGCGCGCAGCTCCGTGACGGCGCGCTCGAGGTCCCGGGCCAGTCCCTCCATGGCGGCGGCGATCGCCGCCGCACGCCGCGACTGGGCGTCGGCCTGCTCCTTCATCTCGGCGCCCAGGCGCGCGAGCCGGGGGCCCATCGAGGCGAGCTGGATCGACGCCTGCGCGATGCGGCCCAGCTGCTCGAGCTCCTCGGTTGCCGAGGCGGCCCCTGCGGCGGATTCCTGGATTTGCACGCCGACCATCACAGTGTCCGGGGCTGCGCCCCGACCGTCGACTCCGAGGAGCCTCCGGTTCACGTCGAACATGCGGAACTTTTCGAGGAATGACGCGACCATTGCGCCCCTGCCGTAGCAGGACCCGTGCTAGGTCCGGGCCGGGCGCGACCCGCGACTGTGAAACAAATTTATGGATACCGCTGCGGCGCGGTCATTGGCGGTCAGTTCAGCCCGAACCCGCCGTTGCCCGCCACCAGCATCTCCTCCTCCTCGGCGTGCTCCGCGGGAACCTCCTCGAGAGGAGCGAAGCGCTCGGACGAGAAGCCGAGCTCCTGTTGCCCGGCGTGGAAGGGGTCGGGGGGATTGTGCAGCTCCTCGAGCAGGAGTCCGACCGTCGCCGAGTCGCCGGCCTTCACGATCTTCTCGCGGCCGAGGAAGACCTCGCGGACCGTGTACGTCTTTCCCTTCACCGGCAGCTGCAGGTAGATGGCACGGACGAACTCCGAGAACTGGTCGTTGATGCAGACGACTTTCTGACCTTTTAACATGGGGATAAAATCGGCGTGGACAGGGAGGAAGGCAACCGGACGAAGGTAAGTAAAGTCGCCTATTCTATGCGGCCCTCGTCGAATTCGATCAGGTCGGGGACGCTTTTGATCTCTCCGACGCGGTCGGCGCAGCCCATGGCGGTGAGCGCCTCGCGCAGGAAATCCTGGCCCGCGGGGGTCATGCCCTTCTGCACCAGGTCCCGGTTCCACTTCGCGGCGCGCACATCCTTCGGAAAGAGTTCGAGCAGCCGCCGGTCGAGCTCCGCGTCGTCGGCTGACTCGCGGACGATTCGCTCCACATCATTCGGGTCGACGCCCAGGTGCAGGCAGAGGAAGCGGTCGATGCCGCGCTTGAAATTCTTCGCGTAGCTTGCGGGCAGCGCGCCGTGCGCCTTCACGTACCGGCATTTCGCGATGAAGCGGGGCAGGTAAAGCAGGCCTGTCGCGGGATGCGGCAGGTAGGGGGAGGGCAGGCACGTGAGCACCTCGCCCGTGGAGCCCGGGATCGGCTTGGAAGGCATGCGTCCGCGTTGTGACGTCTTTGCCGCCGGCGCCAAGGCGAAAATGCGGGAACGCCCCGGCGCCGTGCCATTCAGGGGCCCTTTGCGGGCTTCGGTGGCTCGTGTCCCGCGCCCTCCTTTTTGAGCCGCTCGAGCTCCGCCGGGTGTTCCTCCAGCATCTCGCGCTCCGACATGCGGCCGGTGAGCCAGGAGAGGTTCATCGGATAGACATCGGGTTTGAAGATGACGAAGTAGAAGTGCCAGACGAGGATGGCGAGCGTCGCGAGCACGGCCTCGTAGAAGTGGATCGTGCGCGCGACGTCGAAGCCGAGCTTGGAGAGCAGGCCCATGGAGGTGTTGTCGAACCACAGGATCGCGCCGGTGACGCTCATCAGCAGCGCGCCCCAGATGAGCGCCCAGTATTCGGCTTTCTCGATGTAGGAGAACCGCGGGAAGCGGGGCTTGGAGGCGGAGAGGCCGAGATTGTAGCGAAGCACTCGGAACGGGTCGGTGAGATCGCGGCGGCGCGGGAGCAGGTCGACGAAGAGCCGCCGGCCGGCGGGCGTGCCGGCCAGGTAGCCGATGTGCCAGGCGCCGGCCACGATCATCGCCACGCCGGCGACGCGATGCACGATTCCGCGCCAAGTGAAGGCGCTTTCGCTCACGTGGCGGATCGCCACCACCCACCAGGCTTCGGGGTAGCGCAGCATGAAGCCCGTGATCACGAGCGCAGCGAAGCTCAGCACGAGGGTCGCGTGCTGCAGCCGCTCCTCGACGGTCATGCGCAGGTACAGCCGGTGGGCCACCGGCTCCTCGGTGACCAGGCCCTTCTGGATCGCGAGCTTGCGGCGGATCTTTTTTAGGAAATCGAGCGCGTTGTGCAGAGCCATCGAGCCGATCACCACGAAGATCAGCCACACGTAGAGCGTGGAGACCCAGTAGAGCACCGGATCCTGGCGGCGGCTGTCGGGACTCGCGTGAACGGCGCCCACGGCAAAATGCGTATTGGCGCCGGGATGACAGCGACCGCAGGTCTGCGCGAGCCGCGCCTTGTTCACCGGAGACAGCGGATCCTTGTCGGAGCGGATGTCGTGCGCGCCGTGGCAGGAGGCGCAGTTCACGACCACAACGGAGCCGCCCCGCATCGAGAGGCCATGGTAGCTGTCTGCGAAGGTCTCGAACCGGTCCGCTGAAAACCCGTACTTTTTCGAGAGGCGAAGCGAGGCATGGCAGGAGGCGCAGACCTGCTGGGAGACGTTCTTCGCGTAGACCGGGGAGGTCGGATCGCTCGGCGCCTTGATGTCGTGTTCACCGTGGCAGCGCGTGCAGGACGGAGAGTCGAGGTTGCCCTTGGCCAGGGCCGTGGCATGCACGCTCTGTTTGAAGGCGTCAGCCTCCTTGGCGTGGCAGCGCCCGCAGGTCGACGCGACGTTCTGGAGATTGACCTTTGAGTTCGCCGCCATGGCCGGGTTCGTTTCGTGGCTGCCGTGGCAATCGACGCAGGTGGCCGCCTCGGCATTGCCCTTGGCCAGCGCGGCTCCGTGGACGCTGCGGTCGAACGACACGATGAAGCGGCGGCCGAGGACGGTCTGGCGCGCGACCGCCTCGCGCTCCGCGTGGCACGATTCGCACAGTTTCGTCTGGGCGAGCTTGAGCGCGATGCTGGGAGGCTGGCCGGCCTTGCCGACCACTGGGGTGGCGTGACAAGTCAGGCAGGTCGGCTGATCCGTCGGTCGGGCGCCGGGCTGCATGGTGCGCCGACCATGGGCCGACGCGAGGAACTGGATTTTTTCCCGCTGGTGGCATTGTCCGCAGGTTTCGGCCTGACGCGCGGGCGCGAAGGGCGAGGCGGCCGACTTGCGGCCGGAAATCGCGTGAGTCCCGTGGCAGGCCGTGCAGGTTGTGTCCGGGCCTTTCGGCAGGGGATCGAGCGCAAGGCGCGGATGGAACGGATGGGTCTTGCCGAACCCGTCGTGGCAGCCCGTGCAGTCCACCGGCTTGATCGGCGACGCGTGTGGCGATTTGTCGGGATCGAAGCCCTCGTGGCAATCCGTGCAGGCGAGCGAACTGTGCACCGAGCCCTTCAGCGCTGCCGGATTGACCGCGAGCGAGACCTTTTTGCCGTGGCGCAAGGTCGTGAGGGTGGGGTCGTCGTGGCAGTCCAGGCACGCGGCATTGGGATCGTTGGCCGGAGCTTCAGCCGCTCGCACGGTCGACCGTGCAACGCTGAATAGAACGATGAGCGCTCCCATGGCGAGGAGTGCGATGGCTTGGGTTCGGGGTGACTTCCGCTCTGGGTGCGCGGAAGGGCGGGCTGTGGGGTGATCAGCCATGCACTTCTTATCCGGTCATGAAATTTGAGCGTAAAGGCCGGAAGCTGTGCACTTATTGGCAACCTCTGACCCTCTAATGGCGTGGCCTTGAAGGACCGGGTTTCGGGTGCCAAGGGAGAGCCTTCACCCGCCTCAACCCCGTCCAGCGATGAACCCATCCGGTCTTCTTCGGAGACTGCTGCCATTGGTCGCCTGTTTGGCCGTCCTGGCTGCGGTCAGTGCCACCCGTGCCGATGACGCAATCTCCAACTCCGATTGCCTCGATTGCCATCAGGCGCCCGACAAACCGCCCGCGCCAAAACCCGGCAAGGCCAAGCCGGAGACGGTCGAGATCATCCATCCCGCCGCCTTCGCCCGGTCTGTCCACGGGAAGCTGAAGTGCACGGACTGCCACGCCGGCATCACCGACATCCCGCACGACGACAAGCTGCCGCCGCCTCAGTGCGCGTCATGTCATGCGAAGGAATCCAAGCAGTACGCCACGAGCATCCACGGGATGAGCCACACGATGGGCACCTCCGAGGCCGCCACCTGCGCCTCCTGCCACGGCTCCCACGAGATCATGCCGGTCACCGACCGCTCGTCTCCAGTTTACAAGCTCAACGTCGCGGCGACCTGCGCCAAATGCCATAGCGACAAGGCGCTCACCACCGCGTACCGCATCGGCAAGCCGCAGGCGCCCGCCCAGTACGCCGACAGCATCCACGGCAAGGCCCTCCTCGAAAAGGGCCTCATCGTCGCCCCCTCCTGCAACGACTGCCACGGCACGCACGACATCAAGCGCAGCGTCGACCTCGATTCGCACACCAACCATCGCAACATCGCCGTCACCTGCGGACGCTGCCATGTCGGCGTCGAGGAGGTGTACGACCAGAGCGTGCACGGCCAGCTGCTCGCCAAGGGCGACAAGCGCGGCCCGGTCTGCTCCGACTGCCACACCGCGCACCAGATCGAGACCCCGGCGGCCGCAAACTTCAAGGCCCTCAGCGACGAACGCTGCGGCAGCTGTCACCAGGACCGTCTCGTGCACTACCGCGACACCTACCACGGCAAGGCGATGGCGCTGGGCCGGCCCAACGTGGCGCCCGAGGTTGCCGCCTGCTACGATTGCCACGGCTATCACGACGTCTTCCCGGTCTCCGATCCGCGGTCGCGCCTCTCCAAGGAGCGCATCCTTTCGACCTGCCAGAAGTGCCATCCGGGCGTCGGTCCGAAATTCACCGAGTACAAGCCCCACGCCAACCCGCTCGACGGCACGAATTATCCGATCCTGCACCGGGTGTTCATGTTCATGACGCTCCTGCTCATCGGCGTCTTCCTGTTCTTCGGCGCGCACACGCTGCTGTGGCTCGTGCGATCGATCTACCTGTACGTCACCGACTCGAAAACCTTCCGGGAGGCCAAGGTGCATTCGCAGGTGGACGACGTGCAGTACACGCGCTTCACACCCTTTGAGCGCTTCCTGCACCTGCTCGTCGTCTCGAGCTTCCTGCTGCTGGTCGTGACGGGCATGCCCCTGAAGTTCTATTACACCGACTGGGCGAAGGCCATCTTCCGGGTCATTGGCGGCCCCGACGTCGCCCGCTCCCTGCACCACCTGGGCGCGATCATCACCTTCGCCTACTTCTTCCTGCACGTCGTCGATTTGCTGGCGACCATGTGGCGGAACCGCCGCGCGATCCGGAATCCGGATACACACCGCATCGAGCTGCGCCGGATCTGGGGCGTGTGCTTCGGCCCCGACTCGATGGTGCCCTCGCTGCAGGACTGGCGCGATTTCATCGACCACCAGAAATGGTTCTTCGGAAAGGCGGCCAAGCCGCAGTTCGACCGCTGGACCTACTGGGAGCGGTTCGACTACTTTGCGGTGTTCTGGGGCATCTTCGCGATCGGCGTGTCGGGCCTCGTGATGTGGTTCCCCGCCTTCTTCACGCGGTTCATGCCGGGCTGGGTCATCAACATCGCCCTGATCGTGCACTCCGACGAGGCGCTGCTCGCCGCGGGCTTCATCTTCACCTTCCACTTCTTCAACACGCACTTCCGGCTGGAGAAGTTCCCGATGGACACCGTCATCTTCTCCGGCCGCATCTCGCGCACGGAGATGCTGCATGAGCGCAAGCGCTGGTACGATCGGCTCGTGGCCGCCGGGAAGCTCGACGAACACCGCGTTCGCGACGACTGGGAGGGCCGCAAGAAGATCGCCCGCGCCTTCGGGTTCCTGTTCTTCGGCCTGGGTCTGGTCCTGCTCGCCCTGATCGTCTACGCGATGGCGTCGCGGCTCTGGCACGGGTGACGACCGGGCCGGCCCTCCGGATCCGCGCAAGACGAGCGCTGACGGGTTGCACTTTGGCCAAAGGTTTCCAGCCTTTGGCCTCAACCCGCTTCACCATGAGCCAGCCCACATCCTCCCACGCCTGGAAGTTCTTCCGCATCGGCGGACTCGATCAGGTGGCCATCGAATCCGGCGACGACCTGCGCCGGCTTGCACAGCTGGATCCCAAACTCTGGGTCGCCCTCAGCTGCCCCGCCAAGGGGCTTGAACTCGACGAGAAGACGTTGACGTTCGTGGACTCCGACGGGGACGGGCGCATCCGCGTGCCGGAGCTGCTCGCCGCGGTCCAGTGGATCTGCGCCAAGCTGAAGGATCCGGGTGTGATTCTGAAACCGGGCGATACGCTTGCGTTGTCGGAGATCAACGACGTCGACCCCGAGGCGAAGGTCATGCTGGCCTCCGCGCGCCGCATCCTGGCCGGGGTGGGGAAGTCGGACTCCGGTGAAATCTCGGTGACGCAGGCCGTCGGCGCGGCGGGGGTCCTCGCCACGGGACGCTTCAACGGAGACGGAATCATCGTCGAGGGAGCGGCCGAGGATGCGTTTGTCGACGGCGTGATCGCGGACGCGGTCAAGGCAACCGGCGGCGAGGCTGATCGCTCGGGTAAGCAGGGGCTGTCGGCCGCGGGCCTGGATCTGTTTTTCGCGAAGCTTACCGGCTACGGCGACTGGCTGAAGCGTGACGTCGGCCCGGAGCTCTCCCCGTTCGGTGAAAAAACTCCGGCCGCCGCCGCCGCGGTTGAGGCTGTCCGCGCCAAGGTCGACGACTATTTTGCGCGCTGCCGCCTTGCCGCCTACGATGCCCGCGCCCGCGCGGTGCTCGAGGGCCCAGAGACGGCCTATGCCGCGATTGCCGAGAAAGTGATCGCCCCCGGCGCGCCCGAGATCGCCTCTCTCCCGCTCGCCCGCATCGAACCGGGCGCGCCCCTGCCGTTGGAGGGCGCGGTGAACCCCGCCTGGGCCGCGGCGCTGCGTACGCTCCGAACCGACGCCGTCGAGCCCGCGCTCGGTCGCGCTGCGGCTGCGGTCTCCGAGGAGGAGTGGACCGCCCTGAAAGCGCGCCTCGAGGCCCACGCAGCGTGGGCAGCTGCGCGCCCCGACGCCGGCATCGCGGCCCTCGGCGAGGAGCGGACGGCAGCCATTCTCGCCTCCGATGCTCGCGCCCGGATCGCGGCGCTGATCGAGCGCGATCGTGGGGCGGGCCCCGAGTACGATTCCGTCGCCGCCGTCGAGCGGCTGCTCCGCTACCGCCGCGACCTCGGACCGCTTCTGAGGAATTTCATCAATTTCTTCGATTTCTACTCCCGCGATTCCTACTCGGCCTTCCAGGCGGGCACGCTGTACCTCGACAGCCGCGCGACCGAGCTGTGCATCCGGGTCGACAACCTCGCCGCACATTCGGCCCTGGCTCCGATGAGCAAGGCCTATGTCGCCTACGTCAACTGCCGCAGGCCCGGCGGGCTCACGCTGTCGATCGCCGCCTGTTTTACCCAGGGTGACAGCGACTTTCTTTTCGCCGGCCGCAACGGCGTGTTCTACGACCGTCAGGGGCAGGATTGGGATGCGACGATCGTCAAGGTCGTGGACAATCCGATCAGCATCGGCCAGGCCTTCTGGTCGCCGTACAAGCGCGTGTTGCGCTTCGTCGAGGAGCAGGTGGCCCGCCGCGCGGCGGAAGCGGATGCGGCTGCGGAGAAGAATCTCCAGGATACCGCGAGCTCCACGATGCAACCGACCGCTGGCGGAGCACCCGCCGCGAAAGCCGCATCCAAGTTCGACGTCGGCACGGTCGCCGCATTGGGCGTGGCGGTCGGCGGCATCACGGCCGCCCTCGGTGCGTTGCTGCAGGCGTTCTTCGGGCTGGGCTTTTGGATGCCCCTGGGCGTTGTGGCGCTGGTGCTCCTGGTGTCCGGCCCCTCGATGATCATTGCCTGGCTCAAGCTTCGGCAGCGCAATCTCGGTCCGCTCCTCGAGGCGAACGGCTGGGCGATCAACGGGCGCGTGATGATCAACATCCCCTTCGGCTCCGCGCTCACCGAACGCGCCGTGCTCCCGCCGTCTGCCCGCCGCTCGCTGGCAGACCCCTATGAGGATCCCTCGGCGGGCCGGGCGAAACGGACCTTCTTCGTGTTCCTGGTCGCGCTTCTGCTGGCCGCCGCGGGCGTTTCATACCTCGTCGGTTCCTGGCCGTTCAAGCATGCCGCGCTGAGTTCCTTCCACGTCGGAACCCCGGCCGTCGCTCCCGCGACGCCTCCGAAGGCCCCGGCGAAATCGCCCGCGAAACACTGAACCCGCCGCCGCCTATCCGCGCGCGGCGGCGCGCCTGAGGCGGTCGTTGATCGCGTCGGCGATGCCCGTGCCGCGCACGAGCTCCGCGTGGATTCGCCTGAACCCGCGGCCGTCGAGCTCGCGGAGTCGGGCGAAGAGCCGCCGCGCGGCGGCCGGCAGCTGGCCGCGCGCATCGAGCCAGAATACGTTGTCGGGCGTGCGCCCTCCCGCGGGTTTGCCCGCGAGGAGCCAGGCCTCGTCCGCAGTCGAGCGACGCCAC
Organism: Opitutaceae bacterium; assembly: GCA_027310745.1. Classification (GTDB taxonomy): domain Bacteria; phylum Verrucomicrobiota; class Verrucomicrobiia; order Opitutales; family Opitutaceae; genus MWDT01. The sequence goes on along the minus strand of DAIDAF010000043.1, from coordinate 64,188 downwards.
GCGCGCTCGGAAATGTGCTCATGCAGGACGACCGGAGTGCGCGGGCTGTAGTGGCGCTTGAGAAGACCCGGTGCAACCTGGGGAACAGCGCCGCCGTTCCGGGGACGTTTTGCCGCGACCGGCCTGCCGAGCACGGCTGCGATCTGCTCGCGGGTCACCGCGCCCGGTCGGAGGATGCGCGGGTGCCGCGGATCGCGGAGGTCGACGATCGTCGATTCCAGCCCGATCCGGCAGGCGCCGCCGTCGAGAATATGATCGATCCGCCCGCCCAGGCCCGCGGCGACGTGCGCAGCGCTGGTCGGACTGACGTAACCGAAAGGATTTGCGCTCGGGGCGGCCAGCGGAAGGCCGCAGCGCTTGAGCAGCCGTCTGAACAGTCGGTGGGCTGGCATGCGGATCGCGACGCTGGGCAGGCCCGAGGTCACGATGTCGGGCACCATGTCGCGCTTGGGAAGGACCATCGTGAGCGGCCCGGGCCAGAAGACTTCGGAGAGCCGGCGCGCGGCGGCGTTGGGCAGGGCGAGCGTCTCCAGCTGACTCCAGTCGTGGACATGGACGATCAGGGGATCGGCGGTGGGCCTGCCCTTGGCGCGGAAGATCGAGCGACAGGCGCGGGGATCGAGTGCGTTTGCCGCCAGGCCGTAGACAGTCTCGGTGGGAATCGCCACCAGTTCGCCGCGTTTCAGGGCGCGCGCCAGGAGGCCGAGGTTAGGCTCGGTGCCGCGATAGACGCGGGCCTGTCGACTGTGAACGCTGCGCGACATGCGTGAACAAAAAAGCCGGAGCCTGTGGCTCCGGCCTGAAAGGGGATCATCTGCCGCCTTACTGGGCGAGCAGCATGTTGCGCGAGCGCTTGCGGGCGCGGGTGACGGCGCGCTGCTGCTTCGCGGACAGCCCGGTGTACTTCCGGGGGAGGATCTTGCCCGTGTCGGTGACATAGCGGCTCATCATCTGGGGGGCCGTGAACGGGATCTGCTCCGGAGTAAGGGACTGCTGAGTGGTTTCTGTCGTGCTCATGTGCAAAAGTTGAATGTGCCAGCGTGCCGGTGGGGTCGACCTTGTCAACAGACAATTTGGCGGCACCTGTCCGGTCCGAACTGAATCGACCGCCGCTTCCGGAAGAGCTTGGGATTGCGCCAGTCCGGATACGTTCCTAGCTTCGCCGCTCCCGCCCCCGTTCCCCGCCATCCTCTTCCGCCGATGAACAAGACCCGCGACACCTACCTCAAGGCCATCACCAAGATCGAGCGGTTCTCGCCCGCGCCCCGGGTCCTGGGCCAGGCAATGACCCTGCTGCGCGACGCGGATGCGGAGGTCGACGAGATCACGTCGCTCATCAAGACCGACACGGCCCTGACGACGGACATCATCCGCGGCGCGAACAGTGCGTTCTATGGCGCCGGCGAGCGGGTCTCGTCGCTGGATCGAGCGGTGCAGAAGATCGGATTTTCGGAATGCATCCGGCTCCTGAATTTCTCCGTGGCACGTACCCTCGCGGCGCGCGACCTGGTGAATTACGGCATCGCCTCGGAGGATTATTGGGCGGAAAGCCTGTTCAACGGGCTGTTCATGGAGTGCCTGGCCCGCGAGACCCGGGCCCTCGACCCGGACACCGCCCACACCGCCGGGCTGCTGCGCTACGTCGGGCGGCTCGCGATCAACGAGTGCCTGACGGACCTTGGCCTCGGACTCTTCTGGGACGGGCATACTCCGATGCGTGCCTGGGAGGTGGAGAATGTCGGCTTTCCCCAGACCGAGGCGGCGGCGCACCTGCTCCGGGCCTGGAATTTCAGCGACGAGATTTCGGCGGCCATCGAGTTCCAGGACGATCCCGGCCGCGCGACCAACGGCGACAACCTGCTTGCCGCGCTCCACTTCACATCATCGGTCCTGCCAGAGGGCATGGGCCTGTCGTATGCCGTCATGCCGGGCGAACACGAGTCGCGGAGCCCGGAATCGACCCGTTTCGTGACCGACCACGGCATCACCGCGGAATTCACGAAGGAACTGCTCGACCAGACCCGTATCCAGTTTTCGGAGATCAACGACAAGCTTTACGCCTAGGCGCGGCTCAGGCGCGCGCGCGAATGGCCTCGTCGTAGAGCTCGACGTAGCGGGCGGCGCTCAGGTCCCAGGAGAAGTTGCGCGACATCGCCTCGCGGACCATCGCGTCCTTGTGCGCGGGGCGGTCGTAATAGGTGCTCACTGCCCAGCCCAGGGTGTAGTAGAGCGCGTGGGCGCTGGGCTCCCAGAACTTGAAGCCGGTGCCGCGGCCCGACGCCTCGTCGTAGTTCTCGATGGTGTCGTCGAGTCCGCCCGTTGCGCGGACGATCGGAAGCGTGCCGTAACGCAGGGCGTAGATCTGGTTGAGCCCGCAGGGCTCGTAACGCGAGGGCATCAGGAAGAAATCGGATCCCGCGGAGATCCAGCGGGCGAGCTCCTCGTTGTAGCCGATGTGGCTTCCGAAGCGCCCGGGGTAGCGGCTCGGGAGGCTGCCGAAATAATGTTCGAGCGATTTTTCGCCCGAGCCCAGCACCGCGAATTGCACTCGCATCTCACGCAGGATGCCCTCGCAGGCGGTGGCGAGCAGGTCGAGGCCCTTCTGCGAGACGAGCCGGCTGACGACGCCCACGATGGGGATGCCGGGGTCCACCTCGAGGCCGAGCCGCCGCTGCAGCTCCTCCTTGCAGCGGGCCTTTCCGGAAAGGTCGGACGCGTCGTAGCGCGCCGGGATGCGCGGGTCGGCGGCGGGGCTCCACGAGCCGTCGTCGGCGCCGTTCAGGATGCCGCGGTACCGCCGGCCCTTGGCCTCCAGGTAGGGGGCCAGCCCGCAGCCGCCCTCGGGCGTCAGCGTCTCCCGAGCGTAGGTCGGGCTCACGGTGTTCACCACGTCGGAGAACACGATCCCGCCCTTCAGGAAATTGACCGCGCCGAACGACTCCAGCATGCCGGAGTTGAAGTTGTTCCAGCCGAGCCCGAGGTAGTCGTAGTGGGAAGCCGGATATATCCCCTGGTAGGCCAGGTTGTGGATCGTAAGCACGCTCGCCGCGCCCCCGAGCAGGGGATGGTTCCAGTGCCAGACCTTAAGGTAGGCGGCGGCGAGCGCCGTCTGCCAGTCGTGGGCGTGCACGATGTCGGGCTTGAAGCCGAGGTCCACGCACAGCTGGAGTGCGGCCCGGGTGAGGAAGGCGTAGCGCAGCGGGTTGTCGGCGTAGTCGCGAAACTCCGCGTCATGGTACAGGCCCCAGCGGTCGAAATATTTGTTGAACTCGATGAAGTACACCGGCACCCCGCCCATGTCGGCCTGGTGCACCGAGCACCACTCCTGGCAGTTGCCCATCCACACGCCCATGGTGCCGATAATCGGCCGGATGCCGTGACGCTTCCGGTCGATCGACGCGTAGAGCGGCATGACCACGATCGGCGCGTGGCCGAGCTGCGCGAGCGAACGGGGGAGGGCGCCGACCACGTCGGCGAGCCCGCCGGTCTTCGCGTACGGGACGCACTCGGACGTGATCATCAGGATGTTCATGGCGTGGATGGCGCGTGCCGAGACGCGGAATGAACAGAGACCCGCGGGGGAGGCGAGCCTGGAAAATTGACGATTGCGCGACGCCGCAGCCGCTTAACGCGCTTCTATTTCCAAGTCACTCCCTAGTCCGGGAGGCAGCCGCCGTTGGTCCGGATCACCTCCGCGTACCAGCGCGCCGAGTCCTTCGGGGTGCGCCGCTGTGTGGCATAGTCGACGTGGACCAGGCCAAAGCGGGCGCGGTATCCCTCGGCCCACTCGAAGTTGTCCAGGAGCGACCAGTGGAAATAGCCGGCCACCGGCACGCCCTCCGCCGAGGCACGGCGCAGGCCCCTCAGGTAGCGCGCCGTGTAGTCGATGCGCGCGGGATCGTGCACGCCGCCGTCAAGCGCCACCCAGTCGGTCGACGCGAAGCCGTTCTCGGTGATGACGACCGGCCTGCCCGGATAACGGTCGTGGAAGAAACGGGCGGCCCAATACAGGGCGTCCTCCATCAGGTTCAGCCAGGGCAGCATCGATACCGGCTGACCGGCGGGATGTTTCAGCGTCTCGGATCCGCCGCCGGGCAGCGCCCGCACGACGGAGCCCGTGTAGCAGTTCAGGCCCACGAAATCCAGGGGCTGCGAGATCAGTTCCATGTCGCCGTCGCGCACCCTTGGCATGTCCGCGCCGTACACCTGGTATCCCTGCTCCGGGTACCGACCGAGGTAAACCGGGTCCATGCTCATCGACGGCGTCCACAGCCCGTGCTGGGCCACGCCCTCGAAATGGGCGCGTCGCGCGGCCTCGACGTCCTCGGGCGCGTGCGAGGCGGGGATGCGCTGGCTTGCGGTCGGGGCAAAGCCGATCCGCGGCGGCTTCGTGCAGCGGGAGCGCAGGACCTGCACCCCGCGCCCGTGCGCCAGCAGCGCGTTGTGCCAGGCCGCGAGCACGTTGGCGTTGGAGGTCTTGTCTCCCGGTGCGTGTACGCCGTCGCCCAGGCCGAAGGCGATGAAGCACTGCGGCTCGTTGAGCGTCATCCAGTGCCCGACCCGGTCGCCCAGGCGGCGCGCCACGACCTCGGTGTAGTCCGCGAACCAGTCGACCATGTCGCGGTTCATCCAGCCGCCCCGACGATGCAGGGCGAGCGGCGTGTCCCAGTGGAACAGCGTCACCCAGGGAGCGATGCCCGCATCGAGCAGCGCGTCCACAAGCCGGTCGTAGAAATCGAGCCCCGCCGCGTTCACCGCCCGGGTGCCATCGGGCATCACGCGCGGCCATGCGATCGAGAACCGATAGGCATTCAGGCCGATCTCGCGCATCAGGGCCACGTCCTCAAGGGAGCGATGATAGTGGTCGCAGGCGACCGCGCCGGTGTGGCCCTCGAAGACCTTTCCAGGCCGGGCCGAGAAGTCGTCCCAGACGCTGGGCCCGCGCCCGTCTTCGGCGACCGCACCCTCGATCTGGTAGGCGGCCGTGGCCGCACCCCATGCAAAATTGTCAGGAAACCGCATCGGCGGAGCATCGTTGAGGCCTCGCGCCGCCCGAAACAAGATCCGTGTTCGATCATTTGAACCCGGAGCCGGCGGGAGGACCCGCATCCTGCGGAGGCCGCGCCGCTGGGGAGACCCGAGGCGGGATTGGCCACAAAAAACGCAAAAAGGCGCCAGGGTTGCCGACCCTGATCGGAGCGCGCTTATAAGCGCACCGAACGCAAAGCCGATGCCCCTGATGGTTTGAGGTTGTCATGGCGACTCCTTCGGCGTCCGGCCCCGACTTGCTCGGTGCGTCGGAGGCGGCGAAACCGCGGGAACGGGACGCCGCGGCCGGCCCTGCGGGCGGATCGGCGCTTGTCTTCGTTCCCCGGTGCTGTGAGATGCTCCCCCGTCCAGCCCCTTCGGCCATGCTCCTAAGCCTCGTCGTTCCCGTCTATAAGGAAGAAAAGAACGTCCCCGAGTTCCTGAGACGGATCCGGCCGGTGCTCTCCGCGATCACCGAGGACTACGAGATCATTTTTGCCCTGGATCCTTCACCGGACGCGACGGAGCAGGTCATCCTCGAGGAGAGGGTCCGCGACGAGCGCGTGAAGCTGCTCACGTTTTCCCGGCGCTTCGGACAGCCGATGGCGACGCTCGCGGGCATGCAATACTCGGACGGCGATGCGGTGATCGTGATGGACGTCGACCTCCAGGACCCGCCGGAGTTGATCGGCGAGATGGTAACGAAGTGGCGCGAGGGTTTCGACGTGGTCCTGCCCCAGCGGCGGCACCGCACGGGGGAGCCGTGGTTGAAGCGCCTCGTGGCGAAGACCGGCTACGCGGTGATCCAGAAGATCGCGGAGGTGCGGATTCCGCCGAACACCGGTGATTTTCGCCTGATGAGCCGGCGCGTCGTGCGCGAGGTGACCCGCCTGAAGGAGTGCCACGGCTTCCTGCGCGGCATGGTCGCCATCGTGGGCTTCCGGCAGTGCATCATCCCCTTCGACCGTCCGGCGCGTTTTGCGGGCGAGACCAACTACAACCGCTTCCTCGGGTCGCTGCGCATCGGGTTCAACGGCATCTTCTGCTTTTCCACCTTCGCCCTCACGCTCAGCACCAAGGCCGGCTTCGTGCTGGCGGGCGGCTCGTTCCTGTTCGCGGTGCTCTACGCGCTGGCGAAGTTCATGGGCTGGTTCACCTTCGCCTCCGGCAATCCCACGATCGTCATCCTCGTTCTCTTCCTCGGCGGCATCCAGCTGATCAGCGTGGGCATCCTCGGCGAATACATCGGCCGCATCTACGAGGAGGTGCGCGCCCGCCCGAAGTTCATCGTGGACCGCGCCGAGGGCTTTGGCTCGGACCGCCGTTGATCCGAATTGCCGCAATCGAAGGCGGGCGACGGCGAGGGAAATTCTGACATTCGGAAATTCCGAAATCCAGAAATCCACCCTTGGCAACCTGATCTCTGCCCTCTGGTTTTTCCGTGTCCCGGCCCGGGCATAAAAAAAGGGCGGGGAGCCGTCGGCTCCACCGCCCTTGAAAGCGTATCCGAAGGCTGGAGACTCAGTCTTCCTTCTCCTTCTCCTCCTCGCTGCCGGTGACCGCCTGGCCGCCGGTGACGTTTACCTTCTCGAGCACGAGCTTCGTGATCTTCTCGGCGAGTTCGGGCTTCTCCTTGAGCGTCTGTTTCGCGGCATCGCGGCCCTGGCCGACCAGTTCGCCCTCGAACGAGATCCAGGCGCCCTTCTTCTCCAGGATCTTGTGCTCCAGTCCGAGGTCGAGGACCGAGCCCATGCGCGAGATGCCCTCGTCGTACATGATGTCGAATTCGCACTCCGTGAACGGAGGGGCGACCTTGTTCTTCACGATCTTCACCTTGGTGCGATTGCCGATGACCCGGCCCTCGGGAGTCTTGATCTGGTCCTTGCGCCGGATGTCGACTCGCACGCTCGCGAAGAACTTCAGCGCGCGGCCGCCGGGAGTCGTCTCGGGATTGCCGAACATGACGCCGATCTTCTCGCGGATCTGGTTGGTGAAAATGCAGATGCACTTGCTCTTGCTGATCACCGCGGTGAGGCGGCGCATCGCCTGGCTCATCAGGCGCGCCTGCGAGCCGACGGTCGCATCGCCCATCTGGCCGTCGAGTTCGGCCTTCGAGACGAGCGCGGCGACCGAGTCGACCACGATCACGTCGATTGCGTTGGAGCGGATCAGCGTCTCGGCGATGTTCAGCGCGTCTTCGCCGCTGTCGGGCTGAGAAACCAGCAGGTCGTCGAGGTTCACGCCCACGATGCGGGCGTACTTCGGGTCGAGCGCGTGCTCGACGTCGACAAATGCGGCCAGGCCGCCCCGGCGCTGGGCCTCGGCGATCACGCTCAGACAGAAGGTCGTCTTGCCCGAGGATTCGGGCCCGAAGATCTCCACGATGCGTCCGCGGGGCAGGCCGCCCACGCCGAGCGCCAGGTCGATGGCGAGCGAGCCCGTCGAAAGCGTCTCGACGGACATCTTGTGTGCGTCGCCCAGACGCATGATCGAGCCTTCGCCGAACTGCTTCGTGATCGAAGAGACGGCGAGCTCGAGATTCTTTCGGGCGGCGAGATCAGCGGTGGCCACGGGGGCTGCCGCTTTGGTGGTGGCGGGCTTGGACATGGGACAATCGGTCGAGGTTGAGGGGTGTGTGGCTGAAACTTAAAAGAGTAAAAATAAATTGGCGTTTACAAGGCTAATCCTCGTCGACCCTTCGGGCGCGGCTTGCGTGCGCGACGGCCCGGACGGGCGCGAGGCGCCGAGGGGCGCAACGAGACACCGGGTGGCGTGTTGAAGCAAGCACGGGTTGGCGTTTTCCGGCGTCGCAGGCGCCACGACTCATTTGCCCGCGGGCCTCACGCCGACGGCAAAATACACCGCAGCCAGGACCAGCAGAAGGCTCACGGCGTAGTTCCAGGTCAGTCGCTCCTTGAGCACGAACCAGGCGAAGCCGATGAAGACGGTGAGCGTGACGCATTCCTGGATGATCTTGAGTTGGTAGCCCGTGAACTCGCCCGACATGTAACCGATGCGGTTCGCGGGCACTGCAAAACAGTATTCCAGGAGGGCGATGCTCCAGGAACTGACGATGATGACCGGCAGCGATTTGCCCTCAAACCACTTGAACTTCAGCTGGCTGTACCAGGCGAAGGTCATGAAGATGTTTGACGCGATCAGCAGGAGGACGGTGCGCATGGGAAAAGGTCGGCCGACGGGGCCGCGTGGGGATTAACGGAGCGAGCGGCGTCGCAAAGGCAAACTCGAAGAGGAGTCGAATCCGCCGCTTTCCCCTCGCACGCCTCAAACCTCCGTCAGCGAGGCGATCAGGTCCCGGGTGCCGGCCTCCATTGAGATCCTGGGCTCGTAGCCGAGGTCCCTGCGCGCCGCCGCGATCGAGAACCAGTGGTCCCTGGCCAGCTCGGAGGCCACGAATCGAGTGAGCGGCGGCTCTCCCCGCAGGCGCAGCGCGCTCCAGGCTCCCTCGCACGCAGCGCCAGCGGCCTGTGCGAGTCCCAGGGATATCCGCCGCGTGATCGGTTTCTCACCCAGGGCGGCGAGCAGGGAGTTGATCCACTCCCACAACACAATCGGTTCGCCATTGGTGATGAAATAGGCGCGACCGGCTGCCGCCGACGGGGCGGCCGCGAGTGCCTGTTCGGCGAGCAGATGGGCGTCGACGGCGTTGTCCACGTGCACCATGTCCACGCGATTGCGTCCGCTACCGACGATGCGCAGCCGCCCGGCGCGTGCGCGGGCCAGGATCCTCGGGACAAGATGCGGATCGCCGCGGCCCCAGATCAGGTGCGGCCGCAGTGCGACGGTGCCCAGGTCGGCGCCGTTGGCCGCGAGCACCTCGCGCTCGGCTTGGGCCTTCGTGGCCGGGTACGCACAGGGGCAGGCTGTCGTGAGCGGGAGCGTCTCGTCGGCGCCCGCAAGATCCAGTCCGTTGTAGACGACGCTCGGAGTACTCGTGTGAACCAGACGCCGCACGCCATGCCGGCGACAGGCGTCGATCACCGTCCGCGTGCCCAGCACGTTCGCCCGGAAAAAGGCTTCGTTCGGGCCCCACACTCCAACCTTCGCCGCAACGTGAAACACGGTCGCGGCGCCCTGCACGGCCCGATCGACCGCAGCGGCGTCCTCGATTGAACCTGTCACACAGCGCACCCCTGCCGCCTCGAGCTCCGGCGAGACGTGGCGGGCGAGCACGATCACGCGCCGGCCTTGGGCGCGCAGCCGCAGCACGAGGCGTTTGCCCAGGAAGCCGGTGCCGCCGGTGACCAGGACGGGATCGTTCATCCCAGGGGTGGGGTGCTCGCTCATCGTTTGGGTTCGGAGCGGTAGCCGGTTGCCGTCTGTGCCCACTCGGCGAGAGTCAGGCGGTGGATCTTCGCGTTGTGTCGCACGTCCACGGGGAAACGTTTCCGAAAGTAGAAGATCTGAATCCGTTCGGTCTGGGGCCGCGAGAGCGCCAGCGTCCTCAGCTCCCGCGCGAGATCCCGAGCGTCCGAGGAGTCACGAACATCGGCCTCCGCGACGAGCGCCGGGCTCTGACGGCCCTTCGGACCTATCCCGATCAATGCGCATCGGCGGGCTCTTGGATGCGTGCGGAAGACCCGCTCGCACGGTTCGGTGAACAGCGTGCCGTCCGCGGTGATGACCCGCTCCGCCTTTCGCCCGCAGAACCAAAGGCATCCCCGGTCGTCGATGAATCCGGTGTCGCCCATGCGGTGCCACAGCGCGCCGTCCGAGTCGTCCGTGATTTTCGACGCGGCGGTGGCCTCCGGCAGGGCATCATAGGCCTTGGTCACCACGGGACCCCGGACAATGATCTCGCCGATTTCGCCTCGCGGCAGTTCGCGCGTTCCGGACAGGCGGGCTACCGGACCGTCGTCGATCGCGATCACCCGCACCTGCATGCCTTCGATCGGCATCCCGACGTCCGCCCCCTCGAGAGACTCGGTCTGGGCCTCGCCTTGGACCGCATTGCTTACGGGCAGGGCCTCGGTCGCCCCGTAAGGACTGTGCATGCGGCCCTTCGGCAGAAAACGCAGGGCGTCTGCCCAGAGCCGCGCCGGCACGGGCGCTCCCGCACACAGGACCCGGCGGAGGGTCGGCAGGGTGATGCCCTGCTCCACGCAATAGCTTCCGATGCGCGACCAGAGAGTGGGGGAACCGAAGGAGTTGGTGACTCCCTCCTGGTGAATGGCCTGCACGATCCGGGCCGGGTCGACGCTCGCCGGGCGACTCGGATCGATCTCGGGCACGATCGTCGTCATTCCGAGGGCCGGATTGAACAGCGCAAAGACGGGAAGCAGCGGAAGGTCGACCTCGCCGGCCTCGATCCCGTAGGTGCTTCGGACCAGGCCCACCTGCGCCTCGAACAGCCCGTGTTCGTAGCACACGCCCTTGGGAGCGCCGGTCGAGCCACTGGTGAATAGGATGGCCGCCGGATCGTTTGCTCCCGTGTCGGCCACGGAAAGGCCGGTCCCCGCGCCCGTCTTGCCGAGCCGCGCGTCGAGCCGGGCGCTGGCTCCCGCTCGGACCTGCACGCCCCGGAACGCCTTGCGCGCGATCCGGCTGACGAGCATCGCCATGGGAATGCCCACCAGCGCGCGGGGACGGGTGCGGGCGACGCAGGAGAGAAAGGACTTCAGGCCCATGCCCGGATCGATGATCACCGGCACGGCTCCCATCGCGAACAGGGCAAAGACTGAGCCGATCAGCGGCAGGCCCGGTTTCACCATCACCAGCGTCCGGTCCCCCCGTCGAACTCCGGCGCGCGTGAGCCGTTCCTGCCAGCGTCCTGCCTCGACGTTGAGCTCGGCGAAACTCAGCGCCAGATAATCGATGTCGCCGGCGCGGGTCCTCCCGCGAGGGATCTTCACGGCGGACGCCGTGGGACGGCGCTCCGCCATCGCTGGGAGGTGGCGCGCTATGTTGGCGGTGGCTGGCATCCGCCGATTTCAGGCGGGTTGAAAACGGGACTGCAACCAAAAGGCGGCGCGATCCTGCTAGGAATTGTGGGAATTGGCCCAATTACTGCTGCTCACACTCCGATGCCTGCGGGCCGCGTCACTGCGGTTCCGGCAGTGATAATCTCCATGCCTTCCCTCCTGGACAGCCGACAACTGCTCGCCTTCTCAACCCTCGCCCGGGTTGGCAGCTTCACGCTCGCTGCGAAGGAGTTGGGGCTTACCCAGAGCGCCATCAGCCATGCCATGAAGGCCTTGGAGGAGGAGATCGGCTGCCGCCTGTGCGACCGCGCAGGCCGCCGGGTGATGCTGACGCAGGCCGGGGAACAGTTCCTGCAGCACGTCGACAAGATCCTCGTGGAGATGCGCGCGGCCCGCGTCGGGATCGAGAATCTTAACAACTGGGGCCACCTCCGGCTGCGCGTGGGCGCCAGCACGACCGCTTGCCAGTACATCCTGCCTTCCGTGCTTCGGGAGTTCAAACAGCGGTATCCTCGTTGCACGCTTGCCGTGGAACCGGGCGACTTCTCCCGCCAGCTCGAGCTCCTCGAGACGAAACAGACCGACCTGGCGCTGATGATTGAGCCTCCTGACCAGAGGGACTGGGCCTTCGTCCCGCTGTTCGAAGACGAGCTCCGTCTCCTGGTCGCCCCCAGCCACCGCTGGGTGAAGGAGGATCAGTCCGTCCGCGGACCCATCTCCGACGAGACGCTGATCCTCTACAGCAAGACGAGCCTTACCTTCCGCCTGATCCAGGACTACTTCAGCAACGCCGGCATTTCGCTGGGACACTTCATCGAGCTCGGCAGCATGGAGGCGATCAAGGAACTGGCCAAACTCGGTGTCGGCGTGGGCGTCGTATCCCCATGGGTCGCCCGAAACGAACTTGCTCAGGGGACTCTGATCTCGTTTCCGCTCGGAACCAACCCGCTCCGGCGGCGCTGGGGCGTGGTGTATTCCCGCCAGCGCAAGCTCTCCCTGAGCGAGGAGACCTTTGTCTCGCTCTGCCGCCTGCACACCGCCTCATTTGGCCCGGACGACGGTCGCGCCGCGTCCGAGGCTCACGGCTGAGCCGGACGGCCCGCTCTTACCAGCGGATCCCGAGCCGCAGCAGGGCCTCGCACCAGGCGCTGCGCACCGCCGCGCGGCGCGCCTCGTATCGCTGTCGGTTTTCGTCGAAGGAGGCGCCGTGGACGCGGTCGAGGAGCGCCCGTATTTCGCGGTCCTTCCGCGCCTGCACAGCCGGGGCCGGCGTGTCGTCGCCCACGCGTTTCGCTCCGAGAAAACGGGGCAGCCGCACAATCCGCGCTCCCGTCGCCTCGAACCGCAGCAGGAGGTCCCACGCCAGCGTGTAGTGCAGGCTCGGATCAATCCCTCCGGCCCGATCCCATGCACGCTTCCTCCAAAACAGCGTCTCTCTCGGCACCCAGTCCACCCAGCGCCACGTCTCGGCGTCGTGCTGCGGCATCACCCAGCGGCCGATCTCCCGGTCATCCTCGTCGATGAGTATGCGGTGCCCGTACACGACGTCCACGCGCGGATGGCGCGCGAAATAGTCTCCCACCCGACGCAAAGCACCCGGAGCCAGCACGTCGTCCCCGTCAAGCCACGCCATTACGTCGTCCGGCGCCAGGGCTCCGGCCAGGGAGTCGAAGCCGCGCGCGAGCGCGTCACCCTTGCCCGCGTTCGCCCCCGTCAGCCAGCCGTGGAGCTGCGACTCCGCAGCCCGGATCACCTGGATGCTCCGGTCGGAGGAGCCCCCGTCCTGGATTACGTAAAAGAGTCTTGGATACGCCTGGAGCCGCGTCGCGCTGGCGATCGCGCGCTCCAGGTGGCGCGCCTGGTTCAGGCTCGGGGTCACCAGGCCGATGCGCGGCAGGCGCGAGGCGCGGATCCGGCGCGGCGCAAGCCGGCGGTCCCACGCGGCCCTCCGCGCGGGATGCTGCCTCGGTTCGCCGAGCGCGCTGCGCCGCGTGCCTTCCAGCAGGAAGTCCTCCCAAAGGCGTCGGAGCGGCGCCGCGACCTTCGCGGACCAGAAGCCCGCGGCCGCGAGCCCGATCCTGCGGCTCAGCGCTCCACCGCGCGTCGCTTCGAGCGTCAGCCGCCCGATCAGCGCCTCGCGCTCCCGGCACACCCGGTCGAGCGCGAGAATCGCCGCCTCCTTCTGGCGGACGATCCGCTGGTAGTGCTTGTGCAGCTCCAGCGCCACATGCCCCGACGCCATGTTCCGCAGCGACGCTTCGCGCTCCTCAATCCTCAGGCGCAGCAGGTCGGTCTCCGCGCTCTTTGCTCCAAATTCCGCCTTCAGGCGGGCGATCTCCTCGTCCGCCTGCGCCAGTTTCCGCAACCAACCCTCCGACTCCGAGGTCGTACGGCCCCGTTCGCCGACGGTCTCCTCGAGCTTCCGCCGGGTCTCCTCGAGTTCGCGGCGAATCGCCACCAGCTCGTCCGCCGCCCCCGTGGAGATCTCGACGGGCCGCGGGCGGAGCGATTTGCCCAGGATCAGCGCCGCCAGCGCCTGACCCTCGCGCCATCCGCCTTCACCTGCGTCGCAGCGCGTCGTGACCGGATAGGCCGACGTTTCCCGGCAGCGCACGGCCACCCGAAGGCTTCGCGGACAGCAGCCCGCCAGGCGCAGCGCCAGCCAGTCGGCTTCGGGAGCGGCGCAGGCGAGCACGTCGGGGGCGTCGTCCCTGAGCATGCGCTCGATGCGGGCGAGTTCCTCCGGGTCGGCCCGGTTCTCCGGCTGCGCCGGATCAAGCGAGGTCGCGATCCAGTCGATCCCGCCGACCAGACTCTGTGCCGGTCCGGCGTTTTCGCGGCTGATGAGCACCCGGAGCGCCGCTCCCGGCGCTTCGGCGCGGATGAGCGCCAGCGCGGGAGCCAGCAGGGCCAGGCCGTCGAACGCGCCGGTCCTGATGATCCATATCTTGGATACGCGCTGCTTGACGGGTGAGACGTCCACGCGGGAAGGGCGATTGGCAGGGGCCCGCCGCCCCGCCGTGAATCGGCGGAGGCGCGGGTGAGGGACGCCGGTCCTCAGACCTTGTCGACGACGCGGTCGGCCAGGCCGTAGGCGATGGCCTCCGTGGCGTTCAGGTAGAAGTCGCGGTCAGTGTCCTTCTGGATCTTTTCCAGCGGCTGGCCTGAGGCCGCGGCCAGGATTCCGTTCAGCTCCTGCCGCAGCTTCTCCATCTCCTGGGCCTGGATGTTGATGTCCGTGGCCGGCCCGATGAAGCGGCCTGAGATCAGCGGCTGGTGGATCAGCACGCGGGCGTGAGGGTAGAGGAAGCGCCGGCCCTTTTTCGCCGCACTCAGCAGGATCGATCCCATCGACGCCGCCATGCCTGTCACGACCACCGTGACCGGAGACGAGATCATCGTCATGGTGTCGTACACCGCCATGCCTGCGGTGATGGAGCCGCCGGGCGTGTTCATGTAGAAGGTGATGTCCTTGCCCGGGGCCTCGGCGTCGAGGTAGAGCAGCTTCTCGGTGAGATCCTTGGCGGACTCGTCGGTCACCGCCCCCCAGAGGAAGATCTTTCGCTGCTCCAGGAATTTCTTCGCGATCACCGCGCCCACGGGCGCGGCGGCCTTCTTGGATTCCTTGCCCTCGTCGTCGTCATCATCGTCGTCATCGTCGGCCCTGAAGGGCAGGGTGTCGGTGCGGAGCGGGGACTGATAGAAGGGAATGGACATGGCGCATACCTTTGGAAGCCGCGACCCGATTGGCAAGTGCCGGAACGCATCGGCCGGCGCCGGAGGGCTCGCCACGCGCCGAACCGGGCTAAAGGTTTACCCCCGGTTTCCGATAGAGGAGGAAGAAGACCATGAGCGCCATCCCCGTCGCAGTTGAGACCTCCGCTGTAAGTGCCGCCGACATCGTGCAGGCGCTCCAGCACCTGCCCTCCGCGCCCAAGGTCCTCCCCAGGCTCACCCAGCTGCTCAACGACGCGAATTCTTCGATCAACGAGATCGTCGCGCTGGTGCGCCTCGACCCCGGCATCGCCGCTCGCGTGCTTCAGGTCGCAAACAGCGTTTACTACGGCAAGGGCCTGCGCGTGTGCTCGGTCGACGAGGCCGTCCTGCGTCTCGGCTACGACCAGGTGTATCAGATGGTCTCCTACGCCTCGGCTTCGCAGATCCTCATCCGGCCGCTGGCAGTGTACGGCATCGAGGCCGACGAACTCTGGAAGCAAGCCGTCGCCTGCGCCCTCGCGGCCGAGACACTCGCGACCCTGGTCGGCGAGGACCGGAACATCGCCTATACCGTTGGCCTTCTGCACGGCGTCGGCATGGTCGCCATCAATGAATGGGCCATCCAGCACCCGCCAGTCCTCATGTTCATGCACAAGGGCCTCCCGTTCGAGTACATCGAGAGCGAGCGGGCATTGACCGGACTCTCGCAGGCCGAGGTCGGCGCCGCGCTTCTCGATCAATGGGACTTCCCCGTCTCGATGTGTTCGCCCGTGCGCTGGCAGTACGCCCCGCTCGGCTCGCCGGGACATATTCGGATGGCCGCGCTTCTCCAGGTGGCGAAATGGATACGGTCTGTTGTCTGTTTCCCTGAGGAGACTTTTGCGATGCCGGAATCCTATATAATCCAACCGCTTAGGCTAGGTACGGCGCAGCTCAGGCGGGTGGTCGGCGAGGTCCGTCTGCGCCTGATCGCAGTTCGCCACTTGCTTGAGATTGCCGAGTAATCTACGGTCGCCGGCCTCGTCAACCCAGCGATGAGTCAACCTGCGGCACCGCTTCCACTTCACGTCTGCTCCACTCCGGAGGAGCTGGTGCGTCAGCTGCGCACGCTTCCGCCCGTCCCCAAGGTGCTTGCAAAGCTGCAACCCATGCTTGCGGATTTGAACACCGATGTCGGCGACCTGGCCGAGGTCATCCGCCTCGAACGCGCCCTTGCCGCCCGCATCCTGCAGGTCAGCAACAGCGCCTTTGTGGGTCTCGGAGCCCGCGCCCGAAGCATCGAGGAGGCCATCACGCTGCTGGGGTTCCGCGAAGTCCGCCGCCTGATGACCATCGTGATCGGAATGCAGATCATGGAGAAGCCCCTGCCGGCGTACGGCATCGATGCGAAGACCCTCTGGCGTCACTCCATCGCGTGCGGTCTTGCCGCCGAGGAGCTCGCGCGCCACGTCGACGAGGACTCCAATGCGGCCTATGCGTTGGGCCTGCTCCACAGCGTCGGGATGGTCGTGGTGAATGCCTGGGCCTCCATGGTGTCGTCCAGCCAGCGTCTGGTATCGACCGGGTACCCTGACGATTATACCGCATCGGAGCGTGCCTTGCTTGGGTTTACCAACGCCGACACGGGTGCCGCCCTGCTGCGCCGCTGGGATTTTCCACCTTCCGTCGTCGAGCCGGTACGGGCGCAGTACCAACCCGTCCTTGCCGCATCGCATGCCCGGCTTGCCCACCTGCTGGTCGTCGCACGCTGGGTTCGCTCCGCGGTCTGCGAGGCAGTGCCGCCCGCGGTCTTGCCCGATCCGAAGAGCCTTGCCGTCCTCGGCCTCCCCGAAGGCGTCCTGCCCGAGATCGTGCCCGTCGTCGCCGCCAAGCTCGACGATGCGACCAAGAACTACGGGCTCCCGGCCTCGAAGAAGGCCGATTGAAATTAAGCTTGTGTTCCGCGGAGTCTTGGACGATTTCAACGATCCCTCCCGCCAATGACGCACGTCGAGCTTGCTCCGTGCGTCGATCGCCCGGCCCTCGTGGCCGGGCGATTTTTTTGACCTCTGCGGTGGTTTTTCGGCTTGCAGCCTCCCGCGCACCTGCGCGAGTCTCGCCGTCTTTCACTCTTCACATGCGCGTTGTCGGGCTCCAGTCCGAAGAACGCTTTTCAACCATCGCGAGGCGCCGGCAACCCGGGGTTTCGCGGACCGCGCGACATTTATCCAAAAAGTTCTTGCCGAGCTTTAGGTGAATGGTAGCGTGCGCCTCTTTTCTCAAATTTTCACCTTCAGATCTCGATATGCCGACCATCAATCAACTCGTGCGCAAAGGACGTCGCCAGATTCGCGCGAAGTCCAAGTCCCCTGCGCTTTCCGGCAACCCCTTCCGCCGCGGCGTCTGCGTGCAGGTCATGACCCGCACGCCCAAGAAGCCCAACTCGGCCATCCGTAAGGTCGCGAAGGTCCGCCTGACCAACGGCAACGAGGTTATTTCCTACATTCCCGACGAGGGCCACTCCCTCCAGGAGCACTCGATCGTGCTCGTCCGCGGCGGCCGCGTGAAGGATCTTCCGGGCGTTCGCTACCATATCGTCCGCGGCACCTTGGACGCCACCGGCGTCGAGAAGCGTCGCCGCAGCCGTTCGAAGTACGGCGTGAAGCGTCCGAAGGAAAAGAAGTCCTAACCTTTAATCGCCAGGAGAATCTCAGACCATGTCACGCCGTCACAGAGCCGAGAAGCGCGTCGCCACGCCCGACATCCGCTACACCAGCCCCCTTGTCGCCCACTTGATCAATGTGATCATGAAGAGCGGCAAGAAGAGCCTCGCCCAGCGCATCGTCTACGGTGCCTTCGAGAAGGTCAGCGAGAAGCTCCAGAAAGGCGACCCGGTCGATCTCCTGATCGGTGCCCTCGAAAACGCCCGCCCGCGCCTCGAAGTGAAGAGCCGCCGCGTCGGTGGCGCCACCTACCAGGTCCCGGTCGAGATTTCCTACGAGCGCCAGGAGAGCCTCGCCCTCCGCTGGATCGTCGATGCCGCCAGCTCGCGCAAGAGCCAGCCCATGCAGGAGGCCCTCGCCGCCGAGATCGTCGACGCCTATAATAATACGGGTACGGTCGTCAAAAAGAAGGAAGATACCCACAAGATGGCCCAGGCCAACCGCGCCTTCGCCCATCTCCGCTGGTAAGCACTCCCGTCCAGGAGTCTCGAACTCACGCTCGTCGCATGTCCATTTCGATCGTCACGGAAAAGTCCCAGCTCTCCCCGGCCAACGCGCCGAAGCGGCCCGCTCCCATGGAGTGGACTCGCAACATCGGCATTGCCGCGCACATCGATGCCGGCAAGACCACCTGCACGGAGCGCATCCTGTTCTACACCGGCGCCGTCCACAAGATGGGCGAGGTGCATGAAGGCACCACGGTGACCGACTGGATGGAGCAGGAGCGCGAGCGCGGCATCACCATCACCTCCGCCGCCATCTCCTGTGCCTGGGTGCCTTCCATCGGCACCTTCAAGGGCATCAAGACCCGCATCAATATCATCGACACCCCGGGACACGTCGACTTCACCGCCGAAGTCGAACGCTCCCTGCGCGTGCTCGACGGTTGCGTCGCGGTGTTCTGCGCGGTCGGTCGCGTCCAGCCCCAGTCCGAGACGGTCTGGCGCCAGGCCAACAAGTACCGCGTCCCCCGCCTCGCGTTCGTCAACAAGATGGACCGCGTCGGCGCCAATTTCTTCCTGTGCATCGAGGAGATGCGCAAGAAGCTCAACGCAAACGCCCACGCTCTCTTCCTCCCCATCGGCGCAGAGGAAAATTTCAGCGGCGTGATCGATCTCGTCCAAATGCGCGCCTACATGTTCGAGGAAGATCCCGCGGATCCCCTCGGCATGAGCCCGAAGACGGTCGACATCCCGGCCGACAAGGTTGACGAAGCCAAAAAGTACCGCGAGGCCCTCATCGAGGCGGTCGCCGACAGTGATGACAACATCGCCGAGAAGTACCTTGGCGGCGAGGAGATCTCCTCCGCCGAGCTCATGGTCGCCGTCCGCAAGGCCACGATCGCCCTGAAGTTCACCGGCGTCATCCCCGGCTCCGCTTTCAAGAAGAAGGGCGTCCAGCGCCTGCTCGACTGCGTCTGCAATTACCTGCCGAGCCCGATCGACATTCCCGAAACCAAGGGTCAGGACAGCGACGGCAAGGAAACCTACGCCAAGGCCGACGACCGTGAGAAGACCGTCGCCATCGCCTTCAAGCTCTGGTCTGATCCCTTCGTTGGTCGCTTGGTGTTCGCCCGTGTTTACCAGGGCCAGCTATCCAAGGGGCAGTCCCTCTACAATCCGCGCACCCGTCGTTCGGAGCGCGTCTCCCGTCTCCTCCTCATGCGCGCCATGGACAAGGAGGAAATCGACGTTGCCTACGCCGGCGACATCTGCGCCGTGATCGGCGTCAAGGACGTCATCACCGGCGACACTCTCTGCAACGAGGATTTCGACATCCGTCTGGAGCCTCCGACCTTCCCCGAGCCTGTCATCTCGATGTCGATCGAGCCGAAGTCGAAGGCCGATCAGGAGAAGATGGGCACTGCGCTGGCCCGCCTCTCAGCCGAAGACCCGACTTTCCGCGTCTCGACCGACCAGGATACCGGCCAGACCATCATCGCCGGCATGGGCGAGCTCCACCTCGAAATCATCCGCGACCGCATGCTTCGCGAGTTCAAGGTCGAGGCTGACGCCGGCAAGCCGCAGATTGCCTACCGCGAGACGATCCACGCCTCAGCAACCGGCGAGGGCAAGTTCATCCGCCAATCCGGTGGCCGCGGCCAATACGGTCACTGCGTCATCAAGCTTGAGCCCAACGAAAAGGGCAAGGGCGGCGAGATCCTCAACGAGATCGTCGGCGGCGTCGTCCCGAAGGAATTCATCAAGCCGATCATGGACGGCATCAAGGAGGCCGCCAACAACGGCACCGTCGCCGGGTATCCTGTGATCGACTACAAGGCGCACATCATCGACGGCTCCTTTCACGAGGTCGACTCCTCCGAACTCGCATTCAAGATGGCCGGCATCTTCGGTTTCAAGGAGGCCATGCGCTCCGCCAAGCCGATCCTGCTCGAGCCCATCATGAAGATCGAGGTCACCGTGCCCGACGAATATCAGGGCGACATCATGGGCGACATCAACCGTCGCCGCGGCCAGATCCAGGGCATGGAGAACCGCGACGGAGCCACGATCGTCACCGCCTTTGTGCCCCTCGAAACCATGTTCGGTTACGCGACCGACATTCGCTCCCTCTCCAAGGGTCGCGCCAGCTACTCGATGGAGCCCTCCCACTTCGAACAGGTGCCCGCTCAGCTTCTCACGAAGATCGTCGAGACGTCGAGCAAGGCCCCCGCTCGCACCTAAAACCCGTTCTTTGTCCGCCATGAAAGGCCAACGCATTCGTATCAAGCTGCAGGGTTTCGACTATCGAGTCATCGATCAGTCGGCCTCGGAAATCGTCGAGACCGCGAAGCGCTCCGGCGCCCGCGTCTCGGGTCCGATTCCGCTGCCCACCCGCATCGAGAAACTGACCGTCAACCGCTCGCCGCACGTCGACAAGAAGTCGATGGAGCAGTTCGAGTCCCGCACTCACAAGCGGTTGATCGACATCATCGAACCCACCGCCCAGACCGTCGATGAGCTCAAGAAGCTCAACCTCCCTTCGGGCGTCGACATCACCATCAACGTCTAAACACCAAGTCACCAGTTTCCCAACCAACAGTTTAGCGGCACTCCGACGGGCCCACCGCCGGAATCGCTAATGTAGGTCTCACGAAACGGATAACCTCCACCTACCGCTTAGCCTATGATCTCTACTCTTATCGGTAAGAAGATCGGCATGACGCAGATCTATGACGCTCAAAACGTCTTGGTCCCCGTCACCGTGGTCGAAGCCGGACCCTGTTCTGTGGTCCAGGTCAAGACCGTTGAATCCGACGGCTACAACGCCGTCCAGCTCGGCTTCGACAAGAAGAAGCAGAAGAACGCTTCCAAGCCCGAGCTCAATCACGCGAAGAAGGCCGGCCTCGAGCAGGCTCCTCGCGTCCTCTCCGAGGTCCGCCTCGCCGAGGCCCCCACCGTGAAGGCCGGTGACGTCGTCACCGTCGAAGCCTTCAAGGAAGGTCAGTTCGTCGACGTGATCGGCGTGACCAAGGGCAAGGGCTTCCAGGGCGTCGTTCGCCGCTGGCGTGTGGCCGGCGGTCCGGCCGCGCACGGCTCCATGTTCCACCGCCGCATCGGTTCCATCGGCATGCGCCAGACTCCTGGCCGCACCTGGAAGAACCAGGCGATGCCCGGACACATGGGCTCCGTCAGCCGCACGGTGCAGAACCTCACGATCGTGAAGGTCATCGCCGAAAAGAACCTGCTCCTCGTCAGGGGAGCCATCCCAGGCGCCAATGGTGAGAACGTCATCGTTCGCACCGCCATCAAGGGCCAGCGCAAGGTCCAGAAATAACCTGGAGGACTAAGTCGCCATGAAACTCAAAGTTTACAGTTCCGACGGCAAGACCTCTCGCGAGCAGGAGTTCTCGAATCTTCCCGTGTTCGAAGGTGAAAAGGGTCTGCAGACCCTCAAGGAAGTGATCGTCGCCATCCGCGCCAACCAGCGCCTCGGCACGCACTCCACGAAGACCCGCGGCGAAGTCCGCGGTGGTGGCAAGAAGCCCTGGCGCCAGAAGGGCACCGGTCGCGCCCGCGCCGGCTCCACCCGCTCCCCGCTCTGGGGTGGTGGTGGCGTCGTCTTCGGCCCGAAGCCCCGCGATTATTCGAAGAAGATCAACGCCAAGGTCCGGCTCCTCGCCCTCCGTCGCGCCCTCTTCGACCGCGCCTCGGCCGGTGACATCGACGTCATCGAGGCCTGGCAGGCTTCCACTGCGAAGACCAAGGAGATCAACCAGGTCATCGCCCGCATCGCCCCCAAGGGCAAGGTGCTCATCGTCGACGCCCCGTTCACCACGGAGGCCGTCCGCGCCGCCCGCAACATCGAGCGCGTCTCCATCCAGGAAGCCGCGAAGCTCAACCCGCTCGATCTCGCCCAATACAGCCGGATCATCGTCAGCTCCAAGGCGCTCGACACCATCCTCGCCCGCGTGAACGGAGGTAAGAACTAATGAACGCCATCAAGGTCCTCAAATCCGCCCGGTTGACCGAAAAGGCCAACCTGCTGTCCGCGGAATTCGGGCAGTACACCTTCGAAGTCTTCCCGAACGCCAGCAAGCACGCCATCCGCGATGCCGTCGAGAAGACCTTCAAGGTCACCGTCACCCGCGTTAACGTCATCAACCAGCGCGGTAAAAACAAGCGCTCCCGCCAAGGCCGTCCTAGCATGACCTCCGATTTCAAGAAGGCCATCGTGACGCTGAAGGCTGGCGACAAGATCGAGCTGCTCTAAGCGGCCCACGCATCCAGGAGACACCATCATGCCTCTCAAGTCCTTCCGTCCTCTCACCCCGACCCTCCGTTTCGCGCAGATCAACTCCGAGGTGGAGCTGTCCAGCAAGCGTCCGGAGCGCGCACTGACCGAATTCATCAAGAAGTCCGGCGGTCGCAACTGCTATGGTCGCCTGACCTCCCGCCGTCGCGGCGGTGGCCACAAACGCCTCTATCGCAAGATCGACTTCAAGCGCTTCGACAAGATCGACATCGCCTGTAAGGTGATTGCGCTCGAGTACGATCCGAACCGCAGCGCCAATCTCGCCTTGGTGGAGTACACCGATGGCGACAAGCGCTACATTATCGCTCCGCGCGGCCTGAAGGTCGGTGACTCGCTTGTGACCACCGACAAGTCCAAGACGAACGATTTCCAGGTGGGAAACAACTTCCCGCTGCACCAGATTCCACCCGCGACCAAGGTGCACTGCGTGGAGCTGTTCCCGGGTCGTGGCGCCCAGCTGGCCCGCTCGGCCGGCGTCGCCTTGGAGCTGGTCGCCGTTGAGAACGGCAAGGCCCAGCTCAAGATGCCCTCCGGCGAAATCCGCCTGGTGAACCCCGATTGCCGCGCCACCATCGGTGAAGTCGGCAACGGTGAGCACAACAAGACCAAGCTCGGCAAGGCCGGCCGCAATCGCTGGCTCGGCAAGCGTCCGCGTGTTCGCGGTATGGTGATGAACCCGGTCGACCATCCCAACGGTGGCGGTCAGGGCAAGTCCAAGGGTGGTGGCGGTCGCCAGCAGCTCGTCTCGCCCTGGGGCCAGCTCGCCAAGGGCTTCCCGACGCGTCGTCGCGCCAAGACCTCCAACAGCCTCATCCTCGTTCGCCACAACGGCCGTCCGCCGCGCGGCAAGAAATAACCTCAGTCTTCTCGCACCATGGCCCGTTCGATCAAAAAAGGGTTTTTCGTTGATTACCACCTGCTCGAGAAGATCGAGAAGGCGGTCAAGACCAACAACCGCAAGCCCATCCAGACCTGGTCGCGTCGGTCGACCATCACGCCCGACTTCGTCGGCCAGACCTTCAATGTGCATAACGGCAAGGCGTTCGTCTCCGTTTATGTCACCGAGAACATGGTCGGCCACAAGCTCGGCGAGTTCGCGCCCACCCGCGTGTTCAAGTCGCACGGCGGCATGACCCGCAAGGAAATCGCTTAACCCATCGCCGTAATCAAAAGGGTAGAGTACGGGCCCCCGGCCCGCACCACTATCGCCGAAATTCGGAATCCCAACCATCATGGAAGTCCACGCAATCACCCGCTACGCGCGCATGTCCCCCAAGAAGATGCGCGAGTTGTCCAATACCATCAAGGGACGCAAGGCTCCTGAGGCCGTCGAATATCTCGCGCTCATCCCGCGCAAGTCCGCCCGCCTCGTCGCCAAGACCCTCAAGAGCGCCATCGCCAACGCCGAGAACAATAACAATCTCTCGGCCGACGCGCTCACCGTGAAGAACGCAGTCATCGAAATGGGCCCCGTGCTCAAGCGATTCAAGGCCGGAGCCCGCGGCTCCGCCATGCCTCGCCGCAAGAAGATGTCGCACATCCGCATCGTCCTCACGGACGGCAAAGCCAACAACTGATCCCCTTCGCATCATGGGCCAAAAGACTCACCCGATCGGCTTCCGCCTCGCCGTCCGTCGCAACTGGCAGTCCCGCTGGTTCGCCACGAAGAAAGACTTCCCTGCGCTGCTCGTCGAGGATCAGAAGATCCGCGAGCACCTGATGGGCAAACTCAAGCAGGCCGCCGTGCCGCGCATCTTCATCGAGCGCGCAGGCAACCGCGTCCGCGTCAAGATCTACACCGCCCGCCCGGGCGTCGTCATCGGCCGCAAGGGCGCCGAGGTCGAGAACATCAAGGCCGAGCTCGCCAAGCTCACGGGCAAGGACGTCCTCCTCGACATTCAGGAGGTCAAGAAGCCCGAGATCGAGGCCCAGCTCGTCGCTGAGAACGTCGCTCTTCAGCTCGAGCGCCGCGTGGCCTTTCGCCGCGCGATCAAGAAGGCGATCGAGATGGCCATGGCGCTCGGCGCCGAGGGCATCCGTATCCAGTGCTCAGGCCGTCTCGGTGGCGCCGAAATCGCCCGCCGCGAATGGCAGCGCAAGGGACGCGTTCCGCTTCACACCCTCCGCGAGAACATCGATTACGGATTCTCCGAGGCCCACACCGTCTACGGCAAGATCGGCGTCAAGTGCTGGATCTGCAAGAAGGACGCCGACGCCGCCTGAGGCGCGGCCCAACCCTAAAGCAAGGAGACACCCAACATGGCTCTCGCTCCCGCACGTACCAAATATCGCAAAACCCAGAAAGGCTCCCGCGCCGGAAACGCGAAGCGTGGAAACACGCTCGCTTTCGGTGAGTTCGGCCTGCAGTCCCTTAGCCGCGGCCCCATGACCGGCCAGCAGATCGAGGCGGCTCGCGTCACGATCTCCCGCCACCTCAAGCGCAAGGGCAAGCTCTGGATCCGCATCTTCCCGCACAAGCCGATCACCAAGAAGCCTGCCGAAGTCCGAATGGGCCAAGGCAAGGGCCCGGTCGAATATTACGTCGCCCAGATCAAACCCGGCGCCGTCCTCTTCGAACTCGCCGGCGTCCCCGCCACCATCGCCAAGGAGGCCTTCCGCCTCGCCGACGCGAAGCTGCCGTTCCGCTGCCGCTTCATCATGCGCGAAGGCACGGCCGAATAACCACAAGCCGTCAACCGAGACGTCCTCCCATGACTTCCAAAGAAATCCGCGAATCCACCGTGGCCGAGATCGAGAACAAGCTCCGCGAACTGCGTGAAGCGCTCGTCCAGCTGCGCATCAAGAAACACACCGGGCAGGTCGAGAAGCCGCATCTCCTGCGTACTTATCGCAAGGACATCGCCCGCCTCGAGACCATCCTCAATCAGAAGAAGGCGACCAAAGCCGCTTAAACTCCGAGATCATCATGTCTACCGCCACTCCCGGTGCGCGCTCCGCGCGCAAAACACTCATCGGCTTTGTCACGAGCCGGATGGGCGCCAAGTCCATCAAGGTCACCATTCCGTACAAGACTCCCCACGCCCTCTACCACAAGGTCATCAATCGCAAGACCGTCGTGCACGTTCACGACGAGAAGAATGAGACCGGCCTGGGCGACAAGGTGGAGATCATGGAGACCCGCCCCATCTCGCGCCTCAAGCGCTGGCGCGTCGTCTCCGTCATCGAGCGCGCCAAGCTCGCGACCTCCGAGGCAATCTCCGAGGTCGACGTCGCCGCCAAGGTGCCGACCAAAACCACTGCCACGGCCGCCGAAAGCGCGCCGAAGGCCTAACCCATAACCTTATACTCTTCGGAGGCACGCCATGATTCAACTGCGCTCCATCCTGGAAGTCGCCGATAACACCGGCGCCCGCAAGGCTTCGATGATCGCCCGCAAGGGTCAGAACACCGATACCGCCGCGGTCGGCGACATCATCACCGTCAATATCAAGGAAAGCACCACCGACGCCACCGTGAAGAAGGGTGAGGTCGCCAAGGCCGTCATCGTCCGCACGAAGCATCCGATCCGCCGCGCCGATGGCAGCTACCTTCGCTTCGACTCGAACGCGATCGTCATCATCGGACCCGACGGCAACCCGAAGGGCACCCGCATCTTCGGACCGGTCGCCCGCGAACTGCGCGCGAAGAACTTCATGAAGATCATCTCGCTCGCCCCGGAGGTTCTCTGACCATGCAAAAGCTCCACGTAAAACGCGGCGACGACGTCGTCGTCATCTCCGGTTCCCACAAGGGCAAGTCCGGCAAGATCCTCGAGATCCTCCCGGCCAAGCAGCGCGCCCGCGTTGAGGGCGTCGCGATGTTGAAGCGGCACCTGCGCAAGTCGCAGGAGAACCCCCAGGGTTCGATCGTCGAGCGCGAGGGCACCGTCCACGTGTCCAACCTGCGCCTGAAGTCCGTCGACGAGGCGAAGAAGGCCAAGGCCAAGCGCTGAACGGTTTTGCAGGCAGGCGCCGAATTCGGCGCTTGCCAAGGCAAGCCGGCCCCTGCGTAACTCGTCGTTTTTCCAAACATACTCATTCCTTCACGCCGTCCGGGTCGGTAATCCGGCGGTTCATCACATGAGCAAGTACACTCCCTCCCTCAAGAAGCACTACGCCGAGGTCGTCGTCCCCGAGCTCCGCAAGAGCCGCGGCTACAAGAACGACCACCAGATCCCGAAGATCGTCAAGGTCGTGCTCAATACCGGCATCGATTCCGAGGCCGACAAGAACGCCATCGCGGACGTCCAGCGCGATATGAACGCCATCGCGGGACAGAAGACTGTCCTCGCGAAGTCCAAGAAGGCCATCGCCAACTTCAAGCTCCGCAAGGGCCAAATCGTCGGCTGTCACGTCACCCTCCGCGGCGACAACATGTGGGAGTTCCTCTACCGCCTGATCGCCGTCGCCCTTCCGACCATTCGCGACTTCCGTGGCATCGCCACGAAGCTCGATGGCCAGGGTAACTACAACCTCGGCATCGCCGATCACACCATTTTCCCCGAGATCTCCCTCGAGGGCGTGAAGAAGCACATCGGTCTCGACCTCACGATCGTGACGTCCGCCGAGACCGACGACGAGGGTCGCGAGCTGCTCCGCCTGCTCGGCATGCCGTTCCGCCGCAGCAGCGAGACCCCGAAGCCCGCCACGGCCGCCTAACCTTCGACTCCTTCCGACCATGCCGAAAACGTCCGCCATCGAGCGCAATAAGAAGCGCATCAAGCTCGCCGCCAAGTACGCCGTCAAGCGCACGGAGCTGAAGGCCATCCTGGCCAACCCGGCAACCTCCGACGAGGAGTTCTTCGCCGCCCAGAAGAAGCTCCAGAAGCTTCCCCGCAATTCTTCCAAGGTGCGCATCCGCAACCGCTGCTCGCTCAGCGGCCGCCCGCGCGCCTATATCGGCCGCTACGGTGTCTCGCGTATTCAGTTCCGCGAGCTCGCGCTGGCCGGAAAGATCCCCGGAGTCATCAAGTCCTCCTGGTGATCCCCTGGTCCGGGGAAGTCTGCCCGGGTGACGCAGAAGCTGGTCGATATCCACCGGCTCCGAGACGCGACTCCCGAGGAAGCTCCCTGAACCCAGTCCCTTTTGCCCGGCGGAAGTTGGATATGATCCGCCGGCGAAAACCAAACAACATCCATCCATGACCGATCCGATCTCTGATTTCCTGACGCGCCTTCGCAATGCGAGCAAGGCCCGTCTCGACGAGTGCGTTGCACCGCACTCCCTGCTGAAGGAGGGCATTGCCGCCATCCTGAAGAACGAGGGCTATGTCTCTGACTACTCCTCGGGCCAGGACGAAAAGGGCCACAAGACCCTTGTCGTTAAGCTCAAATATGTCGATGGCACTCCCGCCATCACCGGCATCACCCGCGTGTCCACGCCGGGCCGCCGCCTCTATTTTCGCAGCTCCGAGATTCCGCGCGTGCTGAACGGCATGGGTATCGCGATCGTCTCGACGTCCAGGGGCCTCATGAAGGACCAGGACTGCCGCCGCAACAAGGCGGGTGGCGAGCTCATCTGCAACATCTGGTAAGGAGGCCCGCATCATGAGCCGCATCGGCAAACAACCCGTTTCCATCCCCGAGAAGGTCAAGATCGACGTGAAGCCCGGCAATGTCGTGCTCGTCGAAGGCCCCAAGGGCAAGGTCCAGAAGACCTTCGCCGACGTCGTGAAAATCGCCGTCGCCGACAAAAAGGTCCAGGTGTCGCCCACCGTCGACTCCCGCTTCGCCAAGGCCATGTACGGCACCACCCGGTCCGTCATCGCCGGCATGGTGAAGGGCGTCGTCGAGGGCTACCTAAAGGAGCTCGAGATCCAGGGCGTAGGCTTCAAGGCCGCGCTCAAGGGCAAGCAGCTCGACCTCGCGCTCGGCTACTCGCATCAGATCCTCCACGACATCCCGGAGGGGATCAAGATCACGGTGACGGACGGCACGAAGCTCAAGGTCGAGGGTTGCGACAAGCAGCTCGTCGGCCAGGTCACGGCCGAAATCCGCGCCTACTACAAGCCCGAGCCCTACAAGGGCAAGGGTGTGCGTATCGTCGGCGAGCGCGTTCGCCGCAAGGAAGGCAAGACGGTCGCCTAATAGGAAGCCTCCGGTTCGCACGCCTGGCCTCCCGGGCGCCTCCGGACACCAACCCATTCAAGAAAATGAACACGATTCAGAAAGCCACGCTGCTCCAGAAGCGCAAGTGGCGCATCCGCAAGAAGGTCGTCGGCAGCGCCGCGCGCCCCCGCCTCAGCGTCAAATTCAGCTCCAAGCACATCTACGCCCAGGCCATCGACGACGACGCCGCGAAGACTCTCGCCTACGTCTCGAGCCTCGAGGGCGACCTGCGCAAGCAGGCCGTGAAAGCGAACCTCGCCGGCGCGAAGGCGCTCGGTGCAGCCTTCGCCGCCAAGGCCAAGGCCGTCGGCATCGAGGCCGTCGTCTTCGACCGCAACGGCCGCCCCTACCACGGCAAGGTCAAGGCCTTCGCCGAAGCCGCCCGTGAGGCGGGTCTCAAATTCTAAGCCGACGCCCATGAGTACCGAAAATCTCGCTCCCACCAACACCGAGGCTCCGGCTCCCTCCAGCCGTCCCGAGCGCTCCGAGCGTCCCGAGCGCCGCGGCCCTCGCCGCGACCGCCGCGATGTGCAGCAGGCTCCCTCCGACGGTCCCTCCCTCATTGAGAAGGTCGTTTTCATCAACCGCTGCGCCAAGGTCGTCAAGGGCGGCCGCCGCTTCAGCTTCGCCGCCCTCGCCGTCGTCGGCGACGGCAAGGGCAAGGTCGGAATCGGTTACGGCAAGGCCAACGAGGTGCCCGACGCCATCAAGAAGAGCACCGAAAACGCCAAGAAGCACATGGTGTCCGTTAAGCTCAAGGGAGACACGATCCCCCACGCCGTCACGGGTCAGGCCGACGGCGGCCGCGTGCTGCTTCGTCCGGCTTCCGCCGGTACCGGCCTGATCGCCGGCGGCGGCGTGCGTGCCGTGCTCGAGGCGGCCGGCGTCAAGAATGTGCTGACGAAGTCGATGGGTTCCAAGAACCACATCGCCGTGGTGCACGCGACGCTCAACGGCCTGCTCGGCCTCCGCTTGGTCGAGGACTTCGGCGCACTCCGCAAGAACGCCTGATCCCGATCTCTCCGTTTATCCGAGTCCCGGCCTGCAGGGCAGGGCGGGGCGACCAAACCACGAGGACTCATCCATGAAACTTCACGAACTCAAGAACGTCGAGGGCGCCGTCCACCGGCGCAAGCGCCTTGGCTGCGGCGAAAGCTCCGGCCACGGCAAGACCTGCTGCAAGGGCGGCAAGGGCCAGATTGGTCGCTCCGGCGGCTCCATCCGCCCGGGCTTCGAAGGCGGCCAGATGCCCCTTTACCGCAAGCTTCCGCACCGCGGCTTCAACCAAGCTGCCTTCCGCGTCGAGCCCGCCGTCATCAATGTCGGCGACCTCGAGAGCCTGCCCGCGGGCGTGACCGAAGTGACCGCCGAGCTGCTGGCCCAGAACGGGCTGATCCGCTCCGGCGAGACCTTCATCAAGGTTCTCGGCACCGGTGAACTTAAGCGCGCCCTCAAGGTGACGGCTTCCAAGTTCTCCGAGTCGGCTAAAGCGAAGATCGAACAGGCTGGCGGCCAGACGGTCGTCGCCTGAGCCCCTCTTCGGTTTCCGATTCCTGAATTCGATTGCGCGATCCTCCGGGATCGCGCTTGATCGAAAATTTCCAGCACCGCGGTCCGCCTCCGCTGGCGCGGACCGCAACCGAGAGCTCAATTCAGAACCGCCAAATCCCCGTGTTTTCCGCCTTCACGAACTCGCTGAAGATTCCGGAGCTTCGCTCGAGAATCTTCTACACCCTGGCCTTGTTGTTCGCTGCGCGCGTGGGTGCCCACATTCCACTGCCGGGCATCGACCCCAAGCCGCTTGAGCACTTCTTCAACGACCAGTCGGCCACCGCCGGCGGCGCGTTGATGAGTCTCTACAACATGTTCACGGGCGGCGCGCTCGTCAAAGGCGCGGTCTGCGCTCTGGGCATCATGCCCTACATCAGCGCGTCCATCATCTTCCAGCTGATGCAGGCGGTCGTCCCGTCGCTCAGCCGCCTCCAGAACGAGGGCGACGTCGGCCGTCAGAAGCTCACCCAGTACACCCGCTATGCGACCGTGCTGATCTGCATCGTCCAGGGCGCGCTGCTCATCCTCGCGCTGCTACATCCCGGCCGGTTGTTTCCTGGTTACGACGTCTCGGTTTACGGCAATATCGTCATCGTCAACAGCACCTTCTTCCTCGTCACATCAGTCATCTACATGACTGCCGGCACGATGATCCTGATGTGGCTGGGCGAACAGATCACGCAGCGCGGCATCGGCAACGGTGTCTCCCTGCTGATCACGGTCGGCATTCTCGCCGACATCCCCGGCGCAGCCCAGCAGGCCTATCACATGTTCTTCCGGCCCGTTGGCACGGGCGCCAGCATCGGCCTCCCGCAGGCGGCGTTGATGGTCGCGTTCTTCGTAGCGGTCACCGCGGGCATCGTCCTGATGGTGCGCGGCCAGCGCAAGATTCCGGTCCAGTACGCGAAGCGCGTGATCGGCAACCGCGTCATGGGTGGGCAGAGCTCATTCCTGCCGCTGATGGTCAATTACTCCGGCGTCATGCCCGTCATCTTCGCGGCGGCCATCCTGCTCTTCCCGCAGCAGGTGATCTCCCAGATCGGCGCGGCCTTCAACCTGAAGTTCCTCGTCGACTTCGCATCCAACCTGACCCGCGGTCACTGGATCTACTATTCGAGCTACGCCTTCCTGATCCTGTTTTTCAGCTACTTCTGGGTGTCGGTCATGTTCAAGCCGATCCAGATCGCGGATGATCTGAAGAAGTACGGTGGTTACATCCCCGGCGTTCGCCCCGGAGAGCCGACCGCCAAGTTCCTCGATTTCGTGATGACCCGCATCACGCTCGCCGGCGCGATCTTCCTGACGATCATCGCCGTCATCCCGGACGTGCTCTACTGGGAACTGGATGTGCCGCAGCGCATCGCCTACTTCTTCGGTGGCACCGGCATGCTCATCACGGTGGGCGTCATTCTCGAGACGATGCAGCAAGTGGAAACTTTCCTGCTCCAGCGCCACTACGACGGTTTCCTCAAGAAGGGTCGCGTCCGCGCCCGTGCCGGCGGCTCCGCTGCTGCGGCCTCGTCGGATGCTCTCAGCAACGAGGCGGTCATGAAGATCGTCTGGCCGATGCTGGGTCTGTTCCTGCTGGGTCTGGGCATCTGGGCCTACAAGGCCTTCCTGATGAAATAATGCTTTACATTGGTCGCGACGCCTCCAAGCTCCGACCTCTTTTCTCGTGCGATCAACCCCGCACGGGTGAAGGTTGTACTCCTCGGTTCATCAGACTCATTTTCTGAAGCTCTCATGGACCGCCTGCGTTCTTTGACTATTGAGCACGTCTCTCCCGCTTCGCTGATGCGACAGGAGATTTGGCGTTCTGCCTCCACCGACCGAAAGGCGGGCGAGGCGGTTCTGGCGGCCCTGCGCCGCTGGTTCTGGACGCGCAAACCCGATGCGGGTTTCCTTCTCAAGGATTTCCCGGCTACGCTGCTCCAAGCCCAAGTGTTCGATGAATGGCTGGAGGCTCGTTCCGAGTCTCTCACCGCCGTATGGGCCGCCCCTGGCGCCCCGGAAGCCCTCGTCGAGCACTACCGCAACCAAGGCCTTCTCGAAGAGGGCTGCCAGGTTCAAGCACGATGATCTCGATCAAGAACGAACGTCAGATTGTCCAAATGCGCGAGGCCTGTGCGGCTGCGGCGACCGTCCTTCAGGAAACGAAGGCAGTGGTCAGGCCTGGCATCAGTACGCAGGATCTCGAGGAAGTGGCAATCGCCGCGATGAAGCGGCTGGGCGCAAAAAGCGCCTGTTTCGGCTACCAGCTGGGCAACCGCCGCTATCCCGCGCACACCTGCATCTCCGTCAACGAAGAGGTCGTCCACGGCATCCCCTCCATCCGCCGGATCCTGCGCGATGGCGACGTCGTCGCCATCGACATCGTCGTCAATCACAACGGCTTCATCGGCGACAACGCGGTGACCGTCGCGGTCGGCGCGATCAGCCCCGTTCTCCAGAAGCTTCTCCAGGTGACTGAGGAAGCGCTTAGGATCGGAATCTCGAAGGCGGTGGTCGGGAATCGCATCGGCGATCTCTCGCATGCCATCCAGACCCACGTTGAGTCGAACGGCTTCAGCGTGGTGCGCGACATGGTAGGCCATGGGGTGGGGTTGGAAATGCACGAGGAACCCCAGATCCCGAATTTCGGGCGCAAGGGCACGCTCGAGAAGATCCGCCCCGGCATGACCCTCGCGATCGAGCCCATGGTAAACCTCGGTGCATACCGGACGAAGACGCTCTCAGATGGATGGACGGTCGTCACCTCGGACGGCTCTCCCTCCGCGCACTTCGAGCACACGGTCCTCACGACCGACAAAGGGCCCGAGGTGCTCACGATTCCGCGGCCGGTGCTCGGCCACGTTCATTCTCTTCCGGCGTCCTGAACGGACCCCGTTTTCAGTATTCTCTTTTCCAACACACAACCCTCCTTTCCACACAACATATGCCTCGTCTACTCGGTGTAGAAATCCCCGCGAAGAAGAAGGTCGCCTTCTCGCTTCGCTACATCTATGGAATCGGCCCGCAGCGCGCCGACCTGATCGTGAAGGAAGCCGGCATTCCCGCCGACCTCCGCGCGCAGGATCTCTCGGAGGAGCAGCTCAACAAGATCCTCCACATCATCACTGAGCACAAGTGGGTCGTCGAAGGCGACCTCCGCCGTGAGATCGCCGGCAATCTGAAGCGCCTCCAGGCGATCAACAGCTACCGTGGTTCCCGCCACCGCAAGAGCCTCCCAGTCCGAGGCCAGCGCACCAGCACCAACGCCCGCACGCGCAAGGGCCCCCGCAAGACCGTGGGTGTCACCAAGTCCGCCGAATAATCCCTTACTACCATGGCCGAAGAGAAGTCCGCTCCCAAGAAAGAGAAGGCTCCCAAGAAGGAAGCCGCCCCCGCCGCTGCCGGTGCCGAAGCGAAGGCTCCCGCCGCCGACAAGCCCGTGAAGGAGAAGGCTCCGAAAGCCGCGAAGCCCGCCGAGGGAGCCGCCGCTCCCGCAGAGGCCGCTCCGGCCGCCGAGAAGTCCGCCAAGCCCGTCGAACTCGTCGGTGGCGTTGCCCGTCAGCCCACGGCCGAGGAACTCCTCAAGGAGGAGCTGGGTGAGGTCAAGATCCGCAAGGCGAAGGGTTCGAAGAACGTCACTTCGGGCGTCGTCAATGTTCTCGCCTCGTTCAACAACACGATCGTCTCGATCACCGACTCCCGCGGTCAGGTCATCGCCTGGTCCAGCGCCGGCAAGTGCGGCTTCCGCGGTTCGCGCAAGTCCACCGCTTACGCCGCCCAGGTGGTCGCCCAGGACGCCGCCCGCAACGCGATGGCTCACGGCCTGAAGGACGTCGTTATCCGCGTCTCCGGTCCCGGCCTCGGCCGCGACAGCGCCGTCCGCGCCATCCAGGCCATCGGCCTCGAGATCAGCTCGATCGTCGACGTTACTCCGATCCCGCACAACGGCTGCCGTCCGCGCAAGCGTCGTCGCGTCTGATCACCGGCCACGGATAACCGCATCAAGGTCAACACAACAAACTCCTTTCAACAATGGCTCGTTATATCGGACCCTCCACCCGCGTCAGCCGCCGGTTCGGACAGCAGATTCTCGGTTCGCCCAAGGCGCTGGAGCGCCGGAACTATCCTCCGGGTCAGCACGGCCCCAAGAGCCGCCGCAAGCTCTCCGAGTACGGCGTCGGCCTGGCCGAAAAGCAGAAGCTCCGTTTCATCTACGGACTGCTCGAGCGCCAGTTCCGCCGTGTCTTCGAGATCGCCAAGCGCGAGCGCGGCGTCACCGGTGAGCGCTTCCTGCAGCTCCTCGAGACTCGTCTCGACAGCGTCGTCTATCTGCTCGGTTTCGCGAAATCCCGCGCCGCCGCCCGCCAGCTGGTCAACCACGGTCACATCCGCGTGAACGGCCACAAGGTGGACATCGCCAGCTACAACGTCGTGGCCGGCGATGAGGTCGAGGTGAAGAATACCCCGGCTTCCCGCCAGCTCGTCACCCGCAATCTCGAGGAAAACCGCATCCGCAACGTCCCCGGCTGGCTCACTCTCCAGGCCGACCAGTTCAAGGCTGTGGTCAACCGCCTCCCCACCCGCGATGAGATGGAACCCAGCGTCAACGAACAGTTGATCGTGGAATTCTACTCGCGCATGTAACGCAACTTCAGTTTGTTCGAGCAACCAACAACCATCCACAGTCATGCCAAAACGTCTCGGTAAGTTCGAACTGCCCAACAAGCTCACCAAAGTGGAGGAGGGCGCCACGCCGACCTACGCCAAGTTCATCGCCGAGCCCTTCGAGGCCGGTTATGGCCACACGATCGGCAATTCGCTCCGCCGCGTGCTCCTCAGCTCGATCGAAGGCGCCGCCATTTCCTCCGTCAAGATCGAGGGCGTTCAGCACGAGTTCCAGAGCATCGATGGGGTGGTGGAAGATGTCACCGACATCGTCCTCAACCTCAAGAAGGTCCTGATCCTCTCCCAGAAGCGCGAACCCGTCACCCTCCAGATCCGCGTCAGCGGTCGCCAGGGCCCGGTCACCGCCGCCGACATCCAGGCCGACGCCGCCATCACCATCGTCAATCCCGACCAGGTCATCTGCACGCTCGACACCAAGCGCGCATTCGAGGCCGAAATCGAGATCAAGACGGGCCGCGGCTACTATCCCGGCGAGCTCAACAAGAAGGAAGACCAGGCCATCGGCGTCATCGCCATCGACTCGCTCTTCTCCCCGGTGAAGCTCGTCAAGTACGCCGTCGAGAACACCCGCGTTGGCCAGATCACCGATTACGACAAGCTCATCGTCGAAATCTGGACCGACGGCCGCATCTCCCCGGATGATGCGCTCAAGCAGTCCAGCTCAATCCTGAAACACCACCTCGACGTCTTCGACCGCGTCAGCAACGAGCAGTACGAGTTCGAGAACCAGCAGAGCGCCGTCTCCGAAGAGGAGAACAAGCTCCGCAAGCTCCTCAACATGTCCGTCAACGAGATCGAGCTCTCGGTCCGCGCGGCCAACTGCCTCAACAACGCCAACATCACGACCGTCGGCGAGCTGGCGATGAAGACCGAGCAGGAGATGCTCAAGTACCGCAACTTCGGCAAGAAGTCGCTCAACGAGATCAAGGAGAAGCTCGAGGCCCTCGGCCTCTCGCTCGGCATGAAGTTCGACGAGCGCCTCCTCGACAACAAGAAGGAAGCCTAAAGCCATTTTCGAATCCCGGCCGCCGCCGTCCGGCGACGGCTGGGCGTCGAAAATCATCGATCATTTAAAATGCGTCACAACAAACACCGTTCCTCCCTGGGCGTGACCCGCGAGCACCGCGAGGCGATGCTGTCCAACCTCGCTGTTGGCCTCATCCAGCACGACCGCATCGAGACCACCCTCACCAAGGCCAAGGCCCTCCGTCCGTTCATCGAAAAGGTGATCACCAAGGCCAAGAAGGCCGCCTCCGCCAAGGACAAGAAGGATGCGCTCCATCTCCGCCGTCTCGCCCTACGCGACGTGCGCGACAAGGATGCCGTCGCCCTCCTGTTCAACGACAAGGTGAAGGAGTTCTCTGCCCGCGCCGGCGGCTACACCCGCATCTACAAGCTTGCCCCGCGCCGCGTGGGCGACGCCGCTGAGATGGCCCTCGTCGAGTTCGTGAAGGCCGACGACCAGGGTTACAAGAAGACCAAGACCAAGAAGGCCGCCGAGCCCAAGTCCGAAGCCAAGGCTGAAGCCGCTCCCGCGGCCGCCGAGGTCAAGGCCTGAGCACCGACCTCGTCCATTTCAAACGCCGGTTCCCTTTCTGAGGGCCGGCGTTTTTTTATGGCGCTGTCCAGAGCAGGATGCCTCGGCGCCAGGGCAACCGCCGTGGTTCCACGCTCGGAACCGGAGAGCGGGATCCAGTGATTCCATCGATCATTCAGATCGAATCATTTCCTGCTGCGCCGGTGCTGGGACGGAGGAGATGGCACGGGCCCGGCTTGGGAATGGAGCGGTTTCAAACCGATATCCAACAGCCAACACCCGCCCCTCATGGACTACATCAAACCGGTCGACGTTGTCAGGACCATGCTCTGCTCCGGTGAGAGCAAGGGCAACCTGGCGGTGAAGGATCTGCTCATCCGTGGCTTCCTCTCGGGAGCACTGCTTGGGTTTGCCACCAGTCTCGCGATTACGGCCACTGTCCAGACGCATGCGCCCATCGTCGGCGCACTCGTCTTCCCCGTGGGCTTCGCGATGATCATCCTCCTGGGCCTCGAACTCGTGACTGGCAGCTTTGCCGTTGTCATGCTTGCAGGAGTCGATCGCCGACACGCCTGGCCCGCGGTCGCCAAGAACCTGGGCTGGGTGTTCTTCGGCAACCTGATTGGCAGTCTGACCTACGGCGCCCTTCTTTACTCGGCCCTGACCGATTTTGGCACCGAGCCCGTGAAGGGTGTGGCAGCCAAGATCGCCGCGATTGCCGTCGCCAAGACCACGGCCTATGCCGCTCACGGCGCCGCTGGCTGGGCGACCGCGTTCGTGAAGGCAATCCTCTGCAACTGGATGGTTTGCCTCGGCGTGGTGATGGGCATGACGTCGCAGTCAACGCTCGGCAAGATCGCCGCCTGCTGGCTGCCGATCCTCACCTTCTTCGGACAGGGCTTCGAGCATTCGGTGGTGAACATGTTCGTGATCCCCACCGGGATGATGTTCGGCGCCCACGTGTCCGTAGCGGATTGGTGGATATGGAACCAGGTACCTGTCACGCTGGGCAACATCGTCGGCGGGCTGCTGTTCACGGGACTCTTCCTGTACTGGACTTACAGGCCTGAGGACTCCCCAAAGGGGATTCCTGAAGTGGTGCAGGCCCCCGAGGGCGAGAGCGCGCGGGCGTGACGGATCCGGTCAGCTTGTCTTCTCCAGTACGCAGACCGACTGACCGAAGGGCGCCGCACCGACGGCGCGATGGCCGCTCTGGAACACGATTTCCTCGTCCAGGGGGATGTTCGCCTGGTCGCCGTCCAGGAATCGTTCCACCCGCAGGCCTGCGTTGTGCGCGAACGCCTCGAGGACGTCGCGACCCATGAACTGGTTGAGGATCTTCTCCGACGCGCGGTCGGCCAGGTCGTCGCGGAAAACGGCCCAATGGCTGCGCAGACGAAATTCGAGGAACGAGCACACCAGTCGCCCCCCCGCCCGGAGCACCCGCGCGGCCTCGAGCACGTAGCGGTAACTGTCCTCGTGTGTGAGATGAGTGAATACCGAAAAAAAGCAGACGAGGTCGGCGCTGCGGTCTACCGCCGGGATCTCGAGACCTTCGGTGGCGACGAAGCGCCACTCCGGGCGCTGGCAGATCTTCTCCGCGTGCAGGAGCAGGTCGGGCAGGATGTCGGTCCCAAGGTAGGGACCCTCCAGCCATCCTGAGAGGGGCAGGGCAAGCCGTCCGCTTCCGCAGCCGACATCCACCACCGAGTGGTGCCGCTGAAGACCCGCGATATGCCTCAGCAGGGAAAACTCCAGTTTGCCCCAGGCTTCGAATTCCCCGCCCACGGCCTGTTCATGGGCATTGGGCGCGCCCTTGATGCGCGCCCAGAGGCTCTCGTAGCGGGACTTGAGGCGGCTGGTCATCGGATGAGATGACAACCGAAGCCCGCCGATCCGCCGGTCCCTCGCAGCGATTTTGGGGCCTTCGGAATGTGCCGCTCGTTAAGGGATTGAGGGCGATCCGGATTTGGGTTCAGGATGCGGTGGAATGGACCTTTCCCCCTACCGTGACTTCATGATCGAGCTCGCCCGTCGAAGCGGGGAGCTCATCAAGCCGTATTTTGCCAATCCGGATTTGGTCGTGGAAACGAAGAGCGACGCCACGCCCGTGACGCTCGCCGACAAGGGGGCCGAGAAGCTGATGCGCGGCATGATTCACGAGCGCTTCCCGCTGCACGGGGTAATGGGCGAGGAATACGGGTCGGAAGACGTGGATGCGGAGTGGGTGTGGGTGCTCGACCCGATCGATGGCACCAAGGCTTTTGCAACGGCGTGTCCGCTCTTTGGCACCCTGATCGCTCTTCAACATCGGGGAAATCCGGTTCTCGGTGCGATCCACCAGCCGGTGCTGGGCCAGCTGCTCATCGGGGATGGCGAGCGCACCGAGATGAACGGCCGCGCGGTGCGCTGCCGGCCGACACACTCGGTGGCGGCGGCGACGCTGCTTACGAGCGATCCGCTGAATCCGGCGCGTTACCAGGACGGGCGCGCCTTCGACCGGCTGGCGGCCCGTGCGAAACTCGTGCGCACCTGGGGCGATTGTTACGGCTACCTGCTGGTGGCCACGGGCTGGGCCGACGTGATGTGCGACCCGATCATGAATCCCTGGGACATCGCCGCGCTCATTCCCGTGATCCGCGGCGCGGGCGGGGTGATCACGGACTGGCAGGGCAAGGATCCGGTCGGAGCCGGCTCGATCATCGCGAGCGCGACGCCGGAGCTCCACCGCGAGGTCCTGTCGATCCTGGGATGAGCGCGACCGCGGGTCCGTATTCGCGGCTGAATCACAGCGGGGCGGCGCAAGCTTCCGCCGGGTTCCAACTTTTACCTTCCAAGGCCCCGGCGCGGCCGCTTTAGTTGCCGACTTCCGTCATGGCGCTTCCGTTTTTCAACACCGACAAGAAGGCCATCCTGGCGCGCTGCCGGGACGACCACCCCACGAAGATGCGCCTGAAGTACGCCCCGTACTACCATGCGATGGAGCAGCAGGCGGGCACGACGGTGAAGCTGGACGGCCGCGAGATGGTCATGCTCTCCAGCAACGATTACCTGGGGCTGTCGTTTGACCCCAGGGTCATCGAGGCCGGCCGGGAGGCGATGGCGAAGTGGGGGACGTCCACGACCGGGGCGCGGCCTTCGAACGGGTCCCGGACCTATCATCTTGAACTGGAGGAGAAGCTCGCGGCCTTCCTCGGTCGCGAGGCCTGCCACGTGCACGCGGCGGGTTACCTGTCGTGCATGTCGAGCATGGCGACGTATTCCCAGAAGGGCGACGTCGTGTTCGCGGACAAGAACCTGCATTCCTGCCTTTGGGACGGCATCCGCGTCTCGCTCGCCACCGTCGAGCGCTTCTCGCACAACAACCCGGCCGACCTGCGGGACGTGATGTCCACGGTCGCCGCCAGCACGCCCAAGCTGGTCGCGGTCGAGGGTGTGTATTCGATGGAGGGGCACATCTGCCGCCTCCCCGAGATCGCGAAGATCGCCGAAGACCACGGCGCCTTCCTCGTGATCGACGATGCGCACGGCTTCGGTGTATTGGGACGGCAGGGACGCGGCACGGTCGACCACTTCGGGCTCAACGACAAGGTCGACGTGATCTGCGGCTCCCTGTCCAAATCGCTGGCCAGCACGGGAGGCTTCGTCTCCGGGTCGAGCGAGGTGATCGAGTACCTGCGCACCAACTCCAAGCAGACCATCTTTTCCGCGGCCCTCGCGCCCTCGCAGGCGGCTGCCGCGGGCAAGGCGCTGGACATCATCCAGACGGAGCCCGACCACTTCGAGCGCCTGTGGAAGAATACGCGCAAGTATCGCGCGATGCTGCTCAACCTCGGCCTCGACATCTGGGAGAGCGAGACTCCGGCGGTTCCGATCGTGCTCGGCTCCCGCGAACGCGTGTACCTGTTCTGGCGTGCGCTCATGGAGAAGGGCGTCTTCACCGTCATGTCGATCGCCCCGGCAGTGCCTCCCGGCAAGGACCTCATCCGCACGGCCGTCTCGGCAATGCACACCGACGAGCAGCTTGAACGGATCGGCGAGGCGATGGCCTACGCCCTCAAGAAACTCTGATCTGTCCGGCAGGCAAATTGTGTCGCGTCCCCGCGGTGGGGTCGTGCTAAGACTCGGCGCCGTCTCCAGCATCCAACCACCCCATGTCCAACGATTCCGAAGCGCGCCCGGAGGGGCCCCAGCCAGAGGTCACGGTCGTCATGCCGTGCCTCAATGAGGCCGCGACCGTCGTGCAGTGTGTGTCGGAGGCGTTGGCGGCCCTGGCGGACGGAGAGTTTGCCGGCGAGGTGATCGTGGCGGACAACGGGAGCACCGACGGATCGCGGGAAGCCGCGGCGCAGGCGGGAGCCCGGGTGGTCGCCGTGGAGGCGAAGGGCTATGGCAGTGCCTTGCGCGGCGGCATCGCGGCGGCGCGCGGACGCTGGGTCGTGATGGGCGATGCCGACGCCAGCTACGATTTTGGAGAACTCGGTCGGATCGTGGCGAAACTTCGCG
Organism: Opitutaceae bacterium; assembly: GCA_027310745.1. Lineage (GTDB taxonomy): Bacteria > Verrucomicrobiota > Verrucomicrobiia > Opitutales > Opitutaceae > MWDT01. The sequence continues at coordinate 23,666 of DAIDAF010000043.1, read as the reverse complement.
AGGGGAACGACCTGGTCATGGGGAACCGGTTTCGCGGAGGGATCCTCCCCGGCGCAATGCCCTGGAAGAATCGGTATCTCGGCAACCCGGTGCTGACGTTCATCGGCCGCGTTTTCTTTCGCGTGCCCGCGGGAGATTTTCACTGCGGCCTGCGAGGATTTTCAGTGGAAGCCTACCGGCGCATGGGCCTGTGCACCACGGGCATGGAGTTTGCCTCCGAGATGGTGATCAAGGCCTGCAAGCAGGGTCTTCGCATTGCGGAGGTGCCGGTCACGCTGCGTCCCGACGGCCGCGGCCGGCCGCCGCACCTGCGGCCCTGGCGCGACGGCTGGCGTCACCTGAGGTTCATGCTGCTTTTCAGCCCACGCTGGCTGTTCCTGTATCCGGGGCTGGCCGCGATCGTGCTGGGCGGAGCGCTGGGGGTGCGGCTTCTGATGGGGCCGCTCATGATCGGACGCGTCGCGCTCGACGTCCACACCCTGCTGTACGCCACGGCGGCGATGATGCTGGGCGTCCAGTCGGTGGGCTTTGCCCTGTGCGCGAAGACCTTTGCGGTCAACGCCGGCCTCGTGAAGCCGGACCGCGGGTATCCGCGTTTCCTGGAGCATCCGTCGCTTGAGGGCGGCCTGGTGGTGGGCGGTCTGCTCATGCTCGGCGGACTGGCCTTGTCGGTGGCCGCCGTGTGGCAGTGGGTGCAGCGGGGGTTCGGACCGCTCGATCCCCGCGAGATGCTGCGGTGGGTCATCCCGGCCGCCATGTGCCTGATGCTCGGAGGGCAGGTGATCCTTTTCAGTTTCTTCCTCGGTGTCCTGGGCCTGAAGCTTGATCGGGAGCGCGGATGAAGACTCTGTTCGAAGGCAGGGGCTGGCGCTGGGCCGCATGGCTGACGGTGGCGGCCAAGCTCTGGCTCGGGCAGGCGCTCCACATCCTCGCCGTGGGTGGAGCCAAGGTCGACGACCAGCTGTTTGTGACGCTCGCCGAGCATATCGTGAAAGGCGAGTGGCTGGGACCCTACACCTATCTCACGCTGGCGAAAGGGCCGGTGTACCCGATGTTCATTGCGGGCAGTTTCCTTCTGGGGCTTCCGCTCGGTTTCGCGCAGCAGCTGGCGTATGTCGCGGCGTGCTGGCTGGTGGCGAAGGCGCTCAAACCGCTCATCACGCGCGATGGCGCGCTCTTCCTGCTCTTTGCAATGCTGCTGTGGAATCCGATGAGTTACGAGGTGATGGTGCTGGGCCGGGTGCTGCGCCAGAACATCGGAACGCCCCTGGCGATGGCGGTGTTCGCGGGCGCATCGGGCCTGGCGCTTCGGGCGGGCCGCCCGCTGCGCGGGCAGGTTGGGTGGGGCGTCCTGCTGGGCCTTGCCTTCGGATTGTTCTGGCTGACGCGCGAGGAGGGGGTGTGGATCCTTCCGGTCGGGGCGATCGTGCTGGCGGGCATCGGCCTCCCGCGCGCATTCCGCGGAGGCATTGCCGCGGTCCGGGGCCTGCTGGCGGCCGGGCTGCTGGCGGCGGTCGGCGGTTGGGGCGTCATCGCAGCGGTGAGCGAACTCAATTACCGCCACTACGGATGGTACGGCACCGTCGAGGTGCTCGCCCCCGAATTTCTCGACGCCTATGGCGCACTCCAGCGTGTGTATCCACGGGGCCAAATACCGATGGTGCCGGTCAGCCGCGCGGCGCGGGAGCGGATCTACGAGGTCAGTCCGGCCTTCGCGCGCCTGCGGCCCTGGCTCGAGGGCCCCAATGGCGAGTCGATGGCCGACGGATGTTCCTTCATCACCGGTCATCCCAAGCAGGATCGCGAAATCGCAGGCGGGTGGTTCCTTTGGCTGTTGCGCGAGTCGGTGCAGCTGTCGGGCAACGCTCCCGACGTGGGGACGGAGCTGGCCTTTTATGCCCGGCTGGCGCGCGAGGTGAACACGGCCTGCGATTCGGGAAAACTGCCCTCCGGTCCGCCCCACACCGGCCTGATGCCCGTGTGGCAGCCGGCCTACACCGCTCGGCTTCCCGGCACGCTCGTGCGTTATGCGGACTACTTCACCTCTTTCCGGGGCTTCAATGTGGGACCGGGGACCTGCCCGGGCTCGGATGAGCAGCTTGCACGGTTCCGCGACATCACGCGGGACCGCCTTTATCCCGTCCGCGGACGTCCCTCGCGCGTGCTGCCGCTCGAGGCGGCCGCCGATCGTGAGCGACGCGAGATCCTCTACTGGATTGGCAAGACCATGCGCTGGGTGCTCTGGATCGGCGGATGGTGCGCCGCCGCCCTGTGGCTGGGCGGAGGTTGGATCGCCTGGAAACGCCGGTCGCTGGGAGCCGCCTGGATGATCACGGCGGGCCTGGTCGCGTCATGCGCCGCATTGATCGGCATCGATGCCCTGATCGAGGTGAGTTCGTTTCCGCTGATGAGCCCGGGCGCGCTCGCGGAAGCCTATCCGCTCTGGATCGTCTTCGTCATCCTCACCTGGATCGGGAGCGTGGACGCGCTCTCAGTCCTCGGAAAGGCCCTGCGCAAGAAGTTGCGCGCAGTCAGCCCAGGTGACGAGATGGCGGACTGAGGCGTCGCGCGCGAGGCCGCGCCAGATCTCGTCGTCCGAGAGCAGCTGCGACAGCGCGAAGGCCCAGGAGTCGGCGTCGCCAGCCTTGACGCACAGGCATCCGCCGCCCACGGCGTTTTCGCGGATCGAAGGCAGGTCGCTGGCGATGCACGGTATGCCACGCCAGAGCGATTCGAGCACGGGCAGGCCGCAGCCTTCTGCGATCGAGGGCAGGGCGACCACCCGTGCGCGTTCCATCAATCCCGCCAATACGACGTCCGAGGGAGCTTCGTGAAAATGCAGGCCCGGATACGATTTGGCCGCGGCTCGAATCGCCTGGGCGATGGGTTTGCCAAAGTGCGGATTGATCCGACCGGCGTAATGCAGCTCGAAACGCTGGCCGGAGTCCCAGAGGCGCCGGCAGACCTCCTGGAGAAAAGTCTGGTTCTTCCTCGGCTCGAGGATTCCCACGCACAGCACAACCGGAGCGGGAGGCGTTTGCGGCGCCGGTCTGCGGGGTGCCGCGTCAAAATCGGCCCCGAGCGCGATCACGTCGACCGGCGGATGACGCTCCACCCGTTGCCAGCGCCAGAAGCCGAGCAACTCGTCCCGACTCGCCACCGACACGGCCCAGATGCGATCGAAGCTGGAAAGAAGGCCCAGGTACGAGGGGTGGCGGGCGACGCTTTGAGGCCACGTCACGTGCGGGAGGCGCAGGGGTATGGCGTCGTGGAAGATCGCCGCCGTGCGGCAGGCCCTGCGGTCCAGGAACGCCCGGAACCCGGGCCGCTCGGCCTCCGAGAACACCTCGGCTGTGAGGAACCAGTCCCCGGCAGCAGGAGCGTGTTTTCCAAGCGATTCCCAGGTCACGGCGCGGGCCCGGTCGCCGAGAGCCTCGGCCAGCCTGCCCGTCACGCGCGTGAGCCCGGAGCGATGCCCGGAACGGCTGGTGCGGGTTGTATCCAGCAGGATCATTCAGCGGCGGAGGTCGTGGCCGGAAGCGGCGTCGCGGCCGGAGTGCCGGAGATGGCCTCGCGGAACAGCGCATGCAGCCGGGCGGCGTTTGCGTGCGCGTTGTAGTGGGTTTCCACCCACGCCCGTGCGGCCGCGCGCATCCGCTCGCACAGGTCCGCATCGCCTTGGATGCGCTGGAATGCCGAGAGCCAGGACTTCGGATCGTCCACGGCGGCCACCAGGCCCGAAATGCCGTTCGTGACGGCCTCCGTGGTGGCTGCCGCCGGTGATGTCACCACCAGGACGCCCGCGGCCATCGCCTCGGGGATCACATTGGGCAGCCCGTCGCGGTCGCCGTTGGGCGCGATCACGCCGGTGTGCACGAGCACGTCGGCCCAGGCGAACTGCTCCCAGACGTCGGGCTGGGACAGGTGGCCCGTCAGGCGCACCCGGTCGCCCAGGCGAAGCTGATCGATCATCCGGACAAGTTCGGAGCGGAGTTTGCCTTCGCCGACGATGCGGGCCTCGAACTGGAGGCCGGCATCGCGCAGCGCCGCATAGATGCGGAGCTGGTGGCGCAGGCCCTTCTTGGGCACCAGACGGGCGACGCAGAGGATGCGAAGCGCGGAGCGGTCGGCGCGCAGCGCCTTGAACACGGGCCACTGCGGGAGCCCGCGGCGCACGCAGTGGACCCGCGACGTCGGGAGGCCGCGACGGAGCAGGGCCGAACGTCCCATCTCGGTGGACGTGTGCACGAAGGCGGCGTGCTCCAGCTTTTCGACGAGCCACCAGTCGCCCCCGTGCTCGAACAGGTCATAGGCGTGGGCGGCGGCGCTGAATCGGTGTCCGTCGATGCGCCACAGCAGCCAGGCGGCGGTGGCCGGAGCGCCGCCCCAGGCCGCGTGGACGAGGTCGGGTGGATTGCGACGAAACTCGCCGGCGTACAGGCAGGCGAAACCGGCTCCGAGCATGTTCTCCCAGAAATTGATCCACGAGGGCGCGCGCCGCGTCGCAAGGCCCCGCAGCAGCTGGCGCAGCACGGCCGGACGCCGCCAGGCTTCGAAGGGAATCATCCAAATCAGCGTCAGGAGCCGCCACTTCGGGAAACGTTCGACGCGGATGCCGTGAAAGTCACCGCCTCCGCCCCACAGCGAGAAGATCCTCAGCCGAAGACCCCGGGCCTGCATGGCGATGATCTCGCGCTGGAGGAAGGTCTCCGTGGACTTGGGAAACGTCGTGAACAGGTAGGTGACGCGTTGGGAGGACGGGCTCAATGGAAGGTGCGGTGACGCCCGGCGGAGCGGGCTTGTCTGTGCAATTCCGACCCGCCGGCGCCGGAGTGGACGTCCAAACCAGCGCATACCGCGCGGGCAGGCAACACCCGTTTGCCCGGGCTTCCAGCCGAAGCGCCTCAGGCCGAAGGTAGTTCCAGCACGAAGCGGGCGCCGGTGCCTCGGCCCCCGCTGAACGCCTTCAGCGCCCCGCCCATCTCCTTGGCCGCCAGCGCCGCATTGTGCAGACCGTAGCCGTGGCCGCCCTTCTTCGTGGTGAATCCGAAATTGAAGATGCGAACCAGGTTTGCCGGCTCGATCCCGGGGCCGCGGTCTTCGACGGCGATCTCCACGAAACCACTTCGGCCGGGCTTTACGCTGAGGCTGAGCTGGCGTTCGGCCTCGGGAACCTCGTCGAGCGCCTCCTTGGCGTTTCGAATGAGGTTGGTCAGGATTTGCACCACCTTCTGGCGCTGGGCCCGGACGTTGGTCGCATCAGCGTAGTCGCGCGACACGCGGATGCGGTGCCGCGAAAGCGAGGCCTCCGCGAGCCTGAGCGAGAACTCGAGCAGTTCCAGCGGGGAGAGTTCTTCGACCAGGGTCGAGACCTGTGCGTGGCTCTGTTGCGCCGCGACGATCTCGTTGATGTGCTCGATCATCCCCCGCAGCCCCTCGAGCTCGGCGAGCATGCGTCTCTGTTCCGAGTCGAGATGGGTTCCGAGCTGGACGAGGTAGGGCACGACCTGGGCGCCCTTCGGATCGCCGGCCAGGAAATCGGCGAGGCCCGGTCCTTTGTCGGCGAGCGTGCGGGCAATGCGCGTCACCCCGGGGCTCTTCGAGGCCCGGACGAGGTCGATCGCGAGGCTGCACGAGGTGTTCACGCTGTTCAGGGCGTTGCCGATGTTGTGCAGCACGCCGGTCGCCATTTCGGCAAGCCCGGCGAGGCGCGAGGTTTCGACCAGCTCGGCATTGGCCAGGGCCAGCGCGCCCTGGAGCCGCGCAGCGCGCAGCGCGAGCGTGAACTGGCGCACCAAGTCAGGCAGGTGGGCCAGAAAATCGGTTTCGGCATCGACGACCACCACGCCGAGAGACTCCAGCCCGTGAAGCATCGGAAGCGTCAGCCACGAGCGATCAGCCTGACGCTCCTCGAGCCATGCCGGCGTGTAGGCTTCATCTGACATCGGTGTCCTGACTCCCTCCGCCATGGAGAGCCAGTCGTACCAGACACCGCGTGGTGCGTTTCCCTGGTCGTCAGACGGTGCGAGAAACAGGCCCGTGCGCACGATTCCCAGGCTGGCGACGGTCCGGTGCATCGCCTCGATGATGGCGGTCTCCTTGGCCTCGGCGAAGGGGAGTTCCCTGAGGTGCAGCGTGGCTCCATGGTAACGCAGCGCGGTATCCGCCTGACGCGTGTGCTCGTTTAGAAAGGCCGACGTCAGGAGGCCTACGGCAGCATCGAGGATGTCGCGCGGAACGAGGCCGAGCGCGGGGGCGACCTGGCCGGTCGAACCGCCGAGCAGGGAGTAGAGGCACCCCGGACTGAGTCCGAGATGATCCACTTCGAGCAGGAGCTCGCGCACGGTCTGCAGGAAGGATTCGCGGGAGGTCGAAGTCTGGCCGAGCCGCTCGAGCAGCTCCGCGGCATGGGAGTCGCGCTGCAGCAGGTCGAGCTGACTGTCGTAGAGGAAGCGATGCTCCAGGTAATCGGCCCCGAGGGGTTGCGTGCGCCCTGAGTCTCCTTCGCTCTCCCAGGTGCTCAGGCGGGGCACGAACCGGGCGGGCACGACGCATTCGGGGCGGAACGGCTCGCCTCGAATCATTCGGCAGAGTTCGGTGCAGGCTTCATGCCCCATCTGGTAGAGCCCCGTATCGAAGGTCGAGAGCGGGGGCTGGCTCCAATGCGCCGCCGGAATGTTGTCGAAGCCCGACACCTCCACGTCTGCTCCCGGGCTCATTCCGGCTTCAGCCAGGGCCCGCATGGCGCCGAAGGCGCTTAGATCGTTGACGGCGATCAGGGCGGTAAAACGGATGTCCCGTGCCAGCGCATCCTTCGTGGCTTCGTACGCGACCTGTTCGGAATAGTCGCCGCGGATCAGCAGCGACTCCTCGACCTCGAGGCCGCATTCGTCGAGTCCCTGCCAATAGCCCGACATCCGTTCTTCGCCAACGATACTTTCACCGGGGCCGGCGAGAAACGCGATCGAGTGGTGACCCTTTGCAACGAGACTGTGGACCAACGTGCAGATCGCGTCGGTGTTGTTGTTGATCACGCAGGGCACGTCGGCCACCCGGCGGGCCAGAAGGGCGACGGGCTTCCCTTCGCGATGAAGGCGCAGCGCCAAGTCCTGGAGGGCGCGCCCGGGCGAGGCAATAGCCAGCCCCTCACAGTCGAGCGCTTTGGGGCCGAAGTACTTGAGAAGCTGGTCTTCGGTCAGGGTCGCATAGACCGATTCGCTTGGGAGGCCGAGGATGCGCAGCGAGATCTGCTGTCGCCGTGCCGCGTCGAGGGCACCCCGGGCGACGAGCCACATCTTGGGATCCTCGAGTTGGATGACGAGGGCGATGGTCATGAGCGGACGGTGAGGAGCAGAGACAGGACGAAATCCGGACCGATGGCGACCCGGAATTAGGGGTGTTTACTCACTGAAACCCGCTTGCGCTGAATCGCCGACCGCGTTTACTGAAGCACGACTATGAACCTAACGAAAGTCCTGGGTAAAGTGCTCGTCGCTTCGCCGGAGCGACGCCACGAGGCTGATGCCGACTGGGAGCTCGTGCAGCGGGTTCAGTCGGGTGAGATCGACGCCTACGATACCCTCGTTCTCCGGTATCGGGAGCGCCTCTACGCGGTGATCTACAATCTCGTTGGAAATCGTGAGGATGCGGCCGACCTGACCCAGGATTCATTCATCAAGGCCTTTCAGGCCATCCATCGCTTCGCCGGAGACGCCTCGTTCTTCACCTGGATCTATCGCATCGGTATCAACACTGCACTCGGCCACCTGCGCAAGAATCGGCTACGCAGGTTCTTTAGCATCGATAAAATCGACGAGGACGATCGCCCCTCCGCCGAGGTGATCGCAGCGCTGACGGATGAGCGCGGGGCAGATCGCGACGCTTTTGTGTCGGAGCTTCAGGAGAAATTGAACGAAGCGATGCAAAAGTTATCTATCAAGCATCGTACCGTGGTGACTTTATTCGAAATCGACGGCCTCAGCCATCAGGAGATTGCCGAGATCATGGATTGTTCGGAGGGCACCGTGCGTTCGCGCCTGCACTATGCAAAACAGCTTCTGCAGGCTGAGCTCCAACCCTACGTGAAACGCTGATGAAGAAGCATGACGCACCGCGCAGTCCGATTTCAGTCGAAGATCTACTTCGGGTGAAAAAATCGGAGCGTCCGTCCCGTGAGTTCTGGGGTGACTGGCAGGGCCAGCTCAAAGCGCGGGTTCGTGAGGCTGCGTCGGTGAAGCGTCCGTGGTGGAAGGATGTGCTTCCGCGGTTCGGAATCACCGTGGCCCGTTGGCATGTGGCGGTGGGCGCGACGGCTCTGGCGAGTCTCGTGATCGTGGCGCTCGAAGAGTACCAGCCGGCTTTGCCGAGCCTGCCGGTGGCGGCGGCGACGGTTTCTGCCAATGAGGTGCTGGCCTCCGAGGTGCCTGCTGTCAGCACGGCGCGCGTTGCCGCGGGAACGATGGCGGCATCCCGTGCTGCCGCTTCGGTCCGCCTTCCCAGCGCGAGTCTCCGCAATTACGCCCCGGGCGAACTTTCGAACGCGGTGGCCATGATTCTCACTCCCGATCGTTCCGTCTCGGAGCGGCACAGCGGCAACACGACGCTCGGCTCGTCGATGCAGGCGAGTCTCGGGCTCCAGCAGCCGCTGGCGACGCCGTCCGCCGGTTCGGCGCTCAGGCTCGATGTCCAGAAGGTGGCGGTTGCGATGAACGAGCCCGCATCGACGCGCCACTCCCGGTATTTCCATTACTCCTACACGCCGTCCGCGCGGCTTGATTCCGCGGATGCGTTGCACGGTCCGGATTCGACGCCGGGACGGCTCAACGAGGACGAGCTCTACGAAACGGCCTCGAGCCGCATCGGAGCGCGTGGAGACCGCATTTCGCTCCGATTCTGATCTGGGCGCGTGATCACACGGCGGCGCTGGTGCGCCGCATCAGGTGCGAGAGGATGAGCGTGAAGAACACGAGCACGATGTTCTGCATGGGCAACTGCAGGGCCGGCGGAAGCGAATAGATGATCATCACGGCCGGAAGCCAGATGCCGAGGTTCGAGACGAGTGGCGTGAGGACGCGGCGCGCGTACCACTGGCCCTGCCGCAGGTCAGTGATGACCGCGCCGGCGCTGAAGCCGGACTCGGTCCAGAAATAGACCAGGACGGTGAGGGGGATCGCGAGGATGGGACAGTAGACGAACTGGTCGGCCACGGTCTTGAGCGCGACCGTGAGCGGATGGTGGTCCTGGCCGAAGACCTTTCCGACGAATCGGTACCAGAGGTCGACCTCAAATCCCTTGTAACCCCAGAATGCCGTGATAGCGGCGCCGTACCCGTAGGACGGTCTGTGTCCTGCGGGGGTGAAAGTGCGGAGGTAGAGGAAGGGGATGATGCCGCCGCACAGGGCGGTGGAGACGATGCTGAAACGGAAGCCGGTGGCCGTGCGATACTGGGCCAGGCGGTCCAGGGCGTGGTTGACGGAGGGTGAGAAATAAAACGCGCAGACGATCGCGAGGGCGGCAGCCTGGAGCAGGAGGCCGGGTACGAGGTTGGCCCGGGCGGCGCGGAGGCCGGCGCGGAGCGCGTTGGAGAGTGCGGTCGGCAGGGACACCCGGCGAGCGGAAGGCCGCGCAGGGGGCGCAGCAAAGCAATTCGCATTCACACATGGGTGCGCAAAAAAAGGCCGGCCCCCTGGGAGACCGGCCTTTGCAGGATGAAGAAACAAGGCGTTCAGCCGGAGTGGATGATCTCGCAGGCGCCGCCGGCGCATGCCACCGCCTCCTTGAGCTTGGTCTCGTCGGTCTTCTCGCTGAGTTGCGTGTAGTCGACGGTCGCATACTTCAGGCGGTTCCACTTGGAGATGTCCTCCTCGGTGGTGACCTCCTCGCGGGGGGCCTGCGGGTAACGCTTGTCGCCGTCGTGGGCGAGCAGCGAGATGCCGGTGAAATAGTCGCGATTCGTCCAGATGAAGCTGGCGACCTGGTCCCACTCGTCGGGCTGCACGGTGCAGGTGTTGGAGACGTTGTGGTGGAGACCGGGCGAGCGGCTTTCATCGGCGGTGCCGACCTGGACCCAGTGTTGCTGGACGAGCTTCACGAACTCGAGGAAGTCGAGGGCGGAGAGTTCGTCGCGGAGGATCGCTTCCTTCGGGGCCTCGACCGGGAAGGTGATCACATCGTCGGCGTCCGGGTTATAGACGGACGACTCGGTCATGTGTGGATTGGCGTTCCGGAAGTGCAGGTAGACGGGATCCTTGCGATTGGCCTGGACGCGGCGGAAGTAGCGGCGGGCGTGGTGCGGATGGATGCCGGAGCCGGCGCCGAGCAGGAGGGAGGCGGTGCCCTCGGGCTTGACGCACGTGAGGCGTGCGGCCGAGCGGATGCCGATGAGGCTCGCGACGAGGCAGTTTGCGACCCGGACGAGCCGGGCGCCGCGCTCGAGGGTGGCCGGGTTGAAGAGGACTTCCGGATTGTCCATCATGCCGCAGATCGAGACGCCGAGCAGGGCGTCGCGCTCGTTGAGGAAGCGGGTGACGGGCCCGAGGTAGGGCATCTTCGTGTAGGCGGCCTGGAGGGTGCCGACGACGGCGGCGTGGAGGCACGCGTCGAGGAAGAGCTCGTCGTTCGTGGCGATCGCACCGTTGATGGTGGTGAGATTGCACATCTGCCAGCCGGAGAGGCGGGTGTCGGGTCCGAGTTCGCCCTCATAGCCGATCGAGCGGAGGTGCTGGACGTCCTGCTCGGAGAGGGGGCCCTGCACGACGGGGTGCAGGCCGATTTCGCAGCAGGGGTTGCAGCCGAATTCGAGATCGTTGGTGAAATAGAACCCGGGCTCGCCGAATTCCTTCTGGGCCTGGAAGAGCTTGCGGAAGGTCTCCTCATCGTTCGAGCCGCGGAGGATGATGGCTGAGTTGTTGGAAGCGGAGCGCTGCGGGTTCTTGGCGAACCAGTCGCCGGTCTTGGCGGTCATCATCTCCTCGTCGTCCGCGGAGAAGAGGCAGATCGTCGCGGAACGGCGGATACCGCCGGAGAGGACGGAGCGGGCGACGTGCATGCAGATGTCGTACACCTCGATCGGGCGGAGCTTGCGTCCTGCGGCGCCGGCGAGGATTCGCTCGGTCTCGGCGAGGGCCTGCTTGAGCGGGAGGTGGCCGGGGGCCTTGCCGCCGGAGGTCTTGAGGGCGGTGCCGCGCGGGCGGACCTTGGAGAAGTTGAACTCGACCTTGTAGCCCTCGATGTAGCTCTTGAACAGCTCGATGAGGCCGTCGGACCAGCCCTCGATGGTGTCGGCGATCTCGAAGTGCTTGACGGTGAGGTCGAGTTCGCGGCCGCGGACGGGTAGGGTGGGCAGGCGGCCGACGTGCTGCTTCTGGACGGAGAAGCCGCAGCCGGTGCCGGAGAGGAGGAGGAAGTAGTATTCGCCGAAGAACTCCACGCGGTCGGCCGGGCTGTAGGCGCAGTTGAACATGCGCGAGTGGTTCCGGAGGATCGCGATGCCGCCGAACTGAAGCGAACGCATCGAGGGGAGAACCTTGCGGGCGCGGACCGCGTCGAAGGAGCGGGTGATGAGATTGCCGAGGGACTGGCCGAGGAGCCATTCGCCGATGCGCTGACGGTCTGCGCCGGTCACGAGACCGGCGAGTTCCGGCGGGAGGATCTCGGGGATCTTCGTGTCGAGCTTGTCGTAGAAATGGTCGCGGTGCATCTGGGCGACGCGGGCGACGGCCTCCCCGTAGGTTTCGCGGCGCTGCAGGTCGGCGCGGTAGCGGGCGTACTTGGAGACGGCGATGTAATCGGCGAGGCCGTTGTCCTCGTACTTGGCGAGGCGGCGTTCGGCCTGGCGCTGGCGGTAGATGATGTAGCTCTTGGCGACCTCGAGTTCGCTCTCGGTGGCGATGGCCTTCTCGACGATGTCCTGGATCTGCTCGATGGACGGATAGCGGTTGGCGCGGTAGACCAGCTCGATCATCTGCTTGGCGCGCTCCGTGATGGCCATGGCCTTCATGAAGGTGGCCGTGTCGACGCCGTAGCGCTTGGTCACGTCGTCGCGGTCTGGATTGTTGGCCCCATTGGTCTGGACGTCGAAGTAGGCGAGGGCGATGGCGCGGGTGATCTTGGCGGCGTCCCAGGGCACGAGGCGGCCATCGCGTTTGACGACGAGGCGTTCACGGGGAGCGGCGGGAGGAGCGAAGCGGCGAAGGAGAGCGGAAGCAGGCGATGCGTTCATTTTTTCGATGGAAACGGAGAGTGAAGGACTAGGCTGGTTAGGGGAGTCCGGCGGTCGGGGTGGCCACTGGAGAAAAACCGGAATGCAGTAAGGACGCATTTACGCCCGATGACCACAATTAGTTGTGGTCACGGGCAGTACCGACCCCAATTAGTAGGGTCTCTGCTTGTTCGTCAATAAACGCTGATTTGCCTCTGATTGCATGGGAGGGCGGGCTCGAAAACGGGTGTTAGCGGAGCTAATTCTAAGTCAAAAACGAGGCGAAAATCGACGCATGGAAGGGCTCGGTACGGCAAGCGGGACTTTGTCACAACTTACTCGCCGAAAGGGGTGAATAACCGGCATTTGTCGGGTGTTTTGTTTCGACCCCGGAAGAGGGGAAATCCATAAAGGCGGCGAAGGGCCGATCCAACCAGCGCACGTATGCGTTTTGCCACCATTTTGCCCCGAGCGAGTCTGGACCCCGTGGCTGTGGCCGCGGCGCCGGATGGGACGTGGATCGAGCTGGCGGCGCTGACCGCGCGCCGGGAAAAGCGGCTGGAGGAGTCGCTCCCCTGGCTGATGGGTCATCTGGATTTGCTGCGCCGGCGGGCTGCGGGATGGCGCGGACCGCGGTATCGGGACAGCGAATTCGAGTTTCTGCCGCCGGTGGTGCGGCCCGCGGCCTTCCGGGATTTCGATGCGTTCGAGGCGCACGTGGGGGCGATGCGCAGGCGCATCGGGCAGGCGATTCCGCCGGCGTGGTACGAGGCGCCGGAGTTCGCGTTTGCGAACCGGCTCGCCCTGGTGGGGCATGGGGCGAGCGTGCGTTATCCGGCGGGGGCCCGTGAGCTGGACTTTGGCCTGGCGCTGGGCGTCGTGATCGGCCGGCGGGGGCGGGACATCCCGCGCGAGCGCGCCTGGGAGCACGTGGCGGGCTTCACGATCGTCAACGACCTGAGCGCGCGCGACCTCGAGCAGCGCGCGCTGCCCGCGGGCCTGGGGCCGTCGAAGGGCAAGGACTTCGCGACGGCGGCCGGGCCGTGGCTCGTGCTGCGGCGCGAGCTCGACGACCGCATCGAGGGAGAGCGTATCCGACTTTCGATGACGGCAAGGGTCAACGGCGCGGTCGTCTCCACGGGATCGACGGAGACGCTCTTCCACACGGTGCCGGGCATGATCGCGCACGCGTCGAAGGACGCGGAGCTGTTCCCGGGCGACCTGTTCAGCACGGGCGCGGTGGGCGGCGGCAGCCTGCTGGAGGCGGGCGCGAACGGGGAAGGCTGGCTGAGGGAGGGCGACACCGTGGAGCTCGAGATCGAGCGTATCGGGGTTTTGGTGACGCGCGTGGCGGGCCGCGCCGCGCCGGCGGGCATTTCCGGATGAACATCGACTTCGCAGGACTTCCACCCCGAACCGCGTACGCATGGATGGGCTCGCTCATCATGCCCCGGCCCATCGCCTGGGTCTCGACCATGTCCCCGGAGGGTGCGGCGAACCTCGCCCCGTTCTCCTTTTTCACGGGGGTGACCTCCAATCCCCCCTCGCTGATGTTCGTGCCGGTGAACGACCGGGAAGGGCGCCCGAAACACACGCTGCGCAACATCGAGCAGGTGCCGGAATTCGTGGTGAACGTGGTGCCGCACAGGCTCGCGAAGGCGATGAACGCCTGCGCGGCGACGATTCCCTATGGCGAGAGCGAGTTTGCCGCCTTCGGCGTGGGGGCGCTGCCGAGCACCCGGGTGCGGCCGCCGCGGGTCGCGGGCACGCCCGCCGCCTTCGAGTGCACCCTGCATCAGATCGTGCGCGTGGGCGAGGGGCCCATGGCGGGCAACGTCGTCATCGGCAGGATCGTGGCACTGCACGTGGACGACGAGGTGCTCGATGCGGACGGACTGCCAGACCCGGCCAAACTCGATCTCGTCGGACGCCTCGGCGGGGATGGATACACGACCACGCGCGATCGGTTTGATTTGGAACGTCCTTAGTTATTGAAATGCAGACGCTTAAAAATCATGCAAAAAAGTGAACGGATTTTTGAGCGTTTTGAGGCCGGCCGCATCTATCTCGGTGTAGTCAATAACGTCCGAACAGGACGGCTACGTTTGTAGTTCTTACGGTTTGCTTGGTGTTAGGTCACACGGGCCGCCTCTGAAAAAGGGGCGGCCCTTGTGTTTCTGGAGGTGGCGGCAAATGGACGGCCTGCGGGGATATCTCAAGGTGGGGACGGGGGATGCCGGCCGTCGCATTTGGTTTCGGTTGATCCCGTTCAACCCTTTCGGGATCGAACCAGGTGGTCGATTGTGGGCGGTGCGCATTCGACGGGCGAGTTGGTTGTTTGTTCGCGACGTGGATCATTTGCTTCTGGTCACGCCTGCGGGTTGTGGTAAGCCTCCGTCGCACCAGCTGCCCTCAGCGTTGAGGGTATCCACCTCCAAATGACCAAGGCGTCCCCGACATTGTGTGCTCTGGCGAGCGTGCTCTATCTAGCCATGTTTTCGGGCGGCTGTGCATTTGACATTGTTTCCGTCAAGCAGCGTCCGACTGCGTTTTCGCAGATGGGCGAACCCGGTCCGCTGATGGTTCTGCAATACGAGGCCACCGTGGGCATCGGCACGGGTTTCACCACCACGCTCAAGAGAGGCACGACATGGCGCATAGTTGGGCGGATCCCCGCTGGAGATGTCTATGAGACCCGCGACCAGGTCGTGACGGTGGAGGCATCGAATATCCACGAAGCCCGGCCGGTCATCAACAACGGTGCGGTCGTGGGCTTCTACCTGCCCGTCGAGCGCACGTTCGTGCGAGCCTCCGAGGCGGTGCCGGTTACCTTTCAGATCTCACACTAACCCCATATGAAAAAGAACCTGATTGTTCTCGTGTTTCTCATCGCGCTTTCGCTCCTGCAAGGCTGTGCGAGCGGTCCCAGTTATTCTGCGATGGCGAATTCGATTCCCCCGGTCCCGGCCGACAAAGGGCGCATCTACTTCTATCGCCCATCGGTGTTGGGCGCCGCAATTCAACCGGCGGTTCGAGTCGACGGAGTGGCAGTGGGCAAGGCGCAATCGGAGGGATTTTTCTATGTGGATCTGGCTCCTGGAAGCCATGTAGTCGAGACGACCACCGAAGTGAGCAGACGACTTACGTTCCTGCTGGGTAAAGGGCAGACCCGCTACGTGAAGCTCGCGATCTCGATAGGTTTTGCAGTGGGCCATGTCTATCCCGAGCTGGTCGACGATGCCGTCGGCCAGAAAGGTGTGCAGGACTGCAAATACATAGGCACGGCGCCATCGATGGGCGCACCGTGATCCGGTTCCCTTTCAAGAGGCTGGTGGCGAGAAGATGAAACGGGGCGGTTGTAGGCCAGTCTCCCCCTCCGGACGACGGAGGGGAGCCGGCCTGCCGATGTGGTCCGGCGGCCCGGGACGCGCCTGCGCGGCTCAGCCGAGGGCGGCGAGGAGGCGCTCCAGTTCGGCGCGCTTGGCCTGCTGGTCGGCGAGTTGCTTGCGGGCGCCCTCGATAACGGCGGGGGGAGCCTTGCCGACGAAGGCCGGGTTGGAAAGGCGGGCTTCCGTGCCGGCAATGTGCTGGGTGAGTTTCTCGAGTTCCTTGGCGATGCGCACCTTTTCGGCACCGGCGTCGACGCTGCTGGCGAGATCGAGGTAGAGCGTGCCCAGGGGCGTGACCACCGCGGGGGCTCCGTCGACCTTGTCGCGGCGCTCGATTGACGCGGCGCCGCACATGCGGGTGAGCTTGGCGAGGTTGGCCTGCAGCACGGCCCAGTCGGCGTCGGCGGCGGTGGCGAGGAAGCTCGAATCGCGTCGGCTGGCCTGGTTGTGCTCGGCCTTGAGGGCGCGGGCCTGGGAGACGACCTGCTTGAGTTTCTCGACGGAGTCGGCGAGACCGCGGTTGATGGACAGCCCCTTGGTGTCGAGCGTCGCGGTGAATTCGGCGGCGGTTTCCAGGCGGACGTCGCGCATGAGGAAGGCGCCGTCGCGGCCGTAGCCGAGCTGGCTCCAGAGTTCCTCGGTGATGAAGGGCGTGACGGGGTGTAGCAGCAGGAGAGTCTGGCGGAGGACGAGGTCTTGGATGGCGAGACAGTTGAGCTTGGTGGACTCGTCCTGGAGCTTGGCCTTGGAGACCTCGACGTACCAGTCGCAGAAATCGCCCCAGAAGAAGGCGTAGAGGGCCTGGACGGCGGCGCTGAACTCGAACTCCCGGAAGCAGCGCTCGACCTCGGCCATCGTGGAGACGAGGCGCTGGAGGATGGCGTGGTCGTCGGCGTCGAACTTCGAGGACTCGAGGCGGGCGAGGATGGCGGCGAGCGAGGAGTTGTCGCCGGCGGGGCCGCTCATCTGGCGGAAGCGGGAGGCGTTCCACAGCTTGTTGCAGAAGTTCTTTCCTCCCTCGATGCGCTCCTCCTGGAAGCGGATGTCCTGGCCCTGGGGCGCGATGGAGATGATGCCGAAACGCAGGCCGTCGGCGCCGTACTTCTCGATCAGGTCGAGCGGGTCGGGAGAATTGCCGAGGGACTTCGACATCTTGCGTCCCTGGTTGTCGCGGATGATGCCCGTGAAATAGACGTTGCGGAAGGGGATGCGCTGCTCGAGCGGCTTGCCCGGCTCCATGAACTCGAGGCCGGCCATGATCATGCGGGCGACCCAGAAGAAGATGATGTCGGGGCCGGTGACGAGGGTGCTCGTCGGATAGAAATAGCGGATGCCGGCGGTCTCCATGGTCTTGGCGTCGGGCCATCCCATGGTGGCGAAGGGCCACAGCCAGGACGAGGCCCAGGTGTCGAGCACGTCCTCCTCCTGTATCCAGTTTTCGGGGTCGGCGGGTCCCTTCAGGGAGACGTGCACCTTGGCGGGATCGCGGAGATCGGCCTCGGTGAGCTTTTCGCGGTCGACGTCCTTGCGGTACCAGACGGGGATGCGGTGGCCCCACCACAGCTGGCGGGAGATGCACCAGTCCTGGATGTTTTCGAGCCAGTGGAGGTAAACCTTGGACCAGCGCTCGGGGTGGAACTTGATGTGGCCGTCACGCACGGCGGCCTTGGCCTCCTCGATGCGGGGGTAGCGGAGCCACCACTGCCAGGTGAGGCGGGGTTCGATGGGCACGTCGGCGCGCTCGGAGTAGCCGACGTTGTTGGAGTAGGCCTCCTCGCCGAGCAGGGCGCCGCACTCCTTGAGAAGCTCGGCGGCTTTCTTGCGTCCGGCGAAGCGGTCAAGTCCGGCGAGGCCGGGGCCGGCGAGCTCGTTGAGCGTGCCGTCGGGATTGAGCACGTCGATGGCGGGAAGGTGATGACGCTGGCCGATCTCGAAATCGACCTTGTCATGGGCGGGAGTGATCTTGAGGGCGCCGGAGCCGAATTCGCGGTCGACGGACTTGTCGGCGATGATCGGGATCTTTGTGCGGTTGAGCGGGCGCCAGACCTTCTTGCCGAGCAGCTCGGCGTAGCGCGGATCCTCGGGGTGCACGGCGATGGCGACGTCGCCGGGGATGGTCTCGGGCCGGGTGGTCTTGACCTCGATGAAGCGGCCGGGCTGGTCGACGAGCTCGTAGCGGACGTGGAAGAGCGTGCCGTTGCTCGGCTTCATGATCACCTCCTCGTCGGACAGGGCGGTGAGCGAGACGGGGCACCAGTTGACCATGCGCTTGCCGCGGTAGATGTGGCCGCGCTTGAAAAGCTCGGTGAAGACGTTGAGCACGGCGTTCGAGTAGTGCTCGTCCATCGTGAACTGCGTGCGGTTCCAGTCGCAGGAGGCGCCGAGGCGGCGGAGCTGTTCGAGGATGATGTTGCCCTTCTCATGGCGCCACGCCCAGACCTTCTCGAGGAACTTGTCGCGGCCGAGATCGCGGCGATGGAGCTTCTGCTTGCGGAGCTCGCGTTCGACGACGGTCTGTGTGGCGATGCCGGCGTGGTCGGTGCCCGGTATCCAGAGAGCGGATTTGCCTTCGAGGCGAGCGCGGCGGATGAGGACGTCCTGGAGGGTGTTGTTGAGCACATGGCCCATGGTCAGCACGCCCGTGACGTTGGGGGGCGGGATGACGATGGAGTAGGCCTCGCGCGAGGCGTCGACGCGTCCGGCGAAGCAGTCGTTTTTCAGCCAGTCGGCATACCACTTCTTTTCGACGTCGCGCGGTTCGTAGCTCTTGCTGATTTCGGCCATGGTGCGGGAGAGGAGTTAAAACGGCCGAGCTAAGCGCGGGCGTCGGGTGGTGCAAGGGGTTTTCTCGTCGTGGAAAGGGTGTGGTGCCCGGTCGGGCCGGCGGCGTGGCCCCGGGGTGGCCGTTGCCGGTGGTCGCGATGCGGGCGGCGGATGGCGTAAATGCAATCATTTGCCATTTAACAACTTATTGCTTAAAATACGTATCGATATGGCCTTGATCCTGCTAACAATCGTTGCCCTTTCGGGTTAACCATTACTTTCCTTCATGATGCTCGGACGCCTCCAACAGCACGCGCGCGACCGCCTGAATTTCAGCGGCGAGGTGTCGATTGCGCAGCGACTTGCGGCCTGCAAGACCTTCCTGCGGCTGGAGAGCGCGATGATCCGGATGCGGCACGATGCTGGAGCGCCTGGCGGTGAGGTGGCGCATGCGCGGGCCGACATGATCGACGTGATGCTGGCGCAGCTGTTCGACTATGCGCTGCAGTCGTACACGCGGACGAAGGGCGAGCCGCCGTCTCCGGTGGCGCTGGTGGCGCTGGGCGGGTACGGGCGGGCCGAATTGTGTCCGCTGAGCGACATCGACATCATGTTCTTGTACTCGGCGAAGGTAAAGCTGCAGGTGATGAAGCCGCTCCTTGAGCACCTGACCAATGAGATTCTGTACATCCTGTGGGACTGCGGACTGAAGGTGGGGCATTCGACGCGCACGCTGGACGACATCTTTGTGGAAGCGCGCAAGGACGTGCAGACGAAGACGTCGCTGCTGGAGTCGCGGCTGGTGGCGGGATCGGTGCCGCTCTACGAGACCTTCGAGCAGGCGTACCGGGCGTTTTCGATATCGGACGCGCCGAAGGAGTACATCGCATCGCGACTGGCCGACCAGGAGGAGCGCCGGGCGAAGTTCGGCGGCACGCCGTTCCTGCAGGAGCCCGACGTGAAGAACGGTGTGGGAGGACTTCGCGACTACCAAAACGCGCTGTGGATGGCGCGGGTGCGCATGGGCGTGAAGGACTTGGACGAGCTGGTCGCCCAGAATTACCTCAAGCGCAGCGAGCTGCAGTCGTTCCAGAGGGCATACCAGTTTCTGCTGCGGGTGCGCAACGAGCTGCATTACATGAGCCGCCGGCCGACGGACCTGCTCGACTTGGCGACGCAGCCTAGGCTGGCGCAGAACCTCGGGTACCATCACGACCAGGTGATCGGGCGGGTGGAGCAGTTCATGCGCGACTACTACCGGGATGCGCAGACAATCTATCGCATCTCGCGTCTGGTCGAGAAGCGGCTCGCGCTGAGCCTCAAGCAGGAGGGCTCGAGGTTGTCCCTGCGCGAGGCGCTGCGTGCGGCGCGCAATCCCAAGCCGAAGCGGATGGACGGCTTCGTCCTGCGCGAAAGCGAACTGGCTGCGGAGACGCCCGACGTGTTCCGCGACGACCCGGTGCGCCTGATCCGCGTGTTCCGGCATTGCCAGCAGTTGAGCGCGCTGCCGGATTTTCACCTGCAGACGCTGATCCGGGAGTCGCTTCCGCTGCTCACGCGTGAGGTCCGCAATGCGCCGGACGCGCAGGTGAGTTTCAGGGCGATCCTGTCTGCCGCGGGCGCGGTGCACGGGATCCTTTCCCTGATGCACGAGCTGGGCGTCCTGGGGCGGTTCATACCGGAGTTCGACAAGCTCACCTGCCTGGTCCAGCACGAGCTCTATCATCGCTACACGGCGGACGTGCACACCCTCAACGCGATCCGGCAGCTCGACCTGATCTTCACGGAGGCGGAGCCGATCACGCTCAAATACCGGGCGACGCTGCACGAGACCGAGGAGCCGGAGTTGTTGTATCTCACGCTGCTGCTGCACGACATCGGCAAGGCGGAGGGCGTCAAAGGGCATTCCGAGAGCGGCGTGCGCATCGCGATGCCTCTGCTGGAGCGGCTGGGCGTGAGCGCGGAAAAGCGCGAGCTGATCGCGTTTGTCATCAAGAATCACCTCGCGATGGCACGGTTCTGGCAGAAACGGGATGTCGATGATCCTGAAACTGCAGCGGCCTTCGCCGAACTGGTCGGGGACGCCGAGCGCCTCCGACACCTCTACGTGCACACCTTTTGCGATGCGCGCGGCACCGCGTCGTCGCTGTGGAACGGGTACAAGGACACCCTGCACACAAGCCTTTACCGGCGGACCCTGGATCGCTTGAATCTGGGCGAAGCCGTCCACGCCAGCTACAGGGCACGAACGTCAATGATCCACCAAGAGCTCATCACCAAAAAGATACCGGGCATCAGCACCGACGAGATCACCGCTCATTTCAACCTGCTTCCCGAGCGCTACTTCGTGCACACGGAGCCGGAGGAGATCGCGCTCCACATCCAGATGGTCAACCGTCTGCTCAAGACGATATCCCAGGCGGATTCGCTGGGCTCGCTCAAGCCGATCATCGAGTGGAAGGACGACATCAACCGGTCGCTGACGGTCGTGAACGTGGTGACCTGGGACCGTGCGGGCCTATTCTACAAGCTGGCGGGCGCGTTCAGCGTGGCGGGGTTGAGCATCCTCAGCGCGAAGATCATCTCCCGCAACGACCATATCGCGATCGACACCTTCCACGTCGTCGAACCCGGCCGGGGCGTGGTGCAGAGCGCGACCGCGCAGGAACTGTTTGCGAAGACGGTCGAGGGTGCGCTGGTGAACAACCGCGACCTGTACTCCGACATCGTGGCGCAGGCGTCCCGCTACTCCAGCCGCTACGTGTCCGCCGCGAACGCGCCGGACCCGATCCACACCTCGTTCCCGCCGACAGTGGATGTGTACCACGAGCTCTCGATGCAGCGCACGATCGTGGAGATCCAGGCTCGGGATGAGATCGGCCTACTGTACCGGCTGGCGAAGATCATCTACGACCACGGGTTCGACATCACCTTCGCGCGCATCGGCACCGAGCGCGGCGTGGCGATCGACACTTTCTACATCGAGAACGCCGATCGTACGGCGATTCAGGATACGGGCCGCCTGCATGCCCTGCGCGAGGTCCTGTCGGCCGCGGTCGCCACGCCGCCGTCCGCGCCGTCCGCGACCTGAGAACGAAATCCCGTGACGAGCAAGGCGCAGCCCGTGGGAAGCCGGCGCGACCGGCCCGAGCGTGACGCCGGGCGCGGCCAGGAGCTGCGTTCGCTGGAGGCGCGTTACCGCATCAGTTCGCTGATCGGTAAGACGGAGGATCCCAAGTCGGCGCTCAGCCACATCCTCGGCGAGCTCGTCGGCGTGTTTCGGGCATCGAGTGGCTCGATCGCGCTGCTCAGTCCCGACACCGGCAAGCTCGAGATCGAGGTCCAGCAGGGGCTTCCGCTCGAGGACGGCGACGACCTCGGCCTCCGGCTGGGGCAGGGCATCACGGGCTGGGTGGCGTTCCATGGTCGCTCGCTGCTAGTGCCCGACGTGCGCAGCGACGCGCGGTACGTGCGGGTGAGGCCGCAGGTCATGTGCGAGATGGCCGTGCCGATGCTCGAGACGACGCGCGTGGTCGAGGAGGCGAGCCAGATTTTCGGGGTGATTAACCTCGACTCGGACCAGGTGGGTGCGTTCACGGACCAGGATCTCCTGCTGCTGGAGCAGTGCGCGGCGGAGGCGACGGCGGTGATGCAGCGCCTCTGGAGGCTGAAGCAGCTCCGGGGCAAGGCGCGCCAGCTCGAGGTATTGATCGAGAGCGGACAGGCGCTGGTGCCCAAGCTCGAGGAGCATGAGTTGATCGAGACGGTGGTGCGCGATGCCCGTCGCGTCACCGAGGCGCGGGCCTGTGCGATTTATCTCACCGATACGGCCTCACAGACCGTGCGGCTTGCGGCGTGGTCGGATCCCGAGGGGACGAAATCGCGGCTGGCCGAGGGGGCAGTCGGGCATGCGGTGGAGGACTGCGCGATCGCGGCGTCAATCCACACGCGCAAGGTCGTCGAATTCGCGAACATCCACACTCCGGATTTCCTGGACCTGCCGGACATCCCGAAGGACCCGCAGCTGCGTTCGATGCTGGTGACGCCGATGGTGCTCGATGGCGAGGTGCTGGGCGCGATCGCGGTATTTACGGACCGGGTACATCGGTTCAACAACGACGAGAAGCGCTTCTGCGCGGCGCTGGCGTCGATCGCGCTGGTGGCGCTGCAGAACGCCCGGCTGTATGCGCGGGTTTTCCAGAGCGAGGACTCGCTGCGGAAGAACGAGCAGCTCACCACGCTCGGCCTGCTCGCGGCGGAGATTGCGCACGAGATCCGCAATCCGCTCACGGTCATCAAACTCCTGTTTGGCTACCTGGGCCTGGACTTTCCGGAGGGTGATCCACGTCGCACGGACGTGCGCGTGATTCGCGAGAAGCTGGACCAGTTGGAGGCGATCGTGACGCGCGTGCTGACCTTCGCGAAGGCGCCCTCAAGCCTGCATTCGCGCTGGAGCGTGGCGGAGGTGATCGAGGACACGATCGTGCTGATCCGCCTGAAACTGGCGCAGGGCAAGATCCAGCTGCGTTTCGCCCCGCCGGCGCGGCCGCTTCAGATCGACGCACACAAGGGGCAGATCCAGCAGGTCCTGCTGAACCTGCTGATCAACTCGACGCAGGCGATGCCGGGCGGAGGGATGATCACGATCCTCACGACCCAGGTGGAGCGGGACGGGGCAGCGTGCGTGGCCATCGACGTCGCGGACACGGGAGGCGGCATTCCGGAGGCGCTGCGCGAGCGGATCTTTGACAGCTTCCTGAGCGGACGACCGGACGGCACTGGCCTGGGCCTGGCGATCGCCAAGCGCATCATGCGCAGCCACCACGGCGACATCCTGCTGCAGACCTCCGGCCCCTCGGGCACGACGATCCGGATCGTCCTTCCGTTGGCGCGTTGAGGGGGTGACGGTCTTCGGCCGTCGCATTCAGAGCCTGCTCGCCAGGGGTTTGGACTTCAGTAAGGTGCGCCAGCTGAGGTACGAAGCGCAGCGGAAATGATGACAAAAAACGGCCTGCCCTCCTCGAATCGGACCCTCCGAGCGCCGCCCCAAGCATGTCTCGATTCCGCGCAGTCCCTCTCGGTAGGTCAGCTGCGCGAAGACCATTGCAGCGAAGTGATCGTAGGTCGTCAGCGACCGCGATGCGCAGGGCATTGGATACTTTGCCGCGGCTCGAGACCTGTCGGAACAGGGACAGGCTGAAAAAAGGTAAAATACATTGACCTTCTCCTGCTAAAAGGTAAAAAACAATGAATGCGACGACCGAGGGTGAAGGTAGATGCGAAGGAGGAGGAAGCGTACTATCACTGCATGAGCA
>DAIDAF010000037.1:0-34226 GCA_027310745.1 Opitutaceae bacterium | reverse complement strand
CGAAAACTTCTTTTGCCGCATCAAACGTAACCGCCGAGTCGCTACGCGATACGAAAAACTCTCCGACACCTTTATCGGCTTCGCATCTCTCGCCGCGATAATCGATTGGATCAATCACGAGGTTTGAAAACACTGCCTAGTCAGTCCGACTTGTTACCTCCGAAATCCAACAGCATGACTACGACGAAATTCATAGGGGAATATAGTCTTTCACGTGGTTGAGATCCCGCCCCCCAATGCGGACCGCTCTCTCGCTTCGCGGTCAACGTGTCAGACCGTGCCGCTTTCAACCAAACCCACATGCGATCCACTCGAACGGCCCTGCCCATTATCCCAATACCCTCGCCGCTCATCCGCGGTACATGAGCGCAGCATCTGTTTTGCGCATCCTCCGTCCAGTAGGCCGAATCGGCGACACACGACTTCCCCTAACACCTGCACCCATGCCCGTTCATCGCATTCTCAAGAATACTCGCCCTGCCCTGATCGCCTTTACCCTGGCCACCTTGGGAATGGCCATCCGGTCCGTTAACGCCTCTCCCTCCCAACCCGCCTCCCGTCAGACCTGGATGGCCGACAACGGCAACGGCACCTACACGAATCCACTTTTCTACGACGAGTTCTCGGATCCCGACATCATCCGCGTCGGCAACGACTACTACCTCACGGGCACCACCATGCACGCGATGCCCGGCCTGCCCATCCTGCACTCCCGCGATCTGGTCAATTGGGACTTCGTCACCTACGCCGTGAAGCGCCTCGACCTCGGTCCGAAGTACCGTCTCGAAGGCGGTAACATCTACGGCCAGGGGATCTGGGCGCCCTGCTTCCGGTATCACGACGGCACCTACTACATCTTCAGCAACGTCAACGGACAAAACACCCAGGTATTCCGGGCGAAGAACCCGGCCGGCCCCTGGACCCAGTCTCAGCTCGGACACTCCCTGCACGACCTGTCCGTGCTCTTCGACGGCGACGGGAAGATCTACGTGGTGTGGGGCTACAACGCGATCCACTTCGCCCAGCTCAAATCCGACCTGAGCGACATCATGCCCGGGACCGAGCGCGTGATCATCCCCGCCGGCAGCGGCATGGGCGAGGGCTCCCATTTTTATCACATCAACGGGCACTACTACATCTTCAGCGCGAACTACGACCCGATCTGTTACGAGGTGGTCGCACGCGCGGACCGTCCCGAAGGGCCTTACCAGGTCATCACCACCAGCGTCGGCGAAAGCTTCGGCGTGGGCGCAGGCTGGCGCCTCCAGGGCCTGGGCCGCCAACCAGGCATCCACCTCATTCCCCCCCAGCCCGACGCCACCGGTTCGATGGCCATGCACCAGGGCGGAATCGTCGAGACTCAGACGGGCCAGTGGTGGGGGCTTTCGATGATGGACCACAACTCCGTGGGCCGCCTCACCTGCCTGTCCCCGATCACATGGAAGGACGGCTGGCCGTATTTCGGGCTCCCGGGCAACCTGACGCGCACACCCCTCACCTGGGTCAAACCCGACACCGGCTTCTCCTCGCCGCCCCACGCCCCGTATCAGCGAAACGACGACTTCGCCGAATCTTCCCTGAAGCCGATCTGGCAGTGGAACCACGTCCCCGACGACGCGAAGTGGTCGCTGACCGAACGGCCCGGCTTTCTCCGCCTGCACTCACTGCCGTCCAAAACCTTCTGGACCGCCCGCGACTCGCTCACCCAGCGCACCATCGGGCCCGAGTCGATCGCCACCGTGGAGCTCGACGCGTCTGGTCTTCGCCCCGGTGACAACGCCGGCCTCGCCCTGCTCAACCTGCCCTACGCTTGGGTCGGCGTGCGGCGCGATGCCCGGGGCACCGACCTCGTCTGGTTCGACCAGACCCACGGCGAGACCCGCTCCGCTCCCCTCGCCACGTTCCACCTTTGGCTGCGGGTGCACTGCAATTTCGACACGGAGCAGGCAACGTTCAGCACCAGCACCGACGGCGTCGCCTTCCGCCCCTTCGGCGTACCCTTCACGATGGTCTTTCAGCTAAAGACATTCCAGGGCGTCCGCTTCGCGCTCTTCAATTTCAACACGACTGGCGATGCCGGCGGTTACGCCGACTTCACCCACTTCCGCGTCCTCGAACCTCGCGCCAACGGACTCGGTCGCCCGATCCCGCTCGGCCAGGTCATCACTCTCACCTCCCTGTCGGACCACCGCATGCTCCGAACCTGGAACGGACACCTTCGTTCGATGGACGCACAAGCCCCGGGCGCTGGCACGGACCGCTTCCGCGTGATCGATCGCGGCCTGGGCCGCGTCGCCCTCGAAGCCATGGACGGAACCGGGTTCGTGACCGTCACCAGCTCCGGAAACGCGGGCGACGTGCGCCTGGTCAAATCCCCGGCAGGCGATGCCGCGACCTTCCAATGGGAGCAGACCGAACGCGGCGACGTCCTGCTGCTCTCGCTCGTGACTGACCGCTTCCTCGCCATCGCCCCCCAGGCCAACGGCCTTCTCGACGCCCAGGCACGCGGCATCTGCCCCGACGACGCCAATGGTGCCAGCTTCGAGTGGACCGCCGCGACGCCCGCTTCCCACCCCTGATTCCCCTGCGCATCGCCGATCTCCGCCGTCATTCTGACCGCCCCCGCTCTCCCCCGACCGCGCGCAGGCCGCAGCGGTACCTCGTTCCAGCCGACTACGTCCGCTCCACCCTTTCCAAGCCCCAACCCGACTCGACACCCCCTTTTACCCGATGAACCTCACTCGCTCCCTCGCCCTCCTTCCGCTGCTCGTCGCGTCAGCCCTCGCAGCGCAATCCCAGGTCTCCCCGCAGAACGTGTCGCCCGCCCGGGCCCGCGCCGAATTCGCCCAGCCCATCGTGCTGGCCCCCGACGACGTCAGCGTCTTCCGCGAAGCCCCGGCCGGTTTCAACGCCCGTGAAAAAGGAATCCCCCACGGCCGCATCGAGACCCTCTCCTACGCGTCCAAGGTCACCGGCACGACCCGGCAGGCCAAAGTGTATCTTCCTCCCGGGTACACCCCCTCGCGGAAGTATCCGGTGCTCTACCTGCTCCACGGCATCGGAGGCGACGACACCGAATGGATTCGCTTCGTCTCGCCCCAGAACATCTTCGACAACCTCCTGGCCAAGGACCGCATGGTGCCGATGATCGTCGTCTTCCCCAACGGGCGCGCCCTGCCCGACGATCGTGCCATCGGAAACCCCTTCACGCCTCGGAACGTCGCGGGATTCGCCCGGTTCCAGCCGGACCTGCTCCACTACCTGATTCCCGCCGTCCAGGCGAAGTACTCCACCTACACCGACCGCCTCCACCGCGCCCTCGCGGGCCTTTCGATGGGCGGCGGCCAGACGCTCGATATCGGCCTCTCTCATCTCGGCACGTTCGCGTGGCTCGGCGCCTTCTCCTCCGCTCCCAACACGGAGCCGCCCGCCAAGCTTCTGCCCGATCCGGCCGCGGCACGGCGCGAACTCAAGCTGCTGTACCTCTCCAGCGGAAACCGCGACGGCCTCATTCGCATCTCCCAGGGCGTCCACCGCTACCTGAAGGCACATCAGGTGCCCCACATCTGGAACATCGATGCTTCCGGCCACGACGCCCACACTTGGGGCGACAATCTCTATCATTTCGTCCAGCGCATCTTCCGCTGAACCGCCCCGGCGCCCCGAACCATTTGGCCCCGATCAACTCGCCTCAACAGACGCCCTCGATGTTCAGCCGCCTTTTCAGCAAGGTCCCGGCCGCCCTGGCCGCCCTCTGCCTCGCCTCCCCGCTGCTCCGTGGCGCCGTGCCACGCGTCCCCGGCACCAACCCCATCTCACGCGACGTCTTCACCGCCGACCCCGCGCCGCTCGTCGTCGGCGACACGGTGTATCTGTACACCGGACACGACCAGGCCCGCGGAAAGGAAATGTTCACGATGTGGGACTGGCTCTGCTTCTCGTCCACGGACATGAAAACCTGGACTCCCCGCGGTCCTATCATGCGCGTGACGGACTTCAAATGGGCCTCGCGCGACGCCTGGGCGTCCCAGGCGATCGAACGAAACGGAAAATTCTATTTCTATGCCGCCGTCCGGCACGACGCCTCGCATCCCGGCATGGCGATCGGCGTGGCGGTGTCCGACAAGCCCACCGGCCCCTTCGTCGATGCGCGCGGGTCAGCGCTCGTCACTGACGACATGACACCCAGCCCCTATCCCTGGGACGACATCGACCCGACGGTCTTCATCGACGACGACGGCACCGCCTGGCTGTCCTGGGGAAATCCCACCTGCTACCTCGCGAAGTTGAAGCCCGACATGACCGAACTCGACGGGCCGATCCGTCGTATCGCCGTTCCCAACTACACCGAGGGCCCCTGGCTCTCGAAACACGGCGGCATGTATTATCTCACCTATGCCGCCTTCGCCCACCAGGGCTACTGGGAAAAGATCTGCTACGCGACGGCACCCGCGATCACTGGGCCCTGGACCTATCGTGGCATCATTACCGGGTCGGCCAAAAACAGCTACACGATCCACCCGGGCATCATCGACGATTTCAAGGGCCAGTCCTATTTCTTCTATCATTATGCCGGGCTTACCCTGCCCGACGGCGAGACTGGCGGACTCGGGCGGCGCGCCGTCTGTATCGAATATCTCTACTACAACCCCGACGGCACGATCCAGCCGATCACCCAGACCGAGGCGGGCGTGAGCGTGCCTCCCCACCCCGCCCCCTATGTTCGTCCCGCAGCGCCGGACCTGGGTGTGACCTCGCCAGGCGTCGCGGTCGTTCCCACGTCCGATTTCTATCCGGCCACCTGGCCCGGCAAGCCGGCGCTTGCCACGGTCCAAAACCCGTTCTGGCAGACGCCCGACCCCGCAAGCCTCAACGGCAACCCCGGAGCCACCAGCATCGCCCAGACCTTCGTCCCTCACCGCGACATCCGGCTCGGGCGCATCGCCCTCTACGCCGGCGACGGCTTCGGCACCTCGCCGTCCACCCCGCTGAAACTCGCGCTCTATGACCTCGGGCCGGCCACACCGGCCTCCGAGCTTCCATCCTACACGACCGGCCGCGACCTGCTCGGCGACGGCGCCGGCCTGACCGTCGCCTGCGCCGTGCTCGCGCCCGGCATCCTGAACATCGATTTCTCGGGCTCCAACCGGGTGCACCTGAAAGCCGGCCACCGCTACGCGTTCGAATTGGCCGGCGCCCGCGGCTCGGCTCCGCTCTTCTGGCGCCAAAGCCGCTCCGACGTCTATCCCGAGGGCGCCGCCTATCGTGACCAGGCGCTCGCAAAGGGCCCCAAGAACGCCCCGACCGACTTCGCCCTCGCCCTCTACCCTGCCCGTTGACCGGTGCAGTTGACCATCACCGAAATCAACACACACGATGCTGCCGATTTCCGAAACCCGTGAGCGCTGAAATTCGCGCCGGCGGATTCCATCGTTCCGGCTCATCGATGGCTCACCCGCGCATGGACCCTGTCGACTCAATCCATCGAACGGACTCAGCTCGTTTGCCATGACCGATGCCAGGACTGATGTCGTGGTCCTTCGAATACCCACCTCCCTCAAGAAACTGAAAACACAACCCGTCATGATATCCCCGTTCCGCTCCTCGTCCCTCCGCCGCCTCACATCGCGGCCGGCCCTTCAAGCCTTGGCATTCCTGGCGACCACGCTTCTCGTCGCGCCGCTCGCGGAAGCCCAAGCTTCGCCGGCCGCCGCCCCCGCACACTGGGTCGGCACTTGGGCCGCATCCGCCCAGGCCGTCGAACCCGCACTGATGCCGCCCAATCCGCCCGGGCTGGTCGATTCGACGGTGCGCCAGGTCGTCCATGTCTCCATCGGAGGCTCCAGCCTGCGTATCCGGATCTCGGACGCGCTCGGCGGTTTTGACAGGGACGGCCTCACCATCGACCACGTGGAGATCGCGCGTTCGGAAGGCGGAGCCAGGATCGACACCGCCACGCGTCATGTCGTCACCTTCAACGGCCTCGGCTCGGTGACGTTTTACCGGGGCGAGCTCCTGGTGTCCGATCCGGTCGCCTTTGACCTCTCCGCCGGATCAAACCTTGCGGTGACATTCCATGTCCGGGACACCGCGAAATGGGTCACTGGACATCGCTCCGCGCGCTGCTTCGTTTACGTCGCCAAGGGCGATGACGTAAGCGCCCCCGACCTGCCGCAGGCGGTCAAGACCGAGAGCTGGTACTTCCTCTGCGGCGTGGACGTGCTCGCCCCGTCGAACTCAGCGGCGATCGTCTGCCTCGGGGATTCCATCACGGACGGCAAGGGCTCGACCGAGGGCGAAAACCGCCGCTGGCCCGACCTGCTCGCTGCGCGCCTCCGGGCGGACAAGAGCCTCGCCGACATCGGCGTGCTGAACCAGGGCATCGGCGGCGGCGCTGTCTGGCGCGGCGGAATCGGCGAGACCGCAATCGCACGCCTCGACCGCGACGTCCTGGCGATGCCCGGTGCCCGCTGGCTGATCGTGTTCGAGGGAATCAACGACCTGGGCGGCGGCAAGGTGACCGCCGGAGAAATCATCCGCGCCTACCAGCAGCTCATCGTCCAGGCCCATGACCGCGGCTTCCGCGTCTACGGCGCCACCATCACGCCCTGCGGCCGCTCCTTCTATGCCAGCCCCCGGCTCGAGAAGGCCCGCCAGGTGATCAATGAATGGATACGAACCTCCCATGCCTTCGACGCGGTGATCGATTTCGACGCGGCGCTGCGCGACCCCGCGCACCCGGACCGGATGCTTCCGTCCGTGGACAGCGGGGATCACCTGCATCCGAACGACGCGGGCGCCCGCCGACTGGCCGACGCCGTCGATCTGTCGCTGTTCAAGCCCTGACCGGGGCCGCTTCCGCCCGGGGTGCGCTCGGACCGGCGCACTCCGAGAGCTCGATACTTGGGGCTGGCTACGTATCATCCGAACCGCATGCTGGCCGACCACCAGCCGCCGTGGCTCCCCCCTGCGATGGCTTCAGTCCAGCCATCTGCAGCCTCCCAGCCATGCTCTCCGACCTTCGGTTTGTCCTCAGGTCCCTGATACGCAACCGCACGTTCACGCTCGTGACCGTGCTGACGCTCGCCCTCGGCATCGGCGCCGCCGCCGCGATCTTCAGCGTCGCCGACCGCGTGCTGTTCTCGGTGAACCGCTTCCCCGATGGAGTCTACCTCATCGGCGGCCGGAACGGCAATGGCCTCTACATGCCCTTGAGGTTTCCGTTCATGGTCGACGCCTACGAGCGTTCGTCAGCAATGAGCGAATACGGCAAGGTCGCGTACATGAGTGGAAACGTGCTTGTGAACGGGCGCCCGGTGGAGACGAGTTGGCAGGGGATTTCTCCCAATCTGTTTCCCATGCTCGGCGTCCAACCGGCCCTCGGGCGCAACTTCCTGCCCGGCGAGGCGACGGAAGGTGCGGACCATGTAGTGATCATCAGCTACAATTTCTGGCAAAAATACCTCGGCGGCGCGCCTGACGCCCTTGGAAAGCAGCTCCAGGTCGGCGACGACCTCTGCACCGTCGTCGGAGTGCTCAAGCCAGACCAGGAACTGCCCGTCTACTTCTATTCCGACCTCTACCGTCCCCTCGTCTACCGGGTGAATCCCGCCACTCCCTGGATGCCCGAGACATGGATTCTTGGAAAGCTGCGCCCGGGACAGACGCCCGCTGCCGTCAGGGATATGCTCCAGAACGCAAAGATCGACGTTCCCGTCTTCATGCGCGATTTCGTCGGACACGACCGGGTCGTCCTTTCCACGCTTTCCCAGGTCAACAGGCAGTTGATGCAGTTCAAAGTGTATTGGACCCTGCTTGCCGCAGTCGGCTTCCTGTACGCGATCGCCTGTCTCAACGTCTCCAATCTCATGCTCGTTCGAATGCTCGGCCAGCGCCGCGAGCTGAGCATCCGGCTCGCGTTGGGCGGCGGACGCTGGCATGTGGCGCGACTGCTGCTCCTGGAAGGGCTGGTCCTCTCCATCTTCGGAGCTCTCGCGGGGGCACTCGTGGCGAACTGGCTGTTCCCCCTCCTTCTCCGCGCGACGGGCGATTCCGTCATCCAATTGAATTGGTCCACCTGGGTGCTTGGATCCAGGACTATCCTCGTCCTGGGCGGGCTTGCGGTCCTCACCGGACTGCTGACCGCGGTGCCACCGTTGATCCACGTATTCAGGACTCCGATTCACGCGGGCCTCAAGGACGGCGGAGCCGCGCTCGGGGAGAGCCCCGGACTTGCCCGGCTTCGCGGAGCGTTTGTCGTGCTCCAGGCAGCCTTTGCCGTCATCCTGTTGTCCGGAGCCGGGCTCATGGTCCGGACATTCCAGAAACTCGACAAGGTCGACCTCGGTTTCAACCCTTCGAACAAGACCAAGGTGCAGCTCATCTTTCCCCCGTCGTATCCGACCGACAACGTCGCTCGTCTGAACCGGCTGCGGGAGATTTCTTCGGTGCTGGCCCACCTCCCCGGCGTCCGCGCCGTCGGATTCGGCAACGACATCCTGCTCTCCGGAATCAATCGTGGCGGAACTGGGATACTCCGTCCCGACGGGTCCACACTCGAGGTCGGAGAGTCCAACCTGGGGGGCGCCTTTCAGGCCACCCACGGTCTGACGCTCATTCTCGGCCAATGGCTGTCCCAGCGCAAAGACGACGACGTGATGATCAACCAGTCTCTCGCCGAGATGCTCTTTCCCCACGCCGATCCGGTCGGTCAGTTCATTCGTCCCGCCAAGATCGCGCAGGGCACGTCGAAATCCTGGCTTGGCTGGCACGTGGTGGGCGTGGTGCGGGACGTTCGCGCCACGCTGCGCGACAAGCCGGGTCCGTGGATTTATGGTCCCGAGACCTGGGGGCCCGTCACCTTCAACACATTCATCCTGCGCACCGCCGGCGCCCCCACCGTGGCGCTCGAGGGACAGGTTCGCCGCGCACTTTACGACTATGATCCCCACCTCGTCGTGAACCAGGTCCTGCCGCTCAACCAAGTCATTGAGACCCAGCTTTGGGCCGAGCGCATGAGCGCCTCAGTGCTCAAGGTCCTGTCGGCCATCGCTGCGCTGCTGACGCTCGTCGGCATGTTCTCGGTGCTCGCCTACACGGTCGACCGCCGCATGGGCGAATTCGGCGTGCGCCTCGCCTTCGGCGCGACCCGCGGGCATCTCATCACGCTCGTCGTCCGCCGGAGTCTCGTGCTCGCGGTCATCGGCCTTGTGCTCGGTCTCGCGGGTGGTTTCGCGCTGACACGGTATATTCAGAGCCTGATCTACCAGACCTCCCCCGAGGATCCGCTGATGATCGCGGCCGTCTGCGTCGTCCTGTTGCTCACCGCCGCACTCGCCGGCGCCATTCCCGCCTATCGCGCCACCCGCGCCGACGTCGCGGGCCTGCTCCGCTCCGAATGAGGCGGCGACGGCCTTCGGATTTCGAATGCAAAATTGCGAAGACCCGGCACTCGCAAGTCCAACTTCGGTAGGGCGGATTATCCTCAATCCGCCGCTTTCTCCAACCGCGGCGGCCTGCCGGGACATGGCCTGCGGCTATATCCGCGGCAGGCTCGGCGGATTGGGGACAATCCGCCCTACCATCCTGAGGTGCCAGCGATGTCCTGGGCCCTTCCGGAAAGCCTGCCCGCCACCCGCGCCGGCGGCGCCAGCCCCGGGCTCAGAGCTCGACCTTCGTCGTCAGCCGGATGTCCGCGGACGATGCAGCGGCGCGCAGCGTCCACGCTCCGCTGGGAATCGCGTAGGCGTTGGCCTTGTCATCCCAGCGCCGCAGGGCGGTTGCCGGCACGGCGATGGTCACGGTTTTCGTCTCGCCCCTCGCCAGGTGCACCCGGGCGAAGCCGCACAGCGCTTCGCTCTCCCTCGGATGCGAGGCAGCCGGCGGCGTGGCGTAGAGCTGGACCACCTCGTCGCCGTCGCGATCACCGGAGTTGGTGACATCCACGCTCACCGAGAGCGCGTCACCCGGCTCGCGGACGACATGAAGGTTTGAATACGTGAAATGCGTGTAGCTCAGGCCGAAACCGAAGGGGAACAGCGGCTTCCCGTGGAAATACCGATACGTGCGGCCCGCCATCGCATAATCCGTGAACGGCGGCAGATCCTTGGTCGACCGGTAGAAGGTCACCGGCAGGCGGCCCGAGGGATTGACCTTCCCCAGCAGTACGTCCGCCACCGCCGTGCCACCCGCCTCGCCGGGATACCAGGCCTGGACGAGAGCGTCGACGTGCTCCGCGGCCCAGGGCATCGCGACCGCACTGCCCGAAAGGTTCACATAGACGACCGGCTTGCCGAGCGCGACCAGCTTGCGCAACAACGCACGCTGCACGGCGGGTAGTTCAATTGTCTCGCGATCCCCGCCCTTGAACCCGACATATGGCACGCTCATCTCCTCGCCCTCGAGTTCGGCGGAAATTCCGCCGACGTAAACAATCAGGTCCGCCGCCTTCGCGACCGTGAGCGCCTGCGCCTCGCCGGATTCGGCGGGCGGTGAACTCCACTCGAACTCGATCTTCGCCGGTCCCGCACCCTGCACGTACTCGAGCGTGAATGGCAGGCTCGCGTTCTCCGGCAGGTCCCGCGTCACCGTGACCACCCGCTCCTCACCGCTCTGCCTAGGCGCGGGAGTCCAGGAGTCGATCACCGTTTTCCCGTCGACCATCAGCCGCACTCCGCCCCGGACGCGGACTGTCAGGCCATACGCGCCGCCCAGGTTCGTCTGGAGGTTCCCGGTCCAGCGGACGGAGATGCCGCGGCCCGGCACGCCGTCGGGCAGCGCACGGCCCTCGTGATCCGTGGCGGCCGTCCCATCGAGGAAGATCGGCCGGTCCGAGCGCGTCGCGATTGGACTGCCCGACAGAGTCGGGTTCGAAAAATACTCGCCGTGAAACCAACCCGTCGCCACCGGGCGTACCGCGACCCTCAAGTCGGCATAGTCGCAGCCATGCGCATAGTCGACCTGCGCCGCGGATCCGAGCGCGGCCCTGATCCCCGCGAGCACCGTCACCGGCGCCGACGGAGTGCCATTGTAGTTTCCAACCAGCGCGGGCACGGACGATGCGTTCGGGCCGATCACGGCGATGCGGGGATATTTGGCGACCTGCAGCGGAAGCACGCCGTCGTTTTTCAACAGCACGATCGCTTCGCGCGCCGCATGAAGCGCCAGCGCCGCGTGGGCCGGCGTATCGTTTTCCGAGGGCTTGATCGACGCGTAGGGATCCATGCCTTTCGGGTCGAAAAACCCGAGTCGGAACATTGTGCGCAGCAGCGCGCTCACGCGCTCGTTCACAACCGCCTCGGGCAACAGGCCCTCCTGCACCGCTTTCACGATTCCCTGCGACGCCGCGCCGCAGGTCACGTCCATGCCCGCCTTGAGTACCATCGCCTGCGCCTGGGCCTGGTTTTTCGCGCGTTTGTACGAGTAAACCAGATCGTCAACCGAGCCGCAGTCCGAGGTCACCTGTCCATCAAAGCCCCAGTCTTTCAGCGAACCGTAGAGTAGCGGATTGATCGAGCAAGGCGTGCCGTAGAGCGAGTTGTAGGCGGTCATCACGACCTCCACATGCGCCCGGCGCACGAGCGCCTCGAAGGCGGGAAAGTAGGTCTCGTAGAGGTCGGCCTTCACCGGATCCACGTTGAAGCCGTGGCGCAGCGGCTCCGGCCCGCTGTGCACCGCAAAGTGTTTGGCGCACGCACCCGCGAGCAGGTACCGAGGATTGTCCCCTTGGATGCCGCGCACGAAGGCGACTCCAAGCTGGGAGGTCAGGAACGGATCCTCGCCATAGGTCTCCTGCCCGCGCCCCCAGCGCGGATCGCGAAAGATGTTCACGTTGGGCGACCAGAACGTCAGGCCGTGGAACCGGGTTCCTCGCAGGTCGGGACCGTAACCGTTGTATTTCGCGCGCCCCTCGACGCCGACCACGTGCCCGATCCGCTCCTGCAACGGCGCATCCCACATCGCCGCGAGGCCGATGGCCTGCGGAAAGACCGTCGCGAAGCCGGCATTGGCCACGCCATGCAGTCCCTCGCTCCACCAGTCGTAACGCGGAATCCCCAGCCTCGGAACGCCCGGCGTGGTGTTCTGCATCATCGACGCCTTCTCCTCGAGCGTCATGCGCGACACCAGGTCGTGTATCCGCGCGGGCAGCGGCTGCGCGGGATCCAGGTAGAGCGGCGTATCCGGCTTTTGCGCGACAGCAAACGGGGCGCAGGCGACAACGAGCAGCGCCGACAGGAGGAGTCTGGGAGAGAGGGGCTTTTTCATCGATCCGACGGGTAAGGAGTTGGGGAGAGACCAGGAACCTCAAGGGTTTCAAAACCCAGCCATTGGGCCGTCGAGCCCAATCCTCCAAAACCTTGCTCTATCGTCGACACCACCCGCCGGACGTATCGAGCAAAGGCGTGTGCCATTGGTTCCTAACACGCCGTTTTCCACTGGGGGAATCCCTGCTAGTCCTCTTTCATGAGTGCCGCCGGCTCCACCGCGGCCGCCTGCCGGGCCGGCAGCGCGGCCCCGACCACTCCCACCAGAATCATCGCCACCACGGAACCGAACAGGATCCCCACGCTGGCGGGGTCTGCCTGATACACGATGTGACGCAACAGGCGCCCCAGGTAGAGTCCCGCCAGCAGTCCAATAATTGCCCCCACTCCGAGAAGCGCCAGGGGCCGCCCCACCGCCGAAGCAATCACCTGTCCACGCCGGGCGCCCAAGGCAGCCCGGATGCCGAATTCCCTGCGGCGCCTGCTCACGTCATAGGCCGCCATGCCAAAGATGCCCGTCACCGCAAGCATCGCAGCCAGCCCTCCCAGGCTGCCCAGGGCCGCCGCCCCCGCTTGTGCCGGAAATCGCACTCCCGCCAACGCGGCTGGCCAGCTGCGCAACACCAACGGCACGTCCGGTTCCACCGCACCCAGCGCCCGACGCAGCGCAACCTCCGTCTCGTTCGACGCGCGGTCCGAACGCACAACCAGGGTCACGTTGTCCGTCTCATGCTGGGTCATCGGCAGGTACACCGCCGGCTGCGGCGTTTCCGCCAGGTCATGATACTTTCCATTCTGGGCCACGCCAACCACCTCGGTTCGCCTCCCCCAGATCGTAACTGTGCGCCCCAGTGGCGACACTTCACCCCACACTCTGCGGGCGAAGGTCTCGTTGACCACCGCCACCTGCGGTGCATTCGAGCCGTCGCTCCACGTCACGTCCCGCCCTCGCGTCAGACGCGTGCCCGCAGCCACGAAATATCCCGGCGACACCAGGTACACGTACGTCGACAGCACCGCGCCTGCAGGGGTGAGGTCTGTCGCACCCTCGCGGTAAACCAGTATCCCCCGCATCCACCCGTCCAATGGCGCGCTGCTCACCGCCCCAACCGCGGTCACACCGGATACGCCCCGCGCCGCATCGAGCATCGCCCTTTCCTTTTCCGCCGCCGCCCGATCGTGCATTCCGATCTCACCCAAATTGACCCCGGCAAGGACCACGCCCGACGGCTCGAATCCCAGCGGGGTCCGCAAGGTGCGCCGCATGCCGGAAAACGCCACCAGGGACGCAGTGACGAGCACGGTGCAGATCGTGATCTGCGCCCCGAGCAGCAAATCACCAAGATTCAACCACCGCCTGCGCCGCGCCTCCGCTACGCCTCCCTTGATAAGCGTCAACGGACTGCTCCGCCAAACCTGCCGCGCCGGGATGAGTCCCAGCACCAACGCGCTCCCAAGCGTGAGTGCCAGACCCACGAGGACCACCCGGCCGTCCACCGCCACCGCGATATGACCGAACGCAGGGCGCCACCGGTTTAATGCAGCCAACAGGAACGCCGCGCCACAAAGCCCGGCCGCCCCGCCAAGCGACGCCACGATCGACGCCTCGGTGAGGAGCTGGCGCATCAGCCTGCCTCGGTTCGACCCGAGCGCCATCCGGAGCGCCAACTCACGCTGTCGGTCCGCCGCGCGAGCGACAAACAGGCTGGCCAGATTCGCGCACGCCGCCACCTGGACCAGGAGGCCCAGGGCCGTGACTCCATACAGGAAGGCGCGGATGAGATCACCGTCGTCGCCATACAGGCCCGGATGCACCAGCCGTATCGAGACAGCGGAGTCGGTTTTCGGATACGCCCGCGCCAGTTCCGCAGAGATCGCACTCAGGTCTCCGGCCGCCTGAACGGGAGTCACCCCGGGCTTCAACCGCCCCACCACCGTCACATGGTGCGACCGGTCATGCAGGTAATCCCACCCATTCACCTGCTCCTGATTCGCAATCGGAATCCAATAGTCCGGCCAGGCAAACTGCTCCGTGCCGTGGAATCGCGGCGGTGCAACACCTACGACGGTGAACGGATGCCGGTTGAGCTCCACAACCGATCCGATCGCTCCAGGGTCGGCGTCGAACGCGCTTCGCCACAGCCCGTAGCTGAGGACGACATATGGCGCGGAGTTCGGTCCGTGCACGTCCCCTGCATGAAAAAAGCTCCCGAGTTCGGGCGTCACGCCGAGAAGATCAAAGTAGCCCCCGGACACCTCGCTGCCGTGGACCTCCCGCACCGCCTGGCCAGGCCTCACGAGGGCGGCGTGCGAATAGGCGTTGAACGCCACCATGCCGCTGAACGTCGTGTTCCTCCGACGATACGCCTCGAATGCGGGATAGGATGTCGTCAGAAGTCTCCCCAGCGTCCACGTGTCGAGGCGCACCTGATACAGGCCGGCGGGGTCGCGCACATCCAAGGGACGCAGGATCACCGCGTTCAGGACGCCAAAAACCACCACGTTGGCACCGATCGCCAGCATCAGGGTGATCACCACCAGTGCCGAAAATCCGGGCGACTTGCGCAACATTCGGAAGGCAAACCGCAGGTCCTGAATCAGGTCCTCGACCAACGGCAGACTCTCCTGGTCCCGGCATGCCTCGCGCGTGGCATCCTCCGAACCGAAGTCGAGCCGCGCGCGACGGCGCGCCTCGTCAGGCGCAAGGCCGGCGCGCTCGTGTTCCTCAGCAAGCATCGCCAGGTGCGCGTCGATCTCCTCCCGCACCCTCGCGTCACCGCGCCGGCGCGACACGAGGCCGAGGCACCGCGCCAGCCACCGCCTCCAGTTCCTCACGCGAGATCCTCCGGCCCCGTCTCCAGGAAGCGCGCCATCAGGGCCGCCGTGCTCTCCCATTCCTGCTTCTCGGCGGACAAGGCTTTTCGCCCGGCTGCGGTCAGGCGATAGAATCGCGCGCGACGATTGTTCTCCGACGCGCCCCAGTCCGAGGCGATCGCCCCCTCCTGCTCGAGTCGAAGCAGCACCGGATAAAGGGTGCCCTGATTCACCGCGAGCAGGTCGCCGCTGATCTGCTCGATGCGGCGCGCGATGCCATAACCGTGCAGGGGGCCGAGGATTTCGAGGGTCTTGAGAACCATCAGCGCAAGGGTCCCCTGCTGGACGTCTTTCTTGGATTTCATGGAAGGCCGGATGGTCGTCTCCTTTGGGTTTCCAACAGGAAAGCGACCTCTCCTTTGGGAAAGCAACAGGAAAGTGCCCTTCTCATTGCCGCGGCAGATTCGACGGTCGAAGTAGCTTGTCTGCCGTGGAAGCCGGCCGGTACGTTCGATCCGTAATGCGTGGGCCATAAGACAATGCCCTCAAGTCTCTTGAAACGTGTCCTTTCACACCTCTCCGGCTGGCTCGGGCGGCAATCCTGGTACGAGCCCGCACGCCGTGCGTTCTGGAGCGAACCGGACCGGCAGCTCGCCACGAAGGCCACGTTCGTGATCGCCGCGCTGTCGATCCCGCTGGTGTTGCTGGGCAGGCCCTTCTTTGCGGTTTCTCTCGCGCTCGGCGCCCTGGCCGGCGCGCTCTCGGAAACCGACGACCACCCGAAGGGACGCATCAAGTCGCTCGCCCTGAAGGTCGTCGCCTTCGGCCTCTCGAGCCTTTCGGTCTCCGTGCTCCATCCCTACCCCCTCCTTCTCGGGATCGGGCTGAGTGTATCCACAATCGGATACCTGCTGATCGGCGGACTGAGCGAGCGCTACCGCGGGGTCACCTTCGGGGCGATCCTCATCGGCATCTACGCGATGATCGGCGCGGCCATCAGCCCCGCCTG
Source organism: Opitutaceae bacterium (assembly GCA_027310745.1). Taxonomy (GTDB): domain Bacteria; phylum Verrucomicrobiota; class Verrucomicrobiia; order Opitutales; family Opitutaceae; genus MWDT01. The sequence continues at coordinate 18,140 of DAIDAF010000037.1, read as the reverse complement.
GTATTGGCAGCCGATCCTCCTGACCTCCGGTGCACTCGTCTACGGTCTGTTCTCCCTCCTGCTTCTGTGTCTGCACCCCTGGCGTGTGCTCGAGCAGCAGCTGGCCCGCGGATTCCAGGACCTCGCCCGCTACATGGAGCTGAAGGCCCGGCTGTTTCCCAGCGATCGCAAAACACAGGCGACGGTCCGCAACCAGCTCGCGTTCCAGAACGTGAAGGTCGTCGCCGCCCTGGATCACTGCCGCGACGTCCTGAACAGTTACCGCGACGCGCTCGCCGACGACGAGCCCCTCCTGCCCTGCCTCCGATACTTCATGCTCCTGCAGGGACTCCACGAACGCGCCGCGTCAAGCCACGAGCGCTACGATCTCCTCAGCCACACGCCCGGGAACCGCGAGCTGCTCGAGGGCATCAGCCAGCTCCTGCTTCAACTCGCCGGCGCCGTCCGCCAGTTCTCGACGAGCCTCCTGACCGGAGTGCCCTACCAGCACCCGGTGTCGCTCCAGTGGCTCGTCGACGTCCTCAACGAACGGCTCGCACGCACGCCCGGCGCCCTCGACTCGCCGCTCGCCCTGCTCCTCACCAATCTCGAACGATCCCATCACTCGCTTCAAAACCTGAGCGACGACCTCGTCCGCCGCGTCGCCCCGCGCCTCGCCCGCGACCAGCGTTCGCTGGCCGACCGCCTCAGGGACCAGCTCACCTGGAACAACCCCCGCCTCCGCCACGCGGTGCGCCTGAGTCTCTGCTTCCTCGCCGGGTTCGCCCTGTCCCAGACGGCTCACGTGCGAAAGGGCGAATGGATCGTCCTCACCTGCCTGTTCGTGCTCCAGCCCACGTTCGGCGAAACGCGACGAAAACTCTCCCAACGCGTCCTCGGCACGCTCACCGGCGTGGTCGGCGGCGTCCTCTTCGTGCAGCTGCTGCCCACGACCGCGGGCGAGCTGCTCTTCATGCTGGCCTCCGCCTTCGCGTTCTTCGTGTGGTTGAAGAAGAACTACTCGGTCTCCGTCGTCTTCATCACCACCTTCGTGCTCTGCGCCTTCAACCTGGTCTCCCACCAGGGTGTCGCACTCATGATCCCCCGGCTCGTCGACACGCTGATCGGCTCCGCCCTCGCCTACGCTTCGGTGCGCCTGCTCTGGCCCGACTGGCAGTACAGACGCCTCCCCGGCCTGCTCGACACCGCCCTCCGCCAAAACGCGGCCTACCTGCGGGCGATCCTCGACGCGTACCGCATGCCGGCAACCGACGACGATTTCGCCTACCGGATCGCCCGTCGCGCAGCCCATCGCGCCGACAACGCCCTCGTGCTCGCCTGGCAGGACATGCAGCGCGAGCCGCGCAGGCGACGGCAGTTCCTGGACCAGGCCTTCGAACTCACCTACCTCAACCACGCGCTCCTCTCCTACGTTTCCGCATTCGGCGCCCACCGCCTGCAATCCACGGCCGCCGGCACGCCTCCGCCGCTCGCCGACGACGTGCTCCGCGTGCTTGAGAACGCCGCCGGCGCCCACGGCGTCTCCGACGGCGATGCCCCGCGGCCGCCCGGTCCCCTGCTCGACGAACTCCGCCGCGAGGCGCGCGCCGGCCAGCCCGGCGTGCCGCGCCACCAGCTCACGCTGCTCTACAACATCGCGGACGTGACCCGTCAGATTCTTCAGCTCGCCCCACGCGTTCGCCAGGCCACCTGACGCGCCGGCAGGCCCGACGTTCGGTCGGCGGCAATCACCCGAAAGAGTGGGCATTCCCGTGCTGCAATCCGGCGTGCCGCGGTTATCCACGACGCTGGCCCGCCCATCCCCGGGTTTCCGCAACGGAAACGCCGCCCTCCCAACCATGCCCCTCCGCCCCTCCCACCCTCTTAAAAACGCCGTCCGCCTGGCGCTGCTCCCGATCCTCGCCGCCCTCGCCTGCTCCGCGACGGCGTCCGTCCTTGCCCCCGTAACGCCACCCCCGCCGCTCCTCGCCGGCCAGGCGCCCCGCTCCGGCAACCCCATCCTTCCGGGCTATTACGCCGACCCGACCGTGCTGGCGTATCAAGGCCACGCCTACATCTACGCCACGATCGACCCCTGGGGCGGCGACACGCTCGGATGCTGGGAGTCCCCCGATTTCCGGAACTGGACCTACCACACGCTGAACTGGCCCACCAAGCGCGCCTGCACCAGCCCGACCTCCCTCGGCGCCATGGTGTGGGCCCCGTCCGTGCTTCGAGGCCGCGATGGCAAATTTCACATGGTCGTCTCCGTCGGAAGCGAGATCTGGGCCGGTGTCGCCGACAATCCCCTCGGGCCCTGGCGCAATACCCTCGGCAACCGCCCGATGATCCCAGCCAACTTCCGCCCGGGTTACCACATGATCGACGCCGAGCTTTTCCTCGACGACGACGGCCAGGCCTACGTGTATTGGGGCTCCGGCTGGAACTGGGTCAACGGACGCTGCTGGGCGGCCAAGCTGAAGCCGGACATGGCCACGCTCGACGGCCCCGTGCACGACGTCACGCCCGCCCATTATTTCGAAGCCCCCATCCTCGTGAAACGCCACGGCCTGTACTTCCTGCTGTATTCGGCCGGCAAGACGACGGAGGACACGTACTGCGTGCGCTACGCCATGGGCAAGACTCCGTTCGGCCCCTTCGTCGAGGGCGCAAACAGTCCCATCCTCTCAACCCATCGCTCCGAAAACATCGTCAGCCCCGGCCACAATGGAATCCTCCACTTGGGCGGACGCGATTACATCCTCTACCACCGCCAGAGCATTCCCTTCGATCCCCGCTTCATCGGACGGCAGGTGTGCATCGACCCGATCGTATTCACGGCTCAAGGACAGATCCATGCCGTCGTCCCTTCCCACGCGGGCCCATCGCTCGTCCAGGGCAGGGACGAAGCGACCAGCCTCGCCTTCGGGGCGCACGCGACGGCCTCAACCTGCGGCCCGCACACCCGGGCAGGCTTCGCGGTCGACGACAACTACGCCACCCGCTGGTCCGCCGCCCCCGGTTCGCACGGCGCCTGGTTGCAGCTCGACCTCGGTCGGGAGGTGCGATTCGCACGCCAGGACCTACGCTTCGAGTACGCTTGGAAATCCTATCGGTTCATGCTCGAGTCCTCACCCGACGGACGCCACTGGACGGCAGTGGCCGATTTCACCCGCCAGCCGGCCACCGGTTCGCCCGTCCAGATCGACGCCGCCGGAACCGCCCGCTACCTGCGGCTCGTATTCCCCGACGCCCCGAAGGCTCCGATCCCATCGCTCTTCGAATGGAGCGTACACTAGGCAGTGCCTGGCCCGCCGCCCGAAAGATCCGCGACGCCTAATCCAGACACGCTCCCGATAAGATTCGCTCATTCGAGCACCTGATCTCCGTAATTCCTCGGGACCGAATCTCGAGCTGGGTCGAGTAGCTCAAGGCACTATCCATCAGCGGCTTTCGCGGCCTGAATAGGTCTGGAACTGTCGGAATCCTCCCCGATCTAACCTTACTGTCGGCACACCAGCCCGGCGCCACTCACGCATGCAATCCGACCGTCAAGAACCATACCCGTACGCCGCGACTGCGTTGCCTGCGGATCCCGCTTGGGATGAAGCCTTTCTGCGCGTAGAAAGCTATCTTCGCGCACATCAGCTCGAAAGTCGCGTCCGACTCAACCATCACGCCTCCACAATCTTGCAGGAGGCTGCCGAGCGCGTCCTCGCCTTCCCCTGGGAGGAGCCGGTCGAGGCCGCGATGCACGTCACGCGCGCCAGGATCGGCGAATGGTTCGCAAGGGCCGGAGATTGGGGCCCCTGGTCGGATGCCCGCGTCCGCGCCGAAGGGCGTCTCGCCCTAGTCCTGGCCGATTTCCCCACGCAATGGGCCGACACCTTTCTCGCGCCGGAGCCGCTGCCCCATCCACTCACCGCCTCGCTGGCCGGGAATGCCTTCGAGCCCGGGCCTGAGCTGAGCCTGCGCACCATGCCCACTGCCGAACTCGTCTTCGGTCTCCGGAGGCCGGCGGGAGCGCTCCAGCTCGCGTCCCGAGTCTGGCGTTCCCTGCGCGAGGCCGCCGCCTGGCTGTCGTTGCTCGGTCTCTTCGGCGTCGCCTGGGTTGTCCTGCACTGAACGATGATTCTGTCGCGTTTCGATCCCGCCGGACTCGACAGGCGGGAGGTTTCCCGCCGCCGGCACCGCTTGATTCTACTGGTCGTCCTGATCGCGGGACCAGCCGTGCTGCTGATGGCGGACCTGCATTGGAGAACCGGATACGATGTCTGGAGGGTGCTCCATCTCGCGGTGTTCTCGGTGCTGTCCGTCCTGATCGCTCTGGGCGCGGCGCAGGCCCTAATCGGCTGTTTTCAACTTTCCCGCGGAGGCGACCCGTGTCGCATCACCGATGCGCTCTCACCGGACGAGGAGGCACGGCCCGTGAAGGCGCGCACGGCGGTGGTCATGCCAATTTGCAACGAGGACGTGGATCGCGTGGTCGAGGGCATGCGGATCACGTACGAGTCGCTCGCGCGCACCGGCCGGCTGGACAACGCGGATTTCTTTCTCCTGAGCGACTCCACCGACCCCAACCGCTGGGTCGAGGAGGAGGCCGCGTGGCTGGCCCTCGTGCAGCGGCTCGGTGCACAGAAACGGATTTTCTACCGGAAGCGGCGCATCGCCATCAACCGGAAGTCGGGAAACATCGCCGACTTCTGCCGCCGCTGGGGCGGCAACTACGACACCATGGTCGTCATGGACGCCGACAGCATCATGACCGGCGAGGCCATCGTGAGGTTGGTCCAGCTGATGGAGCACAACCCGGGCGTCGGCATCATCCAGGGCGTGCCGCGCCTCGCGAACAGCGAAACGGTGCTCGCCCGCATGCAGCAGTTCGCCGGGCGCCTCTACGGGTCGGTCTTCGCGGCCGGACTGAATTACTGGCAGCTGGGCGAGGCCAACTACTGGGGCCACAACGCGATCATCAGGCTGGAGCCATTCATCCGCCATTGCTCGCTGCCAGAACTGCCCGGCGAGGGCCCGTTCGGTGGCCGTATCATGAGCCACGATTTCGTGGAGGCCGCGCTCATGCGGCGCGCGGGATGGGAAGTCTGGCTGGCGGCCGAGATGGACGGCAATTATGAGGAGTGCCCCGGGGACATCGTCGAATTCGCGCAGCGCGACAGGCGCTGGCTGCAGGGCAATCTGCAGCACGCCCGGCTGGTGGTCGCGCGGGGCTTTCACCCGGCCAATCGCGTGCACTTCGCGCTGGGCATCCTCTCGTATCTCGCATCGCCGCTGTGGTTGGTGTTTCTCGTCCTTTCGGTGGTGATCGCAGCCCGGTTCGATGCCACGGCCGCGCACCCGCGGATGGCGCACGGTCTCGCCGGCCTCGCGCACCTGTCCTACGCGACGCAGGCCCAATGCCTGTTCTGGTACACGATCGGCGTCCTGCTGCTGCCGAAATTCGCCGCATTGGTCGCACTCTGGCGCAAGCCCGACTTCCGCTCCGCTTTCGGCGACCGGGCCGACGTGATCGGCGGGGTGGTGTTGGAAACCGTGCTCTCCACGTTGCTCGCGCCCGTGCTGATGCTGTATCACTCGCTGTTCTTCGCGATGACCCTGCTCGGCCGGAGTATCTCCTGGCGGACGCAGCGCCGCGCCCTCGGGGGAGAACCCAGCCTGTCCGCAATCGCCGGCGCGCTCGGGGCACACACGCTGGCAGGCTTCGGGGGATTTCTGGTGGTCCACGCGGTCAGCCCCGAACTCGCGTTCTGGATGGCGCCTGTGTTCGCGGGCCTGATCCTTGCCATTCCCCTCGCCTGGCTCACTGGATCGCCGTCGGCCGGCCGCGCATTGCGCGCAGAGGGCCTGTTCAAGACTCCTGAGGAAAGCCGGCCTGTCCCTGAACTGGTCGAACTCACCGCGTGCTTTGCCTCGCGCCGCAACCGCAAACCGACGCCGCCGGAGCTCGCCGCACACTACGGTCTGCTTCAGGCCGTGCTCGATCCCTACGTGAACGCGGTCCACGTCTCCCTCCTGCGCGCCAAGGACAAACTGCCCGCCGCCACGGAGGCGCGGCTCCAAGGGTTGCGCGAGACCCTCCTGCGGGAGGGGCCCGCGGCCCTCGCGCCGGATGACCGCCTCTCGCTGATGATGGACGTCGATTCGATGATCGCGCTGCACGACGTGCTGTGGTCCACGCCTGCCGCCCGACTCGCCGAGTGGTGGCGGCAGGCCCTGAAACACTACGAGGCGATCGCCGCCTCTCCGGTCACTGCATTTTCGAAAAAGGAGTCGATCGCCGATTGATCCGAGACTCGGGAGGTGACTATGACGCCGGTCAACCCGAGCCCGGCCAATACATCACCCTCGCAATGGCCGGTCCTCGGTCTCGTGACAGTGCACGCGTCCGCTGCAGGCTCAGAACAGCGGCAGCCGCGCGGCGACATCCGAGGTCAGGACGCGGTTCCAGAAGTCGACCTTCGCCTGGTCCGCCAGCGGCATCGCACGCAGGTTCGCCCCGAGTTCAAACGTCGCCGGCCGCGCAGGATCGACCGGCGCCCAGTCCGGCAATCCGGGGCCATTCGGATTCCCCCGTGCGGTGAAATGCCTCAGGTAGGCCGAAGCCTCGGTCGCCAGGCGACGGTCCTCCTCGGTCCACGGGCGGTCCAGAACGACGAGGTTGTCGAAAAAATACGGGAGATCACCCGAATGGAACGCACCAAACTCAGGATGCTGCGGCCACGGCACTCCCCGGGTGAAGAAATAGGTGTAGATCGGCGCCCGGGCCCGCGTTTGCCTCAGCTTCGCCCACAGGTACAGCGACACCCGCTCCCGGTCCCGCGCCGCCGCCAGCAGGGAATCGCGGATCTCCGCCGCCTCCCCCGCCGGATACAGCGTCCGGTACTCCGCGGCAAACCGTCCGTAGGTGCTCGTCGAATACGCGCGCCACGCCTCCAGGGTTTGCAGGCGCGGCAGGCTGAGCAGGCCGTCGTTCGCCACATTGCCCACCAGCACCGGCACGTCGCTGCCGGCCCCCTCCTTGAGCAGCGTTTGCTCCGACTTCGAAAGCACCCAGCCGTCCACGATCGGCCCCATGCCATAGCGCGTCCAGGTCGCAAGCTCGGCCGCGGGCAGCTCCCGGAGCGCCTTGAGCCCACGAACGTGATGCGACTCCGCCAGCTTCATGCCGGCGGCCTCCGCCTCGGCAAGCGAGGGCATCGGGAGGCTCGTGTATCCAATTCCGCTGTTGGCAATCGCAGCGCTGAAGAGCCCGTGCGCCCGCTCCGAGACGAGCAGCACCCCCACGCTCATCGCCCCCGCCGACTGCCCCCAGACCGTCACCCGCGCCGGATCGCCCCCGAAGGCCGCGATGTTGCGCCTGACCCAGCGCAGCGCCGCGATCTGGTCCATGAGGCCGTAGTTGCCCGAGGCGTGATGCGCCGACTCGGCCGTCAGTCCCGGATAGGCGAAGAAGCCGAAGACGCCCAGGCGGTAATTGATCGTCACCACCACCACGCCCCGCTTCGCAAGCCTCGTGCCGTCGTAGATCGGCACCTCGCCCGAACCCTCGGTGAAGGCGCCGCCCGGGATGTACACCAGCACCGGCAGCTTCGCCCCGGTCCCGGGTTTCGGAGTCCACACGTTCAGGTACAGGCAGTCCTCGCTCACGGCGTTCTGAACCAGAAACTCGCGGGTCCACGGCAGAAAATCCCCGTGCAGGGTCTGCATCGGGCTCGGTCCGAACTGCGTCGCCTGCCGCACTCCGCTCCAGGGGACCACCGGCCGCGGCGCCCGCCACCGGAGCGCGCCCACCGGAGGCGCCGCATAGGGAACGCCCTTGAACGCGTACACCGGCGCCGGATCCGCCAGCGCGCCCTCCAGCACGCCCGCCCGGGTCGTCACCAAAATTTGATTACCCGCCAAAAGGCAGGCGGGCAGTCCGAGCATGAGAATGAACAGACAGGGGATGCGTGTCATGGGGTGGCTCCTGGTTTGGCAGGACCCGGATAGGCGCGTCCCGCAACCGCCCCTGATGCCACCGACGTCGCCTCCACGCAACCCGCCAGAACGGACCAAGGCCGAACACCCGGCCTCGCCCACCACTGTCTCGCCCAGCCGCGGGATTCAATCATCCGCCGACTCTCGACCGGCTCTTTCGCCCACTCTCGATTTATTGTTTTTCGATAAACCGGCTTGACGAACCCACATCAGAAATTTATCGATTATCAATAAACCCAATCCCACCCACTATGAAAACTTCCTCCCGCCTTCCCGGACTTCTGCGCCGGTTCTTTGGATTCCTCCGCCTCGTGACGATCGTCGTGGCGGCCTTTTGGACGCTGATGTTCATCATCGATACCTGGGCTCCGGCCAGCTTCACCCACGACGGTGAGGCGATGATTGCGATGGGCGAGATCTCGCTTCCGCTCGCGCCCGGCACCCTGGGCCTTGCGTCGAACACGGCCGCTCCGGGTTCGCTCACGCTGGGCCCGGTCCAGGGCACGCTGCGCGCGCGATTGAGCAGCACCGATCCGGCTCTCGCCTCCGCACTGCGCTGGTCACTCGTTCCATCGATCCTCGCGTTGGTTGTCTTCTCCTTTCTTCTTTTCTCCGCCCTCCGCACGGTCTGCGCCAACCTCGAGCGGGGCGAGGTGTTCAGCGACTCAAACCTCCGACTGGTGCGCTGGATCGGCGCATGTCTGATCGCCTACAGCCTGATCGCGGGCGCCGGCGACGTCTGGGCCTCGTACCTCTTGGGCGGATACTTTCGGGAACACGTGACGCTCACCGGCCTCGGTTCCGTGGTCTCGTTCCACCAGTCTGGCTTTGTCGTCCCGTTCCTCAGCCGGCCCGCCGGCTTGCTCACGATGCCCGGAGGCGTGCTCGTCGGCTGCCTCGTCCTGCTTGTGGCCGAGGCATTCCGCCAGGGACTGCAGCTGAAGACCGAAAACGACCTGACCATCTGAGCCATGCCAATCCGATTAAATCTCGACCGCGTGATGGCGAAACAGAAGGTCACCCTGACCGAGCTTGCCGACCGGGTCGGCCTCACGCTCGCCAACCTCTCGATCCTGAAGACCAACAAGGCAAAGGCCGTCCGGTTCAGCACGCTCGAGGCGCTGTGCCGCGAGCTGAAGTGCCAGCCCGGCCACCTGCTTGAGTTCGTCGACGAGGATTGAGCGCCAGGCACCCCCGACATTGCGTCCGGCACGATCCCGGTTACGCCCGAAGCATGGGCACTCCCAAGCTTCTTCACGCCACGAAGTGGATCCACCTGCTCGAGCGCGACGGCTGGATCTACGCCAGCCGCCGCCTGCCAGCGCAGGCCGAGCGCATCGACGCCGTCAGCATCGTGGCCCTCCATCGCTCCGCCGAGGAACCCGCGCTTCATCGGCTCGTCGTGATCGAGGAGTTCCGCGTGTCCATCGACGGCTGGGAGTTCAGCCTGCCCGCCGGCCTCCTCGACGCCGGGGAGGATGTCACTTCCTGCGCCGCGCGCGAACTTCGCGAGGAAACCGGACTCGAGGTCGCGAACCTCGCCAACGTATCCGGAAAGACCTATACGTCCGCCGGGCTCTCCGACGAGACCCAGGCCTTCGCGACGGTGCTCTGCACGGGCACCCCCGCCGCCTCACCGGGCGTCGATAGCGAACGGATCCGCGTGCACCTGCTCTCGCGCCGCGACTGCGCCGACCTCCTCGCCCGCAACGAACGCGGCGCGGCCGCCCTCTCCACAAGGCTCTGGCCCCTCCTGATCTCCGCCGCCACCTCCGGCCAGGTCTGCGGATTCGCACTGCAGGAGTAGCACCTCTTCGCCCCCCAATTTCCGAGGCGCCAGGTTTTCGACCGGGCGAGTAAATTCAAAGCGACATGTCATTGCTTTGCATTAATCAATTTAATACCCCTGGTATATCCAAGGCAACGAGTTGAGAACGTGCCCAGGCAAGGGCTTCGTCCACAGGTACCAGCAACTGCAACTCCAAAACCCAAGGAATATCCATGTCCGTTGTCTTCTCAGGCACCTGGATCGCGAGCCTGCCCCGCCAAAACGTCCAAACCAAGATAATCTTCTCCAGCACAAATTCGACCGTGACGGTCGAGACGCCCACAGGCCAACAAAAGTCTACAGGCATCTGGGCCGAGGACGGAAATGGGAATTTTGTCATACAGTACCTCGAGACTGGCCATCCCTTCAATGGGGTCTGGTCCGGAACCCATGATGCGACTTCCGGATCCGGTTTCCACGTCGAGTACAGCCAGCATCGGCAGCTCGCCGGTCTGGAGCGTGCCACGTTTGCCAAGCAGCCCTAACGTCGTCCGGCACGGGTCGATTGACCCTCACAACAGGGCGGGCCGACGATCTGTCGTCCAGGTTCCAAGAACCGATCGTCGCGCCCGCGTCTCAGATTTGGTTGGTGAACCCCCTCCAGGCTCCCAACCATGCGACAATGCAGTCGCCTGAAACGCTAGCCGAAGTTTCCGCCATCGCCCGCGACGCTGGGGAGATCATCCTGCGCCACTTCGCGCAGCCCATCCCGACCCAGACGAAGACGAGCCGGATCGACATCGTCACCGCCGCCGACCGGGAGGCCGAAGCCTTCATCGTCGCGGAGCTGACCCGCCGGTATCCGACCCACCACATCGTCGGCGAGGAGGGCGGCGGCCAGGGCGCGCCGGCCGCATCCGCGCCCTACCACTGGTTCGTCGATCCCATCGACGGCACGGTCAACTTCGCCAGCAAGCTCCCTCACTTCTGCACCAGCATCGCCCTCGCCACGCCCGACCGCGAACCGTTGCTCGGCGTGGTCTTCGATCCAACGCGCAATGAGCTGTTCACCGCGCTCCGGGGCGAAGGCGCCTGGCTCAACGGGCGTCCGCTCCGTGTGACCCAGACCGCCGAGCTGATCGACGCGGTGATCACGAGCGGCTTCCCCTACGACAAACACCTCAACCCGGACAACAACCTGCGGGAATGGGGTGCCTTTCTCACGAAAATCCGCGGCGAGCGCCGTCTCGGCTCCGCCGCACTCGACCTGTGCTACGTCGCCGCAGGACGTCTCGACGGTTACTGGGAAAAGGACCTCAAGCCCTACGATGTCATGGCCGGCCTGCTACTCGTCCGCGAGGCCGGCGGGCTCGTGACCGATTATCAGGGGAATCCCCGCCCCCAGCTCCAGGACCGCGGCCGCTACGTCGCCGCCAATCCCCGGCTCCACCCCGAAATGCTCCGCGTGCTCCAAAGCGTCGCCTGAGTATCGGGAAACTGATGACAGGGCCCGTCTCGATCCCCCGTGCATTCACGCGGAGTCGCGGGGCGAGGCGCCACGAAAATCACAAAGCTTCCGGGGCTTCGGCTTTCCGTAGCGTGCGCTTATAAGCGCGCTGTGTCTCGGTGGGGCGGGTTATCCCTAACCCGCCGGGCACACCGCTGGTTCGTCAACCTGTCACGGGCCGATCCGTGGCCCGCCGCGGTCGGAGCGAACGGCGGATTGGGACAATCCGCCCTACCGATCAGCCCTGTGTCCTCTGGATTGAATCGTCACGAAAACCCACGAAGCTGCGGCTTCGCGTTGCGTGCGCTTATAAGCGCGCTCTGATCCATGTCGGCAACCCTGGCGCCTTCTCGTGTTTCTCGTGGCCAATCCTTCAGTCGGTTTCGGCTGCCGCTCCGCCGGCCTTGTTTTGCGGCATCTTCCTCAACGAAAAACCGGCTCTCACTCCGTTCGAGCGTTCATCGATGCGCACAGGGCCGGATTTGCCGCACCAGCCCAAAGACCCCGAAGTGACCGCACCCAAGCGCTCCCCCAGCCGCCCAAACAATCCTCCGCCTATCTTCTCATGTCCGCCCCTGCGCTGCTCCGTCACATTCTGGCCATTACGCTGCTCGTCCCTGCCGGCCTGCTCGCCGCGTCCGCCGCCGCCCCTGAGCGCGCGATCGTCAATTTCCACCCGGCGCTCCCCGACATACCCGCCACGCGGTTCGCTGTCACCGCCTATGGCGCCGTCGGCGACGGCTCGACCGACAACACTCGCGCGGTGCAGGCCGCCATCGACGCCGCGAGCCGCGCCGGCGGCGGCACGGTCGACTTCCCCGCCGGCGTCTTCCTCTGCGGCCCTATCCGGCTCGCCAGCCGGATCGCCCTCCACCTCGACCCCAAGGCCACGCTCCGCATGCTTCCGCTCGATCGCTACCCGGGCGGCACCTCGCACCCCGACGATTTCATCAACGGCTCCCGGCTGCACGACATCGCCATCACCGGCGGCGGCACGATCGACGGACAGGGCGCCCCGTGGTGGCCCTACGCAAAACAAAAGGGCGCCCGGCGCCCGCGCATGATCAAGCTCAGCTCCTGCGACCGCATCCTCATCGAACAGGTCACGCTCGAGAATTCGCCGATGTTTCACATCGCCATCAGCGGCGAATCCCAGGACGTCACCGTCCGCGGCGTCACGATCCGCGCCCCCGCCTCCACCGACCCCGTCACGCCCAGCCACAACACCGACGCCTGCGACGTGAGCGCCCACCGCGTGCTCGTCGAGGACTGCAATGTCAGCGTCGGCGACGACGATTTCACCACCGGCGGACACACCTCCGACGTCCTCATCGCCAACTGCACCTACGGCTACGGCCACGGGGTCTCGATCGGAAGTCCCATCCGCGGCGGAGTGTCCAACGTCACGGTCGTGAATTGCACGTTCAACCACACCGAGTGCGGCATCCGCATCAAGTCCGACCGCGACCGCGGCGGGGTCGTGCAGCACATGCGCTACGAGAACCTGCGCATGACCGACGTCGGCTGCCCCATCCTGATCTACGGCGCCTACATGGCCAGGGAACGCCGCTACCGCGACCTCAACCGACTCACCCCCGCCATCGCCGCATCCTACCCCGCCGCCCCCGTCCGCGAAACGACGCCGGTGTACCGCGACATCGTCTTCCGCAACATCACTGCGACGGTCTCCCCCGGCCACCGCGCCGGCCTGATCTGGGGACTTCCCGAGGCGCCGGCCTCTGACATCGTCCTCGACCACGTGTCCATCGCAGCCGACCGGCCCTTCGGCATCTTCGACGCGCGGAACGTGAAACTGATCGCCACGTCGATCCAGACGCCCGACGGCGTCCCTCCCGTCGTCACGGCCCGCGCCACCGTCCTGGTGGCGCGTTGATCCGTCACCGACTCATCAGGGTCGACTCGGCTCGGTCTGCTCCTCCGGCCCGGAAGGCACCGGATCCGGCGCCGCGTCCGGTGCCCCCTCGTTGCGATACCAGTAGTACAGCACGAAGAGCGCGCTGAGCAGGCACATCATGTTGCTCGGTATCCAAAGTACCAATCCACCCAGCGTCTGGTCCAGGGACGGCGAGATTCCATTGAAGGCACGCCCGCACAGGTCGTAGAGGGGATACAGGTTGTGGGTCGCAAACGTGACCATTGCGCCCGAGGCCATCTGCGGCGGCATCACCGCGCCCAGCAGCAGCAGCCGCGCGCCATAACGCATGCCCGCAGGCGGCGACGGCCTCGGATCCAGCGTCAGCAGGTAGAAGATCAACCCGTCGATCGTGACGCTCCAGTTCATGAGCCGGTAAAGGTGCACGTCGAGCATCGCGTAAAAATGCACCCCGGGCATCAGCCACACCCAGATCAGTCCGACGAACAAGATGGCCTCGATCACGGGATTCAGCATCACCCGGATCAGGTGCCGCGCCGGCCAGGTCTTCAGCAGCGGGCCGAAGAAGCGCCGCCTCCACGACTCGGGCGTGCCCTCGCGGATCACCTCCACCGGCCAGGACCACGCGATCAGGAAAGGCCCCAGGTGATGCAGCACCAGATGCTGCAGGCGATGCATGAAAAATTCGCGCTCGGCGTAGTAGTCCAGCCGCGTGTGCAAGGCCAGGTAGAGCATCGTCAGCCCAAGCCAGAACAGAATCTGACGCCAGACCGGCACCCGCTGCCGTCGGCAGCCGCGCACATACGCCCAGGCGACGGCGATCGTCACGATCACCACGGTCGGAGAGGGCTGCCACGGGATGAGATAATGGATCCAGTTCACTGGGTGCGGGAGGTTGCCGGGGTGCAGTCAGCGTATTCGCAGGGCATCAGGACCGGGTGTTCGCGGGCTTGACCGGAAATCGCACCGACACGTGGCGCCCGTCCGCAAACGCGAGGTCGATCACCACCGTGTCGCCCGGCTCGATGCGGTGCCGCGCATCCATCAGCATCAGGTGATACCCGCCCGGCGCGAGCGCCACACGTCCACCCGCGGGAATCGTCAGCCGGTCCACCATGCGCATGCCCGCGCTGCCATCCGCCGCCGTGTACGACTCGTGCAGCATCACCTCGGCATAATCCGGGCTGGATACACCCGCGAGCACCACGTCTTCCTTCGAGGGATTGACCAGCGTGACGTACCCCGCCGCCGGGAGGTTCGCAGGCATCCAGCGAACCCAGGGTTTGACCGTTTCAACGGGCGCCGAGACGGCTCCCGTAGCCGCAGCGTGCGCGTTCGAAAACGCGAGGGACAGGGAAAGCCCGAGGGCCAGGGCGAGGAAACGTGGGAAGGTCATGGAATTCAAAAATCGCGCTCAGGCGCGGGGCGACACGAGCTGGCGCAGGTCGTGCACGATCGCCTGGGATTTGTCGGTGTCGCTGATGAGCAGCCGGGCGCGCCCCCTGCCGTCGAAGACATAGATGCCCTTGCTGTGCATGACGTCGTAGTTGCCGTCCGAGTCCGGCTTGAGCGCCTCGTAGGCGACGCGGTACTTCCGCGCCAGGTCCTCGGTCTCCGCCGCCGTCCCCACCGCACCGATACACTGCGGACCGAAGGCCTTTGCGTACGCCTCCACGAGCGCCGGCGTGTCCCGCTTGGGGTCCACGCTCACGAACAGCAGGCGCACGCCGTCCGCCGACGCGCCCAGTTCATGCAGCACCCCCGCCATCTTGGCCATCGTCGTCGGACAGACGTCAGGACAATGCGTGTATCCAAAATAGAGCAGCACCACCTTCCCGCGGAGATCCGCAGCCGTGATCGTCCGGTTTCCTCCCGTTTTCAGCGAAAATCCCAGGTCCGGCAGATATCCGCGGATTTCCGTCAGGTCCCAGGTCTCGGCCGCGTGGCGGCTGCACGCCCCCAGCAATCCAAGGAGCATGACGAGGAGCGTCGCGAAGACGAAGCGCCGCGCGCGGTCCCCTTCCGTCCTCACACCCGCCGATCGCCGATTCCCCAATCCGGCGCGCGAGCTCATGCCTCGCACGTCCCGCGCCCCCCTGCTGCGCCCTGGCTGACCATGGTCGTGCCCGTCAGGCCCTTCGCGGCCCGACCGCTGCCCGGTAAGTGCGTGATCTGTGAACGAAACATCGGCCGAATGTAGCCGATTCCCCCAATTATGCCAGTGCCCCACACGCTTCGCCTTTCCAATTTGGTAAGGCGTCACGGCGTAGCTGTAAGCGACTCGTCCGCCGTAGCCTTTGCCTGGGAGGAATACGGACGTGGCTCCAACATCCGGTCAACTGTGTCCCTGCCCGATCTCATACCCACTCTCGATGCTACCTCACTCAGAGCCGCAGAGCCGCAGAGAAAACGGACTTCTGTCTTCCGACCTCCGCACCTGCCGCACTGGCGCGAGCCGAGGCTCGCGTCCAAAAGCGGAACCGAGGTTCCGCACTCCAAAAATTCTGACGTCTGACCTCCGACCTCCGACTTCCGACCTCCGACTTCCGTCCCCCGCCCTCCGAATCCGACGTCTATTGTTAGATCGACTATCCCCTTCCGACACCCGGAGCGAAAAGAGAGAGGTATTGACCGCGCTTGGCAGACTGTCCGCAGTCCGGGTTTTCGCCGTCGGCGCACACTCAATTTCAGCCTCTCATCATGACCGCCTCCGATAAGCCCCTCATCACCCACCTTTACACCGCGGACCCGTCCGCCCATGTCTTCGAGGGGAAGCTCTTCATCTACCCGTCTCACGATCGCGAGACGACCATCCAGGACAACGACTTGGGCGACCAGTACGACATGGTCGACTACCACGTGTTTTCGATGGAGGACGTCAACGGGCCGGTGACCGATCACGGCGTCGCGCTCGCGCTCGAGGACATTCCCTGGGCCGGCAAGCAGCTTTGGGCTCCCGATGCCGCATTCAAGGACGGCCGGTACTACCTCTATTTCCCCGCCCGCGACCGCGCCGGCATTTTCCGCATCGGAGTCGCCGTCGGCGACCGACCCGAGGGCCCCTTCAAGGCCGAACCCGAGGCGATCAAGGGCAGCTACAGCATCGATCCCTGCAGTTTCGTCGACGACGACGGGCGCGCCTACCTGTATTTCGGCGGCATCTGGGGCGGCCAGCTCCAGAACTGGCAGACCGACCACTTCGACCCTGCCGGCCAGGAGCCCACCGCAGCCACACCTGCCATTTCCCCACGCGTCGCGGAGCTCGCCCCAGACATGAAGTCGTTCAAGGGCCCGGTCCGCCAGGCACAGATCCTCGACGAACACGGCGCACCGCTGCGTGGCGACGATCACGCCCGCCGCTTCTTCGAAGCCGCCTGGATGCATAAGCGCAACGGCATCTACTACCTCTCCTACTCGACCGGCGACACCCACTACCTCGCCTACGCCAAATCCCACAGCCCCTTCGGCCCCTTCACTTACGGCGGCCGCCTGCTCGAACCCGTGATCGGCTGGACCACCCACCATTCGATCGTCGAATTCAAGGGACGTTGGTACCTCTTCCACCACGACTCCTCACTCTCCGGGGGCCGCAATCACCTCCGCTGCGTCAAGGTGAAGGAAATCGTGTACGACACCGCCGGCAACATGCGCGTCGTCTCCTGAGGCACCCCTCCGCCAGCGCGGCGCGGCCCTCCTGAGTCGCAATTGCGCACCGCGGAAAATGCCTGCGACGTTGAGCGTCGTCCGCGTGCGCCGATCGCGCTCAACCAACTTGTAATAAGGCTGTTCCGATCTTGTACCGACCCGGCACGCGAGACCTCCCGTCGCCTTGGGAGGCCGTCGTCCGGGCACGCATCGCAACAATAACGCTTGCTATTCCCCCAGAATCCGGGACCGTCGCGTCTTCGTATTCGACGTTTAGGTGCCAGTGATTGGTGGGTCTTCAGGTGAGCTTAAGGTTCAGATGATGATTCGAAACCCGACTTCCGGGAACGCTCTGACAAGCCACGAAGCCTACGAAACATAATCACAATGAACTCCAAACTCTACGTTGGAAATCTCTCCTTCAACACCACCGAAGACTCCCTTCGCGACGCCTTCGGCGCCTTCGGCACCCTGACCGATGTGTTCATCGCCACGGATCGTGACACGGGCCGCCCGCGCGGTTTCGCGTTCGTCACCTTCAGCACCGCTGAGGAAAGCAAGCTGGCCATCGAGAAGATGAACGGCACCGAGCTCGACGGCCGCGCCCTGACGGTCAATGAAGCCAAGCCCAAGGAGGCCAGCACCGGCGGCCGCAATTTCGGCCCGAACCGCAAGCCGTTCAACGCCCGCAATCGGTACTAAGCCGGTCCGGCTCATCACTCAAAGCGAGGCCAACCAGCCTCGCTTTTTTTGTGCCCACAGCCCGGCCTCCTCCCTCGACAGTCCCCCGCGCACGGAAATTCCCCAAACCAAATCATTGCAGATCCGCAGCGATTGTGCGTTAACGGCAGCTTGAGCGAAAACAAATCGACCCATTCGGACCCATCCCAGGCCAATTCCCATATCGAAATCGAAGGAAAGGTCCTGGCGGTGCTGCCGGGGACCATGTTCAGAGTGCAGCTCGGCAACGGACACATCGTCCTCGCCCACATTTCCGGCAAATTGCGGAAGCGCTTCATTCGCATCTCGACCGGTGACACGGTGAAGATGGAGATGAGCCCCTACGACACCGACAAGGCGCGCATCACGTTCCGCGCCAGGGATCCCAACGCTCCCGTCAGGCGCCCCCCTCAGCGTCGGCGCTGAGCCGCCTCTCCGGATTTTCCGGCCAAACCGGGTTCGTCGGATTCCCGCCACTGACCACCGCAGTGAGTTGTAAGCGTCGCTTGGAGTGCCTCGTAGGCAGGCGATGAATCTTTCGGTATGCTGTCGTGATGGTAACCAATACGACGGCGGCGATGGAGGTGGTTGAGACGGGCGAAAAGCGAGACCGGCGTGGGCGTCGGATCACACCT
>DAIDAF010000012.1:0-4598 GCA_027310745.1 Opitutaceae bacterium | reverse complement strand
TATGATCCTTTCCGAATTCAAGGCGGCGTTGAGCGCGCATCCCGACAGCAACCTCGTGTTCGTCTTTGACGACGGCGACACGATTCCCGCGGACTTCCATGTCACGGAGGTCGGCCACGTGGTGAAGACCTTTGTCGATTGCGGCGGTGAAAAGCGGGTGGCGGAGAGCTGCCAACTGCAGGTCTGGGTGGCGGCCAACGATCCGGAGCACCGCCTGTCTGCGGGCAAGCTGGCGTCGATCCTGGAACTGGCCCGAGAGATCGTGCCTTCGGACGAGCTGCCGGTGGAGGTCGAATACGAGGGCTGCGTCATTTCGCAGTATCAGGTTTCCGGTGCGGAATTCCGCGAGGGAGCGATCCGGTTCACCCTCGTTGACAAGCACACCGATTGCCTCGCCAAGGAAGCCTGCGGCCTGGAGGGGGCCAACTGCTGCGGCGGCTCCGGCGACGGCTGTTGCTGAGCGTCGGCGCGCCCGGGGGCCGACGACTGGCGAGACCGAGGGTGCGCGCAAGCAGTCGTCGCCTGTAGAACAGCGCGGAGGCGCGAATCAGGTTCGGCTTGGTTCCAGGATCAGCTCGGCGCCCGCACCTTTTACGTCTACGACGCGCTCGGGCGCCTTCTGACCACGATTTATCCGGACTCGGACGACGGCACGTTCGCCTCGGCGCCCACCACGGCGGACGATCCCAAGCTGTCGAATAATCCCCGCACTCGGACGGTTTACGATCTCATCGGACGCGTCACCGACACCTATGACGAGGTCGGTTCGCATACCGAATACACCCACTTTGCGGACGGCACCCCTGACGCCCTGCGCCGCAGGAAGGTGATCCGCCATCAAACGGCTCCGCTGGCCAACCTCGAAACCTCCTACCAGTACGACAAGGCCGGCAATGTCCGCTTTATCACGGATCCACGCGGAGCGACCACCGAGACGGTCTACGACAATCAGGGGCGGCCGACGCAGGTGAAATACCCTGCCACCGACGAGTTCCCAGCGACGTCCACGGTGACGGACTACGATGCCCTTGGGCACAGGATCGCGGTGACCGATCAGGAAGGGAAGATCACGCGCTATCGCTATGACGGGATGGGCCGTCTCGTGGAAGTGCGTCAGTACCTCGACACGACGGTGGCGGCGACGGACACCGGCTTCACGGTATCGGCGACCGATGCGTCGGTGCTGTCGACGCGCTACGCCTACGATGAATTGGGCAATGAGACGTCCCAGACCGACGCGCTCGGGCGGGTTACGTCCTATGACACCGACGCGATGGGGCGGCGCACGAAGCGGACCTTGCCGATGGACTTGGGGGAGTCTGCCGCGCTGTCGGAGTCGTACCAGTACGACGGCTGGGGACAGCTCTCGAAACGCACCGACTTCTCGGGCATGACGACGACCTTCTCGTACGACACGATGGGACGGCTCAAATCGAAGTCGGCGGATCCGTCGCATCCATCCCTCGCGTACCCCAATGCGATCGCGCGCGTGGAATACGATTACGACGCGGACGGAGCCAGGACCGCGGCGCGCACCTACAACAAGGCCAACACGCTGCTTTACTCGGAAAGCACGCCGCGCGACGCCCGCGGGCGGGTCGAGTACAAGGACGCCCAGGGGGTGCGGCTCGACTATACCTATTTCGCGAACGGACTGCTTCAGGACGTGGTGTCGTCCGACACGGGCGGCGTGAACGTGGGCTACCGCTACGATGAGGTGAACCGCCTCGCCCACGTCGACGACGCCTCCGGGCCCTCGGGTGTTCTGCACACGACCGACTACAGTTACGACGCGAACGGAAATCTCGATTCAGTGACGCTGCCCAACGGCATCGAGCAGACCTATGGGTACGACAGCCTCAACCGCCTGCGCACGCTCACGGTGGCGCAGCTCACCGCAATGGGTGGACCGGCCGCCGGGACGGTGGACCACGCCTACGAGTACAAGCTCACTGTGTCTGGGCATCGCAGTCAGGTGATCGAGAGCGCCACCACCACGACGTACACGTACGACGCGCTCTATCGCCTGACCGGTGAAACCGTAACGGGCGGCGACGCCAACCGCCCGAATCGCACGCTTTCGTACAAGCTCGACAAAGTCGGCAATCGCCTGAGCCGGACCTCGGACCTCGCAGCGATCCCGACGCGCACCAGTCTCACCTACAACTCGCGCGACTGGCTGGGCACCGACACCTACGACTCCAACGGCAACACGACCACTGGGGTTATTCTAGCTCCTAACTCCAATATTCTAACTTCTTCGTCTTCCGGCACCGACGTATACGACTTTGAGGACCGGTTAATCGAACGTCAAAAGCCCGACGGCACGAGCCTGACGCTTGCCTACGACGCGGACGGGATCAGGATCGGGAAGACGCTCTTTGACACAAGCGGCGCGGCGACCCGTAGCACGAGCTACCTGGTCGATACGAACAACCTGACCGGCTACGCCCAGGTGTTCGAGGAAACGACGACCGCATCGTCCGCCACGACCACCAAGGTCTTCACCTATGGCACCAGCCTGCTGAGCTACACTCTGTCAGCATCCTCGCCTGCCCTGAGCTCGTCGAATGGGCTTCCCGCTTCTCGATTCTTCCTAACCGACAGCGGCGGCTCCGTGAGAGAATTGGCCGACGACACCGGTGCCATCACCGACCGCTACGACTACGACGCCTTCGGTGACCAGACGGCCACGTCCGGCACGACTGATAACGCCTACCTGTATCGCGGCGAGCAGTACGATTCCGACTTGGGTCTCTACTACCTCCGCGCCCGGTACATGAATCCGGACTCGGGGCGGTTCTGGTCGATGGACGAGTACGAAGGCTCGAATTTAGATCCAGCTACGCAACGCAACTTTCTGTATGCGAACGCAGACCCAGTGGATTATGCAGACCATTCGGGATTTCTTAGCTTGTTCGAGTTCGCGTTGATTGGAAAGGATGTGCATGACCAAATCGGAAAGGATTTTATGTACAATGCGCCGCAGCCCGGATTTCGTTACGCAAATTATGTATCGCTTTCGACGATAATATCCGATTTTCAAGGCACTTCAAATTCGATGCTAAGGCCGGATCTTGTTGATATGTATACGAAGGAGTTGTATGAGATAAAACCAGAGCGAAACCTTGGCGGGGCAGTTGCCCAAGGGAAGAAATATATCCGCATTTTTGGCGATTCTGGGCTGCTTCTAAGTGCAGGTACTTCATACAATCCGCCTGCGGAGATAAGCCTAAAACCGCCATTTGCTAATTACATCGCTGCTTGTCGCTTGGCTCAGGCCGGAGTAGTTCTATATAGGCTCCAAAAGCGTGATGACGATACCTCCGTTGAAGCTGTGCGTGTAGTCGGGACTTCGATGATTCTCAGGGAATTGTGTCGTATGGCTTCGAAGTCTATCGCGGCGGAAAATGCAGCGATAGAAGAAGAAACCGTGTTGGCGATTCAGATTGAGGAGCTATAAGAATTTATGAATATATCACCAGATTTGAAATTTCTTCGCGCCTCAGTTGCGGTGAATTTGAAGGTCTTTTCCGAAGAGGCTGAGGCGAATTTCCAGCGTTGGTCTCTGCTCGGCTCTGGTCAATTGAGGCAAGAAATTGCAGGATATAGACTGTTGGGAAATAGGGCTAATGCCGCCCATGCGGAACGTGTTGTGCGGTACTTTGAGCAGATCGGACTAGCGGGTGCGCTAGAGGGCATGTCTATACCGAAATCATATGCGCTGTTTGATGAGTGGCTTTCGCTCGTTCGTGACATTCCGGCGCCTAGTGATGTGCCTGAGATTGGGGACTGTAGGGAGTTGGATTTGATGCTTGAGAGGTTTTTTTCGAGATATCGAGGGCGATATGGAGTGGATCTCCGGGATGCAAACCCTTGGTTGCGCTTGGTACGTGGCGGTGTGGTCTATTTCAAGACGCTCGCTGTAAAGGGGACAGTCTCGTTTTTGTTGTTGTATTGTGATGGCCTGACCAGTAATCCGCTTGGGGAACACTCAGGAATGCATCCGATCATACAGACGCATCTATCGGCTGATCAATTGTTCATAGATCAGCTGTGTTTGGAGGTTAACAGGACTTTGGGTTATATGGCCACGGAATTGTCCACTGGTTCGTAAGCGTCGATTCGGGTGCCTCCGAGGCGGTGACGAACGATCCAAAGGGCCAAGTTGAGGTTGCCCTGAATTGATGGACACGGGACGGAGGCATCGGGTGCTGGAGAGGGCGACGACACCGACGACACCTACGACTCCAACGGCAACACCACCACTGGAGTTATTCTGGCTCCTAACTCCAATATTCTAACTTCTTCGTCTTCCGGCACCGACGTCTACGACTTTGAGGACCGGTTAATCGAACGTCAAAAGCCCGACGGCACGAGCCTGACGCTTGCCTACGACGCGGACGGGATCAGGATCGGAAAGACGCTCTTTGACACAAGCGGCTCAGTAACCCGCAGTAAGCGTCGCTTGGAGTGCCTCGTAGGCAGGCGATGAATCTTTCGGTATGCTGTCGTGATGGTAACCAATACGACGGCGGCGATGGAGGTGGTTGAGACGGGCGAAAAGCGAGACCGGCGTGGGCGTCGGATCACACCTG
>DAIDAF010000006.1:0-4729 GCA_027310745.1 Opitutaceae bacterium | reverse complement strand
CAGCCCCCTCCCTTTTTTCCCTCCCCCACAGGGAGGGAAACCCTCCCGCCGGTGTTACTCCGGCCGAGCCTGTCGCCTCCCAAAGACGACGCAGGACGGTGTTTTTCCTCTTGCCCTAATCGGCATCATAGCAGTGCGGAGTCACGCCGAAGGCCCTGAGCTTGTCGAACGGGATTCCGCCCTGCGCATGCGGGAACGCGAGGACTCTCGAAGACCCTGAGCGAAGTCGAATGGGGCTCGCGCCCGAAGGTTTCGGATTCCGAAACCTGCTCCGCGGGCGGTCGGGCCCGCCCGTCGAGGGCGGAATCGTGATTCCGCACTCCACATCGACCCAAGCCGGAGCCGTTGAGCCCATTCTATCTCCTAGCTCCCACATTCTAACTCCTGCCTGGTCTTCGTTCCCTTCGCTAGCATCTGTTCCATTGGATCGTCGAATTTAAGCTGAAAGGCTAAACGAGAGGCTTGGGGAAAGGCAAAGCGGGGAGACCGGCGCGTGGGGCGCTGCACCGCGGAACACTGGTGCCGGAGCTCTGGCGAGACCGTGGAGTACCGGAGCCCCTTGCGGCGGCCAGACGGCCGATGTGTCCGGGACTGCGTATCAGCAGCCCGCGGGAGCGGAGGAACGACCGGCGACGACCACGAAGGCGGCCTGCACGTCGACGGCAGTGTTGCCATTCTCGACGATGCGGGCGCGGAGCTTGAGCTTGGCCTGGCCGTAGCGGACCAGGGCGGCCTTGAACTCCTCGACGGCGGCCTTGGCGGGACGCTCGCAGATGGCGCGCAAGTCGCCGATCACGGGGCGCCGGTAGGCAGCGCGGCTTTCCTTCACGACGATGCGCCACTCGGGCTTGTTCTGCTCATTCTCGCTGCGCATCAGCTCCCAGACGACGCCGTAACCGGCGAGAGTGGCGAGAGCGACGAGACTGCCGCCGAAGGCGGTATTGAGCGAATTCCGATTGGGCTCGTGCGGGGCGGCAAGCTCCAGCTTCTGGTCGTCGCTGACCGCGACGGTGACGCCCATCGCCTTCGCGAGGGGGATCATCTCGTGGTAGAACATCTCGAGAGCAGGTAACTTCACCGACTTCATCAAGCGACGGAAATTGGGCGAAAAGCCCTGAGGCGTCAAAGGATAGGATTACGGAACATGCAAGCGATTTAACGCTAGCAATTTAAGCCGATTTCGATCGCCGGCGCGAGCGGCCCTCGGCCGGCTGTTTTGCGGACGTGGCTTGGGTGCGTGTTCCAAGGATCTCCGCGATCCAGCGCCGGTGGGGGCCTGACAGGGAGATGGTGTCGATTTCGGCGAGGGGGATCCAGGCGAGGTCGTCGGCGGGCGGCATTTCGGGTGCGGCTGCGGCGTGGATGGACTCGGTCACATGGAAGCGGGTGATCCCGCGGGTGCGGCGCGCGAGCAGCGGGCCCGCACGGACGGCGCCGGCGGTGAGGCCCGCCTGCTCGGGTGTAGGAAGTTCGTGGATACCGGCCAGCCGGCGCGAGCCCTGGCGGGCGCGGTGGAGCAGCAGGCGGCCCTCGTGTTCGCACCAGGCGCGCAAAACCTCGGTGCGTTCGATGGACTTTGAGGCAAGGCGGGGAAAGCGTTCGGGGTCGCCCGCGGCGCGGCCGGCGCACCAGGCGGACACGGGGCAGAGCAGGCACTGGGGCGAGTGGCGGACGCAGACGGTGGCGCCCAGCTCCATCATGGCCTGGTTGTGGTCGCCGGGCCGGTCGGGATTGAGCATCTCGGTGGCGAGGGGCGCGAAGGCCTTTGCGGCCGATGAGCCGTCGCGCTGGGCCGTGTCGTCGGCGGTGAGGCGCGCGAGGATGCGCACGACGTTTCCGTCGACGCAGGCCTCGCGTGCGCCGAGGGCGATGCTGGTGATGGCTGCGGCGGTGTAGGGGCCCACACCCGGAAGCTCGCGCCAGGCGGCGGCGGTCGCGGGAACGAACTTCATGGACGCGACCGCTTTGCCGAGGCGGTGCAGATTGCGGGCGCGGCTGTAGTAGCCGAGCCCCTCCCACAGCTTCAGCACGCGCTCCTCCGAGGCTGCGGCGAGGGACGCGAAGTCGGGAAGCTCGCGTATCCATCGATCGAAATACGGCAACGCGGTCTTCACCTGGGTCTGCTGGAGCATGAACTCGCTGACGACGGTCTTGTAGAGCGAGGGGGCGGTGCGCCAGGGCAGGTCGCGCCTGCGCTCGTCGTACCAGGCAAGCAGCGCCTTGCGGAAGGCGGTGCGATGGGTGACGAGCGGGGAGGAGGGCATGCGGGGAACTGAAGCGGGAAGCGAAGTGCGCGCAAGCGGGACTATGATGAACCTCAATAACGCAGGTTGATTTGAACCACAGAGACGTCCTCCTTCGCCAAGGCTACGGCGGACAAGCAGAGAACACGGAGAAAGGCATCTACGGGGAAAATCTTGTATCCGAGCCTTTTCACTTTCGAGGTGAGCGCCAATTCCATGCCCTCGCCTCAACTTCAGGCTCTGTGACCTCTGTGTCTCTGTGGTTCAATTGCGGTTTTAGTATGAACGGAGGAAGCTAGGAGTCGTTTCGACAAACTCAGGGCCCGCGACCAGAAGGATTCCGGCGTCGGTGTCGGGCCACCGCACTCCCTATCGATCGCAATCGCAGCCGAAGTCTGCTGCGGAAATCGGTCAACTCGCAGCTCCCAACTTCCCGTTTCTGACTTCCCGCCTCCGTCCGCCCTGGGAGGGTCGTGATTTTTGGAATAGCTTCCCGGAGCAAAATTCACCTTTTTCAAGGGAAACCCATGGCGAAGAAGACCGACAGCGACGGCGAGGAGCCGAAGAAGATCACGTCCTACACGATCAAACTCGATGATCGTCAGATGGAGACGCTGCGCGGAATTCTGGAGTCGCGCGGGTGGCGTCCGTTCGAAGTCGCCTACACGCGGTTCGCGTTCAAGGGCGACGACTGCAACGTTTCCGCGTACACGAGCGGCAAGGTGGTCATCGCAGGCAAGGGCACGGAGGACTTCGTGCGGTTTACCCTGGAGGCGGAGGTGACGGGCCAGGTGAAGCTCGGGTATGACGAGGTGCTGCATCCGGACTGGTACGAGGCGCACGCGGGGTTGGACGAGAGCGGCAAGGGCGACTTTTTCGGGCCGGTCATTGCGGCGACGGTCATCGCGCCGGCGGAGGCGATCCGGGAGTGGGTGAAGGCGGGGGTGCGCGATTCGAAGACGATCGCGGACAGCAAGATCCTGGAGCTGGACAAACGCATCCAGGGCACGCCCGGTGTCACGGTGAAATCCTGCTTTTGCGGCATGCCGAAGTACAACGAGCTGATGGCGAGGCCGGGGGCGAATCTGAACCGGCTGCTGGCGTGGCAGCATGCGACGGCGTTGAGCCAGGCGTTGCAGGTGCATTGGGTGCCGTGGGGGCTGCTCGACCAGTTCACGGACCAACCGCTCACGCAGCGCGAACTCGCGAGAAAGGGCGTGGCCAACTTCGAGCTGCGCATGCGGACCAAGGCGGAAGAGGATCCGGTGGTGGCGGCGGCCTCGGTGGTGGCCCGCGCGGAGTTTGTGCGCCAGATGAAGCTCCTGTCGGACGAATTCGGCGACAAGCTCCAGAAGGGGGCGAGTGCGAAGGTGAAGGAGCAGGCGGCGAAGATCGTCGAGCGGTTTGGGGCGAAGGCGCTGGGCAATTTTGCGAAGCTGCATTTCCGCACGGCCTACGAGGTGGTTTCGGCGGCGGGCAAGCTGGACGAGCTGCCTCTCAAGGAGCCGGGCGAAAAGTTCGAATGGCGCCGTGGCGGGGCCGAATGAGGTGACGAACATGCCCGTGCGCCGCCAACTTCGAGCCTACGACCTGAAGCAGATCAGGGGCTTTGACAGCCTCATCGGGGTGGACGAAGCCGGTCGCGGCTCGCTGGCGGGTCCGGTGGTGGCGGGAGCGGTGATCGTGACCCAGTCATTTCTCGAGAGCCGCTGGGCGGCGCAGCGATCGGGCCTGGTGAACGACTCGAAGCAACTGACGCCGGCCGAGCGCGAGGAGGCCTATGGCGAAATCGACGCGCTCTGCCAACAGGGTCAGTTGCATGCGGCGGTGGGCGCGGCCTCGGCGGCGGAGGTGGAGGAGCTGAACATCCTGGGGGCCACGAAACTCGCGATGCGGCGGGCGCTGGAGAGCATTTATCCGCCCGAGGCCTTTGCGCGCTCGGAGGAGCCGGACCTGTTCTCGTCGCTTGAAGTCCGGGAGCGTTTCCAGCCGAGGGTCAATGCGAGGATCCTGATCGACGGGCTCGCGCTGAAAAACTTCCCGTATCCGCACCTTGGGGTCGTGAAGGGCGACGGGCGCTCGCTGTGCATCGCGATGGCGTCGATTGTGGCGAAGGTGACACGGGACCGGATGATGGACGACCTCGACGTGAAGTATCCGGGGTATGGATTCGCGCAGAACAAGGGCTACGGCACGGAGGAGCATCGCACGGCGATCCTCGGGCGCGGCAAGTGCCCGGAGCATCGCGACACCTTCCTGCGCAAGCTCACGGCCGACCGGACCGACCCCTCGCAGATGGATTTCCTCGGTGAGTGACGGGGATTAACAGGGATGGAGGGGATGTCGGACGAAAACGCTGAAAGGCTAAAAGCTGAAACGCTGAAATCGGGGTGCAGAAGGGAAAACGCTGAAATGCTGAAAAGCTAAAAGCTGAAATTGGAGTGCGTCGCTGATCGATGTGGTAGGGCCCGATCTCTGAGCGGGCC
>DAIDAF010000015.1:0-14214 GCA_027310745.1 Opitutaceae bacterium | reverse complement strand
GCGCAGCCTCATCCCAGTTGAGTTGTTCACAAAGCTCCCTCCAGTTCCCGGCCACCCTTACGGGTAAAGGCAGGCCGGGAACTCCGGGAGCTTGATGAACAACTCAACTCTCTGTCCACCAAATCGAGGCAATCACACCACGGTATTGAGTGCGTTGGTTGATTCACCGATCGGGTATGATGATGCTGGCTCGGTGAGTTCGTTTAATCGCTTGGCTCGACCTTCTTTGTTATCTTCGTCTCCTTCGGTTCACTGCGTTTTCTAGACTCAGTGCCGCGCCGGCGGCGTCCAGTTCGGACCCTCGTAGATTTTCAGCAGCGCCACCACCCGGGCATAATCCGCCTTCGCCTGGGCAAGCATCCTCGCCTGCTGGGCGCGGATCTCCGCGAGGCGATCGGCCGACGCCTGATCCCCTGGCTCCGTGCGCAGGCGGCTGTTTTCCCGGACGTGATCTTCCGCCTCGTCCAGGACGCTCGTCACCCGCTTGAGCTCCTGTTCGAGCCCCATGCGAATGACCGCCCCGACAGTCTTGCCGTCAATCTCCTGGAGCATCGTCGCGTCCACGCCGGCTCCGCCACTCGCCGTGTGATCAATCTGGATCGCGAGCTTCAGCTCCTGCACCGCCTCATCGAAGTCCTTCCACTGCTTAGGCGTCAGATCGTAGCCGACGTCCCCTCTCCACATGTCGAAATCCACCTGACTATCCGCATGGACGGTCTTCTTCAACGGATCCGACGGCGAACAGGCCGACAATGCCAAGCAGGCGAGCGAGAGGACGAACGAGGCGATAAATTTGCGCTTCATGGGTGGAGTGGGAACTCCATTCACGAACCCGCAACGACGGCAGTCAACATCGGCAACACCTCGATCCGAAATCCGGTGCCCGGGCGCATCACCGGGTCGGCCTTCCACATCACCGCCGGATCCACGCCCTCCTCCAGCCGGAGGACGCCGATTCCGAGCGGCCACGCGGGATCGGCCACCGGACCGAACACCACGACATTCCCCTTCGCCATCCAGGAGCGCCAGTAGGCGACGTGCTTCTGCATCATCGTTCGTTCCTCCGCGGTCATGTCCTGCCTGAAGGTCGCACGCGGAGCCAGAAGTCGAACAAGGTAGTATTTCATCTTGGCCAGGTGGGTGGATTGAAGACCGCGAAAGGAGTGGTGGACAACAGGTCTGTCAGGCGTCCGCGACGTCCGTGAGCACCGGCTTGATGTCGATGATCGGCGTGCCATCGAAGGCCTCGAGGTTGTCCACCTCGAGTCTGACCGTATCCACGATCGCCCGGATGCGCACACGGTGCAGGCCGATGGGATTCGGGCGACTCGGCGAGCGGGTGCTGAAGACTCCCTTGAGTGGCTTCGTCCGGTCTCCACGCGGATGCACACTCAGAACGCTTCGATCCGAGCGGTCCAGCCAGGTCAACACGATGATCTCGTCCCCGGGCTGAAGATCGGCCAGCGCAGGCCTCATGGACTCGCTCAAATGCAGCCAGGCCACAGGCGATCCTTCGTAGCCCTGCTTGGGTGCGGAGATGCGATCGCGGATGGGTGACACGATCCGACCAATCGGGGTCACCTGAAAAGTGAGGTCGTTAATCAGAGAGGAAGGCATGTGATTTCGAAAGAGTCATCGGGGATTGGATGGCGTTCCTGCCTCGTGTGCGCTTCCGTCCATGGAGAATGTTTCGGCATGTGGTCATTTCTTCGCATGAATGATGATCTCGTTGCCGTCGGGATCCCTGATCACACAACCCCGGCAGACTGGAGAGTCAAAAGGGCCCTCGTGAATAGGGACGGTTTTCTCGCGAAATTGGATCAAAACCGCATCAAAATCGACCGCCTCTAGCGCCAGCGTGGCCCCATGGGCCCCCGCGCGGTGCTTTTCATCCGCCAGCGTGATCGCGAGCGTTCCGTCCCCCACGTCGTATTCGATCCACTGGTTCTCCCACTGGGCCGTCACTGTCAGTCCGAGCGTGGTTTCATAAAACGACCGGGCCCGAACGATGTCGGTCACCGGGTACACCACAAAGGCAACGGTTTTGAATAGCTTCATAGTCTGCGGAGACAGAGGTGATCGCCGAGGGATCCGCCAAGGTGAAGCAGGAGACCCGTTCGAACACAGTTCGCAGGTCGGACTGAGCCTCCACTGTGGCAGACCAGCTGGCTGGCTAAATTACGCTGATGGCTGCGCGCTGTTCCTAGGCGCGCCAACAGGGCAAAGCCAGCACAATCGCCCCTGATCCGCCCGCCGACGAGTTTTCCAAGCCATTTTGGTCTCGAAACTTCCCAATCCGCCGCGGCTCTTCGGCTCAAAGCGGGGCCGCGCCGGATCAGGCCGACTTCGGCAGGATCACCTGCAGGTTCGACACCAGCACGCCGCTGGTCATCGCGCCCATGATACCCACGCCGCCCTGATCGTTTCCGATTATGAATAGATTCGGAATCGCCGTGCGCCCATCCCAGGTCTTCACCGCGCCTCCGTAGATCGTCCCGCCGGGATGACGCGTGTAGCGTTCGACGGTCAAGGGCGAGAACAGGTCTTCCACCAGCGGCTTCGCCTCCGCAAGGGCCGGATAATATCCGTAGGTGACCTTGAGCAATTCGTCAGCATAGCGGCGTTTCTGAGCCTCATAGGCGGCTCGATCGGCCAGGCTCCACTCGCTGTAATGCGAAAAACACGAGATCTTGAAATGCGCGTGCCCAGGTTGCGGATACGCGTAGTTGTCGTTCGCCGAATACGTGATGAGGTCGCTGAACACCCGGTCGCCAGGGATGCGCCACGTGTAGTCGACGCAGCTCGCCGCGAAATGGAGCGTGTCCCGGATTCCCAACTGCTCGAGCGGACGATCGTAGGCGCCGATCCACTGGAAGACCGAGATGGTCCCCGGCCGCCCCCACTGCGTGCCGCAGAGCCGGCCGGTCTCACACAAGCCGGCCGACGAGAGAAATCGCGCGCCCTCCAGGACGCGGCCATCCGCCAGCACCGCGGCTCGCACGCGGCCGGACTCCACTGAAAACGACGCCACGGGCGACCGCGTGATCAACTCACCGCCCAAGGCCTTGAAACGCGCCTGGAGACGGTCGAGCAGCGACTTGATGTCGATCGGGCTCCCGCAGCCCTCGATGAGCAGCGAGCGAAACAGGATCGCAAAAAGGCGCGAGTCGATGGCGCCCTCCTGATACGCACCGTAACAAAGCACGGGCAGGGCCAGAGCCGCCACCAGTTCCGGTGAGCCGATGAACGTGCGTAGATACTCGAAGCAGTCCGCGTGGCTCGCCTGCGCCGCCACACTCTCGCGCTCGACCGCCGCAAAGAGGCGCCGGTAACCGTCGACTTCCGAGGGAAACCGGGCGGCGATCGATTCCTCGAGCACACGAGGGTCGTTGTCGAAGACGAGCGAAACGCCCGGCAGCGAGATGCGCGACGGATACCTCGGAGGGCGGATCTCCAGTGACTCCCAGTCGAGCCCCAGGTTGCGCATCACGAGATCGCGCCCCCAGCGGCGGCTCGTGGGACGAAAATTCGTCACCGTGTGCAGGCCGTTGCTGAAGAGATGGCTCCGGTCGACCTTATGGTAATACGAATTGAGCCCGCCCAGCTTGCTGTGCGCCTCGACGATCACGACGCGCTTGAAGAATTGGGCGCAGCGAATCCCGGCCGCCAGGCCCGAAAGCCCCGCGCCCACGATCACAACGTCCCAAGGCTGTGCGTCGGTGCTCATGGCCTGGGCCGGCCGAGACCGGACGTGCTCGGGAATATCGGGGCGGATTGGTCGATCACAGG
Source organism: Opitutaceae bacterium (assembly GCA_027310745.1). GTDB lineage: Bacteria > Verrucomicrobiota > Verrucomicrobiia > Opitutales > Opitutaceae > MWDT01. The sequence goes on along the minus strand of DAIDAF010000015.1, from coordinate 10,425 downwards.
CATCGGAACTTCGGAAAAAAACAAGGGCCTCCCGTGTGTCGGAAAGCCCTCAAGGTGGATGCACGCGGCGTAGGGCCGCGCGCGGTTCATTTGCCGATCGCGGCGAATTTCGGCGTCAGGTACTCGGCACAACTGTCGAGCGAGGCCAGCTGCATGTAGTCGGCCTCAGGCACCTCGATGCCGTAGCGCTTGCGCAACTCCATGACGATGTCGAGGAAGTCCATGCTATCGAGCTGGAGCTGGTCGCGCAGGCGAACGTCGGGCTTCACGTTCGACAAATCTTCATCGGGGGCAATGTCCGCGATGATGTCGAGGACGAGCTTTTTGCATTCGTCTTTGGTCATAGGTCTTACGGCAGTCGGTGGATTAGGCGAGGTATCGTTTGACGATCAGAGTCGAGTTGATTCCCAACATTCCAAAGGAGTTGTTAAGGATCGTGTCAACCTTCGCCACTGTGCGCGGCGTGTTGATCACAAGATTTGGAATCGCACACTTGGGGTCCAGAGTCTCGACATTGATCGTCGGATGGACCGTGAGGTCCTCGAACGAAGGCAGGTTGCCGGCCAGTTCGAGGGCCCCCGCCGCACCCATGCAGTGTCCGATGTAGCTCTTGGTGTTGTTGATGTAAGTGTCCGGGCAGCCTTCGCCAAACACCGCGCGCAGGGCTTCGCATTCCTGAACGTCGCCCATCGGGGTCGCCGTCGCGTGCGAGTTGACGATATGGATGTCCTTCGGGGCCATTCCAGCCCGGGCGATCGCCGCACGCACGCACTCGGTCTGCCTGGTGGGGTTCGGGAGTACGTAGTCCGTGGCGTCGCTGTTGATGCAGTAGCCGGAAATCTCCGCGTAAATCTTCGCCCCGCGGGCGAGCGCGTCCTCGAGCCGCTCAAGGGTGTACAGGCAGCCGCCCTCCGAGATCACGATGCCGTTGCGCGAGACGTCGAACGGGCGAGAGCTGCGATTGATGTCCGTCGGGTGACTTCCGAGCGCGTTCTGCGACTTGAAGCCCGCGAAAATGCCAAAGGTCTGGGTGCTCTCGCTCACGCCGCCGCAGATTGCGAAGTCCACCTCTCCCAACCGCAGCATCTGGCTGGCATGGATCATTCCCACATTTCCAGCCGCGCAGGCCGCCCCCAGCGTGTACGCCGGCCCGGTCGACCCCAGGTGCAGCGACACTTCGCCCGCCGGGTTGTTGGCCACGGTACGCGGGTTGTGATAGTGGTTCCAGAACTTCGTATCATATTTGAACTGAGAGATGTTGTAGATCTCGTTCTCCGTCTCGACATTGCCGTGCTCGGTGATGCCGATGTACACGCCGGTGCGGTCCTTTCGGAGCGACTCCAGCGGAATGCCAGCGTCCGCGAGCGCCTCACGCGCACAATAGACTCCAATCGATCCGGCCCGCGTGCCGACGCGGACGTCCTTGCGACGCTGATACTTGAGCGGATCAAAATTGCAGGTGCCCGCCGGGAGCCTGCCCATGTAACGAACGTCGATCTCGCTGATCCGTGCAACGCCCGCAAGCAGGTTGGCGCGGAACTCGGAGAGCGAGTTGCCGTTGGGGGCGGTCAGGCCAACCCCCGTGATCACGATCCGGGACGACGTATCGGGCATGGAAAAGGAAAAAGCGCTAGCCAAGGCCGGGCGAAAGGCAATACAAGGCTTATTCTTTCCCCACCTATGAACGTTCTTGTCGTCGGAGGAGCCGGGTACATCGGCAGCCATTGCGTCCGTCAACTGATCGCCGCCGGGCACCGCCCAGTGGTGCTCGATAATCTCGTCTATGGTCACCGTCGCGCCGTGCCGCCCGAGGTGCCGTTCTACGCCGCCAATCTGGGCGACTCCGAGACGGTCAAAACCATCCTGCGCAAGGAGTCCATCGAGCTGGTGATGCACTTCGCGGCGTACTGCTACGTCGGCGAATCCGTCACCGCTCCGCTCAAGTACTACGAGAACAACGTGTCCGCGACGATCCGCCTGCTCGGCGCGATGCTCGAGGTGGGCGTTAAGAAGTTCGTTTTCTCCTCCACCTGCGCCACCTACGGCACTCCCGACCGCCTGCCGATGACCGAGGACCTGCCTCAGGCTCCGATCAATCCCTACGGCCAGACCAAGCTCGACGTCGAAAACCTGCTCAAGGCCCTCGCAACAGCCCACGGGCTGAGTTTCGCCGCGTTCCGCTACTTCAACGCCGCAGGCGCCTCCGAGGACGGCAGCATCGGCGAAGACCATCATCCGGAAACTCACCTCATCCCGCTCGCCATCGATGCCGCAGTGGGCAAGCGCCCGAACATCCAGATCTTCGGCACCGACTATCCGACGCCCGATGGGACCTGCCTGCGCGACTACGTGCACGTCGACGACCTGAGCCGCGCGCACATCGCCGCGTTCGCCAAACTCGCAGAGCCCGGCCAGCGCCTCTTCTTCAATCTCGGAACCGGAAAGCCCTTCTCCGTCCGAGAAATCATCCGCGCCGTCGAGAAGGTGACCGGCAAGAAGGTGCCGGTCGTCGAGGCTCCCCGGCGGGCAGGCGACCCCGCCGCGCTGTACGCCGATTCGTCCAAGGCCATCCGTGACCTCGGCTGGAAGGTCAAATTCGCCGACGCCGAGTCGATCATCGCGACCGCCTGGCGCTGGCATTCGACCAACCCCAACGGCTACGGCGACCGCGCCTGAACCCGTCCTACCGGGGCGACCCGCAGTCACACGGTTCGCCCCGCCCGGCCGAGGCCCATCAGTTCGCCGGCTTGGCCGGAGCCGATTCCGCCGCCAGCGTCCACAGGCGCTTCGAGGCCTCCATGCAGCAGCGGCTGTCGTGATACGGGCATTTCCAGAAGCCCGCCTTGTACCGGTGCGGCTCCACGGTGCCATCCCTCTCGACGCCCCAGAACCACTCCCCGTCCTTGTGGTCGATGATGTGCGCCTGGATAAATTCCCAGACGCCTCTCGCCGCCGCGTAATACTTCAGATCGCCGGATAACTCGTACGCATTGATGAACCCCGTCAGCGCCTCGGCCTGCTGCCACCATTCCTTGCTGCCATCCGTGATGACGCCCGCGGGATTCGCCTCGTTCATCAGCCCACCGTCCTTGTCAACGCCGTGCTCGAGCGTGTACGCCGCGATCTTCAGGCAGATCGGTTTCACCCGGGCCGCAAATGCCGGATCGCCCAGCACGCCGGCCGTCTCCGTAAGCAGCCAATTGAACTCGATGTCGTGCCCAAACGACGTCGTGGTCGACCTGGGCGTCCAGTCTGCATCGAAATAGAGGATCAGGTGCGAACCGTCCGGCGACAGGACTCGCGTGATCATCACTTCCGCCAGCGCACGCAGGTTCGCCCGCAGTCCCGCGTCGGGCCAGGCGCGCAACAGGTTCGTGTACGCCTCCATCAGGTGCAGATTCGTGTTCTGGGATTTTGGATACTCCGGGCCGATGTCGCTCAGGCGCGCGCCAGGGGGACGCTTCCAGTCCCGCGTGAACGCCTCGAGGTACCCGCCGTGCACGGGGTCGTGGCTGTATTTCTCGAGCAGGTGGTAAACCTCGATCGCCCGCTCGAGCGCCGCCTTGTTGCCGGTCGCGAGATAGTACTCCGCCAGCCCATAGATCGCGAACGACTGGCCATAAACCTCCTTGCGGTCGTCGATCACCCGGCCGTCCGGCGAAAGGCTCCAGAGGAATCCGCCGTCGACCGGATCCCAGAAACGACGTTGCAGGGTGTCGTAGGCCGCAGTGGCCATTGCCAGGTACTGCGGGTCGCGTGTGCGGCGGTAGGCCGCCGAATAGGTCCAGAGGATGCGCGAGGTCAGCAGGCTCCCGATGGGCGCGCCCGCCTTGACGGTGTTGTCGTTCTCGATCTCCCCGAGGAACCCGCCCCCGGACGGGTTCCTGAAGTGGTTCATCCAATACGGCAGGATGTCCGTGCGCAGTTCGGCGTCGATGCTGTCGGCGAAGGCCTCGAGTTCCGCCGAAGTCGGGGCGGCGGGCGCCGCGGTCGCCGCCATCAGGCGGCCGGCAAGGAGGGCTCCCAGGCAGGCAAGGGTCACTAGCGGACGGAGGTGGGGCATAGCGGCCGCAGTCTCCCCATGCCCCGCCGCTTGGCACGCCGAAAGCGGCCCCCGGACGCCGCGAGCCGTGCAATCATTCGAGCGACGACCGCTCCAGTTCGCCAAATGCCCGCGCCACCCGCACGGTCACAGGGCCCGGCACCGCCGCAAGGCTCTGCCCGTCAAGTCCGCGCACCGGCATGACGCCCATCAGTGAGTTCGTCACGAAGACCTCATCGGCGCCGACCAGCTCCTCCCAGACCAGGCTCCGCTCCTCTGCGGTCACGCCGCATCGGCCGCCCAAAATGGCGCCGCGAACGATCCCGGGCAGCAGTCCGTCCGCCACCGGCGGAGTGACCAGCAGGCCGTTCCGAACGCAGAACACATTGGAGGTCGCTCCCTCCAGGACTCGCCCGGATCCATCCACCAGGAGCGCCTCGTCGAATCCGGCGGCCGTAGCCGCCCGCTTCGCCAGCAGGTATCGCAGATAGGCGGTCGTCTTGAGCCCGGCCAGCGCCGCGCCGCCTTCAGCCGTCGTTCGCTTGAGGGCAAGGCCGCGTCGGTACTCTTCCGCGCCATACGGACGCGCCCGCACCTGGATCAACTCGCCCACTCCTTCGATGTCGCGAAACAGCGTCACGCGCACAGCGCCATCCGTCATCCCTTCAGCCCGCGCCAGTTCAAGGCATCGCGCCCGCAGGGTGTCGGGCGCCGATATCGGACCCAGACCGAGCGCGCCGGCCTGTTCCGACAGCCGGCGATGATGCTCTGTCAGCAGCGCGGGGCGCCCTCCGATCAGTCGCAGGGTCGTGAATACGCCATACCCGAACTGAAAGCCCTCCGAGAGCGGCGACACGCGCAGCGTCGCCGCCGGCTCGAGCTTCCCGTTCAATATGGCATGTCTGATCGTCATCGGAGTCCCGTCATGGTTGAAGTGCAGCCGGGCCCGGGAGCCAAGCGCGAAGACCGCCCCTTCATTGGTTCCCTGTCAGCGCGGCATGCATCGCCCGCCCCTTGACCAGGGTCTCCTCGTATTCGAGCGCGGGATCCGAGTCCCAGACCACCCCCCCGCCGACATGAAAGCTGGCGCACCCGCCGCCGCAGACGATCGTGCGGATGGCCACATTGAGGTCCGCATCGCCGTCGAACCCGATGTAGCCCAGGGATCCGGTGTAGATTCCCCGCGCACACCGCTCGAGCTCCGCGATCACCCGCTGCGCACTGATCTTTGGCGCCCCCGTGATCGACCCGCCGGGAAACGTCGCCCTCAGGCAATCCACCACGTCCAGACCGGACCTCAGGGCGCCCGAAACGGTGGCGACGAGATGATGCACGGTGGGATGACTCTCCAGGCCGTAGAGCTCGTCGACGCGAACCGAACCGATCTCGCAGACGCGGCCGAGGTCGTTGCGCTCGAGGTCCACGATCATCAGCAGCTCCGCCCGGTCCTTTGCGCTGTTCCACAACTCGTCGCGCAGCCTACGGTCGTCGAGCACATCCGAGCCGCGGCGGCGGGTGCCCTTGATCGGCCGGGTCTCCACCCGGCGCCCCTGAAGCCGGAGAAACCGCTCCGGCGAACTGCTCGCCACCTGCCAGTCTCCGCCGTTGAGAAAACACGCGAATGGCGCCGGACTGAGTTTGCGCAGCCGCAGGTACAGCGCATACGCGTCGCCGCTCATCGGCAGGTCGAAGCGCTGCGACAGGTTCACCTGGTACACCTCGCCGGTCGCGATCCGTTCCCGCACCGCCGCGACAGCCCGCTCATAGTCGGAGCGGCTGAAGTTCGCAACCGGCTCGCCGGGCCTTTCGTCCGCGACGGCATCCGCCCGGACCTCCTCCGCGTGCGCCGCCCCGATCGCGGCGCGCAGGCGCTCCAGGATCTCGCCGGCGGACCGCCGGTGCACAGGATTGGCGACGCACCGGACCCCGGGCACGCCACGCTCGAAGACCATCACTCCGTCATAAAACGCCCAATACATGTCCGGGAACCCGGCCGCCGGTCCGTCCAGGCGGGGAATCCTCTCCAGCCGCGAGCCAAACTCATAGGCCAGCCCGCCCACCGCGCCGCCCGCGAACGGCAGCCCGTCCACCCCAGCCGACCTGAACCGGCGCAGCTCCCGCCTGAGGATCTCCAATGGATCCCCAGTCTCCAGCCTCACCTCGCCCTCCTCCTCAAGTGTCGTTCCGAGGCGATCGGTCCGGATCACCAGGAACGGATCGAATCCAAGGATCGAATACCTCCCCTGCCCTCCCAGGTCCGACGCCCCGTCCAGCAGGAAACTGCCCGTCCGTCCCGCCAGCGGTCCCAGGACGCGCTCGGGCGGAAGCTCGCAGGGAACGTGGACGCATGCGATGTCTGCCATGAAATTGCGGTCCGCACCAGAGCGGGGATTCCGCCCGATGGCGAGGATTTCGCGTCCGCCACACCGCCCGGGTTTCTACTGTGTGAACGACTTCCGACGGACTCGACTTGCCTGCGCGCTTGAAGTGCCGGACCGGAGGGTCCACAGAATTTGCCCCGGCGTTCCCCCGCGCCTTTCCCTGCCACCTCCCTGTGAAACATCTGCCCCGGCTCACGGTGCATGCCCCGTCGCATCCAAGCGGCTTATCCCCGGCTGCATCGTCGATGCGCGAGTTCTCGCATCCCGTGGACGCCCGCCGGCGTCATCCCTTTCCCAGCGCATGGGCGGTTCCCCTTCCGGGAACAGGGCCACATGCGCGCCCCCCACAGAGACAAGTCGCAGCGGGGCTCCCCTAGACCCGCCGCGTGATACGCCGCCGCCGGCCCCCCTCCGGCGGCGGCCTTGTTTTGGGCTCATTCGTTAGACGCCCGTGCCTGACGGCTTGCATGTGACACGGCTTCGTGGACCGATTCTCGCATGCGCTCCCATCCGCCCCGCCCCGGTTCGCATGTCTGGTTCGCCGCTGCAGCCGCTGCTCTGCTCGCGCTGGCGGGATCCGCACGCGCCGCCGATGTGATCCCCGACGAGCCCTCGTGGGTGAATCACGCCGTCATCTACCAGGTGTATCCGCAGACCTTCCAGGACTCCAACGGCGACGGGGTCGGCGATATTCCCGGGATCATCTCCCGCCTCGACTACATCAAGAGCCTCGGCGTCGACGCGATCTGGATCAACCCGTGGTTCGACTCGCCGTTCAACGACGCGGGGTATGATATCCGCAACTACTACAAGATCGCCCCACGCTACGGCACCAATGCCGACGCGCGCCGCCTGTTCATCGAAGCCCACAAGCGGGGCATCAAAGTCCTGTTCGACTTCGTCACGAGCTACACCTCGATCGACAACCCCTGGTTCGTGGCCTCGACCCACCAGAAGCCCAGCCGGACCTGGAACTGGTACGTCTGGACCGACAACGCCTGGAAGCTCGAGCGCGGTCCCCGCTGGGTCCACGGGTACGGCGAACGCAACGGCAACTTCCTCTCGAACTTTTTCTGGAATGAACCCGCGCTGAATTACGGCTACGACCACCCCGATCCGAAGAAACCCTGGCAACTCGCCCCCGATAATCCCGACGTCCTCGCCCTGCGCGCCGAGATGCGGCGCGTGATGGAGTTCTGGATGAACATGGGCGCCGACGGCTTCCGCGCCGACATGGCCGGCTCGCTGGTGAAGAACGACCATGACGGCCTCACCGCAAAATTTTGGCTGGGCCTCCGCGACGTCCTCAAGAAGCGTTATCCCGGCGCCTTCACCGTCGCCGAATGGTCCGATCCCGAGGAGGCGCTCGGCCCGTTCAATGCGATGTTCTATCACTGGAATCGCGGGTTCAACGACCTCTACCAGAAGGAGAGCTGGCGCATCCTCAACGGCATGTCCGAGGGCCACAGCTTCTTCGACCGCGAAGGCAAGGGCGACATCATGGCGTTCCTCACCCCCTACCTGAAGGACTACGAGGCGACCCGCTCCAAGGGCTACATCTGCCTGCCGCTCGGGAACCACGATCTCGCCCGGCTCGGCAATCACCGCAACGCCGACGACCTCGAGCTGATCATGGTATTCGGAATGACAATGCCCGGCGTGCCCTTCCTGTACTACGGAAACGAGATCGGCATGCGCCAGCTTCACGGCCTTCCCCAAATCGAAGGCTGCTACAAACCCCGCGCCGGAGCGCGCACGCCCATGCAGTGGACCTCCGGTCCCGACAAGGGCTTCTCAACCGCGGCGCCCGACAAGCTCTACCTGCCAGTCGATCCCGACCCGCGCGCGCCGAACGTGGCCGATGAGGAGCGCGATCCGAATTCGCTGCTCAATCGCGTCCGTCGCCTCATCGCTCTCCACAAACGCGAACCCGCCCTCGCCGCCTATGCCGATTTCAAGCCCCTCTACGCCGTCAGCCACGGCTACCCCTTCGTCTACGAACGCTCGGGCGGGGGCGAAACGCTGATCATCGCACTCAACCCCGCCGCCGCACCGCACCAAGCCGAGTTCGAATTTCCCAAACCCGGCCGTCTCGTCCTGATCGCCGGGAAATCCGCCGCGGTCACCCGCGAAAGGAATCGAGTCCACCTGTCGATGGCCGGCGTCAGCTACGCCATCTACCGCCTGGAGCCGCAAACCGGCTCCGACTGAACGCCGGGGCGCAAACAGGGGCACAGGCGAGCTCCCGTACCGCCAAACCCTGGCCAGTCGCGCCGTGTGTGCGCCTTACCATGTAGTGAACCGCGGAAATTATCGCCAGGAGCTGTATGATCCGGTGCGAGCAGCGAAGGCCGTGGGATATTGAACTGAAGAGAAGCCCCACTGACGGCGCAGAGAAAATGCGTAGATTGGAAGGTGAGCCTGGCTCTGAAATTACGACACGACCACGCCGCATCGTACACTTGGCTCGCCAAAACCCTGGACATGGGTACCGTCGGTGCCCTCCGAAACCAGATTTGGCATGCGCGTCGAGGAAAGATATGACAAAAAACGGCCTGCTCCCGTCCGGCTTGACCAACTCGGATAAACATGGTCAATCACACTCAGGTCTACGTTCCAGCAGGCGCAGGTCAGGTGACCGTTTTCAGCAGCGGCCAAATAACCGGAGAGCCGATTCTCAACAAATGGTCGCAAGATAGTGGATCAACATGGGGGGACATTTATCGGAGTAACCCTGGGCCGTATTATCCAGTGCCCGTTATCACGAAGGACAACAAGGGATGAAAACCTGGACTCTTCTTCTGTGTTCATGCGTACTGACGCATTCAATATTTGCTCAGAATGCGAATAATTTTGAGCACTTTACTGCTCCAGGGGTGACTGGGGCGTTTTATGCACCTTGGGATCCACTAGGGCCGACCGATAAGGGATATGTCTTTAGCATCGGGTTTTTTCTGGCTGGTAAGGATGAAACTACCCCGTTGATTATGTGGATCCCGAAATCGGGCAATCGAAGCCCGATAGAGGTAAAGTCGCTTGCTGCCATCAACGCAATAGCGCGCCAAATTACCGCCGGCCAGTCTCCGGAGGCGGCGAGAAATATAACCATTCAAATTGTATGCCGATTGGTGTCGAACACGATGGTTAACATGGGCAGCGGTGGATTTATTTTGGACCCGAATGGAGAGAATAAACCTCAATCGATTATCACACGTCTCCGCAAAGCGGGCCTTAGCGAAAGTGATGCTGCGATGCTGAACGGCTTGGTAGAACAGGCTAGATTCACCATCGGAAACAAGCAGTGGGCGCGGAGTTTCTTCGAGGTCGACTCGTTGGGATCCGTGGAGAAAATTACGCTTACGGGCACAGTTAACCCACCATCAGTTAAATCTTTGCAGGTCGAAGCCGTGTTTGACGCCGGAAGGATAGGAGTAGAAATATTGAAACGAGAGAGAAGGCTGCAGATGGAGTACTCGAAATGAGTCTCATAAGCCAACAGAAGGCCCCCCAAAAAAACAATCGACCCAACCTTTACGATGCATTGGCGCACTCGCCGCAAATTGCGTTTAACGGCTTGGCTGCCCCAAGAAAGTAATGCGTGCCTGGCTCTGGAATTATGACACGACCATGCCGCATCGTACACTTGGCTCGCCAAAACCCTGGACATGGGTACCGTCGGTGGCCTCCGAAACCAGATTTGGCATGCGCGTCGAGGAAAGATATGACAAAAAACGGCCTGACCCGAATTGCGCTTAGTTAAGGCCATCCTTCGTAAAATGCCGTGCCTATTCACCAATATGTTACGAGATTCCGCTGTGCTAACTAAGCGCCATTCCGGCCTGACCCCGTCCGGCTTACCCATCACTGGTGTCCAAAACAGGTTTGAAAAAGATGGAGCCGCGGGGGCGAGGATGAAGAATTGAGGTGTGAAAAAACAAAACACCATCCAAGCCAGCGCGGCCGACATGAGGCCTAGATGTGCAAGCCTGTTTAGCCAAATCC
>DAIDAF010000010.1:0-11496 GCA_027310745.1 Opitutaceae bacterium | reverse complement strand
CGAACCAGTGGAGGCTGCTGGTCTCCGCGATGGCATACACCCTGATGGAGACGATCCGACGCCTGGCCCTGCGAGGCACCGAACTTGCCGAGGCCACCTGCGCGACGATCCGCGCCAAGCTCATCAAGATCGGCGCGGTCGCCGTCTCCAAACTGACCGTCGTACGCATCCATCTCAGCTCGCACCATCCTCTCCAGGACCTCTTCGAACACGCCTTGCGCTGCCTGTCGCCCACATGACCCAACTCGCGCTGCTCCCGGCGCCGCTTTGATCAACGGGGGTTGGGGGCAGTGTCGGCGGTTATACTGAAAAACACTCCTGCGAGGCTCGCCCTATATCAAAATAGGCCCCCGCGCGCCTCGAGGCCACGCAGCCTGCCGTTCATGCAATAACCGGGCTAGTCTTTCGTCATCCGATGCCTTTCGGAAGCAACCCATTCGACAACAACGGTTCGATCAGAGGCGATCCAGGGTGTTGGATTACGGCTCTTACGCGCGAGTTCGAGTACGCTGTGAAAGTTGAGGATTGCTCCATCTTGGAGCGCAGCGCCAGCGCTCCGGCTGTGGGGAACGCGGACCTAGCCCGGAACCCCGCTCTTTGGGCTGCAAAAAGCGACAATTATGATAAAAAACGGCCTGACCTCCTCGGCTCGTCTCCACTGCAGGATGTGAACAGAAACTCGCGGATAAACCTGTCGTCTTCGAAACCGTGACTCTAAACAGTGCGATGATTGTAGCTGGCACCGTCGTCTGTGCGGTGATCTACCGGGTATTGAGGCACAGGTCTCTGCAGCACGCCTCGCGTCCCTCGACCGACGAGATTCCGGTGCAGCGAGAAGACTGCATCGCTCGACTGGCGGCAATCGCCGGTCTCGTCGCAATACCAGCTGTCGGGGCAATCGTTGTCGGGTATGGCACGAATATGGCGATGAGCGCAGGAGGCTCAGTAGCCGGTCACTTGGAGATTGTGATGAGAAGCATCCTTTACCTCCCGGATGTGCTCGGCGGCGTTGCATTGGCACGAGCGCGGACCAAGTGGACTGCACTACTCGCGGCTCCCTGCTTGTTGATCTATTTTGTTCCCGGTTTAGCACGAAATCTTGGATTGTGATCGTGGCCCGACGCACATCTGATCTAGGGGGCATGGCGCTAGTCAGACCCAGAGGGTCAAGCCGCTTATCGTTAGAAATCGGGCATGAAGAACGGCATGAGAGTCGCGACGGAGATCGAGTACGGTGTGAAAGTGGGGATTGCTCCATCCTGGAGCGCAGCGCCTGCTCACGGGCTGTGGGGAACGCGGACTTGGCCCGGAACCCCGCTCTTTGGGCTGAAAAAAGCGACAATTATGACGAAAAACGGCCTGACCCCCTCGGCTCGTCTCACCACGGGATATGGTTACGATCCGAATGCGGCTGTCGGTCAGCGATTGTTCATCACGTTCTTCACGGCGTTCGGGCGCTACTTGATCGATCCACACGAATCGATGTCGTATGCGACCCAATCGCTCACAAAGACGGCTGGAGGAGATGGCAGAACTGCCGGATCGATCAGCTCATCGGTGAGCCTCGACACGTGGAACTTTGGCGACCAGCACAGCGCCGAATGGGAACGCGACATTCAGGAAACAGCGCCATTCTACAGCGAACTCATGTTTAGATTGCACATCATCACGCCATGAACACGCGGAGAACTGTCGTAGTTGTGCTGCTGGTTTTGCTAGCAGCGTTCGTGTGGCTCAAGTGGCCCCGTAGCGTGCGGCCTGCTGCGCCCGTTCCAAACGCGACGGCCCAAGTGCAGCAGAAAGCTGGAAACAGCCGGGCTCCGGCAAAGGATGCGCAAGGGCGTCTACTTCCAGTCGCTCCCAACGCCGTTCCGAATGCGGCGCAACGGCAGAAAGACGAGGCTGCGGAAATTGAGGCCTACCGAAAAGCGTTCAGTGCCCCTATCGCCTTTTACGGCAAAGTCGTCGACGAAAAGGGCAATCCTGTAGAAGGAGCCACCGCGGAACTCGATGCTGCCGATATACCCTGGGGAAATAGCAGCAGATACCAGCGAATCACCGATGCCGAGGGATTGTTCTCGATCGTCGGTGTTCAGGGTGCAGGGCTCTCGGTGTTCGTGTCGAAGCGTGGATACTATCCGACGGCGGAATCTCGTCGCGGATTTTCCTACAACGGCATAAAAAATGACGACGATGGTGCTATTCCAACGCACGGGGCTCCTGCGATCTTCGTGCTGCGTAAGATGGGTGACACTGTGTCGCTCGTGCACTTAGAGCCAAAGAGTGTTCGCGTTGTTGGAGACGGCACACCTGTTGATGTCGATCTCGTAACTGGCGCACAGAATCGCGGCGGCAGTGCGACCGTGCGCGTCGAAGTTTGGAGTGACAACCCAACGTATGGCGCGAAAGGACCGTATGGGTGGAAAGCACGTGTGTCGGTGCCCGGCGGTGGCTTAATGGAGCGCACGGGTGAGTTTGATTTTGAAGCCCCGGCAGATGGTTATGCTCCGTCGTTTGAGACGGGAATGGCGCAAAATGCGGAGCGTTGGCGTGACGGACTCGATCGCCAGTTCTTCGCACGCTTTCCGGATGGACGTTTGGGGCGATTCATTCTTCGCCTCACAACGGGCGGGCTGTTTTTCAGAGTGGAATCGTTCATCAATCCCACACCGGGAAATCGGAACCTGGAATTTGATCCGCAGAAAGTTGTCACCGCGTCCAAGCGATAGGCGCAACGCCTCACTTGCCCTGCTTGTTGTCGAGCAACCGCACGGTGATGCCGGTGACGCACGGCTGCGACGGTTCGAGGGTGGCGTAACGTTCGGCGAGCGGCCAGACGGCGGCGAGCTTCTGGTCGCGCAACTGATCGACCAGGAGCGCGAGCCAGTCAGACCCAGAGGGTCAGGCCGTTTAATGTTATAAATCGGGCATGAAAAACAATATGAGAGTCGGGACGGAGTTCGAGTACGCTGTGAAAGTTGAGGATTGCTCCATCTTGGAGCGCAGCGCCAGCCCTCCGGCTGTGGGTAAAGCGGACTTAGCCCGGAACCCCGCTCTTTGGGATGCGGAGAATCGATGATTATGACAATAGACGGCCTGCCCCCTCGGCTCGCCCCGCCACGGGAATGGACTCTCATGGCGATTTTCCCGAGTGGATGGGAGGCTGCGGCGCAGACTTGGGGCGGGTCGGTTCCCAAAGTTCGATGGCATTGCCCTCCGGATCTGACAGGCGGGCGAAGCGTCCATTGGGATACACGGTGGGGTCGGCCGTCACCTCGATGTGGCTCGCGCGAAGCTGACGTACCATCGCGTCCAGGTTCGAGACTCGAAAATCGATCATCCACTGCTTATCGGGCGCTCCGAAATAGTCCGTGTTTGCCGGAAACGGCTGAAACACCGTCGGCCCGGCGCCTTGCTGCCAGACGGCCCCGCCGTAGGTCTCGGGCGTGAGGGTGATGCCGAGATGGACCTCGTACCACTTGGCCAGCGCTTTCGGATCCTTGCTCCGAAAAAAGAAGCCCCCGATGCCGACGACCTTCTCCCGCGCTGCGACTCCCGCCCGAGCCGCCGCCTGCGCTTGGGAAGGAGCGGTGCCCGGCGCCGAGGCTGAGGACCTTGGCGGAGTGGGGGATGCCGCGAAGGCGGTGAGCGGAAAGCTGCCGCAAAGAAAGAGCCCCGACGCGAGCGCGATAGACCCCAACGAGGTACGGGAAACCGTGACGTTTTGCATGCCTGCCTTTCGATTGCCGACGTGGTTCCGGAACCATGCCACAAACTGCCACCAGCGCAACGCGATCATCGATAAACAGATCCCTTGGCTGGTTGTACCGCCCCGTCGATCAACGGCGGGCAGGTTTTGCCTTGTCCGGCCCGCGAGTCGGCTTCGGGTGACACCGGATTGGGGAGCCGGAACGGGTCCACTATGCGCGGTATCGGAGGCCATTTGGATGGCCACGCGACGATCCGCTCTCTTTGCGCCAGCGCCCGTCTGTACGCTCGATGTCAGCCCGACGTTGGTCAGCGGCTTAACGGTCGAGGATCTTGGCCAGTTCACGAGGCCTCAGATTCGCAACGTCGTGGCCGCAGGCGATGTCGACCACCACCCAGTCGGGGTCGCCTCGTAGAGAATCCGTCAGCGGATCGTTCGGCCCTCTCCACGCGGTGGCCTTCACCCATACTTTCCTGGGTACCCGCCGATACGCTCCGGTCACATGGAGCTTCTGGGTGAACGTGGCAGTCGGCTGGGCGGTCTGCTTGCTCGTGAACCACGCTCGCTCGGCCTCGCTTTCGAACGGGAACATCGCCATGTCCGGCGGTTGCGTCAGCTTTCCCGTGAGCTGACGACCCGAGAGGTCGGCGAAGGATTGTCCGTCGGACGGAAGGCAGGCGTCGACGTACACGATGGAGGCCAGGCGATCTCCGATTTCCTCGGCGACGCCGGTGATGACCATCCCGGAATACGACATCCCGACAAGCACGACGTCGTCGAGGAGGTCTTTCCAGAGGATCTCGTTGACGATGTCGCTCACATGGGTCGTCAGGTTGACGTCGTACGCAGCGAGATGTGATCGCTCCCCCAGGCCGGTCAGCGTCGGCGCGTGGACGCGATGGCCCCTGGTGGTCAGTTGATCGGCCAGGCGCTGGACCGCCCACGAACCCACGAAGGCGCCGTGCACGAGGACGAAGTTTTTCGGTTTCTTATTCATCCCAAAAAACGCAGTTAACAGAAGGAAACGAAGATAACAAAGAACGCCAAGCCAAGCGATTACACGAACTCATCGAGCCAAAATTCACTCACCCAATGGGTGAATCAATCAAAGCTCTCAATTCTGTGGTAAGCCGTTTGGTCTTCGTTCCCTTCGTTGGCTTCTGTTCCATTCAATCGCCGAATTCGGGTTCATGCGGTGCGCCTGATTTTTGGCTGTCACTTTTGCTACACGGTCCCGAGCGGGGCCATGCAGGCGTGTTCATTCCTCGACGGCTCCTCCGAGCTGGCGCAGGTGCTTGCGGAAGGTGAGCGAGGGGTCGGACGCGCGATTGGACAGGTAGTCGGAAAACTGGAGCTGGGTGCGCAGCGAAATTCCCTGCCGCATTGCGTCCGCCTGGCGGTGTTCGGTCTCGCGCACGCCCCGGGCCGTCTCGGCGAGCTCCAGTGCTTTCGATGCGGGGAAGAAGAGCACGCCGTTCTCATCGGCCATCACGACGTCGTCCCGAGTGAGGGTCCACGCGCCAACTCGCGCGGACACGAGGGCCTCGGGTTCGCTGGGGTCGAGTCGCAGGGGGCCGGTCGGAGTCGCTCCGAGGCTGAATACGGGCAGGCCGATCTCGATCAACTCCGGGGTGTCGCGGTGCAGTCCCCAGATCACGATCCCCGCGATCCCGGCCCGTCTGGCCTCGAGGGCGATCAGGTCGCCCACACAGGCTTCGTCCATGCGGCCGGCGTTGTCCACGACCAGGATATCGCCTGGAGACGCGGATTCCAGGGCCTCCAAGAAGACGTCGACGCTGCCGTAGTGGCGTGCAGGAAGTGCGCGACCAACGACATGGCAACCGGCTGCGGTCAGGGCCTGAATCCCGGACGGGGCGCAGCGGACCGGGACTTTGCGACGAAGGCAGGCATCGGCGACATGGGGCGTTGACAGGTCCCGAAAGACCTCGGCGAGATCGGACGATTTCATGGCTCTGGCTGGTGGAACGGCACCCTACGCGACAGCGAGGTGCTGTCAAAACGGCCCCCCTATCACCGAGCCCGGATTACCTGACGCGGGTGATGCACGGGAGCCTCGGGGGGGGCAGGCTAACCGGGGCCTTCGCAACCGAAGTGACGCCTGGGATGGGTTTCCACGTTGCGATCCCCTCGGTGGACGGTCGGTGCGGGACACGGCGATCCCTGCGTCCAATCCGCCGTGTCGGATGCGCGGAATGATCCAGGCAATATGCAAGACGCTAGTAATTAATGGCTAATAAATCAAATATCGTCAGCCAGTCCGTTCAGATGGAACGCTTCCGTCCGGGAAATTTGGGCCGCAAAAAAGTCCAAAAATCCGAAAGAGGAACGTTGACAAGCCTGCCTCAAGCCCGCTCCTTCGTCTCCTTTCTTTTGAGCCACTGCCCGGTAGCTCAGTGGCAGAGCAGGTGACTGTTAATCACTTGGTCGTAGGTTCGATCCCTACCCGGGCAGCCATTCGACGCGCTGACGCTTGCTCATGGCAGGCCATTCTCGGTGGGAAGCGTCGAATGTGGTGAGCAACGCCGAACCACCTGTGGTGAGCAACGCCGAACCACCTGCGGTGAGCTTGTCGAACCACGGCTAGGGCGCTGACGCTTGCCCGCCCTGAGCCTGTCGAGGGACTCATGGCAGGCCGTTCGACGTCAAGGCAGTAAGTGGTGTGGAAGAATCCCTGATGTCGCCGTGTGGGCGCGTCGTACCGAGCGAAGTGACATCGGCCATGCGGTGAGCGGAGTTGAACCACCTGTGGTGAGCTTGTCGAACCACGGCTAGGGCGCTGACGCTTGCCCGTCCTGAGCCGGTCGAAGGGCTCATGGCAGGCCACCAGCGGTGAGCTTGTCGAACCGGCGGTCAGCATGAATCACGGACTGGTAGTTTTTGTCACGAAGGCAATTTTACTTTACCTTTTGTATTCTGCCTCCAGGCTCCGTTGCCATGCCCCATTTCTCTGCCGTCGAGCCGCCGATCCAGGTCATTGGTCATTTCTTCGTGTACATCCTTCTTTGCGCGGACGGCAGTTATTACGTCGGCCAGTCGAACAACGTCCGGGAGCGTCTGCGCAAGCACCGGTACTGCCTCGGCAGCAAGCATACTGCGGACAACCGACTCGTGAGATTGATCTACGTCGACGGCCCGTACTCGCTCTCGCTCGCGGTAGACCGCGAAGCCCAGCTCAAACGATGGTCGCGCGCGAAGAAGGAGGCCTTGGTCCGCGGCGACTTTTCGCGCCTGCGCCTCCTTGCGGCCTCGAGGGAGGCGAGGAGCGAATTGGCCGAACGGTGTCCATGCGGCGCCGCACCGACGCAGTCGGGAGCCAGACTTGACAGAATTACGGGCCTGTACAGGATTCTGGACATATGAAGGCGATCACTTACACCTTTGCCCGGGAGAATCTCGCTGCGACGATGGATGAAGTTTGCGCGGATCGCGCGCCCATCACGGTCACACGTTCCGGTGGGCAGCAAGCGGTCGTAATGCTTTCCCTCGACGAGTACGAAGCGCTCGAAGAGACGGCCCATCTGCTGCGAAGCCCCGCGAATGCTAAACGGTTGCTCGCCTCCGTCAGGAAGCTCGAGAGTGGCAAAGGCAAGGCGCGCAAGATCGACCTGGACTAAGCCATGCGACTGGTTTTCTCCCCTGAGGCTTGGGACGACTACCTGTACTGGCAGCAAACCGACAAAAAGACGGTCGAGCGGATCCACGCTCTCATCAAGGACACCACTCGCAGCCCGTTTGCGGGGATCGGAAAACCGGAACCCCTTCGCCATGTCCTTTCTGGCTACTGGTCACGCCGCATCAACCACGAGCATCGAATGGTCTACAAAGTCGAAGGCAGCGATTTGCTGATAGCTCAGTTGCGCTACCACTACTGACTTCCGCTCTTGGCCTGAAGAAGTTCGACGCGGGGACTGGGAATAATCCGCCTGTCCCTACCGCGTCTTGTGGCGCGGCGTGCTGGCGGGGCGCTTGGACGTGCGCGACTGGCGAGTCACCAAGCTTCGGATGCGGCGGGCGTCGGCGGGGGTTGCCGGGCAGTAGATGACCAAGCCGAGGTCGGGGCGGCCGTCGACGGCGAACGCCGAGTATTCGAGCGAGAGCGGGCCCACGGTGGCATGACGCAGGAGCTTGGTCCCGGCGCCGTGTGCGCGCACGTCCTGCTCGAGCCACAGGGACTTAAATTCGGCGCTGTGCTCGCAAAGTTCGTCAACGAGGGCCTGGACTTGCTTGATTGCTCCGGCGCGGGCGGCGTCGGCGCGGAACGCAGCGACGACGAAGCGCGCGACGTGCAGCCAGTCCGCCTGTTTCGAGCGTAGGTATGAGTCCCGGAAGAGGAGGCGCAGGATGTTGCGTTGGCGTGGTTCGAGTTCCCCGTAATCGGTAAACACGGCTGCTGCTGCCCGATTCCAGGCGACGATGTCCCAGGTCGCGGTTTTCACGAAGGCCGGGGTGTATTCCAGCGAGTCGAGCACACGTTGCAGCCGCGGCGCGACAGGCTCGGCGGCTCGGTAGCGCACTTCCGGGGGACGACCCTGGGCGAGCAGGAAGAGGTGCTCGCGCTCGACCTCGGTGAGGTTGAGCGCGCGGGCGAGGCGGTCCAACACGTCGGCAGAGGGAGCGCCGCCGCGGCCCTGTTCGAGCCAGGTGTACCAGGTTGCGCTGACGTGGGCGCGTTGGGCGACCTCCTCGCGCCGGAGTCCGGGCGTGCGACGGCGGGTCGCCGAAAGGCCAAACGCGGCGGGGTCGAGCTTCGCGCGACGCGACTTCAGGTAATTGCCCAGCGGGTTGTCGTCGTTGGTGGCCATCGTCTGCCTGTTAGTTGGTATACCGGTATAAGGTCACTACTTCATCCCGGCTCGAAACAGGTATATAACGAGCACGGTCCCTCGGGAGAAAATTCAAATCACAAACCATTCAAAGGAGACTATTGTCATGCGCGTATTTGTCACCGGAGCCACTGGATTCATCGGTCTGGCCGTCGTCAAAGAACTGCTTGCGGCGGGCCATCGGGTCCTTGGCCTGGCGCGATCGGAGGAGGGAGCGGCCGTGTTGGCGGCTGCGGGCGCGGAGGTGTTGCGCGGTTCGCTGGCCGACCACGGCGTCCTGCGGGAGGGGGCGGTTTCGACGGAGGCCGTCATCCACCTGGCGTTCATTCATGATTTCTCGAAGTTCGTGGAAAACTGCGACGTCGATAGGCGCGCCATCGAAGTGTTGGGAGCGGCGTTGGCCGGCTCGGGCAAGTTGCTGCTCGTGACGGCCGGGATCCCCGGATTGGCGTGGCCCGGTCAGGTGGTGACGGAGGACCATGGCGTCCCGCCCGATTACCCGTTCCCGCGTGTGTCGGAGCAGACGGCGTTTGCACTGATCCCGAAGGGAGTCCGCGCCTCGGTCGTGAGGCTTCCCCAGGTTCACGACACGCGGAGGCAGGGGCTCGTCACCTATTTCGTCGCGCTGGCGAAAGCGCAGGGGACAATGGCGTACGTGGGAGAGGGGCACAACCGCTGGGCGGCGGCGCATGTGTCGGATGTGGCGCGACTGTATCGGCTGGCCCTGGAGGCGAACGAAGCCGGCGCGACCTATCATGCGGTCGCCGAGGAAGGCGTCACGCAGAAGGACATTGCCGAGACCATTGGTGCGGCGCTGAGAATGCCGGTTAAATCCATTCCACCCGAGGAGGCGCAGGCCTATTTCGGGACGTTCGCGATGTTCGCCGGGCACGACATTGCGGCATCGAGCGAAAAGACCCGAAGGAAACTGAACTGGCATCCGACGGGGCCGAGCCTGATCGAGGACCTTGAGCGGATCGGAAACTCGCCGTGACCCTCGCCACGCGCGTCAGTTTTGTCATCAGTTTTGATGGTTTAGCGCAAAATCATTGAGTCGCGTCCGGCGGGGAGGGAGTATGGGTGACTTCCCTCCATGCGCTCCTCCCGTCTAATTCTCGTAACCATATTCCTCTTGTGCGCACTCCCCCTCGCTCGTGCAACGCGGGCCGACGGGGACTCCGGTCCGATCGCGCAGGGAAAGTCGCGGGTGGTGTCGGGGTACGTGCTGAACAACAACGACTGGGGCAAGGCCAAGTCGCCGAAGGGCTGGCAGGTGATCGACGTGGTGAAGGCGGGGAAGCGGATCTCGTGGGATGTCCGCTACAACTGGCCGGTGGGTACCGATCCGTATGCGGTGAAATGTTACCCGAGTGTCGTCACCGGCTGGCAGTGGGGACTCACGTCGCCCGACGGACGGCTTCCGAGGACGGTCTCGACGTTGCGTCGCGTGGTGAGCGGAGCCTCGGTCGTGGTCCACAATCCGGGCGTTCAGAATGTCGCCTACGATCTCTGGTTTCATCGCCCCGGGAAGATCGCGGACCAGAAGATTCCCTCTGATGAACTCATGATCTGGACGAACCGCTTCGGCGGCGCGGGTCCGCTGGGAAAGCGGGTGGGCACCGTGCGTATCGACGGGGCCGACTACGAGCTATCAGTAGGCGACATCGGCTGGAAGGTGTTTTCGTTTGTTCGCGTCTCCAACACCTCCGCCTGGACGCTCAACCTGAAGTCCTTCATCGACCATCTGGTGGACGCGGGGCTCATGCCCTCGCACCAGCAGCTTTCTGGCATCCAGTTTGGCACGGAGGTCTTCCGGAGTCCCGGCGATGCGCAGCTCGATGTGACGGGCTATTACGTCGACATCGAATAGGCTGTATCGGAGCGCATCGCGGGGTATCGGAGCCCGGAGGGCCGGCCGATGCCGGATTGGGATTGTTGGCCGTCAGGACTGCGGCTAGGTCTCGTTGTCTTCGGACTTGGCGCCTCGGGCTGGGGGAGGGGCCTGGGTCGAAGGCCTATGTCAAACGACTGCCTGCGCTGCGGGCTTTGCTGCTTCTCGACGCTCGACACGTATGTCCGCGTGACGGGTGAGGATTGGGCCCGGTTGGGAGACGAGGCCGAGCGCTGGGCGCGGTTCGTTGGGAACCGCGCGTATTTGCGGATGAAGGACGGACACTGCGCGGCCCTCGAGCTGCGCCGGGGAGTGGACGGGGCGCCTGTGTATTTCTGCACGATCTACGAGCGCCGGCCGCGGATATGCCGCGAACTCGAACGCGGTTCGCCCGTCTGCGAAGCGGAGCGGGAGCGCAAGGAGCCGCAGCGCCTGCCGGCGGCGGTGGGCTGAAGCACTCCGGGCGCGGTGCGGATCGCGTAGGCGGACAAGGTCAGGAGCGGCGCCGGAGGTTGGCGCGGCAGGCAAGGAGAAGCGGAGCCGAGGCGGCCTGGGGATCAGCCGCATGTTACGGTAATTGGACTTCACTAGAAGGGCCGTTTGACACTCGAATTTTATGGCCCTACTTCGAAGGACCCCTCTCCCCTATGCATAACACACTCCTGGTGTTTCTTGCCGAAACCTCATTGATCAGGATGTCCGGCTTGGACATATCCATGGTCGTCATCTACTTCCTGGCCGTGCTTGGCATCGGCTGGTACCTGAAAGGCCGAACAAGCACGGGAGAGGACTTCTTCCTCGCGGGCCGGAGCATGACGGCGTGGGTGGCTGGCCTGAGCTTCCTGGCGGCCAACCTCGGCGCCTTGGAGCTGATGGGCTGGGCGGCGAGCGCGTACGAGTATGGCATCCTTGCGGCGCACTGGTACTGGATCGGGGCGATCCCGGCGATGGTGTTCCTCGGTCTGGTGATGATGCCGTTCTACTACATCTCGCGGACGCACTCGGTGCCCGGGTATTTGAAACTTCGTTACGGCGAGTCGACCCGCGCGGTG
>DAIDAF010000001.1:0-158817 GCA_027310745.1 Opitutaceae bacterium | reverse complement strand
ACGTGCTCTCGCGAATGCGAAGCAACCTGTGGGGTTGAAATGGACGGACAACGACCGGGGGTAAGGCGGAGCTGTGTCCGACGTCTGGGGTGGGTCCGCAAATGCAGGGCGGCTTGAGCGAAGAAGGGCGATTAGAGGGGGCAACGTTCGTCTGAGGCGAGCGAAGAGGAAACGGTAGAAAAAAGCGGTGCGTCTTTGGAAAATCAAATCAGCCTGTCCCTAGTATGCCCCTCTAGTGCCCGCGCTAGTATGCCCGTTTTGGGGCCCGAGGCGACCAGCAGCTTCGTGCTGTTGGAATCCTGATAAATAGCCTGTCCCTTTTCTCGCGATTCCGTCGTCATCGACGGCAAATCCTACCGCATGAAGGACCGCCTCACCGAAGAAAACCCTGCCTGATCGTCCCTGACCGCCGGTGGTGATCCTCGCCATCGGCGCCGCTTCGCATCCATGTCGACTTCTTGCCCGCCAGATTACGTCGATGTTCGCTCCGCCGCTCACACCTATGGACGCACGCCGCCGAATTTTGTCAGAATACGCGCTACGTGCGGTGGGGCGGGCTGATGGGCGT
This sequence comes from Opitutaceae bacterium, assembly GCA_027310745.1. Taxonomy (GTDB): domain Bacteria; phylum Verrucomicrobiota; class Verrucomicrobiia; order Opitutales; family Opitutaceae; genus MWDT01. The sequence goes on along the minus strand of DAIDAF010000001.1, from coordinate 158,249 downwards.
TTGTTGGGCGATCCGGCAGCATTGTCACCGATCATCCGGGACGGGTGCGACACCGTCGGCAAAATCCGCGCCGAGTCCGACAAGGCTCGCGGAGCGACCGGGGGGGCGCTATGGCAAGATGTGCACAGGCACGATTATGAACATGACCTTTCCAATTCTTTCGGCTGATGAAGCGGCCGCACTCGTAAAGCATGGCGATACCATTGGCTTCAGCGGATTTACGCCAGCGGGCGCCTGCAAGGTGATCCCGAAGTCCATCGCGGCCCGGGCCAAGGCCGAGCATGCGGCGGGACGGCCGTTTCAGCTGGGGGTGATTACGGGAGCTTCTACTGGAAAGTCCTTGGACGGGGCGCTGGCGGAGGCCGATGCGGTGGCCTGGCGCACGCCGTATCAGTCGGATCCGACCCTGCGCAAGGCGATCAACGAGGGGCGCACCCGGTTCTTCGACCTGCACCTGTCTGCCCTGCAGCCGACGGTGCGCAGCGGTGTCCTGGGTCCCGTGAATTTCGCGATCGTCGAGGCCTGCCGCGTGACGCCCGAGGGCGAGATCACTTTGGGTGCCGGTGTGGGCGCGGCGAATACGTTCCTGCGGCTCGCGGAGAAGGTGCTGATCGAGCTCAACGAGTACCTGCCGGACCTGACGGGCTTCCACGACATTTACGAGCCGCTGGATCCGCCGGTCCGTCGCGAGATTCCGATCTACTCGCCTCGCGACCGCGTGGGCACTGCGACGGTGAAGGTGGATCCGCGGAAGATCGTTGGCATCGTCAAGACGAACACCCCGGACGAGACGGGCGGCTTCGATGCGCCGGACGCGGTGACGAATCGGATCGGCGAAAACGTGGCTGACTTTCTGGCCTCCCAGCTTCGCTCCGGGCACCTGCCCCCGTCGTTTCTCCCGATGCAGTCGGGCGTGGGCAACATCGCCAACGCGGTGATCGGCGCGCTGGGCTCCAATCCGGGCATCCCGCCGTTCGCGATGTACACGGAGGTAATCCAGGACGCGGTGATCGGCCTGGTGGAGTCGGGCAAGTGCACGTTTGCCAGCGGGTGCTCGCTGACGATCTCCAAGGAGAAGGCGGCCGAGGTGTACAAGAACATCAATTACTTCCGCGACCGGCTGGTGCTGCGCCCGCAGGAGATTTCGAACAGTCCCGAACTGGTCCGCCGCCTGGGCCTGATCACGGTGAACACCGCGCTCGAGGTCGACCTGTTCGGCAACGTGAATTCGACGCACGTGATGGGCCGGGACCTGATGAACGCGATCGGCGGCTCGGGCGACTTCACCCGCAATGCGCACATCTCGATCTTCACGTGTCCGTCGGTGGCCAAGAACGGCGCGATCTCGACGATCGTGCCGCTGGTGGCGCACATGGATCACAGCGAGCACTCGGTGCAGGTGGTGGTGACGGAGCACGGCGTGGCGGACCTGCGCGGCAAGACCCCGCACGAGCGCGCGGCGCTGATGATCAACAACTGCGTGCATCCGGAATACCGCGACATCCTTCGCGCGTACGTAAAACTCTCCTCGAAGGGGCACGTGCCGCAGACCCTGCACAACGCGTTTCGCATGCATCTCTCATTCCTCGAGAAGGGCGACATGCGGAAGGTCGAGTGGGTCTGAGCTGCGGTTTCCGCGGGGGCGGCCGGAGCGTCGATCGCCCCCTTTTCGCCCTGCGCCCCTTGCGCAACGGTCGGTGTCGTCTACTTTTCGGCGTCCAACATGATCCTCCCCAGTGAAACAGCAGGCTCCGGCCAGCCGCGTGCAAGCGGCGGGGCGCTCGACCTCGACCTGATCCGGAAATACTCGATTCCCGGCCCTCGGTACACGTCGTATCCCCCGGCCACGCAGTTCAACACCGAGTTCGACAAGCTCCGGCTGGAGGAGGCGATAGCCGACGACAACCGCCCCGGCGGCGGACCGATCTCGCTCTATTTTCACCTGCCGTTCTGCGAGACGCGCTGCTGGTTCTGCGGCTGCAATACGGTCATCACGGCGCGCCACGAGGCCTCCGGCGAATACCTGGTCGACCTCGAGAAGGAAATTGCCTTGATCGCGGCGCGGATGGACCGGTCGCGGCGCGTGGTTCAGGTTCACTTCGGCGGCGGCACGCCGACCTTCCTGGCTCCCGACGAATTGCGGAGGCTGGGCGACATGATCCGCTCGAATTTCACGCTGGCTCCGGATTGCGAGTACGGCGTCGAGGTGGATCCGCGCCGGTTGACGCGTGACCATGTAAAGGCCCTGCACGAGATCGGCGCGAACCGCGGTTCGCTTGGCGTCCAAGACACGAACGGCAAGGTGCAGCTCGCGGTTCACCGCTGGCAGCCGCACGAGCTGAACCAGCGCGTGGTGTCGTGGTTGCGCGAGGACGGATTTCAGTCGATCAACATCGACCTGATCTACGGCCTGCCGCTCCAGACCGCGGACGGTTTTGCGCAGACGATCGACGACGTGGTGGCGCTGGCGCCGGACCGCTTTTCGGTGTTCAGCTACGCCCATGTGCCGTGGATCAAGCCGGCGCAGAAGATCTTCGACGACCGCGGCCAGCTGCCGACGCCGGAACAGAAGCTCGACATGTTCGCGGTGGCCCATGGCAAGCTGACGACGGCGGGCTATGTGGACATCGGGCTCGACCACTTTGCGCGTCCGAACGACGAACTCGCGATAGCCCAGAAGGCGGGCACGCTCCAGCGCAACTTCCAGGGCTACAGCACCCGCGCCGACGCCTCGCTGTACGGATTTGGCATGTCGTCGATCTCTTCGACGCCCGACACCTACCGCCAGAACCACAAGACCCTCCCGGCCTGGCGCGATGCGCTCGCGAAGGGCGAGCTGCCGACGGAGCGCGGCTACCGGCTGTCGGATGAGGACAAATGTCGCCGCACGATCATCATGCGCCTGATGTGCGATCGAAAGCTCGAGTACGCCAACATCTCCAAGCTCATCGGACGCGATTTTGCCGCGACCTATGCCAGGGAAATCGAGTCGCTGGCCGACTTGGAGGCCGACGGAATCGTCACGCGGAGCTCCACCAAGATCGAGGTGACCCGTATTGGCGTGCCGTTGCTCCGCGTCGTCGCCATGCGCTTCGACTCGACTTACGTCGCCGGCCCGCGCCGTCACGCCCAGACAGTCTGAGTGCGCCGGGGTGGGCGCAAGTTCAGATTGAAGGTTTAGGTTTAGGGGGGCTGAGGGACTGCCCTTTGGCTTCTGGCTGCCACCAGACCGCCGAACTCTGACTTCTGGCCTCTACCGACGGATGGCTCAGGCTTCGATCCAAGGTCACGCAGAGACTCAGAGGCGCAGAGGAGACTGAACTCTGGCTTTTGGTGTCCTCTGGCTGCCATCTGCACGCTGACCGCTGGTTTCTGACCTCCGTCCTTCACACCCGGAGGCTTGCCATTGGGCCGAAATCCGGACTCAAGACGGGGTCACGTCATGCCATTTCGCATCGCCAAAACGTTTACCGTCGAAAGCGGGCACCTGCTCACAAAGCATCCGGGAGCCTGCCGGTTTCCGCACGGCCACAGCCGGACGGTTGAGGTCGTCATCGCGGCCGACACCCTGGACGAGCGCGAGATGGTGTGCGATTTCAAGGCGATCAAACAGACGGTGAGCGACTTCGTGCATCGGTTTGACCACTCGATCGCGCTCAACACGCGGGACCCGCACTACGGCGACTACCGCGAGGCGTACGGCGACCGCGTGGTGCCGTTTGAGGGGGAGGATCCCACGAGCGAGGCGATTGCCCGGATGATCTTCGAGCATGTGAAACAGGCCCTGGCGAACGCGTCGAAGAACCCAGTTGATCCGCTCTATCCGGTGCGCCGCTCGGTGCGTCTGGAGCGGGTGCGTGTGACTGAGACGGCGACGACCTGGGCGGAGTATTGGGAGTAGGCCTGGGCTTGGTTAGGGCCTCGGGGGGAAATTGGACATTTTGACGAATCTGGTCGTAATTCCCCGTCAAGAAACCTGAATTTTCGTCGGCCATCATGTCCGATCTCACCGATCTCTACCAACAGGTCATCCTCGACCACAACCGTCGTCCGCGCAATCGGGGCAAGCTCCCGACGGCCAACCGAGTCGCGCGCGGCGAGAATCCGACCTGCGGCGACCAATGCAGCGTGTATGTGCGCCTGGACGGCGACCGGATCGCGGAGATCACCTTCGACGGTTCGGGCTGCGCGATTTCGCAGGCGAGCGCGTCGCTGATGACGACCCAGCTGAAGGGGCGGACGGCGGCGGAGGCGGAGGAGCTGTTCAAGACCTTTCATCACATCGTGACCTCGGGTGAGGCGCCCGAGGAGATCAGCGACATTGCGGCGTTTGCGGGCGTGCATGCGTTCCCGGCGCGCATCAAATGCGCGACGCTTGGCTGGCATGCGGCGCTGAACGCGCTTCACGGAGATCCCGCGCCGGTTCACACGGAGTGAGCCTCCCGTCAGCATGCGGCCCCGGACTCGGACGGCCGGTATGCTTCGTATGACTGGGTGACCTTCCTTTATACATCATGGCGACCGATTGGACACGACTCCGCGACCAGTTTCCGACCCTGCTCCAGCAGGTGAACGGCAAGCCACTGGTCTATCTCGACAGTGCTGCGACGACGCAGAAGCCGATCACGGTGCTGGAATCGCTTCGGAAGTTCTATGTCGACGACAATGCGAACGTGCACCGGGGCATCCACGCCCTGTCGATGCGTGCGACGGACGCGTATGAGGCGGCACGCCAGCGTGCGGCGCGATTCATCAACGCGGCGGATCCGGCGGAGATCATCTTCACGCGCGGCACCACCGAATCGATCAACCTGGTGGCGGCGAGCTGGTGCTCGGCCAACCTAAAGAAGGGCGATGTGGTGCTGATCACCGAGATGGAGCATCACAGCAACCTGGTACCCTGGCAGCTGGCGGTGGCGCGTTCGGGCGCGACGCTGAAGTACGTGCCGGTGGTGGGCGGCGACGCGGAGGGCGGGCTCGACATGGACGCGCTCGACCGGCTGCTGACGCCCGAGGTGAAGCTCTTCGCGTTCACGCATGTTTCGAACACGCTCGGCGTGGTCAACCCGGTGGCGGAACTCTGCGCCCGGGCGAAGAAGGTGGGTGCGCTCACGCTGGTGGATGCGGCTCAGTCGATCGGGCACATCCCGGTGGACGTCGGCGCGCTGGGCTGCGACTTTCTGGCGTTTTCGGGTCACAAGATGGCGGGCCCGACGGGCATCGGCGTGCTGTACGGCCGCAAGGCGTTGCTCGATGCGATGCCCCCGTGGCAGGCGGGCGGCGGGATGATCTCGATGGTGGATTTCTTCGAGACAAGCTGGAAGCCTTCGCCGGAGCGTTTCGAGGCGGGCACCCCGAACGTGGCGGACGCCGTGGCGCTGGCGGTGGCGATGGATTTTGTCGACTCGGTCGGCCGCGAGGCGATCGACGCGCACGACCGTGCGTTGTCGGCGCATGCGATGGATGCGCTGGCTGACATACCCGGAATCCGGATACTCGGACCGCGCCGCGGCCAGCCGCGTTCGGGGCTGGTGAGCTTCGCGTTGAAGGACGCGCACGCGCACGACGTGGTGACCTTTGCGGACCAGGACGGAATCGCGCTGCGCGGCGGCCACCACTGCAACCAGCCGCTGATGAAGAAGCTGGGTCTGGCGAGCACGTCGCGGGCGAGCTTCTACCTCTACAATTCGAAGGACGAGATCGACCGCCTGGCCGCCTCGCTGAGGCGGATCGTGAAGTTTTTCAGCGGCGAGTGAGAGGGCAGAAGCGGGAAGCGAGAATCTAGAATTTAGGAGCTAGAATTTAGGAGGGATCCTGCTCGCTGACGCGAGACGTCGAGACGTCCACGCAAAGCGAGCGCTGTGGCTGGCATTCGCCAGTGCGAGCCGTCGGCGAGGCGCGAGTCGAGACTCGCGTCCGAAGGCGGAATCGAGATTCCGCACTCAAAAATGCAGAAATTCTTCTCGATTCCCGCTCGTCGCCTGCCCAGAGCGAAGTCGAATGGGCTCCTCTTCTTCCGTCTTCAGCCCTGCTGGCCGGTGGGTTTGGGCGGGAGGGTCCTCAGGTAGGTCCAGAGGGCGCTGAGTTCGGTGTCGCTCATGTGTCCGACGAAGTCGGGCATGACGGGGCTGAGTGTGCGTCCATCCGGTGTGCGGCGGGTGCGCATGGTCTCAACGAACTGGGCTTCGGTCCAGTGGGCGACAGCGCTGCCGGGACCGGGGGTCAGGTTGGCCGCGGGCGGCCAGTTGGGCGGACCCTCGGCGATCTTTCCGCCGGAGAGAGCGGGATTGTGACAGCCCATGCAATTGGCAGCGAGGTAGTGTCCGTACGCGGCGGTGGGTCCGGGCTGGACCGTCGAGGGTTTCACGTTCATGTGGACCAGCTCGGCGGCAGAGAGGCGCATTTTGCCGGTGGCGATCAGCATGCGGGAGACGGGGCCGAGCCTAACGGGCGGCGAGATGCGGTCGACGCTGGGCAAGGAATCGAGATACGCGATGAGATCGCCGACGTCGGCGTCGCTCATGGTTGAAAACTCGAGCGAGGGCATGAGCACGAGCGTGCGGCCGTCGCCGCCGACGCCGTGCCGGATTGCGCGAACCCAGTCCACGGTGGAGTACGAGGCCTTGAGGCCACCGACGCCGTGCGTGAGGTTGGGCGCGTAGAGCTTCCCCATCGCCGGATTGTCGATGACCATGTGGCCTCCTGCGTCGGGGCCGTGGCATTCGAGACAGCCGTGGATGAGGGCGATGTGGTGGCCGCGGGCGATGGCGTCGGCGCCGGTGGGGACGGGCACGGGCTGGACCGCGACGACGTAGCGGCGGTGAAGCTTGGACTGGCTGACGAAGTACAGCGACGTGGCGGCGACGGCGATGATGACGACGAGGGCGGCGACGCCCGCGAGGAGCCGTTTGAGGAGTGTGCGCATGAGAAGCGGGCTGACGAAGAGCGACGGGGGAAAGACAGACCGTCGCCGAATCGGCAGCCGTGAGTGGTGGTTAGTGGAAGGCAGGGGGTACTCGCCGGGGCGAGTGGGCAAACCTGCCGTGGGATGGGCAGAGAGGTAGGCAGGCTGGCGGGGGCAGATCAATCTCCCGTTTCGAAAATTAGCTGCAATGGATGACGCGGGAATCGAAGGAAATGCAGTGGCGGGATTCTTGCTTCGGGGGAGGCTTTCCGTCTAATGCCAAGCTCCATGTTGCCCGACGACCCCACCGTCCCGGCCAAGCGGCGTTTTCTGCCCAGGCTGGGTTCGCCCGGATATCACATCATGCTCGCCGCCGTGGCGATTTTCATTCTCGGCCCGCTCGGCGGAATCTCGGCGGCCTTCATGAATTTCTCGATCGGCTTCTTTGTCGGCGGCCAGGTGCTGGCCGGCATCCTCGGAAGCACGGTCACGCTGCCCTACGGTCCCGAGGGCAAACATGGAGCCAACTACCTGCAGACGATGGCTGCGTCGGTCGCGGGCATGTGCGGCATGGCGGTGCTGGTGCAGGCGATGACCTGGCTGGGGATCCCGCAGCCGCCGATGTGGACGCTCATCCTGTATTTCCTGTGCATCGGCATGTTCGGCGTCGGGCTGGGCATGCTGTACACGCCGATCGTCGTCGATCGCATGCAGCTCGCGTATCCCTCGGGGTTCGCGGTGGCGAACATCCTGCGCGCGCTGACGGACAAGGATCTGCTGAAGCGGTCGATCCTGAAATTGGGCGGCGGCATGGCGGCGGGCTTCGCGGGCGGGCTGGCCTCGTTGAAGGTGGCCTGGTGCGGGGCGATCGGCCTGTCGACTTCGACCTTCGGTGCCGGCATGATCGTGGGCGCGCGGCTTGCGTTGTCGGCGCTCGTGTTGGGCCTGGTGGGTCTTGCGTTCAAACCGATGCTGGTCCACGCCGGTTGGATGGGGGCGGACGACCCGTTCCGGAAGATCGGCTTCATCATTGCGCTGGGCATGATTTTGGGGGCGGCCCTGCTGGACGTGAGCCTCCTGCTCGTGCAGGCGGCCCGTCGCCTCAAGGAGACGAAGGCGACCGCGCAGGAGTCGGCCGATTGGAAGAACGTGAACCAGGTGCGGCTTGTGCTGTGGATCGGATTCTGGGCCACGGCGCTCGTGCTCGTCGGCCACCTGGCGCTCGGCCAGCCGCTGTTGTACCTGCTGGTGGCGGTGGCGCTGTCCTTTGTCTTCGTGCTGATCAACGGAATCGCGGCAGGCATCTCTGACAGCAACCCGATTTCGAGCGCCTTCGTGCTCACGGTCTTCATCCTTGCGGGCATGGGCCTGCGCGATCCGCGGGTCGGCCTCATGTGCGCGGCGATCCTGCTGATCGCCTGCAGCGAGGGCGGCGACATGCAGCAGGACCGGTCGACGGGCTGGCGCCTGGGCACGAACCGCATCGTCCAGTTCCGCTATCAGGTCATCGGCATCACGATGGGCGCCTTCCTCTCGGTGCTGCTCGCGAAGGTGTTCATGACCGCGTACCCAGTGCTGAAGATCGACCAGTTCACGCACCACATCGAGGGGGCCAAGGACTGGCAGTCGGCGATGACCTACAAGTTTGTCGGCGCGCTGCGGGGCATCACCCAGCCGGCGGGCGGGCACATCATGACCGCGCTGACGCTGGGCGTGGCCATTGGGCTGGTGACGGAGATCCTGCGCAAGCGGTTGTCCAAGTCCGTCGGATACCAGACATTCATCAAGAGCGGACGCCTGGGCTGGGTCGTGGATTTTGTCGTGGACTCGGCGATCCTGCCGAGTCCCTACGCCTCGTCGTTTGGCGGATTCGTGGAGCTCAACACCCTTTACTGGTGGGCGGGTGGCGGCGTGATGTCGTCGCTGTACGACGACTTCATGAAGCGCCGCCTCGCGAAGCGGGCTGCCTCGAGCGAGGCGGGGCTGCCGTCGGACATGAGCACGATGTCGTTGATCGGCGGGGGCCTGATCGCGGGCGACTCGCTGGCGGCGCTTGCCGTCGGCATCGCCGGATTGATCACGACCGTGCTGCACTGAGTGCGCGGGCGGGCAGTGGATCGATGTGGAGTGCGGTGACCTGGCACCGCCATCGACGGGCGGGCCCGACCGCCCGCAGGGTTGGGGAGGAGGTTTCGGATCCCAAAACCTCTGGGCGCGAGTCAGGCCTCGCGTCCGACGGCGGTGTCGGGCCACCGCACTCCACATCAGTCGGCGTCGGCCGCGGGCCGCGGGTGGTGGAAGTTGGCGCCCGGTGCCAGGGCTAGGGCGCGACGGTGACCGTCGTGCTCAGCTCGGGACGGTCGGACGAGGGGCCGACGTCGAAGGCGTAGGCGCAGGGTTCGACGCGGAAGGCGTGGGTGGCGTCGTCCCAATGCCGCAGTTCCGAGACCGGGATCGTCAGCTCGACCGTGGAGCGGGCGCCCGGCTGAAGCGTGACGCGGTGGAAGGCGACCAGCTGCCGCAGGGGGCGGTTCGGGCGCGAGGAGAGTTCGCGTGCGTAAACCTGGACGACCTCGTCGCCGCGGGGGCCGCGGGTGTTTGCGACCGTGACGGAGAGGTGGATGGTGCCATCGGGTTTCACGGTCGGGGAGTCGGCGGTGAGCTTTTCGAAGGCGAAGTGGCTGTAGCTGAGCCCGTATCCGAATGCATACAACGGCTTGCCCGTGAAGTACCGGTAGGTGCGTCCCGCGACCGCGTAGTCGGTGAACGGCGGGAGCTGGCGGTCGTTCGCGTAGAAGGTGATGGGCAGGCGGCCGGAGGGGTTGGTTTTTCCGAGGAGGATGTCCGCCACCGCGTCGCCACCGCGCTCGCCGTAGTACCAGGCGCAGAGGATGGCGGCGGGTTTGGACGTGTCGAAGGCGAGGGCCGATCCGGTGGTGAGCACGACGACGACGGGTTTTCCGAGCGAGGCGACGTCGGCGAGCAGGCGCCGCTGGATTGCGGGCAGCTCGATCGAGGTCCGATCGCCGCCGTCGAATCCCGGCAGCTTCATGGCGCGCTCCTCGCCCTCGAGCTGGGGCGTGATGCCGAGGGTGAGGATGATGTGGTCCGCGCGGCGGGCGGCCTCGAGCGCGCGCTCATAGGCGTCGGCTGGGAGGGGCTGGCCGAGGCTCAGGTGGGCGTAGCCACCGTCCAGGGCGGCTTGCGTGTATTCAAACAGGATCGGGCAGGGGACGCCGGCCTTCAGGTCGGCCTTCACGGGGATCCCGTCCCAGGGAACGGGCGAGGCTCCCCAGTCTGCGTGTACCGGACCGTCGCCGATGCGGATTCGGTATCCGGAATTGGAATGCACTGTGAACACGTAGGTGCCGGTGACGGCGGGCACGAACACGCCGGACCAGCGGAGGCTGGCGTGCAGGGCGGGGACGCCCGGGGCTTGAGTGTGTGCGTTCCAGGTGCGCCCGGCGGTCGGATCGGCGCCCGTCCAGACGGGTTTGCCGGAGAGGTCGGGGTTGTCGAAGACCTCGAGTTTCAGTCCTGGGCTGGTTCTCGAGGCATCGGTGAACAGACTTCCGCTCGGGAACGGTAGGTCGGGTTGGAAGCCGGCGACGAGCGGCACGCCTGGCTCGTGCAGCACGTGCACGCCGGCGGGTTTGAGGGCCGCGCGCAGTCCGTCGAGGATCGTGATGGGGTGCGAGGGCGTACCCTCGTAGTTGCCGACCAGGGCGGCGTAGTTGTCGGCCGTGGGGCCGATGACCGCCACGGTCTTGAGGTCGGAGAGCCGCCACGGCAGGGTGCCGTTGTTCTTGAGCAGGACCATCGATTCGCGTGCGGCCTTGAGGGCGAGCGCGGAATCCTGCGGTGTATCCACGGCGGTGATCGACGAGAACGGCACGAGGGACGGCGGGTCGAACTGGCCGAGCTTGAAACGCAGCGTCAGCAGGTGCGTGAGGGCGCGGTCGATGTCGGCCTCGGTCACCAGGCCGCGTTTCAGCGCCTCGGGGAGGGCCTTGTAGGTGGTGCCGGAGCACAGGTCGTTTCCGGCCTTCAGCGCGAGCGCGGAGGCGGTGGCGGCGTCAGGGGCGTAGTGGTGGGTGGCCCAGATGTCGGCGACCGTGTCGACGTCGCCGACCACCGCGCCGTCGAAGCCCCAGGTCCTGCGAAGGACGTCGGTGAGCAGGTGGTGGTTGGCGGGCATCGGGATGCCGTCGACGGCATTGTAGGCGGCCATGACGGATTCGGCGTGCCCCTGGCGGATCCCGCGCTCGAAGGCGCGCAGGTAGTAGTCGTGCAGGTCGTCGGCGCTCGGGTGCTCGTCAGCGACGTGGCGCAGCGGCTCGGGTCCGCTGTGTACGGCGAAATGTTTCAGGGTGGCGACGGCCTTGAGGTAACGCGGGTTGTTGCCTTGGATGCCGGTCACGAAGCCGACGGCGAGCGTGCCGGTGAGGAAGGGGTCCTCGCCGTAGGTCTCCTGGCCGCGGCCCCAGCGCGGATCGCGGAAGAGGTTGATGTTGGGAGACCAGATCGTGATGCCCTGGTAGATGTAGGTGTTTCCGTCCTGGGTGAGGCGTGCGTGATTATATTTGGCGCGGGCCTCGGTCGACACGACATCGCCGACCTGGTGGAGCAGAGCGGGATTCCAGGTGGCGGCGAGCGCGATGGCCTGGGGAAACACGGTGGCGATGCCGCTGCGGGCGAAACCGTGGAGCCCCTCGTTCCACCAATGGTAGGCGGGGATTCCGAGCCTCGGCACGGCGGGGCTGTCCATCATCAGCAGGCTGATCTTCTCGTCGGTGTGCAGCCGCGAGACCAGGTCGGCCACGCGTGTCGGGATCGGGAGGGCCGGATCGCGGAACGGAGGCTGATTCGACTGGGCGTAGGCGGACACGGCGAGGAAGGCGCAGAAGAGGAGTCGGCAGGGGTTCATGGGGAATGGGATGGTCGGGCGTCGCGGGGTTTTGGGTACGCCGTCCCGGGAAGTGTGCTACCATTGTGCTGCGACGCAACACGGGGGCGGGGGCAATCAGTTGAGGGATGGCCTGTGCGTGCGCGGGTCTCGGCGCGGCGGCGGATGGCCTCGAAGGGGGAATGGAAAAATCCAAAGAAAGCTGGAAGCCGGGCCGCCTTTGATTCCTTTTGTTGGCGTCCGTACGAGTGTCAGCGGCTCACTGCATGAAACCCAGACTCAGGCTCCGTCCGATTTCCCTGCGCCAGCGTCTGGCCGCGCTGTGGCCGCATTATCCGCTGGCGATCGTGATGTTGGGGGTCGGGGGCTTGAGTGTGGTGGATGGGCTCGATCTTCCGGTGAGGATTCTGACCAAGAGCCACACGTTGAGCGCGGTGGCCCAATCGCTGTCAGCGCTGGGGGGCACGCCGCAGATCATCCTGGGTTTGATGATGGTGCTTGCGGGCATCGGCTGCCTTTGGCGGATCGTCTCGGCGTGGATACTCTCGGTGCTCCTGCTTTCGGTGGCGGTCGGCGTCGACGTGGCGCGTGGGGCGTGGGGGCTGAGCCTCGCACTCGAAGTGCTGCTGCTGGTGTCGTTCGTGGTTGCGAAGCCGCATTTCCGCCGGCGCACCGCGATTGCGAACGTCCTGTATTCGCTTAGCGGAGTCCTGGCTGTCCTGGCCTACGGCATCTTTGGAAGTTTCCTCCTGGGCGGAGGGTTCTCACCGCAGATCCATGATTACGGCACGGCCACGTATTTCACGGTCGTCACGCTGTCGACGGTCGGCTACGGCGACATCGTTCCCAAGACACCCGAGGCCCGCTGGTTTGTGGTGTCCCTGCTGGTGATCGGGTTGGGCGTGTTCGCGAGTGCGATTGCCTCGACGCTCGGTCCGAAAATCTCCGGCGAACTGCAACGGCTCTTCAATCCCAAGGCAAAAAAAGTGGAACACAAAGATCATGTCATCCTCGTGGGCGAGGGCGCGATTGCGCTGAACACGGCCACGGAACTCAAGGAGCGCCGCGTTCCTTTCGTGCAGATCGTTTCCAGCAGGTTGGAGGGGACCGCGGATGAGACCCACGCCGTGGTGGAGGGCGACGCCTCCGACGACCAGGTTTTGCGCAAAGCGGGCATCGCGACGGCGCGGATGGTGATCGCGGCGCGCGACGATGACGGGGAAAATGCGTTTATTTCGCTCGTCGCGAAGGACCTGAACCCGGAGGTGAAGACGCTGGCGGTGGCGAGCTCGGCGATGTCGATCCGGCGGTTGAAGCTCGCGCGTGCTGACCTGGTGTTTTCGCCGGCCGCGGTGGGCAGCCGACTGATGGCCGACCTGGTCGAGGGCAATCAGATCTCCGCGGCGTTCCAGGACCTGCTCGAAGGCCATCCGAAGAAGAGCTGAGCGCGTGGTATTCTGAGCAGAGAGGCGGCACGGGCGGTGCGATGGCACTCCAAGCTCCGGCATTCCCGCCGCCAGACTTTCAGCCTTTCCCAGTAAACCATCCCTTCCATTCCCGTCATCCCTGTCAAATAGCCGAGGTCGCCAGCCCGCCCGGCAGATTTGTGGGACGGGCGCCGCAAGGTCAGAGCGGCAGCCGCAGGACGGCCACGCAGCCGCGCGCTCCGTCGGCGCGGTTTGAGAGCGTCAGTTCGCCCTCGTGGTTTTCGGCGACCTGGCGACTGAGCACCAGGCCGATGCCCGAGCCGTCGGGCTTCGTCGTGAAGAACGGGACGAAGAGGTTGGAGGTGTTGGCGAGGCCGGGGCCGTCGTCCTCGACACGGATCTCGAGTGTGCGGCCCGCGACCCGCCAGCTGAGCGCCACCGAAGCCTCGGGGTGTCCGGCGGCGCGCTGCTCGAGGGAGGCCTCGACGGCGTTGCGCACGAGGTTGATGAGGGCCTGTTCGACCTGGGGAGCGTCGCAGGAGACCTCGATGTCGGGTCCTGAGGAAACGGATACAGTGAGGCGCTGTTCGAGCGACGCCACGCGGTTGAGAAGGGGACCGACGCGCGTCGGCTTTCGGGTGGGCGCGGGCAGGCGTGCGAGCTGGGAGTAGGCCTGCATGAAGCGCGACAGGCTTTCGGCGCGGGCGGAGATGACCTCGAGGCCGGCGCGCACGTCGTCCTCGGCGTCGGGCGGGCGGGGGGTGCGGCGAAGCAGGTCGCTGAGGCTGACAGCGATCGACTTGATCGGGGCGAGGGAGTTGTTGAGCTCGTGTCCGAGCACGCGCACGAGCCGCTGCCAGGCCTTGGTCTCCTCGGCGCGAAGCGCCTGGCTGAGGTCCGCGATGACGATGAGCGAATGGGGGCGGCCCTGTTCCCGAAACTGGGTGCGGCGCATGCCCCAACGGCCGGAAGCGCCGGGGAAATGGGAGGCTCCGAGGACGCGGACTGGATCGCCGGTCAGGCATTCCGCGAGACCGAGTTCGGAGGCGGGCGCGCCCAGCAGCTCGTCGGCCGACGCGGCGAGCAGGCGCTGGCCGGCCGGGTTGGCGAGCCTGAGAAGCCCGTCGCCGTCGAAGGCGAACACGGCGACGTCGATGACCTGCATGATGGTCTCGACGAGTGCGGTCGCCTCGAGCGCGCTCATCCGCTGGGCGTTGAAAAGCGCGCCCATCTGGTTGATTTCATGGTAGAGATCCCCGAGGGCGTCGCGGGTCCGCGACTCATGCGCGCGGATGGAATAGTCGCCTTCGCGCAGTGCCGACAGGAGGTTGGCGGCGGTCTGAAGTGGGCGGATCACGATTGCGGCGGCGGCCGCGGAAAAGGCGACCCAGCCGACGACGACGACCAACGTGACGGTGATCCGGACGTGCGCGGCGTGGGGCTCCAGCCAGAGCATGAGCATCGCCGCGACGACGGCGGGCAAGCCGGCGAGGGCGGCGTAGAGCAGCACACGTTGGGAATGGGAGAGGCGCAAGGGGCGGGGAGGTCGGACGGGAATCAGAGGCCGTATTTTTCGAGCCGTCGGTAGAAGGCGCTGCGGGAGAGGCCGAGCGCCTCCGCGGCTGTCCGTGCGTTGCCGCCGCTGCGGGCCAGCACCTTCTTGATGAAGAAGGCCTCGACCTCCTCGAGGCTCATCTCGTCGAGGCTTTGTGACCCCGAGCCGGCCTTCAGGCCGAGGTCGGTGTCGCGGATGACGCGGCCGGTGGACATCAGCACGCCGCGCTCGATCGCGTGGTCGAGTTCGCGGACGTTTCCGGGCCACGGATACGATTTGAGCGCCTCGACGGCGCCGGGGTCGAAGCCGGTGACGGCCTTCCGGTAGCGCTCGGTGTGCTGGTGGAGAAAGTGCTGGGCGAGCAGGTCGATGTCCTCGCGGCGTTCGCGCAGGGGCGGGAGGTGGAGCTGGATCGTGTTGAGCCGGAAGAGCAGGTCCTGGCGGAAGCGGCCCGCGGAGACCTCACCCGCGAGGTCGGCGTTGGTGGCGGAGATGAGGCGGACATTGGCGCGGTGGGTCTTCGAGGAGCCGACGCGCTCGAATTCGCCTGTCTCGAGGGTTCGCAGGAGCTTGGCCTGCTGCGAATGGGGAATGTTGCCGATCTCGTCGAGAAACAGCGTGCCGCCGTCGGCGAGTTCGAAGCGCCCGGCGCGGTCGGCCTTCGCGTCGGTGAAGGCGCCGCGCACGTGGCCGAAGAGCTCGCTTTCAAAAACCCCCTCGGGCAGGCCGCCCATGTTGACTGAGATGAAGGGCTGGTCGGTCCTTGCGGAGATCGCGTGCAGGGCCTGGGCAACGAGGCCCTTGCCGGTGCCGTTTTCGCCGGTGATGAGGACGTTGGCGTCGCTGGGGCCGACGCGTGAGATGACCTCGAGCACCGGGCGCATCGCGGCAGATTCGGCGATGAGCGTGGGTCCTCCCTTGCCGCCTCGCAGGATGCGGTTCTCCTCGGCGAGGCGGCGGTAGGCGCGGACCGCCTGGGCCAGCTCGAGCTGGTTGCGGACGATCGTGAGCAGACGCGGATTGTCCCAGGGCTTGGTGACGAAATCCTTTGCGCCGCGGCGCATGGCCTCGACGGCGATCTCGACGGAGGCCCAGGCGGTCATCACGACCACAGGGAGCGTGCCGTCGGCGGCCTGAAGTTTTGCGAGCAGGTCGAGCCCCTCGGCTCCGCTGGTGGTGTCGCGGGCGTAGTTGAGGTCGATGAGGGCCAGGTCGAAATCGCGGGACTCGACGGCCTTGAGTGCGGCGGCGGGTGAGCGCACGGCCTCGACCGCGAAGCCCTCGGGTTTCAGCAGGAGGCGTAGGGCTTCGAGAACATCGGCTTGGTCGTCGGCGATCAGGATGCGCGCGGAAGGGGTCGTCATGGAGTCTTACTCTTCGCAAGGTTCATGCCATGATTCCCTGCGCATCGGAAGCCTTTATCCGGCAGGGCCTAGCGGCCGTCGATCGTGGCGAGCCCGCGCTGGAAGTTTCGGAAGCGAGACGCGCGCGTCCCGATTCCGGGACGCGGCCGGGCGCTCACGCGGCGAGGTTGCCGCCTCCGAGGAGGGGGCCGCAGACGGCGGTGACCTCGGCTGGGGAGAACGGCTTCCTGAGGACGGGGACGTCCCAGGCGGCGAGCGTGTGCGAGAGTTCGGAGTCGCCGGCGTGTCCGGTGACGAAGACGAAGCGGCGCGCGAGGGCGGGATCGGAGTCGAGGAGTTGTGAATACAGTTCGGTGCCGCTCATGCCGGGCATCCGGACATCGGATACGACAAGGTCGTAGCGTGAGGCCCGTGCGGACTCGAGGGCGGCGGCTCCGTTGCTGGCGAAGTCCACGCGGCAGCCGAGGCGGTGGCCCAGCACCTGGCCGAGCAGGAGGCGGATGGAATCCTCGTCGTCAACGACAAGCACGCGACCGGCGCCGGTGCGTTCCCCCGGGGCGGCACGGACCGGGACGGGGGCGGGCACGGCGGCAGCGTTTGCCGAACCCGCGGCAACCGGCAGCGACACGAGGAACCTGGCCCCGCGCCCCGGCTCGCTCTCGACCGCGATGGAGCCGGCGTGCTGGCGGAGGATGCTCTGGCAGACGCTCAGGCCCAGGCCGGTGCCGCGATCGGGTGCCTTGGTGGTGAAGAACGGGTCGAAGATGCGCTGCTGCACTTCCGGGGGCATGCCGGAGCCGTTGTCCCTGACCTCCAGTTCCGCCGCCGCCTCTTCCCGCCGCAGGCGGATCACGATTTGACCGTCGCTCCGGTGCTCGGTCGCGTGCAGCGCATTGATCACCAGGTTGATCAGGACCTGCTTGAGCTGGGCGGGATCGGCGGACACCTCGACGGCTTCGTTCGGAAGCTCGGTGTGCAGCTGGGTGCGGCTTTCGCGGAGCTGGAATTTCAGCATGATCAGCGTGTCGCGCACGACCTCGCGCAGGTCGACGCGGAGGCGCTGTCCGGTTTCGGGGCGCGAGAGGTGCAAGAGCTGGCGGATGATTCCGGCGGCCTCGGCGGTGTACTTGGAGACGAGGCCGACGTAGCTGTTGCGGGTGCGCTCGTCGGCGCAGCCCGCGAGCAGTTCGGCGAAGCCCATGACGGGGGTAAGCTTGTTGTTGAGCTCGTGGGCGATTCCGCCGACCAGGGTGTCGAGCAGCACCTGTTTCTCGTTCTGCTTCATTCGCCGTTCGAGCGCGCGCTGATCGGTGATGTCGTCGATGCAGAGGCAGGCATGCCCTGTGGCGGTGATCCAATCGGCTGCGATGCGGAACAGCCGGGTGCCGCGGTCCGCGACCCGGAGCGGGAGTTCGGACTTGACGGGCGGCGAGCCTGGGCCGGCCGGGATGACGGACGGCCAGCGGTCGCGGTCGGCCTCCGGCAGAAAGTCGCGAAGGTGCGCTCCCGCCGCCTCACCGGACGGTAGTCCGAGCAGCAGGGCGAAGCGGCGGTTGTATGCCTGGATGCGTCCGTCTGAGTCGAGCAGCGCCACGCCAAGCAGGCTGCTTTCGAAGAGTCCGATCCAAAGCGCCTGGGCCTGGCCGAGGGCCTCGTTCGTGCGGCGAAGCTCGAGGTTGCGGCCCTCGAGCTGGCGAAACTGTTCGGCCATGATCCGGCTCTGGAGGTGTGCGAGCCGCTCGGCGGGGACCAGTCCGACCAGGCGGTGCTCGGCATCGACGATAACGACGTCCTCGTGAAACGCGTCGCCCTGGCGCGCCATCGCGGCGGACAGCAGCCCGCGGACGGGGGAGCCCTGCTCGAACACGAGCGGCCGGTCCACCTGGGCCGAGTGGGCCGGTTCCCGCCCGTGGAGGGCGAAGCCGAAACGCGAGGCCATCAGCTCGCCGAGTTTGCGCCGGGAACACAGGCCGGTGACGCGGTCGTTTCGCGTGAGCGCGAGGTACTCGGTGTTCCGCTCCCGGAAGGTCCGCTCGGTCTGCTCCAGCGGCAGGTCACCGGGAATCGAATACGCGTGGTGCACGAGCGCCTCGACCGGCGTGAGCTCCGCCGAAAGCGGCGCGTGTGCGGCCGGTGCGCGGGACTCCGGATCGATGTCGCCAGGATTCATCACCCCGGAGATCAACATCCGGCGCCGCCGCGGCAATGGCCGCGGCGTTAACTTTGTGTGACATCCGTGCGACCGGAGGCGTTTCGGACCGCGGGGGGCTCACTCGAGCGCGTAAACCCGGCCGTCGGCGGACCCTGCGTACACCACGCCGTCCGAGACGACCGGGGATGACACGAACGAGCCGAGTTCGTAGAGACGGTCAAAGATGCGGCCCATCCACTCGTATTGAAACGGTGGAGCCGTGGGGTCCGAGTCGACTTGGAAGAGCGTCGGGAGCTGGCGTCCGTCGGCGCCGAGGACGTGGCCGCGGTCGGCGCGACCGGCGTCGGTCTGAAAGTTCCAGACCTCCCTGGCCGAGGCGAGGTCGACGGCGTGGAGGCGGCCGTCGAAGGTGCCGACGTATCCGAATTCTCCCGCCACGGCGACCGACGAGAACGTGTAGATCTTCATGTCCAGCGAGTGCAGCAGGGCGCCGGTGCGCGCGTCGAGGGCCATCAGCTGGCCGGTGTCGGACGTTCCGACCCAGACCGCGCCGTCGTGGACGACGGGCGTGCCGATCACCCAGGAGCCCTTGGTGGAATAGGTCCAGCGCTGGGTGCCGGTCTTCAGGTCCACGGCGTACACGTGGGCGTCGCGGCAACCGACGTACACGGTGCCGTTCACGATCGTCGGGGAGGACTGGAAGCCGACCTGGTTGTGGTTCACCGGGTCCTCGCCCGTCTTGAACTTCCAGCGAACGGCGCCGGTCCGCTCGTCGAGGGCGTAGAGCATGCTGTCCCAGCTGCCGACGACCACGAGTCCATCCGCCACGGCCGGGGAGGCATGCACGACGTCGCCCGTCTGGAAGCGCCAGGCGACGGAGCCGTCCGCCTCGCGAAGGGCATAGACGCAGCCGTCGCCGCACCCGAAGAACACCAGTCCGTCGGCAAGCGTGGCCGAGGAGGAGTACATGTCCCAGACGTCGGGAATGGTCTGCGTGGCGGGGTGCATGCCATGAAGGCCGCGGGCCTCGAAATGGCGTTCACCGCCAGTCTTGAAGGTCCAGCGCGGGGCGCCCGATTTCGGGTCGAGGGCGTGGAAGAGGCCGTCGTAGCTGAGGAAATACACGCCCGTGTGGTCGACTGCGGGCGTGGAGCGGACCGGCCCGTCGGCGGTGAAGCTCCAGCGTTTGGTGCCTGTGGCCGGGTCGAGCGCGTAGAGCCGGCGATCGTCGCTCCCGACGTAGAGGCAGCCGTCCCAGACGGTGGCGGATCCGACGATTGGCCCGCCCGTGGCGAAGCTCCATTTCATGCCGTGAAGGCTGCGAAGTGGCGCACTGGCATAGGTGCCGCCGTGCGCGGCGTCGCCGCGAAACATGGACGCGGCACCGAGGGGAGCCGCGAGGACCAGGACGAGGAACAGAAGACGCAGGTTGGGCTTCATGGAGGGGTGGGGCGAATCAGTGCGGGGTGGCAGAGTGAACACCGCCGGGATGCGGGTTCCTTCATGGCGATGGACGCAGATCGGTTTCGATCGCGGCGAAGGGAAAAGCTGGAAGAAGAAGCGAGACGCGGGAAGTGAGAATCGAGAATGATTTCAGAATTTGGGAGCTGGAAGTCAGTCTTGTCAGCGCGGCAGGATTGCGGGGCCGCGCACGACTGGAAAAACTGCGTCAGACGCAGAGCGCACTCGAAGGACTCGTTCTTATTTTGAGAGCGGAGGCTCCGCCTTGGACGGGGCGAATCGGCATCCCGCCTTCCGGATCAGCGGCCTCGCGCCCGCGGCTTGGGCGCTTTTGCGGCGGGTCGTAGGGAGGCACCGTCGCGCCAGGAGACGGGGATGAGGCTGATCACGGGAGCCTCGCCTGCGCCCCGCTGGTTTGCGCGCGAAAGGCTCACGACTTGTTCGACGGCCTGGGATCCGACATGGCGGTGGTCGTGGATCACCCCCGCGATTTCGTCGGGAAGCCCTGTCGCGTCGAGGGCGGCGCAGGGGACTTTTTCCCGATGCAGGAATTCGATCAGGCGCGGATCGTCGGAGATCACCCCGTCGAGGGCGGAGGCCTTGATCCATCGGGCCACGCCTGTGGCATCGGGCGCCGGCGAGCCGGGGGCGGTGATCGAGGTAAACGGTTCGAGATTCAGCGCGGCGCATTCGAAGAGGTAGCCAGCCTGCAGAAAATCGCTTTCCAAGCGGGCGCGGGGCTCCGCGCAGAGCAGGCCGATGCGGCGGCAACCCGATTCGTGGAGGTGTCTCGCGGCGAGCCGGGCTGCGCCGCGCTGGTCGCTGGCGACGACGCGGCGGGGTTGGGCGAGGTGATGTGCGCGGATGCGGACGGAGCAGAACAGCTCCCAGGGCAGGCTGAGCTCGAGGTTGAGATCGCGGCAGGCGCCGATGATGACGCTACCGATCCCACGAGTGTGGAGGATCTGGCCCAGTCGTTCCGGGCGAAGCTGCCGCGAACCGACGAAGAACAGTTCGGCCCGACAGTGCAGGCGCTCGGCGGCTTCGCGCACGGACTCCCAGGTGACGGCGTCGACGGGCGAAGCACCGAGGGCTTCGCGTGAGTCGAAATCGGATACAAAGGCGATGACCGGCTCGAGCTTGTGCGGACGCACCTCCTTGCGGTGTTGGTTGAATGCGTCGAGCAGCGGATCGGGGTGATAACCGATTTCAGCCGCCGCACGCAGCACGAGCGCGCGCGTCTCAGGCGAGATGGCGGGGTCGTTGTGCAGGGCGCGGGACGCGGTGGACGGATGGAGATTGCCGGCCTTGCGTGCGACATCGCGGAGGGTGGGGCGTGGAGTCATCCTAAGTCATCCTGGAGGTGAGAATTGAACCACAGGGACACAGAGGACACAGAGGAAGGCATGGACCGGAGGGCTGCGGTCGAATGCCTGGGGCAAAACGCCGGAAGTTGGGGTCGAAGATCATTGCTTAGGTATTTGGTACGAGGATCGGCTGGTCATGCCTTCAGGGCTCCGACCTCTGGCTTCTGTCATTGTCGTCACGCGATTGGGGGCGGTCGCCCCGTCGAACCAGGTGCCGCGGACATAGGTGGCGGTGGCGAGGCTCGGGATGCCCCGGGTCTCCGCGCGCAGGGCGGCGACGAGCAGCGAGGCCGCCTGTTCGCCGACAGGTTCGAGACTGGCGACGATGCCGGCGACGGCGGGATCCGGTTTGGAGAGGCAAAGGCTGGCGCAGGCGACCTTGCCGGGACAGTCGAAGCCGGCCTCGCGGATCATGTCCGCGATCGTGGCCCAGGTGCAGAGCACCGCGTCCGGCCGGTGGCTGCGGATCCAGGCGCGCAGGAGGGGCACGACCTCGCGAGAGGTGTTAGCCTCGGTCGGGAAGAGCAGCGGCGGAACGCGGTCGCGGGCGGGGATCCCGGCCTGTTCGAGGAGGAGGGCGGACTGGTGCATGCCGTCCGTGACCTGCTCGTCGGGCTGACCCACGGCCAGGCCGATCCGCCGGTAACCGAGCCGGCGGAGGTTGGAGAACGCACAGCGGACCTCGCCGTATTGATCGTTGGATACGAAGGGCACGCCGGGGGCGACTTGGCGCGAATTGATCTTGGCCACCGCATAGTCGTTCCAGTCGACGCCGAGGTCGGGGCGGCCCGGGATGAAGCTCCCGATGATGAAGCCGCGGATCGAGCGCGACTTCAGGTAGTGGTCGAGCGAACGCGAGTCGTGGTGGCCGGGGGCGACGTACACCAGCTCGAAGTCGTAGCCCAGTGCCTCGGCCTGCCGGCGGGCGCCCGCCACGAAGAGCACGTTGTGGGCGACCTTGAGATACCCTTCCTCAGGCGACTGGTTTGCCAGATAGGCGATGCGGGGCGTCAGGTAGCCGCCTCCGAAATTCGAGCGGCGCCGCGTGAGCGCGGAGAACACCTCGTTGCGCTGGTAACCGATTCGGTTTGCGATCGCCAGGATGCGCTCGCGGGTGGCGGCGGGAATGCTCGGATGCCCGCGCATCGCCATGGAGACCGTGGTGAAATGCACCTGGGCCAGGCGTGCAACATCCTTGATCGTGGGTCTGTCGTTCATCGGCGTAGCGCGGGGTGGGGAATGACTCAACTGTGTGCATACGCTGGGTGAACGGCGGCGACGTGCAACCGGTTTCTTACGTCAGTTTTGACGACACGGATTGTGCCCCCATCCACGTCGGACGAAGGGCGGATAGGTCATGCGAAGCGGCGTATCGAAGCCGCCGCCTGCGCAGAGACCAGGAAATCCCAATCTGCCCTGTGCCGGAGTCGAAATTGGCGCAGCGCAAGAAAACTGCCGAGGTGGCGCAGGCTCGAGGCGGCAAAACGCAGCTTCTCACGCGGGGTGGCCTGCCGCCAGAGTTCGCCGGCCTCGGGGATGAGGAAGCCCGCGCCGAGCAGTCCGGCGGTCGCGACATAACCACTGGGCCTAAGCTTCGCGAAAAGGCTCGCGGCGAGCGCACGGCGGGACTCGGACGGCAGCAGGCTGAACACGCTCCCGACCAGGAGCAGCTGATAGCCACCCCAGATCTCGCGCCGGTTGGAGCGCGCGGTGTGGCGGGTGACCGCGTAGTTCGTCAGCGGCGCGTGAACCAGAAGGAACGGGGTGGGGACGACCCGTTCTCGGAAATGCTCGGTGACGTCCACGGGAATCGAATCGGGCGTCCGCCAGTGTGCCGAGCGACGCGTCCGGTAGAGCAGGGAACTGTTGCAGAGTTTCGCGCGGCCGCAGAGATCGGCGAGCTGTGGGAAGAAAAGGGCTTCGCCCGCGTGGTCGGGCCAGATGGTCGTATGGGTGTCGGTCCAGGATCCGTCGGCCTCCTCCGTCCACAGGCGCTCGTTTCCACAGGTGAGTTCGGTGTCGGGGTGCCGCTCGAGCGCGGCAAGCATCGTCGCGAGAAATCCCGGTTCCCACCAGTTGTCGTCCTCGAGAATGCTGGCGAACGGTTCGTCGAGGGGACGAAAGGCGTGATTGAAGTTGGCTGTGGCGCCCCGGTGGATACATGGCTCAGACAGGCGGATGCGCGGGTCATCCAGCTCGCGGATCAATTCGGCCACGCGGCCGTCGGACGGGTCGTCATTGAGCACCTCGAGTGTCCAGTCGCCGAAGGTCTGCGCGCTGACGCTTTCGAGGCAGCGTTTCAGGAGTCGGGGGCGACGGAAGGTGATGACGTGGACACGGATCGTGGCAGTCATGGGGCGCAGCGATCCTGGGCGAACCGAACCGTGCGGGCAACCACCGAAGGGTGCGGGGGAGCGGGGAGTGGGGATGGATTTTTGAACGGAAGGCAACGAAGGTAACGAAGTGGGCTCGGTTGTGCTGAGTCAGGGGATACCGCTTTGCCTGGAGAAATTGGGGCTCTCCAACCCTTGTGCGACAGTCCTGCAACCCAGGCTCCGTTTGAGTTTCAGCTCTTCGTTACCCTTGTTGCCTTCTGTTCACCCGGTTCGATGTTCGACCCGAATGCGCGCGCAGCGCCGCTGGAATCAGTCTCGATTCCCGCTCCTCGCTTCACGCTTCTTCCCGGGTCACCCGGTACTCTTCATTCCGAAGGCGATGCCGTTGACCGTGAGCGCGAGCAGGCGGCGGAGATCCTCGGTGCGTGCGTTGGGCTTGGCCTCGCGCCACAGTTTCAGGAAGCGAATCTGGATGTGGTGAAGCGGGTCGACGTACGGGTTGCGCAGGAGCAGCGACTGGGCGAGCACGGGCTGTTTCTCCAGGAGCTTTGAACGGCCGGTGATCAGCAGGATGTGACGGACCGAAATCTCATAGGCGGCCTCGATACGTCCGAAGATTTCGTTGCGCACCGACGTCGAGCGCACCAGCGCGGCGTAGCGGCGGGCGATGTCGAGGTCCGCCTTTGCGAGCGACATCTCCGCATTGTCGATGAGGGTCCGGAAGAAGGGCCACTTCACATACATCTCCTGCAGCTTCTCCGCGCCGCCGGGAGTCTCCGCGATGTACGCGGCGAACCCGTGGCCCAGGCCGAACCAGGCCGACAGCAGGTGGCGCGACTGCGTCCAGGCGAAGACCCACGGAATCGCACGCAGCTGCCTCAGGTCGCGCGTCGACTGGCGGCGCGTCGGGCGGGAGCCCAGGCGCAGGTGTTCGATGAGGTCGATCGGTGTGGCCTCCCAGAAATATTCGACGAACTCGGGGGTCTCGTAGACCAGCTTCCGATAATGTTCGGTCGCGAGCTCCGAGACGCGGTTTAGTGCGGGTTCCCACTCGCCGAGACGGGACTCGATCTCCTCGGGCTGGGGCAGGCAGGCGGCGGCGATGACGGCCGAGGTGAGCTGCTCGAGGTTGCGCTGGGCGATGGCGGGATGGGAGTACTTGAGGGAGACGACTTCGCCCTGTTCGGTGATTCGGATGCGGCCGCCCACGGCGGCGTGCGGCTGTGCGCGGAGGCTTCGGTGGCTGGCGCCGCCGCCACGATCGATCGTGCCGCCCTTGCCGTGGAAGAACCGCAGCTTGATGCCCGCCTTCTGGGCGGAGATCGCCATGGCCTTCTGCGCCTTGTACAGGTGCCAGTTCGCGGCGAGGTATCCGCCGTCCTTGTTCGAATCTGAATAGCCGACCATGACCTCCTGCAGGTTGCCGCGCCGGGCGAGGTGCTTGCGGTAGGCCTTGTCCGACCACAGCGCCTCGAGGATCGTCGTCGACGCCTCCAGATCCTCGATTGTCTCGAAGAGCGGCACCAGGTCGATGTCCTTCAGGCCCGCACGCCGTACGAGCTCGAGCAGGCGGAGGATGACTTCGGGGCCGTTCGTCATCGACAGGATGAAGTGGTTGGCCGCGGCCTTGCCGCGCATGCGTTGGATCGACGCGATTGCATCGAGCTCGGACAGCACGTCGAGCTCGGCTGAGGAGAGCCGCTCGCTGTGGTCGCGGAAATCGAGCTCCGCGAGGTGCGGTCCGAAGATCTCCATTTGGAGGATCAGGTTCGCGATGCGCCCGTTGGCGGCGCGATGGGCCTTGCGCGAAATCAGGTCGTTTCGGATGGCGAGCAGCTCGCGCCGCACCTTCGTGATGTCGGCGGTGCGCTCGTGGAGCTGCTTGCGCAGCGTCACCATGCGGGCGCGCAGACGCTCGAAGGGCTGGTACTCCGAAGCCGGCTCGGCGAGCGTGCTCGGGTGGTTGTCCTTGTCGGCGTGCGTCACCTCGCGAACGAGCATCGCGCACTCCTTCTCATAATGGGAGTAGGCCACCCGCGAATACCAGTCCGCGGCCGTGCGGCTGAGCTCCGGGGTGACGAACGGGTTGCCGTCGCGGTCGCCTCCCACCCAGCTCGCGTAGGTGAGAAAGGCGCGTTTGCGCTTCACGGTCGGAAATTGCCGGGCCAGGGCCTGGTCGAAGTCCTGGTAGAACCGGGTCGTCGCATCGAAGATCGCGTGCTCGAAGAAGAACGCGGCATTTGCGATCTCCTGGATCGGCGTGACCCGCTCCTGGCGCACCTCCTCGGTGTGCCAGAGGGTCTCCAGAACCTCGTCCGCGTCCGCATCGGGACGGTTCAGGCGGTGGATGTGGTCGAGCACCGTGCGGCGCTTCGCCTCGGTCGGGTGGGCGGTCAGCACAGGCTGGATCTCGAGTTCGTCCAGGCAGCGCTGCAGATCGGCCGGCTTCACGCCCGCCGCGCGCAGTTCGGCGAAGAGCTTCGCCACCGACATCGGCGGCTCGGGGTTGCGCTGCAGGTGCCGCAGGCGAGCCTGCTCTTCGCAGTGGTTCACAAGCTGGAAAAACAGGCTGAACGCATGCACCACGTCGTAGGCCTCTGCCACGCTCAGGCGGCCGATCACCCCGGTCAGATCGTGCCAGTGCGCCTTGCGATTCGTGATCGCGAAACGCCGGATGCTGGCGAGTTTCTCGAAAAACCGCGCCCCCGCCTGCTCACGGATGATCTCATCGAGACGATGCGTGAGTTTGGCGATGTCCTGGGAAATGTCGGCGTCGACGTGATATTGCGTTGCGGTCGGCTTCTCGGAGGCGGTCATTGAGGGTGAGATGATAATCAGAATTTATTCCGTGTAAAACGCGGTCTGCTGACGGAGCTTTTCAATTGTCACGTTAGGCCATAGCGGGAGGATCCGAATCCGAGCAAGATGGAAGGCGCACCCCCCGCATCCGCGAGCGATTTCTGGCCTGGCCACGACACGTGGCCTTGCGGGCCCCACTGTTTCTGTGGGGAGAGCGAGCGGCAGGCGTGCGGGCTCACGGCTGCGGCGCGCCAGGAGGCGGAGGGGCATGACTCGCTTGCGCGACGGCTGCTGTTTTCCCGGTTGCCGGCGGTGAAGACCGCTGAGGTGTACGGCGTTCGTTATGCGGTGTTCGACGATCCGGGACTGGGAACGCTTCTGGTCTCGCATCATGGATGGCCGGTGCTCGCAGCGCTGGTCCCGAGCGCGTGGTACGAGGGAGGGCGGTTTTACCGGCAGGGGGAGCGGTTGGGGCAGTCCACGGGCACCGTCTATCGGTATGGAGCCGCGGGAGTGGGGGGGCGGCCCGTGGAGCTGGTCGTGAAGGTCAGCCGCTTCGCCCAAGAGGTCCCGCTCTACGCCGGCGCCTCGTTCGTCCAGCACATCCCGCCCCAGGTGATGGCCAGCATGCGGTTCAACAATCCCTACGAGGAATTCGGCCGGGTCGAGCGCCTGCGCAACAGCCGCCGCGGTCCACGCGTGCACACAAAGGCGCCGCTCGCGATTTACAGCCCCCCCGA
Organism: Opitutaceae bacterium; assembly: GCA_027310745.1. Taxonomy (GTDB): domain Bacteria; phylum Verrucomicrobiota; class Verrucomicrobiia; order Opitutales; family Opitutaceae; genus MWDT01. The sequence goes on along the minus strand of DAIDAF010000001.1, from coordinate 131,238 downwards.
GCACCATGCGCTGTGGCAACTCGGCCGCGACGGCGTCGCCGCCTCCCTGGAGCGCGGGGCAGTCGAGCAGTGGCAGGATGCCGACCACGTGCACATCGACCTGGATCCGCATCGCGCGTACTTCGAGCTGTTTGGCTGGGTGAAGGGCATCGACGTGAGCACTGCGGGGATGCGGGGGCTGATGTCCGCGCCCGAGATGGCGCAGATCACGCACGACGTTGCTTCGGACCTGAAGGCGCACGGCATGGCGGTGCTGGATCACAAGCCGGCCCACATCATTGTCCGTCGCTGCGACAAGACCGGCGGCTGGCTACGCGACCATTCCGGCCGGCTGGCGTATGTGCTGGTCGACTACGAGTTGCTCGTGGATCTGCACGAGGTCCCCGCCGGCGTCTGAACGGACTCGGATCGGGATTGCCCCGGACCGGGTGATGGTTTTGCTCGCTCGTGCCCTATCCCCGGGCGCGGCGACCCCGCTCACCCCTCAACTCCATGCCTCCCGAATACGTTCACCTGCCTCAAGACGAGATTCCCTCCGCCTGGTACAACGTGCTGGCCGACCTTCCGGAGCCGCTCCCTCCGCCGCTCCACCCCGGCACGGGCAAGCCGCTCGGGCCCGACGACCTGGCCCCGATCTTCCCGCGTGCGCTGATCGAGCAGGAGATGAGCGGCGACCGCTGGATCGCGATCCCCTCCGAGGTGCGCGACTTGTACAAGATCTGGCGTCCGACGCCCCTCGTCCGGGCCGTCCGCCTCGAGAAGGCGCTGAAGACCAACTGCCGCATCTATTTCAAGAACGAGAGCCTCAGCCCGTCGGGAAGCCACAAGCTCAACACCTCGCTCGCCCAGGTTTACTACAATAAGCGCGAGGGCGTGCGCCGGCTCTCCACCGAGACGGGCGCCGGCCAGTGGGGCTCCTCCCTCGCGTTCGCCTGCAAGGTCTTCGGGCTGCAGTGCACGGTGTACATGGTGAAGTCCAGCTACCACCAGAAACCCTACCGCCGTTCGCTCATGCACATCTGGGGCGGAGAGGTCTTTCCCTCCCCCTCGGAACGCACCCAGTCCGGCAAGGCCGTGCTCGCGGAACATCCCGATACCCCCGGCAGCCTCGGCATCGCCATCTCGGAGGCCGTCGAGGACGCCGCCACGCACGCGGACACCAAGTACACCCTGGGCAGCGTGCTCAATCACGTGCTGCTTCACCAAACGGTCATTGGCCTCGAGACCAAACGTCAGCTCGAACTCGCCGGTGAGAAGCCCGACGTGCTCATCGGCTGCGTCGGCGGCGGAAGCAATTTTGGTGGCCTGTGCCTGCCCTTCATTCCCGACAAGCTGAAGCGCCCCGAACTCGAAATCATCGCCGTGGAACCCTCGGCCTGCCCCTCGCTCACGAAGGGCGTCTACGCCTACGATTTCGGCGACACCGCCAAGCTCACGCCGCTCGTGAAAATGTACACGCTCGGCCACAGCTTCGTCCCTCCCGGCATTCACGCCGGCGGGCTGCGCTACCACGGCACCGCGCCCATCATCGCGCACCTCACCAAGCTCGGCCTGATCCGCGCCGAGGCCTATCCGCAGAACTCGGTCTTCGAGGCGGCCATTCAGTTCGCATCCACCGAGGGCTTCGTGCCCGCGCCCGAGACCTCCCACGCCATCCGGTCGGCCATCGACCGCGCAAGGCGCAACGATAAGAAGTGCATTGTGTTCTGCTACAGCGGACACGGGCACTTCGACATGAGTGCCTACGACGCCTACCTCTCGGGCAAGCTCGAGGACTACGAGCATCCCGACGCCGCGATCGACGAGGCGCTCCGCCACCTGCCCGCGGTCACGTGATGCCAATGTACCGTCGCCCCGGATACGCGTTTTCGCGGCTCCGGGGCGCGCCGGTCGTCACTGCATCCGGAATGGCATAGCCTGGATGCGCGCGCCGAACTCCGAGAAGAGTCGCGCCGTGCCCTGGCCGGAAGTGTCGGGCAGCGTCAGGGTGCGCGCCGGCTTGATCGCCGACAGCACGGCGCAGTAGTCGGAATTGACCATGATGCCGAGGAACTCGCCGCTCAGGCTGAAGACCAGGTCGCCGCGCGAGGGCGTGAAGTCGCCCGCGAGCATCTTGATGAAGCGGTTGTCCATCTTCACGAAGCCCGGATTCGAGGCGTCGAGCTGGAACGGCACCTCGCCGTAGCCCTTGCCGCCGCGGTTCACGAGCATCGCCTTGGGGAAGCGGTAGGGCTCCTTCGCAAGGTGGTAGACGTGCGTTCCGAGGGCGGCGGCCTGCGAGGCGGTCAGCGGCACCGCGACGATGCGTGGATCGGCGCTCAGAAAGGCGAGCGCGGTCCCCTTCACATCGTGGCCGCCGTGGTCGAGCGCCACCGTGATGGTCTTCCAATCGATGAAGGGGTCCTGGTAGCTGAACGGGGTCTCGTCGACGTGGAGCAGGGCGTAGTCCTGAGTACCGTCCGAGACGACCACTGACCCGGTCTTGCCCGACCGCTGCAGCGTGCCGAGGAAGGAGTTGTCGCGTGCGGCGCGGACGTCCACGGCGACGCGGTTCGCGAGGAATTCGTTGAACAGGACGTTCGCGTTGATCGGCCGGTTTTCGCGGATCTCCTTGGTGAGCTCTCCGGAATTCGCGGCGAGCTTGTCGACACCCTGGGCGAGCTGGATGGTCGTTTCCTGGACCTTCTGGCGTTCGAGCCGCTCGGCCTGCACCTGCTGTTTGAGCGAGTCGGCCGTCTGCTGGAGCAGGCGCTTCTCCTCGTCGGCGACCTTGACGGCGACGCTCAGATTCTGGATCCGGTTTGCGGAGTCGGCCTGGGCCTTCTGAAGCGCGTCGAGCTGAGCCTTCTGTTGCTTCGCCTCGGCCTCGCGCAGGGCCAGGTCGCGTTCGAGTGCGGCGAGGCGCGCTTGGCGCGCGGCGGCGAGCTGCTCGGCCGAGAGAAGCTGGTTGTGCAGCGTGCCGGCCTGGGTCTGGGAGGCTTGGAGTGAGGCGCTGAGCTGGGATTTTTCCGCCTGCAGCGAGGCGACTGATTGGGAGCGTTGTGCAAGCTCGCGGGCGAGCCGATCGCGCGTGGACTGTTCATCGGCGAGCGACTGGCGCATCGTGGCGACGAGGTCCTGCTCGGCGGTCGCCGCCCCGTTGGTGGCGTGCGGCGGGATCGCCGCGTGCGTCGGGCGGAACGGCTCCGCCTTCTCCCAGCGTGTGAGCGCGAGGAGGTTGAGCAGGAGGAAGTCGCAGATGACGAGGAGGAGCGTTTTGTTCATCGCACGGAGCGGGGTTGCCGGAACCCGGGCCTATTTGGCCGGCTGGGCCTGGAGCGCGGCACCCTGGCTTTCAAGGATGAGCGTGCGCTTGTACGGGCGCACATGGCGGATCTTCACCAGCGCCACGCAGGTGATTCCGAAGAGATTGGAGGAATACGCAGCGAGCAGGTTGGGCTCGATGATGCGCAGCACCTGGAGCACCAGCGCGGTGGCCGTGCCTGCGATGCCGATGTACAGGCCGCTGTCGAACAGGTTTTCCTCATTTTCCATGAGGCGGAGCTTCAACGCGGGTGACATGTCCTGGCGGCCGATCTCGCGAATCTTGAGCAGGCAGATGAGGTACATCACGACCTGGAGGGCCGCGAAGATGGCGATGGAGAGCAGGGTGGATGAGTCCATGGCGAGAGGAGAGGTGGTTGCGTGTTGAGTTACGGAAGGCGGTTGGGCGGTGAGGGCGGGGATGAGCAGGTGGGCCTTGAATTCGGAGATGGGGGCGGCCTTGAGCAGGTAGGGTTCGGTGGCGAGGGCGAACAGCGCGCCTATCAGGAGCGCCAGCACGCCGCTCTTGGCGTGGGGAAGCGCCGGCCCGAAACCGGGCTGGGCGCGAAAAAGCAGGCGGTCAAGTCCCTTGAGCAGGGCGAAGGCTCCGACGAGGAAACCGAGCCAGCGCAGGACCAGGGAGAGTCGCGGATAGAGGATGCCCAGCGACGCTGCTTCGCTCAGTCCGGCCACCGGGCTGCGGTTGATCGGGAGCTGGCGCTCCACGAGCAGCCGGGCAGCTCCCCGGCCCAGTCCCATCGCGGTGCGCAAATCCGCCAGTCCTGACTTGCCGTAGTGCAGGAGGTACGCGGCGACGCGGTCTGCGGAGGACGAATAAAGCGCCGCGGCGTAGATCAAGGGCAGCTCGTGTGGCGCCACGCGGGCGAGGTGCGCGTATTCACCCACGGTCTTTGTGTCCTCGGTGCGGTTCAGTAACTCGCACAGCTGCACCCAGTCGAGCCGTCGCGCGAGCGACAGCAGGTCCAGGAATACGCCTTCCAGGTCGCCCAGCTGATTCTGACGAAGGGCCGTGTCGGTCATCGCCCGGACCTGCCGCTGGAGCGCCGGCGAAAAGTGATCTCCCTGGTAGAGCAGGGCTGAGAGCAGGATTAAGGTGTCCAGCGGCTGGCCACCCGGTTCCTTCGCGGGCACGAACCGTCCGGTCTGATTCAGATCCTCGAGTTTCAGCAGGCTTTGCACGCCGAGCGAACGGGAGTTGGCGAGGTAGGAACGCAGCGCGTCGCGCGCATCCTCCGGCACCAGGAAATCGATCACCGGCGTGCTCACCGAGGGCGCGCCGCCCGGACGCTTGAGCTTGAGCACAGGGTCCAGATACGGATCCCATCCGCCCCAGGCCACGAGCTCAGACTGCTTGGCGGCCAGGGACGCGATCGAAGCGCGCAGCGCCGGCGCACCAGGGTCGTGGATCGCCTCGGCGGCATCGAGCAACAGGGTGGCGGGCCCGATCTTCTCGGATTGGACCCACTCCTGCCCCACGGCTGCGAGGTCGGGCGTGCCGGCGCCCGCCTTGCGCAGGAGGGGAAGCGTCACCGACCCCAGATTGACCGGCAATGCCCAGGCGGCCGCCAGGGCGAGCAGCCCCACCGCAAGCCAGACCGCAGCCTGCGTGGCGCCGGAGCGTTGTTCGGTTTGCTGGCTCATGCGGATAGGAAAACGGTCGCCCCGCGCGAGCCGTCAAGGCGCGGAGAATCAATCGCGCCGGCAGGGGCCGGCGACGACGGCATGGGCGTCCGTGTCGGGTTCATGGTCAATCTACGTCGGTTCTAGTTCGGTGTGGCGGGAGCGCAAATCTCGCCTTGCGGTCAGGCAGGCGAAATTACGCTTGTGAATCTCCCTCCAAAAATTCACTTCGAGAGACCGATGCTGCTCCCGATTGTTCACTACAACAACCCGATCCTTCGTCAACGAGGCGTAAAGGTGGCCGAGTTTGACGCACCGTTGCGTAAGCTGGTGGATGACATGATCGAAACGATGCACGCGGCCGAGGGCATCGGGCTCGCCGCCCAACAGATCGGGCGCGCGATCCAGTTGTGCGTGGTCGACTTGCGCGCCACGGACAAGGATTTTGACTGGTTGCTCGACGGAGCGAAGCCGCCCGCGGACATCCTGATGCCGTTCGCGGTTATCAACCCGAAGATCACGCCCAAGCCCGGTACCCGGAAGATGGTTTACGAGGAGGGCTGCCTGTCATTCGCCGAGATTCGCGGCGACGTTGTGCGCCCGGACGAGGTGCTCGTCCAGTATCAGGATGCGTATGGCGTATCGCACGAATTGCTCTGCAATGGACTGCTGTCGCGCTGCATCCAGCACGAGACCGATCACTTGAACGGCACGCTCTTCATCGACCGCATGGAAAAGGCGGTCCGCGCCAAGGTGGAGCCGGCCGTCAAGGAGCTCGCCCGCAAAACAAAGACCGCCTCGGAGGCCGCCTGAGCGGCCAACGGCGGGGAACTGGGTCAGGGCGTGTTTTCGGTGTCGCCCGAATCTGCGTCGACGACCGCCGGTTGCGGGGCGCGCTGGACGCGCAGGAGGGCAAAGGCGAGGGCGGCCAGCCCGGCGCTTACGAGCACAAACCAGTCGCCGTGTTTCACGTAGAAACTCTCCCGGCCGATCCAGCGTGAATCTCGGGTCACGTTGATCGTCGCGTCGCCGCGCATGAAAATCGAACCCTGCGCGTTGTGGACATAGCCGCGAACGTTTCCGAATTCGTCGATCCAGCCGCTCCAGCCGTCGTTCCCGCAGCGCAGCACGGGCCGGCGGGTTTCGACGGCGCGAAGCACGCTGTGCGTCATCTGTTGCATCGCGGCCGCCCCCTTTCCGTACCAACCGCAGTTGGTCGCGACGAACAGCACCTGCGCCCCTGCGCGCACGTCCTGAATCGCCAAGTCGGGAAAGATGTCCTCGAAACACACGAGTTCGCCGAAGGGAATGTCGCCCTGTGGGAACGGCACGAGCATCGTGTGCGGGCCCTTGCCCGGGGTGAAATCACCGCCTACCGGGACGACCTTGTTCAGCCAGCCTAGGATGGACCGGAAGGGCACGTACTCCCCGAACGGAACCAGATGCCGCTTGGCGTAGAAATCGGGATGGAGGCCCTTGTGCGGCGTGATCAGGAAGATTCCGTTGTACCAGGCTTCCTGGGGCGTGCCGGCATGGTCGACGGCGATGGAGCCGAGCAGCAGCGGATGCCCCGCGCGGCGCACGAGGTTCTCCGCCCACGCCTGCACTTCCGGATCGCCGCGGACCGCCCAGGGCGTGCTCGCTTCCGGCCAGAGCATCAGGTCTGGATAGGTGCGGCCCGCCACGAGCGTGCCGCGCTCGAGGACCTTCAGGATCTCGGGTCCCTTCGCGGGATCCCATTTCACCGTCTGCGGAATGTCGGGCTGGATGAACGCGATGCGGCCCAGCGGCACGGTGAACATGCCGCGGTTGAAGGTCTCCTGGACGTGCACGGTCACGCATACGATCAGCAGGAACAGGCAGGCGAAGAACTCCTGGCTTCGGCGCTGGAGCCCGGTCTTCCCCTCGCGCAACAGGCGGTGGCCGTACGCGGCGAAGCCGATGTTTACCGCGATCAGCACGAACGACACGCCCCAGGCTCCCGTGTAGGACGCGATTTGGAGGATGGTGACGCGATCCCACTGGCTCGCCGCGAGCGGCAGCCACGGGAAACCGCTGAGCAGCCAGGTGCGGGTCCACTCGATCACGACCCAGGCGCCTGCCAGGCCGAAGGTGCACAGGATGCGCTCGAGGGCATTGCGACCGAGCATGCGGGGCATCACCCACCAGGCGGCGAGGAACCAGGAGCCGACCCACGCGCCGACGATCGGGCCGAGCAGGAACAGGCCCAGCCAGGTGACGTGGTGGAGCCAGCCAAGGATGATCGTCCACGCGACGGCATTGGCGCCGAGCACGGTCCAGGCGAAGCGCTTGAACGACGGGCGTTCGTAGGCCCAGAACAGCGCCGGGGCGCCGAAGGCGTAGGCGAACTCGGGCACCTTGTACGGCGGGAAGGAGATGACCGTCAGGATGATCGTCGCGACGAACACCGCGGCCGCGGCGAGGGCGTCGACGTGGCCGGTCCACCAGGCGGGGCCCTGGTCGTACGGGTCGTAGGGAGGGAGTTCGTTGTTCGCCATGGGACGTTGGAAGGGGGGGCGGCGTGGCGCTCAGCGCACGAGCTTGCGGAACGCCTTGTTGATGGCCTCGAGGTCGCAGCGTTCCGAATCGTACTCGGGCCCGAGCCAGTCAAGCCACTCGCGGCCGAGCTCGGTATGCGGTTCGTGGATGCAGGCGAGCATGTCGTGGTAGGCGTCGAGCCCGCCGCAGTCCTCGGGCGGCCCCGCGCGCTCGCCCGCGAGGCACGCGGGGTAGCGCTGGCCTTTCACGAGGGGGCCGGACTGCTCGATGGCGATGTCGACCTGCCAGCCGTAGCCGAAGTGGTAGCCGTAGCTGAAGCGGTCGACCTTATCGAGACCGACGTCGGAGAGGCGGACGTCGCGGTCGTCTGCGATCACGAAATCGTCGCGCTTGAGCGGATTTCCGTAGCGCAGGGTTCCGATGGTGAAGGCGTGCGTCTGGTAGTCGAACCAGTCCATGGACAGCTGGATTGCGTCGTGCAGGCGCGAGAGCCACATCGATTCCCGCACGAGGAAGCGCCGCCAGATGGGCGGGCGGCAGCCGGCCACCTTGAGGTGTAGCTGCAGGACCCGGTCCGACTTGCGCGACGGACCCGGGCCCTTTCCTTCGTGGAGGGAAATCATGAGCCCGGCACTATGAGGGGCGCCGGGCTCCGGGGGCAAAGGAGATTTTTTTCTCCCGGGCTCAGTATCGGATCTTCACATATCCCTCGATGCGGAAGGGCTGGGCGGGGAAGATCAGTTCGCTGGCGGTGTAGGCGTCGCCGTTGTGGATCCAGTTGCGCTGGTCGGTGACGTTGAGGAAGTCGATATTCGCGATCCACCGCTTCGTCTGGTAGAAGAGAGAGGCATTGAGCGTGTACTGGGCGGGAATGTGCCACTGGTTGTCGATGTTTCCGCGCTGCCAGCTCTGCCAGCTCGCGTTCACGCCCACGCCGAAGCCGCTGTCGAAGCGGTAGCGGACGCTGCCGTTGGCCATGGCGCGGGAGAAGCCGATCAACTGCCAGTCGCCCGCGGGGACCTGGTTGGCGTACGGATCGTAGCTGCCCGTGGACGTGCCCAGGCCGCCGGGGCCGGTGCCAAGCAGGTAGGCGTCGTAGATCGAGCGTCCGCCCATCTGGAAGGGCGCCGAGTCGACCCAGTGCCCCTCCTGAAGCGTGAGATTCGCGGTGGCGCTGAGATTCGAGGAGGGCTGATAGACGCTTTCGAGCTCAAGCCCGCGCACGTCGATGTCGTCGTGCTCGCCGCCTAGGCCGATGCGCGTGCGGCGCTGGTCGAAGAGCGCCGCGGCGGCGTAGAGCTTGCGGTCGAGCAGGGAGAACTTGGCGCCTGCCTCGGCGAGGTCGCTGCGGTTGCGGAAGTCGTCGCGATTGAGCACGCCCACGCCGTCGCCGCGATCGGTCAGGATCAGGCCGCCGCCCGCGAGGTTGCCGTTGACCGCACGGATGCGCTGATAGGTCGCATAGAGCGACATCCAGGACGCGGGCCGGTAGAGCAGGCTCGCGGTCGGTGAGAAGGCGCCGACGGTGGCGGAGTCGCGCCACGGCACGGTGTCGGGCGGCGGTATCGGGTCGCGCGCGAGGCCGTAGTAGAGGTCGCCGCGCACGCCCGCGATCAGCGAGACCTTCGGCGCGAGTCGCACCTCGTGCTGCCAGAACCCGGCGGCGTCCCACAGCGAGCTGTTCACCGTCTCCGGGCTGCCCCAGGCGGTCGGGAAGAACAGCGCCCCGTTCGGGCCGGGCAGGCCCGGGAAGTACGAGTTGGGGAACTGGGCCGCCTCGTTGAACACGCGGGAGGGGTCCGTCACGTCGAAGTTGTAGATGTACTCATTGAAATAGTTCTCGAAGCTCAGCGAGTGCGCGTAACGGACCGTGAAACCGCCGGTGGCCGTCTGCGGCACCCGCGCGCCGCTCCAGTCGAAGTGGAATTCCGTGCGGTTCTCGAAGGTGTGCTGCGTCACGTACTCGGCGTATTCGAATTGCTGGTACCGACGGCGGTTCACGTACTCGAAGAGGGTGCGGTTGATCACCGTGAGGGTGGGCGAGACCGTGTGCCGGGCGATCAGCTGCGTGCGGAACACGTTGGCGTTGGAGAAGTCGCCGATCGAGAAGAGCGTGGCCGACCAGGGCAGCTTCACGGGGCCGGTCGCCGGGATTGGCCCGGGGTAGGGAGTGGTGTCCGCCGAGGTGCCGGTGTAGTAGAGCCCGCTGTCGATGAGCTGCTGGGTCACACGGTTGACGCCGAGCGTCTCGGGGGCGTTCTGCCAGAAGAACTGGATGTTGAAGTCGACCCGCGTGTCATCGTCGGGCTTCCACGTCAGCGCGCCGTAGATGTCCTGGCGGTCATCGTGCGCGTCGTTCTTGCGGAAGAAGGTCTGTCCGCCCTTGGCCTCGTAGCTGAGGCGCCAGGCGAGTTTGTCGTTGATGGGCGCGGTGGTGTCGATCTGGACCGAGCCGTTCCGGTAGGAGACATGCCCGGGGGCGAAGGTGCCGAGCCGGACCGTGACGGTGGTCTGGGGCCCGGAGAACTTGGGCTGCTTCGACACATAGTTGACGTAGCCGCCGGTGAAGTAGCCGGCTCCGAAGACGACGGAGCCGGGGCCGCGGACGAGGTCGACCGCCTCGACGCCGTTGAACGACGGGAAGTACCCGTAGAAATTGTAGCTGAGCCGCTGTCCGTTGAGGTAGGTCTCCGCGAGGTCGCCGCGGATGTTCGGCGTGGTGATGTTGCCGTAGGCGGCGCCGACGTAGGCGCTCGGCGAATAGAGCAGGATCTCCTGGACGCCGTCGATCTGCCGCTCGTTGAACAATCCGCTGGTGATGGTGCTCGCCGCGCGCGGCGTGTCGAGCGGGCCGCGGTTGTCGCCCATGATGGCGGAGCTCGTGCGGGAGAGCGGATTGACGGAGTCCTCGATCGGCACGCCAGTGACGACGAAGCGGTCGAGCTGCTGCGGCGCGCCGTTGCCGGCGTCCCGGGAGGGCGGCACGGTCTGGGCACGCAGCGCCGTGGCGAGTGCGAGGGAGGCGATTAAGGTGAGCTTGGACGGAGTTTGCATGGATGTCGTGCCTGGGCCCCCGGCTCGGCTCGCCCCCGGGTTCGGCACGCGGTGCGGCGCTCTGCGCCGCCTGCTGTTTCCTACGCCGGGATGATCCGTGTCAGGTTCGGAGGGTCGAGCGGACGATCGCACCGCAATCTCAGCCTTGCGCGCAAGGCACCCCTACAGGCAATCGGCTCTCAAACCGCCGGGGGGCCGGCTTTGCAAGCGCATTCCGCGCCCGTCCCCCGGCAGGCGAAGGCGGCCTTGAGGGAAAATCGGGGGCATTCGCGGGTTCGGTGCGGTCTATCATGAGAGCACGGCGAGCATGGGGCGGAGGGGCCCCTACGGGTTACAGTCTTGGTATCAGACAATCTGGTACCAGCAATCGGACCCCCTTGAGACGCGGGTCTTCCGGCTGGTGCCGGTATTGCCGGATCCCGATCCCCTAGATTGACCCACTTATGAACGCGCGAGTCACGCTTTCAGACATCGCGAAACGAGCTTCCGTGCACATTTCCACGGTTTCGTTGGCGCTCCACGATCATCCCAGCCTTCCTCCCTCAACCCGCCAGCGGATCAAGTCTCTGGCCGAGGAGATGGGGTACCGGCGTGACCCTGAGCTGCAGGCGCTCATGGCGTACCGTCGTTCCATGAATATCCGGCGCGAGGCGCCGCCGCTGGCGTATATCACGCATTGGCATACGCGGTGGGGCTGGAAGGACAGCCCTGCGCACGAGCACTTTCACCTGGGCGCCGTGCACAAGGCGGGCGAGCTCGGCTACAAGGTCGAACACTTCTGGCTGGGAGAGCCCGGCATGACCGCCAGGCGGCTCAGCGACATCCTGTATGCGCGGGGCATCTCGGGGCTGATCTTCGCGTCGCACGTGCCAACGAAGACGATGCCCATGGATTTCGACTGGTCGCGTTTTGCGGCGGTGAAAATCGACTACTGCCCGCAGAGCCTGCGGTTGCACAACGTGACGAACGACCAACGCTCGATGATCCAGCTCGCGATGCGAAGGATCCTGCAGGCGGGCTACCGCCGCATTGGCATGGTGATGCCGCGCTGGTGGGACGAATTCGTCGGCCGGGCCTGGTCGGCGGGTTTCCTCGCCGAACAGCAGGACCTGGAGCCCGAGGAGCAGATTCCGATCCTGCACTATGGGCCGGCGCGGATGATGGATGCGCCCGCGGCGTCCGACTGGTCGGTGCCCCGCGAGGAGTTCAGGCGCTGGTACGGCGCCTACCGTCCCGAAGTGGTGTTGAGCTACGGTCGGTTCGTACACGAGGTGATTGCGTCGCTGGGGATCTCGGTCCCGGGGGACGTCGCCTTCGCGGACATTTTTCTCCACGACGAGCCGGGCCGGACTGCCGGATTGCGCCACAACAGCGACCGGGTGGGCGAGGTGGCGGTCGAGATGCTCGTTGCCCAGCTGCACCGCCACAGTTTCGGGCTTCCCGACATCCCCAGCTGCACCTTGGTCGAGGGCGACTGGTGCGACGGACGCACCCTGCCGGTCTTCGGCAACGTACTCTTTCGACAGGATTTCTGCGAGGCGAAGGCAGTGTGAGCCGCTGATCCGCCCCGCTCACTCGAAAATTCGAGTAACGGAGACGTTCCGGGTTTCCCCGGAATGCTTACTCCTCGCCAAAGGCCCGTTCCCTCGAGGGATGGGCCCAACCTGACAGACCCCCCCGCAAACCAAAACAACCCTATGAGAAGAACCCTCGTATCGGCGGCGGCAGCTTGTGCCGTTGCACTTACATTCGCGGTCGTTCCGAAATCCTTCGGACAAGCCGCTGCCGGAACCACCGGCACCACCGGGAGTGACCAAACTCCGTCGGGCCAGGACGACCAAACGATCGAACTCTCCCCGTTTGTCGTCAATTCGACGGCCAATTCCGAGTCCTATCAGGTGCAGGACACCCTGGCCGGCACCCGCGTGAGGACGAAACTGAGCGACCTGGGTTCGGCGATTTCCGTCGTATCCAAGAAGTTCATGAACGACATCGGCGCGACGGATGCCCAGAGCCTGCTGCAGTACACGACCAACTCCGAAGTGGGTGGCGTGTACGGCAACTTCGGCGGCATGGGCAACAATTCGACGATCTCGGAGTCGGCCCGTCTGCTGCAGCCCAACAACGACACGCGCGTCCGCGGCCTGACCGCCGCCGACAACACGAGGAATTACTTCCTCTCGAGCATCCCGTGGGACAATTTCAATATCGATCGCGTCGACATGCAGCGCGGCCCGAACTCGATGCTCTTCGGCGTGGGCAGCCCCGCCGGCATCATCAACACGAGCCTCAACGACGCGATGTTCCGCAACGCGGTGAAGGTTGAGAATCGTGTCGACCAGTACGGCAGTCTTCGCAATTCGGTCGACATCAACCGCGTGTTGCTCCCCAACGAACTCGCAGTCCGCCTCGTCGGACTCGACGACAACGAGGAGTATCGCCAGGCGGGCACCTACAACCACCAGAAGCGCGGGTACATCGCCGTGCACTACACGCCCAAGTGGCTCAAGTTCCCGGGTGCGAGCACCGACATCCGCATCAACGATGAGTACGGTTCGGTCAGCTCCCGCAATCCGCGCACGCTGCCGCCCGTTGACAACATCAGCCCCTGGTTCAACACGCTGAACAAGATCACGGTCAACCCGTACGTCGCTCACCAGACCAATGGCGTCGGCGCGGGTGTGGGCTCCTCAAACCTCATTCCCTACCTGAATGCGGTGCGCGGTCGTGAGTTCTGGTCGAACATCATCTATTCGTATCCGAACGTTAACAGCGCCTCGATCTCGAACATTTCGGAGGCCTTCGCCTTGGGCACGCCCTATGGCATTGGCGTCTCGAACAATTCGGATCATAGCCAGCCGACGCGCACGAGCTGGCCGGTCACCGGGTCCATCCCCGGCGGAATCGCGTTTGCCGACGCGATCGGCATCACCTCGTACTCTCAGTACGCCGTGTATGCCAATCTCCCCGGCTCCCAGTATGGCGTTTATCGCGACAAGCTGATGACCGATCCGTCGATCTTCAACTTCTACGATAACACGCTGGACGGTCCAAATACGCACCAGTACCAGCGCTGGAACGGCTTCAACGCAGACATCTCCCAGACGCTTCTCGACAACCGCCTCGGCTTCGACCTGTCGTATTATTCCGAGTACTACATCAACGGCGGCGAGAACTACCTCACCGACCAGAGCTACGCCATCAGCGTCGACGTGAACACGATCCTGGCTAACGGAGCCCCGAACCCGAATGTCGGACGTCCGTACATCGAGACCGACGGCGTCTACGGAAACAACGAGACGCGCAATGATCGCAGTTCCTGGCGTGCCCAGGTGTTCGGCGATCTCCGTTCGAGCGACTTCTTCAGCAACAAGACGGTGCAGTCCATCCTCGGCCGCCATCACATCACGGCCGTCGCCTCCCGCGACACCCTCAAGACGACCACGATGTCGTGGTCCCGCTGGGATACCTCGCTCGACTGGCTCAATGCGGTCGGTGGCGCGCAGTCGCTCAACGGCGGCTCCCGCAACGTCGACATGCTCAGCTACATCGGAGGCAGCCTCATGGGTGCGAACTCGGCTTCCGGCTTGTACCTGAGCGGCCTGAACACGGTTCATGCCCCGACCGACATCCCGAACGTGAACTACTTCGATTCTCATTGGAAGTATTCGCTCAATCCGACCGATCCGACGTTCCTGAATCCGAACGCGCCCTGGACCCTTCCGGTGGCGACGGCGCCTTACGGCACCCAGCCGGGGGATCCCTCGCTGCAGGGCAATCAGTCGCAGAATCCCGCCAACTACAAGGGCTGGACGACGATGAATCAGACCATCCTGAACGCCGACAATGGCGGCAAGAACCAGCTGTACTTCGCGGGCAACAAGAACCGCAGCTCAGTTGAGTCCTATGCCGTAAGCTGGCAGGGATACATGTTCGACAACGTGCTCGTCCCGGCCTTCGGCTGGAGGCGCGACACGGTCACGCTCGCCGCCAACTCGGCCCCGTACCTCGACTCCGCTCAGGGACTCATCGATCCGTTCAACTACAATGTGGGTCCGACCCAGTTGAAGGAGAGCCAGGATAGCCGCACGTGGTCCGTCGTGTTGCACGCGCCGAAGTTCATCAAGAAGTACCTGCCGAAGGGCACGGACGTCAGCCTGTTCTACGACAAGAGCAACAACTTCCAGGCCCAGTCGATCCGCAAGGACTTCCTGGGTAATGGAATTCCGGATGCAACTGGCACGACCAAGGAATACGGCGTCGTGCTTTCGGCGCTGGACGGCCGCGTGTCGTTCAAGGCCAACTGGTACGACACCAAGGTTCAAAACGCGAACCTCACGGGCAACCAGCTGGGCAGCCAGTCGTACATGCTGTACCTGCTCCCGACCTGGGCTGCCGCCCACGCCGAGACGCTCTATGCCGGCCTGATGAACAAGGACATCAACGGCGTCAGCGTGCAGGGCAACGCGTGGTTCTGGGATTATTCGAACCACGACAACAACACCCCGTACGGCGCCCAGCCGCGCGGTCCTGCGGAAGCTGCCTCGGACACCGCCGAGCTCGCGATGATCAAGGCCTTTGCCGACAACTCACTGCCGCAGAGCTTCTACGACGTCTATCAGATGCCGATCAGCGTCGCGGCCATGCAGTCCGGCGATTGGACGAACGTTGTGACCCAGGCCAACTGGAACCCGGTCACCCAGGGTTCCGGCGCGTTGCAGTCCGCCAGCGGCGGCACTGTGGGTGGTATCGCTCCGTCTGCCACCGTCGACACCGAGTCGAAGGGTGTTGAGTTCGAGTTCTACGCCCAGCCGCTGCCGAGCTGGAACATCACGATGAACGCATCGAAGGATACGTCGACCAACCAGAATCTGAACAAGACGATGGTGGCGCTGATCAACATGGAGCAGAAGCTCTGGTCCTCGCCCGCCGGTGACATCCGCCTGTGGAGCGCCGGTGGCCAGACGATGCGCCAGGTGTTCGACCAGAACATCTACGGTCCGTACCAGAACCTGCTGGCGCAGGCCGGCACGCAGGTGCCCGAACTCCGCCCGTGGCGCGCGAACGTCGTCTCGAGCTATACGTTCGAGCACGGCAGGCTCCGCGGCGTCAGCATCGGCGGCGCCTACCGCTGGCAGCAGGGTGCAATCCTCGGCTACAAGCTGAATCCGACCACCGAGCTGATCGACGTCAACCAGCCCATCAAGGGACCGGACGACAAACACTTCGATCTCTGGGTGGGTTATTCCCACAAGCTCGGCCATGGCATCAACTGGAAGGTGCAGTTGAACCTTCGCAACGTGGGCCAGGGCCCGAGCCTGATCCCGATCGCAGTCGAACCGGACGGCAGTCCCGCGATGTTCCGCATCCAGGACGGTCAGCTCTGGCAGCTGACGAACACGTTCGAGTTCTAAGACCATTCCGCCCGTCGCAGAGGCGGGCGGGACCTATCAACGATAGGGTTTAGTAGTTAGTTTAGGGGAATCGGCGTCGAGCCTTCAGGGCTGGCGCCGATTTTCTTTATCCCAGCTAACGCGGTTGGATCGGTGCCACGGTCGATTGCAAATTTCAGGATGATTCGAGTCCAATCCAAGCGATTCAACCTGAACTCGGCGATTGAATGGAACAGAAGGCGACGAAGGCCACGAAGACTGAACAGCTTTACCGCAGAAATGTGGGCGTTGATTCACCGTTTGGGTGAGTCGACTGTGGCTCGGTGATCTGGTTCAGTCGCTTGGCCCGGCCTCCTCCGTTATCTTCGTTGCTTCTGTTAACTGCGTTTTTGAGCGTCACTGACCGCCGAAATTTACTGGAGAGGACTGACGCGCGAAGGCAGGTTGGAGGCGAAGCCCTCCCGGGTTATGGACTTTGCGATCACGGCCAGCCCGCTCAGGCGGCGCCCTCGGTCAGCGCGGCGGCCTTGCGGTCCTTCCGCTCCCACCACCAGGCAATCCAGATGCAGACCTCGTACAGGATGCACATGGGCACGGCCATCGCGAATTGGGTGATGACCTCGGGGGTCGTGAGAAACGCGCCCAGGATGAACGCGAGCACGATGAAGTGGCGGCGGTAGTGGACGAGCGTCTTGTGGCTGAGAATCTTGAGCTTCACGAGCGTCAGGAGGACGATCGGATACTGGAATCCGAGTCCCATCCCGAGGAGGAACTTGCAGGTGAAGCTGATGTAGTCGGCGGCCTGCCATTCCGAGGCGTCGAACCCGAGGAGATTCGAGTAGGCCACGGAGGCGCGCAGCGCCAGCGGGAGCAGGAAGAAGTAGGTGAGCACCACGCCGGAGAGGAAAAGAAACATCCCCCAGCCGATCCACATGAAGATGAAACGCCGCTCCTTCTTCTTCAGCGCGGGAAGGATGTAACCGCCGATAAAATACATCCAGAACGGGGCCGACACCACGAGGCTGGCGTAGAGGGCGATGTTGAAGGCGACCATGAACCCCTCGGCGGGATCGAGGTTGCGCAGCTTGATCCCGGTCGCGGGCTGCGGCGCCTGCGGGTCCAGGTTCAGTGTGGCGACATCCTTGCCGTCGACCTTGGCGACCCCCATTCGGAAGACGAGGTTGCGCGGCTTTCCCGTCTCGAGGCCTGGAAAATCCTTGGGGTTGACCTGGTAGGGGCCGAGAGTGGTCGTTCCGACGACGATCGACACCGTGGCCTGGGGCTTGTCGAGGAGGTCCATCCGCGTGATCGGATACTCGAGCACGGCGGCGATCTTCTCGACGAACAGCAGGCAGACGATCAGGGCGACGACGACGACGATCACGGACTTGACCAGGATGCTGCGCAGATCCTTGACGTGGTCCCAGAAGGACTTGCGCGGGCCTCCCTCGGAGTCCTCGTCGTGCGGTTCAACGTCGATCGTTTCGGCCATGATTCGGTGCTTGGATGCGCCACCGTAGCGGAGGGAGGCGTGTAGGCAAGGGTGCTTCGCACTCCTCCGGGATCGCAGGCAAGGCCATGGTTGCGATTGGCTTCCGACGCGTTGACGGGAAATTGACGGGTTGGGGCCGGGTGTTGATTAGGGGAAACGGGACCCGACGGGTACGATGGCGGCATGAACTCGCTCCGCGCACAGTCCACGCCTTGCCGGGAGGTCTGCCGCCATGACTGACCTCCTCTACGTCGGAATATCGATCGCCTTCGTGCTCGTCTGCGTCGCCTACGCGCACGGTTGCGAACGCCTGCGCTGAGCGGGCGCCAAATTCCACCCCTCCGCCATGGAAATCGTCCTCATCACCGTCCTCGCGATCGGCTGCCTCGGCTACCTCGTGGTGGCCGTGCTCCGGCCGGAAAAATTCTGAACGCGCCCGCCCATGAACGAACCGCTGTCCTGGATCCAACTCGCGCTGTATTGCGGCCTGCTGCTGCTGATCACGAAGCCGCTCGGGCTCTATCTCGTAGCCGTGCTCGAGCGCGGGAAGACCTGGCTCGATCCGGTCGTGCGTCCCATCGAGCGGCTAACCTACCGCGTGTGCGGCATCGATCCCGAACGTGAACAGGGCTGGATCGGCTACACGGTGTCCCTGATGGCGTTCACGCTGGTGGGCATCCTGTTCACGTATTTCATCCTTCGATACCAAGGCCGGCTGCCGCTCAACCCGCAGCACCTGCCGGGACTCCCCGGGCACCTTGCGTTCGACACCGCGGTGAGCTTCGCCACGAACACCAACTGGCAGAGCTACGGCGGCGAGTCGACGATGTCGTACTTCTCGCAGATGGTGGGCCTGACGATCCACAACTTCACGTCGGCTGCCGCGGGAATCGCGATTGCGGCTGCGCTCGTGCGCGGAATCGCGCGTCACTCGACGAAGGCCATAGGTAACTTCTGGGTGGATACCGTTCGCACGACCTACTACCTGCTGCTGCCGCTCTGCCTGGTGTTCGCGCTGTTCCTCGTGTCGCAGGGCATGATCCAGAACTTCAGGCCCTACACGGTCGCAAAGACCTACGAGCCCTACACGGTGCAGGTGCAGAAGACGGATGCCCGGGGCAATCCCGTCGTCGGCGCCGACGGAAAGCCCGTGATGGTCGACCAAAGCGTTGACACGCAGACCATCGTGCAGGGCCCCATGGCCTCGCAGGTGGCGATCAAGATGCTCGGGACCAACGGCGGCGGTTACACCAATGCGAACGCGGCTCATCCCTATGAAAACCCGACGCCGCTCTCTAATTTCATCCAGATTCTCTCGATTTTCGCGATCCCGAGCGCCCTGACGTATTACCTGGGCCGGGTCGTGAAGAACCAGCGCCACGGCTGGGCCGTGTGGTCGGCGATGTTCGTGCTGTTCCTTGCAGGCGCGCTGGTCTGCTGGAAAGCGGAGGCCGCTGGCAATCCCATTCACCAGAGGCTCGGCGTGTCCGCAGCCGACGGGAACATGGAGGGCAAGGAGGTCCGCTTCGGCGTGTTCAATTCGGCGCTTTTCGCGACGATCACGACCGATGCGTCGTGCGGCGCGGTGAATTCCATGCACGACTCGTTCACGCCGCTGGGCGGCCTGGTTCCCCTGTTCAACATCGAGACAGGCGAGGTCATATTTGGAGGCGTGGGCGCCGGTCTTTACGGCATGCTCATCTTCGTGGTGCTCGCGGTCTTCATCGCCGGCCTGATGGTCGGACGCACGCCCGAGTATCTTGGCAAGAAGATCGAGGCCTACGACGTGAAACTCGTGATGCTGGTACTGATGGTGCTGGCCGCTGCGATCCTCGGGTTCACGGCCGTGGCGTGCTCGACCGCGTGGGGCAGGGCGGGCTTGAACAACGCGGGTCCCCATGGATTCAGCGAGATGCTCTATGCGTACTCGTCCGCCGTGGGCAACAACGGCTCGGCCTTCGCCGGCCTGTCCGCGGGGACCCCGGCGTGGGACGTGACGCTCGGAATTGCGATGCTGATCGGGCGCTTCCTGATGATCGTTCCCATCATGGCCCTGGCGGGAAATCTCGCGGGCAAGCGGCTGGTGCCGGCGAGCGCGGGCACGTTCCGGACCGAGGGCTTCACCTTCGTCGTCCTGCTCCTCGGCACGGTGCTGCTGGTGGGCGCGCTGACCTTTCTTCCGGCCCTGGCGATGGGGCCGGTCGTGGAACACTTCCTGATGCGCGCCGGAACCCTGTTCTGAGGCGCGGCCAACGGACTGCCATCAACCCTTTTCACCCATGAGTTCCAAAGCGGTATCTCTCTTCGATCGGGCGATTCTCGGAAAGGCGGCCGCGGATGCGGTGCGCAAGCTCAACCCGCGTCAGCAGCTCAAGAATCCTGTGATGTTCGTCACGCTCATCGGCGCGATGCTCTCATTCGAGCAGCTGTTCACCTCCAAGGAGCCGTTCGGCTTCGTGCTGCAGATCGCGCTCTGGCTGCTGTTCACGGTGCTGTTCGCGAATTTCGCGGAGGCGGTCGCCGAAGGGCGCGGAAAGGCCCAGGCGCAGGCGTTGCGCTCGTCCCGCCGCCAGCTCATCGCCCGCCGTCGCGACGCGAACGGCAAGGTCGAGTCGGTCGACGCCGCCCTCTTGCGCAAGGGTGACCTCGTGCTCGTGTCGGCCGGCGAGACGATTCCGGGCGACGGCGACGTGATCGAGGGCGCTGCCTCCGTGGATGAGTCCGCCATCACTGGCGAATCCGCTCCCGTGATACGCGAGGCGGGCGGCGACCGGAGCGCGGTAACCGGGGGAACGATGGTGCTTTCGGACAACCTCGTGATCCGGATCTCGACCAACCCGGGCGAGGGGTTTCTCGACCACATGATCAGCCTCGTCGAGGGTGCGTCGCGCCAGAAGACGCCCAACGAGATCGCGCTCACGATCCTGTTGTCGGCGCTCACGTTCATCTTCCTGCTCGTGATCATCGCGCTGCGTCCCTTTGGCGCCTACGCGAACGTGGCCTTTTCCATCACGGCCCTGATTGCGCTGCTGGTATGCCTGATCCCGACGACGATTGGCGGACTGCTCAGCGCGATCGGCATCGCGGGCATGGACCGCCTCCTCCAGCGCAACGTGCTTGCGATGAGCGGGCGCGCCGTGGAGGCGGCCGGCGACATCGACGTGCTGCTGCTCGACAAGACGGGCACGATCACGCTCGGCAATCGCATGGCCAGCGACTTCATCCCCGCCCCGGGCGTCGCCCAGGACCGCCTGGCGGAGGCCGCCCAGCTCGCTTCGCTGGCGGACGAGACGCCCGAGGGGCGCAGCATCGTCGTCCTGGCCAAGGATCGATTCGGTCTCCGCGCCCGGGAGCTCCACCCGACCCACGCGACTTTCGTGCCGTTCACGGCCCAGACCCGAATGAGCGGAGTCGACCTCGCGCCGATGGACGGTCATTCTGCTCGTTCGATCCGCAAGGGCGCAGCGGCGAATGTCCGATCCTGGGTTGAATCCCAGGGCGGAGCGATGCCCGCCGCGGTCGCCGAGGCGGTCGACGGAATTTCCCGGCAGGGTGGAACACCGCTGGTTGTCGCCGACGGCCGCGACGTGCTCGGAGTCATTTTCCTGAAGGACGTCGTCAAAGGCGGCATCAAGGAGCGTTTCGCGCAGTTGCGGGCGATGGGTATCCGCACGGTGATGATCACGGGCGACAATCCCCTCACGGCCGCTGCGATTGCCGCGGAAGCCGGTGTCGACGATTTCCTCGCCCAGGCGACACCGGAGATGAAGCTTGCCCGCATTCGCGAGGAGCAGGCCGCCGGGCACCTCGTGGCCATGACTGGCGACGGCACGAACGATGCTCCGGCGCTCGCGCAGGCCGATGTCGGCGTCGCGATGAACACGGGCACCCAGGCCGCGAAGGAGGCGGGCAACATGGTGGATCTCGACTCGAATCCGACGAAGCTGCTGGAGATCGTCGAGATCGGGAAACAGCTCCTGATCACGCGTGGGGCACTGACCACATTCTCGATTGCGAACGACGTGGCGAAGTACTTTGCGATCATCCCTGCCATGCTGGTCGGAGCCTTTCCGCAGATCGCGCCGCTGAACATCATGCATCTGGACTCGCCGCTCAGTGCGATCCTCAGTGCGGTGATTTTCAATGCGCTGGTGATCATCGCGCTAATCCCGCTGGCGCTGCGCGGCGTCGCGTACCGCCCGGTCGGAGCTGCCGCGATGCTTCGTCGAAACCTGCTGATCTACGGTCTCGGCGGCATCCTGGTGCCCTTTGTCGGCATCAAGCTGATCGATGTCCTGATCCACGCCATCCACCTCGTCTGAGACTTTCCGCGCCATGAAGTCCTTCCTCTCCGATCTGAAACCCGCGGTTCTGCTCACCCTGGTCTTCGCGGTCATCCTGTGCGGTGTCTATCCCCTCGCGGTATGGGCCGGCGGCCAGTTGCTCTTTCCTCACCGGGCGAACGGAAGCCTGGTGGTCGACGCCTCGGGGGTCGTCCGGGGATCGAGCCTGCTCGCCCAGAATTTCGCGAGCCCGGGCACGTTTCATCCCCGTCCTTCCGCTGCGGGTACCGGATATGATGCCGCCAACTCGTCGGGCACCAATCTCGGGCCCACCAGCCGGGCGCTTGCAAACTCCGTCCAGGCTGCGGTGGCCGCCTACCGCGCCGAGAATCATCTGTCGTCGATGATGCCTGTGCCGGCCGATGCGGTGACCTGCTCCGCCAGCGGCCTCGATCCGGACATCAGCGTCGAGAACGCGCTGCTTCAGGCCCCTCGCGTGGCGGCTGCACGCGGACTCCCGGCCGCGACGGTACGCAGGCTGGTGCGGACTCACGTTGAACCGCCCGATCTCGGCATTCTGGGAGATCCCCGGGTGAACGTGCTCGAGCTCAACCTCGCTCTGGATCGGCTCGTCAGAGGGAAGTGACCTGCCATGAACGCGGCGCATCAGGAGCGGCAGACGCTGGCGATCGTGATCGCATTGGTGGTCGGACTGCTGGCCGGCCTGTACCTCGGCACATTCTATCACCGGCGGCTGGGGACCTCGCGCGCCGACTGGCCGGAGGAGCGAGTGCAGAATCCGCGCAGCCTCGGACCATGAGTGGGTCGCTAACAGCACGATTTCGTCTGGCCATGGATTCCGGCCGGACCGAGAGAAAGGGTCGCGCGCCGATCTCGGATGGCGCGCGACCCAATTGTGCGCCATCCGGCTCGTCGTCCTCCAGTTGGCGGGCAGGCACGGGAACCGCTCCGGGCGCTGGCCCTCCGTTTGGCTTTCAGCTTTCAGTTTTCAACCGTTCAGCGAATCTATCCTCCCGCGCATGAGCGATTACCGCCCCGATCCCGACGCCCTCCTCGCCTCGCTGCATCGTGACGAGGCGCGCGCGCGGCGCGGCAGGCTGAAGGTCTTTTTCGGCATGTGTCCCGGGGTTGGGAAGACCTACGCGATGCTGCGTTCGGCCCAGGACGAACTGCGATCGGGCACGGACCTGGTCGTCGGGGTGATCGAAACCCACAAGCGTGCCGAGACCGAGGCGCTCCTCGTGGGGCTGCCGGTGACTCCCCGGAAGCGCGTCGACTATCGCGGCATCGAGCTCGCCGAGATGGACCTCGAGGCGATCCTTGCACGTAAGCCCAAGCTCGTGCTGGTCGACGAACTGGCCCACACCAACGCCCCGGGTTCGCGCCATCCGAAACGGTACCAGGACGTCATCGAACTCCTGGACGCCGGTATCGATGTCTTTAGTACGCTGAACGTCCAGCACCTGGAGAGCCGGGCGGACACGGTGCGACAGATCACGGGGGTGCAGGTGCAGGAGACCGTGCCCGACTCCGTGTTCGAACTGGCGGACCAAGTGGAGCTCATCGACCTGCCGCCCGAGGGGCTCATCGAGCGGCTCAAGGACGGGAAGGTCTACCTGGGCGACAGGGCCCAGACCGCGGCGGACAACTTTTTCAAGGAGACCCACCTCACGGCCCTGCGCGAGATGGCGCTTCGGTTCGTGGCCGAGCGCGTCGACAAGCGGTTGCGCGAGCTGAGGGCGCCCGGCCAGCTCAAGACCGTGTGGCGCTCGGGGGAACGGTTGCTAGTCGGCGTGGGGCCGAGCCCTTCGTCGACCCAGCTGATCCGCTGGACGCGCCGGATGGCCGCCGCGCAGGGCGCCTCCTGGATCGCGGTGGGGGTGGAGACCTCGAGGCCGCTGCAGGTCGACGACCAGCACCGGCTCGACCACAACCTGGCGCTGGCTCGCGAGCTCGGGGCGGAGGTGGTCGTGACGCACGACGACGACGTGGTGAGTGCGCTCCTGCGGGTGGCCCTGCAGAACAACGCGACCCAGATCGTGGTAGGCAAGTCCCGCAGCCCGCGCTGGCTCGACGCGTTGCGCGGGGGCAGCCTCGTGGACCGGCTCCTGCGCACGAGCCGGGGCGTTGACGTGTACGTGGTTCCGCCCGAGCGGTCGTCGGAAAAGGAGTCGAGCTGGCTGGACCTTCGCCCGACCTTCTCTTCGCCTGGACGTGAATACGGTCTGGTCGGGAGCGTGCTCGCGGCGGTGACCGCGGTCTCGTGGTTCGTGGTGCCCTGGTCGGGCTACATGGCGATCGCGCTGTTTTACCTGCTGGCGGTGATCGCGCTCAGCCTTCGCGTCGGGCGCGGACCGCTTATCCTCGCGGGCGTGCTGAGCGCGCTGCTCTGGAACTTCCTGTTCATCCCGCCGATATTCACCTTCTACATCGGCAAGTTTGAGGACGCCATGATGTTCGTGACCTACTTCGCGGTGGCCACGGTGGCGGGGCAGCTGACGGCGCGCATCCGGGCGCAACAGCAGCACGAGCGCGCACGCGAGGAGAGGGCGACGGCGCTGTTTCACCTTTCGCGCGCCCTGAGCGAGGCGAAGACGCTCGACGAAGGTGTGTTCGTGGCGCTGCGACAGACGGAGCGCCTGTTTGGCGGAACGAGCGCGTTGCTGCTCGCGACGGACGACGGACAGCTGGTGCCGCATTTCTCGGGCTCGTTCACCATGACCGAGAAGGAGCGCAGCGTGGCGGACTGGGCCTGGCGAAACCGTCGGAATGCGGGGCGATTCACGGAGACGCTCCCTTCGGCGGAGGGCTTTCACCTGCCGCTCGTGCGCGAGGGGCGCTGCCTGGGCGTGCTCGTGGTTCGGGTGGCCGAGGGCACCGGGTTGACGCTCGCGCAGCGGGACCTGCTCGAGGGCTTCGTCAACCAGCTGGCCCTGCTGGTCGAGCGCGAGGCCCTGCGTGCCGCGGGGGAGCGCGAGAAGCTGCTCGCCGAGTCGGAGAAACTCCACCGCACGCTCTTGGACGGCGTGTCCCACGAACTGAAGACGCCGCTCGCAGTGCTCTCGGCGGCGGCGGAGAGCCTGCCCTCGGACGCCTCCACGGTCGGCGGCGTCGCCCGCGAGATCCGCACGGCCACTCGTCGCCTGCATCGGCTGGTGAACAATCTCCTCGATCAGACGAGACTCGAGACGGGCACGCTCAGGCCGAAGCTCGACTGGTGCGATGCGAACGACGTGATCAACGGGGCGATCGACCAGATACGCGACGCGTTGGCGGCCCATCCCTTCGAAATGAACGTCGCGGATTCGATGCCCTTGTTTCGAGCCGATGCGGCGCTGATGGAGCAGGTGATCGTGAACCTGGTGGTCAACGCGGCGCTTCACACCCCGGAAGGCACGCCGATCTTTCTCGCGGCCGGAGTCGAACCGGCAAAAAGCCGCGTGTTTTTTGCGGTCGCCGACCGGGGCCCGGGGCTTCCGTCCGACATGGCGGAGCGGCTTTTCAAGAAATTCCAGCGCGGTGATGAGGCGAGGGCGGGCGGCCTTGGACTGGGGCTCTCCATCATCCGCGGATTTGTGGCCGCCCAGGGCGGCGATGTCGTCGCCGGTTCCAACCCCGGCGGTGGCGCGGTGTTCACCGTCTATCTCCCCTTCCAGCCTCATAGCGAGGTTCCCGACGATGAATGAGCACGAAAAGGAAGCGCGTATCGGGGAGCGAGGAGCGGGAATGATTTCAGCTCCGAACGGGAGACCCCTTCGGGTTTTTCAGCAATGAGGATTGCGCAAGGACGTTTGGTTCGCGATCTCGGATCGATCTCCGCTCTTGCGACCTTTCCTCTCTGTCCTCCGGTGCTAGTCTCCTTCTCGATTTCCATTCCTCGCTCCAGGCTGCTTCCCTCCCATGACTGAATCCAAGCCCGACATCTTCGTGATCGACGACGAAGTGCAGATCCGGCGCCTCCTGCGCCTCACGTTGGAGACGGCGGGTTACGGCGTGCGCGAGGCCGACACCGGAGCGAAGGGCTTGAGCGAGATTGCATTCAAGCAACCCGATGCGGTGGTGCTCGACCTGGGGCTTCCCGACATCCCGGGCATCGATGTGCTCAGGCGCCTGCGCGACTGGAGCCGGGTGCCCGTCCTGATCCTCTCGGTTCTGGGGCAGGAGGACAACAAGGTCGCCGCGCTCGACGCGGGTGCGGACGACTACCTGACGAAACCGTTTGGGGCGGGCGAATTGCTGGCGCGGATACGTGTGATGCTGCGCCGCAGCCAGCCCGAGGATGGCGTGTCGGTGGTGCGGTTTGGAAAGGTGGAGGTGGACTTCGCGCGCCGCGTGGTGACCAAGGAAGGCCGAGAGGTCTCGCTCACGGTCAAGGAGTACGCCCTGCTGAGGCTTGTCGTCCAGCACCGGGGCAAGGTGCTTACGCACCGCCAGATCCTGCGCGAAATCTGGGGGCCGAAGTCCGAGGAGCAGACGCACTACCTGCGCGTGTACATGGACCGGCTCCGCAAGAAGCTCGAGGACGTGCCCGAGCACCCGGTGTTTTTCAAAACGGCCTTGGGAGTGGGGTATCGGTTCGAGGCAGAGTGAGCAGACTCAAACTCGGAAGTGGGTCGCAGGTCCTCAAGGCCGGCACCAAGGCGAAGAACATCCGACTTGTGGATGGCGATCACGAGATCGACTGCAAGATCAAGGGCGTGTCGATCGCCCTAAAAGCCTGCTTCGTGAAGAAGGCTTGAATCGGGAGCGATCCGGCCAGAGTCGAGTTGAGGTTGCCCTGATTTGACGGACACCGGAAAGCGGGCGACAGTCAATCTTCGGGAACCCGCGACGTGAGGGATCGGATGCCGAATCCCCCGGCTTCCCGCCCTCCGGGCCGGGAGGCCCGTATTACTGGCAATAGTACACGAAGGCCGGCGGGAGATTGGCCCACACGATCCGACTCACGCACACCTGGTCGAAGCGCCGCTCGAGTTCGCGCCTGAAACGCCGCGCCGAGGCGAATTGGCTCGCGTGCACATAGGCCATGGCGCTGAACGCACCTCCCGGCTTCAGCGATGCCTCCACGGCATCGAGAATCCGCCGCTGCAGGTCGCCCGACATGCTGCCCCAGGGCAGACCGGACACGATGCAGTCCGCGTGGCGGTGCCCGAGGCGATCGAGGTGCTGACGCAGATGTTCGGCGCTCCCACTGACCACCTGAACGTCGCGGAATTTCCTTTGAAGGCGGGCGGCCGACGGGTCGCGGAGCTCCAGCGCGACGAGCCGGGTGTGTGCGCCGATTTGGCTGCGCAGTGCGCGCGTGACAACGCCCGTGCCAGCGCCCAGCTCGACCACTGCGTCCGCCGCCGTCAGATCGACCGGTGGAATCATCGTGTTTGCGAGGCGCCGCGAGCTCGGGGCGACTGCGCCCACCACCCGAGGGCAGCGCACGAACGCGGAGAAGAATCTCCAGTACTCCCGGGAATGCGTATCCAGCTGGTTGGCCAACGCTCGGGCGCGGGTGCTTAGCAGGGACAGTTCTTTGGGGGCCGATGTTTTTCCCATATTGCTTCGAGGGTCTGAAGGATGTCGGAGGAGCGCGAGCGACCGCCGACCGGCGCTGATTGCCGAAATTGATATCGTCGTGTACTGGCCCGAAGCGACCAGCAAAGTCGGCGGAGCCGCCAGCACAAGCGGCATTTGCGGTCTGAGCACCGAAAAGGCGTATCTGATCCCTACGCCCACGGTAGGCCGGAGGAGGCGGAGATGGCGGAAACGCGAGTGGCGAATTTCAGGGAGCCCCGACTACACACTGCAATACGCGAAGGCTGAGCAGATCGCCTTGCTTGGCTCGCTGGCGGGCGTATCGCCACCTGTATCCTTCGGGCAACTGCGTTTCTTCGGACTGAGAAGTCCCCCGGGATCTTGCACTTCGTGTCCGCTGGGCGGAATGCCCGGGCCCGGAGCCGGCTGGGGATTCGGCCCGCGCTTGCCTTTGTGCTTATTGCGGGGACCTTCAGCCTGTCGGAAACACTCCCGCTCCCATGTCCAACAAGACGCCCGTCCTCTATTCGTACGCAAAGTGCTCCACGTGTCGCGATGCCAGCCGCTGGCTGGCGGCGCATGGAATTGCGGTCGAGGAACGGTCCATCTACGAGCGGCCGCCCACCGTCGCGGAGTTGAAGCGAATGCTCGGATTTCTGGATGGAAACCTGCGCCGACTCTTCAACACCTCCGGCATTCAGTATCGGGCGCTGGGTCTCGCGCCGAGATTGCCGGGCCTCACTAAAGTGGAGGCGCTCGCCCTGCTGGCGGGCGATGGACGGCTGGTGAAGCGGCCCTTCCTGCTCGCCGATTCGTTTGGCCTCGTCGGTTTCGACGAAGACGCCTGGAGCGCGCGGCTGGGGTAATGCCGTCCGCCGTGTTCGGGCTCCCGTTCTCAGGCGACCCTGGGCTGCGGCTTTCGGAATGAGTTTTCCTCCCCGCACCAGGGGCAGAACCAGCGGCTGCGCTTGGGCGCGTCGCCGACCGACCACCACTTGCTGCAGGCGCCGCAGCGAAAATGGCTCAGAACCTCAAGGGATCGGGTGCCAGTGACCCGGACGGAGGCAGGCTTCGACGAAGAAGAGCGACGGTTGGGCATGCGTGGAGTCACCACATCAGACTATACCGACGGAGAAAAGTCTGCAGGTCCGGCACCCGTCAGGGGCGATGCGTGTGCCGGCGTCGCAGCATGCCGTAGAGTGGAAGTCCGAGAAGCGCGGCCAGGAGCCCAAGCACGAAGCCGACCATCGCGCCGCCCAGCGCGGTTGCAAGGGTCCGGGTGATCAGATGGCCAAGCTCGAGATCGGCATGGTGGACGAGCAGCGTATCGGCCGCGCCCACTACGAGTCCCGCCGCCGCTCCGAGGATCGAGATGCCGATGGCCGGGTATCCCTGGGCCGGGTGCTCGGTCGCAGAGTCGGAGGGCTCCGACGGATCGGCCGCGGTCTCGATCTGGGAGACCACTTCGTAGGCGCGGTCGAAATCGTCGTCCTGCACCTCGAGTCCCACCTGCTGAACCCCGCCGAGGATGTTGCGCGGGTCGGTGAGTCGGGCGTCGATCCCGGCGCTTTGGAGCACGCTTTGCACGAAGCCTGCTTCGCCCATGTTTGAGTAGGTGGCCAGGAGTCTCATGAGGAATGCGCCGGTGCGGTTGCTAGTGGGCGGCGCGGGCGGAGTGTCGCCCGACTTGCGCATCCATGCAAGCACCGGAAGGAATCCGGCTGCGGGGAAAAGTACGAATCGCGTGTCGAAAACGCCTACGACAGCACCCGCTCGAACTCGACGGGCACCCTGGCGATCGGTCGGATTTCGACCGTGGTACTGCAGTCGAGGCTCGGACAAGTTGCGGCGATCTCCGTGGCCTCGTCGAGGTCCCTGGCGAGGATGACCAGGTAACCGCCGATCACCTCTTTGCCCTCGGCATAGGGCCCGTCGACCGCAGGCTCGCCCTTCCTTCGAAGAACGCGGCCCCTGGCTTCCAGGGGGCGGCCTCCGAGCGAAATGCCTCGCGTCCGCAGGCTGTCGATCCAGGCCATGGCCTGGTTGAATTCTTCGGATGCCTTCGCCGCGGAGCAGGCGGGCTCGGTGGTCGGCTTGTGGAATATCAGCAGGTGGGGTTGCTTTTCCGCGGTCTGGTTCATGGCGATGCGGGTCTAGGTTCGGAAGGTGAGTTGAACAGTAGCCAACGAAGGAAACGAAGAACGAGCGGTTATGCGGAACTCGGGACCCTTGAGTTCACCTGTGAGGCGCACCGTCTTTGGGCCCACGAATTCGTGGTTTGAGTTGGTGCTCATTCCTCGGGTGCTTTTTCGTTCTGTTGACCCCGTTCTCAGGGTGGTTCGGCGTGTTGAGGCTGTAGTGAAAGTTGGGTGACGATGATGCCGTCTGGCGGACCGCGAGTTGTCAAAGCAGCACGTGGGCGTATTGGTCGGGGACTTTCATGAGCCGGCGGACCTCCACGGAGATGTCGCCCTTGAGCCCCGGGCACCCACTGCCGATCCGGCAGGCTTCGTCGAGGTCGCGTGCGAGCACGACCAGGTAGCCGCCGACGATTTCCTTGCCCTCGGCAAACGGGCCGTCGGCCGCGGCCCTTCCCTGCGGTTTCAGCACGCGCCCCTCGTGTTCGAGCGGACGTCCACCGAGGGACAGTCCCTTCGCCTTCAGGTCGTCGATCCACGTCATCCACACCGCGAATTCGTCCGGCAGGTCTCCCTTGCGCCGTGGCGGATCCTCCTCGGGACCTCGGAATAGGAGCAGGTAGGGAGTGCGGTCGCCGGGATCGTTCATGCGGGGGCTGGTTGCTCAAAGGTAGGTGCAGATGCCGCCGATTTCCAGGGACCGAGGCGGATTTTTTCCGCGAAGAAGGCGGGTCACGATTCCTGGTGGGTCACCGGATCGCGCCTGCGTGTCAGGCGGGCACGGACAAGCCGCAACGCGAGGGCTCCGGTCTTCCAGAAGATCCACCCCGTGCTCAGTGCGGTGAGCCCGAGCGTGACGACCGGTGGCAGGTGGAGGCGGCCGACGAAAGCGGACAAGGGACCGCAGGAGCCGCCGCAGAGTTCATGACCGGCCCACAGTGCGCTGCTGCCGATGAGCAGGTACGCCGATATGCACAGACCGCATTTCGGCATGAGAATCAGCCCGATGATGGATCCGGTCCATCCGGCTGCATCGAGCGCGCGGCGCGAGGGCTTCATGGAAAATTGCGGGGAGCGGGCGGGGGAGCGGTTGGACGTCGTCTCTGCGCGTCGGACCCCTGCCGGACGTCGCGCGGATTGCGGCGTCCTCCGCCCCGCTCCGCACCGCCCGCTCCCGTTTGGTTCAGGCTCCGTAGTTGTCGTGATGCTTCAGCCAGGACATCGGCATCTCGAGCCCACCCTCGTCCCGGCCCTTGGGGGTCAGGTCGAGGTAATTGTACGTGTTGATCAGGATATCGAGCCCGCGCGAGTAGGTGGAGTAGGTGTGGAGGATGCCCTCCTCGGGGTCGCGCAGGAAGACGCTTAGACCGGGCGCCTCCTCCATCGGAGGGAAGGGGGAGGTGCCGTAGTTGTAGACGAGTCGGTCGGTCGAGAGCTCTTCCTCCGAAAACGTGACGCCGAAGTCGCGGTTGAAGCTGGTACCCTGGGATGAAACCCAGGGGAACTGCCAGCCCATGCGCTTCTTGAAGGGCAGGATTTCCGCGAGCGGGGCGCGGGAGACTGCGACGTACGTGACGTCCCGCGCATTGAGGTGCGGCAGCATGCCGTCGACCGTGTCCGAGACGAAGGAGCAACCCTTGCAGCCTTCCTCCCAGCCTGGGCCGAACATGAAGTGGTACACGATGAGTTGACTGCGGCCCTGGAACAGGTCGGCAAGCGTGGTCTTGCCGCCTTCAGTTTCGAAGACGTAGGCCTTGTCAACGCGGGTCCTCGGCAATTCGCGGCGGCGCTGGCTCAGGCGATCGCGCAGATGCGTGAGCTCGCGCTCCTCCTTGAGCAGTTCGAGGCGGGCGCTGAGCCATTCGGAGCGGGAGACGATCGGAGTGTGGAGGGTGTCGATGGTTTCGGTTTTCATGAGTGGTTTCCTTTGGGTTGATGATTGGCTTCATAGGAATGACGAACCACCGCGGCCGCTCAGGACGAAACCGCATCGAAAAAGGTGGGTAGGAAAAGTGCGTTTATTAAGCGGCTTGAAGCCAATGGCTTAGACCATTCGCTAATGATGCATGAGGCGTCCGATTGAACCTGGGCTGGGAGGCCGGGGCCTGAGGGGGCCAAAGTGGCGAATCACGTGTTGGCGTCTCCTCCGGCGTATCGGGGCAGCTCGGGCACACCTCGTGCGCCCAGTGCGGCGGGCGCGCAGCGACCCGGGCTGCACGGCTCCCGGCACCGTGCGAGTGGCGGCGGCGCACTTGTATCCGTTATCCGGACACCAGGAGTCGCCAGATGGACGTCGCCGGCCTCAGCGTCCGCGGGCCGGCTGCGGGCGCAGGGTCTTTCCGTCGATCCACTGGCTTTCGACCATCTCCAGGCGGGGGTGCGCAGGGATGCCGAAGTCGCGGTTCATCAGGCGCGAAACGAGGAGCTCGACGGCCCAGGTGCCCATGACCTGTTGGTTCTGCTGCATGCCCGAGTAGTCGGTGCCCTCGAGGATATGGCTCACCACTGCGACGCCTAGGTCCTGCGGCACGCGGATGCCGTGGCGCTTCAGGACGGTGCCCAGCTCAGCGATTCGGTTGTACAGGTGGACGAAAATGATGGCGTCGGGCCGGTGGGTATGGAGCCAGGTGAGAAACGGCGCCTCCTCGACGTTTTCGAGCCGAAGCACGGGAACGAGGGCGGGGGTGCCGTACGTGTGCTCGCACCAGCCGAAATAGGCGCTGCTGTAGGCGTGCGCGCTGCGGAGTTCCTCGTAGGTGCCGATCACCAGGCCAGGCCTCCGGTAGCCCATGTCGTGAAGTTTGTTCAATGCCCTGGCCAGGTCGCTGTAGAAGTGGCTGGTCACGCGGTGCAGCGGCGTCGCGATGCTCATGCCCTGGGTCACGATGGCGTAGTGGTCCAGCTCACGGGGGAATTCCTCCCCCAGCGTCGGGCTTCCGAAGCTGATCAGGCCCTGGATTCCCCGGGTGTCCAGAATGGAGCGGATTCGGCGGTAGGTCATGCCCGGCGCACGGATCCAGATCGGCTCGAGGCGATAACCGAGCTCGTCCGCGCGCTTCGAGGCGCTGTCGAAGATTCGCTTCAGGTGCAGCGAGCGCTCCCACGGACGGGGAGTATCGTAGAACGAGATGACACCGAAGCAGGCCTCCTGCTTCCTCACCCCCGTCAGCCGCAGGTGGCTCATGAGCTCCTTCAGCTTTGCGTCGGGACGGTAGCCCAGGCGCCGCGCCTCGCGAAGTATCCGCTCCCGGGTCTCCTCGGGAATCTTGGGGCTGTTGCGCAGGGCGAGGGAGACCGTCGAGGCGGACACGCCCAGTGCGGCGGCGATACGTCGGAGGCTCATGCGCGGTCAACGTCGACCAATTGGCCTTTTGTGAGCAAGCCGAAATCGGAAATAGTCCGCAAATCGATGCGCCTCCGCACCGCTGAGCCGCATCAAAAGGATATCCCCCATGAGCCTTTTCCCCATTTCCAAGTTCGTCTGCGTCGCGCCTGCGGCTGCCGTGCCGGAACTCGCCTTTGTCCGTTAGCGTCTCTAGGGGGTTACGAATAGGGCCCGCCGGCAACCTGTGGGGTTCCGGCGGGCCCGCCTTTTCCCCGAATCTCCGCCCATGAATCCCAAGGCCCCTCGCACCGACCGCGGTCCGCGTGCCGAGCACGTGCGGAGGACCGCGCCTTCGGAGTACCGTTGGGCGTCGCGCTCTCTCCATCCCCGTCCGAGGAAATTCCCATGCGCCTGATCCCGTCTGTCGTCAACCGGAGGACCCTTGCGTTTTCCGTTCTCCTGATCCTCTCGGTCTGCCTCTGCGCCACGCGCGCCCAAGCGCTGGGCGAGCCGAGCTTCGTGTCCCACACACCGGTGCCCGATGGGTTCGCGCTGGCGGGTCCGTCAACCGAGGCGCCGCTTCTGGTCGACCCGGCGGACTGGCCCGGAGTCGTGCGCGCCACACATGACCTCCAGGCCGACGTGGAACGCGTGACGGGACGCCGTCCTGCGCTCCAGGAACGGGCCGGCGTCCAGACAGGAACGCTTCCCGTGCTCATCGGCACCGTCGGGAAAAGCGCCCTGATCGACGCCCTCGTTGCGAATCACCGCCTCGATGTCTCCGCCATCCGTGGAAAATGGGAGTCATTCGTGATTCAGGTCGTCGACAATCCTCTTCCGGGCGTGGCGCAGGCGCTGGTCGTGGCCGGCAGCGACAAGCGCGGCACGATATACGGGATCTACGACATCTCGCAGCAGATCGGTGTCTCCCCCTGGTATTGGTGGGCCGATGTGCCCGTTCGCCACAGCGACGCGCTCTACATTACCCCCGGCCGAACGGAGGTCGGGCCGCCGGCCGTCAAATACCGCGGAATCTTCCTCAACGACGAGGCCCCGGCGCTGACGGGCTGGGCCGCCAAAAAGTTCGGCGGACTCAATCACCACTTTTACGAAAAGGTCTTCGAACTGCTCCTGCGCCTGCGCGCCAACTACCTCTGGCCGGCGATGTGGAACAACGCCTTCAACGAAGACGATCCCCTCGATCCCAAGCTCGCCGACGAGTACGGCATCGTGATGGGGACCTCGCACCACGAACCGATGCTGCGCGCGCAGCAGGAGTGGAAGCGTCACGGCAAGGGGCCCTGGAATTACGCCACCAACGGCGCCGAACTTCGTCGGTTCTGGGCCGAGGGCATCAAGCGCAACAAGGCCTACGAGAGTATCATCACGGTCGGCATGCGCGGCGACGGGGACATGCCGATGTCGCGCGAGAGCAATGTCGCCCTGCTCGAGCGGATCGTCGCCGACCAACGCGCCATCATTGCCCGCGAAACGGGCAAGCCGGCCGACCAGGTGCCGCAGCTCTGGGCGCTCTACAAGGAGGTTCAGGACTACTATGAAAAGGGCATGCGTGTGCCCGACGACGTGACGCTGCTGTGGTGCGACGACAACTGGGGCGACATCCGCCGTCTCCCGACCCCGGCGGAACGTTCGCGCAGCGGAGGCGCTGGAATCTATTACCATTTCGACTACGTCGGCGGTCCGCGTTCCTACAAGTGGATCAACACGAATCCCATCACCAAGGTCTGGGAGCAGATGCACCTGGCCGTCGAGACGGACGCCACGCGGATCTGGATCGTCAATGTCGGCGACCTCAAGCCGATGGAGTTCCCGATCGAATTCTTCCTGGACTACGCCTGGAATCCGTCGCGCTGGAATCAGGACAACCTCGGCGAGTTCACGCGCCTGTGGGCCGCCCGGGAGTTCGGCTCCGCGCACGCGGCCGAGATCGCCCGGCTCGTGGAGGGCTACACGAAGCTCAACGGAAACCGGAAGCCCGAGCTCCTGGCGCCGGGCACGTATAGCATCACCAACTACGATGAGGCCGATCGCGTCGTCTCCACCTGCGACAACCTGGTCGCCGAGGCCCGGCGGGTGGGGAAGGAACTGCCCGCCGCGGACCAGAACGCCTACTTCGAACTCGTGCTTCATCCGGTCGAGGCGACCGCGACGGTGAACGAGCTGTACATCGCTGCAGCACGGAACCGGCTCTATGCGGTCCAAGGCCGTGCCTCCACCAACACCTGGGCGGACCGGGCGCGGACCCTCTTCGCCGAGGACGCTGCGCTCTCGTACAAATACAACCATGTCATCGCCGGCGGAAAGTGGGACCACATGATGGATCAGACCCACATCGGCTACACCTACTGGAACGAACCTGAGTGCAATGCCATGCCGGCGGTCACCCAGGTCCAGGTCCTGCCCGGTGCGCGTCTCGGCGTCAGCATCGACGGCACGCCGCTCACCTGGCCCTCGCACAACCCATTCATTCGTCCGCCCAGCCTGCGCGAACTTTCGCCCTACGACCCGGCTCCCGCCTGGATCGAGCTTTTCAACCGCGGCGACGTGCAGGCGAAATTCGAGGTCACCACTTCCGCTCCCTGGCTCACCGTCCCGCAGGATTCCGGCACTCTAGCCGGCGACCTCAGGCTCCCCGTGTCGGTCGATTGGTCCCGCGCTCCCGAAGGACGAAGCCAGGCCTGGATCGAGGTTCGCAGCGGCGGTGAGGACCTGCGAATCGCCGTCCCTCTCTCCAACCCCAGCGCTTCGGAGCGGGCCGCGATCCACGGCTTTGTGGAAACCGATGGCGTGGTCTCCATCGAGGCGCAGCATTTCGACAAGGCGGTCGATGGCGACGGCACCAAGTGGACGGTCCTGCCCGGCTACGGACGGACCCTTTCGGCGGTCACGACCCTGCCGGGGACGGCGGCCTCGTCGACCCCCGGAGGCGCGTCACCGCATATCGACTACACGATTCATCTGTTCAAGCCGGGCGAGGTCGCAGTGGATCTGTATGCGGCGCCGACGCTCGCCTGGGCGCCGGGCAGGGGAGTGCGCTGTGCGGTGTCGATCGACGAGGGCAAGCCGGTGGTCGTTGACTTCCAGGCCGATCGCTCCGAGGCCGCCTGGAACAAGGCGGTCAGCGATTCCATCCGCATCGCCGTCACCCACCATGCCATCGCGGCCGCCGGGGACCATGTGTTGAGGATCTGGCGGATCGATCCGGACGTCGTCCTCGAGAAGATCGTCGTCGACGCGGGCGGCCTGCGCCCGAGCTACCTCGGTCCGTTCGAAAGCCGCCGGGCGCCCTGAGCCTCAGCAGGCCGCATCTCCTTTCCATTCCCACCATGAAACTTGGACTTGGTCTTTACCGGCACATGCTCACGGCGGACAACTTCCGCTTTGCCCGACAGGCTGGGGCGACGCACCTGGTCGTCCACCTGGTCGACTATTTCCGTGGCGGCGCGCACCGCACGCGCGACGACCAGCCCGTCGGCACGGACCTCGGCTGGGGTCTGGCCGGCGACCCGGACAGGCTCTGGACGGAGGAGGAACTCGTGTCGCTCCGCAAGTCCGTGGAAGCGGAGGGGCTCGTGCTGGAGGCGATCGAGAACATCGATCCGGCGCATTGGCACGACGTGCTCCTGGATGGTCCCCAGCGCGCGAAGCACATCGGGAACGTGAAGACGCTGATCCGGCGCATGGGCGCAGCGGGCATCCCGATCCTTGGCTACAACTTCAGCATCGCCGGCGTCGCGGGGCGGACCACCGGCAATTATGCCCGCGGTGGCGCGCCCTCCGTGGGCATGGAGGGCCCCTACGACAAACCAATGCCGCAGGGCATGGCCTGGAACATGATCGTCAGCGAGCAGATCGGTCCCGACAACCTGCCCGCCATCACCCACCAGGAGCTCTGGCGCCGTCTTGAGGCGTTCCTGGCGGAGGTCCTGCCTGTGGCCGAGGAGGCGGGCGTGAAGCTCGCGGCCCATCCCGACGATCCGCCGACTCCCTTCGTGCGCGGCCAGCCGAGGCTCGTGTATCAGCCGGCCATGTACCAGAAGCTGATCGACCTCAATCGAAGCCCTGCCAACACCCTGGAGTTCTGCATTGGTTCGCTCGCCGAGATGACCGAGGGCGACGTCTATGACGCAGTCGACACCTACAGCGAACAGGGCCGCCTTGGATACGTGCACTTCCGGAACGTCACGGGCAAGGTCCCGTACTACAAGGAGACCTTCATCGACGACGGCGACATCGACATGCTCCGCGTGCTCTCGATCCTGAAGCGCAACCGCTACGACGGCGTCCTCATCCCCGACCACACGCCCCAGATGTCGTGCGCCGCGCCTTGGCATGCAGGCATGGCGTATGCAATGGGATTCATGCGCGCCGCGATGCGCTCGCTGTCCATCGGCTGAGCGTTTCGGACGGCGTCAAAAGGGCCCGTTTTCACTCTGAAACGGGCCTTTGTTTTAGCTGAATGGTCAACGTGTACCAAGAGCGCTTTTGTGATATCGCTAAATCGGAGTTTGTTACCCCATCACCCTGCCGGAATATCCCCAACCCTAACCCTATCAACGCAGCCTCATCCCCTATACCGCTGACGTTCGGCGCGTGTTTCGTGCCGTGAACGTTCCCTACCGCCGGGCCCCCACGGACCCCGGCGTGCAAATTCCCCCACCAATTCTCCACCGAGAACCACGACTCGGT
This sequence comes from Opitutaceae bacterium, assembly GCA_027310745.1. GTDB lineage: Bacteria > Verrucomicrobiota > Verrucomicrobiia > Opitutales > Opitutaceae > MWDT01. The sequence continues at coordinate 93,832 of DAIDAF010000001.1, read as the reverse complement.
TCTGATCCTAGGACAGCGTCCTGGCTCGAGGCGGAGCTTTGCCTACAACCGACACTAGACCAACCACACCCGATATGGACCATCACCCAAACCAACCGCGCCGCAGCATCTTGGCGGGCGCGGCCCTGCTGCTCACCGCGGCAGTGGCGGCAGCCCAGCAGGCTCCGCAACCGTCGACGGCGGCCTCCCAGTCGCCCTCCAGCAACGACGACACCACGATCGAGCTCTCGCCGTTCGAGGTATCGGCGTCCAAAAATCTTGGATACCAGGCGACCGACACCCTCGCCGGCACGCGCATTCGCACGAGCCTGAAGGACGTCGCCGCCTCGATCTCCGTCGTGAACAAGGAATTCATGGATGACATCGGCGCCACCGACAGTGGCACGCTGCTCCAGTACACGACCAACGCCGAGGTGGCCGGCACCGAGGGCACCTATGCCGGCCTCGGCAACGGCGTCAGCGTCGACGAGTCGGGCACGCTCCGCTCGCCGCAGGGCGCCCAGCGCGTCCGCGGCCTGGCCTCGGCCGACAACGCGCGCGATTACTTCATCACCGACATCCCGTGGGATTCGTTCAACACCGACCGCGTGGACATCCTGCGCGGCCCGAACTCGATCCTCTTCGGCCTCGGTAGCCCGGCGGGCATCGTCAACGGAACGACCCACAACGCGGAGTTCCGCAACTTCGGTTCCGACGAGTTCCGCACCGGGTCCTACGGCTCGGTCCGCAATTCGATCGACCTCAATCAGCAGATTCTTCCCGGACAGCTCGCCCTTCGCTTCGATGGACTCTGGAGCAACCAGAAGTACGAGCAGAAGCCGGCCTACCAGGACGACCGCCGCTACTACGGCGCCCTGCGCTTCGACCCGAAGTTCCTGAACAACCAGGTCGTCCGCACGAGCATCAAGATCAAGTACGAGCACGGCGAGATCAGCGCGAACCGTCCGCGCATCGTTCCTCCGAATGACGCCATCACTCCGTGGTTCAATGCGATGCCTACGGCCCAGCAGCTGGCCAACATCCAGTCGGGCACGACGCCCTACGGCATGGGGAAGACGTTCGTGAACAATCCCTACGACGTCTGGCGCACAGATGCTAACGCCCCGGCCGGCAGCGGCATGATCCAGAAGAGTTCGCCCAACTACCAGCCTTGGCTGAGCGACATTGCGAACCAGCAACAGCCGATCTGGTTCATGGATGGTGCAACGAACTCGCTGTACCGCGTCGACGGCGGCTACATCAACAACGGCGCGCTGAACAGCAGCGGCGCGTTCACGGGAGTGTCGGGCGGAATGTTGTACAAGTACCAGAACGGCATGTTCTATGGCCTCAACAATTTGCCGTCGGTCGCCATCAACGAGAACCTGAAATTCGCGTCCTATGGCCAGTACAAGAACCAGTCGCTGCTCGATCCCTCGGTGTTCAACTTCTACAAGACCCTCATCGACGGTCCGACCAAGCATGAGTGGGAGAAGTGGAACGCCCAGAACATCGATATCAGCCAGACGTATTATGACAATCGTTACGGCATCGACCTGACCTACGACCGCCAGACCTACCAGAATGGCGCCGACTCCCTGCTGGGTGGCAGCCCGACGCTCACGCTGGATATCCTGAAGAACTTCACGGATTACTACGTCAGCGGCGCGAACGGCGAGACCAGCACGACGAACCCGAACATCGGTCGCCCGTACGTGATCGGCGCCTCGAACAATGGTGGCGCGTCCTATTACAGCGATCGCAAGGTGAAGCGCGCCTCGCTCTTCGCCGAGGTCCGTCCCTCTGATTTCCTGCACAGCAAGCTCCTGCTGAAGATCTTCGGAGTCCAGCGCTTCAACGGCGTCTGGTCCCAGGAAGACTATTACAACGAGAACCGCCGCTGGCAGGATTACGCCAACAGCCAGGCTTGGGCCGGCTTCTGGAACGGCAACGACGGAAGCAGCTCGACGTTTACCGATCGCCCGCCGGTCGCCGTGGTCTATCTCGGTGGATCGATCGCAGGCCTGAATTCTGCCTCCGGTGCGAACATTCCGGGAATCACGACAAACGTGAATCTGCCGGACGCCGGTGTCCGCGTGTTCAATACGCAGTGGCAGAACTACGGCGTGTCTCCCGGTGCTTCGTGGACCGTTCCGGCTGGTCTCATCAACGTGTATAATCCCAATCCTGTGGACTCGAAGGGGAACCCGCTTCCTGTGACCCAGGCTTCGAATCCGGCGAACTATGTCGGCTGGAGCAACTATCCGGACCAGCTTCTGCGCTACGACAATGGTCAGAACCAGAGCCTGCTGACGCTGGCCCAGAAGTCGCTGCGTGAGACCACGTCGTTCTCGAGCTCCTACCAAGGTTACTTCCTCAAGAACGCCCTGGTTGCGACCCTCGGCTGGCGCTATGACGAGGTGAAGACCAAGGATGTCACCGCCGGCCAGCTTCCGCTGGAGCGCGGAATCCTGAACATGCAGCCCAACGTCTATGCGCTCCCCAGCTCGTGGCCGGCAAACCAGATCTTCAAGGGCCACTCGACCAGCGGCGGCTTGGTGCTGCACCTGAACAACCTCCTGCCGCGCGATCCGCTGCCCTTTGACATCAGCCTGACTTACAACAAGTCGAGCAACTTCCAGGTCACCAGCGTGCGTCGCGACCTCTACGGCAACCCGATCGGCAACCCGACGGGCCAGACCAAGGAGTACGGCGTCCTGATCTCGACCAAGGACAACAAGTACTCGCTGCGTGTCACCAAGTACACGACCGACCTGAGCAACAACGGCATCGGACTCAGCAACTCGTACGGCATCGGCCAGGTTATCCAACAGGGCCTGCGCTGGCGCAACGTGTTCCTGTATCAGTTGGGTGGCTACGATTTCGCATCCGCCAACCAGCCGTCCTACCGCAACACCTGGACCAACGCGTATCCGAGCCTGACGGACGCCCAGGCGCAGGCCCAGGAGGACGCGGCGATCAACGGGTGGAACGACATCCAAAAGTGGCTCGAGGCAAAGGGCTTCTTCAAGGCCTGGAACTTCTCTCCCATCGCGGATTCCGCCCTGGTGGATCGCACCACCTACCTGACGAACCCCTCCGCCTACGCGCCCAACCCGGCCAACGTCTACGCCTACACGGCGACCGCGCCGCAGGGCTTCACGGTCACGGCAAACACCGAGTCGAAGGGCTATGAGTTCGAGCTGACGGCGAACCCGACCTCCAACTGGCGCGTCTCGTTCAACGCCGCGGACACCACTGCGGTCCGCAATGACGTCGGTGGTCCGTTGCTCGACCAGTTCATCTCGTACCTCGATTCGAAGTTCTACAATGCCGACGGCTCGCTGACCCCGGTTGGTGCGCTTCCGCAGTACGGCGGCGCCTCCAACAGCATCGGCGCCAGCATCTACGGTCCGTGGCGTTCCAACTACGTGCTGTTGAAGCTGCAGCAGGGCACAGACGCACCCGAGCTGCGCAAGTGGCGCTTCAACTTCATCACCAACTACACGTTCACCCATGGCTGGATGAAAAACGTCGGAGTTGGCGGTGCCTACCGCTGGCAGGACAAGGTCATCATCGGCTATCCCGCCATCCAAGGCGGCTCGTACGACCTGACCAAGCCCTTCTACGGACCCGCCGAGGGCGCCGTGGACCTGTGGGCCAGCTACCACCACAAGATCACCCGGAAGGTCGACTGGAAGATCCAGATCAACATCCGCAACGCGTTCGCGAAGGATGGCCTGATCCCGATCTCGGTTGAACCCGATGGTTCCTGGGCCTCGGTCCGCACCCAACCGGTGCAGGAGTGGACGCTCTCGAACACGTTCTCGTTCTAAGTCCAGTCTGACAGAGCCGGAATTTTCGCGCCGGGGCGGGCGACTCCGTCCCGGCGCAATCTTCCGACACTCTTTTCCAAGGGCACTGACTCAGGTCGGTGCCTTTGTTTCTCTGGTCTCAGTCACCCGCTCGTTTCCTCATGATTACCAAAATCCGTCAGTTCTCGTTGTGGTGCGGGCTCCTTGGCCTGCTCGTCTCCGGTGTCAGCGCCTCGTTTGGTGCCGCGGCTTCCCCGAACGCGGGCCAGGGATGGATCACCGGATGGATGACCGCACTCCAACTGACGGAGCCGGCAAACATGCCGCCGAAGCCCGGTCTCGCGGGCAATACGCTGCGCCAGGATGTCGTCGTCACGCTCGACGGCGGCGCTGCGCGATTCACTTTCTCCAACGCCTTCGGCCACACCCCGCTCGCGATCGACGCGGCTGCGGTGGCCCGGACGGCCAAGCCTGGCGCCGGCATTCAGGCGGGCACCAGCGTGCCTCTGCTGTTCGCAGGAAAGCCCGGCATCGTTCTGGAGCCCGGCGCTTCCATGGTCTCCGACCCGGTCGATCTCAAGGTGGCCGCAGGCGAATGGCTCGCCATTTCGATTCACATGACCTCCGCGCCGTCCGCCGTGACCGGTCATCCGGGGTCGCGCACCACCTCGTTTCTGGCCCTTGGCAACGAGGTCAGCGCCACTGAGCTCCCCGTGGCTGCGACCGCGGAACACTGGTATTTCCTTAGCCGGATCGACGTGCTCACGCCACTGCCTGCCGCGGCCTGCGTCGTGCTCGGCGACTCGATCACGGACGGACGTGGATCGACCACGAATCACAACAACCGCTGGCCCGACGAACTCGCGCGACGCCTCCGGGAAAATCCGGCAACCTCCCACATCGCGGTGCTCAACGCGGGCATCGGCGGCAACCGCCTGTTGCGCGACGGACTCGGTCCCAATGCGCTTTCCCGCTTCGATCGCGACGTGCTGGCGCCCACGGGCGTCAAATGGCTCATCGTGCTCGAGGGCATCAATGACCTCGGCACGCGCATGGGAGCCGAGCAGCACGGCTGGCCCTATGCCTCCGCGGACGACATCATCATGGCCTACCGCCAGATCATCACGCGGGCCCATGCGCACCACATCCGCGTGTACGGCGCGACGATCATGCCGTACGAGGATTGTTTCTATTTCACCAAGGACGGCGATGCCGCCCGCCAGAAGGTCAATGCATGGATCCGCACGAGCGGCTGGTTTGACGGGGTGATCGATTTTGACGCGGTGATGCGCGATCCGAAGAACCCCGATCATCTCTCGCCGGCCTACGACTCGGGCGATCACCTTCATCCTTCCCCGATCGGTCACAAGGCGATGGGCGATGCCGTCGATTTGGCCCTCTTTTCCCGCTGACCGCCCTTTGCTCACATGTCCGACTCACGAATGAGGTGACCGGAGCACGCGCCCGACTTAACGAATCCCCATGGCCTCGACGTTACCCTTCCAGAACCCCGCGTTGCCGATTGAAGCCCGCATCGACGATCTGATCGCCCGGCTCACGTTGCCCGAGAAGGTGAGCCAATTGATGCACGACAGTGCCGCGGTGGAGCGCCTGGGGGTGCCTGCGTACAACTGGTGGAGCGAGGGATGCCATGGCGTAGGACGCAGCGGAAGGGCCACGGTGTTTCCTCAGGTGATCGGGTTGGCGGCTACCTGGAACCGGGGACTGATCGAACGCGTGGGCACCGCTGTGTCGGACGAGGCCCGCGCCAAACACCACGCGGCTGCCGCGGCCGGACGTCGGGGACAGTACCAAGGGCTCACTTTCTGGACGCCCAACATCAATATTTTCCGCGATCCGCGCTGGGGACGCGGCCAGGAGACCTTCGGCGAGGACCCCTACCTGACGGGCGAACTCGGACTCGCGATGGTCCGCGGCCTGCAGGGACGCGATCCCAAGTATCTGAAGACGGCAGCCTGCGCGAAACACTTCGCCGTGCACAGCGGCCCCGAGGCCGACCGCCATCATTTTGACGCACGTCCGACCGCAAAGGATCTCGCGGAGACCTATCTGCCGGCATTCGAGAAACTCGTGCGTGGCGGCGTGGAGACCGTGATGGGCGCATACAATCGCGTCCTCGGAGAGCCTGCCTGCGGCAGCCAGCGATTGCTCGTGGATACGCTCCGCAAACGCTGGGGGTTCCGCGGGCACGTGGTGAGCGACTGCGCAGCGATCGATGATTTCCACCAAGCGCACAAGGTCACGTCCGACGCCGCCGAGTCGGCGGCCCTCGCGGTGCGGTGCGGTTGCGACCTGAACTGCGGATGCACCTACAACGACCTCCTGGTCGCCGTGAAACGCGGGCTTGTGACGGAAGGCGAGGTCGACACCTCCCTGCGTCGGCTGCTGTCCACGCGCTTCCGGCTCGGACTCTTCGATCCGCCCGAGCGCGTGCCGTACGCATCCACGCCGGTGTCGCTGATCGATGGTCCCGAGCATCGGACGCTCGCGCGACAGGCGGCGGCCGAATCGATCGTGTTGCTGAAGAACGCGAATGGCCTGCTGCCCCTGCGCAAGGATCTCGACAGCATGCTCGTGCTCGGCCCGACCGCGGCCAATGCTGCGGCGCTGCTCGGAAACTATTTTGGAGTGAGTTCGCGGCTGGTGACGCCCCTCGAAGGCATCACCGAGCGGCTGGTGGAGGGCGTCCGCCTCGAATTTCGCACGGGCTGCCCCCTCGTCCAGGAGGTGGCGCCGGGAACCAACTACACCTTCCCCGCTGCCGAGGCGGCGGACGTCGTTGTGGCGGTGCTCGGCCTCGACCCGACCCTCGAGGGCGAGGAGGGCGACACGGTCGCATCGCCGGCGGGCGGCGACCGGAAGCAAATCGAGCTCCCGGCAAACCAGCGCGCGTTCCTGAAGGAGCTGCGGAAACACTCAAAAAAACTGGTTCTCGTCCTCACTGGTGGCAGCGCAATCGCGATTCCCGAGGAGCACGACTACTGCGACGCGGTGCTCGTGGCCTGGTATCCGGGCTGTGAAGGCGGACGTGCGTTGGCGGACGTGCTCTTCGGCGACGTGTCGCCCTCGGGCCGGCTTCCGGTGACCGTGCCGCGGCGCACCGAGGATCTGCCGGCCTTCGACGACTATGCGATGCGTGGACGAACCTACCGCTTTGCAGATGTGGCGCCGCTGTATCCATTTGGCTTTGGCCTGAGCTACGCCTCGTTCCGCTACGGGCCCGTGGGCCTGAACACCGGGAAACTCGCCAAAGGCGGGGAATTGGTCGTGCGTGGCACGCTTTCGAACAACAGCCGTATTGCCGCTGCTGAGACGGTGCAGTGTTATGTCGTTCCCCCCGCGTCGGTCGCCCTCGCGCCGAAGGCGAAGCTGGTGGATTTCCAGAAGGTCCTGGTCCCGCCGCAGGGTGCGGTGGAATACGAGTTCCGCCTGCCGGCGGAGGCGTTTCAGGTCGTGGACGAATCGGGTGCGCTGGCCTGGAACACGGGCGGCTACACCGTGGAGGTCGGCCCGGCGTCCCCGGGTCCGGTCGCCCGGTCGCTCGGGGCGCCCGAGCCCGCAAGGGCGTCCGTGGAGCTTGTCTGAACCCTGGTCCATTTCGAACGATGCAGGCCCTTGTCCTCGAGAAGACCCGCATGCTGAGCCTGCGCGAGCTCGCTCTCGAGGAGCCGTTGGGCGACCGCGACGTGCGCGTGCGGATACACACCGTGGGCGTCTGCGGAAGCGATGTGCACTACTACCAGCACGGGGCGATCGGCCCGTTCGTGGTGCGGGAGCCGATGGTGCTGGGACACGAGGCGGCCGGCGTCGTTGTGGAGGCGGGCAGGGCGGTGACCACGCTCAAGGTCGGCGACCGCGTGTGCATGGAGCCCGGCGTCCCGGATCCGCTCGGACGTGCGACGCGCCTCGGGTTGTACAATCTGGATCCCGCGGTCCGATTCTGGGCGACCCCGCCCGTCCACGGCTGCCTGCGGCCGACCGTGGTGCACCCGGAGGCGTTCACCTTCAGGTTGCCCGACAACGTGAGTTTTGGCGAAGGCGCGATGGTGGAGCCGTTCGCGGTCGGCATGCATGCCGTAACCAAGGCGCGGCTGACGCCGGGCGACGTGGCGGTGGTGCTTGGAGCGGGCCCGATCGGCGTTCTTACCGCCCTCGCAGCCCTCGCGGGCGGCTGCGGGCGGGTGATCATCACGGACGTGAAGGCTCCCAAGCTCGAACTTGCCGCTTCGCTCGGTCCGATCACTCCGGTCAACGTGGCCCGCGAATCGCTCGCGGACGCGGTCAAATCGGCCACCGGAGCGTGGGGTGCCGACGTGGTCTTCGATGCGGTGGGCATGCCGGGTTCCTGCGGCGAGGCGATTTCGGTCGCGCGTCCGGGCGGGTGCATCGTGCTGATCGGCATGCCCGGTGCCTCGGTGCCCCTCGACGTCGTCGCGGCGCAGGTCAAGGAGCTGCGCATCGAGACGATTTTCCGATACGCCCACGTCTTCCCCCGCGCCCTGTCGTTGATGGCGGGCGGACGCGTGAATCTGAAGCCGCTCATCACCGACCGATTCGCCTTCGCCGACTCGATTGCGGCGTTCGACTACGCCTGTGCCATGAAGCCGACGAGCGTGAAGGTGCAGATCGAGCTGCCCTGACCCGCCGCTAACCCATGCAACGTGCACCAGACCACCCCTCGCCCACGCGCGCCCCGCGCCCATCGTCGCCGTCCTCACGCGGCGGTCTGTCTTCCGATTGTTGAATCCTTACTCGAGACCCTGCGTCAAAATGCAGACTCCGATCACCTGAGGTGCGCCGTTTGTTGACGGTCATGCCCCGCAGGGATTGACCGCTCGAAAATCCGACCGTGGACGAACCCATTTCCCATCACCTTCCATGAGCATGCTCAAAGCGAACGAACAATTCTCCCTGGCGGACCAGGTGGTCCTCGTGACTGGAGGCGGCACGGGCATTGGCCTCGCGATCGCCTCATGCATGGCGGGCGCCGGCGCCCGGGTCGTGCTTGTCGGGCGACGCGAGGCGGAGCTTGCGGACGCCGCGCGGTCCCTGGGCGAGCGCGCCCTCTACATTGTCCATGATATCACGAAGCTGGATGAAGCCGACGCATTGGTGGCCGACGCCACGCGTCGCGCGGGGCCGATCACCTGCCTGGTCAACAATGCGGGCATTCACCTGAAGAAACTGGCGATCGATACGACGCCGGCGGAATTTCAGTCGGTCCTCAACACCCATGTGCTCGCGGCGCATGCGCTCACGCGTGCGGTGGCTCCGGGCATGATCGCCAGGAAGTCGGGGTCGATCCTCTTCACCGCGTCGATGGCGTCGCTGTTCGGCATTCCGCAGGTGATCGCCTACAGCGCGGCGAAGTCGGCGTATGTGGGCATTGTGCGCACGCTTGCGACGGAACTTTCGCCCCATGGGGTCCGCGTGAATGCGATCGCCCCGGGTTGGATTTCCACGGACATGTCGCGCAAGGCGATGGAGGGCGACCCCGCGCGCACCGCGAAGGTGTTGTCGCGCACGCCGATGGGTCGGCTGGGGCTGCCCTCGGAAGTCGGTTGGGCGGCTGTTTTCCTCACGTCTCCCGCGGCGTCGTTCGTCACCGGCGTCGTGCTGCCCGTCGACGGTGGCGCGAGCATCGGGTTCTGAGGCGCCGCCCGCAGGCGGCCGCCGTGGCCGGCAGAGCGATCGGCTCTTGTATTTTTGCGGGGTGTGACTCTGTTCTGGGCAGGATCATGCCGCATTCACCCGAGTCGAACAAACAGCCCATCTCCCGGCGGGAGATGTTTGCGGGCCTGCTGTCGCCGTTTCGCCGTGTGATCCAGGCGGGCACGGGGATTCCGGCTGACGTGCCACAGTCGCGGGAGGCGCTGCAGGCCGGCGATGTCATGGCGGTGATCGGCGGGCGGCTATGCCTCGCGTATCATGAAATCGCATGCACGGCGTGCGTGGACCGGTGCCCGGTGCCTGGAGCGCTCGTGTCGGAGGAGGGCCTGCCCAGGGTGGTTCCGGCCCTGTGCACCGGCTGCGGCCTCTGCCAGCCCGTGTGCCCGGCTCCCGAGAATGCAATCCGAATGGTGCCGCGCCCCCCGGGGCTGGCCCGACCTGCGTCACCGCCCGACGACGACGGCTCCTCGGTCGAACGGCGCAGCAGCCGTGGCAAGGCGTGAGCCGGGACCGGGCGACGACGAGGCCCCGGTAGTTGAAATCCAACTTCGGGACTTGGGATCGGCGGCCCGCGGCGGATCACCCGTTCGCGAGCACGCCGTCGGTCTGCATCTCCTTCAGCACGGTCGTGATGTAGGGGATCAGCTGCTTCTTGCGGCTCACGACGCCGGGCATGTCGAATATCTCGTCCTCGCCGACGTGAGGATAGGAGATCCGCTGGATGAACGCCTGTTCGCCGCGCACCATCAGCAGCGAGTTCTGCGTATTGATGTCGGTGATGAGGAGGCAGGCGAACATGAGCCGGTCCTCCTTCCGGAGTTCCTCGAGCGCGATGCCCAGTTCTGCGTGGTGCTTCCAGAAATTGCCGAACCCGAGCTCCTCGACCTGCGAGACGGAGAAGCGGGCCAGGTCGTCCTCGTAGATTTTGAAGTCCGAACGCACCACCTTGTCGGGCGTGTTTGCGATGATGACCGATCCCGAGCTGAAGATCACGTCGGCGAGTTCGCGAGGATCCTCGCCGGATATCTTGGAGAGCCAGTCGAGCACGGATGCGTCCTTCTCGGTCGATGTCGGGCTGTGCAGGTTGAGCGTATCCGTAATGATGCCCCCCATCATGATGCCCGCGATGTCGGGACTCGGGCTCAGACCCGCGCGCCGGAAGAGGTCGCCGATGATGGTCGATGTCGAACCGACGGGCTCGTTGATGAACAGGATTGGCTGCTGCGTGGAGAGGGGCCCGAGGCGGTGGTGGTCGATGATCTCCGTGATGCACACCTGTTCCGCGCCCGGCACGGCCTGGGTGATCTCGTTGTGATCGACCAGGATCAGGCGGGTCTGGGAGGACTTCAGCATGTCGCTCTTGCCGAGTACGCCCACGAGTCGGCCCTCGTCGTCGACGACCATGAACGCCGGGGCGTTGGTGAGATTGAATTTTCTCCGGGCTTCGGCGATGCGCATGTCGCCGCTCACGGCGTAGAAATGCCGGTCCACCATCTGGTCGATCGTGGAGGCGGTGCGGATGACCCACGCGGTTGTCGCCGAATCGTACGCGCTGACAATCAGGCTGACATGGTTCTGCCGCGCCTGCTCGACGACCTCGGCGTCGGGTTCGAGGTTGCCCGTGATCACGAGGAGCCGGACGCCCATCTGAATCGAGCGCTGCTGGATGTCCCAGCGGTCGCCGACGATGATCACCGTCTGGTCGGGCGTGACGGACGTGGATTCAGGGATCCGCCCGAAGGAGCGCACGTCCATGGCGCCGATGCGCACGAAGAGATCCTCGACGACGTCGTTCCGCTCGACGTGCAGGACGCGGCCCTTCAGGGCGCGCGTGATATTGCCCAGGCTGGTGCGGACCCGGCGCATCTCGCGAGGCGTGCTGATGCGCGGCACGAAGTGTCCGGAGAGCTGGGTGATCGAGATCGTGCCGAGCACGCGCCGGTCGGCGGAGAGCACGGGCAGGACGCGGACGTCGTGGTGCTCGATCAGCTCGAGCGCCTCGGCGCAGGTGGCGTTCTCATTTACCGAATACACTTCCGACGCCATCAGGTCCTGGACCCGCGGCGTCACGTCGCTGAGGTACGTGGGCAAGGGTTGGTGGAACCGCTTGAGGATGGTATCGATGCGATCATTTGAGTTGCCGCAACGCGCGGCCACGAAGCCCTTTTCGCCCTGTGCCTCCTTGAGCGCCGCGTAGGCGATCGCCGAGCAGATGGCGTCGGAATCAGGATTCCTGTGGCCGATGATGTAGGTGGTGGGGTAGTCTTCCGGTGAAACCGCTTGGGGAGTCATATCTGTGGGAGTGAGTCAGTGTTAGAGAAAAGAATGCACTAAATGCGCCTTTGGCAAAGCGTGGTTTGTCCGTTCGTACGACCTTGGGAATGGCGGCCAGTCCGACAGGTTCGCCCGGTTCATCCGTTCCCTCGGGAAAACGTCCCGTGGGACTGGACAAACCTTTGGCGCCCCGCCTAAAGTGACGGCCGCATATGAAAATCTATCTGGACGGAAGCTTTGTGGACGCCTCCGAAGCGAAAATCTCGGTTTTTGACCATGGCCTGCTCTACGGCGATGGGATTTTTGAGGGCATTCGCCTTTACCAGGGCAACGTCTTCCGTCTGGACGAGCATCTGGAGCGCCTGGAGTACTCCGCGAAGGCGATCATGCTCAAGCTTCCGGTCGGCCGCAAGGAGATGGCCGAGGCGGTCTGCGAGACCTGCCGTCAGAACAACCTCAAGGACGGCTACATCCGACTCGTGGTGACCCGCGGCGTCGGCGATCTCGGCCTGTCCCCCTGGCTCTGTGCGAAGCCTTCCGTCTTTATCATCGCCGACAAGATCGCCCTCTATCCCAAGGAGTACTACGAGAAGGGGCTGGAGATCGTGACGGTCGCGACGCGTCGCATGAACCCGGCGGCGCTGCCCGCAGCGGTGAAGTCGTTGAATTACCTCAACAACATCCTCGCCAAGATCGAAGCCCGCCAGGCAGGTGCCCTTGAGGCCATCATGCTCAACGACCAAGGGTACGTGGCGGAGTGCACGGGCGACAACATCTTCATCGTCCACAAGGGCCGGATCCTCACGCCCGCGTCCCAACAGGGCGCGCTCCGTGGAATCACGCGCGACAGCATCTTCGACATCGCCCGCGAGATCGGCGTGCCGATCGAGGAACACGACCTCACCCGCTACGACGTCTGGAACGCTGACGAGGCCTTCCTCACGGGTACCGGTGCCGAGGTGATCCCGGTCGTAAAACTCGATGGCCGCGAAATCGGATCCGGCAAGCCGGGCCCGATCTTCTCAAAGGTCCTTGCCGCTTTCCACCGCCGCGTGCTCGTCGAGGGCACGCGCATCTGAGGTCCCTCGTCTGTCCTCCCACTGCGCCATTCTTTCGCTAAGCAGTTTCACGAATGCGACGCCCTGTCGCGTTCGTTCCGTCGGAAGAACGCCCCTCCGAGGGGCGGACTTTCGGCACGATGTGTGCAGAAGTGTGGAAAAAGACGGCAGACTTGATACACTTCCTCGTACGCAAGGCGGATAATCCATTAGCTCCTCCCACCTTTTCATGGCCTCGAATCTAAAGTGCCAGATTTGCTCCAAGCCCGCGACGGTGCATTTCACGCAGATTGTGAACAACAAAGTTCACAAGATAGATCTTTGCGAAGCCTGCGCGCAGGCCAAGGGCATCACGGACCCGAGCGGCTTCTCGCTGGCTGACCTCCTGGTCAAGGCCGCTCTGAATACCGAGCCGGTCGCATCTTCCGGGATGCGCTGTGAAAAGTGCGGCTTCACGCAGGGCGACTTCAAGAAATACGGCCGTTTTGGCTGCCCGTCCTGCTACGAGGCTTTCAAGGAGATGCTCGAGCCGATGCTCGACAGCATGCACAAGGGCGTGCGCCATGTCGGCAAGGTGCCGCACCAGGCCATCAGCCGCCAGAGCTTGCATGCGCGCTTGAGCAAGCTCGAGACCGACCTTTCGGAGGCGATCAAGAGTGAGCGTTACGAGGACGCCGCGCGCTTCCGCGATGAAATCGCCCAGGTCCGCTCGTCCTTCGGCGAGCAGCCCCAACGCTGAGCCCGCGCTGCCATGTCGCTCTCACAACTCATCGACTCGCCCTCCGAGCTGACCGACGGCACGACCAGCAAGTCTGCGATCGTGCTGATGACCCGCATCCGGCTCGCGCGAAACATTGCCGATCACTCCTTTCCGGGTTGGGCCAATGCACGCGAACGGGCTGAGATTGTCGCCTCCTGCCGCAAGGCGGTGTCCGGTGCGCCGGTCATGAAGCGCAACTACGCCTTTTCCATCGAGGAGATCGGCGAGCTCGAGCGCCAGATTCTCGTCGAGCGCCACCTCATCTCCCGCGAACTCAGCGGCGCAAAGGAGGGCGCCGGCGTGGTGATCAGCCGCGACCAGGCGGTGTCCGTCATGATCAACGAGGAGGATCACCTGCGCATCCAGGTCCTTCGCGCTGGGTTCCAGCTCAAGAAGGCCTGGTCCGTGATCAACGAGTTCGACAGCAACCTGGAGAACGCGCTCGATTTTGCGTTTTCGCCCAACCTCGGCTACCTCACCGCCTGCCCGACCAATCTCGGCACCGGCATGCGCGGCTCGGTCATGATGCACCTGCCTGCCCTCGTCATCTCGAACCAGATGGAGAAGGTTGTGCGGGCCGTGAACCAGCTCGGCATGGTCGTCCGCGGCCTCTTCGGCGAAGGATCCGACGCCTCCGGTTCGATCTTCCAGATCTCCAACCAGACGACCCTCGGCGAATCCGAAGAGGACATCATCAAGCGTCTTGAGGCGGTCCTGAAGTCGATCATCGAGCACGAGGAGAATGCCCGCGCCAAGCTGCTGGAGGCCGACGCGCAGAAGCTCTTCGACAAAGTGGGTCGCGCCTACGGCATCCTGCAGAACAGCCACCTGCTCTCGTCAAGCGAGGCGATGAACCTCCTGTCGCTGATCCGGCTCGGCGTCGACCTGGGCGTCTTCCCCGGCGAGAACCGTGCCGTGGTGGACCGCCTGTTCATCGAAGCCCAGCCCGGTCACCTGCAATATGCGCAGAAGGGCACCTTTGAGCCCGCACAGCGCGACATCCTTCGCGCCAACCGCCTTCGCAACGAATTCTGGTCTTTCCCGCGCCCCGATTACGAACACGTCTCTCTGTCCTGAGCCTTTCGGCCTTTCGGTCCGTTATAGGTGAGTCGGCTGAAACCTTAAACTCCTTTAAATACCATGTCCCAAGAGCCCATGAACAACTTCACGCCACGCGCACAGCAGGTCCTCGCGCTGGCACGCAAGGAGGCTGACCGGTTTCACCACAACTACGTCGGCACCGAGCACATTCTCCTGGGCTTGATCAAGCTCGGTCAGGGCGTGGCGGTGAGCGTGCTCCAGAAGATGGGGCTCGACCTCGAGACCGTGCGCAATGCCGTCGAAAAACAGGTCGGCATGGGGACCGAGATGAAGGTGCAGGGCTCGATCCCCTACACGCCGCGCGTCAAGAAGGTCCTGGCGCTCGCGGGCAAGGAGGCGAAGACCCTCAACCATTCCTACGTCGGCACGGAGCACATCCTGCTCGGTCTCCTTCGCGAAGGCGAAGGCGTTGCCGCGCGCGTGCTCAAGTCGCTCGACATCGACATCGAGCGCACTCGCCAGGAGATCCTGCACGAACTCGATCCGCAGCTCTCCGCCGGTGGTCCGGCCGAGGGCGGTGAGGAACCTCCCATGCCGCAGTCCCGCGGCGGTGCAAACCCCGAGGAGGGCGCCCCAGGCAAGAAGGAGGTCAAGACTCCCGCGCTCAAGGCCTTTGGCCGCGACCTCACCGAACTCGCCCGCAAGGGAGAGCTCGATCCGGTCGTCGGACGCAAGAACGAGATCCGCCGCGTCATCCAGATCCTGTGCCGGCGCACCAAGAACAACCCGGTCCTCATCGGCGAGGCCGGCGTCGGCAAGACCGCGATCGTTGAGGGGCTCGCCCAGGAGATCGCCAATGGTCTCGTGCCCGAGATCCTGCTCGAGCGGCGGGTCGTCACGCTCGACCTCGCGCTGATGGTCGCCGGCACCAAGTACCGCGGCCAGTTCGAGGAGCGCATCAAGGCGGTCATGGACGAGATCCGCCGCGCCAAGAACGTCATCCTCTTCATCGACGAGCTGCATACCATCGTCGGCGCCGGCGCCGCCGAGGGTGCGATGGACGCCTCCAACATCTTCAAGCCGGCGCTGTCCCGCGGCGAGCTGCAGTGCATCGGCGCCACCACGCTGAACGAGTACAGGAAGTACATCGAAAAGGACTCCGCCCTCGATCGCCGCTTCCAGTCCGTCAAGGTCGAGCCGCCGTCCATCGAGGACTCCATCACCATCCTCAAGGGCATCCGCAGCAAGTACGAGGATCACCACAAGGCGGTCTTCACGGACAAGGCCCTGGAGGCTGCCGCGAAGCTGTCGGACCGTTATATCACCGGCCGATTCCTTCCTGACAAGGCGATCGACGTCATGGACGAGGCCGGCGCGCGCGCCCGCATCTCGTCGCTCAATCGTCCGCCCGAGCTCGAGGAGCTCAGCAAGGAGATCGACACGGTGTGCGCCGAGAAGGAGAAGGCCATTGCCGAGCAGCATTTCGAGGAGGCCGCCAAGTTCCGCGACCGCGAGAAGCACCTGCGTCAGGAGCTCGAGCAGCGGACCGAGGAATGGAAGAAGGCCCGCGAGGAGAAGCGCACGCGCATCGACGAGGAGCTCGTCATGCAGGTCGTCGCCGACTGGACGGGCATCCCGCTCTCGCGCATGGAGAAGAAGGAGAGCGAGCGCCTGCTCAACCTCGAGTCCGAGATCCAGAAGGTGGTCATCGGCCAGGAAATCGCCGCGGGCGCCATCGCCCGCGCCCTGCGTCGCTCGCGGGCGGACCTCAAGGATCCCCGCCGGCCCATCGGTTCGTTCCTGTTCGTCGGACCCACGGGCGTCGGCAAGACCGAGACGGCCAAGCAACTCGCCGCGCAGATGTTCGGCAACCAGGACGCGCTCATCCAGATCGACATGAGCGAGTACATGGAGAAGTTCGCGGTGTCGCGCCTCGTCGGCTCGCCCCCGGGCTACGTCGGCTACGAGGAGGGCGGCCAGCTCACCGAGCAGGTCCGCCGCCGGCCCTATTCGGTCATCCTCTTTGACGAGGTCGAGAAGGCCCACCCGGACGTGCTCCAGCTGCTTCTGCAGATCCTGGAGGACGGACGTCTGACGGATTCGCTCGGCCGCACCGTGGATTTCCGCAACACGATCATCATCATGACGTCAAACGTGGGCGCCCAGGTGTTGCAGCGGCAGACGACCGTCGGCTTCGGAGCAGCCACGGCGGGATTCAGCGACCACGAGAAGATGCGAGAGAAGGTGCTCGAGGAGTCGAAGAAGGTCTTCAAGCCCGAGTTCCTGAATCGAATCTCGGACATCATCTTCTTCCGCCCGCTCGCCAAGGACGACTTGGTGAAGATCGTCGAGATCGAGCTTGGAAAGTTTGCAAAGCGGCTCATCGAGCGCAAAATCACACTCGAGTTCTCCGCCGATGCGAAAACCCTCCTCATCGAGAAAGGTTACGACGAGAAGTACGGCGCACGTCCGCTGCGCCGCGCGGTCGAGCACTACCTTGAGGATCCCTTCGCTGAAGCCCTGCTGCGGGGCGACATCAAGGATGGCGAACCCGTGCTGGTGGACCGCGACGGTGATAAGCTCGTTTTCAAGCAAAAGACGCCTACAGCCGACACGGGTGTAGCATCATAAAAAAGACGGCCAACCGCCGTTGAAGGAAGGCTCCGGAGCCCTCGAGGATCCGGGGCCTTTTCCTTGGAACCCGCCCGCGCATCGGCTATGGGCTAACCCCGCTCACGCGTTTCCATGCTCTGGGAAATCCTCATGCTCGTTGCGCTCATCCTGGTGAACGGGGTTTTCGCCATGGCGGAAATGTCCGTGGTCTCGGCGCGCAAGATCCGGCTCCAGCAGCGCGCGGAGCAGGGCGACGAGCGGGCAAAGGAGGCGCTGGCGCTCGCAAATTCGCCCAATGAGTTTCTTTCCACCGTCCAGGTGGGCATCACCGTCATTGGGGTGTTCGCAGGCGCATTTTCGGGCGTGACCCTGGCCGCACCGTTTGGCGACTGGCTCGACTCCTTTGCATGGATTTCCCCGTACGGGCACACGGCCGGATTCGTGGTCGTTGTGTCGATCATCACCTACCTGTCGCTCGTGGTCGGCGAGCTGGTGCCAAAGCGCTTCGCGCTGTCGAATCCCGAGGGAGCCGCGTCGCTGATCGCCCGTCCCATGCGCCGCCTGTCGCGGATGGCGGGTCCGGCGGTGGCCTTCTTGAGCTGGTCGACCGACCGCTGCGCCCGCGCGCTGGGGCTGCACGGACACTCCGAACCGCCCGTCTCGGAGGACGAGGTCAAGGGTCTTATCGACCAGGGCCTGGGAGCCGGTGTGTTTCACCAGGCGGAGCGCGACATGGTCGAAGGCGTGTTCCGGCTCGACCAGCTCAAGGTCGGGGAGCTGATGACCCCCTCGACGCGCATCGTGTGGCTCGACCTCGACCAGCCTCCCGAGGAGAACTGGAGGAGGATCGTCACCAGCGGGCACTCGCAGTTCCCGGTGTATCAGGGGAACCGTGACAACCTGGTTGGTGCGGTCTCGGTGAAGGCGCTGTGGGCGAACCTCTCCCTCACCGGGGTGGTCGACCTGCGCAGCGTGGTCGTGCCGCCGATCGTGGTGCCGGAGTCCATGCTGGTGCTCAAGCTGGTGGACGCCTTCAGGCAGCGGGGGACGCATTTTGCGCTGGTGACCGACGAATTTGGCAGCATCCAGGGACTGGTGACGCTGCACGATGTGCTGGAGACGATCCTCGGTCAGGTGCCCGAGAAGGGCCAGCGCTCGCAGCCGTCGGCGAGGCGCCGGGAGGACGGCTCGTGGCTGATCGACGCGGCGATGGAGATCGCGGATGCGAAGCGCGTGCTGAGGATCCGGCGGATACCCGGCGAGGGCCGGGGCGAGTTCGTGTCGTTGGGCGGCTTCATCATCGACCAGCTTGAGCGCATTCCCCAGGAAGGGGACCGCGTGGTTGCGGCGGGGTACGTCTTCGAGGTGGTCGACATGGACCGCCAGCGCATTGACAAAGTCCTTGCCACGCGCGTGTCGGGCAAAGGCTGAACGGCCCCCGGGTGCGGGAGGTGATTCAGGGGCCGCGCCCGTACAGGCGTTGGATTTGCGACGGCGGCGGCTGCGCACCCGGGGGTTTGGCGCCGGTCGACAGGCTGTAGCGGAAGAGGAGCTGCTCGTTTTCCCGGTCGATGTGCAGGATCTGCATCACCTTCGCCCTGGCCTTTTCCACGGCGGAGCGGTCGAGCCCGGACGCTGCGTCCTGGTTTCGGGAGCGGTCTTCCGCCAGCGAAATGTTGAGCGTGCGGAGGGCCGAGAGGCTCTGCTCCATCCGCTCCAGAAGCTGGCGCTTGCGTTCGAGCAGGGGCGCGTCGGGCACGCGCTGGTTCTGCTTCAGGAAACGGTTTTCCTCGACTGCGAGCTGGTACAGCTCATCGCACAACTGTTGGTGGTGCTGAAGGGTCTCCGCTGGAGTCATGGGACGGGGGAGGCGTGACTTGGGCAGTGGGCTGTTGTGGGAGCAGGGAGCTCAGCTTTTCCTGGGTGGCCTTCTGCCAGGTGATCTGGTTAAGGCGCCAGGAGGCCATCTGCTTGAGGTCGGCGAGCTCCTTCAGCGACCCATCCCCGTTTGCGCCCTTCAGCTTGTCAAGGATGCTCTGGTAGCTGGAGACCGCCATGGGCGTTTGGCCGAGGCGCTCTTCGCAGAGCCCGATCTGATACATCACGGGCAGTTGCCAGGATGGATCATCGGAAAGCTGGGCGAGGGTCTGGTAGATCGTGAGGGCGTCCGTGGTGTCGCCCTGTTCGTAGAACTCGTTGGCGATCTGGTTTCCGGTGCGCCGCTGCCAGTAGGCCCAGCGTTTCGGATCCTTGGCGGTCTTGGCCTTCTCGGTTCGGAGGAGGGTCAGGGCCTCGACCATGGCCTCCATCGGCCGCTTCAGGCGTCGGTAGGAGACGGCTAGCAGGTAGTGGGCCTCGGGAACGTTTCGGTTGTCGGGATTCTCCTTGAGGAAGCTGCGGAGCTGGGAGACGGCGCCGAGGTAGTCTTTGCCGAGGTAGAGGGCGTAGGCCGACTTGAAGTAGGCTTCCGCGCGGTCGGCGGGGGCGAGATCGAGCAGGCGCAGGCGTGAGAAGAAGCGGCTCGCCTCGAGGTACTGGCCCTCCATGAAGTGCGTCTCGGCGATCTCGTATTGGGCGGTCTTGGCGAGCTGCCGGTAGTGGCTGGCGCCGTTGGCGGGCAGCTTGATCGTCGAATTGATGACGTTGTAAAACTGGTCGATGGCGCTCTTGTAGGCGCCCATGGCGCGCAGGGTCCGTCCGAGCTCGAGATAGAGGTCGGGGGCGTCGCCGCCCAGGGAGTAGCTGTTGAGCAGCTTCTCGTACACGGCGACGGCCTTGGTGAGTTCGCCCTTCTTGCGGAGGGTCTGGGCGAAACCGAGCAGCACGACGCGCTGCTCATCCACGGTGAGCTGATGGGAGAGGAGCTGGGTGTAGGCGATCAGGGCAAGGTCGTAGCGACCCTCGGCCGAGGTGCTCTTCGCGTACTGGATCAGGTTGTCGACCTCGGTTTTCTCCGTATCGGCGGCCGTGATGACTTTTGCGGCGGCACGCTTGGGTGCCGGGGCCGGGGCGGCCGGCTGGGTGGCGGCGGCCAAGGGTGCGCCCGTTGCGAGGGCGAGGCAGAGAATCTTCAGGCAAACCTTCATTGCTGCGTATAGGTGGCCGAACTCGGTGGCAGCGTGGGCTGTGCGGGTTGCGACGGTACGGGCGTGTTGAGGATTACTCCTCCGCGCGGGAACTGGAAGTACGGAATCACGTCCTCCGGGCGTACATCGTGATGCATGTCGTCGGGCAGGATTGGCGTGAGCTCCTGGTCCGGATTCTGGTTGTCTTGGTTCGAGGTGCTTGCGGGGGCGCTATTCTTGCCCTTCGCGGCAGGGGTGGTGTTCGAGGCCGGGTTCGAAGGGGTGCCGCTGGTGGCCGCAGCGGGGGACGACGCAGGCGGGTTGGCGGGAATGAGGTTGGGCGTCGGCTGGATTGTCGGCGTCTGGATCGTCGGCAATGTCAGGGTGTCGGGCATGGCCGGGCCCGTGGGAATGGGTTCAACCTCGAAATCGGGTGGGGTGGGGGCGTGGTCAAAGCGAAGCGGTACGGCGACCACGGCCGTCAGATAGGGCACCTGTTGCCCGCTATGGGACGTGGCGCCGGGGCCCTCGATAGGGTTGGGAGAGAGGAAGCTCTCGGACACGGGATTGGCTCGTGCCACTTCGCTCGCCAGGGCGGGCAGGATCACCAGTGACAGGCAGCGCAGCACACGCTTGGCCGCGGTCGTCAGTGAGGAGTGGCGTGGAGTCATGGCGAAGTCCGGAACCATCCGTCGGGGATGGGTGAAAGGGATCCAGGTTCACTATCGGCGCCCCGGGGGAAGACTTAACCCAAATTACTCGGTAGGAGTCGAAGCGGCGTGCAAATCCAATGGCGATGGGCAGGGCGGATAAACCCGGTTTCGGGTCTGAAACGGAGAACCCCGCCGGCTAAGGCGGGGTTCCATCGCAGGGCCGGTGGCGGGGCTGCATCCTCTGGCGAGCGCCCGCCGCCGGTGAGTGGTGACACGATCAGGCAACCCCTGCGACTGGGGCGCCGGTCGGCTTGCTCAAGCTGGCCTTGGCATCCTCCACGGAGGGGAAGAAGGACCAGTTGCGCGTGTCTTCGAATCCTTTGCACTCGGCCGAGATCGCCTCGTTGCCTACGAGGGCAAACTGGAGCGCGAGCTCGCGGCAGGTCTGCATCGTCTGGAAGAGCAGCTTGATGACGTTCATGTTGAGCGTCTTCACTTCCTTCACGTCGATGATGGCCTTGCAGATGCCGCTGTCGACGGCCTCGGAGACCTTGGGTTTGAGATAGTTGGAAACTTCGTTGATCACCACGGTGGTGCAGTTCTCAGGAAGCTTCATCATGAAGAACTCGCCCTCGATGCCGAAGTAACGGCGGGAGGTGTCGAGGTTCATCGCCTTGGCGACCTTGGATTCCAGCTCGATCAGGTCCAGCGGCTTGGTGGCGATCGAGGTGAAGCCGACCTGTTGGGCCTGCTGCTGTGTATTGACCTCGGTCTTGACGCACAACCCGAAGATGGGCGTGTACTTGGTCTTCACGCTGGCACGGATCAGCCTGAACAGAGTGAACGCCGCCTCATCCGGGAGGGAGAGGGAGATCATGATCAGGTCGGGCGTGTTCTTGCCGAGGAAATCGATGGCCTCGCCGGTGGCGCTCATGCCGTGTATCTTCCAGGGCGTGTGCTTCAGGCCCTCCTGGATCTGCTGCACGATGGTCGGCTTGTCCTCGACGACGAGGATGGTGCAGGGATCGAGAATGGACTTGGTCTTGACCGGACCCTCGGTGATGGGCTTGAGGTCGATGATGCGGCCGACTTTCTCGACGAGGAGGTCTTCCTTGAAGGGCTTCACGATATAGTCGCGCACGCCGATCTTGGCGATTTTCAGCACGTTGTCGCGGCCGCCTTCAGCGGTGAGCATGATGACCGGAATGCCCTTGAGCTCGGGGTCGGACTTGAGCTTGGTGAGCATTTCGACGCCGTCCATGACGGGCATGGTGATGTCGAGCAGGATGACATCAGGCTGCTCCTTGCTCGCCATCGCGAGCCCTTCCACGCCATTGGCCGCTTCGAGGATTTCCGTGTCGTAGGGCTTAAAGGCCTTCTTGACGATGATGCGGACGGTCTTGGAGTCGTCGACAGTGAGTACTTTGTAGCGCATGTACGTGGGATATTGCGGCTTATTCGGAGGTCTTCATCAGGAGATCGGTGATCAGCCGATGGCCCTGAACGTCGAACTGGTACGTCCTGCGCGTGGCGCCGGTGACGGGCTCGATGGAGAAATTGCTGCCGCGCAGGATCGAGGGGATGGTGAGCCGGCAGGGGAAGCCTTGGTCGCAAAGCTGATTCTTGAAGCCGCCAACGGTCATATTGGTGAGCTCGCCCACGGCGTCGTTGACGACTTCGTCGCCTGCTGCATCCACCTCGGGGACGGTCATTCCGAGAAGGTGGCTGGCGACGAGTTTGGCAAATTCGTCGGTCAGGTAGAGATAGATCAGTCCGCTGACATCGCCGATGAAGCCGACGGTGCCGACGACTTGTTGGCCATTGAGCTCGACTGGGTGTTTCCAAGGTTGTCCATCGGAGGACGAGGCGCCGGTGCCGTGGATGAGCGTGGCCGTGCGGCCAAGCATGGTGCGGAAGACGTCCTGGACGGACCGATTCATGGTCTCCTGGAAGATGTCTTCACTGATCGAGTCGATGGTGGGCATAGCTGAAAGTAGGGCGCAAATAACCTTGGGCAACTATCGGCGCGTTTTGGCGGGGGGTTAAGCGATTTTGAACCCAGTTGGGAGCGGAAGGTTGGAGCGTGTGAGAGGAGGACCTGGGGCGAAAGCGCGGAGGGTGCGTGAAGCGAACATCAGTCGGACTTTGGCGGGTGGGCGGGTGCTAGGCTATCCAAAAAATGGGTGCGTGCGCTATTCTCCATTTGAATCGAGGCCTGTTCCGGCGAGCAGCCCGGCTTCCCGGTATTCCTGCAGCTTGTTGCGGAGGGTTCGGATTGAAATCTTGAGCAACTCGGCGGCGCGGGTGCGGTTTCCCCCGGTCACCTCGAGGGCCTTGAGGATGGCCCGACGTTCCATTTCGTCGAGCGGGACGACGGGCTCGGGCTCGACGGCGTCGGATTCCGGGGCCGTGGTGGCCTGAGCAACGGGCTCAGCAGCGGTGGCCGCGGGCGTTGGTTTGGGGGGCGCGGGTTCGAAGGGGACGACCGTGCCGGAGGCGGGCGGAAGCGGCGGGGGGGCGGCCGGAACGATCTGGGGGCCCGTGCTGGTGGTCGTGCGGGTGAGGGGCATCAGGCCCAGGGCGGCAGTGGTGACCGGCCGGCCATTTTCGCTGAGGATCACGGCCCGTTCCACGACGTTTTGGAGTTCGCGCACATTGCCGGGCCACGGATATGCGGTCATCGTGGCGAGGGAGCTTTCGGCGAAACCGGGGATCTTCACGCCGTGCTTGCGGGCGAACCGCTGAAGGAAGGCCTCGGCGAGCACCACGATGTCCTCGGGGCGTTCACGAAGCGGGGGCACGTGCATGGGAAACACGTTCAGGCGGTAGTAAAGGTCCTGGCGAAACTCGCCGCTGGCGACGACCTGGCTGAGGTCGCGGTTGGACGTCGCGAGGATTCGGACGTTGACCTTGATCGTCTTGGTGCCGCCTACGCGCTCGAATTCGCGCTCCTGGAGCACGCGCAGCAATTTTGCCTGCAGGTTGGGGGGGATTTCGCTGATCTCGTCGAGCAGCAGGGTGCCCTTGTTTGCGAGTTCGAAGCGTCCCTCGCGCCTTTCGGTGGCGCCCGTGAATGCGCCGCGCTCGTGTCCGAACAGCTCGCTTGCGATGAGATTTTCGGAGAGGGCGGCGCAATTGACCTTGATATAGGGCTCGTTCCGGCGCGTCGAGCGGCGGTACAGTTCGCGAGCGACCATTTCCTTGCCCGTGCCGTTTTCGCCAGTGATGAGGACCGTGGCGTCGGTGGGGGCCACGCGTTCGACGAGCTGGCGGAGGCGGATCATCGCGGGACTGCGCCCGAGGAACTCTCGTTCGTCGGCGCCCTCGGACTCCGCGAAGTAGCGGTTGACGTTGAGCAGCTGCCGGTAGCTTTCGGCCTTCTTGATGATGATCTCGATCTGGCCTGAGGAAAACGGCTTGATCAGGTAGTCGAAGGCGCCGGCGCGCATGCAGGACACCGCGCTCTCGATCGAGCCGTGGCCGGTCATGATCACGACGAGCGGCTCGCCGGGCATGGTGCGGGCGCGTTCGAGGAATTGCTGGCCGTCGCCATCGGGCAGGCGGACGTCGACCATCATCAGGTCGAAGGTTTCCTTCGCGCAGAGTGCCTCCGCCTGGGTCAGGGAACTCGCAAGGGTTACCGTCAGTTTTTTCCTCTGAAACAGCTCGCCCAGGACCTTTTGGATGATCGGTTCATCATCGAGGACGAGGATGCGTTCAAGCGACATGGGAAAAAAATGCCGAGGACAGAGGAACGTCGGGGATCAGAGGCGGTGTTGGACGAGGACGGCCCGGGGCATTCCGGGAATCTTTTTACGTTTTCGGAATGAACGCGAGCGGTCTTTTTGGGCAAAACAAAATGAACGTAGGTGTGATGTTAGTTGCTCAGGGAATGCGTTTTATGAGGCCATTGATCGCCTCGATAGCCTCATTGAGCAGGTAGGGTTTCTGGATGAACGCGATGGGTTCGGCGAGATTCAGCTGGTCGATGGTGTTCTGTTTGAAGTAGCCGGACGCGAGGAGAAGCGGAAGCTCTGGACGGAGGGCGCGCAGTCGGGCGCAGAGTTCCCAGCCGTCCATTTCGCCGGGGAGGCCGACGTCGGAGAACACGAGGTGGATGCGTTCGGCGTTGCTCTGGTACTGCGCGAGAGCCTCCTCGGCGCTGGAGGCCCAGATGAGTTCCCAGCCCTGCCGTGCGGCGAGGCCGGTCCAGAGCCGGGCGAGATCCGTCTCGTCCTCGACGAGGAGGATGCCCACCGAGGATTCGAGCTGGTAGTTTTCGGCGACGATGGGTTCCCTCTGGTTGCGGACGGCCTGACGGCCGCGGGGCAGAAGCAGGCTGATTCGGGTGCCGCGGAGCGGTTCGCTGTGGACCTCGATGTGGCCGCGGTGGGCGCGCATGATTCCGTACACGAGGGCGAGACCGATGCCGCGGACCTCTGCACTTTTGTTCCGTGCGAAGAATGGCTCGAACATGCGTGCGCGGGTGGCCTCGTCCATGCCGCATCCGTCATCCTCGACCTCGATCTCGAGCCATTCGAGGGCGGGGTTGTGGTCGCGCAGGATGCCGCGGTCGCGGGTGCGGACGATCACCGAGCCGGAGTCGGCGATCGACTCGCGGGCGTTGCGAAGCAGGTGCTCGAGAGCGTTCCCGATCTGTTCCGGATCGACGGGAACGCGCGATTGCGCGGCGGAGAAGTCGTAGTCGAGCCGTATCCGCTCGGGCCATTCAGGGGCGGTACGCACGAGCACGTCGGCGAGAAGGGCGTGGACGTCGGTTTCGACGGGCACGGGTTCGTTCTGGTTTGCGAAGACCATCAGCTGGCGGACGACCTCGGCACCGCGGGTGGCCGCGTCGGAGATGATGCCGCAGTATTCGACGACCCGGGCGTTGTCGGCGGCGACCTGCCTCAGGAGGCTTGCGTAGCCGAGGATGATCGCGAGCAGGTTGTTGAAGTCGTGGGCGACGCCGCCGGCGAGCGTGCCCAGGCCGTCGAGGTTCTCGAACTCGCGACGGATGCGGCCGGCCGCGGTGGTGACGTCGGCCAGCGCGAGCACCCAGTGTTCGAGCCCGCAGCTGTCGTCAAAAAGCGGATACCCGTGGGCGTGGCAGAGGAAGATCCGGCCGTCGGCGCGTCGAGCCTCGACGATCGAGTCGAAGGGCCTGCCGTCGGCGAGCTTGAGCTCGAGGCGCGCCCACTCTTCGCGGGAGCTGTCGGCCTGGAGCAGTTCGGCGGGCGAACGCCCTGCGGCCTCGACGCGCGCGTGGCCGGTGAGCCGTTCGAAGGCCTGGTTGCACGAGAGGACGACGGTGGCGCGTCCGGAGTCGAGCCGGCCCACGAGCAGCCCATTGGGCGAATCGAGTGCGCATCTGCGCCAAAGCTCCGCCAGGGGATCGGACCCGGAATCGGGGTTGGTCCCGGAAGGGCGCAAGGCGTCGGATGGATCAGGAACGAGCATGGCCGGCTGCGGACCGAAGGCTGGCGGACGCCAGGGGCCCGGGCGGGATCTGGCGCCTTGAGGCCATGGGTGGCGCAGGTTTCCAATCGGATGATTGCCAGAAAACTTGAATTAACATTTAAGGAAGGTCGTCCCGTGCCGATAACCGTGACAGTATTTCCAGGCCATGACCGCACGACTGCTCTCCTTCCTGAATCTCGTCCAGGATT
Organism: Opitutaceae bacterium; assembly: GCA_027310745.1. Lineage (GTDB taxonomy): Bacteria > Verrucomicrobiota > Verrucomicrobiia > Opitutales > Opitutaceae > MWDT01. Next base: position 67,214 of record DAIDAF010000001.1, on the reverse strand, counting down.
CCGTCGCCCTGAATTCCGGCAGCGCGTTGGAGGGCTCGCGCTTTGTTAATTTTCATAAGGGATTGGCCTGCCTTACTCTTAAGGACGGCGGTTCCATTCAGGTCCAGAGTTACGTCCTGGCTGATGGACAGTCCTGCCTGAAGGTTGCGATGCAATGGCCCGGTTGTCCGACGCCGGTGGTGCATGCGGTTTATCCGACTGCGCCGCGGTTCAGCTGGAAGCTTTCGGCCGACCAGATTGCCGAGGTTTGGATTTCCGGACCCGAGGCGGCCGGTGTCACTGAGGTGGCAAACGGCATGGCGGCGGTCGGTTGACCTGCTGGCCGGCTGGAGGTCAGATGCCACAAGTCAGAGGTCAGAGGACAGAAACCAGGGGACAACCGAAGTCGGCGGGGGAATGGCTTCTTCTGGGGGGGCAAACGAATGCCCCATTCCTTGGTCTCGTGGGGACCGAAGTCAGCCGCGGAGCTCGATCGAGCTGCCTTGGGGGGCGCAGGATCTGCCACGAGGCCGCCCGTAGACGGGGCGGATGCTCTGGAGGCGCGCCTGGGAGCCGGCGATGCGGGTGAGCTGGTCGGCGATTCGGGCCAGGTGCTGACTCGCGGCCTCGGTGGCTGCCCGCTGGAGCTGCTTGATCCGGTCGATCTTCGAACGAATGGGCTCAGGCAGGGGGCCGCGTGTTTTCAGGTTCTCAGCGAGAGGCACGACGACCTCTAGAAGAGGCTTCTTGCGGGCCTGAATGCCGCCGGCGTGCGCAGCGAGGCCCTGGCGCAGAAGATTGGATTCCTGCTCGACGAGGATGAGCAGAGAGTCGAGCTGTTGCTCGAGGTACGCGAGCGGAGGGAGCGGAGCGATGGTCCGCTTAGGCGACGCCGCGGTTTTCATCGAAACGGGAGGTCTCCTCCTTGCGGAGCATCTCAGCCCAAGCGTCGCGAAGCTCCTTCACGAAGCGCTCCACCTCGACAACGGGCTCAAGGGATTTGCGGAGATTGGCTTCGAAGAGACGGCGGGTGTAGTAATCGTAAAGGCGATCGAGCGTCACGGCGAGGTCGCCACCGACCTCCATGTTCAGGTTGGTCTTGAGCTCGATGATGATGTTCTGGGCCTTCTGGAGGTTCAGGTTGATCAGCTCGATGCGGCGCGGGTTGGTCTCGGGCATCGAGAACCCCTCCTTGGCTAGGGCGATGAACTTCAGGCACCCATCGTAGAGCATCAGCACCAACTGGCCCGGGCTGGCGGTCAGGATTGATTGGGTCTGGTAGGTCTTGGCGTAGCCGGACGCGGACATGGGAGGGGGCGCTTATTCGTGGTTGGAGAGGTCCCTGGAATTCACGAGCATTTCGCTCAGCTTCTGGATGATCTCCAGCGGCGGATAGTGGGAATCAGCGGCGAGCTGCTGACCTTTTGCCACCACGTCAGGGCGCACCTCGGGCTGGCTTTGGAGCACGCCCTGAAGCGTCTCCAAGCTGGAGGCGTTGAGGCTGTCGGCGGAGTTCTGCTGGGATCCCGACTGGGAACCGGACGTCGACTTCTTCGCCACGTACTGGGGCGGAAGTGCAGAGCCAGTCTTGGACGTTGAATTGATCATGGTATGGGAGAGTTTTCGGACGGTCTGCCCATGACTGATACAGGGAACGCCGTTCAGGAATCAGGGCTATAGATCGGAACGAATGGGCTTCGGTTAAGTAAAAACGCTCAGAATTCTGCTGGACGAGCGGTGTGACATTCAAGCGCGGCAGTGCTCAGCGTTTGCGTGGTGGGAGCGTGGCGAATGACGCGGTAAAGGCATAGTCGGCGAAGCGCGACGGGGAGTCGAGTGCGTTGAGACTCATGTCGTCGGGGGTGCCGGGCGGCTGGGTGGCGTACCACTGGCGCCGCACCGAGTTGACCACGCGAGGATCGGTGGCGGAGTAAGTCTGGTCGATGGACCAAAGGATGCTCTTGTCGTCGAGTCGCGCGAGTTTCGATCGGATATCGATCGTCTGGGGCGGGTACGGCGAGTAGTGGGTGATGTCGACGAACAGGACTGCGTCGGCGCCGGTCTTGTCGACGATCTGTTTGACGAAATCGTAGGGCAGCTTGTCGGTGGAGAGGACGAAGCGGTGGCCGGTGATGCGATCGCATTCAGAGCGGGTCACGGGGACGGACTCGAAGCGCTGCACTTGATTGAGGGAGCGCATGACGGAGGCGTCGAGCTGGTCTAGCGTGTCCTCCGAGAGCCCTGCGGAGCTGCCGACGGGCATGACGGCGACGCGGCGGATGTTGGCGGGTAGCTGGGGGGCGGCGTAGACGTTGGTGGGTGTGAAGAAGGGGCCAAGGCGGGCCGAATCGCGCGACGGAAGCGAATCGCAGCCGGCGAGCAGCGCGAGGGCGAGAACCGGCAGGAGCGCTTTCCAGGCGGACATTCGGACGGGGGCGCTCACAGCTTGGCGATCTGCGCCTGGGCCGCGTTGGCCTGGGACTGGGCGTCTTCCATCGCGGTGAATTCTTTCGTGAGCGTGGAGCGTTCCTGATCCAGCTGGCGCTGGATGGTCGCGATCTGGGTGTCCATGTCGGTGTTCTGGCTGGTCAGGGTGGTGATCTGCGAATTGAGCAGCCCGGTGCCGCCATTCTGGCCGAGGACTGAATTGAAGAACGACGTAAACTGTTTCGAGAAGCCGTTGGTGGTGTCGGTGAAGAAGGACGACACGTCAGAGGCATTGTTGGAGAGCGCGTTATTGAACGCAGTCTGGTCCGTGATCGAGAGGTCGTTGTTCGTGGAATTGAAGTCGATGCCCAGGTTGTTGAGCATCTTCACGGTGCCCGACAGGCCGGAGATCGAATTGAACGCGGTGTTACGCAGCGTGGTCGCCCAGTCCTGGACCTCGCGGTTGTTCGTGAGCACAGAGGTCGTCACCTGCCCATTCGACGAGGTGATCTGGGTCTCCTGGGTGATGTAGTCCTGGAGCGCGTTGTACTTCGAGATGAAGTCGTTGATTGCCGAGGACGCCTTCGTGGTATCGGCCGAGACGGTGATGTTCTGGGAACCGGTACTGTTGACGGAGACGGTGAGGCCGGTGATGCCGGTGGCGGAGGTGTCGAGGGTATTGCTCGAGCTGGTGAGGGTGCCGCCGTTATTGACCGTGAATTGGGCGTCGAGACCGAGTGAAGTGGTTCCGGTGGACAGGCCGAGGGAGGCCATCAGGTTGCCGGTGGTGTCGGCGACGCTGACGCCGAGGTTGCCGGTCTTGTTGTTCGTGAGGGTGACCTGGTCGTTGACCGAGTCGTAAGCAGCGGTGACGCCTGCCGTGGATGAATTGATCTTGCTGAGGACGGAGCTGAGGGTGTCGACCGTGGGGTCGTAGGCGATGCTCACGCCATTGATCGTGAAGGCGCCTGCGCCGGAGACGGCGGTGTTGAGGCCGGCGTTGTTGAGGGTGGAGTACTGGGCGACGTCACCGAGGGTTCCCGAGCTCGTGATATTGGTGGTGCCGTTGTTGGCCAGACGCATGGCCTGGAGGAAATTGGAGGTATCGTTCGCGGCGCCGAGAACGATGGGCGAGGACGAATTGGACGTCAGGACGAACTTGTCGTTCGTGGTGTCATACGAAGCGGTCACGCCGGCAGCGGAGCTGTTGATGGCGTTGATGACCGCGGACATGGGGTTGTTCAGCGCGGGGTTTGTCGACGTGGGGTCGGAGCTCGCGATGTTGATCTGGACGCCGTTGATCGTGAAGGCGCCGGCGGTGATCGGGGTCGCGATGCGCAGCGCGGAGAGGGCGGTGCTGCTGATGTCGGTGGAGCTCAGGCCGGCGCCGATATTCGAGGTGCCCTTGAGGGTGGTGGCGGTGGCGAGCTGGGAGACGTTGATCAGGTAACTGCCGGTGGTCGTGCCGTTCGCGGCGGTGAGGCCCCAGGTGGTATTGGCAGTGGTGGAGGCGACGGTGCGCTGATTGAACAGGGTCGGATCGTTCAGCGTGTTGAGCGAGGTCTGAAGCGACGTGAGGTTCGTATTCAGCGTGTTCAGCGCGCTGATCTGCGTGGAATTGGTATTCTGTTTCGTTTGAAGCGCCGTGATCGGGTATGAGTCGGCCTGGATGATCTGGTTGATGAACGAGCCCCAGTCGAAACCCGACACCAGTCCGGTGAGTTGGAACCCGGTGCTTGAACCTGTGCTTGAGGTCGAGGACATGGCAGAATCGGAATAAAGGTTAATCGCAGTATCGGAGCAAGTGGGCCGGAAGTTTAGGGCGAACTGATTGTGGGCTTTATCTTCGTGGGGAACTGTCGATAACGTGGGGTCGCATGAATCAAGATCAGCGCACGGGCATGCCGATGAATGGCGGAGATCAGCAGGAAGCGGCACCGTCGGCGCAACCGCCCGGTGGAGAGGGGATTAAGATCGTGGCGGACTCTCTGGGTGCGGGGTGCGACTATCTTCTTGCCGCGTTGGAAGCGTGGCCGGGGCACATGTATGCCAAGGACACGACGGGGCGGTTCATCGTGACGAGTGCGAGCCTGGCGCGCCGCTTTGGGGCGGAGGGAGTGCAGGGCCTGACGGGCAAGACGGATTTTGACCTCTTCTCCCAGGAGCATGCGCAGGCGGCGGCTGAGAACGAACTCGAGATCCTGCGCACGGGACGGCCGCTGGTGGACATCGAGGAAAAGGAGACGTACCCCGACGGCACGACGACGTGGGTGTCGACGACCAAGGTGCCATTGACCGACCGGGAGGGACGCACCATCGGCATCTTCGGATTGTCGACGGACATCACGGCGCACAAGGAAGCGCAGCTCCAGCTTGCGAGTGCGCGGCAGGAGCTGGTGGAGGTGACGAAGGTGGCGGGTCTGGCGGAAATTTCGAGCGGTGTGCTGCACAACATCGGCAACGTGCTGAACAGTGTCACGACCTCGGCTTCGATGCTGCTGGAGCAGGTGGGGCGGTCGCGGGTGAACAACCTGGCCAAGGCCGTTCAGTTGATGGATGCGCATGCGACGGATCTCGGAGGTTACCTCACGAGGGACGAGAAGGGCCGCCAGCTGCCTGGCTATCTCTCCCAGCTTTCGGGTGCGCTTCAGACCGAGCGCGAGACGTTCATTCGGGAGCTCGAGCGCCTCAAGAAGGACGTCGATCACATGCGCGAGATCGTGGGCATGCAGCAGAGTTATGCGCGAAGCACGGGCGCCTTGGAGGAGCTGAGCCCGGCGGACCTGTTCGAGGAGGCGATCCAGATCAGCGAGGGGTCGCTGAACCGGCATGGCATCGTCGTACGGCGCGACTACGTCCCGGTGCCGACGGTGCGGGCGACCAAACACAAGATCCTGCAGATCCTGGTTAACCTGATCCGCAATGCGAAACATGCACTCGACGACGGCGGCAAGCCGGACAAGGAGCTGGTGGTGGAGCTGCGGGAGCAGGAAGGTCGGTGGGTGTGTTTCGTGGTGCGCGACAACGGCGTGGGCATCCCTGCGGAGAACCTGACGAAGCTGTTCAGCTTTGGCTTCACGACGCGTCGCCATGGCCACGGGTTCGGCCTGCATTCGAGCCTGAACACGGCGCGCGAACTGGGCGGGCGGCTCACGGCGACGAGCGAAGGTGCGATGCGCGGGGCGGTATTCACGCTGGAACTTCCGGCGAGCGGTCCCTCGAAGCAGACCTGAGGGCGGGTTTTTCTGCGTGCGTTTTCCCGGGGCATCGCCTCCGATGAGGGGATGCGCGTGGTCATCCTAGGTTCCGGACGAGGCAGCAACGCCGAGGCGATCCTGCAGGCCCAGAAGGAGGGCCGGCTGGGTAAGGCGCGGGTCGTGGCGGTCTTCGCGGACAGGCCCGATGCGGGCATCCTGGCGCTGGGGCCCCGGTTCGGGGTGGAGGCGCGCTACCTGGACCCCGCGCCGTTCAAGACCAAGCTCGATGGCGAGGCGGAGCGACGCTACATCGAGGAAATCTCGGCGAGGGAGCCCGATCTCGTGGTGCTCGCGGGATTCATGCGGGTCATCAAATCCGGATTTCTGGAGGCCTTTGCGGGTCGGATCATCAACCTGCACCCGAGCCTGCTCCCGTCGTTTCCGGGCCTGGACGGGATCGGCCAGGCGTTTCGCCGCGGCGTGAAGGTGACCGGATGCACGGTGCACCGCGTGACGGCTGAGGTGGACGGCGGGCCGATCATCGACCAGGCGGCGGTGCGCATCGAGGAATCGGATACGCTTGAGTCCCTCGCGGCGAAGATCCATGCCGCGGAGCACGCGCTGCTTCCCGCGACGATCGCGAGGCTGAGCCTGCAGCGCTGAGGCGGCGGCTCAGCGCCCCTCGATCGCCTCGCGCAGCTTCTTGGCGAGGGTGGTGCGGTTGAACGGCTTTTCGAGGAAGGGCATCCGGGATTCCTGCACGGCCTGGAGAATCACGGGGTCGTCGACGTAACCGGACATGAACAGCACGCGCAGGCCGGGGCGGAGGGCGCAGAGGCGCTCGGCGAGTTCGTGGCCCCCGATGTAGGGCATCACGATGTCGGTGAACAGAAGGTCGAAGCGCGGGGCGTTGTCGGACAGGCAGAGGGCGAGCGCCTCGGCACCGCCCGGCTCGGAGTGGACCTGGTAACCGAGGGAGCGCAGGATGCTTTCGGTGACGGCGCGCACGGACTCGTCGTCCTCGACGAGGAGGATGTTCTCGGAGCGGCCGAGAGGGGTGTCGTCCTCGAAGCTCTCCATCTGGTACTCAGTCTCGTGGACCTCGGGCAGGAGCACGTTGAACGTGGTGCCCTCGCCGAGTCGACTCGTGCAGCGGATGGTGCCGCCTGCGTTCTTGAGGATCACCGCGCAGGTGGCGAGGCCGAGTCCGGTGCCGCGGCCCTTGGGCTTGGTGGTGAAGAAGGGTTCGAAGAGGTGGGCCTGGATCTCGGGGCTCATGCCGACGCCGGTATCGGACACGGCGAGTTCGACGTAGGAGCCGGCGGCGAGGTCGCGAGTCTCCTCGTCGCCCTGGGTGATGGTGCGTCCTGCGGTGCGGAGGGTGAGGCGGCCGCCGACGGGCATGGCGTCGCGGGCGTTGATGGCGAGGTTGATGATGACCTGCTCGAGCTGGCCGCGGTCGGCGCGGATGGTGGCGGGCGAGGCGCCGGGGATGAATTCGAAGACGATGTTCTCGCTGAGGAGGGAGCGGAGGATCTCGGAGATGTCGGAGATGACGTTGTTGAGGTCGAGGACCTCGGGCTGCACGACCTGTTTTCTGCTGAAGGCGAGGAGCTGGCGCGTGAGGGCGCTGGCGCGGGCGGTGGCCTTGAGGATCTCGGCGACCTTGGGCTGGGCGGCGGGCGCCTGCTCGGCGAGGTCGTCGCTGAGGATTTCGGCGTAGCAGCGCACGGCGGTGAGCAGGTTGTTGAAGTCGTGGGCGACGCCGCCGGCGAGCAGGCCGACGGCCTCCATTTTCTGCGACTGGAGAAACTTCTGTTCGCTTTCGGCGAGGGCTTCCTCGGCGAGGGTGCGGGCGTGCACCGTGCTGAGGATGTTGGCGATGCTCTGGAGGAAACTCGCGGAGTCGCCGGACAGATCGCGTGCCTGGGCGGTGGCGGCGGTGAGCAGGCCGTAGGGTTTCTCGTTGCTGCCGATCATCACGGCGAGGCCGGTGCGGATGCCCTTGCGCGCGAGGGTGGCGGCGCCGGGGAAGTCGTCGGCGTCGTCGGGAAGGAGCAGGACGCGTCCGACGCGCATGGCGGGGGAGGCGGCGCTGCAGACCTGGCCGATCTGGTCGGCGTCGCCCTCGGGGTCGGCGCTTGCGACGAGGGTGAGGTGGTCGTGTTCGGTCGAGAGGGCGAGGACCTGGCTGATCTCGACGCCGAGCGTCTCCCCGACCGTGCGTACGGCGCCGAAGAGCAGGGTGGTGAAGGGGTGGCGGGCGAGGGCGAAGCTGGAGAAGTTGACGAGGGCGGTCTGCTTGACGGCGCGCTGGGTGAGGGCGCTCTCGGCTTCGTGCTGTTCGGTGATGTCGATGCAGGAGCCGATGTAGCCTAGGAAGCCGCCGTGCTCGTCGAAGCGTGGCATGCCGTAATCAAGGATCCAGCGGTAGGCGCCGTCGTGGCGGCGGAGCCGGAAGATCATCCGGAAAGGCTGCTGGGTCTGGTTGCTGGAGCGGAGGACTTCGAGGCAGCGGTAGAGATCGTCGGGGTGGACGCCCTGGGTCCAGCCGCTCTTCACCTCGTGTTCGAGGATGTTGCCGGTGAAGTCGAGCCAGGGTCGGTTGAAGTAGGTGAAGCGGAGCTCCGGATCGGCGACCCACATCAGGACGGGGGCGGAGTCGGCCATGGCGCGGAAGCGGGCCTCGCTTTCGCGGAGAGCGGCCTCGACGCGCTTGCGTTCGGTGACGTCGTGGCCGTAGGCGAAGACGCGCCCGTCGGTGGCAAACGCGGTGGCGTTCCAGAGGATGTGCCGGTGGGAGCCGTCGCGGTGGACGAGGCGGCATTCGCATTCGGAACTCAGGGGCGAGCGTCCCGTGCCGTTTGTAGTCGCGCTGTTCGCGGCGAGCAGGCGTTTCCACCACGGTTCGAAGAGCGAGACATCGTCGGGCTGAATGAAGTCCTCGAGCTTGCGGTCGATGAGTTCCTCGCGCGAGTAGCCCAGGCGGGCGGTCCAGGCTGGGTTGACGTCCTGGAGGAGACCCTCGGGATTCGAGATGCAGAACAGATTCGGCGTGAGCTGAAACAGCTGCTCATGTTCGAGCCGCAGCCGGGCGCGCTCGCGGGCGGCCTTGATGCGCTCGAGCTGGGCGATGACGGTCGGGACGATGCTGGGCAGCCGGCTCTTGAGCACGTAGTCTGCGGCACCGCGGCGCATGCATTCGACTGCGGTCTCCTCGTTGAGGGCGTTGGTAAGGATGATGACGGGTGTGCCGGGGCGCCGGGCGCGGGCGGCATCGAGTACCGTGAGACCGTCGAAATCGCCGAGGTAATAATCAGAGATGATCAGCTCGGGGGCGAAGCGGGTGAGGGCGGCCTCGAACTCGGCCCGCCTGGCCACGCAGAGACTCTCGCACTCGAAGTGGGCGCGGCCGAACTCATCGAGCAGGCGCCTCTGGTCGACCAGGGAGTCCTCGTTGATCAAGATACGTGGGAGAGCCATGGGCGGCGGGAGGCGTGGAGCGATCGGTGTGTCTCGGGAGGGAAGCAGCCCGCGATTGTGGCGGACGGCGGGCGGCGCCGCAAGAGTTCGGAGGGATTCCGGGCGGGCGCAAGTCGCATCACCGGGGCGCGGGCGGAAAAAACGGTATCGACATTTTGACGGCGGGGGATTTTCTGCCTTCCGTCATGTTGTTCTCCGAGGCCATCCACATTTCGATCATCGGCGGGATTATTATTCCCTGCCGCCGGCCCGGGCATGGAGACATGGCTTAACCAGAACAGCGCATCGAAAGCCAAGCTTCCAGTCACCCCGGGTCGAAAGCCCGGGGTTTCGTTTTTTCCACATGAGCAACCCGAACATCAAAATCTACGACACGACCCTGCGGGATGGCACGCAGGGCGAAGGCATCAATTTCTCGGTCACGGACAAGCTGCTCATCACCGAGCGCCTGGACCAGTTCGGGGTCGATTACATTGAAGGCGGCTTTCCGGGGTCGAACCCGCGCGACATCGCGTACTTTGCGGAGGTGAAGAACCTGAAGCTCAAGCACGCGAAGATCGCGGCGTTCGGGGCGACCCGGCGCGCAGGCGTGAAGGCGGAGGACGACGCGCAGCTGCAGACGCTGCTGGCGAGCGGCGTGCCGGTCATGACCCTGGTGGGCAAGACCTGGCTGTTGCACGTCAACGAGATCCTGCGCACGACGCCGGAGGAAAACCTGGCGATGATCGAGGATTCGATCCGGTACCTGACGGCCAACGGCCGGGAAGTGCTGTACGACGCGGAGCATTTCTTCGACGGGTTCAAGGACAACGCGGACTATGCGTTGAAGACCCTGGCGGCGGCGGTGCGTGGCGGGGCGGTGAACCTGACGCTGTGCGACACCAATGGCGGCACGCTGGTGGAGGAGGTGCGCGACATCGTCGGGCGCGTGGTGAAGGAGTTCGGGCCGGACAAGGTGGGCATCCATCCGCACAACGACAGCGGCCTGGGCGTGGCGAACGCATTGTCCGCGATCTCCGCGGGCGCCTGCCTGGTGCAGGGTACGATCAACGGCTATGGCGAGCGCACGGGCAATGCGAACCTGGTGACGATCCTTCCCAGCCTGGCGCTGAAGATGGGGCGGACATTCCACTGCGCCTCGAACCTGGCGCAGCTGCGCGACCTCTCGCTGTACTTCGACGAGCTGGCGAACCTGCGTCCGGACACCAAGGCGCCGTACGTCGGCCTGTCGGCCTTCGCGCACAAGGGTGGGCTGCACGCGAACGCGGCGCAGAAGGTGAAGCGCAGCTATGAGCACATCGACCCGTCGCTGGTGGGCAATCGCACGCGCGTGCTGGTCTCCGACATGGCGGGCCGCACGAGCCTGGTGGTGAAGGCGCGGGAGCTCGGGTACGAGCTGGACGAGAAGGCGCCTGCGATCAAGGGCCTCATCGAGCGGCTGAAGGAACTCGAGTATCGGGGGTATGAGTACGAGGCGGCGGACGCCTCGCTCAAGCTGTTGATCGCCGAGGCGCTGGGGCAGGAGCTGAAATTCTTCGAGGTGGAGAACTACCGCGTGATTGTTGAGAAGCACCAGAACGAACTGTTCGCGGAGGCCACCGTGAAGGTCCGCGCCGGCGGCGCCAGCTCGTACACGGTGGCGGAGTGCACGGGCCCGGTCGGCGCGCTCGACAAGGCGCTGCGCGCAGCGCTGGAGCCCGTGTATCCGGAATTGCGCGAGATGGAGCTGCGCGACTTCAAGGTACGCATCCTCGAGGGGCACCTCGGCACGAACAGCCGCACGCGGGTGCTGGTCGAGAGCGGCGACGCGACTGGCATCTGGGGCACGGTGGGCGTGAGCGAAAACATCATCGAGGCCTCCTGGCAGGCGCTCGTGGACGCGGTGAATTACAAGCTGCTGAACCGGAAGCGGGCGTCGTCCTGACGTCGAGCACGCCGGCGGTCCGGTCGACGGACCGCCGGGTGGCGACGTCGCTCACGGCCTTAGCATGTGGAAGCCGTGGGAGCGCTCGAAGACGAGGCGCAGGCCCCAGTCGTCGTCGGCGGGGAATGGCGGCAGGTCGATGATCCCGATCTCGTTGGAGCGGAGGGAGCCGCCGGGGAGGTCGATCCAGGTGCCGTTGCGGGGGTTGAACCACTGGGCGCGGTAATCGCTGTTGAGGCGGGCGCCCCGGATCTGTTCGTGCGGGCATCCCTTTTCGAAGTAGGCGAGGAAGATCTCTCGGTCGTCGGTGCGCGCGCAGTAGGCCCAGCCCTCGTAGCTCAGGAGGTCGCGGGTCTTGTCGGGGGAGACGAGGGCGGCGCAGGGGACGAGGTCCTGATAGCGCTGGCCGATCGAGAAAGCGAAGTCGCGCAGGTAGTGCATCTCGGCGGCGGATTTCCACTGGAAGGCGTCCCACATCTTGGTCGGTGCTGAGGGCTCGATGTCGGCGCCCCAGATGCCCTCGGCGCCGTAGACGTGACCACCGAGGCCTCCCGAGAGGAAGCTGCCGTAGGCGGCGGAGCGACAGAACAGGTTGTCGCGCGAGGTGCCGCCGACGGCGCCGTAGGCGTAGCCCTTGCCGCCGAGGCCGCGAACGTCCTTGTAGCCGGCGTAGTAGGGCTCGCCGTTGAGGGCGGGCTGGGCCGGGCGGTGGTTGAAGATTTCGGTGAGGTACCAGTAGTTGTCGTGCTCCCGCTTGTTGCCGATCTGCTGGAGCGTGACCCACGAATGGTCGCCCCAGTTCTCGAGCGTGGAGGGGTTGGCGTTCGCGGAGAGCAGGGTGCCGAAGGGGGGCGGGCCGTAGGTCCTCTCAACCAGGTTCACCGCGGCGGTGAAATCGTCGGGGCTGACGGACTCCTGGATGATGTCGAGATGGATGGGGCTGAGGACGGTGATGTTGGCCTGGTAGCGCGCGAAGAGGTACTGGATGAAGCGGGCGTAGGAGTCGGGCCAGCCGTAGTACTTTTTCCAGCACACGCTGGCGTCGCGGCGCGAGACCTCGATGAAGGGCACGAAGCCGTTGGCGTTGAGGTAATCGATCTTGCGGTCGATCGCGTCGAAATAGGCCGGATTGATGCGGTTTACGTCGGGGAAGACGTTTTCGTAGCCGGGGACGCGGCCGGGGAAGAGGAAGGGCTTGCCGCCCTCATTATCCATGTTCTTGGCGCTTCCGGTGCCGAACTCGAGCCAGGCAAAACGGATGGGCGTATGGTCCGCGTCGTTCATCACGAGGTGGTAGGGCAGGCCATCGGTGCTCCAGTTGGGGTAGGCGGCGATCATGCTGACCCAGTTGAAACCCTCGGCCTTGCGGTAGCGGACATAGTCCTTGAACCCGGCGGTGGGGCCGATGGGGCGGGGCGTGTCGTCGTCGAACCAGCGGAAGCGGTTTGTGCCGAGGGCGTACCAGGTGTCGCCGATGGCGAAGAAAGGCGTGCCGTCGGCGTATTGGAGCGCGTGTCCGTTGGGCGTGGGGCGGATCATGCCGCGGCGGTTGGGATTGGCCTGGAGTTCGGCCTCGGACCAGGGCACGGCGGTGAAGGCGCCGTGGCCGGCGTCGAGGCCGGGATCGGCGGGCGAGGAGCCGCTGGTCCAGGTCCACTCTCCGGGGGCGGTGGCCATGAGGCGGACGCGGAAGGTGTCACCGCCGTCCCAGAAGCCGTAGACGCGTTTGGCGAAGGCGGGGCCCTTCAGGTCGACCCAGACGGTGGCGTCGGTGTACGGGTTGGCGTAGCGGTGGGTGGCGTGGAAGGTCAGTTCGACCTTTTGCCAGACGTGGATCGGTGCGGTGGCGGCGAGGCCGTTTGCCGCGAGGGCGAGGAGCAGGAGCAGGCGCCAGGGGGATTTCATGGCTGTGGAGGGGGCCGTCGGGGGTTGGGACGACGGAGTGCCTGCAGCCTAGGCGCTGCCTGGTCACTCACAAAGAAGGAACCGGCTCGGACATTAGGGAGAGTCCTGGAAATAGACTCACCCGAGGGCGGGGCGCGCGGGTGGCCCTCAGCGTCGGGTGAGGGCGGCGGCGACGGCGCGCGTGAGATCGGCGCCGGTCATCGGCTTCGTGAGGAAAGTCGTGCCGTGGGCGAGCGTGGCGCTCGGGGGACGGAAGCCGAGCACGCCGCTGACCAGGATGATCGGCAGCCCCGGCTCGACGGCCCGGAGGGACGCGGCGACCTGGTCGCCCTGGAGGCCGGGCATCATGAGGTCGGTGATGACGCAGCGGATACGGCCGCGATTGCGGAGGAAGGTCGCGAGGCCTTCGGTGCCGTCGGCGGCGAGCAGGATGCGGTAACCGGCGGATTCCAGGAAGGCGCGGATGACCTCGCGGATGTTGAGGTCATCGTCGATGACGAGGATGGTTTCGCCCGAGCCGCGGGCGGAGGCGGGGTCGGGGCGCTCGGGATCGGCCGGCGAGGGCGAGGCCGAGGCGGGAAAATGGAGGCTGAAACGCGTGCCTTTCCCCGGGGTGCTCTGGACCTGAAGGAAACCGCCGTGGCTGCGGACGATGCCGAGCGCGGTCGACAGGCCGAGCCCGGTGCCCCTGCCCGCGCCCTTGGTGGTGAAGAACGGGTCGAAGATGCGGTCGATGATTTCGGGGGCGATGCCCGTCCCGGTGTCGTCGACGACGAGGCGCACATAGCGGCCGGGCTGGGTGCCGGGGATCGCGTCGGCGGATGCCTTGTCGATCGTGACGGTGTCGGCGGTGAGGGTGATTCGGCCGCCGTTGGGCATGGCGTCGCGGGAATTCACGCACAGGTTCATGAGGACCTGGCTGATCTGGGTGAAGTCGGCGGTGATTGCCGGGAGATCGGGGGCGAGGTGGGTGCTGACGACGATCGATTTGGGCAGAGTTTCGCCGAGCAGGGCGACGACCTCGCGGACGACGAGTCGTAGCTGGACCTCGGTGCGTTCGCCCTCCGCGCCGCGGGCGTAGGCGAGGATCTGGCGGATGAGCGTCGCGCCGCGGCGGGCGCTGTTGTCGAGGATGCCCATGATCCTGAGCAGCTCGGGGTCCTGGGTGAGGTCGCCGACGAGCGGGATGGACATGAGGATCGGCGTGAGGACGTTGTTGAGGTCGTGCGCGATTCCGCCGGCGAGGGTTCCCAGGCTTTCCATCCGCTGGGAGCGGTAGAACTGCCGTTCGAGCTGCCGGGGTTCGGTGACGTCGGCGCAGATGATCAGATGGGACTTCGGAGCGGACTGCTCGTCGCGGATGACACTGACGCGGCATTCGAGGATGCGCGACTGGCCGTTGCGGGTGCGGATCTCGACCTCCTTGTGCCATTCGGCGTCGGGCGATTCGGGCCGGGCGGATTCGATGGCGGAGAGCGCGGCGTGGCCGAAGAGGTCCTCCGCGTTTCGGCCCGTGGCGTCGGCGCTTGAGCAGCCGAAGATGCGCTCGGCTCCCTGGTTCCAGTAGGTGATGCGGCGACCGATGTCGCAGACAACGATGGCGTCGCGGATCTTGTCGAGAAGCTCGGCCTGTTCGCGCAGCTTGAGTTCGGCGGAGCGCCGCCTGCGGAGCTCCTCGACGGCGTCGAGGGCGCGTCGGACGGCGGAGATGAGGCGCGCGGGGCGGTCCTTGAGCACGTAGTCGGTCGCTCCATTCTGCAGGGCGCGCACGGCATTTTCCTCGCCGATGGTACCCGACAGGAAGATGAACGGCGCGGAGATGGACCGTCCCCGGGCGAGGGCGAGGGCGGAGAGGCCGTCGAATTGGGGAAGGGAGAAATCGGAGAGGATCACGTCGAAGGAACCCGAATCGAGGGCCCGGAGGTAGTCCTGCCGATTCTGGACAGTGTGGATGGTGCAGGAGGGCCATTCGTCCCGGAGGAGGGCGTGGATGAGCTCCGCGTCGGCGAGGTTGTCCTCGAGGTGGAGGACGTGGATGTCAGGGATGAGAGGGACGGAAGTCATGGTGGGATCCTCATTGTTTTGGCGGGTGGTTGTGCACGGTCCAGTAGAGCCCGAGGAGCCGCACGACCTCGACGAAGTCCTGGAAGCTGACGGGCTTGATGACGTAGGAATTGACGCCGGTCTCGTAGCTGCGGGCGAGGTCCTGCTCCTCGCGGGAAGAGGTGAGCATGACGACGGGGATGGTGTGGAGGGCGGGGTCACCCTTGACGATCTTGAGCACCTCGAGTCCGTCGACCTTCGGCATCTTGAGATCGAGGAGGATGAAGGCTGGGTTGACGGGCGGGCGGCGCTGGAAACGGCCCCTGCATTTGAGGTAATCGATGGCGTCGGCCCCGTCGTTGACGACGACGACCTCGTTCGCGAGATTGTGTTCGGCGAGGGCGGCGAGGGTGAGCTCGACGTCGTTCGGGTTGTCTTCTGCGTAGAGGATGCTGCGGATTTCGTTCATGGAAGGTAGGAGGGATCAGACGGGGAGGGTGAAGAAGAAGGTGGCGCCCTCGTTCACGCGGCCCTCGGCCCAGACGCGGCCGCCGTGCCGGTGGATGATGCGCTTGACGTGGGCGAGGCCGATGCCCGTGCCCTCGAACTCGCTCGTGCCGTGGAGGCGTTGGAATACGCCGAAGAGCTTGTCGACGTATTGCATGTCGAAGCCCGCGCCATTGTCGCGAACGGCGAAGACGTGCTCGCCGCCCGGGCCTGTGTGGTGAAAGACCTCGATGACCGCGGGAGCGCGGCCGCGGGTGTATTTGACGGCGTTGCCGAGCAGGTTGGCCCATACCTGCCGGAGCATGGCCGGATCGGCGTGCACCGTGGGCAGGTTGCCGATCCGCCATTCCACGGCCCGGTCGTGCAGGTCTGGCTGGAGGCTTCGGACGACCTCGTCGACCAGGGTGCGCGAAGGGACTTCGACGCGTTGCATCTCCGCGCGCCCCATCCGGCTGAAGGCGAGCAACTCGTCGATGAGGACGCCGAGGTTTCTAGTGGAGCCCATGATCGTGTCGAGGTAGCGCCGGTCGGTGGGGTCGAGGGCGGCGCCGATGCGTTTGTCGAGCAGGTGCGCAAATCCGTCGATGTGGCGCAGGGGCGCCCGCAGGTCGTGGGAGACTGAATACGAAAAGGCCTCGAGTTCTCGGTTGGCGGCCTGCAGCTGGGCGGTCCTTTCGGCGACGCGCGCCTCCATGGCCGCATGGAGGTCCTGAAGCTCGTCGAGCATGGTGTTGAACGCGTCGGTCAGTTCGCCGATCTCGTCGCGTCCGATGCGCCGCGTCCTCACGGAGTAGTCGCGGCGCTCCGAGATGGCCCGGGCGGCGCTCGTGAGCTGGAGGATGGGGCGGGTGATCTGGGTCTGGAGGAGCCGCGACAGGAGGTAGGCGATGGTCATGACGAAGGCCATGACGGCGGCCGCGATCCAGACGGAGTTGCGGAGCCAGTCGCGGGTGACGGGCCGCGTGTCGAGGCGAAGGTAGAGCGTGCCGAGGCGCCGGCCGGCCTGGACGACGGGCTGGAGACCAGCGAGCCCGGAGTCGTCGAAGAAGTAGCCATGGCCTGAGGGAACCTGTGTCGGCGGATTGCCTCTTCCGGCGGGCGTGTAGGCGGCGAAGAGCCGGCCTGAGTCGTCGTAGAGGGCCGCGTCGACGAGGTGCTGTTCGGTGGCGAGGGAGGCGAGCAGCTGGCGGGCGTCGTTCCTGTTTCGGAATGCGAGGGCGGCGGTACTGTTGTCCGCGACCACGCGTCCCAGGGTCGACAGTTCCTGGACGGTGTCGCGCCTGAAGGTGAGGTATTCGAGCACGAGGAAGGAGCCGCGCATCAGGAGCATCACGATGCCGCTCGTGAGCAGGACGATCACGATCACCTTCCTTCGGATGGGCACGTTGCGGAGGGGCATGGTCAGCGGGCCTTTCCGTGGTAGATCTCGGCGGGGCGGAGCAGTTTTGAGCTCAGCCGGAGCCGGGCCGCCCGGGCGGCGGCGAGGTTGATGCGGAGACGGAGGTGGCCGTCCTCGCGGACGAACCGGATGATGCCGCCGAGTTCGTTGAAGTCGTCCGTGTCGCCGACGGTGAGGATGCTGCGGTTTCGGAGGAAGCGCAGGATGGTGGCGAGATTCCCATGCTCGGAGCTGCTGATGAACAGGATGTCGCATGGACCGACGTCTTGGAGTGACGGATACCGGCGCACGAGATAGGGCCGAGAATCGAGCTTCTCGCCGGCGACGATTTGGTCGAGGACCGAACCGAACGGGTCCGTCCCCAGGACCCCGATGATGAAGGGAGCGCGGGAGTCGCGGGGAGGCGTGTCGGGCCAGTTCACGAAGATTGCGAAGTTGAACAGGAACACGGCCTCGAGCTCGTTGAGCCGTGCGGTGGGCGCGGGTTGCGCGGCGGACTGGGTGGCGAGGGCGGCGAGCAGCAGGATGATCGCGGCGACTCTTGGCCGGAGTCGGTTCAGTAGCGCCATACGACCTTTCCGTAACCGCTCCGGCCGATTTCGCGGGGCGAGGGCGACGACGGGACGAATTCCGGGTGCCTGCGGTCCAGGAGGTTCTGTCCGACGACGGCGATCTCGAGGCTTTTCGTGGCGTGCCAGGCAAGGCGGAGGTCCACGCTGGTGTAGCCAGGCACGTGGGGGGACGGGAGGGAGTGGACCCAGCGCACGACCGAACCGAGCGAGAGATTGTGGGGAAGGCGGAGAGTGAACTGCACGAGCGCCTGGCCGGCGGGGTCGTCGCTTTCAGCGGAGGCGTGGTTGAGGTCGACGGCTCCGGGTGAGAGCCACAGGGACTTCCTGAGGATCGTGTAGCCGCCGCGAAGGTGCCACGCGTCGGTCGGCTGAAACTCCACGGTGAGCTCGGCTCCGTAGGACCGGCCGGAGAGATCGTTTCCGAAGGTGATGGGCAGGCCGGGCGGCTGCGGGGATGGACGCGCGGTCCGGAGGTCCGAATACTGGTTCAAGTAGGTTGAGAGTGACAGCGTCAACCGGTCGGTGGCGTGCATTCTCCAGCCCAGTTCCCAGGCGACGAGGGTTTCGGATTCGAAGTCGGGGTTGCCCTGGATCAAGGCCCTGCCGGGTGCGGCGTAGAGGGCGAAATCCTCGTCGATGCGCGAGGGCGTGCGCACGGCGCGGGACACTGAGGCCCAGACGGTTTGCCTGTCCGAGGGGAGCCATGCCAGCCGGAGGTCGGGCTGGATATTCAGGCCCTCATAATCGTCGTGCTCGAGCTTGGCTCCGACGGTCGCCCGCAGGTGATTGCCCGCGAAGGGCATTTCATCCTCGGCGAACAGATTGGTGACGTGAAGGCGCCGGTGGGCGGGGAGGAAGGCGATGGCCGGAGCGTTGTCGACGCGGTCGTCCATGAGCCGCGCGCCGAAGCCCCAGGTGGCGTGGTTGCCCGAGTCGAAACGGAGGTCGTCCTGCCAGTCGACGTCGTAGGTGTCGAGGCCCTCGCGGAAGCCGCCCCCGAAGTCACGCCAGGTGCGGTCGAAGTAGGCCTGGAGCTGGAGCGTGGACGAGCCGTCGGTGCGGTGGGTCCAGCGTCCGAGCACGTTGGCGCCCGAGGCGCGGGCGTGGTTGGTGCCCGTGGGGTTGGGGTCGGCGCCGTAGAAGTCGCCCTGGAGGGTGACGTGGTCGGCGTCCGTGCGTTCCCAGTCCATCCGGTATCCGCCCTGCGTGTACGCCCAGGCGTCACCGGCGTCGGCGCCATTTAGCAGGGTGGTGGCCGCGCGCGAGAGGCTGTGGACGTAAACGCGGTAGAAGAGTCCGGGAGCGAGCCGGCCCCCGTACCTCAGGCCCGCGAAGGCGGTCGGATCCCCGCCGCCCCCGCCCTCGACATAGAGTCCCTGGGTCCGGCGGGCGTCCTTGGTGATGACGTCGATCACGCCGTTCACCGCATTGGCGCCCCACTGGGCGCCGCCGGGGCCGTCGACGACCTCGATGCGGTCGATGTCCTCGAGGAAGGTGTTCTGAACGTCCCAGAAGACGCCCGCGTAGAGGGGCGTGTAGACGGTGCGTCCGTCGATCATCACCAGCAGCTTGTCGGCCAGCACGTTGTCGAAACCCCGGGCGGAGATCGCCCACTGGCTTGAGTTCGCCCGCGCGACCTCCAGTCCGGGGGCGAGGCTCAATACATCGGGTAGCGATACAAAGCCTGACGAACGGATGTCGGCTCCGGAAATGACCTGGATGGCCGACGCGGCGTGGAACAGGTCCTCGGGGTGGCGGGAGGCGGTGGTGACCTGCACCTCCATGAGCTGCTCGAGATTCATCTGCTTGAGTTCGGAGAGGGGCAGGTCTTCCGCCCTGGCGGACGCGAACGAGAGAAACGCGGCTGCGACGAAAGGGACGACTGAGAGGCGATGCGCGCGGAGGGTCGAATCGATGAACGCAGGGCATCGCAGGCACCCTCGCGTGCGTGCGACTCCGGATGGGTCCGGGGGCGGATTTGTACCGGGTGTGGAGGCGGTCATCGGCCGGGTGAGAGGCTGGGTACCGGGCGTGGTTTCTCTGGCGGCGAACAGAGACGATGGAACGACGCGGGCCCGCCGGCGGGTGGCGGGTCGTCGGATCGCTGCCATCCCTGCCCGGGGTGCTGGTGTCTCGGGCCTGGGGGGCTGCGTTAAAGTGCTGACCCAGCAATTTAGCCGGATTGGGGCGGAATCAAACCGCACGGCCAAAAATCCTGCGTGTGCGCCAAGCTGTTGGAAGCAAGCGACCTGGTCGGCTTTGAGGCCTCGGCCATCCGGCAAAAATATGTCAAATGCCCGCGTCGATTGTCGAAGCGGAGTGGATACAGGCGGCGGCTCAGGTTCCGGGCGCAGGATGCGACGCCTGGAAGAATCCGTCGACGACGGCGTTGAACTGGTCGGGGACCTCCTGGAGGGCGGCGTGCCCGGCGCCCGGGAAGACGTGGAGCACCGAGTGGGGAAGACCTGCGGCGATCGCGCGGGTGTGGGCGGCGGGGATGGCGTCGTGTTCTCCGGCCATGACGAGCGTCGGGGCGGTGATGGTCTTCAGCTGGGCCATCGTGATGTGGGGATGATTGATCATCAGCTGGAGGTACTGGCAGACGCGGTCCCAGCGCTGGGAGTGGTCGCCGACGGCGAGCCTAGCCTCGGCCTTGCGCAGGTCGGCCTTCATCGAGGGAACATCGCCCGGGGAAAGCGCCTCAGGGGAGAGGTTCGCGCCGGAGATCGCCAGCCGGCGGACGACATTGGGGTGGCGGATGGCGACGAGCAGGGCGACGATGCCGCCGTCGCTCCAGCCGAGCAGGTCGGCCCTGCCGACGTGGAGCTGGGCGAGCAGGGCGGCGACGTCGTCGGCCATTTTCGAATACGTGAGCGGTCCGGTCCCCATCTGGCTTTTCCCGTGGCCCCGGCTGTCGACGGCGATGACCCAGCGGTGCGAGCGGAAGAAATCGATCTGGTAGCGCATCGAGGCGATGCTGCCGCCGTTCCCGTGGAGGACGACCAGCGGTGCGCCAACGCCGTACATCTCGTAGTAGAGCCGGATGCCGTCCACCTCGGCGTAGTGTCCCGCGGCGGGATTGTTGCCGTAGGGGACCTTGGGTTCGGCGCAGCGGGCGGTGGCGATGGCCAAGACGGCGGCGAACGCGGCGAGGATGGGGCGAAGCATGGCGCGCACGGTAGTGCTTCCAGGCGCACCGTCAACCCGCGCGGGTGGCCCGTCCTCAGCGACGAAAGAGCCAGCCGAGCAGGCTGAGGATCACGCTGATGACCAGGCAGGTGACGACGGGAAAGTAGAACCGCACGTTCTTTCGCTCGACGACGATGTCGCCGGGGAGCAGGCCGCCCCCGTGGCGCCCCAGCAGCCACATCAGCGCGCCAGCGGCGGCGATGAGCAGGCCGATGACGACGAACGATTTTCCCAATTGGTCCATGGTGCGAGCGTCAACCCCGGCGCTGCGCCGGGCAACTCCGATCTAGGTGGCGGAAGCCGGTCCGTCGCCGCCGAGCGAGCGATGGGCCGCTTCGAAGGCGGTGGAAGACAGGGTCTGGCGTGAGATGAACTCCTCGAAGGTGCGCCACGAGGCAGCCTCGTCGAGCGGGGTTCCATCCCGGGCGGTCACGTGGCTGAAGACCCGGGTCTTCGCGTGGATCGAGCCGAAGAGGCGGAGCGAGACGACGTTGGCGATGCGCACGTCGGGGTAAGAATTGACCTTCAGCTCCCGGTGATCGCGGCCGGCCTCGTGGACGGCGAGCAGAGCGCGGGCAGCGGCGCGGAGCATGAAATCGTGGAGCCTTGCGTTGGGGACGGGCGAATCGAGGCGGCCCCAGACATGGAACCCGCGTCCACTGGCGACGACGAGCGGCTCGCAGCCCGCGGCCGCGAGGCAGGATCGCAGGGCGTCGACCGCGAGCGTCATCTCCGGAATTAGCGCGGTGCTTTCCGTCCGGTGGTTGTTGTCGAGATTGAGGCAGAAGACGTCGTTTGCCGCGGGATCGAAGTAGCGGCAGACGTTGAGCGCGCCGGCGACGTGGTCCGCGAGCAGGGCTTCGATGCGCGCGGCGGGCAGGTTCACGAGCTTGTACTTGTGGAGCAGGCGGCAGGTGGTGAGCTGGCCATATTCCAGCTCGCCCCCGCCGGCGAGGAGGTCGGCGAGGTACGGGAAGCCGAAGCGCTCGGCCTCGACCTTGACGACGCCGGGGATGAAGGTGCGCGAGAACGCGCTCAGGAGGCCGACGCGCGTATCCATGATTTGACTTCCTCGAACGAGGAGAAGCCGCGGGCCGTGTGCGGGGGCAGGGCGGCGTGTTTGGCCATGACCGGGTAATAGACCTGCACGCCGTGGGCGCCGCCGTGCTCGATTTGGAACGGGTCGTCGTCGACCAGGTGCGGGATGCCCCAGGCGCGGCAGAACGCGATCTTGTTGGCGGCCATGAACAGGTGGTCGAAGGGCACGACGTGCGCTTCGAGCCAGGCGCGGGTGCAGGCCTGGGCGCGACGCAGGTCGCGGCGCGTGCAGATCACGATGCGCCAGCCCTCTTCGCGCAACCACCTCACGAAATCGACGCCGTCGGACCTCGGCGCGGCGGCGCGGTAGCAGAGCTCGTGGATTCGGTAGCGAAAATAGGAATACTCGGTGCTGAGCAGGTCTCCGGACTCTGGTGCGTCCTCTCGAACCCGGGCGAGGAACGCGGCGAAGGTCGGCTCAGAGAGCGCGTACGTCGGATCATAGGGGATCGGGAGCGTGCGCAGGGTGTGCGAGAAATCGTTCAGCGTGTCGTCGATGTCGATGGCGACCGTCGGGCGGTCGCCGGGGGTGGGGTCGGTGGGGGCGGGCGTTGGTACTGTGGCGGACATGCCGGGGAGGGACGGGAGCGGCCGCACTCTCGGTCCGGTTGCGGGGGCTGTCGAGCGCCGAGCAGTGGCACCGAAACGCCCGCTTGTATCCGGCACCTCACTCCGCGGCCGCTGGGACGAGCCGTGCGAGCAGGGCGTCGAGGCGACGGTCGAGCTCACGGCCGACGGCGGCGAAGTGCGGATGGTCGAAGGAATCGAGCAGCGAAGAGGGCGCGTCGCGCGTCACCACGGTCGTTCCGCCCGGGCCGCCGTGAAACATCACGCGGAGCGGCGCATAGACGCCGGCCTCGGGATGGAGTTGCATGAGGCCGAGGGCGGTCAGGGGATTTCCGATGAGGAGCATGCGGGCCTTGGGCGGGCCGCCGAGGGCGGCCACAACGACGTCGTGCCGGACCGCGCCCAGGATCATCAGTCCGGTGTCGCCGGCGGCGCGCTCGAGATGGAGCCGGAGGCGGGTCGGGGACCATCGG
Source organism: Opitutaceae bacterium (assembly GCA_027310745.1). Classification (GTDB taxonomy): domain Bacteria; phylum Verrucomicrobiota; class Verrucomicrobiia; order Opitutales; family Opitutaceae; genus MWDT01. Next base: position 44,451 of record DAIDAF010000001.1, on the reverse strand, counting down.
GCGAGAAGGGCCAGCCGGAGGCGTCGAGGCCGGCGCACCAGCGTGTGCAGGCGCCGGAGCGTCTCGTCGAAGGGCAGCGGCAGGATGGTCTGCACGCGCGTGGCGGAGAACACCCGGTGGGTGGTGGCGGACTGAAGGTTCATGGAGACGGATTGGATCAGGAAAAGCAGCGGCCGAAGGCCAGGAGCCAGCGGGGATTGCCGCGGAGGCGGATGCGCCGGGTGAGCAACGCCCAGGGGAGCGATCTCTCCTTCGCGACGAAGCCGAGCCAGGTTTCCGAGTCGGCGTCGACGCGGAGCGTGGCCTCGCCGTGGTGGCCGGATTGAACCGCGATGCGCCCGCCGGAGATGCGGACGGTTGCCTCCGCGCGATGAGCGCCTGTGAACCTGAAGTGGTAGGTGGCGTCGAGGTCGCCGGCCTTGCCGCGCTGAAACCCCAGGGCCAGGCCCTGGAGCAGGGCGGGGATGCTGCGCGGCCGAAGTGAGTTGCGGACGTGACGCGGCGTTTTGTGAGGGAACCGCTTCCTGACGTGGGTCTCGGCGTCGGAGCCGGGAATCACGTACACCGGCTCCTCTTTGGCCTGGAGCGGGCGGACGATCTCGTCGACGAAGGCCTTCTTCGACTGGAGATAGGGAGCGATGACGTCCTCGCCGGCGGGACAGACGGCCATGCAATAGGCGGCCTTGTAGTTCGGGCCGAAGCCGAGGCTTTGCCAGACGGAGACCGACTCGGACTCCTTCACACGGCGCCGGTAATCGCGACCGTTGCGGCTGTCGGCGACGGTTTCGACCCAGTCGATGAAACCACCCATGAACTCGCGGTAATTGTGAGTCATGCAGGCCGAGAAGGCGAAGGTGCCGTCGGAACCGATCGCGCCGACGGGGCAGGCGGCGACGCAGAGCTTGCACTCGAGGCAGGGATTGTAGTCGAGCGCGCGGCCGTACGCGGAAATCTCGGCGCCGACGAGGATGGTACCCAGCACGATGAAGTTGCCGAAGCGGGGATGGATGACGTTCCGGTGGATTCCCATGCGGCCCATGCCGGCGGCCTCGGCGACGGGCTTGTGGGAGACGATCCACATGCGTTCGGACATCCAGCGGTCGGCCTCCATGGGGAAGCCCATGGGTGGATACAGGGCGCGCACGCCGGCGCGTTCGAGGGCGGCGGTGATGCGGCGGGCGACGTCGTTGGAGTCGTCGCCGGTGTGGTGGAATTCGGTGTTGGCGACGGAGCGTGCGGGGCTGCGCACGTTGTCGCGGTTCATGCGGAGCACGAAACTGATCAGGCTGCGGGTGGGCGGGAATGCGCGTACGAGGTGCGGGCGCTCGGAAGCGAGGGAAGGGCGGTCGAGTTCGACGAAGCCGGCATCGTCGGCTCCGGCCTCCAGGCAGAGCCGGCGGAGCGCCTCGGCGTCGAGGATCGTGGAGCCTGCGGTGAACAGCGGGGTGGCGGTGGCGGAGTTATTGGAGTGCATATACACATGGTGGGTTAAAAAGGGTGAAGGACGTGCAGGCGGTCTGGGTTCAGCCGGCGATTTCGTCGGCGGCGCGCTCGAGGTCGCGCAGGATGGCGGACCAGCGTTTCGTCCCGAGCGTCCGGACGATCTTCTCCTGGGCGGAGCGCCAGGCGGGGAGGGCGTTCTGGAGATCTCGGCGGCCTTTGGCGGTGATGGAAACCGAGACACGGCCGCCGCGCCCGGTGCCGGCGAGGGCGACGAGACCGTCGCGCTGCAGCGGGCGCAGATTGCGCACCAGGGTGGTGCGGTCCATTCCCAGCCAGTCGCTGAGGTCCTCCATCGACCAGTCGGCCTTGGCCGCGAGGGCGCCGAGGATCGGCGTCTGGGTCGGACGGATGCCGCGGCGCCGAAGTTCGGCGTCGTAGTATTGGGTGACGACGCGGCTGACCCAGCGCAGGTTGAAGCACACGCAGTTGTCCATCGAGCCCAGGTCGAGGTCCGGTTCCATGCCAGTGCATATGCACACCAGGGCGGGGCGAGTCAAGCACCGTCCGGTTGCGGATAGGTCAGGCGTCGGGGTATCCAACGGACTGCGCGAGCAGGATCGTCTGCTCGGGGCGCAGGCCGAGTTTCGCGCCGAGCGCGGCCTTGTCCACGTAGGCGCGGACGCCGGTGGCGAGTCGCTCGGAGGCACAGTACAGGTACACGTTCTGGGAAATGAATCCGGCGTCCATCGCGGCGTATTCGCGCTGGCCGGGCCCGGATCCGCCGGTGCGGGCGAAGTCGGCCACGAAGACGAGGGTGACAGGTGCCGAGGCGACGAAGGACTGGATGCCGCCGAGGGCGCGTATGTCTTCATCCAGTACGAGGCTGAGCCGGTGCGCGGACGGATCGTAGCGGTAGGCGCCAGTCTTGAGGAGGACGTACACGTCGGTCTCCCGCCAGTTTTTCGCGGAGGGGGCCGTGCGTTTGCCGTCGGGGCGGTTGACTCCGAAGGCGGCCCACAGGAGGTCGGAGAGTTGCTGGGTGGACAGCTCCGTGGTGGCGAAGGCGCGCGAGGTGGCGCGGTGTGAGAGGGCTTCCATCAGCGGCATGCCACCGGTCTTTTGAGGAGCCGGCAGCATGAGATCCGCGCGGGGGGCGGCCGCGAGGAGCGCGGTCGTCAACAGAAGCCCGGCGAGGCTGCGTAGGGGCGCATTCATGCGCCGACCTTAGCGGGTCGCAGCCACCCGGGCAATCCCGGTCCGGGTTGCCTTTGAGGGCGTTCAGTCGGGCCGAGGGAAGCAGACGATTTGATTGGCCTCGCGGTGGTTGGTCCAGAAGTGGGTGCCGTCCCAGGCCAGGGCGCGTGCGGCGAAGGGCACGCGCACGAGGTCGACGGGCTGCGGGTTGGCGTCGCGGGGGTCGAGGCGGGTGAGCCAGTAATCGGTGGTCTCCTCGTCGTCGGTGGTCATGAGGTAGATGGCCCCGTCGACGTGGACCTGTCCGCAGATGCCGTGCTGCACTTGGATCACGCGCTGCGGATGACCCTTCGCGTCCACGGCGATCACCTTTTTCGGGTACCACTGGCTGATGGTGAGACGCGAGCCGTCGTTAGCCAGCTGCGAGCCGGTGTCGTCCGGGCAGGGAATGCCGAAGGACGGATCGAAGCCTTTTCCGGGAATGCATCGGCGTACGATGCGATTATCGTCGGCAGACTCGCCGCACAGGACGAGGAGGTTGCCGCCGAAGACGGTGATGCCGTAGGGGGTGCCGGGAGCCTCGGTTTCCCAGGTTACGCGCCAGGCCTGCGGGTCGATTCCGTAGATGCGGCGCGTCTGGCGGGAGCCCATCCAGAGGAGATGGCCGTCCCAGGCGAGGGATTGCGGCTTTGGGGCGGGTGAGGGGAGGCGCTTGAGTTCGTGGATGTCGTTCATGGCGGTGAAGGGATGCGGAGGCGCGGCGGGTGCGTCGCGAAGGCTGGAAACGGTACATCGAAATCGCTTCGGGGCAATGGCGGCGGGTCAAACCTGCGGGAAGCGGGGGCGCACGGGCTGCGTGCTGCGGCGCATTGCCTTTTCGGCTGAGCGGGGTTGCCATTGCGGCGTGAGCCTTTTTTCGCCCATGGCCCAGACCTCGCATCTTGCGCGAGTGACGGTCCGGTGCGACGTCGCTGTGCCGCCCGAGGGAGTGCCTGCTTGCGCCACCTTCGAGGTTCCTCTGCCCGAGGGGCTCGCGCTGGTGGAGCTCGTGGACGGGGAGCGAAACGCTTTGCCGGTGCAGGTCGATCCTGCGGAGCCGCGGTGCGCGACGTGGCTGGTGGCGCCGAGGTTGGGAACGCCCGCCGTGCGCGTGTATGAACTCATGCGGACGACGGGAGCGCGACCATTGGTGGACGGAGGGCCGGCGCTTGAGGATGCGGCCGGGGTGTTGAGCTTTCGAGACGGGGAGCGCGAGCTGCTCGGCTACCGGTATACGGTCCAGCCCGCGCCTGCGGGCGTCGATGCGGTGTTTGCGCGCGGCGGGTTTATCCATCCTTTGTTGTCGCCGGCCGGGGCGGTGCTGACGCGCATCCAGCCGCCCGATCATTATCATCACTACGGCGTATGGAGCGCGTGGACCCGAGTGGCGGTTGGGGGGCGCGAAGTCGACTTTTGGAACCTGGGCAAGGGCGAGGCGACGGTGCGCTTTATGGGGTTCTCCCAACGCGGAGACGGTCCGGTATTCGCGCAGGCGACGGCGGACCTCGAGCATGTGGTGTTCGACAGCGGCGGGGTCGGCCGGACTGCGCTGGTGGAGCGGCAGACGCTTCGAACCTATCGCATGCTGGCGGAGGATGCCTACCTGCTCGACCTGACGCTCGCGTACCGCTGTGCGGCGCGGCAGCCGGTGAGATTGTTGAACTATCGCTACGGTGGCCTGGCGTGGCGTGCGACCGGGGACTGGGATCGCTCGAACAGCACGGTGCTGACCTCGGAGGGACGCGCCCGCCGCGATGCGGATGGAAGCCGTGCCCGCTGGTGTCTGGTGCAGGGGGCGGTGAACGGAGGCCGGGCCCGCGCGGGCGCCGCGGTGCTCGTGTCGCCGGAAAACGCCCATTCGCCGGAGCCGCTGCGCGTCTGGCCCGAGGAGGAGAATGGCCGCGGCGACGTGTTCGTGAATCCCTCGCCCACAAAGGGGTGCGACTGGATGCTGGAACCGGACCGCGATCACGTGCTTCGGTATCGCTGGCTGGTGTTTGACGGCGACCGCACCGCGGAGGACATCGAAGCGGCGTGGTCGGCCTATGCCCGGAGGCCTTCGGTGGACCTGCAGTTGGGTTGAGCAACGGTGCGGGCCCCGGGGCCGAAATCACTTTTGAGGATAAACGGTTATTTGCTCTTCTCCTCGGGGGCTTCGGCGCTACGGTGCGGCATGGAAAAACGCCGATTCTCGGAACTGGGCCTGTCGCCCGAAATCCTCAAGGCCGTCGACAAGATGGGCTTCGAGGAGGCTTCACCCATCCAGACCGCGGTGATCCCGCTCCTGCTTTCGGGCCGGGACGTGGTGGGGCAGTCGTCCACGGGGTCGGGGAAGACGGCGGCTTTTGCGATTCCCGCGATCGAAAAGACCGATCCGAAACAGCGCTGCGTTCAGGTGTTGATCCTCTGCCCCACGCGCGAACTCGCGGTTCAGGTTTCGGAGGAGACGGCCAAGCTGGCGATGTTCCGAAAGGGGGTGCACACGGTGCCCATCTACGGTGGTCAGTCGTATGAGCGACAGTTTCGGGCGCTGGAGGCGGGCACGCAGATCGTGATCGGCACGCCGGGGCGCGTCATGGATCACATGGCACGGGGTACCCTTCGGCTGGATACGCTCAAGATGGTGGTCCTCGACGAGGCCGATCGCATGCTGGACATGGGTTTTCGCGACGACATCGAGCGGATCCTCGAGGCGGTGCCGGAACAGAGGCAGCTGTTGTTCTTTTCGGCAACGATGCCGCGGGCGATCCAGGATCTCATCGGCCGCGTGTGTCATGATCCCGAGTGGGTCACCATCCAGGCGCATGCGCAGAATGCGCCGCAGGTCGACCAGGTGTACTTCGAGGTGGACCGCCGCTCGAAGCTCGAGGCGCTCACGCGGGTGATCGACCTGAACGATTTTCGCTACGGCATCATTTTCTGCAGCACCAAGGTGATGGTGGACGACCTCGACGAGCATCTGCACGGGCGGGGCTATGCGGTCGACCGCCTCCACGGCGACATGAGCCAGTCGCAGCGCGAGCGTGTGATGGAGAAGTTTCGCCGGCGCGGCTTCGAGTTCCTGGTGGCGACGGACGTGGCGGCGCGCGGACTGGACGTCGACGATCTCGAGGTGGTGTTCAACTTCGACCTTCCGAACGACGCCGACGACTATACGCATCGGATCGGTCGCACCGGTCGCGCGGGACGTTCAGGCAAGGCATTCACCTTCGTGAGCGGTCGGGAGATCTACAAACTCCAGTCGATGGTCCGCTTCGCGCGCCTGAAGATCCAGCGCGGCTCCATCCCCTCGATCGACCAGATTGAGGAAGCCAGGGAAAACCAGTTCTTCGAACGCCTGCGCTCGACATTGGACGAGGGCCGGTACCGTCGGCAGGACCGCATGATCGACCGCCTGTTGGAGCAGGGCTACGCGAGCACGGACATCGCCGCGGCGCTGATTCATCTGCTCCAGGGCGGGGCGGCGGGCGGCGAGGGCGGTGCGGACGTTGCTGAGCCCGCTGCGTCAGTTGCAAAACTTGCTCCCGAGCGCACCCCGATCGCGGCCCCGATGCCTGCCCCAGCGCCGGCTCCGACACCGGCGCCTGCAGCTGCGCCGTCGCCACGTCCGGTCGAGATGCCCGAGGCGCAGCCGGAGCGGCAGGAGCCGGCCCCGAAGCGCGCGCCGGAGCCCCCGGCTTTGGCGGAGAGGCAGGAGAAGGCCGACCCCGCGCAGGACGACTCCGAGCCCGCGGCGCCCGATCGCGCTTCGCATGCGCGCACAAAATTCGCACGGCCCGCCCGCACGGGTTTGGAGGCGGGCATGACGACGCTGTTTTTCAACGTCGGACGCAAGAACCTGGCGAGCCCTGAGGATCTGGTCGGCAAGATCGCGGGCGTCACACGCCTGCCCGCTTCGGTGGTGGGGGCGATCGACATTCACCAGCGGTACGCGCTGGTGGACGTCGCGACAGACGACGCGCCGCTGATCCTTGCGAAGCTGCACGGCGTCCGGTTGAAGGGCCAGACCCTGAAGCCGGCGCTTGCGGCCGCAGTCACGCCACCGGAGGACTGAGCTCGGCGGGCCGAGTCGCGTCGCTCACTCCTGGTTCTTCTCGAGCGCCTGCTTCACCCAGACTCCGAACGACGGCGTCGGCGTGTAGTCCCAGCCGGTGATGAGGCAGGGTTCCGCGTAGGGGTGCATGTCCCAGGCGACCCAGTTCCAGTGGTGGGCCTCGAGCGTGCGCAGGGTTTCGCGGTTCCAGCCTTCGTCGTTGGTGTGCCACGACTGCGGGAAGGGCCATGACTTCTCGAGGGAGCCGAACTCGGTGACGATGAGCGGCAGCCGGTCCGCGAATGCCTGCAGGCGGGCTGACCACTCGGGGATGGTTTCCAGGCCGAGGTGGTCGTAGCGGTGCGGATACGGATGCACCGCATAGACGACGCCGTAACCCTGCGGGTCGGAGAGTTCACGGCCCCGCAGGATGCCGCCGACCTCGAAGGCCCAGTTGATCCCGCCCGCGAGGACGACGTTCTTGGCGCCCGTGGCGCGAATGGTGCGGAAGAGCTCGGGAAGGCCGACCGCGTCGTAGGTAACGGTGTCGCCGGACTTGCGATCGGTCTCGGTGAGACGGCCGCCCTTGTACCACTCGTCCCAGGTCACGTGGTTGGGCTCGTTGTAGAGGTCAAAGAGAACGGCGGGGTTGTTGGCGTAGGCGGGGGCGAGGTGCTGCCAGAAGACGATGCTGTTGCTATCCGGAAGCCGGTGCTGGCCGATGTCGCGCCCCCAATGGCCCATGTCGGACCAGTGCAGGTCGAGAATGATGTAGGCGTTGTTGGACGAGACGAGATCGACGATGCGGCGGACGAGGGCCCGGTAAGAGGCGCCGCCGTCGCGCTGGTCCGGCGCCTTGCCGAACCAGCGATCCTGCGAAAGCGGCAGGCGGATGATGTTCGCGTGCCAGTCCCTCACGGCCACTTCGACGGTCTTGAGGATGTGCCCCTCGCCGTTGGTCGACCATTCCATGCTGGCGCAATTGACTCCGCGCAGGCGCACGGGGTGGCCGGTGCTGTCGAGGAGTTGGTTACCCTGGACGTGCAGCTGCGCCGGGGCGGACAAGGCGGGCGACGCGGCTGCGATGATGACGCACAGGGCCGCGCCTGCGGAAAGGAGGAGGGAGATGGGGGATTTCATGGGGAAATGGGTCACGACACGAGCGATCGGCGCCGTGTCGGATCGGGCTCGGAGCTTTGATCCGCACGAAACGGGCCTGCAAGGCGGGTGCGACCGCGATTCCACGCTCACGTTAGGACGGACTTATCGGCACCGAACGGGTCAGGGTCTCTCAAGTGTCGCCGACATGAGCCCGATGACGACCTCGTTGGCGAGGGCCCGGACGGTGAGCGATTTGAGCGTCCGGGTGGGGTCCAGAGGAAGCTCGAGCACGTTGGCGGCGCCGCCGGGCACCTTTCGGCCGAGTCCCTTGAAATGCGCCGGGTCGAGCAGCCGCACGGTTCCGGTCCGAAGGTCCACGCGCGGCGGGATCGGCCCGGGGCGCGCGAATTGGTAGTCGTCGATGAAGTAATCCTGATCGATCGGCCACCAGTTGGAGGGATTGACCAACGGCAGCCGGGCTCGCGTGCCGTCCGTGTAGGCGACGACCACCTCGCCATTCTCGATGCGACTTTGCATCCAGTTCGTCGACCCGGCCATCAGCAGCACGAGGCGGCGGGCCCGACCCTGGAGCGGGACGGTGACGGAGTCCGGGTAATTCGACCACTGGGAGACGAACGCCACGTTTTGCGCGTGTCCCGGCCCCGGAGTTGCGAACGGAAGCCCGTTCGGCATCAGAAAGCTGCCCCGGTGCCGGGCTGCCTGTGCGCGGAGCCCGGAGTCGTCGATTTCCGCCGTGGCATGGATGCCATCGGCCCAGCCTCCGATGCCCTGGCGGGGAATGGCAAGCGACGCGCCGCCCGAGAACCGGGGCTCGCGGTAGGCGTTTCGGAAGAGGTCAGTCACCCGCGCGTTGAAGAGCCCGGCCAGGGGGATCATGTCGTAGTGGCAAGATGGCGACGGAGTCCGGGTCCAGTCGGTCCGGGTTTCGGTGCATCGCGGGGCGGATACGAGGACCGACACGGGCAGCCACCAGTTGAAGTCCCCCTGGCGTACCTGCGCGAAGAGGGTCCGGTGGCCGGGCGCCGCGGAGGTGGAGATCAGCAGCCGGTTGCCGGCTTCGGGGGGGCCGGCGAGCACCTGCTGGGGGTCCTTCCAGGCGGGCGGCATGTCCTGAAATCCGGCGACCACCGCTGTTCGCCCGGGAGCGGCGACGACTTCCGGCGGCCTGACCTGCAGCGGACGGCCGGACCAGGTTATTTCGATCGAGGCCGCCGGGCCCACGGGCGCGCGGATCGCGATGCGGGGGCAGCCGATAGACGGTGCCACCTGGGTCCAGGCGGCAGGGGCGCCATTCACGAGGACCCGGGCGACCCGGTCGAGGCGGGCGGGAATCTCGAGCGTCAGCGACACGGGTTTTGCGAAGTGTGGGACGATGCGGTAGCTGTCGGTGTCGCCGCGTCGTTGATACGAGAACGCCAGATCGGGGTGAACGAGGCTCGCATGGGTCCACGCGTCAGGAAACCCGGGACGGATGCGGACGGTGTTGTGGAGCAGATCGGGCGTCACTCCGAACAGGCCCTCGATCACGGCGCGGGACAGCACCCCGGAGCCGTCGGCAAAATCGCGCTGGGACTCGCGCCGATACACGTCGAGGTAAGTCATGGTCCCGACGTTGCCGGGGCAGATGCCCAGGTACATCGTGGCGAGGAGCGAACCCTTGAGGAGACGGAAGGCGTCGTCGGGTCGGTTCGCCTGCCACAGGCCCAGCGCGGCGTGGGCATTTTCGGCGACGACCACGTTGTTGACCGACCAGGCGTAGGGCATCCAGTCGGTGGTGGCGATCATCGCATAGGGCTGGTCGGCGGGCACGCCCGGGCCGCGGACTGGGAGACGGGGCAGGACGGTGTCGACGTAGCGCGACATCTGCCAGGATTCGAAGGGAGTCGGGATGCCGGAGTCGACCACATGGTAGAAACTCCAGAGCCCTGCGGCGGGGTGGACCAGCTGGAGGCCCAGGCTGTCCTTGAACTCCGCAAACCAGCCGCGGTGCGGCAGCCAGAGGAGCCGGTGCATCGCACGATCGATGGCGTCGGCCTCGGCGAGATAGGGCGCGGGATCGGCGCCGACGAGGCGGGCGATGTCCGCGGCCCGACGTTCCTCGTAGGCGTTATAGGCGGACGAATACGCGACGCCGCCTCCGTCGTACTCGAGGTCGTCGCTCGCCCAGATGTCGGCGTAGGCCTCGTAGAGCGGGGCCTTGTCGGTGCCGAAGGGACGGCGGAACAGGCGGTGTTCCCAAGCCAGATGCCGCTCGATCACCGGCCAGAGCTGACGCGCCAGGGCGGTGTCGCCGGTCCAGTCGAGGTGCCGGAACAGCGCGTCGACGTACACGAGATTCATGTCGTAGTGCGAGTCCGACAGGTCTCCGTTGCTGTGCAGGGCGGCCTCGCTTCGGGCGAGGCTTGCGTTCTTGTCGGGCGGCGGGATGCGGGCCGGGATCGGAGCTGTGTCCTGACGACCGGCCCAGTATTCGAAATGGCTCCGGGCGCGTCGGTGCCAGCCCAAATCGTCGAGCGCGTAGGGGCCCCGCCAGCCGAGCAGGCGCGTGCGCCAGGCGATGGCGCCGTGCATGATGTCCTGCTGCGGGGCGTCCCAGACGGCGTCGGCGGCGACATTGAGCGCGCCCACGGCGGCGTCGAGCCAGGGGTCGGGCGTCTCGATGCGGACGCGCGTCCTCAGCCTCTCGAAGTGGGCATACGCGCGGTCGAACACGCCGGGAAGACGCGCGGCGGCGAACACCGGCTCGAGCGGCACCCCGGGGACAGGCCCCGAGTGTACCCGGGGTCGTGATACCTCGCGATAGACCGCGAGGTCGGCGGAGGCGCCCCGGGCTCCGGAGACGTGTTGGATGCACAGAAAGAGCGGGCGGCGCTCCGGGATCGGGGTGGTGCCCGCGACGACGGGGAATTCCGGACTGGCACCGCGGGCCGACGCGAACAGGCCGGGCAGCGAGTTCCAGTCCCGGGCATCGGCGATGTGCATCGTGGACGAGTCCGGGACGATGCCCACGAGTTCGACGCGAGCTCCATGAAGTGTGAACCGGTTGCGACCGAGATCGAAGCTGTCGTTGCGGCAGCGATCGGGGGTGAGCTGGAAATAGACGTCGATGGGGACGCGTTCCGTCCCGATGTCCCCATCGCGCACGCCCCGGACTCCGTCGGCGCCACCGTATGCCCACGCAAGCTCGGCGCCTGCGGGCAGGTCGGCGGCCTCGATCTTGACGATCAGGCCCTCAGTCTCCGCGAGGGCGATGGCCTGGACTCGGACGAGTCCGGCGCCGAGCCTTGGATCGCGGATCTCGTAGAGCATCATTCCGGGGCGGTAGCGTGCGGTGATGTCTGCCGCTTGAGTGAGCCAGAAGCCGCCATCACCGAGGCGGACCCCGAGACGGAGGTTGCCACCCCGGCCGGGCAGATACAGTGAGAACTCCGGTTCATCGCCTGCATCGACGCGGAAGGCGGTGTTCCCGCCATAGAGGGGCCGGTTGAAGAATTCGCCGCCGTTGTGGATGACGAAATCCCCGTGGTCCGGATGGTAGCGGAGCGGCCGGTCCATCCGGCCCTGGAGGTTCGGCTCGAGCGTCCGCGCATCGATTCCCCGTGCGGCTGCGAAGGTGGCGAAGCCGAGTGCGGCGGCGGGCAGGAGGGCGGCTCGGAGGAGTGCGAGAAGGGGCGGGGGCTTCAAGCGGGAGGTGGGGTCGGCGTTGGATATCCACGGAGTGGAGACAGGGCAAGGGGGCGGGTTGGAAGGCTGCCAGCCGGGGTGCGGCCGGGCGAGCAAACCCTGGTCCGGACCGTCTGACCGTCGACGATCGGGCCGCCGCGCTGTGTAATCGCTTCACCTTTTCGGTGGACCGGCTAAGGCTGCCGGGGTCTTCCGACACTGCGATGTTCACCCTTACGGTCAACGAATCCACGGTCCTGCGCTCGATCCAGAGTCCGTGCGGAGCCGCGCTGTACGCGGTGCTCGAGGCGAACCGGGCGCACGTGGCACGCTGGCACCCCTGGGTGAACGTGCTCCACTCGGCCCAGGACGCGGAGCGCATGGTGTTGTCTTGGCAGGCGATGAACGTGAACCGCCAGGGGCATTTCAACGGGATCTGGCGCGACGGGTGTCTCGTCGGCATGGTGAATTTCGCGTTCTTCGAATGGGCGAACCACTGGGCCGCGATGAGCTATTGGCTCGCCGAGGCCGAGCAGGGGAGGGGGCTCATGACCGAATGTTGCAGGGGTCTGATCGGCCATGGATTTGAATCGCTCCATCTCAATCGCATCACGATAGAAAGCGCGGTCGACAATCCCCGCAGCCGGCGCGTGCCGGAGCGGCTTGGCTTCACGAGCGAAGGCGTGGTGCGCCAGGTCGAGTGGCTGGGCGACCGCCACGTCGACCACGCGATCTACGGGTTGCTGCGCTCGGAGTGGAGGCGCTGATTCGCTGGACCGCGTGATTCACCCACGGCGTCCGACGGAGGGATCGGATTTCAGGGGCTTCTCATGGGATTGCATAGTTGCGACATAATAATAGTTCAAAGGCGATGTCCCATCGCCTCCGAACTTCGGCTGGTGGTGTGACCGGGAAGGAGGCCTGGCCCCCTAAAAAAGGGGAGGTTTCACGCGGATTCGGGATGTGGATACGCGGCTGGTCGTAAAAAAATGCATAAAATTGCATGAATTGGTTGCAGAAATGGAAGAAGCGGCTTCTTCGTGCAGGGCCGGCCGCTGACGCCTCCCCCCCCAGCCTGATCCAAGGCGTCGGCATCATTGCCGGGGGCGCACCCCTCCCCAAGGACGCCCCTGTTCCCCCCCTCGCTACGTTCCCCCTGTTACGCCTATCCATGTCCTCTACTTCCTCATTTGCACTGCGGGCGGGCCTTGCCCTGGCCGCGGTGCTCGGCCTCGCAGCCGTCGCCCCGTGCCATGCGCAGATCGTCCAGGTCGGCGCGGGCAGTTACACCACCGCCCTGCCTGCAGGCGCCTCCGCACCCCAGTCTACCGTGTACAAGACCTATGCCGGTCCCGTAGCCACGCACAAGTGGTGGACGGCGAAGAACTGGAATCCCAACGACTACGTCAACGGCGGCCCGTACGTGATGTATCCCGAGCCGCTCAACGTCCAGGCCTCTCCCGGCGGCCTCGTTGTCGGCGCCTGTCCCTCGGTCGCCAACAATGGCACTTGGTTCTTCCGCGCCCCCGAGGCCGACCTCACGCTTGGCGTGGCCGGGCTCAACAACTCCACGATCAACATCAGCGCCTACACGGACTGGACCGTCGATTTCAACTTCGGCCCCATGGCCACCCGCCTTGGCCGCGGCATGCCCTTCGTGTATGCCACGACCGACGGGAGCAATCCGACCGTGACCTTCGCAGCGACGCCCACGGTCTTCGCCAACAACGGCAACGTCATCGGGGTGACCGTGAACGGAAACAACTACGGCCTTTTCGGGCCCGCGGGCTCCACCTGGACGGGTCTCTCCGGCACGACGTTTACCTGCAACCTGCCCTCGGGCCACGCCTACGTCTCGCTCGCGATCCTCCCGAGCCAGACCGCGCTGTCCGACTATGCGCTCTACGCCTTCTCGTTCCCGACGAACACGCAGGTGGCGTGGACGTACAATCCGTCGACGAGCCAGGTCACGACCACCTACACGGTGACCACGCAGGCGATGGAGGGCAGCGAGACCGGATTCCTGATGGCGTTGTACCCGCACCAATACGGGTCGCTGTCGGGTTCGATCAACACCCCGTACACCTATGCGAGCGCCCGCGGCACGATGGAGGTGTACCGCGGCACTTCGTTCAGCACGGTCGACACCTACCACGGTGTGCTCCCTTACCTGCCGCCCACGGGCAACTACAACCCCACGACGCTCCAGGGTTACCTCGACACGGTGACGAACGAGGGCAATCACTTCACGGGCGGCGACACCTACAGCGTGGGCCTCGAGAACGCCCGCATCGCGCACCTGCTGCCGATCGCGAAGTCCCTCAATACGACCCAGGCCAACGCCGATTTCTCGGCGCTGCTCTCCAGCCTGGAGTCGAACCTCTCCAACTGGTTCACCGCCACCTCCGGGAAGACTGCGGACCTGTTCTACTATGATCCCACCTGGGGCACTCTCATCGGCTACCCCGCGGGCTACGGAAGCGATACCTCGATCAACGACCACCACTTCCACTACGGCTACTGGATTCATTCCGCGGCGCTCATCGGCCTGTACGACCCGACCTGGCTGTCGTCGAGCCAGTGGGGCGGCATGGTAAGCCTGCTCGCCCGCGACATTGCCGACCCCGTGCGCGGGGACGGCATGTTCCCGTTCATGCGCTACTTCGACGTCTATGGCGGCCATTCCTGGGCTTCCGGCCAGGCGCCGTTCCTCGACGGTGGAAACGAGGAGTCGAGCTCCGAGGCGGTCAACGCCTGGGTCGGCCTGATCGTCTACGCACAGGAGACGAACAACACGCAGCTGCGCGACGCCGCGATCTGGCTGTACACGCAGGAGACCAAGGCCGTGCGGTATTACTGGTTCAACGACGCTGCGATCAAGACCTTCCCCTCCGGCTTCGCGCGCACCGAGGTCGCGAACGTGTTCGACGACAAGTCCGACACCGGCACCTGGTTCGGCGGGCAGATCGAGTATGAGCATGGCATCGAGTTCCTGCCCTTCACGGGCGGCTCCGCTTACCTCGGCCGCGACGAGGCCTACTGCCAGGCTAACTGGGCCGAGATCCTGCAGTACGAGGGCGTCTCGACCTTCAATCCTGCCACCGCGCTGTGGCCCGACCTGATGGAGGAGTACGAGGCGTTTTTCAATCCCACCGACGCCATCAACAACTGGAACCAGAATCCGGCCAACTCGACCTTCGACGGCGAGACCCAGGCCCACGAGTACTACTGGTTGCACAACATGCAGGCGCTCGGGAACGTCGACTACAACGTCACCGCCGACACGCCCCTGTTTTCCGTCTATCGGAATCCGTCGACCGGCGTGGTCACGCACATCGCCTACAACGCCTCCGCGGCGCCGATCTCGGTGACGTTCTCCGACGGCGTTTCATTCACCGTCCCGGCAAACTCGATGCAGTCGGACACCTCGGCCGCCACGCTGCCCGCCGCGCCTTCGGGCCTGGCGGCGACTGCCGCCTCCGCCAGCCAGGTCAACCTGTCGTGGAACGCGAGCGCGACGTCTGGGGTGACCTACTCGGTGTTCCGAGGCACCACCTCCGGTTTCACGCCGTCGGCAGCCACGCAGGTGGCGAGCGGGCTGACCGGCACCGGCGACTCCGACGGCGGCCTCTCGTCGGGAACGACCTACTATTACGTCGTCGAGGCCGTGAATTCCGCCGGCAGCTCGGCGCCGTCCAACGAGGCCTCGGCCACGACTCAGACGGTGGTCTCCCTGCCCGCGGCCCCCACGGGCCTTTCCGCCACGACCGCCTCGACGAGCCGGATCAACCTGGCCTGGACGGCAAGCGCCACGGGCGGCGTGACGTACTCCGTGTTCCGCGGCACGTCCTCCGGTTTCACCGCGTCGGCGGCCACGCAGGTGGCGAGCGGCATATCGGGTACCAGCGCCTCGGATACGGGCCTGGCGGCCGGGACGACCTATTACTACCTGGTGGAAGCCGTGGATTCGGCGGGGACTTCGGCGCCCTCGAACCAGGCCTCGGCGACCACCTCGCAGACGGTGACGAGCGGCGGCAACACGCTCTACCTCCTCGCGGGCGCGACCGCCTCGGCCCCCGGCGCCCTCAGCCTGACCGCCGGCGCCTCGGCCTCCAGCGACACCGTGCCCGCGGACGACGGCGGCACCTACGACGGCACGCCGCACGCCCCGCTGACCTACCTGATCACGGGCGTCTCGGGCACGTATTCGGGCGGCGCGACGCAGTTCAACCTCTACGTGGACTCCCAGACCGCGGTCGGCAACGGCGTGCAGGTGCAGGTGCTGTATGATTTCAATGGAGACGGCACCTGGGACCGCGTGGAAACCTACCACTACTTCCCGACCGATCCCGTCGTCGGCTGGGAGGACTACACGCAGAATCAGGGGCTCGAGTCGTCCTCCGGCAGCTTCGCCAACCTCAACAACGGGCGGATTGAAATCCAGGTCTGGAACGCGATCGGCTCGAATCCCTCGTATGTGAGCACCGCCTCGCCGTCGGCCAGCCAGTCCGCGCTCGTGCTGCCGTTCAGCGGCGTGTCCACGGGCGTCGTGCCGCCCTCGGCGCCGTCGGGCCTGTCCGCGTCCGCCGCCTCGACGAGCCAGGTCAACCTGGGCTGGACGGCCAGTGCCACGAACGGGGTGTCGTACGCGGTTTTCCGGAGCACCACCTCCGGGTTTGCGGCCTCGGCGTCCACTCAGGTCGCGAGCGGCGTCACCGGTACCAGCTATTCCGACACCGGTCTCGCGGCCGGCACGACCTACTATTACCTCGTCCAGGCGGTCGACTCGTCGGGCAGTTCCGGTTCCTCGAACCAGGCGTCCGCGACCACGCAGACGCAGACGACCACGGGCGGGGCGGTGTACATCAGCGCGGGCGGCCCTGCCGCGGGCAGCTTCGTTGCCGACACCGACTATTCGGGCGGCACGGCGGCGGCGTTTTCCACCACCGCCATCGACACCTCGCTCGTTCCGAACCCGCCGCCGCTGTCGGTGCTGCAGCACGAGCGCTACGGTCCGATGACCTACACGATTCCCGGCCTCACGCCGGGTAAGGCCTACACCGTTAACCTGGTGTTCGTTGAGTTGTACTGGACCGCCGCGGGCCAGCGGCAGTTCAACGTCCTGATCAACGGCACGCAGGTGCTTGGCAACTTCGACATCATCGCGAATGCCGGGGCGGCCAACAAGGCGATCCAGGAGTCGTTCTCGGCGACTGCAACTGCGAGCGGCCAGGTCGTCATTCAGTTCACCACCGGCTCGGCAGACCTTCCGAAGGTCGACGCGGTCGAGGTGTTCTGAGGGACCTTGTGGGGATCTTCTGTCAGCACCGCCCCGGGTATGCTCCGGGGCGGTGCCTGTCGTCGGGCGTTCCGTGTCCGCGTGGCGCCGATTCCCGCCTCCGGCCTTCGGACTTGCCGCGGATTCTGCCATGGTCGAGCCTCTGGGTTTTCCCATGGATCCGCGTTCAAGTTCGTTCCGCCGGGCCTGGCTGCTGGCCTTCGTTTCGTGCGTTGTGCTCGTGGTGCTCTCTTATCTGTTTGTCGACCGCGCGGCGTCGACCTGGGCCCATGAGCATCTTCATCGTCCGAAGGTCACCGAATCGCTGACCCATCTCGTCGACCCGCTCGAGCCGGCGTCCGTGATCGGGCTGATGCTCGCGGGCCTTGCGGCGGGGCTTGCAGGATGGCGGCCGGGAAGACACGGGCGCACGTTCATCGCGGCGTGCCTCGCCATCATCGTGGCGGTGATGTTCAAGAACGAACTCAAGTTCGTGTTCGGCCGCACCTGGCCCGAGACCTGGATCAACGGCAATCCGTCCTGGATTGGAAATCACGTCTTCGGCTTCAATTTCTTCCACGGTGGCTCGGGCTACGAGTCGTTCCCTTCTGGACACACGGCGCGCATGGCTGCGCTGGCCTCGGTGCTGTGGCACAGGTTTCCCCGCTTCCGCTCCTACGCGGTAGCGATGGTGGGCCTCGTGGCGGTCGCGCTGTGGGGCTGCGACTATCATTTCGTCAGCGACATCATCGCGGGCGGCTTCCTCGGTTGGGCCTGCGGCGTGGGCGCCGTGGCGCTCGTGTGCCGGGAAGATCGGAAGCCACCGTCCGGCGCCCCCGGGTCGGATAAACGATGAGCCGATGCCTGCGCACTGCTTGCGTGGGCGGTACGCATTGCGCGGATCCCCGTACCTGATGGCTCTGGCGGTTTTGTGCGAACGGTTTGCAGTTGAGCGGAATTGCATGGAGAATGGGGAACCGTCTAGCGGCCTCCATTCACCATGCATGTCTGGGCGAGCATCACCTGGATCCTGTTCGGTCTGAACCTTGGACAGATCGCTCTCGCCGTCGTCGCCTGGCGTCAGGCCCATGTGCCGGGAGTGCGGGCGATTTCGGCGTTGATCCTTGCGAGCTCGATCTATGTCGGGTGCTCCGCGCTGGAGTGGTCGCCGGCGCTCGAGCACCAGGTCCTCCTGCTGAAGGATCTCGAGTTCATCGGCATCGCGTTTTTGCCGCCGCTGACGATCTGCGCTTATGTCGATTTCACCGGTCACGCCGCGTGGCTGAGCCGCCGACTTCGCCTGGGTTTGTTTGCCTTCGCCGCGCTGAACCTGGTCGTGAAATGGTGCGATCCCTGGCTGCACCTCGTGCACCGGGAGTTCATGATCCTGCACCGGGACGGATGGAATGCCCAATACATCGTGAGCGGCCCCTGGTACGCGGTGATGAACGCCTACCTGATGGTTGCGGAGGTCATTGCGCTTGTCGCGGTGGTCCGCACCTGGCGCCATGCCAATCGCGTGTTCCGGCGTCAACTGGCGGCCCTGGCGTTCGCGATGGTGTTCCCTGCGATCGTGCACATCCTCCGGCTTGGGGGCATTTCGCCGGTGACGGATTTTGACGCCGTGCCGAGCGCGCTGCTGGTGAGTACGCTGGTCATTGCCTGGGCGGTGTGGCGTGAACGACTGACGCGAATCGCCCCGATCGGACGGGACGCGTTTTTCGACATGTACGGAGGTGGGCTTGTGGTCGCGGACGTCGAGCGGACCGTGGTGGACTTGAACCCTGCGGCCGTGCGCATCCTCGGACTTGGGGCTGGACGGGCCGTTGGGCTGCCCATCGGCGAAGTGCTCGCGGATCGGCCGGTGCTGCGCGAATTGTGCGCCGCGGAGATCGAGAACCGCAGGGAGTTCTCGGAGCTGATGGTCGAGGGTACCGATTGGGAGGCGCGCTGGACGCCCTTGACCGCGCCGAATGGGCGGCAGCGCGGCTATCTGCTCGCGCTCCACGACATCACGGAGCGCAAGCGCATCGAGCACCGCTTGCGGGAGGCGACTGAGACGGCCCTGGAATCCGCCCACATGAAGTCGCGATTTCTCGCCAACATGAGCCACGAGATCCGCACCCCGATGAATGGCGTGGTTGGCATGGTTGACCTGCTTCTGGATACACCGCTCTCCGCCGATCAGCGCGCCCTGGTGCAGACAGTGCGCTCCAGTGCGGACGCGCTGCTGACGATCATCAATGACATCCTGGATTTTTCGAAGATCGAGGCGGGTCAGCTTGTATTCGAAGCGCTGCCGTTCGACCTGACCGACCCGACGGAAGGAGTGCTCGGGCTGCTCGCCGAGCGGGCGGAGGCAAAGGAGATCGAACTCGCCTGCCTTATCGACGACGACGTGCCCCGGCAGCTGGTGGGCGATCCGGGACGACTCAAGCAGGTGCTGCTCAACCTGGTCGGGAACGGGCTCAAATTCACCGAACGAGGCGAGGTGGTGATGCGAGTGGGCCTCGTGGAACGAATGGACGATCGGGTGCGGCTGAAGTTCTCGATTGCCGACACGGGCATCGGTCTCACGCGGGAGCAGCAGGCGAAACTGTTTCGCCCGTTCGTCCAGGCAGAGGAGGGCACCACGCGGAAATACGGAGGCACGGGACTGGGGCTGGCGATCTGTCGCGAATTGGTCAACCGCATGGGTGGCGAGATCGGCGTTGAGAGCGAAGTGGGGCGGGGATCGACGTTTTGGTTTACCGGCGTCTTCAGCCTCCAGCAGCCTGCCCCGGTGTCGTCGGTGGCGCGGCCCGCGTTGTCCGGACAGCGCGTGCTGGTGGCCGACGATCACGCGGCGACCCGCGAGGTGATTCGAAAGTTGGTCACGGCGATGGGGGCGGAGGTGACGGTCGTGGGCAGGGGGCCGGATGCGGTCGACCAGGTCCGCCAGGCAGCCGTGGAGGGAAATCCGTTCGCACTCGCGCTGGCGGACGTCCGAATGCCCGGACTCGGCGGGCTCGATTTGGCTCGTGCATTGCGCACCGCTTCGGAGACGGGGCGGCTGCGGGTCCTGTTGCTGGCGCCGGTCGGGTTCTCGCCTGCGATCGCCGAGCTCCAGGAAGCCGGGGTGGAGCGCGTCCTTCGGAAGCCCGTCCTGGGCGACCAGCTCCGGGCGGCGCTCGGAGGGACTGCGGAGCCGCCGGAGACGCGGGCGGAGCGGTCATCCCCTGCGCTCGCCCAGGCGCTGCGGGTGCTCATCGCGGAGGACAATCCGGTGAACCAGGCGGTTGCGCGCAGGCAGTTGGAGAAATTCGGATACACCCCCGTGATCGTCCACAACGGGGCGCGCGCGGTGGAGATGGCATGCTCGGAGCCCTTCGATGTCGTACTGATGGACTGCCAGATGCCGGAGATGGATGGATTTGAGGCGACCCGTCGGATCCGCGCGTGGGAGGCGCGACGCCGTGTGTCGGCGGTCGGCCGCCGGCCGCTGTACGTCATCGCAATCACCGCCAACGCCATGGTGGGTGATCGCGAGAGCTGTTTAGCCGCAGGCATGGACGATTACGTCAGCAAGCCGGTTCGCCCCGCCGAGCTCGCCGCCGCTCTGGTGCGCGCGTCCGCGGCCCTGCGCGGCCGCCCGGGAGTCGTCGCGGGCAAATCCGGGGGCGGTGTTTGACGATTGCGCGAGGCGTTCCTCGATTGCGGTACCCCATCCGGCCAGGCGCTCGGGAGCTCCAGGTACTGGACCCGCGCCGCGCTGCTCCATCCATCTGCGGCGGGCACCCGGGCGAAGGTATGACGAGCGAATCGAGCAGCGCTGCCCCAACCCAATCAGTAGCGGCCAACGTCGATCGGCTGCTCCAGCTCGATTCCGCGGAGCCGGGCCTTCCAGGCGTCGAGGTGGGGCTGGCGTCTGGCGTAGTCGAGATGCGCGGGGCCATAGACGACGTTGGGTGCGAGCACGTCCCAGCCTGTGAAACGAAACACCCCGCGCTGGATCGGCCGGAGAATCGCGTGGATGTCGCCATTCCTTCCGTCCTTCAAGTAAGACTCCTCCGGTCCGCCGGTCGTCAGGGAGAGCAGCGCTCGCTTCCCGCGGAACACGCCCTGATCGTAGAACCGCCCGCCGCCGTAGGTGCGTCCCATGGCGAACACCCGGTCGACCCAGCCCTTGAGGATCGCGGGCAGGCCGAACCACCAGAGGGGAAACTGCCAGATCATGAGATCGCAGCCCTCGACTTTGCACAGCTCCGCCTCGAGGTCGGGTGCGAAACCCCCGGTGTCGGTGGCGTGCATCTCCTCGAGCTGCTGTTTGAAGAAGCCCGGATCGCGGGCGCTCGTGAAGTTGTGGCGGCCCGAGACGGGATTAAAGCACATCGCGTAGAGGTCGGAGGTGACGACCGCGTGGCCCCTGTCGCGCAAGGTGTCGCAGGCCGCCTGATACAGCGCCCCGTTGAAGCTCATGGGCTCGGGATGGGCGTAGACGATGAGGATGTTCATCTTGGAAGACGCAATTGAACCATGGAGACACGGAGAACACGGAGTCTGAAATCGAAGTGAACGGCGGAATTCGAGTTCATCCCGGAGGTGCGAGAGATTGGATGTACGAGGTTCCCTTCATTGCCTGCCTCCGTGTTCTCTGCATGGCCGCCGTGGCCACGCCGACCGCCGATGTCTCTGTGGTTCAATTGACGATTTTAGGTGTGCACGAAAGCGTGCCTGACCCTTGAGGATCTGCAACCCGGGGCGGAAAGTGTCCGCGTACGGGTTCAGATCGGAAACGGCGCGCGGGCCAGGGGGCGGACGGCGAGGGCGAGCAGTTCGCGTTCGCTGTCGTCGCCGGCGATGCGGTTGGCGTGGATCGCGTGGCAGGTGCAGCAGCGGTGGACGAGGAGCCATTCGCCGTCCGGTCGGGCGCTCACTGCGATCGGTTCCATCGAGCCTCCACAGTCGGAGGCGCGGTCGCCGGGTGTGTCGTCCAAATGGACGCTCCACAGGCACCAGGGGCAGTGGTTGCGATGCAGCGTGCCGGGCGCATCGAGCGAAAACTCGGTGCCGCAGTGTCGGCATTTCAAATACGAAGGCGATGTGGAGCGGTCGCGGTGACACGCGTAGCGGAAATCTGATTTGGACATGGGATGCGGGATCCCGGCGCATGGGTCTATGGCGCCGCACCGTCGGTGCGGCCTGCATCTCCGCCTGGGCACGCGTCCCTGTGCCTGCTCGCTGCCATGGTCGCCGGGCACCATGAACTTGGGATGCAGGGGAGGGCACCGCGTCGGCGGTCCAATCAGACAAGGCTCAGCTTCGTCGTCACACCTCTTGAAACGGTACACGTGCCTCAAACGTCAAGGGGCCCGCGCTGCAGCTCTCGCAGGGGTTTCAGACCCCGCCCATCGCCTGGGCCACGAGGTCGTAAACCTCCGCCCAGTTGCGCGCGCGCAGCTTCGCGTCGAGGTGGCGGTTGGTCGAGTTTTCAAACACGATGCAGGGCCGGTTCGCCCGTTCGAAGGCCTTGATGTTCGAGGGGGAGTCGTCGATGTAGAGATCCGCATTGATCGACGTCTTGTCCTTCACGAAGCACAGGTCGATGTAGGGAATGTCGTGCTTCTCGAGCCACTGGGCGGTCTGCATCACGGTCACCTCGTGCAGTCCGCCGACGTAAAGCCGGTGCGTGATGATGCGGATGTGCACGCCCAGTCGCGAAAGGCGCCTCAGCTGGAACGCGGCGCCGGAGATCGGTGCGCCGGACAGGAAGAGCTCATGTTGGTTGATCGCATGGCGGTGCAGCGCCTCGTAGCTCAAGTCGTAGCCCTCCGCGCGATCGAGCAGGCCCCATTCCTTGAGGCCGTAGGTGAATTCCTCCGACAACGACTCGACCGGCCGGCCGAGCCAGGTCGCGGCGATCGGGCGCAGCCCGCCGTAGAAGTCCATCACCACCCCGTCGAGATCCACACCGAAGATGAACGACCGCTTGGGTCGGATCGTGGCGCGGAGTTCGTCGATCAGCTCCTGTTTTTCGTGCGAGGACAGCGTCTGCAGTTCGGGATAGTCGGCGAGAGGCATCGTAGGGATGGGTTCAGCGAATCAGCTGCCGCTCATTCGGTCCCAGCGCCGCACCGGTGCGCAAGCTCGGTTTTCGGAGGCGAGAAACACCAGAAGAGGGGTCCGGTGGCTGGGACACGCCTGCCTTTCCGGCTCACCTCTGATTTCGACCTTCTGGCTCCTGACATAGCCCTCCGACCTCCGATCTCTGACTTCTGACCTCCGATCTCTGACCTCCGACTTCCGATTAACCCAGGCCTTTGAGGATCGCGCCCTCATCGGCGCTGGTGACCATCGCGGCGTAGCGGGAGAGGTAGCCTCGCGGAGTGGTTTTCGGACGAAAGCTCCAGCGGGCGCGGCGCGAGGCGAGGGTGGGCTCGTCGACCAAAAGCGTGAGCCGGCGGCCGGGAAGGTCGATGTCGATGAGATCGCCCGGCTCGACGAGCGCGATGGGTCCGCCTGCGGCAGCCTCCGGTGAGACGTGGCCGATGGCGCCGCCGCGGGTGGCGCCCGAAAAACGCCCGTCGGTGAGGAGCGCAACCTTGTCGCCCAGCCCCCGTCCGCCGAGCGCGGAGGTGGGGCCGAGCATTTCCTGCATGCCCGGGCCGCCGCGTGGTCCCTCATAACGAATGACGACGACGTCGCCCGCCTTGACCTGACCGGTGAGGATGCCGATGCGGGCGGCTTCCTCGGATTCGAAAATCACCGCGGGCCCGCGGAACGTCATCATCGACGGATCCACCGCGCCGATCTTCACGACTGCACCGCCGGGTGCGAGATTTCCAAACAGGACCGCCAGGCCGCCGCGTTCAGAGTGGGCGCGTTCGAGGGGGCGGATCACCTCGGAATCGTGGATCTCTGCGTTCGCGATGGTTTCGCCCAGCGTGCGGCCGCCCACTGTCTTGGCGTCGAGGTGCAGCAGGCCGGGGCGTCGGCTCAGTGTGCGCAGGATCGCTGAAATGCCTCCGGCGCGGTCGATGTCCTCCATGTGATGGGGCCCCGAGGGCGCGACCCTGCAGAGCAGGGGCACGCGGTCCGCGATGGAGTTCATGTCCGACAAGGCGAACGGCACCCCGGCCTCCCGGGCGACCGCGAGCGAGTGGAGGATTGTGTTCGAGGAACCCCCCATCGCCATGTCGAGCGTGAGCGCATTCTCGAAGGCGGCCCGGGTGAGGATGTCCGAGGGGCGCGTGCCGGCGCGGATCAGAGCGACGATCGCACCTCCCGCCTCTTCGAACAGAGCGTCCCGCCGCGGATCGGTGGCGAGGATGGAGCCGTTGCCCGGCAGCGCGAGACCCAGGGCCTCGCACAGGCAGTTCATCGAATTTGCGGTGAACATGCCCGAACACGAACCGCAGGTCGGACACGCATTGCGCTCGATGACGTCGAGTTCGCGCTCGGTAATCGTCTCCTTCGAAAACTGGCCGACCGCCTCGAAGACCGACGACAGATCGATCGACCTGCCCGTCGTTGGATCGCGCCCGGCGAGCATCGGTCCGCCGGAGACAAAGACCGCAGGAATGTTCACGCGCGCCACGGCCATCATCATTCCCGGTACGATCTTGTCGCAGTTGGGAATGCACACCACGCCGTCAAAGCAGTGAGCGCGCAGCATCGTCTCGATGGAGTCGGCGATGAGTTCCCGGGAGGCGAGGGAGTACTTCATGCCCTCGTGGCCCATCGCGATGCCGTCGTCGACGCCGATGGTGTTGAATTCGAACGGCACCCCGCCGGCGGCCCGGATCGCGGCGCGGACCTTGCGGCCGACCACGTCGAGATGCGCATGGCCGGGGATGATCTGGACGAAGGAGTTGGCGACGGCGATGAACGGTTTGTCCCAATCCGCGTCGGACTGGATGGCGCCGGTGGCGCGGAGGAGACTGCGATGGGGTGCGCGTAGACTGCCGCGCTTGATGGTGTCGCTGAGAGCCATGACTCATGGTAGCCAAGGCGGACGCATAACAATAGTACCGTTTTCGGCCTATTATGATACTGTATCGGTATGGAATTCTCGTTGCGCGAACTCGAATGTTTCACGGCGGTGGCGGAGGAATTGTCGTTCACGCGTGCGGCCGCGAAGCTGCATCTCGCCCAACCGCCCTTGTCCCGGCATGTGCTGGCGCTTGAGGAGAAGCTCGGCGCGCCGCTATTCGAGCGGGCGGCCCGAAGGGTGACGCTCACCGCAGCCGGGGCGCTCTTTTATGAGGAGACGCGCACGGTGCTTCCGCAGCTCAGGCGGGCGGGCGAAACGACGCGGCGGTTCGCGCTGGGCCAGACCCGCCGGCTCAGGCTCGGATTCGTGAGCGCAGTGCTGGGGGCGGAGCTTACGGACCTGCTGAGGCGGTTCCGTCAGAAGCATCCGTCGGTTCAGCTCATCGTCCAGGACGGCTTGCCCGCCGAACTGCTCGCGGCGGTGGCGCACGGCACCTTGGACGGTGCCTTTGTCGGGCTGCGTCCGCAGGAGCAGACGCCCGGCATCGTGTATCACCCCTGGTTGACGGAGCCGCTGGCGGCCTTTGTGCCGCGGGATCACCGCCTCGCGAAAAAACGTGAACTCGTGCTTGCCGAACTGGCGGGCGAACCGCTCGTGGCGGTGTCGACGGAGGCGGCCCCGGCGTTTGCGGCCTTCGTCCGGAAATTGTGCGGGGAGGCCGGGTTCCGTCCGCGCATTGCCGTCGAGTCGACCCGTGCGCAGGCCGTCGCGGTGATGGTCGCGGCGGGCAGCGGCATCGCACTGCTCCCGGCGTCGCTGGAGCGCGTGGTGGGTCATGCCGCCGTGGCCGTGTCCATCCGGAATGCGCCACAGCTGACCCACGTGTTTGCGCGAAAGACCGGAGGAGGGACAGACGTCGTGAGGCTGTTTCTCGACGTCGTCGAGGAGAGCGCGCCTCGCAAACGCGGCTGACGTTGGCGCGGGCCTTCGTTGCGACCAGTGAAAAGCGCTGTCAGCGGCCGGCGCGTCGGCTTGGTTCCCATTCGCAGGTTGGCGCCTGACCACTGCGTTGAGGCCAAATTCGGCGATTGAATGGATCAGAAGTCAACGAACGGAACGACGAACAATCCGCGTACCGCAGAATGGGTATGATTCTTCACCGTTTGGGTGGGTCGATTTGGGCTCGGTGATTTCGAACAATCGCCTGGCTCGCCCCTCTTTGTGATCTTGGTTTCCTTCTGTTAATCGCGTCCTTCAAATTGAGTTGGGCCAATTCCGTTTTCCCAATGCCACATCTCGGTCTCGACCTGGTTTTGCTCGTGAGCGCGGCTGCGCTCTTCGCCTCGACGCTCGCGGCGGTGACGGGCTTTGGCGGGGCAGCCGTCCTGCTCCCCGTCCTGGTGGTCGCATTCGGGACGCGCAATGCGGTGCCTATCCTAACCGTGGCGCAGCTGGTGGGAAATCTCAGTCGCGTGGGATTCAACCGCCGGGAGCTCGACTATCGGGTGGTCGGCTGGTTTTCGCTCGGGGCCGTGCCCTTTGGCGTGCTCGGCGGGCTGTTGTTTGCCACCGCGCCGCTCGGGCCGCTGACGCGCCTGCTTGGCGCCTTCCTGCTGCTCACCGTTGTGTGGCGCAGGCTGCGCCCGCATTCGGGCGTCCGTCCGCCGCTCCGAAGCTTCGCGCTGATCGGTGGGGGTGCCAGCTTTCTCTCCGCGTTGCTCGGATCGGTGGGCCCCCTCATGGCGCCGTTCTTCCTCGCCTACGGTCTGGTGAAGGGCGCCTACATCGGCACCGAGGCCCTGTCCACGGTGGTCATGCACGTCACCAAGCTCGTCGTCTATCGCGGTGCCGCGGTGCTGCCGGGATCGAGCATTGCGGTCGGCCTCGCGCTGGGGCCACTCATGGTGGCGGGTTCCTGGCTCGGCAAGCGGCTGGTGGACCGCCTTCCGGAACGCGTCTTTGTGACGCTGATCGAGCTCACGCTGGTGGCCGCCGGAGTGCTGTTCCTGGTGCGCGGATATTGATCGGCAGCCGCACTGCGGAGTGGTGGCGGCCGATCTTTGTCGCCGAGCAGCGGATACGTTGTCGCCGGCGCCCGGTTCAGCGAAACACCATCACGGGCACCAGGACCCGGCGGATCAGGATGCTCGTGGTGCTTCCGACGATGAACTCGCGGAAGCGGGAATGCCCGTAGGCTCCCATGACGAGCAGGTGGACGTCCTGCTCCCGCATGACGCTGGCGATCACTTCCTCGGGAGCGCCGGGAATCACGTGACTCACGACCTGGAACCCGCGATCGCGCAGGCGGCCGGCCGTTTCCTCGAGGTAATAGCGGGCCTTGTCGTCGATCCTGCCGGTGCGCAGGAGGTGGCAGGTGAGCCCCTTGAACAGCGGGCTGTCCTGCACGTAGTCCACCGCCTTCAGCACGCTCGGGCTCCCGTCGTAGGCGAGCAGGAAGCGCTCGACCGGATGAAAGGCGCGCGAGGCGATGAGGATCGGGTGGGTGCAGATGCGGATGACGCGCTCGAGATTGCTGCCGAGGTGGAGCTTGGCGAAATCGGCGTGTTCGCCGCGCTTGCCGATCACGACGAGGTCCGAGGCGGCATCGAGTTCGCCGATCGAGTCGGCAAGCGATCCGTGCCGCTGCTCCAGGTCGATCCGGCCAACGCCCTGCTTGGATAGCGTGTGCTGAGCGTCGTCCAGGATCGCCCGGGCCTTCGCCCGCGCCACTCGCGCCTGCGTCTCGGCGAGCGCGATCATCTCGTTCATCAAATCCGCCGAAGCGTCGAACCCGAGTGCCCCGGAGACGTCGAGGCGGGTCGGCTGCTCATGCTGTTCGATCATGTGCAGCACGCGCACCCCGGCGCCGAGCCGTTTTGCGGCCCAGGCGCTGTGGTCATAGACGCTGCGGGCGTACACGGAGCCGTCGGAGCAGGAGAGAATCGTGGGCATGGATTGCGCAGGATTGAGGGTTGTCGGGAGGAGTCGTGATCGGTCTCGCCGGTCGCGCCGTGGGCGCCTGGGCGGTCGAAAATCAGTGGGCCTGGATTGGCCAGGCCGTTGAATTCCACCTCGGTATCACAACGACGATACGTGAGGGGCATTTTGTCGAGGGCATTGAGCCCAAATTCGGCGATTGAATGGAACAGAAGGGAACGAAGAACAAACCGTTTACCACAGGATTGAGAGCGTTGATTGATTCACTGTTGAGAAGAGTCGATTTTGGCTCGGTCAGTTCGTGTAATCGCCTGGCTTGGTCTTCTTTGTTATCTTCGTTTCCTTCTGTTAACTGCGTTTTTTAGATGTGCGACCCGGCGACGGACCGAAACGACATGGAGCACGACTCGGCGTGACCTCCGGCGACCGGTGCTGCTGTGGTGGCTGCTTCGACGAACTGGGCCAGCGCACGACTTGCCGGGTTCGGCGTCTCACTGGCCGCCTCCGGGCACCTCGTTGATCGCCGCCCGCACGACTGCGTCCTCGCAAAGGCAGTGCATGCGAATCGGGCTCACCTGGCGGCAGCCGAGTCGACGCTCCGCGGGCTTCCAGGGGTATCGCCGACCACCTCATTGAGAGGTCAGGATCGAGGAAATTTGTGCTCATAAACTCGCTTACTGTACGCAAATGAGACCCAATCGCGCAAAATAGTTGACGAATGTGAGACTAGGTCTTGATTGCAGCAAGTCATGCGAGCACCCACTTCCTCTTCTCACACGCGGTTGGTTCTTCGGTGTCTGATTGGTATATCCGTTGTTGCGGTTGTTGCCATAATTCTTTGGCAAGCAATGACGTCCAGCGGGTCGCCTGATCCGTTGTCAGACCAGGCGAAGGGTCATTCCACCGTGGCCGTGCTCGATATCGGCGTCCTGGTGTTTCGTGAAGGACTGGAATGTGTGCTGGTGTTGTCGGCCATCACGGCGAGCATGGTGGGAGAGTCGCGGAAGCAACGGCTCCCGGTCGCGGCGGGGGCGGCGGTGGGGTTGCTGGCAACGATTGCCACCTGGTTCGTGGCGGCTGGAATCGTCAGTGACCTGACCGAGAGCTTTTCGGCCCTGGCAGTTCAAGCCGCCACCGGTCTGCTCGCGGTGGTGGTCCTGCTGATTGTGATGAATTGGTTCTTCCACAAAGTCTATTGGGCGGGGTGGATTTCCGCGCACAACAAGCGAAAGCGCTCCCTCTTGAGCAAAAGCGGCGCCGGTTCCACGCGGACGGGGGTTCTTTGGGGTCTCGGCCTGCTGGGATTCTCCTCATTCTACCGCGAAGGCTTCGAGGTCGTCCTGTTTCTCCAGAGCTACACCTTGAAACTGGGCGACGCCATCGTGCTGAAGGGCGTTCTGGCGGGATCGGCGCTCACCGCCGTGGTGGCAATCCTGACGTTCGTCGCTCACGCACGGCTGCCGTACCGGCGCATGCTTGTGCTGACGGGCCTGCTGCTCGGAATCGTGCTGCTCGTCATGGTCGGCGAGGAGGCGCAGGAGATGCAGCTCGCCCACTGGATACCCACGACCCAGATCTCATGGATGCAACCCGTCGTGCCTGGTTGGATGGGACTTTGGTTCTCTGTATTCCCCACGGTGGAGACGATGCTCGCACAAGGACTTGCCGGCGCACTGGTCGTCGGGTCCTATTGGTTCGTCCGGAGGCCGCCTGGTGGACACGAGTCGGCGTCCGAGACAGAGCATGGCACAAACACTCTGCAAACCGAGCCCAGCGAGCCGCTGCTGGCCCAGACGGCCGCGATCCGCGGATCCCAGCCCTTGGGCGACTGAGTTTCCTCCATGCTCCTGCTGGATCGGTATTCGGCGCCTCCGTACGGGGGCGCTTCAAGGGTGAACTGGGCCGGTTTCAGGCACTGGCTGGGTCGAGGGGGCGTCGGCCTTTCCCCAATCGTCGCCGTGCTCGCCATTGCCGCAGGCACGCAAGACCTGTGTGGACGGGACGCCGGGACGCAGCCCTTCAGTTATGCGCTTTCCGTCCAGTCGGAGGTCGTGGACAACGCGAGCGGGGGCATTGAAACCGGGAGTTTGTGGGACCACTTCGCTCGCCTCGACGTCGGTCTCGACGGCGCGGCGATGGGATTGCCCAAGGGCTCTCGCTTCACGCTGGCGGTCCAGCGCGTCGAGAGTCAGATGCCGTCCGCCAACCGCATCGGCGACGCCCAAGTCGCGTCGAATCTGGAGGCGCCGTCGCGCGGCACCCTTCGAACTTTGAGCTTCGAACTGTCGCTCCCGGATGGCTGGGAGGGCGCGGTCGGGCTTCTCTCCGCCGATGAATCGTTCGACGCGGTCGGCTGCATGGGGTTGTTCCTGAATAGTTCGTTTGGCGTCCAGCCGACCTGGTCGGGCAATACGATCGCGCCGATTTTCCCAACCTCGGGCATCGGGGCGCTTGCGAGCTGGTCGCGCGGCGCCTGGACGAGCCGGAGCGGAGTCTTTCAGGCAAATCCCAACGACCGCTCGCATGCCTTGTCGCAGGGTGCGCTGCTCATCCAGGAGGTGGAACATCACGCCGCGGCCGACCTCAAGCTGGGGATTTGGAGCTACAGCCCGGGCGACGCTCTGGCGGCGGATCTGCCCCCTGCGGCCTGGGGAGGCTATGTCGCGGTCGATCGGCCCCTCGGGGAAGGGCGGGGCGCGCCGGTCCTGTTCTTCCGAGTGGGGGCCTCGCCGGTCCGAAGAAGCGCGGTGAGCGGTGACCTGCAGATTGGCGTCACAAAGGAGGGCCCCTTCGCGTCGCGGCCGCACGACCAGCTTGGATTCGGCATCGCGAGCGCCGACTACCGCGGGCGTGGCGTCGAGACGGCCTATGAGGCCACCTATCGGTATGTGATTTCCAATTACGTGGCGCTCCAGCCGGACATCCAGTACATCGACAACCCCGGCGGGGTCCATCGGTCGGCGGTCGTGGCCATCCTGCGCCTCTCCCTCTCGCTGTGAGTCTGGGGTGGCGTTGCCGGCGACGCCGGGTTGACTGCGGGCCAGGCCTGTTCGGCAACAAAATCCCGCCGCCTGGTTGACAGACATTGTGCCCGGGGAAACTTCCGCTAAGATCCGGCTTCAAACCAGACACACATGACCACTGAATCCAAATGTCCCTTTCACCACGGCACAGCCAGCGGCACGACCATCGAGCAATGGTGGCCCGAACGGCTGAAGCTCGAGCTCCTGCACCAGCACTCGTGCAAATCGGACCCGATGGACCGGAGCTTCGACTACGCGAAGGAATTCAAGAGCCTCAATCTGAAGGCGGTGAAAAAGGACCTCGCCGCCCTGATGACCGATTCGCAGGACTGGTGGCCGGCTGACTTCGGCCACTACGGTCCGCTGTTCGTCCGCATGGCCTGGCATAGCGCGGGCACCTACCGCACCGGCGACGGCCGCGGCGGCGCCGGTCGCGGCCAGCAGCGCTTTGCCCCCGTCAACAGCTGGCCGGACAACGTCAGCCTCGACAAGGCGCGCCGCCTGCTCTGGCCGATCAAACAGAAGTACGGCCGCAAGATCTCCTGGGCCGACCTCATGATCCTCGCCGGAAACGTCGCGCTCGAGACCATGGGTTTCAAAACCTTCGGGTTCGCCGGTGGACGCGAGGACGTGTGGGAACCGGACAACGACGTGTACTGGGGCGCGGAGAAAAAATGGCTCGACGATCGCCGCTACTCCGGCGACCGCGATCTCGAGCGTCCGCTCGCCGCGGTGCAGATGGGTCTGATCTACGTCAATCCCGAGGGTCCCAATGGGAATCCCGATCCGCTCGCCGCGGCGCGCGACATCCGCGAAACCTTTGCCCGCATGGCGATGAACGACGAGGAGACCGTCGCGCTCATCGCGGGCGGCCACACCTTTGGAAAGACCCACGGCGCCGGGCCCGCATCGAACGTCGGGCCCGAGCCAGAGGCGGCCGGCCTCGAGCAGCAAGGTCTGGGCTGGAAGAGCAGCTTCGGCACGGGCAAAGGCGGCGACACGATCACCAGTGGCATCGAAGTCACCTGGACCCAGACGCCGACCCGCTGGAGCAACTACTTCTTCGAAAATCTGTTCAAGTACGAGTGGGAGCTGACCAAGAGCCCGGCGGGCGCACACCAGTGGATCGCCAAGGGCGCCGACGAGTCCGTGCCCGATGCGCATGATGCCTCGAAGCACCACCGGCCGACCATGCTCACGACCGATCTCTCGCTGCGCTTCGACCCGATCTACGAGAAGATCTCGCGCCGCTTCCTCGAACATCCCGATCAGTTCGCCGACGCCTTTGCACGCGCCTGGTTCAAGCTGACGCACCGCGACATGGGCCCCCGCTCGCGTTACCTCGGACCCGAGGTGCCGAAGGAGGAGCTGGTCTGGCAGGACCCGCTTCCCGCGCGCACGGGCAAGCTGATCGGTCCGAAGGAAATCGCCCTTCTCAAGGCCAGGATTCTCAAGTCGGGCCTCACCGTCTCCCAGTTGGTGACGACAGCCTGGGCCTCCGCGTCCACCTTCCGCGGCTCCGACAAGCGCGGTGGCGCGAACGGCGCGCGGATTCGCCTCGCCCCGCAGAAGAACTGGGCCGTCAACGAGCCGAAGAAGCTGGCGAAGGTGCTGAAGGTGCTTGGCGAGATCCAGGAGGCCTTCAACCGCTCTGCAAAGGGCGGGAAGAAGGTGTCGCTCGCGGATCTGATCGTCCTCGGTGGATGTGTTGGCATCGAGCAGGCCGCGAAGAACGCGGGTCACAAGGTCACGGTGCCCTTCACGCCCGGCCGCACCGATGCGCTCGCCGAGCAGACCGACGTGGAGTCGTTTTCGGTGCTCGAGCCCATCGCCGATGGTTTCCGCAATTATCAGAAGGGCCACTACGCGTTGCCGGCCGAGGCACTGCTGGTCGACAAGGCCCAGCTTCTCACGCTGACCGCGCCCGAAATGACTGTCCTCGTCGGTGGCATGCGGATGCTCAAGACTAACACCGGCGGCACGAAGCATGGCGTCTTCACAAAGCGTCCCGAGGCGCTGACCAACGACTTCTTCGTGAACCTGCTCGACATGCGCACCGAGTGGACGCCGGTCTCGCCCGAAGCCGAGGTCTTCGAGGGACGCGACCGCAGAACCGGCAAGGTCCGCTGGACGGGCACCCGCGTGGATCTCGTCTTCGGCTCGAACTCCCAGCTTCGCGCCCTCGCGGAAGTGTATGCGTGCACCGACGCCGGCGATAAGTTCGTCCGCGATTTCGTGGATGCCTGGGACAAGGTCATGAATCTCGACCGCTTCGACCTGCGCTGATCGCGGTTGCGGCTCATCAGGCGCCCGCCCCCCCTCCCGGCGGGCAGGCGCCTGGTCGGGCGCCTCCCCATGCATCCGTTTGGTGGCTGCAATTGTGCGGCTTCCGCGCTGCTGCGTGGCCAAGGGGGTATCCGAAAGGATGAGACAAGATCAGCCGTTCGGGAGGTTGTCGGGCTGGGCGGCTTTCACCTGGATGGGCGGAGCGAGCTCCTAGGGGGGCCGCAGTTTCGGCGGGCTGGATCTGGGGTTTGGTCCGCCGAACCCGGTGGAATTTGTCTACCTTCCGCCGGTGAAGCCACTCAACGCCATCCTCGCGAGGGGATGGCGTTGATTGTAAATGCCGCAATTGAACCACAGAGACACGGAGACCACAGAGCCTGACATCAAAGCGAAGGTCGGAATATGAACTCACCTCGGCGGTGAAAAGTTTGGATACATGACTTTCCCGTAATCGCCTGCCTCCCTCTTCTCTGGTCTGTGGACCAAAACCAACGGTGATCTTTAGGTGGATGTAGCCAAACTCGCGGCAGGCGGGCCGCTGGCTCGTGCCTGCATGATCCTCCGATCGACCGGGGGAGGATCATCCGATCGGGCGATTGCGCAGACGGTCCCGAGAGTGAGAGCCTAGTCTTCGATGCCAACCCCGATCCAGCGCCCGTGTTCCCTGTCTTCAAGCGTGCTGGCCGCCGCAAGAAAATGCCTCGTCGTGCTAATCACCGCGATGATCGTCGCCAACGCCATGGCAGCGACGCCCGCGGGGCGGTCGGAGGCACGCTCGGATCAAACCGCGGCCCGCGAGGCCCGCATCAGCTGGTGGCGCAAGGACCGCTTCGGCATTTTTGTCCACTGGGGGTTGTACTCGATACTGGGGCGGGGGGAGTGGGCCCAGTGGAATGAACAGATCCCGGTCGAGACCTATGCAAAGCTGGCCGATCGCTTTGATCCGAAGCATTTCGACGCCAACGCGTGGGCGCGCCTGTTCAAGGCGGCCGGCGCCCGCTACGTCGTGCTTACGAGCCGGCACCACGACGGCTTTGCGTTGTTTTCCGATCCGGGCAATCCGTTCACGAGCGTGAGCACCGCGGCCCACAGGGATTTCGTTGCCGCCTACGTCGCCGCGATGCGGAAGGCCAACCTCCGGGTAGGGCTGTACTACTCGCCCCTGGATTGGAGATTCCCGGGCTATATCGCCCCCGGAATCTATCGGGCGAGCGCCGAAGCGATGCGTGCACAGTACCACCGCCAGCTTCGCGAATTGTTAACGAACTACGGGCACATCGACATCCTGTGGTTCGACGGAGGCGAGGCCGATTGGCTGAGCTTTGGCGGCGACTGGAAGGGACCGCAATGGGTGAAGCGGAAGTACGGCCAGCATTACGAGGGCGGATTCCACTGGGGTAGTCGGAAAATGTATACGATGCTTCGGCGCCTCCAGCCCGACGTCGTGATCAATGGCCGGTCCGACATGCCGGAGGATTTTCACTCACGCGAAGGCGATGGCGCCCTGGGCGACTTCGATGCCTCCCATCCATGGGAACTGTGCACGACGATCGTCAATGGTCCGTGGGGCTGGATGCCGGGTGCGCCGATCAAGTCGCTGCACCATCTCGTCCGAATGTTTGTCCAGACCGCGGGACGGGATGGCAATTTTCTGCTCAATGTCGGTCCGCGGCCCGACGGTGAGATAGATCCGGCCCAGGCCGACCGGCTGCGGGAACTTGGCGGGTGGCTCAAGCGCAACGGGGCAAGCATCTACGGCACCCGCGGAGGGCCCTATCTGCCCGGTGCCTATGGTGTGACGACTTATACCGGGCGGAAAATCTTCGTGCACCTGCTTGCGGCCTCCGATGGCGCGATAAACCTTCCCCCGATTCCGGCCAGGATCGAACAGGGATCGCTCCTGGACGGTTCGCCGATAGTCTGGACCCAGACGCCAGAGGGCATCGAACTTCGCGTGGATCCGTCGCATTGGGACTCCATCGACACAATCGTCGTACTGGACCTCGACCGGGATGCCTCTTCGATAGCGCCCGTGGCCGTCAAATAATTCCCCGGTATCCTCCAGCGACGCCGGCTCGGGAGCACGGCTGTGCCGGACCGCGAAAGCCGAGCCGACGCTAATCCAGGTGGAGCAGCTTTCCCTTCACCGCCAAGGTCACTGCGGCGGTGCGGTCGCTCGCCCGGAGTTTGTTTAGGATACTGGCCACGTGGGTTTTGACCGTGGCCTCAGTGATTCGGAGACTGTCCGCGATCTCCTTGTTTCGCAGTCCCTTAGCCACGAGTCGGAGGACCTCGATCTCCCGTTCGGAAAGACGGGACTGCACCATCGAGGTGAGGCGCACCGCGATCTCGGGCGGCACGAACCGTTCGCCCGCATAGACCGTTCGGACCGCTGTCAGGAATTGTTCGAGGGGCATGCCTTTCTGCACGTAGCCGTCCGCGCCCGCCTGGATCGCACGGCTGACGTCCGAACCGGATGCATAGTTGCTCAAGATGAGAATCTTGGCATCGCGCGACTCATTCCGGATCTTGCCGACCAATTCGAGCCCGTCGATCTTGGGCATGCGCAGGTCGAGGATCACCACGTCCGGCTTGAACTTATGGAACGCGTCCATCGCCTCCTCGCCGTCCTCGACCTCGGCCACGACCTCCATGTCTGGCTGGAGGCGGGTCACCGTGAGAATTCCCATTCTCACCAGGACGTGGTCGTCGACCAAAAGGATGCGTATCTTGCTCATGAGGGGTCAGTGTTGTAGGTTAACGGTAGGGGGATGTTGATGCACGTGGATTCTGGTTTGAGTCCGGCAGGATCGTAATGCTCCGATGCGCGAGCTCGTAATGGGAGGGGAGCACTGGAGGTAGCGTCGACATTTTGTTCAGACCGGGTTCTGGCGTTCGACAGGCAGGGAGATCGCGACGACCGTGCCATGGCCTGGCGTGCTTTCTATCGTCAGGCGCGCATCGATCTTCTTTGCCCGGCGGCGCAGGCTCCGGAGCCCGAAATGCCCTTCGTCGACGAGCAGCGTCTTCGGTGAGAATCCGCAGCCATTGTCGGTGATCGTGATTTCGACTCCCTCGCCCCTGTAGTTGAGGACGATCGTTATCGTGGTTGCCTTCGCGTGTTTGAGGGCATTGGTGACCGCCTCCTGAACGATGCGCAGCACGTGGTGGTCCGTTTCGGGCGGCAGTTTGACGGGGGTGCCGACGACCTTCACCTCCATGCCGATCCGGTTCGGATTGATCCAATCGGCGAGCCGTTTCAGCGCCGTGCCCAGGTCCGTGCCTGCCAAGGCCGGAGAATTCAGGTCCCAGATCGCGTGCCGGATCTCGGCGTGGCTGAACGCAACCATGTTCTTGGCCACCTTGATCGTGTCGCGAACATCCTGCGGACAAACGGGGCTCTGCAGGGCTCCGTCGAGTTGCAGCATCAGTCCGGTCATTCCCTGTTCCAGGCTGTCGTGGATTTCTCCGGCCAGGCGCTGGCGTTCCGACAGGGTCGCCGAGAGTTTCGTTTCCTGCTGCAGCTTGCTCATCGCCTCGTTGAGCTGCTGGGTGCGTTGACGCACGCGGCGCTGCAATATGCGTGCCCACGCCAGGACGACCACGAGGATCCCGATGAGGATTCCGAGGCCGTAGAGCGCGTGGCGCAATACGAGCCAGGGCGGTCCATGGATAAAGACGATGTCCGCCGGCGAATTCACCACGAACAGACTCGCATGGTCTCGAACGTTGAAAAACGCGGGCACGAGGTCTGTGCTGCCGGGTTCGCGAAATACGATTCCGGTCAATCTCACCCGGCTCCCATTGCTCAGGTTCTGCAGGGCTTTGGTTTGCGACGGACACCAAACGTAGAACCGCTGGTGTTGGCTTTCCATCTCGAAGGTCATTCCGTTCTCAACCTTGCCGCCGCTGATCACGTCGGCCTCGAGCGTGACCAGGCGCAGGCCGATCGATCCGTTCAACGCGGCTGCCGCATCGGCCTGAACGGGTGCGGGACGTCCGCCGGTACCGATCCTCTTGAGTGTCGCGTACAGCAGGTTTGGGACTCCCGTCGAATCGACGGAGGGAAATCCTATGGCATCGACTCGGTCCCCGCTCACGAGTTGTCCGGGTCGACCGGAGGTGAGAACCCGAACGGAGCCGGTTCCGTCTTCGATGATCGAAAGCCGGTCGTGTGTGAAGGTGACCGTCCCCTCAATCCTGATTCGATGGGACGGGTCGTTGAGGTCGCCCGTGTTCGAGAGTTGCGATATGGCCGTCCGGGGAGGCGACCCGGAGAACGATTCATCCCTGACTTGCTCGATGAAGTCGGGGCCCGGCACCAGCAGCGTCATGTTCGAGATTTGCTGATACGAGGCCACGCCCTGCACGTGGACGGTGTGATCGATGAGTTGCTCCCACCTTTCGTGGTTCATGCCAGTGGCATGGATGGTCACGTAGCTGCCCGAGGTGCGAAGGACGGCCGTATCACCCTGGCCTGCGGCATAGACGATCCCGCGGACGTCGATCCATTCTCCCTGGCCCCGTTCGGGCTCGGAGAGTTCCTCGGGATAGTGGACGGGGCGTGGCATGATGCCCCTGCCGAGCGGGACGACCTTCGTGGCGATTGGGCGGGTGTAATTTCCCGAGACGATGGGATCGCAGTACACCTCGACGTAGGTTCCGGGTTTGAGCAGCTTCTGATCGGACTCATTGTTCAACTCGATGAACGCTCCCGCAGTTTGGTCCTGAACCGAGAAATAGTTGGTCCAGTTGATCATCTGATTGCACGTGATGACGCCCCTCACGAGGTAGTGGTTGGGCGGGGCGGTCCTCGAATTGGGGAGGACCGAGCGAATGTCCAGAAGCGGACGATCGAGGGTGTAATTTCCGTCGGGAGCGGGCTTGGACGGAGTTCGAATGAAGGCGTGGCTTATCTCGAGCCCGGACGGCGTGCGGCGCAAGAATCCGAACACGTGCAGCATGTCGCCCTCATGCACCGAGGTGTCCTGCAGGGTGTGCACGGTGATCGTGCTGTATTTGCGCGCCAACTTCAGCCACTGGGCGTCTCGGCTCCCCGGGATGTAATGGGCCTCGGTGGTGCAATACGGACTGTTCTTCCGCCACTGGATGCTCAGCTGGTTGCCTCCCACGTTGAGGAGGTCGACAAAGGGAGCGCCCGGCGAGAGTGAGGCCCGAATCATCAAGCCGGCTTTGGCCCAGCGTTGGTGCATTGTCGGCGGCTCCAGGCGCGCGATCAGTTCGCAGTTTCCGCGGGTCGAGTTGGATACGAAATAGAAATTGTCGTCGGAGTCCCAGATGTCGTAGCCCGTGCCGCTGATTTCCAGCCCACCGTTCTTCAGTTGGAATTGTCCCGAATTGTGCGTGCTCCCAACCGAGGTGCCGACGTACGGCCGGCGGAGTCCGCTGATGTGGTCGAAACGTGCGATGGTCGGTTCGGGGCCAAAGGACGACACAGCCATGCCGACGACCACAGAGTCCTGCATTGGGACGTCGATCTCTCCGCCAAATGGCTTCCAGTGACTTCCGTCCGACGAGTAATACGCGTGGAAGCTTCCCTCGTCCTGCAGGACCAAGGTCCGGGGCGAGGGATGGGCGACGACCTTCCCCTGGATGCGGATGGGCACTCCCTGGTCGTCGACGGAGGTGAGCGATGGAAGGACGCTGATTGCCGTGGGAGGAAGGAGGTCCCAGCTGTGCGAGGGGGCTTCGATCGTGAGGTGATCGAGCGTGGGAATCAGGAGTGTTCCGGGAACGGTGTCGCCTTCCGGATCGAAGGCCGTTTCGCAGATTCCCTGCAGCCGCAGGACGAACCCGTTGTACCCGACCGGATTTTTCCCGCGCCACTGTTGTACGTGGGCGAGAAGGGAGCCGTCTCCGTCCACCAGTTGAATATCAAGGCCGCCCTTTGAGGCAGTGATGGTTTTGACTTCAGCCTTCACCTCGGACCATCTGAAGTTGTCTTGTGGCCGCATCGGCCTGCCGGCCCGGATTTGCAGTGGCCGCGGAATTGTCCCGCTGCCCACGACGACGATCGTAGGAAACTCCACCACAAAGCGGGACCAGTGCTGGCTTGTGGGTTGGAGCGCCGCCAGGCTTGAGGTGACCGACTGTCTCCAGCGCTGTAGCAGGACGCCATGAGCCGGTGGCTTCGTCGCGACGAGGTCGGAAGGGACGCGGCCCGAATACGGCGTCAGGTACTCCGAATCGATGCGGGTGCGTGCGATCGATCGACTCTCCCACGCGACATCGAGGAAGTCGGTGCCGCCGGACTGGTCATGCAGCGCTTCGATGTAATAGCGCCGTCCCTTTTGAAGCGTGATGGGGTCGGAATGCTGCGAGCGGAAGCGTGACCAGTCACCGGGGTCTGTCCAGGAGGGGACGCTGGCGATCCGCTTCGCACCCTCCCGCGAGTCGTCCGGACTCAGCCACAATTCGGACGCGTCGTCGCTGCTCAGCCAGAACTGATACGAACCGGACTCAGGGGGCGTGAGGTAACCTTGGAGTCGTTCGACATAGTTGATCTGGCCCGTGGGCCTTTGCCGCATCGAGGGGGAAAACTCGGTGCGAGCGCCTTCGAAGGGGAAGTCCTGCATGCCAGGGATGTCCGGGTAAACCGAGGGCGACACCAGCTTCACGCGTTGTCCTGGCTGCAGTCCCGACAAGTCCGCATGGCACATGAATGCGACGGCGTGATCGCCATCCTGGAGAACCAGGAGGCCGCGACGGTGCGAGACGAAGGTCACCGTGCCCTCCACCGACACGCTTCGCTCATGATGCAAGTCCCAGACTGTCGTCGTGCCGAGTGCGCCAAGCGACGCGATGGCTGGCGTGGAGGCGATCTCGGTCTGCTGGCCGGCACGGATCGGCTGGGCAATGCCGGCAAGCAGGATTCCGACGACCGTAGAAATCGTGATGCGCCTCCAGCGCCCATGATTTTGATTTAAATTATACCAGCGCATGCGGTTGCGGAAATTGAATGGCCTGGGGCGGCCGAGGGGTGGCGTGTTCGAGAAGGAAGAGCCCAGGACTCAGGCTAAAGCAAGACTGCTTGGCGGGCTGGACTCCAACCCGCGCAGGACGAGGAACAAGCAGTGTGCCCGCGCAGGGGTGAGGCAGTCGCGCTTTCTTGAAATGCAAGTCTTCACTTGCTCGCGGTGTGATCTGTAATAATTAATAATCAATAGCTTATCGATTATGTGGATGTGACTCAGGGCCGATGAACCGGCGGTCTGCGCAGGAAGGGAAGACTGTATTTTTGCGTGGTTTAGCGATCATCCGAAAGGATGAGATCGATTCAATCCAGCAGGGGCTTGTCTGGAGAGAGGTGAAGAGTATCTGTCCAAATCGCAACAGAGATTTATCGTTACATCAACCCCTTTTCCCCGTCTCCCCGCCCGAGCCCCCCTGAATAAGGGCCGACCTGCAGCGGGCCGATATCCTTTCCGAGAACCTCAGGCTTCCCACCTGATGTCCTCTGCCGTCCCCCAACCAAATCGAACTATCGACCTAACCCACAATGGATATACACAAGACACAGAGATACCTGCTCGCGTCGCTATTTGCGCTGGCAGTCGGCTCATCCCTTGGATGGAGCCAGTCCGTTACCCCCAAGGACTCCAAGACAGATGATTCGCTGAGCTCGGCTTCGGATGATCAGACGATCACCCTCGATCCCTTCACCGTGACCGCAGTCAACGAAGGTTATGAGGCCGTGGATACACTCGGCGGCGCTCGCGTGAAGACGAAGCTCATTGATACGCCGTCCTCGATCTCGGTCATCACGAAGAAGTTTCTCTCGGACCTGAATATCACGAACGCCCAGGACCTCTTCGCCTACACGACCGGCACCGACGTGGCGGGCCTGAACGGCACCTACTCGGGCATCGCGGCGCGCGGATTCGGCGTGGCGCAGGCCGGAGAGTCGGCCCGTCTGGCCAACCCGGGCGGCGCGGATCGCGCCCGCGGTCTGACCGCGATGGACAACACCCGGAACTACTTCATCAGCGAGATTCCGTGGGACAGCTACAACATCAGCCGCGTCGACATCTCGCGTGGTCCGAACTCCTTCCTGTTCGGTGTCGGCAGCCCTTCCGGCATCGCGAACGTCTCGACCAATGAAGCGCTCTTCAAGGACGAGGGTTCATTCCAGGCCCAGGTGGGCAGCTTCGGTTCCACCCGGGAAAGCCTGGACTACAATAAGGTCCTCATCCCGAAGGAACTGGGCCTGCGTCTGGATCTCGTCAACGACGACACCCATTACCAGCAGGATCCCGCGTTCAATCACACCAAGCGTCTGTACGCCGCGGTGCGCTTCGATCCCAAGGCTCTCTCGACGCGGACGAGCCATATGAAGATCGAGCTCAATTACGAGGCGGGCACGGGACTCTCCAACAATCCGCGTGAACTGCCACCCCTCGATTATATCAGCGGATATTTCAGCGGTTCGGTCAACAAGGCCGGCTACAATCCCTGGACCTTCGATGCGAAGAACCAGACGGGTGTGGGTGGCAACTATTACGCCGCGAATGCCGGTCCGTGGGTGAACAACGGCGACATCCACTATGCCTGGGGTGGCCCGACCTATTATTATAATGCCGGAAATGGCCAGTTGCTTCAGGCAATCCAGGGTCATGCGGGCGGCAATATGGCCAATGCGACGTCGATCATCGGCGGTTCGGCGATCGGCGGTATGGCGGGTGGGGTCAGCAATGTCTACCACCTCTATACGAATGGCTTCTCCATGTACGCACAGAACGTGAACGCGACCAACCCGAATCTCTATCCGGGCGCGAACGCGGGCACCGTGACCTATCTGGACAAGACGCTCTCCGATCCCTCGATCTTCGATTTCTATAACAAGTTGATCGACGGTCCCAACAAGCGGGAATGGCAGGGCTGGAATGCCTTCAATGCGACCGTCGAAGAAAGCCTGTTTAACGGTCACATCGCCATTCAGGCGACCGCCGACCATCAGGCCTATCACCGTGGTCAGGAGGGGTTGCTGCTCAGCAATATGAGCCCCTATATCTCGGTGAACCTCGATCAGTACTCCCTCACATACCCGAACTGGATCTCCGGGTCGTCGACCAATCCCTATGAGGGGATGCCCTTCATTGCCAACGATACCGGCGGCGGCGGAAATTCGACGTCATACATCCACGACAACTACCAGGTCACGGCCTATGGCAAACTCGATTTTAGTGAGGTGCTTCAGAACAAGGAGCTGGCCAAGATCCTCGGACACCATGAGCTGACACTGCTCGGCGGCAGCTATGATATGAAGCAGGATCAGCGCGATTGGGCCACCTATGCCACGGATCCGTCCTTCGGTCAGGCGGTTGGCGCGGGCACCTCGTTGGCCAACAACGGAATCAGCTGGGTCGCGCTGCTCGGGCCCTCACTGGTTAATCGTTCGACGGCTGCAGGGCTCAACCTGAGCAATCTGTCCACGCATGTGGTGCCGACCTCCGGTAATGTCTCCATGTGGAATGGCACCTGGAACCAGCCGTCGGTAAACCCGAATGCTACTTGGACCTATACGGATTCGACGGGAGCGACGGTCAATACGACCCAGCTGAATAATCCGGCGAACTACATGGGTTACACTCCGACATATGCCAACGTCCTGAATTCGACGAACAATATCGACAAACTCTACACGTCGGGAGCCCTGTCGGACCAGAAGATTTCCTCGCTTGCGGTGATGTATCAGGGCTACCTCCTGGACAACACGGTGATCCCGGAATTCGGCTTCCGCCGGGATTCCGTCCTGCAGCGCGGCAATCAGGCGCCCATGCTTCCGGGGAACAACCTGGTCGACATGAACTACAATCTCACCGACCCCGGTGCGAAGATCACGACCAATTCGACCAGCTACGGCGTTGCCCTGCACTTGCCCAAGTCGATCCGAGCTCATCTGCCCGGCGATACCGACGTGAGCCTGTATTACTTCCACGGCAACAATGAGACGCCGCAGGTGCGTTACAGCATCGACGGTAGCGCGCTCCCGAGCGAAAACGGCAAGACCGACGACTATACGGTCCGTGTCGATACGCTCAATGGTCGTGCCACCCTCAAGGTGACCATGTTCAAGACGCTGGATAACAACGCGGCCGCCTCCTACGGCCAGCCGCTGGGCGCTGCCGGTTGGCTCATCGACTCACTTCCCAGCTGGACGCTGACCATGGGTGCTCTCGGCGAACTCGGAGCCCATCAGCCGGCCAATCCCTGGTCGGATTGGAACAACAACTCGTGGATTTGGAATTGGGGTGCCCAGAACCCGCAGGTCGCTGATCAGGTTGGCGCTGCGATTCAGCAGTACTTCCCGAAGCTCTTCCCCCAGTCCTACTGGGACCAGTATGGTATGGGCGTCAACGTGGCGGCTATCCAGAGTGGCGATTGGGCTCATATTCTGAGCAACGGACAAGAGCCCTTGCCCTGGAATATCAACAACACCCACACCATTCACGGCGTGTCGCCCACCATCGACCAGAATCTGGAGTCGAAAGGCTATGAAATCGAAGGCACCTTCCGTCCGGTTCCGAACTGGGATCTGACCTTCAATGCCTCGAAGATGAAGGCCTGGCAGACTTCGCTCGGTGCGGACGCCTCCGACTACCTGAACCAGATGGCCAATGTCTGGCTGCAGACGCCCGTCGGCATGACTGCGGAATGGGGTTACCTCAATCCGGCCGGCGCGATGAAGC
The DNA here is from genome assembly GCA_027310745.1 of Opitutaceae bacterium. GTDB lineage: Bacteria > Verrucomicrobiota > Verrucomicrobiia > Opitutales > Opitutaceae > MWDT01. The sequence goes on along the minus strand of DAIDAF010000001.1, from coordinate 752 downwards.
AGCAGTTCCTGACCGGACTGTGGGCTCCCTATCTGACGCAGGTCGCCCTCACGGGCACCCAGCAGCCCGAGCTCAGCCAGTGGAACTTCCGTGGCGCTTCGAACTACCATTTCGATCGCGGCACGCTCAAGGGCTTCAACGTTGGCGCCGCCGTGCGCTGGCAGGACGCTCCGATCATCGGCTATGGCATCAAGCAGTCGACGATCTTCGGTCAGAGTGCGTGGATCAACGACACCAATCACCCTCTGTATGGTGTCGCGGAAACCCACGTCGATCTCTGGGTTGGCTATGAGCGGAAACTCACCTCTTCCATCAACTGGAAGATTCAACTCAACTTCAGGAATCTGGGTGAGAAGCCTCACCTCGTGCCCGTCACGGCCGAACCCGATGGCAGCTACGCTCAGGAGCGTATTGCCGAAGGCCAGATCGTTGATCTGAGCACGACGCTCTCGTTCTAACCTGATAACCTCTTCCTCGGCCGTCGGGGGATGGCCGAGGTTGTTTGATTGTTCCTAGGGAGGTGGCACCGGGTAATACCGGTGCCACCTATTTTTTTTCTGGAGTCAGCAGGAGGTAGTGTCCGAAAACTTCAGCAAAAAGACGGATCATGGGTAAGCGTCGCTTGGAGTGCCTCGTAGGCAGGCGATGAATCTTTCGGTATGCTGTCGTGATGGTAACCAATACGACGGCGGCGATGGAGGTGGTTGAGACGGGCGAAAAGCGAGACCGGCGTGGGCGTCGGATCACACCTG
>DAIDAF010000036.1:0-10195 GCA_027310745.1 Opitutaceae bacterium | reverse complement strand
AACGACCGCCCGAACCGCAACGTGAGTTCTGTTTTGGATAGCAGCCCAACCGACCAACCTTGTTTCCGTCCTCCAACTTCACTCAGAGCGAAACCAACCTCAAAAACCGCCTTTTAACCCCTGTTTTGGACACCAGTGGAGGGGCGATCCTAAGGGGTCAAACCTTTATGTTTGTGGTCGACGGCGGTCCGCGGGTGGGGCAAAAGGGAGGGGCGATGGCGAGGAAACTGAGAATCGAATACCCCGGGGCCTTGTACCACGTGTACAGCCGGGGGAACTACCGGGATCATGTGTTTCGTGACGCCGGGGCGCGGAAGGCGTTCCTTGTGTGTCTGGAGGAGGCGTGCAAGCGGTCGCGCTGGGTGCTGCACGCGTACGTCCTGATGGGAAACCACTATCACCTGGCACTGGAGACCCCTCGGGGAAATCTGGTGGAGGGGATGCAGTGGCTGCAGGCGACGTTCGCGAATCGTTTCAATCGCTTTCGCTCCGAGAGCGGGCACGTGTTCCAGGGGCGTTATCATGCGAAGGTGCTGGAAAACGAGGCGGCGCTGGCGGCCGTGGCGCACTACATTCATCTCAATCCGGTGGAGGCGGGGCTGGTGGGCGTGGAGCGCCTGGAGGACTACCGCGACAGCAGTTTTGCTGGGTTACTGGATCCAAAGCTGCGCAGCGGCTGCCTGGAGGTGTCGGTGTTTCTGAGGCATGCCGGGGAGCTGGCGGACACGAAGCGGGGACGGGAGTGCTACCGCGCCTACCTGGCGTTCGTGGCTGCGGATGAGGAGGAGAAGAAGCGCCTGGAGTTCGACCACGCCTGCCAGGGCTGGGCGATGGGAAGCGAGGCGTGGAAGCGGGCCCTGGTGAAGGAACACAAGGACAGGCTCGACGGGGAGGCCGGAGGCGAGGCCGAATCGCGGGAGGCGCGCGACCTGATGTGGCTCGCGCTGCTGGAACAAGGCCTGAAGCGGCTGAAGCGCGGGCCGGAGGATGTAAAGCGGGACAGGAAATCGGCGGCGTGGAAGGTGGCGCTGGCGGCACAGCTTCGTTCGCTCGGGCACGTCAAGAACGGCTGGCTCGCGAAGCATCTGAACATGGGAGCCCCGGCGGGTGTGAGCCGGTACCTGTCGGAATACGCCGCCGGCCAGCGCAGCGAGGCCGCGAAGCATCACGCACAGATCGCAAACATTAAGGTGTGATCCTCAGCGGGCCTCCAGATCGCGCTTGGCGGGAAATTCGTCCTGCAGGCATTCCGAGATTAGTTTCTATGATCGACTCCCTCCTTGGGAATCGCGGAGTCTCCAAGCGAATGGCGTCCCTCCCTCGATAAGGCCGGTGCCGCAATTCTCAACAAGCAGCGGTAAACGGAAGGCGGAATACGTCATGGGCCCCCAGCCCCATTATCTTCAACATGAGCAAAGCGAACAAACGTCGACTGTGTCCGGCACTTGGCCGGGAAATCTCTCGCGGCGAATGTGGCGAGAATCGCATTGGCCGTTATGCCTGCCCGGCCTCGTGTCCCCACAATCCATTCGCGCTGGAGAACTACACGGCATTGCTCACGATCGAAGACGTACTCGACCGCATGGCGTTGGATTGGATGTATGAGGACGCCGCCGATCCCGGCCGACTCAAACGCGGACTGGCAGACGCGATCCGGGCGGATTCCGGGCATGACACGCATGCATTCGTAACCTGGCATCTTTTTATGCGGCGGGACGAACGCGGCCTTACCTGCGCGCAACGTTGGGCCCAGGCCAAGTTTCCAGGCCTCAACAACGACGAGCGCGTTTTGATTCAGGCGAAGATGCAGGTTCGAGTGGTCCTGCTCGAAGTGCATCGCGTCCTCGACGAGCAACGCTTGGAGGCCGTCGACCTGCTGGCGCCGGAGGCACCGCCAATGATCATCGTCGATCGAAGCCTCGCCTCTCGGACGTCGCGATTCGCCACTCTGCTGGGCTGGGCCTATCCGCTGCCTCACTTCTGGCGGCTCAGCGGCACCGCGATTATCATGCCGGATTTCGGTGACTTCGAGGCGCCGGAGGTGGTCGCCGAAACCGTCAGGCACCTGGGTGGCCCGACGGAGATTGCCGCGATGCGCCTTTGGCTGGCCGAGCATTTCGTCCGCGTAAACGCTGCATTCACTGCTACTGCGACAGAACGCCATCGGCTTATGCTGGCCAGCGTGGATGCGCAATTCGGACTCGCCCTTTACGCGCCGCAAGCGTCGTTTGCCGAATGTCGCGCCGCGCTCGACGCCGAGCCCGAGATCGATCGCGACGAACCGACAAAAAACGAGCGCGACGAGGGGTTTGCCGAGGCGAGGGATTGGTTCGACGACAAGTCCCCGACCATGGCGGGACGCAAGCTGCTCGGACGCATTCTGCTGGGTCAGGCTTTTTGGAAACTCGAAGCGACGGGTGCGGCGCGGCTGGCTGAACTGCGCAGTCGTTTCGAAAAGAGGCTAGGCAAACGCATGCGTTTCGATCGGGAACGGCTCGACGACGTAGGGGCCCGCCTGATGATGGACATGCCGCAGTCGGATCGAGCGTCGGTTCCGCCGCGCCTGGTCGAAAGACCGATGCAGGTGGAGTTCTCCACGTCGCGGGTGCAGGTGCCGACGCCGCAGGGTTCGAAGGCGGACATCGAGGCTCATTTCATGCGCGACTATCTGCGCGACTATGCCGATCATCCCGTGCCTGCGCTTGAAGGGAAAACACCCCGCCAGGCGGCGGCAATCCCGGCTCTGCGAACGAAGCTCATCAGTCTGCTCAAGCCGATGGTGCAGCGAATTGACGAGGCGAACCTTCGGACCGGGCGGAGCGACGACATCAATGGGCTGCTCCGCAATCTGGGCCTCGCCGAGATCGATTTTCCGCCGCCTCCGCGTCGCGCGCGGCCGCCGGAGGTTCAGGCCGACGACGATGACTTCCCGGAAGATTTCGAACCAAATCGGGTGACGGCGCGGGCTGCGCTACATCCACTGCCGCCAGGGCCGCTGAGCGAAGAGGAAGTCAAGAACCGGATGCGCGCCGCCCTGACCGGCTTCGAGACGGCGGCGGCGGCGATGGATGAATTGCTCGCGAGCGGGGCAACCCTGCTGGAGGATGTTGGATCGTTGACCGAGGGTCTCCTCTCTGAGAACGAGTACAGTTTCCTCATAAGCTTTCTCATCCACGGTTGGTTCACATTGGTGCCGCCACGCACACGAGCGCCGAAACTCGATTACGAGACAATGGTGGCCGAGTTGGAGCGCGAGTTGGAGCGTGTGCCGTCGTGGGTGGCAGGGGGGCCGGAGGAGACGATGGACAACGTGACCTCGGGATGCCGACAGCCGGCGTTGCTGCAGTTTTTGTTCGCCGAGATGGTTGAGGCCTCGACCGCAGCTCCGAAGAACCTGCGTCCGAGACCCGAGGCGATGATTCCCATGATCGCGGTCCTGAAAGTCACGATCAACGAAGTGGATCGCGCACTGCGAGAAGTTTGACGTCCGCGACAGGCAGGGGGCGTAGGAATGGGGGCGCGGTCTCCCCTGCGCACGGCCCCGTCTCCGCGCCGCCGCCAGATTCTCAGTATGGTTCAGCATAGGGATGACGGTGGGCCTATGCCGACAGAAAGGGGGGCTAACCTGAATGTTTGTGGTCGCCTGAGAGTGATGATTCGGGCGTCTCGGTGGCTAGGGAGGCCGCCGCACTGCTGCAAGCCGGGCTATTCGGCTGGCGGCCGTAGCGTCGCTTGGGTCTTCTTCGGCAGCTTGCTCACGACCAGGTCGTAGCTCTGGCGGATGCGGCGTTCGAGTTCGGAGGAGGGCAGGGCGGCGAGATCGGCGACGCGGACCCAGTGGCGCTTCGCGAAATAGGGGGCCTGCTCGATGCCGTCGATGTCCGTCAGTGCATCGAATTCGTCGGGCGAGCATTTGAACACCAAGCCATCGATCGTCTCCCCATCCAGTCCGATCAGGAAGAAAACCTTGTCGGCAACCTTGAAGACAAGGCCGCCCCACTGATTGACCCAGGTCGTGTGCGGCAGCGACAACGCGAAGGTGCGGAGAGCGTGCAGGCGCATGGGCGCAACCTGACTCTGTCCGGCTGCAACGGTCAATGGCGATGTCCATGCTCATGACCAAAGGGACCCAGCCTTGATGTCTGCGGTCTGTGGAAGGTCGTCGCCGAGCGCGCGGTGGGCTTCAATGTTTGCGGACGCCGCGATCCGCTAATCACTTCGGCTGCACACCCACGGGTTCGCCACGGAAGCCTCTGTTCTGGAAGGCCGATCCATCCTGGCTCACCAGGGCGGCTGTTGGGCTGCTTTCAGGAGGGCTGATCAAGCCAACTGCCTTAAAATAGGTAGCCTCCGGCATTTTCGGCAGGTGCTGGAATTTGGGTTGAATTCGCTTTCGTTTGTTTCGTTTATTGCTTTTACTTCGAATGTCACCGATGCCCACCATGAAACTCGCCGCGACGCCCCGTGCTCCGTTTCTCCCGACCGAAAAGGATCGGGCAAACGCCCGTGAAGCCAGCCGGCTTCTGGCTCCGTATTTGTTGTCCAAGGACAATCTTCGGGTGAAGATCCAGGAGGGGGGCAGGAAGCCGGAGACGGTCTCGCTGCCGCCCGCCGCGGTACGCTTCCTCGTGGGGCTGCTCTCGGAAATGGCCAAGGGCAACGCGGTCACCATGATTCCGATCCATGCGGAACTGACGACCCAGGAGACGGCCAACCTCCTCAACGTTTCGCGGCCCTTCGTGGTGGGTCTGATCGAAGCCGGAACGCTCAAGGCGCGCAAAGTGGGGAGTCACCGCCGCGTCCTCTACTCGGACTTGATGGCCTACAAGAAGACCGTCGACGCCGACAGACGCGCAGCGCTGGACGAGTTGGCCAGCCAGGCACAGGAACTGGACATGGGCTACTGAGGCCAACGGCTCAGGAAACCGCCGAGGTCGGTGGACGACTACATCGGCACTATGGCCCAGCAACGCCTGCCGGACCTCGTCGGATTCCTCACTGCGCATCGCGACCTGATCTGAAACACCTGAACATGGGAGCCCCGGCGGGGGTGGGCCGGTACCTGTCGGAATACGCCGCCGGCCAGCGCAGCTGGTGTTGCGAAGCATCACGCCAGGAGCGCAGGGATTAAGGTGTGACTCGGTCGGCGCAGGTGCTCGGGGGCGCGACTCGAAGACGACGCCGATAGCGGCCGGGAGGATCTCCGAATTTCCGTTTGAACGCGCGGTTGAACGCGGCCTCCGAATCGTACCCGACGTTCATCGCAACTCTCAGGACGGTGTCGTCGGTGGTTGCCAGCAAGCGGGCCCCAAATTGAAGGCGCCACTGGGCCAGATACTCGAGCGGAGGCTGCCCGATCAATCGGACGAATCGATCGGCCAGCACCGAGCGCGAGGCCCCAATCTCCTTTGCAAGCGTCGACAAGGTCCAGTCGCGCTCAGGATTCTTATGAAAGCATGCCAACGCTCGACCCGCGACCGGATCGCGCGCCGCCGCGAGCCAGCCGGACTTTTCTTCCGGCTGAGTTTCCGCGTAACGACACAGGGTCTGAATAAACAGCGCCTCGGAAAGCTTCGATATCAGGGCTACGCCTCCGGGTCTGCGTAGTTCCGTTTCCGCTACGAGGTGATGCAGGGTCGATCCGATCCAGGCCCCCGCCGTGTCCCCGCGGATGTCCACCTTGAATATCGCTGGCAGGCCGGCGAGAAACAGCCGTTGGGCGTAACGCTCGCACCCGAAATACCCGCAGATCAGAGTGGTGCGTTCCCCGCCGCCGCCCGCCTGCTCGAGCCGAAATTCTCCGGCGAGAATCTTCGGAATCAGGGCCGCGGCGTCGATGAGTTTCCCGACCGATCCATTCCAGAGTTCGTGCGCGTCACCGTGAGGGAATACCACGATCTCGCCCGCCGAAACGGTGATCGCTTCAGCGCCGGCGACCCTGGCGTTCAGACGCCCCGCCGTGACCAGATGGAAAGGCACCATGTGTTCGGTGTCAGGCGCGACCTCCGTCTGGATGTCTCTTGCGTGAGGAGCCTTCGAACCCCATGGCGCCGAGAACTCCGCGTTGAAGAAAACTGCTCCGGTAATCCTTACGCTGCGGAAGGCGGCGGACAGAGCATCCATTTGGCAAGTCTCGGCAAAGAAAATCGGATTTCAAGTCAAGTCGCGGCACGCCTCTTCAGCTAATGTTGGAAGCCATGAGCCAGATGCGACCCGACAGTCGCTCGAATTTTCAAAGTCCAACCACACACAAAGGAAATCCCATGATCACTGCGCAAGACCTGGCGGAGCGTTATGTCGCCGTCTGGAACGAGACTGAACCCGCAGCGCGTCGGAACGCGATCGCCGCGCTGTGGCGTCCGGACGGGGCGCATTATATAAAGGATCGCGAGGCGAGGGGTTATGCCGACCTGGAAAAGCGCGTCGCCGGGTCGCACGAGAAAAATGTCCGCGACAACGGCAATCGCTTCCGCGCCAGACCTGGCGCCCAACGTCTGCGGGACGTGGTGACGTTTACCTGGGAGATGGTGCCACGCGACGGGGAGGCCGTGCAGGCGGTCGGCCTCGAATTTCTCGTTCTCGATGCCAACGGGCAGATCCTCACCGACTACCAATTCATCATTTGAAACTGCGTCCCCGTTTGAAGGCGAGGTCGCCGCAGCCGGACGGAACGTCGCTCGTTTCGCAATGGAGCTTGGGCGCCTGTGCCTCCGGCCAGCTCCCGTGGCGAGTTCCGTCCGGCAAGATCGTTGTCATCGTATAACCAATACAAAGATTCCATGAAAGCATTTCACATCCAAGCGACCACCGGCCTCGACGGCCTCGTCATGAAAGACCTGCCGGAGCCACGTCCGGGCCCGGGACAGGTTCTCGTGCGGGTCCGCGCCCGATCGGTAAATTTCCGCGATATCCGAATCCTCAACGGACTGTATCCCGTACCTGCCCGGCTGGGCGTGGTCGCCCTCTCGGACGGCGCGGGAGAAGTCGTCGAGGTGGGCTCTGGTGTCACTCAACTCGCGGTGGGCGATCGCGTGATGGGCATCTATTTCCCACAATGGCTCGAGGGGCGGTTTGCGATGCGCCTGGCGGCCGAGCAGTTTGGCTGCACCCGGGACGGGATGCTCGCGCCGCTCATCGCGGTGGAAGAGTCGGCCTTGGTGAAGGTGCCGCCGCATCTCACGTTCGAGGAAGCTGCGACGCTGCCCTGCGCCGCGGTGACCGCCTGGTCCGCGCTGGTGGGCCCGCGGCCAATTCTTCCGGGAGAGGCTGTCTTGACGGTGGGCTCGGGCGGCGTGGCGTTGTTCGGGCTTCAATTCGCCAAGTTGTTTGGTGCGCAGGTGATCGCGATAACCTCGAGTGAGGACAAGGTCGCCAGGCTCACGCAGCTCGGCGCCGGTGCCGTGGTGAATAGCAGTGCGACCCCGGAGTGGAGCTCGGTTGTCCGGGAGATGACCAACGGGCGCGGTGTGGACCACGTGCTGGAGACAGGAGGACTCGGCACGCTCCCGCGTTCCATCGCCGCCACCGCCGAAGAGGGCATGGTCAACGTGGTTGCGGCTCTCGACTCCGGTGCGATTGACGTAAAAACGTTCAGGAATCCGATAATCATGCGGCGCACCTATGTTGGCAGCCGTGCAAACTTCGAACGCATGAACCGGGCCATCTGCGCGAATGCCTTGCGCCCGGTGATTGATCGATCGTTTGCCTTTTCCGACGCCAGAGAGGCGCTTGAATACTCCAATGCCCGTGGGCATTTCGGGAAGATTGTCATCAACGACGACTAATCGCATCGTGGGTTTTGTATGAGCCAGGCGCCTACGACCCCGTTCACCGATCCTGCGGAAGACCTGCGTCTGGTGGAGGCCGCCCGGGCGGGGGGTATTGAGGCGCTGGATACGCTGATCCGGCGGCATCAGCCGTGGGTGTTCAATCTCGCGCTGAGGATGATGTGGCGGCGGGAGTCCGCCGAGGACGCCACCCAGGAAATCCTGCTCAAGGTCGTCACCCACCTGGGCAGCTTCGAGGGGCGCAGCGCGTTCAGCACCTGGCTCTATCGTATCGCGGTCAATCACCTGCTCAACGTGCGCAAGTCGGAGATGGAGGAGCAGTCGATGACGTTCGCCGACATGGCGCGATCCCTCGACGAGTGCGGCACCCGCGACTTGCCCGACGAGTCCGCGCTGCCCGTCGGGCACGGGCTGCTGGTGGAGGAGGCGAAGCTGGGGTGCATCACCGCCATGCTCATGTGCCTCGATCGCCGTCAGCGCCTCGCTTTCATCCTCGGCGAGGTGTTCGGCGTGGACAGCTCGGTGGGCGGAGCCGTGATGGAGGTGTCGGCCGAAAACTTCCGACAGCTGCTGGTCCGCGCACGGCGCGACCTGTACCAGTTCATGCATGAGAAGTGCGGTCTGGTAAACCCGCTCAATCCCTGCCGCTGCTCCAAAAAGGCCTCGGCTTTCATGGAGCGCGGCTGGCTCGACCCCCGCCGCCGGCAATTCACCGGCGAACGGCTGGCGAGCGTGGCGGAACTCGCGCCGGGCCGGCTGGAGGAGCTGGGAGCCCTGGAGCGGGCGCATGCCGCCCTCTACCGCGACACGCCGTTCTGCGATTCAAGCGACATCGCCTCGCGGGTGCGGGCCGTCCTGGAACGGTCGCCGTTCGCAAAAGACTGAGGAAATTCTGTCACAGCCCCGGCGCGGGGTTTGTCGAACCCCTGCGTATGGACACCACAGTCATCCTCGAAACCTCCCAACGCACGACGGCCGGCACCATCCACTTTCCGGAAGTCGTCCAAAACCTGCTCGCCGCCGGAGTGGAGTATTTCCACGTCGACTACATCCAGCGGCGGTCGACGTTTTACAGTGCCGCCGGCGAGGTCAGCGTGACGCCGATCGACCTGGAGGGGCTGCCGGAGGTCGGCGCCGACTTCGATTCGGCCGGGCTGAGGGCCAACATCCTCGACAGTCAGACGAAGGGCCAGAACTACCGCGATTTCAGCGTCCGCGCGATGAGGCACGGCGTGCAGGGCTATTACGCGTTCCTGCGCGGCCGGCGCGTGACCTACTTCGGCCGCAGCGGCGACCAGCACACCGAATGGTTTCCCGGGGCGAACCCCGAAGGGGGCGCGGCTTGACCTTCGATCGGCCGGTTTGAATGAGGCAGGTCGACCAGCCTGCCCAATCGCTTCGTTCCGGACGGGCGGCGTCTCCGTGCCCAGCGGACACGCTATGTGCAGTCCACCAAGCCCCTTGTTGCGGTGAGGCGATTCCCCGACTTCGACGATGCGGACGGTGGGGTCCGGTGGAGTGGGCGGGCAGCGCCGGGAAAATTTCGGGAAAAACGAAAACGACCCTTGCGCATCGCGGCAAAGCGAGCTTGGTATTCGGCGTTCGAGTTAGCCACGTAGTCGAGATTTTGATTCGCGTTCGAGAAAGGTTCGCAGGTTCGTTTAGCGACTTCCCAGGAGTCAGGCTCGATAGGTAACGCTCGGTGTCCCCGGTTCGGCTGAATCGTCGGTCGGTCGAGGTCACCTCGGTAGGATACAGGCGGTGCCGCCGCCTGCTCTCGTCAACTCACACTCATCTGTCGCGATGCGGGTTTCCGACCTGCGTCCGTCAGCCACGGTCGTCGTTCGCCAGGATTGGGAGGGGTGCGGATGAGTCGCGCCTCCCGTAGGCAGGTCCTGTCGATCGGCCCATCACGTCCGGTTCGCTCCATTGCCATGAAAATTAACCAACTGCTTCAGCAACGCGCTTCGCTTCTTCGGCAGACCCGGTTGGCAAACGTCGCCTTCATGTACGCCGAAGTCGGTCGGTTCGTCGGTCGGATTGTCCGCGGGAATCTCCGTGGCCAGGTCACGTTGTACCTGGCGGATTCGACTGCCCAACGCGCATGGCCGATCCTGGTCGCCGACGAAGGCAGCCAGGCGGTGCTTGAGGAGCACTTCCTGGACAAGGACATCCTCGATCTCGCCGACCTGCTGGTGTTCACGGCTGGAAACGAGCCGCGCGCCTCGTTCACGTTCCGGCTCGAGGAATTCGGAAGCCGCTTCGGCCTCGCCCTGCGCCACGAGCTCGAAGCGGCCGGCGTCGAGCTGACCGACGGAGCGGAACTGCCCCAGGACAAAACTCGCGAGTGACAGGCTCCGCGGTCTCAGGAGTGTCGGGGCGGAGCCATGTCCGAAACCGTCCACACG
>DAIDAF010000026.1:0-10835 GCA_027310745.1 Opitutaceae bacterium | reverse complement strand
GGCGTCGATCCGGCGCGTATCCATCGCTCCACTTCTTCGATCTGCTCCGCGGTTAACTCCAGCGGAGGGCTTTTGAAGGACATCCCTCCATCCCTGGCGCCTCAGTTCAAAAAGGCACTTATTTGCGGGACACTACACTAGCTCCTAAATTCTAACTCCTGCCCGGTCTTCGTTGCTTCTGTTCAATCGTCTCAGGAGTCCGACATCCCTTCCATCCCCTCCATCCCTGTTAAACTCAATTCATGCTTGGTTTTTCCCTCCCCGGCCCTTTTCCTAGTCGGTTTCATCATGGCACTCGCACTCCTGTTCTCAGGCCAAGGCGCTCAAAAGGTCGGCATGGGCAAGTCTCTCTACGACGCGTCCCCCGCTGCCAAGGCTCTGTTCGACAGCGCCGATCAGGTGCTCGGCTGGTCTCTCACGAAGGTTTGCTTCGAGGGTCCTGACTCGGAGCTGACTCAGACCCGCGTCTGCCAGCCCGCCCTGTTTGTGCACGGGCTCGCCCTGCATGCCGCCCTGCGCGAAGCCGGAAAGCTGCCTGAAGTGAGCTTCGCCCTCGGTCTCAGCCTCGGTGAGATCACCGCCTACACGGCTGCCGGCGTATTTGATTTTGCCACCGGTTTGCGCGTCGTCGCCGAACGAGGCCGGCTCATGCAGGTCGCCTGCGAGCGCAGTGTCGGCGGCATGGCCGCCATTGTCGGTCAGGAGCGCGCCGAAGTCGCTGCACTCTGCAGTGAGTTCGACGTCGAGGCCGCCAATTTCAACGCTCCCGGCCAGATCATCATCTCTGGCGAAAAGGCCAAAATCGACGCCGCCGTCGCCGCCGCGAAGGCCAAGGGCTGGAAGAAGGTCATGCCCCTGAACGTCGCCGGCGCCTACCACAGCCGCCTCATGGAGCCCGCCCGCGCCGAGTTCGCCCGCTTCCTCGAGGGCGTCACCTTCAACGCCCCCGCGTTCAACGTCTTTACCAACACCACGGGCCAGGCCGTCTCCGACCCCGCCGCCTTGCGTGCAGCGCTCGTCAAACAGGTCGTCTCGTCCGTGCTCTGGGAAGACTGTATGCGCTCCGCCGCCGCCGCCGGTGCCACCGAATTCTGGGAACTCGGACCGGGTGGCGTCCTCGCAGGCCTCGCCCGTCGCATCGAAAAGACCTGGCCCGCCAAAAGCTTCGCCGAATTCGCCGACGTCACGGCCTGAAACCGCAAGCTGGGAATCTAGGAGCTAGGAGCTAAAATCTAGAAGGAATCCGCCCTCCGCCTAGTCCCTCCGACCTCTGGTCTCCGTCTCTACCTCCGACCTCCGACATCCGACCTCTGGCAATCGTCCTCCCAACTCCTAGATTCTAGCTCCTAAATTCTAGCTCCTGCCTTCCCACTTCCGCCCTCCGCCTGAATGGACATCCCTCTCACACGCAACTTCTGCATCATCGCCCACGTCGACCACGGCAAGACTACGCTCTCCGACCGGCTGCTCGAATACACCAATACGGTGTCCCACCGCGAGCTGAACGCCCAGCACCTCGACGCGATGGATCTCGAGAAGGAGCGCGGGATTACGATCAAGATGCACCCCGTGTCCATGACCTACCCGGCCAAGGACGGAAAGGTGTATAAGCTCAATTTGATGGATACGCCGGGCCATGTGGACTTCTCCTACGAGGTCTCCCGTTCCCTGGCCGCCTGCGAGGGCGCCCTGCTCCTCATCGACGCCGCCCAGGGCGTCGAGGCCCAGACCGTTGCAAACGCCCACCTGGCGTTCGGCCAGAAGCTCAAGGTCATCCCCGTCATCAACAAAATCGACCTTCCGAGCGCCGACCTGGAGCTCTGCACGCGCCAGCTCGAGGACATCCTCACCATCCCCGCCGAGGAGGCCATCCTCGCCAGCGGCAAGTCCGGCATCGGCATCGAGGACATTCTCGAGGCCGTCGTCGCCCGCGTCCCGCCGCCGCGCGACGCCGATTACCCCGCCACGCGCGTCATGGTGTTTGATTCGCTGTACGATACCTACCGCGGCGTCATCGCCTACGTGCGCGTGATGTCCGGCACGATCAAGGCCGGCGACGGCATGCTCCTGATGAGCACGGGCCAGAAGTCCGAGGTCAAGGAGGTCGGCGTCTTCCGTCCCAAGATGGAGCCCTGCGAGGTGCTCGGGCCCGGCGACGTCGGCTACGTTGTCAGCAACATCAAGTCCACCGACGACATCAAGATCGGCGACACGATCACCCTCTCCAACAAGCCCGCCGCCGAGATGCTCCCTGGCTACAAGGAGGTGCATCCGATGGTGTACTGCGGCCTGTATCCGCTCGAATCCAACGATTACGAGAAGCTCAAGTACGCGATCGCCCGGCTTCGGCTCAACGACTCCGCCCTCATCTACCAGCAGGAGACCTCCGTCGCCCTGGGTTTCGGCTTCCGCTGCGGGTTCCTCGGCCTCCTGCACATGGAGATCATCCAGGAGCGCATCCGCCGCGAGTACGACGTCGAGATCATCTCCACGTATCCAAGCGTCGTTTACAAGGTCCGCGTGCATGGCGGCAACGTGATCGACGTCGACAACCCCATCAATTTGCCCGACCCGTCGTCGATCGACGCGATCCTCGAGCCCACGATCAAGGCGGCGATCCACATCCCGAATTCCTTCCTGGGCGACATCCTGTCGCTGATCATGGAGAAGCGCGGCACCTGCGATCACACGGACACGCTCGACGCGACGCGCGTCATGCTCACCTGCACGCTTCCGCTCAACGAGATCCTGGTCGATTTCAACGACCGCCTGAAGAGCATCACGCGCGGGTATGGCTCGATGGACTACGAGCTGGGCGAGTACCGCGAGTCGGATCTCGTCCGCATGGACATCATGGTCAACGGCGACCCGGTCGACGCCTTTGCGAGCATCGTGCACCGGTCCAAGGCGGAAGGGCAGGGGCGCACCCTCTGCGAGCGCCTCGCGGCGATCATCCCGCCGCAGATGTTCAAGATCGCCGTGCAGGCCGCCATCGGCGGCAAGATCATCGCCCGCGACAACGTGCGCGAGATGCGCAAGGACGTCACGGCGAAGTGCTACGGCGGCGACATTTCCCGCAAGCGCAAGCTCCTGGAGAAGCAGAAGGAGGGCAAAAAGAAGATGAAGCAGATCGGCAAGGTCTCCATCCCGCCTGACGCCTTCATCCAAGTGCTGAAGAGTCAGAACTGAGGAAGGGTTCCTGAGTCTGGAATCTGGGAGCTAGAATTTAGGAGTTAGGAGTTAAGATGCGGCGTTGATCGATGTGGAGTGCCTAAGGGAAAACGCTGAAATGCTGAAAAGCTGAAACGCTGAAATAGGAGTGCGTTGCTGTCCGATGTGGAGTGCGGTGACCTGGCACCGCCCTTGGGACGCGAGGCCAGACTCGCGCCAGGAGGTTTCGGATTTCGAAACCTGAGCTCGCCCGCAAGGGATTGGGGTTTGCTGTGGAGTGCGGAATCACGATTCCGCCCTCGACGGGTGGGCACGACCGCCCGCGTAGGAGTTTTCGGATTCCGAAACCTCCTGGCGCGAACCGAGGTTCGCGTCCCAAGGCGGAGCCGAGGCTCCGCACTCTCAACATGAAGCCGTCCGGCGCTCGGATTATTCTAGCTCCTAACTCCTAGCTCCGAGATTCCATCCCATCCATCCCTGTTAATTGCTCCTTCCCTCCGCTCCGCTTTTCGCTCTTTCTTCTCCCGCAACCCTCTCTGCCACGTGTTCGGTCTCTTCTCCTCCCAGAACAAGAAAATGCGCGATACGGCCCGGAACTGGATTTCCATGGCCGAAAAAGTCTGGGCCTACCGGCGCGACGTGATTGACGAGCCCGAGCGCCGCGAGCTGCAGAGCCGCACCGAGGCCCTCCGCGCCAAAGTCCGCGCCAAAGCCGATGCCGCCGATCTGAAGCTCGCCATCGACGCCCTCGAGCCCATTCTCTCCCGCCTGGGCGGCAAGATCTACCCGAAGACGTCGATGATCGACAACGTCGAGTTCTTCCTCGTCGCCGCGATCGTCATCCTCGGCCTCCGCACCTACGTCGTCCAGCCCTTCAAGATCCCCACCAACTCGATGTGGCCGTCGTACTACGGGATGACCGCCGACAACCTGCTGGTGAAACACGAGAATCCCACCGGGATCGAGCGCCTTGCCCGCCTGCTCGCCTTCGGCGCGATGCGCTACGAGGTGTCCGCGCCGCAGTCGGGCGACGTCTCCGCCAAGTTCTACGGCAATGGGCTGATGGCGTATACGCTCGTGCGGGGACACAAGTGGCTGATCCTCCCGACGACCCTCAAGGAGTACACGTTCTACGTGAACGGCGCCGAGACCAAGGTCGACGTGCCCGAGGACTTCAACGAATTCGACGACGTCGTGGAGCAGACATTGTTTGGAAGCAAGGCCGGCTTCCAGAAGACGTTCGAAGACGCTGCGCGCAACCACCAGCTCGAGGCCAGCTACGTGCCCGTGGGCGTCGGGTCCGACGAGGCCCGCCGCGCCTACCTGCTGCACACCGGGCGCACCGTGGCCCAGGGCGCCCCGGTCCTTCGCTTCGACCTGCTCACCGGCGACCAGCTCTTCGTCGACCGCATGAGCTACAACTTCGTGGAGCCGCACGTCGGCTCCGGCTTCGTGTTCCGCACCGATCACATCCCGCAGATCGGACGTCAGGATTACTTCATCAAGCGCCTGGTGGGCGTGCCCGGCGACAAGCTCCAGATCAAGGCGCCCGTACTCTGGCGCAATGGAGCGCCCATCACCGGCGCCGAGGCCTTCGACAAGGAGGCGAAGCGGATCGATTCGTATCCGGGATATTCCGACGCCACGACATACGGGTGGGACTACCTGCGCCGGGGGCAGGTGATGACCGTGCCGCAGAACAAGTTTTTCGCGATGGGCGACAACTCGGCGAACAGCCTGGACGGTCGCTATTGGGGTTTTGTCCCCGCCAAGGACGTCGTCGGCCGCCCCCTCTTCATCTACTACCCGCTCACGAAGCGCTGGGGCTTCGCGCACTGAGGGGGAGGATTATTCACAGGGATGGAGGGATGGGGCGGGAAAAGCTGAAAGCTGAAACGCTAAAAGCTAAAATTGGAGTGCGTCGCTTCCTGATGTGGAGTGCGGTGGCCCGACACCGCCCTTGGACGCGAGGCCTGACTCGCGCCCGGTAGGGCCCGACCTCCGGGCGGGCCTGGCTTGGGGATCGATGTGGAGTGCGGAATCACGATTCCGCCCTCGACGGGCGGGCACGACCGCCCGCGTAGGAGGGTTCGGAATCCGAAACCTGTGTTCCTCCCGCGGGCGGTAACCCGAATTTCACGCCGAGTGCGCCCCGTCTTCGCTTTTCAGCTACGACGTGGTGCCTTTCCGATTCGGAAAGCCAGATTCGCGTCCCAGAGCAGCTCCCAGCTACGCGTTTTCCCCTCCGAACCCCGCGTTTCCCGCCCTCGTGACCGGTCATCTCCGCGACGATACTAACGTCAAGGAGGACGACATGAGCGGCAACCTCTCCATACCCCATCCGCAGAAGTCCAAAACCCTCTCCCGGGCCGTCCTGGTCACCGGCATCGCGCTCCTCCTGACTGGTGCCATACCCTTCGGCATGCACGGCGATTCCGATTCTTTCCCGCCTGCCTCACCCGAGTCCGCGACGACCGCCTCCCCCGATCCCTCCCTCACACCGGCTGACCTCCGTCTGCTCGATGATATCCAATCCCGCGCCTTGGTCTATTTTGTCGATCATACCGATCCGCGCACCGGGCTGACCCGTGATCGCGCGCCTGCCAACGGACTCCCCAGCTCCGCTCCTGCAAGCATCGGAGCGAGCGGATTTGCCCTCGCAGCCTGGACCATCGCCGTCGATCGCGGCTGGCTTCCTCCCGAGGCCGGCCGGCGCGAAGTCACGTCGACCCTCAGCTTCCTGCTCAACGGCGCCGATCAGGTCCATGGCTGGTTCTACCACTACGTCGACGTCCACACCGGCCGCCGGGCCTGGCACTCGGAGGTGTCGACGATCGACACGGCGCTCCTCCTCCAGGGAGCCCTGTTTGCGCGCGAGTATTTTCGCGACCCCCAGATCACCACCCTGGTCGACGCCCTGTATCGGCGCGTTGACTGGACCTGGGCGCTCGACGGCGGCACGACCCTCAGCCTCGGCTGGCGTCCCGAGACCGGATTCCTGCCGTATCGCTGGAATACCTACTCGGAGCTGCTCGGCATGGTCCTGCTTGGCATCGGCGCCCCCGAGCACGCGCTCCCGCCTTCCGCCTGGGATGCGTGGAACCGAGGCCCGGTCGTCCGCTACGACGGCATCACCTACGTTGGAGCTGCCCCTTTGTTCACCCACCAGTATTCGCAGGCGTTCTTCGATTTCCGCAATCGCCGCGACGAATTCATGAATTACTGGCAGAACTCCGTTGACGCGACCTTTGCCAACCGCGCCTGGTGTGCCGACCAGTCCTCGCGGTTTCCGTCCTGGTCTCAGAACCTCTGGGGTCTCACGTCCTCGGACAGCGCCGAAGGCTACCGGGCCTGGGGCGGGCCGGAGCCGGACACGGTCGCACCCGACGGCACGCTGGTCCCCTGTGCTCCGGGCGGTTCATTGCCCTTTGCTCCGCGCGAGTGTCTCGACGACCTGGAGGCCATGCGTCGGGCGGGCGGATCACGGGTCTGGGGAACCTACGGCTTTGCCGACGCATTCAATCCGCAGACTGGCTGGGTCTCCAGCGACGTGATCGCCATCGACCAGGGCATCATGCTCCTCATGGCGGAGAACCTCCGCAGCGGCCTGGTTTGGCGCACCTTCATGCGGGCCCCGGAAGTCCAGCGCGCCCTCGACCTCGCCGGCTTCACCCGTCCAGGCGAAGGGAGGGACTGAGGGGCAGGGAAAACGCTGAAAAACTGAAACGCTAAAAGCTGAAATTGGAGTGCGTTGCCGTCCGATGTGGAGTGCGGTGACCTGGCACCGCTCTTGACGGGCGGGCCAGACCGCCCGCAGGGAATCGGGTTTGCTGTGGAGTGCGGAATCACGATTCCGCCCTCGACGGGCGGGCCTGACCGCCCGCGTAGGAGGTTTCGGAATCCGAAACCTCCTGGCGCGAACCGAGGTTCGCGTCCGAAGGCGGAGCCGAGGCTCCGCACTCAATAAAAATCAACTGCAGGCCGCTGTCCGATGTGGAGTGCGGAATCACGATTCCGCCCTGCGCGGGAGGCTCTGCCTTCCGGCCTGCTTTGAGTCCGCGTCCCGCTTCGCGCCGACCGCATCGCACACCGATGTGCGGTGGCCCGACACGCCCTTGACGGACGGGCCCGCGCCTGCAGGACCGCAGTCCAAAGGTTGCGAGAGCGTGAACCTGGAGAAGTGCGGAGCCTCGGCTCCGCTTTTGGACGCGAGGCTGGACTCGCGCCCGCCGGTTTCGGATTCCGAAACCGGCGTTCCCCGCGGGCGGTCGGGCCGAGCTTGAGGGATCGATGTGGAGTGCGGAATCACGATTCCGCCCTGCGCGGGAGGCTCTGCCTTCCGGCCTGTTTTGAGTCCGCGTCCCCGCTTCGCGCCGACCGCATCGCACACGGATGTGCGGTGGCCCGACACGCCCTTGACGGACGGGCCCGCGTCTGCAGGACCGCAGTCCAACGATTGAGAGAGCGTGAACCTGGAGTGCGGAATCACGACTCCGCACTCCACATCGGAATGCAGACCGCCGCCGCCGTATTCCAACTCCTAACTCCTAAATTCCAACTCCTCGCTGCTCCCTCCTTCCTCCCGCAGTATCGTGTTTTACAAATTTTATGCATTTAGATTATCCTCTGTCTCATACTTAAGTAATCCTGCTAGGCGTCATTCGAGCCGGTGCGGCGCTTGCAAACCGTTTCCATCTGGATTTAAGCATATCCCCCTGCCGTCATGCTCACTTATCGCCGCAGAGGTCTCGCACAGATCCACATCGCCGTGTCGGCGTTGGTGGCTGTGGGGTTCTTCGGCCTGATGGCGTGGCTGATGCCGCTCATTCGCGGTATGGATTTGGACCCAACGGTCAATCTGCCGCTATTCATGCTGATCGCGACGGTCGGAATGGTCGCCGCTGGTCGATTCGTAACTGCCTACGGCCCCAGGATTGCCGCTCTGTCCTGGTTGGATGCCGCCGAGCTTGCGTTCCGTCAGATCGTGATCGTCGCGCTGGCGATTTTCACGCTCATGGTTGCCACCAAGGAGGCATCCATGAGTCGTCTGCTGCTCGCGCTCTACCTGATCTTTGGCTTCCTCCTGCAGGTTATCGTCAATCACTTCGTTCCGCGCCAGCTGGCCGCAGCCTTTTTCGACGGTGCCAACCAGTGCCGCACGCTCTTCGTGGGCAGGGCCGGCTCCTTGCGCCGGCTTAAGAGCTGGATTCATCACGAGCGCATGATGGGCATGGTGCCCGTGGGCTGGCTGTGCGACGAGTACGAAGAGGGTGGGGAGGCCTGGGGCTCCGGCGGCTACCTGGGTCCGGTAAGCCGACTCCCTGAGACGCTCGAATCGAAGCGGGTCAATCAAATCGTCCTGCTCGATCTCCCTTCGTCTGGCGATGAGGTACGCCGGGTCTTCGAGCTCTGCCAGAATTCCGGTTGCCGGATGATGATCTACGACAATCTCGCGGACCGTTTTCCGGTCCACATGGCGCCAATCGTCGAAGGACGTCATCTGTTCCTGACCGCACGCACCGAGCCGCTTGAAGACCCCTTCAACCGCGGTCTCAAGCGCCTGCTCGACATCGCCATCGCGCTTCCGGTGTGCCTGATCTTTCTCCCGCCCCTGACGCTGTTCGTCTGGATCGTTCAGCGATTCCAGGCGCCGGGGCCTGTCTTCTTTGTCCGGCCCCGGGGCGGTCACAACCGCACCGAGTTTCTGATGCTCAAGTACCGCTCGATGTACGAGCAGGGCACCGACGCGGCCCGCGAGGCGGTGCAGGCCAAGAAAGGCGATAGCCGGATCTATCCCTTCGGGCGGTTTCTCAGGAGCTCGAGTCTCGATGAGTTCCCGCAGTTTTGGAACGTCCTGATGGGCGACATGAGCCTGGTGGGCCCGAGGCCGCACCTGCCGACCCATGACTTCGAGTTCAGCAAGATTGCCAAGGCTTACCGTACCCGCCACCTGGTGAAACCAGGGATCACGGGCTTGGCCCAGGTATCGGGCTTCCGCGGAGAGATCACCGACCCCGCGCTTCTCCAGCGCCGCGTGGACAAGGACCTTCAGTATATCACCAACTGGTCTATCTGGATGGATATCAAAATCATAACGATGACCATCCTCCACGTCTTCCGCCCGCCTTCGGGGGCGTATTGAGGGAAGAAGCTAGAATTTAGAATCTAGGAGTTAGAAGCTCGAGTGAGCTCAGCGGTGGCGACTTTGCTCGATGTGGAGTGCCTAAGGGAAAACGCTAACACGCTAAAACACTAAAAGCTGAAATTGGAGTGCGTCGCTGACTGATGTGTGCGGTGACCTGGCACCGCCCTTGGAACGCGAGGCCCGTCGAAGACCCTGAGCAGAGCCGAACGGGACTCGCGCCCGGTAAGGCCCGATCTCTGCGCAAACGTGCACCCTGAGCGGAGTCGAACGGGCCGGCGGGCCGGGTTTGGGGGGGCGATGTGGAGTGCGAAGGGTGAGGGAAAACGCTAACACGCTAAAACACTAAAAGCTGAAATTGGAGTGCGTCGCTGTCCGATGTGGAGTGCGGTGACCTGGCACCGCCCTTGGACGCGAGGCCTGACTCGCGCCCGCCGGTTTCGGATTCCGAAACCGGCGTTCGGGGAGAGGCGGGCGGTCGTGCCCGCCCGTCAAGGGCGGAATCCCGTTCGACAAGCTCAGGGCCTTCGGCGTGATTCCGCACTCCAGGTTGAAGGCACGCCGATCTCAGCCTTTCAGCGTTTTCGTTCCCGATCCCTGTGGATACCGCCTACGCTCTTGACCCGCACCGTTCAAAAAGTATGTTTTTTATGGTGAAAAATACATATACGATCAAGGAGTTGCAGCGCAAGACGGCTGCGGCGGTGCGCGAGGCGGAAGCCGGAGGGTGGGTGAGCATCACCCGTCACGACAAAGACGTCGCGGTGCTGCTCGGCCGGGAGCGTGTCAGGGCGATCGTCGAAACGCTGGAGATCCTTGGTGATGCGGCCGCCATGCGGGCGATCGCCACCGATCGGGATGGGACGGGCAAATACACGCCCCTGGCGGACTTGGGATAGGGTTCAAGTCGCGGTTCCATGGCCTATCAGGTTGAGGTCGAGCGCCAGGTGCGTGAGTTCTATGAGGCACTCGGACCCGACGCGCGGAAAGCGGTCAAACGAGCCCTGCAGGGCCTTGCGACCGAACGTGGAGATATCAAGAGCCTCGAGTCTCCGCTCGACGGCTATTGTCGACTTCGGGTTGGCGCATTCAGGATTCTCTTTCGGTATGTCGAAGGCCGCAGGATTCGTTGTGTGTACATCGAGCGGCGAAAGCTGGTGTACGAACTATTTGAGGAAGAAATGGTTCGCCGCCTGTCCCAGTAGCCGGGAGGGGCGGGGCTATGATTCACAGGGATGGAGGGGATGGGGACGGAAAAGCTAAAAGGCTGAAACGCTGAAAGCTGAAATTTGGAGTGCGTCGCTGACTGATGTGGAGTGCGGTGACCTGGCACCGCTCTTGACGGGCGGGCCAGACCGCCCGCAGGGAATCGGGTTTGCTGTGGAGAAGACATGTAGCCGACAGGCCGCGCGTAGCGCGCTAACCTGTCGGCGCAATGCAAACTAAACAGAGTAATCCTAAGGTTAGGCGTGCTCCCGTCGAGGCGGGAGCGACAGTGATGATGGGGATGGACGTGCATGCG
>DAIDAF010000019.1:0-4180 GCA_027310745.1 Opitutaceae bacterium | reverse complement strand
CTTCGCCAACGATCTGTTGACGACCAACAAGGCCAACCTCGAACAGGCCAACAGCCGCATCACCGACGTCGACGTCGCAAGTGAGTCCACGCAGCTCGCCCGCTGGAACATCCTGGTGCAGTCCGGCACCGCGATGCTCTCGCAGGCGAACACGTCGTCACAGTCAGCCCTGAGGCTCTTGGGCTAAAAGGAGGTACGAATGAGTGATTAAGTGCCGGCCTATTGATCTATGCGCAGGCAGCGTTCCGTTCCGAAGACGGACGGCCCGTGCGGATCCGGCGAGAAGCCAGGTCGACCGTTGATCACACAAACCAACTCCAGGTCCCTTCCTAAAAGACCCTGGCTGCCGAACAGGTGGCCAGGGTCGAAGGATGGGCCTCGAACCACAGCACCAATCACCCACTTTCCCGCCCGGACCCGGCTTGCCGGGGCTTGGCGGGTGTTCGTTCATACCCAGCGTCACCGAAACGCTCTTGATCCTTTCGTGTGACCGGGGCCGGCTCGCTTCTCCCTGATTGGGTCGGAGGGCGTGCCAACCGGGTCCCGGGCACGCGGAACACAACTTCGGTCGGAAGGGTGGGGCATTCGCTCCGCTGTTCCTCTGTCCTTGCAACGGACAACCGCCTGCGTGGACCGGATGTGGCAGCACGTCCAAAGTCCCTCGCAGAGTCAGCTTCGGAGGCACACTGCCTACGACGGCGCGGCTGGTCGCTGACCCATTCCAGCCCGTGGCGACGACGGACCGTCGCGCTCATCAGGGATAGATACCACTATGGCTGTTGTAATAAACACCAACTACGCAGCGACGATTGCGGCAAACAATCTCGCTTACTCGACTGATATGCTGCAGAAGAGCCTCAACCGGCTGTCCAGCGGCATGAAGATCGTAAGTCCGTCCGACGACGCGGGCGGTCTAGCGGTCTCCATGAAACTGACAGCCGCGGCGACGCGCTCCCAAGCGGCAAATACCAACATCGGCAATTCGGTCTCGTATCTGCAGACCCAGGACGGTGCCCTTCAGACGGTCGGAGACATCCTCAGCCGCATGAGCGAGCTGAGCACATTGTACACCGATCCGACGAAGAACTCGTCCGATCTCGCAAACTACGACTCGGAGTTCACCCAGTTGCAGGCTGAACTCACCGCCATCGCCGGGGAGACGTTCAACGGCGTCGGCCTCTTCGGTACCAATTCCTTCAGCACGAAAGTGTCCGAGGATGGCACCCAGAGCGTCACGCTGTCTGCACAGAACCTCAGCAGCTCGAGCGCGGGTGTTGGTGCCCTGACGGCGTCGTCGGTGACGTCGCTGTCGAGCATCAACCTCACGGATATCACGAACGCGATTCAGAATGTCGCAACCATGCGTGCCACGAACGGCGCCGAACAGAGCCGTCTCAACTTCGCCAGCGACCTGCTGACGACGAACGAGACGAACCTGCAGGCGGCGAACAGTCGCATCATGGATGTCGATGTTGCGCAGGAATCGACGCAATTGGCCCGATGGAACATCCTCGTGCAGTCCGGCACGGCGATGCTTTCGCAGGCCAATGCGACGCCTCAGTCGGCTCTGAAGCTCCTCGGCTAAAGAGGGGCTTCGGCTGGACAAGCGCACAGCCAAGACGGGTCGCCTGCTGCCGGGCGGCCCGTTCTAGGCTGCAGTGCGCCGGGGAGGCGCGGGCATCCAATTTCCAAAATTGGACCACGGAGACACGGAGGACACGGAGGACACAGAGGCTCGGATCAAAGCCCCGGGGGGCCGAAGCGCATCTCGGGGTGAGTTGGGCTCGGATGCACTTATCCGCAGCTGAAGTCGTGCGCCTATGCTATGTCGTTGTGTTTCGACTACGATGGCGGAATCAGGCGCAATCTGGCATGCCTTGCACCAGCCCGTCCAGGGCCTCGCGCACCGCCCCAAGCGGCGTTGTCCAGTCGCCGGGATGCGGCTGGCGATACAATCGGGCGGTAGGGTACCACGGCGTGTCCGAGCGCTCGAGCATCCACCGCCAATCCGGCGCGAAGGGGAGAAGGATCCAGGTCGGTTTGCCCAGTGCGCCGGCGAGGTGGGCGATCGAGGTGTCGACGGTGATGACGGCGTCCAGGGCCGCCACAAGGGCCGCGGTGTCGGCAAACGAGTGAAGCTCGATGCCGGGGTCGAACGGGAATGTCTGGGCGGAAACCGCATCGAGTTCGGGCGCACGGATTTCCTTCTGCAGCGAAATGAACGTGACACCGGGGTGATCCAGGATCGTGCGAAACGCAGCAAACGGAATCGAGCGGTTGTGGTCGTTTCCGTGGTTGGGATTTCCCGCCCACACCACGCCGACCCGAGCCCTGGCGGGGAGTCCGGCGAGTCGGCTGGTCCATGATTCGAACCGGGTTGGATCCGCCCTTAGGTAGGGGACCTTTGCCGGGATCGTGGCCAGCGCGGTGCCGAAGGCTGCGGGCAGGCTCAACAGGGGGCAATGCAGGTCGAATTCCGGAATCGGATCGCCGCGGGCGATGACCCGCTGCGCGCCGTCGAAGTCGTGCAGCAGGTCCGCGAGCGCGGACTGCACTTCGAATACGACCTGAGCACCGCGCGCGGCGAGGAGCGGCACGTAACGCATGAATTGAAGCGTGTCGCCGAGTCCCTGTTCAGAGTGGACGAAAAAAGTGTGGCCGTCGATTGGCTCGGCGCCGGACCAACGCGGCCGACTTTGAAATGGACGAACGGCCTTCTTCATCGTCGCGCTCCAGCGGGCGTCGAACAAGGGCCAGGCTTCGCTGAAGTCGCCAGCCGTCAGGAGGGCGTAGGAGAGGTTCTTCGCGTAACTCGCATTCGACGGATCGATCTCGAGTGCGGTCCGAAATTCGGCGATCGCGTCCTCCAGACGGTTCTGAGCGAGGCGGACGTTGCCGAGATTGCAGTGGGCGTCCGCCTTGCGAGGTTCGAGCCTGAGTGCGGCCAGGCATGCCTCGGCGGCCTCGTCGAGGCGACCCCGCAATTGGAGGGCCGGAGCCAGGCTGTTCAAAGCCTCGGCATAGCCGGGGTCGGCATCGCGGGCGCGGTTGAATGCCTCGATCGCCTCGTCCACGCGTCCCTGTTCCTGCAATACGATGCCGAGGTTGTTGAGGACGGGCGCGGAGGCAGGGTTGAGTGCCAGCGCGGCGCGGTAGGCGGCTTCCGCCTCGACGAGTGCGCCGAGGAGTCGCAGGGCGTTGCCCAGGTTGCAGTGAAGTTCGCTCCGATTCGGGGCAAACGCGAGGGCTCGGCGGTATGCGGAGGCTGCATTGGCGGCATCGGCTCGGGCGAGGAGCCTGTCGGCGAGCGCGGTGAGCGCATCGGGGGATCCCTGCGCGAGCGTCGCTTCGGCGGTGAACGAAGCGATGGATTCCGCGATGGCTCCGGTGGCCTCATGCGCGAGACCCATGGAATGGTGGGCCGCAGCCATACCGGGATTAAGTGCGGTGGCGCGCGAGAGGACCCGGATGGCCTCGGCCGCCGCCCCCTTCGTTAGGAGGATGTTCCCCAGGTTGAGGAGCGCCTCCGAAAATTTCGGTTGGACTGCAATCGCGGCGCGGAATGCAGCCTCGGCCTGGTCGTTGGCGCCAGAGCGCTGCAGCAAGCAGCCCAGGTTGAAGTGGGCTGCCGCGAATCTGGGCTGCAACGCGATCGCGCGGCGCAGCATCGCCGCCCCGCGGGTGGAGTCGCCGAGGGCGCCCAGAAGGACGCCGTAGAGATGAAGGACGTCAGGGTTGTTTGGAGACGCCGACAACGCGGACTCGTAGAGCCGGCGCGCCTCCTCGAGCCTGCCGGCTCGGTGAGCCGCCAATCCCCTGGACAGGGCTTCTGATGCCGTGGAATTCATCGCAAGTGGGCGGTGCGCAAAGGGTGGGAGAGTGCCGCAGCTAAGGTGGTTTTGTCGCGGCGCGCCAGCCCGTGAATTCGCGATTTTTCTTTTCGCGCTAAAGTCGCGTGCACAAAGCGCCGTAGATGCACCTGTCGGCACAAGGATGTGCCCAACAAGAGTGACCATGCTCAACCCAATATGGTCCGTGCGCACGAACGGAACGTGCGAAAATCAAGGAAGATACCATGTCAGTCGTAATCAACACGAACCTCGCGGCCACGATGGCTGCGAACAACCTGGCCTATTCGAATTCGATGCTGCAGAAGAGCCTGAACCGGCTCTCGAGCGGG
>DAIDAF010000018.1:0-138838 GCA_027310745.1 Opitutaceae bacterium | reverse complement strand
AGCAGACGTGCCCACAACCCCGAGGCGCACCAGCGGCGGAATCGCGTGTACACCGAACTCCACGGACCAAACTGCCTGGGCAGATCGCGCCAGGGAATCCCTGTTCGAAGTACATACCAGATGCCAGTAATGAAGGGTCGGCCATCCTTCGGCGGCCGACCGCCTCTGTGACAATCTGCCAGATCCCGTTTCCGGGTCGCGTCAGATCAATTTTTTTAGCCGCTCCCACAGCGGCTCCGGCAACTCGAAACGATCCACATGCAACATAGCGCAAGCTACGTGTCATCAAGCGTCTAAATGTTCCATCGAGGTCTGAAAACACTGCCTAGTACTTCCTTCCTAAACGCACTATGACCAAAGTCGTCTTGCTTGAGGCGGGTGGTGGCGGATCACACTGATTTGGTTGCACGGATGCTGCGCCGGTCGTGGCGCGGAGGAAGCCTAGGCGACGCCATTTTCGTGATAGAGACCGTTCAGATGATCACCGCATTCAGGCCATTAGAATCGCCCGCCCTAACCCGCGATGAATCGCGTAAGGGCAGGGGTGTCGGCGCACCCGAGGTCGGTTCGAGTGCTGGCGACTCAGGCGGGGGATTCGGGCCCGCTGTGTCGGGTCGTCATGTCGTAGGGCCGTGGAATTCGAGGGAAATCCGTGGAAGACGGGGCCTATCGCAGGTGAATTCAAACGCTGTCTCTTCGCGCGGTGCGATCGAATCCCGTCGAGGAACGTTGGCCTATGTCACGAACCCGGGACGAGGCTGCCCCTACTGGCGCAACGACTGCCTGGACGCCGCGCGTCGACGAGCTGAACAGCTTGGATATGCCCTGGTGCATATCGAGCATGGCACGACGGAGCTGGCCGAGGCGGAGCTCATGGCTGTGATTGGACGCCATGTGGCTGTGGGAGTTGTGATGGAATCCCACGGTTTGGCAATCGGTCCATGGCTCACGGTATCCCGTGTGTCGTTGGAATCAGGCCTGCTACCGATTCGCGGCCTGGGAGTCGACCGCTGCGGAAACACGCAACTTGCGGTGCGGCGTGCGCGCGCGGCTGGTTATCGGCGCATAGGGCTGGTGATCCCGCACGAATGGGATCGGGCCGCCGAATGCGAGAGAGGATGCGTCTGCGGGTTCCTTTCTGAGATGGTCAAATCGGAGCTGGAGGATGTGATCCCGGTGCTTCGATTCTCCTCAGAGAACGGCGACAAATTCGGGGACAAAACGTACGAAAAGCAGGCGCTAAGGAACGGAATCCTCGCTTCGTGGTATGAACGTCACGGGCCCGACGTCATCCTTGGACATGCACCCTGCCTTATGGACGCGTTGCATTCGTTGGGCTTGTCCGTTCCGCGGGATGTGGGATTTGTCGATCTGGATGCCCGGTTGCCTCACCAGACGGGTGTCAGGGACGAGCATGGAGTTCTTGGAGTCATTTCAGTGGAGGACCTTGTCCTTCGACCAGTCGGTACCCTCGGATCAGAAGGCAGGCCGGCCCTGGCGACCGTGGTTCCAGGAGTCTGGCAGGCAGGTAACTCATTACCGGATCGGACGCGGCATCGCGGATTCTGACGAGTTGGTTTAGGGTGTGCGGGTGCTCCGGATTCGTGGGGAAGACGGGGCACCCGCATTTTTTCCCGGTTCACAGGCTTGTCCCAGGATCGCGGAATACGCAGGTGCCGGGGAAGTTTGCTTGATTGACCACGTGCAAGTTGCCTCGGTGCCACTGGATGGCTTCCCTGGCGGACTGCGGAAGCCCGGGTGAAGGCCGGAAAGGCATCGCGGAATATTCGACGATCCGAAGTATTCACAAGCCTGATGCTTATGGAAGTGCCGCCGTCTATGGCGGCTTAGGTTTTGCCTCCATGACCCAACCACCTACATAAGCCCGTTGGCGGGGAAATCGGAGTCCGGCATTGGCGGCCGGGTCTTTCGAACGGTTGACGTTCGACTGTCGGAGATCGGAGCCGATGCGTCCGATCCGGCGTCCCTGAGGTCACCGCCCTGCCAAGATCCATCATTCCGTCCGAAACCCTTTTCAACGCATGCGCACCCAGGCAACCAAGCCGACAGGAGTGGAACAGAAATTCGAGGCCAACGAGATGTTCTTCTCCACCACCGACAGCAAAGGCGTCATCACCGCCGGCAATCCGGTCTTCGCGAGAGTCAGCGCCTACTCGATCGAGGAGATGATAGGCCAGCCCCACAACCTGATACGACACCAGGACATGCCTAGGGCGGTGTTCAAGGAGCTCTGGGACACGATCAGGACCGGCGGCCTGTTCCTGGGATACGTGAAGAATCACGCCAAGGGCGGAAACCACTACTGGGTGTTTGCATCCGTCATTCCGATACAGGACGGCTACCTGTCGATCCGCTTCAAACCCTCGGAACGCGGGATAGCGGCGGCCGCAGAGCTCTATGCGAGGATGCTCGAGGAGGAGCGGAGGGCCGACGACGGCGACTCCATGGAGCGAGCCCGGGAGACGCTGCTGCAGCATCTCGGATCGAACAATTACCGCAGCTACGAGAGCTTCTCCCGGGCGATGCTGGCCCAGGAGATCAGGAACCGGGATGAGGAAATCGGACGAAAGGGGCTCGCGCTCTTTCCGCGGGAACTGAAGTCGTCGAGCGCGGCGGGGATCCACGAGCTGTTCAGGAAGAGTACAAGTATCTACGACACCCTGACGGAACTCTCCAGGGACCTTGAGGCGTTCTCTGGCATAAACCTCAAGATCCAAGAAAAGGGACAGGCCATCGTCCGAAAAGCGGACAACTTCAGATTCAGCGCCGTGAATGCGCACATCGCCTCGGATCCGCTCGGAGCCAAGGGGGCGCCGCTGAGCACCGTGGCCCGGTTCCTGGATGTCTATTCGCGAAATCTCTCGGGGAACGTGGTCCTGCTCGCAAAGGACATCGGGACGATCGCGCAGGTGCTGGAGAACGTCACGACGCACATTTCCACCACGCGGCTCGTGCTCGAGATGAGCCTCTACTATCAGGCTGAAATGGGAGCCGAAACCAGGGACGGCGTGCGTGTGTTCAAGATTCTGAAAGATCTCGTCGATGCCATCGAGACCCTGCACGAAGCCACGACGAAGGAATTGGCGGCACTCCAGGGAAGGCTTCCGCAGATCACGGGCAAGAACGACGAACTTCGGAAGGACATCATCAGCCTTCAGGTCGCGCAGCTGAGCGGAATGACGGAGGCGGTGCGGATTCCGGAGGCGGAGTCGATACGGACGATGATGCAGGACTTCCGTGCCGAAGTGGATCAGGCCGTGCAGGAGCTGGGGTACCTTGCGGATACGGTCGAGCTCCTTCAGGATGTGACGAACACGACCCCTCCGAGGCTGAAGAAGATCCGGGAGGAGCTGGATGCGATTCGCGGACTACTTGCCGCGTTATTCCAGGGTGCTGAGGGTGACGCCTCCCACCCCGGGGCCGAAGCGGATGCCCGGGTACGGCAGTTGGGCTAGAACCGACGCGTGGTGGAGCCGCAGGCAAGCCGCCTGAAGGACTGGCCACAAAAAACGAAGAGGTGCCCGGGTTGCCGACCCTGATCGGGGCGCGCTTATAGGCGCACGCAGCGCAAAGCCGATGCCTCTGATGACAGAAGCAGCGAGGACCCCATTCGACCAGCCCAGGGCCTTCGGCGGGAAGGCCGGAATATAGAATAGGTTCACCGGCGGCCGGAAGGCCGCTGTGTGACAGGTGGAGTCCTTCGACTGCGCTCAGGCCGGGTGCGGAGCCTCCCGCGCAGGGCGGAATCGTGATTCCGCACTCCGAAACGCTGAGCACATTCTCGATTCCCGCATCTCGATTCTCGCTTCTTCCCTATTGAGTGCGGAGCCACCCGAAGGCCCTGAGCCTGTCGAACGGGGATTTCGTCTTCTGACGCGAGTCTCGACTGTCCGATGTGGAGTGCGGTGACCTGGCACCGCTTTGGACGCGAGTCTCGACTCGCGCCCGCAGGTTTCGGAATTCGAAACCTGCGTCGGCTCGCGGGCGGTCAGGCCCGCCCGTCGACGGCGGTGTCGGGCCACCGCACTCCACATCATTCAGCGTCGAGCCGCTCGATGGGCGAAGGGCGATGCCTCAGCGGTTCAATTGCGGCTTGGGGATTCCGGCTCCCGGGACGCCCAGGTCCTGGGGGCGCCGGGAGAACAGCTCATGGCAGTCGACCGACTCGCGCATGGACGCCAGGACCGACTCAAGAGGGGAAGAAAAGACGTAGGGATAGTCGATCTCCCCGAGCTCGGGATGGATCGTGTAGGCCAGCCGCTCCCGCTCGACGCAGAACTCCGAGTGAACGCCGGGTTTGTCGCCGCGCGGGTCGAGGCGGAACCACAGCCGGCGGCTGGGCAGATAGACGGCGTTCAGGCCGTGCAGGGCGTATCCAGACTCGGGAGACCCCTTTCGCGTCGCGCGCTGGTAGCAGAAACCGGCGGGGATCCTGAGCCCTCGGAGCAGGGCGGCCAGCAGGTGTGACTTGGCGAAGCAAATTCCCTCGCCGCATGTGAGGGTGTCGGAGGCGGTGATGGTGATGAAGGAGCTCTTCAGGTCGAAGGAGTGGCCGATCTGGTCGCGGACGATAGTGAAGGCCAGCCGCGCCTGGTTCTCGTCGCCGATGGCGAGGCTTTTGATCTCCGCGATCTTCGCCTGCAGTGGCGTCGAGTGGAAATCGATCACACCAGATTCTGACAGATAGTCGGACGGGTCGTTGGATTCCAGGATCAGATTCATGGGCGTGCCGGGGGCGTGGCGTGGCGAAAGGATCTCGGGCGTGCGGGTTGTGATGGTCTGCATAGGGCCAACCGTACGACTCGCGGGGCCCGGTCGCGTTGACCTATGTCAACTGGAGAGCGGATTTTCGGGGCGGTGTCGCCCCCTGCGGGGCCGCTCGTGGATGTCTGTCTGGGGCGGATACCCTTCGTGACGGTCACGCAGGTTAAGGGCTGCATTCGCGGACTCCTGTGTTTGGATCGGGCGTCCCCTCTGGCCGAACGTCCACGTCGTCACGATCCCCAGCCCATCGCAGTCGTGCGGCCTGGCTCGCCCGTCCCCCCCGGCCCCATTTCCCCCATGAAAAATCGAAGTCTGCTCCTCGCTTCGCTGCTCGCGCTCGCACCGCTCTCCGGTTTCGCCGGAACGGCTCGCATTACGTTCGACATCGATCATGCCGTCGGCCCGATCGATCCCCACCTCTACGGAATCTTCATGGAACCGATCGGTCGCGACATCGGCGGCGTGAAGTTCAACACGCTGTATGGGCCGGTCTATGACCCGAAGTCGCCGCTCGCCGACCAGTATGGCTTCCGCAAGGACATCATCGACGCCGCGCGCGAACTGGGCCTGACGCAGATGCGCTGGCCGGGCGGCAACTTCACGTCGACCTACCATTGGCAGGACGGCATTGGCCCGAAGGACAAGCGCCCGCGCCGCATGGAGCTCGCGTGGGGCACTGTTGAAACAAACCAGGTTGGCACGGACGAGTGGATCCAATTGAACAAGGAGATCGGCTCCGATGATGTCGTCTGCATCAACGGCGGCACCGGGACGCTCGAGGAGGCCGGGGACTGGGTGCAGTATTGCAACGCGCCAACCGGATCCTACTGGGCAGACAAACGGGCCGAATACGGACATCCGAAGCCCTATGGAATCAAGTACTGGTGCCTCGGCAACGAGGTCGACGGCGCGCCTTGGATCCTCGCCCACAAGGACGCGAATGACTACATCAAGTTCGCCGTTGAGGCCGCGAAGATCATGCGCCACTGCTCGCCGGATACGCCGCTCCATTTCATCGCGAACGGTTCCTCGTACTACCAGGACAACATGGACTGGGTGAACTGGAACCGGAAGGTGATCAACGGTCTGTATGGGATTGCCGACTACCTCTCCATCCATCGCTACTGGGGCAACGACACGGATTACTACCGCCTCCTCGGCCAGCACGAGGTCGACCTCGACCGGGCGATCACCATCACCGGGGCGCAGCTGAAGACCGTGCAGGAGGTTCGGCATGGCAAGCCGATGTATCTTTCGGTCGACGAGTGGGCGCCTCCCTTCAACGGCGGACCCTTGTCCACTCTGGTGCTGGCGGAATATTTCAACACCTTCCTTCGCCATGCGGACGTCGTGAAGATGGCGAACTACACGTTACTGACCTCGATCCTCGGGCGCGACATGAAGACCGGCGCGACCTACAAGTCGCCGCTGTTCTACGCCTTCAAGCTGTTCTCGAGGAACTGCCGCGGGGAGGCGCTCGATTCGTACGTCAACTGCGGGACGTTCTCCACGGGGAAGGACTACCCCGACATGCCCTACCTCGACGTCTCCACGGTTTATGACCGGGCGGCGGGACGGGTGGTCATCAATGTCGTCAATCGCAACCGCGACGAGGCGATCGCGACGGACATCCGGAGCGTCACGGGTACGTTTTCCGGCGTGGCGAGCGCGAGCGTGATCGACAGCAGCGACCTGCAGAACAAGCCCTACACCTATGCGGAGCGCGACACGTATCCGCCGAAGACGGACACCTTCGCGGCGGCCGGGGCGACGCTGCATCGGGTCTTCCCCGCGCACTCCTTCACCCAGATCTTGGTCTCGGTGACCCCGAACTGAGGCGTCCGCGGCCTTGCGCCCTACGGCTGACCTCATTGAACCACGGAGGCACAGAGGACACAGAGAAGGAAATTGGGAGCAGCAGGAGAATTGAACCTAAATAACGCAGTCTGATTTGAACCACAGAGACGTCCTCCTTCGCCAAGGCTACGGCGGACAAGCAGAGAACACGGAGAAAGTCATTTAGGGGGATATCTTGTATCCGAACCCTTTCACCTTCGAAGCGAGCGCCAATTCCGTGCCTAGCCTCAACTTCAGGCTCTGTGACCTCTGTGTCTCTGTGGTTCAATTGCGGTTTTGGGGTTGAACGGAAGCGGCGAAGGTAACGAAGCGTCGGAAGTCGGACGGGCCCTGGGTTGAGCGGATCGAGTCGTTTGTTGAACGATTCGATCCTCGAACGTTCATCGTCCAGCCTCTGCCCTTGATTCCAGCCCATCGAACTACGCTTCGTTGCCTTCTGTTCATTTCCTCTGCGAGTGTGGGGCCATGCGCCCTCCCCGAATTCCCACCGGTGTTGTCCTTGCATTCCTGTTCCTCTGCCTCGCCCTGGCCGCCCGTGTGCAGGCCCGCGAGGTGGTGTCGCTCGACACGGGCTGGCGCTTCGCGTTGAAACCGGCGGGCAGCGGATTCGAAGCGCCTGGATTTGATGACCGCGCTTGGGTGCCGGTGACCCTACCGCACACCTGGAACGCGATCGACGGGGCCGACGGTGGGGCGAATTACGTCCGGGGCGACGGCTGGTATCGGCGTCACATCGTGTATGATCCGTCGTGGGAGGGCCAGCGCGTGTTCGTCGACTTTCGCGCCGCGAACCGCGTTGCCGAGGTTTGGGTCAACGGCGTGCGGGTTGGCGAACATCGCGGCGGTTATAGCCGGTTCAGGTTCGACGTTACCGCCCAGCTCAAGCCCGGTGACAACGTGCTGGCGGTGCGGGTGAACAACGAACCGAATGGGATCATCCCGACCAACGGGGACTTCACCATGTGGGGCGGCCTCACGCGCGACGTCAGCCTGATCGTCGTGCCGCCGGTGCACATCGGCTTGGGCGATCATGGATCGGTGGGCGTGTATTTGACGCCGGCACACATCGGCCCGGAGGCCGCGGAGGTCTCGGTCCGGACACTGGTCGATGGTCCGCGCGGCGCGTCGGGCGAGGTGGGGGTGGTGGTGCGCGACGAGGGCGGGGCGGTGGTTGCGAAACACGTCGTTCCGTTCAAGGCCCTCGGAGGCGAGACCGGTGCGGTTGTGCAGACGCTGGACATTCCGAAGCCTCACCTGTGGCAGGGGCGGACGGATCCCTATCTTTACCGCGTGTTTGTGGAGCTGCGCAGCGGGGGTGTGACCGACAGCGTCGAGCAGCCGCTTGGCCTGAGGACGGTCACTGTCGATCCGCAGCACGGACTTTTCCTGAATGGCCGGCACTTGGCTTTGCACGGCGTGGACCGGCACGAGGACTGGCTGGATCATGGCGATGCGATCACGCCAGCGGAGCGACGCGAGGACTTTTCGCTCATGGAGGAGATGGGCGTGAACGCCATCCGGATGTGCCATTATCAACACGACGCCCTGGACTACACGCTGGCGGACCGCTCGGGCATGTTGGTGTGGGCGGAGCTGCCGTTTGTGGGCGAGCCTCCGACGACGGTGGCGGGCCGCGACAACGCGGTGGAGCAGCTGAAGGAACTCATCCTGCAGAACTACAACCATCCCTCGATCTTCTGCTGGAGCGTGGGCAACGAGACCTACGGCGACGCGGATCCTCTTATCACCCGTCTAGCGGCCGTCGCGAGGCAGGAAGACCCCTCGCGGTTCACGACCTGCGCCTCGAACGCGGGCGACGACGACCCGCGCAACTTCCGCACCGACCTGCTGGGGTACAACAAGTATTTCGGGTGGTACACCGGCTCGTACGCCGACCTCGGTCGCTGGCTCGACGCCTGGCATGCGAAACATCCGGACCGCCCGCTTGGCCTGAGCGAATACGGCGCGGGCGGGAGCGTTTATCAGCACGAGCAGAATCCGCCGCCGCGGCCCCATTCGGAATCGACGGGACCCTGGCATCCCGAGGAGTGGCAGGCGGCGTTTCACGAACATGCCTGGCTCGCGATCGAAAATAGGCCGTACCTTTGGGGCACGTTCATCTGGAACTTCGCCGACTTCGGTTCGGACGGTCGCCGCGAGGGGGATACGGCCGGACGCAACGACAAGGGGTTGGTGACGTATGACCGCAGCGTGAAGAAGGACGCGTTCTATTGGTACAAGGCGAATTGGACGACCAAGCCCTTCGTATACATCGCCTCGCGCCGGGACGACGTTCGCTTCTCGCCGAGCACCGAGGTCAAGGTCTACTCGAACTGCGAGTCCGTGGAACTTTGGGTCGACGGGGTGGCGCAGGGCCTGCGCCGGTCGCCCGATCACCGGTTCATCTGGAAGGACATCGCGCTGAAACCGGGCCCCAACCGTATCTACGTAGTGGGGACGGAGGGCTCGGTCAGGGTGAGCGACTCGTGCGCCTGGACACGCACGGAGGGCAAGCCCTACCGGCCGCCCGTCGATCCCAAGGACTAGCCGCGTACGCCGGACCTCACGAGGCCGGCGTGAACGGCTGCACCCAGGCACCGGATTTGTTGCCGTAGGCGATCCAGACCAGGTGGGTCGTCGTGTCGACGGTGATACTTCCCGTCTTCGCGTCAGACACGTCGCCCTTCGGGACGAGCGTGTCTCCGGCGATCCGGACGACCGAGATGAGGCCCTTGCGGCTGGCGCAGTAAACGGTGTGGCGGGAGGCGTCGTAGGCGATCTCGTCGACGCCTTCGGCGATGGGGGCGCGGGCGACGATCGCGCCGTTCGACGCGTTCATGAGCACGAGTTTTCCGGCACAGGCGACGATCAGCCGGTCGGCGGCGGGATCCAGGGCGATTCCGTGGGGATTCTTGTCCGGTGCGAGCGACCACTGGGCCAGCACGGATTGGGTGGTGGGGTCGATTTCAGCGATGGTGTTTGATCCCTTGACGGCCTGGAAAAGGCGGCGATAGCGGGGCGAGAAGACGAGGTCTTCGACTCCGTGGCCCTTGAAGCGGAGGGTGCTGACGACCGTCCGGGTTGAGGGATCGATCAGCCACTCCTCGGGGGCGGTGTCGTTCGACTCGTGGATGAGGCGCGTGGCCGCGTCGTAGGCGATGAGATCGGTGTCGGCGGGAAGAGCGACCTGGCCGAGGATGGCGAAGGACCTGGCATCGACGATCACGGTGCGGCCGGGATTGTTGCCGCTGACGTAGTAGCGATGGCGCCCGACGTCGACGGCTGCGTCCTGAGCCGTGCCTGTCGGTACGACAGCAAGGACGGACCTGGCGTCGAGATCGAAGAGGTCGAACGAGCCATTGCCCTCGTGACCGAGCAGGAGGCGATGCGCGTAGGTGTCGGTCCGGATGAAATCGAATTTCCCGTGGGTGTGCGGGATGGCGATGGGCGTTCCGGGCGTGAGAGAGGCGGCAAAAGCCGCCCCGGGAAGGGCGGCCAATCCTGCGACAACGGCAATTCGAATCGAGTGTATCAAGGACGAGGCATACATGGCGGCTGGGTATGTTGAGGCGACGGGTCGGACGCTTCCACCCACGAGCCTAACAGCGGATACATTTGGGGAACATTATGGCGCCGTGAACATCGGCGGATTGCCGGTGGCACCGCGAACGATCATGGGTTGCCGACACCTGCGCTGTCGGACTCCGCCTGATACGCGCGAGCCAGGAGGACGACCGGGTGTTCGACGGTGGTCTGTGTTGCTCCCGCGTCGTGGAGGCCGTTTTGGAGCTGGAGGTGGCACCCCGGATTGGCGGTGGCGACCGTTGCGGCCCCGGTGGCGAGGACGTGTCCGATCTTCCGTTCCTGGAGCCATCGCGCGGTCTTTGGCTGCGTGATGTTGTAGATGCCCGCGCTCCCGCAGCACCAGGAGGACTCGGTGCAGCGGTGAAATTCGAGGCCGGGGATGGAAGTGAGCACGGCTTCCGGCTGAGCCGAGACGTGCTGGCCGTGGCGCAGGTGGCAGCTCTCGTGGTAGGTGATGCGCTGCGGGGTGTGGCTGGGGCCGGGTTTCGGGGCGCGGAATCCGATCTCGACGAGCCACTCGGAGATGTCGCGCAGCTTTCCCGACCAGGCGACCGCACGCGGCGCGTAGGCGGGATCGTCGGCGAGCAGCCGGTCGTAATGCCGCAGGTGGGAGCCGCAGCCGCCGGCATTGGAGATGATCGCGTCGAAGGCGAACGGATCGATGGCGTCGAGCTGCCGGCGGGCGAGGAGGCGGGCTGTTGCGGCGTCGCCATTGTGGGCGTGGAGCGAGCCGCAGCAGGATTGGCTTCGGGGCGTGTGAACCTCACAGCCGTTTGCCAGCAGCACGTCGACGGTGGCGCGATTGATCTCGGAGAACGCGAGGTCCTGGACGCAGCCGGTGAGCAGCGCGACCCGGTGGCGGTCGGGGCCGTTCCGCGGCCGTTCGACCGGTGCGATGAGCGCGTCGGAGAAGCGGGCGCGAATGCGGGGAGTCGTGGGTTCGAGTTCCCGTAGGCGCCGGGGAAGCAGGGAGCTCAAGCGCAGCGCGCGCACGAGCCGATCGAGGCGCGACGTCTGATACAGCCAGAGCAGGCGGCCCACGGCGCGAAGCAGGCGGGGGCGTGTGAAGAGGAGGCGGAGCGAAAGCCAGCGCCAGAAGTTGCGCTGGGGGTTTCGAAGCACGCCGGTGCGTTCGACCTCGGCGCGGGCGGTTTCGAACAGCTCGGCGTAGTCGACACCCGCCGGGCAGGCGCTCGTGCAGGCGAGGCAGCCCAGGCAGTAGTACATCTCCTCTCCGAAGGTGCGGCTCATCTCCAGCTCGCCGTCCGCGATGGCGCGCATGAGCGAGATGCGTCCCCGGGGAGAATGGCGTTCAAATCCAGTCTCCGCGTAGGTTGGGCATGCGGGCAGGCACATGCCACAGTGCATGCACTGCTGGAGCACGGAGTAGTCGAGCGACTGGAGAAGGTTCCGGCTCACGGGAGGTCGACGATTTTTCCGGGATTGAGCAGGCCGTCCGGGTCGAGCGTGCGCTTCACGGCCTTCAGCAGCGCATGGCTCGAGTCGCCGAGTTGACTGCGGAGGAAGCGTTTTTTCGCGAGACCGACGCCGTGCTCGCCGGTGATGGTACCGCCCCGGCGCAGGGTTTCCTCGAATATCTCGGTCATTGCGAGCTCGACGCGGTGCATTTCATCGGCATCGCGTTCATCGGTGAGGAAGGTCGGGTGTAAATTGCCGTCGCCGAAATGGCCGAACGTCGCGACCTGCAGCCGGTGTCGCGCGGCGACGTCCTGGATGAACCGGACCATGGCCGCGAGTTCGCTGCGCGGCACGGTGGCGTCCTCGAGGATCGTGGTGGGCCGGAGCCGGGCGAGCGCGCTGAAGGCGCTGCGCCGGGCAGTAGCGAGGGCGGCCGCCTCCCGGGCGTCCGCGGCGGTGCGAACCTCGGTCGCGCCATGAGTTCGCACGATCGCCTCGATTTGCGCAGCCTCGTCGGCGACCGCCGCCGGGTGGCCGTCGGTCTCGATCAGCAGCACGGCCTCGGCGTCCCTGGGGAGCCCGACGTGGGCAAACTCCTCGACGCAGCGGATCGTCCTGGAGTCGAGGAACTCGAGCGTGCAGGGAATGATCCTGGCGGCGATGATGGAGGACACCGTTTCCGCGGCGGCGTCCATCCGGGCAAAACTGGCGAGCAGCGTGCGTCGGGACTGGGGCCTGGGCAGGAGCTTGAGCAGCACCCGGGTGATGACGCCGAGCGTGCCCTCGGAGCCGATGAACAGGTCGCGGAGATTGTAGCCGGCGACGTCCTTCACGCATTTGTTCCCGAGCCAGCAGACAGAGCCGTCGGCGAGCACGACCTCGAGGCCCATGACGTAGTCCCGGGTGACCCCGTACTTGAGCCCGCGCAGGCCCCCGGAGTTTTCGGCGACGTTCCCGCCGATGGTCGAGACCTTCATCGAACC
Source organism: Opitutaceae bacterium (assembly GCA_027310745.1). Taxonomy (GTDB): domain Bacteria; phylum Verrucomicrobiota; class Verrucomicrobiia; order Opitutales; family Opitutaceae; genus MWDT01. The sequence continues at coordinate 126,209 of DAIDAF010000018.1, read as the reverse complement.
GGGGTCGGGGGGATAAAACAGCCCCGCTGCGTCCGCCGCCTGGAAGATGGTCTCGGTGACCACCCCCGCTTCCGCGAGCACCGTGAGGTTCTTCGTGTCCAGTTCCAGGATACGATTCATCCGCAGCAGGCAGAGCACGATGGCGCCGGGAACGGGCACGCTGCCGCCGCTGAGGCCCGTGCCGCTGCCGCGGGATACGACGGGAACCCGGAAGCGGCGCGCGACACCGAGCACGGCCGACACCTGGGCGGCGGAGGAGGGAAATACGACTGCGCCGGGGAGTGATTTGAGGGCGGCCGTGCCGTCGAAGGAATAGGGGATGAGGTCCTCCCTGGCGGAAAGGACCCGGTCATCGCCGAGGAGTCGGCGAAGTTCCGAAAGGAGTCCGGGCTCGCCGGATGGAGAGGGCGGCGGGCTGGAGGCGGGACCGTGTGAGGAATCGCTCATCGTTGGACTGCGGAGGGAGGGCGGGTGAAGGTCAATCCGGCCATGACGGATCGAGGAGCATGGTTGCGAGTTCTTCGCGGGAGGGGCTTCGGGCGTGACGGACAAAGAAGCCCGAAGTTCCGCAGGCGCAGGCGAGGCGGTACTCGGGTCCGAGGCCCAACAGGAGACCGAGCACATAGCCGGCGTTGAAACGGTCGCCCGCTCCCGTGCTCTTCAGCGGACGGGGGCAATACGGAGTCTGGACCGTGGCCCGCGTGCCGGCGAGTGCGGCGCTGGCGGACCGGATGTGGTGGATGACGACTTCGGAGATTTGCAGGCGATCGCGGAGCGCTTCTGCGAGCGCAGGCGTCGTATCGGGATTGGTGTGATCGCACGAGGGAAGGCCGAGCACTCGTGCGAGCACGTTGGCCTCGTTTCCGTTGAGACCGAGAGTCACGGAACCGGAGGATTCGAAGCCGGCGAGCAGGGACAGCATGACTCCAATGTCCCCGGTCGAGCGGCTCGAAGGGTCGACCAGGTCGATGAAAAACGACGGTCGATGGGTCAACCGGGAGTAGACCTCGGCCTGGAGGAGTTTCCACACGGCCGACATGTGCGGGTACAGCGTCCAATCGGTGAGGGCGATCACCTGCGCCTGGGAACAGGCGGTTGCGTAGTGACCGGAAGCCAGATGGTGGGCCACGCGTTCGGGGGTGAATTCGGCCAGCTGGGTGACCGAGCTGAACATCGACTTTCCGTCGGCGAATTCGAATGCAAGGGTGCGACCCGGGTCGCAGGCCCAGGAGTGGGTGCTGCGAAAACGCCGGGTGACCCCTGCGAACGCGGGATGCGGAGGCTCTCCGAGCGAGGCGAAGGCGTCCACCGGGATGCCGAGCGCGGCGAGACCGTCGCCCATGTTGATGGTGCAGCCGCCGGGATGGACGGCCGTGACCACGATTTCGCGCAGGCTGCTGTGTCCGGCGGATCTCGAGACCTGTTCGCCGAAGGCGGCGATGGTCGGCACGGCATCGTAGTTGGACAGACTGTGGCGTGTATCCACCAGGTGGATCATCTCGTCGACGAATCCGTCGAAGCCGAGCGTCACGGAGGGCATCGGTCCGGTATGGGTACGCAGCAGGGCGGCGAGGCGGGAGCGGGTGGACGGAGGGGCCATGGGGTCGGACGGTCAGCGGTTCCCGGTCTGGGTTTGCGGGTCCTCTGTCGGTGGCATCTGAAGGAATCCGAGGTCAACCGGATGTTCCAAGCGATGCCCGGAACGGGAGAAAAACACGGCGTGATCGCGATGGAAGCCGATCCTGCTCACGACGTCGAAGCCGGGCGGGATCGCCGCCACTCCCATCACGTAGGCGACGCTGAGTGGGGCCTTTGGGCTCAGCCTCAGCGCGGTTTTGACGCCGCGGCGCGAGAGCGCATTGGGGACGGCGGATGCGGCGAGTCCGAGGTGGAAGAAGCTGGTCGCCTCCTCGATGCCGAGCACCCGGCGGTGCCGGCCGTTCCACGGCGGGTAATGCCGGCCTCCGTTGGAGAACCAAAGCACCGTCGATGCGAGCACCCGGGGGTCTTTCAGGGAGAACCAGAGGTATCCACCTTTTGGAAACGTAACTGTGGACCAGGCGGGCTGGAGGGATCCGCGGCGTGGGAGGCGCGAGCAGACCATGGCAAGATCGTCGAACCCGGCTCGGGCAGGATAGGCGGACAGGTCGGTGAGGCCGCCGTCGGCGAGGGGCACGGAATCCAGGGAACGGAACGCCGCGCCGGTGCGAAGGGCGGAGTACCCGCCCTGGGCGGGATCCTCGAAGGGCACGGGACAGACCCGCCCCAGGCGCCAGGGCGAGAGCGCGAGCCGTCCGTCGCCCGACCCGTCGGAAAAGCGGAGCATGGTGTGGTGCCCGAGACTCAGCGGACCGGACATGCCTGAGAGGACGTGGCGGCAGTACACGTTTGTTTCTCCGGGCCGAAGCTCGATGCGTTTCACGATGCGGCCCGGTCTCACTTGCGTGCGAAGCGCGACCTCGAGCATGGCGCGGCCCTGGCGGTCGGAGGAGCGGACGAGGGACCAGCGACTGCCGGCGGACTCGCCGTGGACCGGATGGCGTTCGCCGCGCCAGGGCGTGCCGTTTCCGCCAAACGGGGCACAGAAGAAGTCGCCCCTCAGCATGCGCAGCACGTCCGGTGCACCGGGGGCGAGTTCCCCGCCGGTCCAGGGGGCGACCGAGAACGGCTGGACCGGGCCCGCGTCGGTGTGGAAGGTCACCGGCGCGAGGTGGCCGCCCTCGCAGGTCAGGGCGGCCTCGACGTGGTCCGAAGCGAAAGTCCAGGAGCGTTGTCCCTGGATCTCCGATACATGGGGGGGGCGACCGGGCATGGTGGATCAGAGGGCGACGACTGATTGCGTCGCATGGCTGCGCAGCGCGGCGTCCCAAAGCTCGTGGTGGGCGACGGCCTCATCCGGGGTCGCGCACCCGAAGCGCCCGCCGAGCTTCCCGGCGCGTTCGGCGAGGAAGGAGGCCCACATCTGCTGGAGGATGTCGGGAAATCCGGGTTCGAAGATGCCGCCGGTGATGGTCTTGAACGGCGTGGCAAACCCGAGGTCGACGGCGCTCCAGCTCTGTTCGGCGCCGCGCCGGTAGAGTTCCAGGGTCTTGGGGCGCTTGGTGGAGAAACGCACGCCGCCGTCGGTGCCGAGGATTTCGATCTCCCACGTGTTGGTATCCGTCGGGCTCATGCGGCGGGTCTCGAGAGTGAGCGGCACGCCCGCCTGGCCCGGGAGATCGAGCGTGCAGTGCAGCGTCGCGTTGTCCCAGGTGTCGCAGGCGGCGGTGCCGCCGCGGCCGTCGGGGCGTTCGGTGTAGATCTTCTGGAGCTGGGCGTAGAGCCGGACGGGCTTCCACCCGAGGCGCAGGGGCACGTGGGCGACGTGGAGCCCGAGGTCGTTCATGACGCCGGGTTCGCCGCAAAAGCGCGTCTGGCGCTTCCAGTTGATCGGCTTGGCCGGATCGAGGTCGCTCGAATGGAGGAAGCTGTTGCGCAGGGACAGGAGGCGGCCGAGGGAGCCCGAGCGATACTCGGCGATGGCGCGCTGGACGCCCGGCAGGAAGGGAAACTCGGAGGACACCCGGACGAAGCGGCCCAGGCGGACCGATTCGTCGCGGATGCGCCGGGCGGCACCCAGGTCGATGCCGAAGGGCTTCTCCGCGAACAGGTCCTTGCCCGCGCGCAGCACGTCAAGGTAGAGGGATTCGTGGAGATGGTGGGGAACCGCGACGTACACGACGTCGATGTCGGGGCGGGCCAGCAGCGTGTGATGGTCGGTGTCGAAATGCCGGACGGTCGAAACCTGGCGGAACCAGTCGAGCGCGGCGGCGTTGACGTCGCACACGGCGACCAGTTCCGGGCGAACCGGATGATCGAGCAGTGCGAACCAGCGCCCGAAGGCGCTGGCAACTTCGCGGCCCATGAGGCCGGCGCCGATGACCGCGATGCGCGGGGAGAGAAGCGACGAGGACATGGGAGGATCAGCGCAGCAGGCGGGCCGCCTGGGCGGGCGTGGCTTTGTCGTGAAGCATCATCATGAGCGCCCGCGTGATGGCGGCCGGACGCGGGTGCTGGATGATGTTGCGGCCATAGACGATGCCGCGGACGCCCTGGGCGAGAAGGTCGGAGGTGCGCTGCAGGATGACGTCGTCGGGCACGCGTCCGCCGCCGCGGACGAGCACGGGAATGCCGCCGGTGGTTTCGACGACCCGGTGATACACGGACACGTCGTCGGTGGGATCGGCCTTGATGATGTCGGCGCCCAGTTCGACGGCCTGGCGGACGAGCGGGATGATCTTCTGCGGGTCGCCGTCAACCATGTAGCCGCCGGCCTTGGCGTTGGGCTGGAACACGAGCGGCTCGACCATGAGCGGCATGCCGGCGGCGTCGCAGGCGGGTTTGAGCTGAAGGATGTTCTGGATGCACTGGTCGGTGACCTCGGGTTGGTCCGGGATGCGGAACAGGTTCACGACCACGCAGGCGGCGTCGAGGCGCACGGCCTGGGCGACCGGCTCGGCGATCATCCGCGAGAAGAGCGTGCGGGGAAGCTGGGTTCCGTACACGTTGGCGACATCGGTGCGCAGCACGAGGGCGGGCTTGGGGCGCACGGGTGCGGCCTGGAGATGGTGGGCCTGGCCGAGGGTCAGCTGGATGGCGTCGGGCGCGGCTTCGATCAGCGTGGCCACCACGGCGGGCATGTTTTCGATGCCGGAGAGGAAGGCGGCCTCGTTGAAGAACCCGTGGTCGATGGCGACGTCGAAACAGCGGCCTGTATTGGGATTGAAGAGACGGTTGAGTCGGGCGGATTTCATGGGGAAAGTGGAAGGAGTCAGTCGGATGCGGCTCGCCTCGGCTTGAGCCAGAGCAAGATGGCCGCGCACACGACCAGGCACAGGGCGGTGGCCTTGAAGACCAGGCCGACGCTGACATGGGCGTCGCGCAGCAGGCCGCCGGCGTAGATCGTGAGGCCGCCGATGAGGCAGCTGAACAGGTTGAGCACGCCGTAACCCGTGGCGCGGGTGCGTTCGTCGACCAGGTCGCACAGGATCGGCATCATGTTGCTGTCGGTGAACGAACGCGCGAAGCCGTAGAGGACCAGGCCGAGGAGCGTGACGTGAAGCAGGTCGGTGACGGAGGTGAGCAGGATTGCGGGCGCGGCGATGCACAGGCCGATGAAGGGAACCAGGATCCGGGCGCGCGGGTTGGTGCGTTTCCAGCGGTCTGCCCAGATTCCCCCGACCAGCACGCCGGCGAGCGCGGCGCCCTGGAGGAAGCCCGTGGCCGACAGCCCGCCCGCGCCCTGGGACAGGTGAAAGTGACTCGTCAGGTAGGTGGGCATCCAGCCCACGACGCCCCAGCTGGCGAGACCGAGCAGACCCCAGAACAGCAGGGCGAGAATGAAGGAACCGTGGCGGAACAGCTCGACGACCGACTCGCCCAGGCCCATCGGGGAACGGTCCGGATGGGAATCCGTGTCGCCGGCAACGGGCCGGTCCCTCAGCAGGAGGGCGACGATCGCGCTGAAGACGATGCCCACGGATCCGAAGAGGATGAACGCGTGCGACCAGGTGGAGCGCTCGGCGATCCAGCCGCCCACGCCTCCCAGGCCCGAGCCGATCATGATGCCGCTCATCTGGATTCCGGTCGCGAGCGAGCGGGTGGTGCCACGATGGTAGTCTGCAATCAGGGCGAGCGCGGCGGGCAGGTAACAGGCCTCGCTGATGCCCATCAGGGCGCGCGTGGCCAGAAGCTGGTCGAAGGTTCGTGCGTGGGCGGTGAGCCACGTGATCAGCGACCAGGCGAGCAGGCTGAGCACGATCACCTTCGCGCGCCCGAAGCGATCGGCAAAGTAGCCGGCAAACGGGCTCAGCAGGCCGTAAACCCAGAGGAAGACCGACGTCAGCAGGCCGAATTGTGCGTCGGACATCGGGATCGCCGACACCAGCGACTCGCGCATCGTGGTGATCGTGACCCGGTCCAGGTAATTCAGGCAGCCGGTGAACCAGAGAAGTCCGACGACGAGCCAGGCGCGGGAGGGAAGTTTTTGGGCTCCGTTCAAAGGGAAGTCGGTTGGGGATGGCCTGGGGAGGGAAGGTGCAGTGGGGGCGAACGGTCAGCGAGCGGCGGTGCCGGCGGGAAATCCGCCCGGGACGTCGAGCGTATGCCACTCATCGAGCCGGTGGAACGACGGGGCGCCGAGCGGGGCGGTCGACGACAGCACGAAGCGCTCGGCGTCGGCGTAGTCGTAGCGGCAGAACGCCGCCCGCCAGAGCGAGCCCGTGGATCCCTCGGACCAATCCAGGAGGGGGCGGACGGGGATCACCGCGGCGACCCGCCAGAGTGAGTCCGCGGCGTCGCGCGCCACGGCGTGGTCGACGCAGGGCTCGCGCCACACGTACTGCTCGATCCCCAGGTTGAGCGGGAGGCCGCTGCGGGGGTAGCGCAGTTGCAGGAGGCATTCGTTCGGGGCGATCTGGAACTCGAAGTAACCCGAGCCGGGAAGCGGCTGGATGAGAATTTCGAACACGTCGCCCAGCTCCCAGAGATGCTGGTGGTCGGCTGTCGCCGAAGTGCGGATACAGAGGTCCGGCAGCTCGGCCATGACCAGCAGCCGGTCGTGCGCGGCGGAGAGCCAGACGTGGCCGGGGCGGTGGTCGGGCTCGGGCTCCGGTCGCCAGGACTGCCCGAGGACGAGCTGGGTGCCGCGGGCGACGAGTTCGCCCGGATTCTCGAGCAGCCGCCGCGCAGTGACCGGCGGCAGTCGTGGAAGGGAGATCGGTTGCGAAGGTGCCGGAGCCACGGGCGCGTTGCGGGAGGGCGTCATAAGCGGGAGCGGGGGGGCTTGTGCAAGGCGGAGGGCGGTCAGTAGCCGATCTCCCAATGCGGCTCGATGTCGGCGGCGCACGACTCCGAGACCCACACGTCGGTGCGGAGCGTCTGGAGGATGGATTCGGGCACGCGGGGCGTGACCGGACCGTGGAGCACGAGGCGGGTGACGAGGCGCTGCCAGGAGGTGAAGGTGCCGGCGACGGTGATGGCGTGCATGTCGACGCGGTGCTTGGCGCCGATGACCTCGGCGGGACCGATCGTCGCGGCCATAGGTGGGACGGCGGCGAGGTCGCCGCTGGCGCCGAAGCTGCCGTGAAGGGAATTCTGGGCGATTGTGAAGGGACTGAGCCGGCAGATCCGGGGGCCCATGCGTTTCCACTCCGCGAGGGATTTGGCCGCGAACTCGGGGGCGTCGGGTTCGATGAAGGCGAGGTGTCCGGTCCAGCCGGGCCCGCTGTAGCAGACGTCCGCGCCGCCGAGGTCGGCGATCATGCGTCCGTACGACGACAGGTTGCGGGTGGTCGGGCCGTGGACCTGGCTCTCCGGCGGGCGGAGGTCGGGGCTGACCTGGGACCAGAAGTATTTTTTGAACGCATACATGAAGCCGAACTTCCAGCCCTCGGGGGCGACCTCCCCGTGCTCGTTCGCGTATTCGTCCATGTTGAAGGTGTGCAGCCGCCGGCAATCGATGCGGAGCGTGTTGATCAGATGCGCGAGCCTGGCGTACCCCGGCCAGGGATTGGGCATGATCATCACGTACGGACTCCCGGACTCCGCGGCGGTTTTGAGCCGCCCGACGATGTCGGAGATCCAGCGGAATTCGACCTCATGGTCGGGGACCACCGAGATGCGGAAATCGGGATTCGGGTGGCGCGTGATGTCCTTGCGGCGGATGGCGCGCACGCGGTCGAGGACCTTGCGGTCCCGGAACGGGATGCATTCCGCGGGGGAGAATCGGAATTCAGAACGAGGAGTCTTCATGGGTGAGTTGGCCGGCGAGCCAGGTGAAGGCGGGGTTGAGGTCATCGCGCCACAGGACGAGGTCGGCGTCGGCACCGGGCTGGATCCGTCCCTTGCGCTCGAGGCCGAGCAGGTGGGCGGGATTCAGGGTGCCCATGGCCCAGACCTGTTCGGGCGCGAGATCCAGCCACCGGAGCAGATTGGCGATGCCGCGATTCATGGTGAGCGCGCTTCCGGCGAGCGTGCCGTTGACGGCATGGCGCGCCGCGGTGTCGGGCGAGACGCGGACGCGGTAGCCCCAGGGCGTGTCGTAGAGACCGTCGGGCAGGCCGGCGCCGATGTTGGAGTCGGTGATGAGCGACACGCCCCGCCAGGACTTGGCGGCGAGCGCGGCCCGGATCGCCATCGGGTGGACATGGATGCCGTCTGCGATGAAGTCGACTGTCGCGCGCGGGTCGGCGAGGGCGGCCTCGACGGCGCCCACGGGCCGGACGCCCGGATCGGTCTCGGTCGGCGCGTAGAACACGTCGTAGAAATGCGTGGCATGGGTTGCACCCGCGTCGATGGCCGCAGCGGTGGCCTCCGGGCCGGCCCGCGTGTGGGTGAAAAAGACCGCGACCCCGAGCTCACGGAGTCGGCGAATGACCGGGAGAATGCCCCGCGTCTCGGGACTGACCGACATCACGGCGAGCCGGTTTCTGCAGGCGTCGACAATCTCCTCGAGAAGAGGCAGGTTGCCGTCGAGCGTCGCGCAGGCGGCACCGGCGACCGCCATGAACGGACCCTCGAGGTGAAGGCCGGGGATGTGAACGCCGCGCACGGAGGGAATCGCCTCGGCGAGCGCGCGGAGATCCGCCAGGAAACGTTCGCGTGCACCGGGACCCAGGTCGCGCGGCACGAGGGTCGGGACCACGGTGGTGACGCCGAATCGGCCGAGCGCGGCCGCGGCTTCGGCGAGGGCGCGCGGTCCGGACTCGTACACGACCTTGAGAATGCCGTGCGTGTGGACGTCGATCAGACCCGGGGTGAGCAGACGTCCGGCGCCCTCGACCTCATCGGCTCCGGAGACCCGAAGCGAGCCGGCTGCGGCGACGGTTTCGATGAGACCATCGCGGACGAGGATGTCGGCGGGAAAGACGCGGTGGCCCGGGTCGACCGCCTGGACGTTTCGAATCAGGAGAGCATTCATCGGGACGGCTGCCGGTTGAATCACGGCGCCGCGGAGGGCGCAGGACCGGGATTGGCTGTGGCAGGGAGTGGAGTGGGTGGCGTCAGCTGTAGCCGAGTTCGCGGGCGGTCTCGCCGATGGCTTCGTCGATCAGGTCGAGTCCCTTCAGCAGCGCCGCTTCGTCCATGACGATCGGCGGACTCATGCGGAGGATGTGACCTGCGGGAATCCAAGCCAGGCCCTTTCGGAAGGCCTTCTGGTAAACGAGCGCGCCCGCCTTGTCGAAGGGTTCCTTGGTGGAGCGGTCCTTGACGAGCTCGATGCCCATGAGGCAGCCCTTGGCGCGGACATCGCCGACGATCTTGTGCGACTCCATCATCCGCTTCATTCGCTTCAGGGCGATCTCGCCGAGCCTCTCGGCGTGGGCGAGGAGGCCCTCCTCCTCGATCACCTCGGTCGATGCGAGGGCGGCGGCGCAGGCCATGGGATTTCCGCCGTAGCTGCTCGAGGCGGAGATCGACTCGATGCTCTCCTTGTACTGCTCGCGGACCGCGACGCAGGTGACCGGGAATCCATTTCCGAAGCCCTTGCCGATGGTGACGATGTCGGGCACGACGCCCCAGTGTTCCATGCAGAGCCACTTGCCGGTGCGGCCCCAGCTGGTGAGCACCTCGTCGATCATGAGGAGCATCTTGCGCTGGTCGCAGAACCGGCGGAGTTTCGGGAAGAAGTCGTCGGGCGGCATGACGGACCCCGCCCAGCCCTGGATGGGTTCGAGGACAAAGCCGGCCACGCTGCCGACGGTGGCGCGCTCGAGGTACTGGTCGTAGAAGGCGAGGTAGGCGTCGGTGTCGATGGAGCCGTCGGGCTTGGTCCAGACCGGGCGGTAGGCGTCGGGCCTCGGCACCATGTGTGCGCCCGGGCCGCGCACCGCGCCGTATACGTGGGAGCGTATCTGGCCCAGTGAGACGGCGCCGTAGGTTTTGCCGTGGTAGTCGTTGAAGCAGCTGACCGTTTCGTGTTTCCCGGTGGCGGCGCGCAGCGTGCGGATGCCGGCCTCGACCGCGGTGGTGCCGGAGTCGTAGAGCTGGAAGCCCTTCAGGTCGCCGGGGAGGACGGCCGCCAGCTTTTCCATCAGCGCGGTCTTCACCGGCGTGGTGAAATCGTGCGCGTTCATCAGCTGGTGCGCGGCTTTCGCGATCGCCTCGCTGATCTTGGGATGGCAGTGGCCGAGGGTCGTGACGTAGATGCCGGACGAAAAGTCGATGTAGCGGTTGCCGTCCACGTCCTCGAGCACGCAGCCGTTGCCGCGTTCGAAAGAGACGGGGAACAGCTTCACCTGGCTGCTGAGGCCCTTGAAGTGCTTCGTGCAGCGGGCGTGCAGCAGGGTGGACTGCGGGCCCGGCGGAGGCACGGGAATGTGGGGAACGCGATCGAGGTCGATGCGCGCCCAGTCGAGCGTGGAGAGGGAGGAGGCCGTGGAGGTAGAGGACATAAGAATCGGAAGTGGGCTAGGAATTGGCGCGGATGATGGTCGGGCCGAGCTTCTCAAAGCGGCGCAGGACGGCGGCCGAGGCGTTGTGATCGGTGATGAAATACTGGACGTCCGACATCGTGCCGCAGCGGGCGAGGGCGGTGAGGCCGATCTTCGAGCTGTCGGCCAGAAGGCAACTCTGCCTGGCGATGCTGCGCATGAGCATGTCGACCTTGGCCATCTGGAGGTCCGACGTGTAGATGGCGCCGTCCGCACCGATGCCGTCCGCGCCCTGGAAGGCGAAATCCACCGAGAACAGTTGCAGGCAATGTTCGGTCACGGGGCCGGTCAGGTCCGGGCTGCCCTGCCGCAGGACTCCGCCGAGCAGGATCACCTCGACGCCGGGGGCGTGCTGCAGCTCCGAGGCGACGGCGAGGCTTGGTGTGATCACGGTCAGCTCCTCGCAGTCCTTAAGCAGCCCCGCCAATTCGAGCGTGGTGGTGCCGTTGTCGAGGATCAGGCGCTGGCCCGGCTTCACGAGCTTTCGGGCCTCGCGGGCGATGGCCTGCTTCTGCTCCTGGTTCCGGGCGCGGCGGTCGCGGTAGTCGAATTCCAGGACCATCCGCTCCGTCACGATCGCGCCTCCGTGGGTGCGCTGGATCTGGGCCGCGGTTTCGAGTGCGTTCAGGTCGCGGCGGATCGTCATCTCGCTCACGTCGAATTCGCGGGCGAGCTCGGCGACGGAGACGCTCGGCTGGGTCGCGAAACGGTCGCGGATCTTGGCTTGTCGGGCGGCGGCGGGAAGCGTGCTCACGGAGCGGTAAGGACGGGGCGATGTTCGAAAATGTCAATTTGAAACATAAACAATCACAAAATAACATTTACATTTCGACGGCCGCGGGCAGGCTGCCGGCAACTTCCCATGACGGTTTCGAATGAAACGAAGGCGGACGGATTGGTGGCGGGTTCGGCCGCCGTGGACCTGACGCCGCAGTCGAGCGTGTTTCTCTTCGGTTACCCTCACGTGCCGCGGTACAGCACGGGGGTGAGCGATCCGCTGTTGTGCACGGCGTTTTATCTCCGTGGCGAAGGCGGGTGCGTGTTGTTCCTGGCGAACGACCTGATCTTCGTCCCCAAGCCGGTGGCGGCCCGGGTGCGGCGCCGGATCGCTTCGCGGGCGTCGATTCCCGAGGAGTGTATCATTGCGACGGCGACGCACACGCATTCCGGGCCCATGACCGTGGACTATGTGAGCAACGCGACGGATCCTGCGGTGCCGCGGGTCGATCCGGAGTATCTCCGTCTCATCGAGGAGCGGATGGTGCTGGCAGGTCTGGCGGCGATCGAACGGGCGGTGCCCGCGGAGCTTGGGCTGGCGTCCGCGACCACCACCGGCCTGGGCGGGAACCGGCACGACCCGTCGGGTCCCGCGGATCCCGAGGTGCCCGTGGTGCTGGCGCGCACCCGCAGCGGAGGTGTGCCGATCGCCTGCATGGTGGTGTGCGCAATGCACCCGACCGTGCTGCACGAGGACTCGCTTCTGATCAGCGGGGACTTTCCCGGATTCACTCGCCGTTTCCTGCACGACGGCGTGCTGCCTCCGACCTGCGGCTTCCTGTTTCACAACGGAGCCTCGGGCAACCAGAGCCCGCGCCACGTCACGCGGGGAAACACGCTCGCGGAGGCGCGACGGCTTGGCGAGATTCTGGGGCGGTCCGTGCGTGGCGCGATTTCGCAGATGGAGTTCTCGTCGCGGATCCCCGTCGCTTGCGGCCACGGGTTCGTCGAGATGAGCCCGCGCAAGTTCGTCGCGGAGGCGGAGGCGGTCGAGGGCCTTCGAGCCGCTCGTGAGCGGCTGGCTCGACTGCGCGCGGAGGGCGCGCCGCGACACGAGGTGAGGACAGCCGAGTGCGACCTGTTCGGAGCGGAGGAGACGGTCGAACTGACGCGTGCGGCGGCCGACGGCCGGATTGAAGCTGCGGTGGCCGCGTGTTCACCGGCCGAGATCCAGGTGGTACGGCTCGGGTCGCGGATCTTTGCGACGTGGCCCGGAGAATTTTTCGTGGAGTACGCGCTGGCGTTGAAGGCGTCGGAGCCGTCGAGTCACGTCATCACGATGGCGAACGGCGAGCTGCAGGGGTACATCGTCACGGCCGAGTCTGCGGCCCGGGGCGACTACGAAGCGGGAAACGCGATCTTTTCACATGAGAACGGGACCCGTGTGGTGGCGGAGACGCTTCGGCTGATCCGCGCCGTGATCGGGACGGGAGGCGGCACATGAAGCTGTTCCTCGGGATCGACCTCGGCACCTCGTATTTCAAGGTTGGCCTGTTTGACGAGGTGGGACTCCTGCACGGACTCGGGCGGGTGGCGGTTCCGAAGACCACGCCGTTTCCGGGTGCCTGTGAGGTTCCAATCGAACAGGTGTGGGCGCTGCTGCGGCAGGGGTTGACTGAGGCGCTGGTGCAGGCCGGCGCGCGCTCGACGGACATCGCAGGCCTGTCGTATTCGTCGCAGGCGAACAGCTTCGTCCTGCTCGATGCGAGTGATCGGCCGCTCACGCCGCTGATCGTATGGAAGGATTTGCGGGCGCGGGTGGCGCCGGCGGAGCTCGCGGACTTCGGGCAGACGGATGACTTCGCCCGCGTGGTCGGATTTCGCGGAATGATTCCCGAACTGGCCGTGGTGAAGTGGACCTGGTTTCGCGCGCAGCGTCCGGAGCTGTGGGGGAGGGCGCGCCGGATCATGACGCTGTCGGATTACCTGACCTTCGAGTTGATCGGTGAGCGGGTGGGGGATTCGAGCACGGCGTCGCTGCTGGGATTGCTCGACCTGCGTGCCAAGGGTTGGTGGGACGAAGCGCTTCAGATCGCGGGGGTGAGCAAGGAAACGCTGAGCGTTCCGCTGGCGCCCGGGACTTTCGCGGGGCGGACCACGCGCAGGGCGTCCGAGCTGCTCGGCATTCCCGCGGGAATTCCCTACGCTGTGGGCGGTCTGGATCATCACGTGGCGGCGCTGGGCGGCGGACTGGGTCCGTTGGCCGACGTGAGTATCTCGACGGGGACCGTGCTTGCTGCGATCAGCCTGATCGAGGATCCCGTTGCGGAGTCCGGGTGTTATCATGGGCCGCATGTCGCTCCGACGAGGTATTATCGCCTGGCCTTCGACTCCGGTGGCACCGAGCAGATCGAGGAATTGAGGCGGGGGCTGGCTCCTGACCTCAGCATATCGAAGCTCGTCGAGGCGGCCGCCGCGGTGGGTGTCGGGCGTGACGAGGAAGGAAGTGCCGCGGTCGCCGCGAGGCGCTTCCTCGAGCGGATTGCGGCGTGCCAGCGTTCGCTGATCGGCCGCGTTCTCGGTGCCCGGGAGCCCCGCGCGGTCGTTGCGAACGGCGGACTCACGCGTTCGACGGCGTGGCTTCAGCTGGACGCGGACCTGCTTGGCGTTCCGGTGATCGAGCCCACCTGCACGGAGTCCGCCTGCCTGGGAGCAGCGTTGATCGGTGGCGTGGCTGCGGGCGTCTTCACCTCGTTCGACGAGGCGGCGCGCAAGATGGTGCACGTGCGGAAGTACTATTTCCCCTGTCGCCCGGGGCGCTCGATTTCGATGTCCTCCGGTCCGGGCGGGGCGTCCGTTTGATCTGCCGGCACATCGCATTACTTTGAACCTAAAAACCGCAATTGAACCACAGAGACATCCGCCTTCGCCAAGGCTACGGCGGACAGGCGGAGGGCACAGAGTCAGAAAACACAGTGGGAGACTGTCCCATGCCTCACCTCAGAGGTGTATGGGGTTGGAGGTGAAAGTTCCCCACAATTGCCTTTCTCCGTGAGCTCTGTGCCTCTGTGGTTTTGATCCAACTGCGTTTTATCCGTTGAAGCTTCCACGATCCATGTCATCCCGACCGACCGATTCCGGAAAAGGCGCGCTTCCCTATGTGGATGTGAAACCGCAGGGCGCGGCGGACTTCTATTTCGCGATCAACGCGACCTTTCGATTTTTGTTGGAGCGATTTGGGCGGAGAGGGTGGATCGCTTACCTGACCGAACTCGGGCGCGGGTACTACGAGCCGGTGAATCGTGCGTGGAGGGAGGGCGGGCTGCCGGCGATCGCGGAGTACTGGAGGGCCTTTTTCGCCGCGGAACCGGGCGCCGTGGTGGAGGTGGTTCAAAAGCGCGATCGTGTGGAGATCGAGGTGCGGGAGTGTCCCGCGATCCGCCATCTTCGCGCCGGCGGCCGGCGCATCGTTCCTGAATTCTGCCAACACTGCCACCACCTGGGTGCGGCGCGGGCGGAGGCGGCGGGATACGTGATGCGGCTCGAAGGCGGCGATGGAAGCTGCCGGCACACCTATGCCGAGCCGGGGGCCGGCCTGCCACCGCAGGATCCGGCGGCGATCAGGGAGGTGGCGTCATGATCGGCTGCTACGATTTTTGCGGTCACTACGAGTGGACCTTCGACTGGCTCGAGCGGATGGGCGGGCATGAACTCGTCCGGGAGTTCTGGCGCGAGGCGATCGGCGGCGACAGCCAGCGCCATGCGCGCGAGCTCATCGAACGCAAGGGCATCGCGGGCATGGTGGAATACTGGGGGCACACGCTGGCCGAGGAGGCGGGCGACCAGGGATACTCGATCACTTCCGGCGAGGACTTCTTCCGGATCGACGTCCAGCACTGTCCCTCGAAGGGCTTCCTGCTCGCAAACGGACTGCAGCAGTATTCGGATTACTGTGACCATTGCATGGGGTGGATTGGTCCCATGATGCAGGGCGCCGGCTTCGTGATCGACCACGAGCACAATCATCTCGGCCAGTGCTGGTGGGAGATGCGCCCTGCCGAAGGCGGGGCCGGCGCGCCGGCAGGCGAACAGACGCCGCTGGCGGCGGCCGATGTGCGCAAGACGCCCGCCTGGCTGGCGCCTGGGGCTCACCTCGACCGGTATGTGCGTGCAACGGATCCGGACTCGAAGGTGCGTCGAACGCATGGCGGGGAAAAGCAGTAAGGAGCGAGAAGCGGGCACCGAGAATGCTCGCAGCGGCTTGAGGCCGCTGGCCCTGGACGGGCGGAGTACTTGTCAGGGCGTGGTTCGGGGTGAAGACGGATCCCCGATCCGCCGCTCGTGCCGACCGTGGCGGGCGAAAGATCGGCGTGCCACGCGTCATTGTTCGAGCGATGTGCCTGGCGGTTTGGATCGTCGTAAAAGCGCGCCCGCCTGGTGGCAATATCGCTGGCGTGATCTACCGGTTAATAAGGCGAATTCTGCAGGGGTGTTCTCAGGTCTCTGCCGCGCTGTGTTCTCATCCCCCAGCCGTCGACGTGAAAAAGGGGTGACAACTGACTGGTAATCGAATGTGACCTCTACTTTGGGCTTCGACTGGGAACCGCGCTTGGTACGGTCCCGTCCAGTTTGAAGCGGACTACCCACACACATCGCCCGAGTAATCCGGTTTCAGATGAAGCTGCCTCATCGCAGGCATTTCAATCCAAATAACGACCAACCACAAGGTACTCTTCGGGCAGCAGAGCGCATCACATCTGGGTTTCTTGTTAGCCTCGAATTTGAGGGGCGCGACCACTGGAGCGCACCCTTGGTAATCTCCCCCGGAATTCACTCGCCTGACCTACGATCGGCAGTGGTTCTGTTCCAAAATGTCAGCAACCTAAAAAGAACTAAAGCCTCCAAAACCGTATCACCATGGCTATGATGACAAGCAGACTGCGAAAGCGGGCACTCGCGAGTGCCGCCTTCCTTGCAGTCGTCGGATCCCTCTCGGCCCAGCAGACCCCCGCGACCGGACAGCCGGCTCAGCAGAACAATTCCAACGCGACGACCGACCAGGCCATCACGATGTCCCCCTTCAGCGTCAGCAGCACTGAAGGCAAGGGCTACATCTCGAACGACGCGATCACCGGCATGAAATCGAACACCCTCCTGATCGACATCCCGCAGTCGGTGGAGGTGATCCCGCGCGACGTGATCGACGACCTGGGCCAGTTCGCCGCCACGGTCGACACCCTGAAGTTCGTGTCGGCCGGCACCGTGCCGTTCGCACGGACCGGTGAGATGCAGATGCAGCGTGGATTCCGAACGGGTTACGCCCTGATCGACGGCCAGCTGGACCTCTCGGTGGCGTCGGATCCCATGTCGTACGACTCCTTTGAAGTGGTGAAGGGCCCCGCGGCGGTGCTCTACGGCAACCACACCTCGCTGGGTGGCATCATCGTGAAGATCACCCGCAAGCCGCTGCCTGTGCGCCGCGACTCGGTCCGCCTGATCCTCGGCTCGCAGGGCATGCGGCGCGGCGAGATCGACTCGACCGGCCCCCTCGGGTCGATCGGCAGCACGAAGGTCTCATACCGACTTTACGGTGCGTATCAGAAGTACGACGGCTTCGGTCCGGTCGACTTCGACAACCACAAGGTCATCGGCGGTGGGTTGAAATTCGACCTGAGCAGCAACACGACCCTGCTCCTCCAGATGGACGTTTATTACAACGAGAACCGCGGCATCTACAACGGGTTCGCGAACGCGACGAACACCGGCATGTATTTTGGCCCAGGATACAGCCAGGGCTACAAGGCGAAGTGGAGCCGGCAGAAGCTCAACCGCTACTGGTACAAGGCCACCCTCGACCACAGCTTCTCCGAGAACTGGCACTTCACCTCGACGCTCAGTTACAACGACTTCCACCGCAAGGACCGGGAGACCCGCAACTCGGCGGCCCCGAACTACGTGACGAACACGATCCAGCAGTATGACTTCGGCTGGAACTACAAGGAGAACCTCGTCTCCCTCGAGACGGACGTGACCGGCACCTACAGGCTCGCCGGTTTCAAGAACCAGTCGACCTTCGGGTTCGAGGTGGATCGCGACTACGGCATCAACAACTACTGGTTCATCCGCAATCTGGCGCCGACCTCGATCACGGATCCCCAGATCTACAATTCGCCGATGCCGGTGTATGACGCGAGCAACGCGACGCCCGCCAACGAGAGCGACTATTATTCGAGCTACGCGTACTTCATGCAGACCTTCGAGATCGTGCCCGACAAGCTGACCGCGGTCGCCGGCGTCTCGGGCAGCTACACGGACGGCAACAACAAGAGTTATGCGACGAACGCGACCACGGTGTCCCGTGCACACGGCACACCCAGGCGCATCGGTCTCGTGTACAAGCCGATCAAAGGCCTGGCGCTCTACGCGAACGATTCGACCACCTACCAGGGCACCGGCTCGACGAATCCGGACGGCAGCAAGCTGCCCCCCATCGTCGGCGAGGTGAAGGAAGTCGGTTTGAAGACCGCGCTGTTCGGCGGACGCATCTCATCCACAATCTCCTATTTCGATCTGAATGTGACCAACATTCCGATCCCCGATCCCAACACCGGCATGTCCAAGGCCGCGGGCAAGCAGACCAACAAGGGATTCGAGGCGGACATCGCGATCCGTCCCTTGGAGAACTGGACCGTGATGGGCACCGTATATCAGGGCGACATCAAGGACGTGAACGGCCAGCGCATGCCGAACACGGTGAACAGCACCTGGAGCCTTGTCACCCGCTACGACTTCGGCACCGGTCCGCTGCAGGGCTTTGGAATCGGCGGCAGCATGTTCCACCAGGGCGACCGTTCGGGCGGCCCGTGGAATCCCTACACGATCGCCAATCTCTTCCTCACCTACGTGCACCGCTCGTGGTCGGTGTCCGTGAACATCGACAACATCGCGGACAAGCAGTACTCGGGCAGCGGTTGGGGTCCCTTCTACATGGATCCCGGCCCGCGCCGGAGCACGCAATTCACCTTTGCTTACAGGTTCTAAGGGGCAACTGTGTTGATCCATGGCGCCGCGCGGGTTTCCCGGCGGCGCCATGTGATGTTTGACTGATGCAGTTGGGATGGAGCCGGAGCCGAACCAAACCGCCTGAGGTAATGGCCACAAGAAACGCAAAAAGGCGCCCGGGTTGCCGACCCTGATCGGGGCGCGCTTATAAGCGCACGCAACGTTTAGCCGGTGCCGCCCGAAAATCCGTGTTTTTCGAAGCGACTCAATTCAGCCTAAAAGCCGCAATTGAACCACTGAGACATCCGCCTTTGCCAAGGCTACGGCGGACAGGCAGAGGACACAGAGCCTGAAATCGAAGCAAGGTGCGGAATTGGCGCTTACCTCGGAAGTGAAGAGAATTGGATACACAATTTCCTCCGAAATGCCTTTCTCCGGGGTTCAATTCAGACTGCGTTGTTTTTTCAGGGCTGGACGGAGAAATCGCCCGGCGGTGATTGGATCCATGCCCAGTATCGAGTAAAGGCTGCCTGTACTTCGTTGGCTTCCGTTCATCTTCCGAGACGTTTCCCATGAGACTTCGCTGCTTCCTGCTTTTCGTTGCCCTTGCGGCGCACGCTTGGGCCTCGCCCCCTGACTCCGCCGCCGCGGACCTGCGTCGTATCCATGCGATGCTTACCGACGCGAAGACGCCCCGCACCTGGGTGTTCACCGGCGACAGCATCACCCAGGGCGCGAAATGGCTCGGGCATGCGCGGTCGTATTCCCAAATCATCGAGGAGCGAATCCGATGGGAGCTCGGCCGCACCCACGACATCGTGATCAACTCCGGCGTCTCCGGCGAAGTCATGTCCGGGCTGCTGGCGGACTACGACTGGCGCGTGGGTCGCTTTCATCCGGATGTCGTCTCGGTGATGATGGGCATGAACGACTGCCGGTACGGGAATGCCGGCCTGCCGAGGTTCACGGCCCAGTTGAAGGAGCTCATGCGCCGCATCCGCGCGCAGGGCGCGATCCCCGTGCTCAACAGCACGACCCAGATCGACACGGCGGAGCCGGATGCCCGGGGACTCGCGGCGCTGCCCGCCTACAACATGGCGATTCGCACGGTCGCCGCGGAGGAACACGTGATTTACGTCGACCACTGGACGCTCTGGGTCGCAGAGCATCCGCGTCTGGACGCCCGGGGATCGTGGCTCGCCAACCCTATTCATCCAGGTCCGCTTGGACACCGCCAGATTGCCATCACCTGGCTCAAGGCGCTCCACCTCTACGATCCGCGCTCGCGCAGTTGCGAGCGCTAGCCTGCATCAGTGGGTGCGAACGCCGAGGGTGAGGCGTGGGTTTTGAGTAGGGTCTGTGCGCCCATCGGGCGCGGCGGGTTCAGACTCGCGGCGTGTCGGCGTCGTAGGAGACTCCGACCTCGGCCCGCCAGGCGTCGAGGAGCGCAAGCGTGCCGAGCGTGTCCGTGTGGGGGACGGCCGGCACTTCGGTGAGTCCTGCGCGAAGGGCGTCGCCAAAGGCGTCCGCCTCGAGGCAATACAGTCCCTTGGCCGCGGAGAGGATCTCCACCTCGGGCTGGCTGGCGTCGCGGTGGTGCACGATCAGCCGGGCGGCTCCTCCGACGCGGCCGGGAAGGAACGGGTGGGGCACCTCGATCCATCCGTGCGTGCCGTGGATCCGTGCGGTCGCGTCGGTCGTCACCAGGAATCCGCAGGCGAGCTCCGCGACGATGCCATTTGGGAAGAGCGCGGTGGCGGCGGAGTGTTCATCCACAGCGGTCACCGGATTCAACCGACCCGCACCGCGCAGGCGGGTCGGTTCCGCGCCGGCAGTGTGTGCGGCGGCCCCGGCCAGAAGCCTGGCGAGCGAGGCCGGGTAGATGCCGAGGTCCAGGATTGCCCCGCCGCCGAGCTGTCGGTTGTAGGCGCGATGAGTCGGGTCGAATGGAAAGGCGTCGCAGAACGAGGACTCGATCAGAACGAGCTCGCCGATGTCGCCGGAACGCACCTGCTGAACCAGCCGCGCGGCTTGAGGGTGGCATCGATACATCAGCGCCTCCATGAGCAGGACGCCCTGGCTCCGCGCTGCCTCGACCATCGTCAGTGCATCGCGCCGGTTGAGTGCGAGCGGTTTCTCGCAGAGGACGTGTTTCCCGGCGGCCACTGCCTCCAGCGTGCAGACAAGGTGCTCGGAGTGGGGTGTCGCAACATAGACGGCGTCGATACCCGCATCGGAGAGGAGGCGCTCGTAGGAGCGATGGGCGCGCACGCCCGGGAATTCCGCCGCGAACAGGCGCGCCTTGTCCTCGGAACGGCTGGCGACGCCGGCAAGGCGTCCGGTGCGAGACTGGGCTAGGTCGGTCGCGAAGCGCCGCGCAATGCCTCCGGTGCCGATGATGCCCCAGCGTAGTGGTTCGTTCATGATGGATGAAGGTGCCGAAGGAAACACGCGCCTGGACCGGTGTCCGGGCCGGTTGGTTTGAACGGCCTCGGGCCGACGCGGGCCCCGTGTCTTTCCAGCAATCCGGCTGGCGCGCCGAGGTGCAAGTGCGGGAGACAGGTAACCATTTGTTACCACGGATTCCGCCTTTTGCCGCGGGGTGGCGTCGGGCATGAATCCCCGCACTTCCCACTCCGGTCGAAACGGACCGGCCCGCATCCCGAAACTGGAATCCCCAACGACGAAGTCACGCTGGAATCACGGAGCCCCCGCCCGGCGGCCGGCGGCGATTCCGGAGCCCTGCGCCAGCCACCCACACTCCATGCATCAACTCGTTCCCCGCAACCGATCCTACCGGCGCCGGACGCACCGTTTCAGGCCCGAGAGTTACTCCCTCACTTTTTCGGGATCGCTGGAGCCGGTGTTGCGCATCCGGCCGGGAGACTCCGTCGAGGCGACTTCCATCGACTCCTCGGGATTCGACGAGGCGGGCGTCGACACCGGCTTTCGGTACAATGCGTTGACAGGCCCCTTCCACGTCGAGGGTGCGATGCCGGGGGACGTGCTTGCCGTGCGGCTGGACCGGATACGGCTGAACCGCCCCGAGGGTCTCGCCTATTCGGGCATCTCGGAGCGGGCCTACACGCCCGCCGAGTATGCCAGGAGCCTCGAGCGGGCCCGGCTCTACCATTGGAAGCTGGATCTTGGGTCGCTCACCGCGACCACGACACTCTCGGAGCGCCTGAAGCGGGTGCGGCTCCCGCTCAGGCCGTTCCTTGGATGCATCGGCGTCGCGCCCTCGAACGGAGAGTCCGTCTCGGCCCTCTATGCCGGTCCGTTCGGGGGCAACATCGACTACAATCGGCTCGTGGAGGGCACGACGCTCTATTTCCCGGTGAGCGTGGAGGGTGCTCACTTCTACTTTGGCGACGGGCATGCGACCCAGGGGGACGGGGAGTCAAGCGGCGGGGCGATCGAGACCAGCATGGCGGTCCGGTTCTCGGTTGAGATCATCCCGGGCCTCGCCCTGCCGGGCTTTCGTGCGGAGTCGCGCGAGTTCTACATGGCGGCCGGCGTGGGCCAGCCGCTGGACGAGGCCTACCAGCGGGCGACTGCAAACATGGTCGACTGGCTGACGACGGTGTTCGGCTTTGATCGCCACGAGGCCTACGTGTTGATCGGCGTCAACGGGCGTATCGACGTGGCCAACACAGTGAACGGCCGGGGCAATACGGTCGTCTGCAAGCTCGACCGCCGCTTCCTGGACGCACTCTCGCGGGGCCTGCCCGCATCGAAGACCCACGCAGGGTCGCGCCGCTCGCGTTAACCGATTTTCCGGCGGCCGCTGAGCCTGCCGGTGCCAAGCCCATCCTCCACAAAAGACACCCTCATGTTCAAAAGCGCAGACTTGCCCCGCCACGCGTGGCTGACGGTCATACTCCTCTGGTTCGCCGGCGCCCTGTACTTCCTCGATCGCGTGGTCGTCACGACCATGCACAACTCGCTCATCTCGGCGATCCCGATGACCGACGCGCAGTACGGCCTGCAGATTTCGATTTTCTTCTGGGTCTACTGCGTGCTGAGCCCGGTGGCGGGTTACGTGTCGGACCGGTTCAGGCGGAGCCGCGTGATCGCGGGGAGCCTGCTGGCCTGGTCGGTGATCACGCTGCTCACCGGCTATGCGCGCAGCTTCGAAGGCCTGATGACGATGCGTGTGCTGCTGGCGTTCGGGGAGGCGTGCTACTACTCAGCCGCGGTCGCGCTGATCTGCGACTATCACCGCGGCTCGACGCGATCGCTCGCGAACGGGCTTCACGTCACGGGCCTGATGATCGGCGGGGCGGGAGCCGGCATCGGTGGTTGGCTGGCGGATACGAAGGGCTGGAGCTTCACCTTCTACGCGCTGGGCGCCATCGGGATCGTCTACTCCCTCATGATCTTCCTCTTCCTCAAGGACGCGCCGAAGGAGCACGAGGAGGCCCGGGAAGCCGGCGGGGCGAAGCCGGACCAGCCGGAGACCAGTTTTGCCGATGCCTTCAGGAGCCTGTTCAGCTCGGGGGCGTTCTGGCTCGCGTTCTGTTTCTGGGGACTGCTCGGCATCATCATGGGCCTGGTGGTCGGCTGGATGCCCACCTACATCATGGAGCGGTTCCACCTGACGCAGGGCACGGCGGGGTTTGTCTCCACCGGGTACAGCTCCGTGGCCTCGTTTATCGGCGTTCTGGGCGGCGGCGCGCTCTCGGACGCCTGGAGCCGGCGTAACCGCTATGCGCGAATCCTCGTGCCTGCGATCGGCCTGTGCATCGCGGCCCCCGGTGTCTTCCTGGTGGCGAGTTCCAAGGTGCTGTTCCTCTCCATCGCGGGCCTGTGCCTGTACGCACTGACCCGGTCGTTCACCGACAGCAACCTCATGCCCATCCTGTGCATGATCGTGGATCCCCGGTATCGGGCGACCGCGTACGGGTACCTGGACATGCTCTCCTTCCTGATGAGCGGGCTTGCGATTTTCCTGGGCGGGGTGCTGCGTGACGCGCATGTCGGCCTGAGCACGATGCTTTCGTTTTCGGCACTAAGCGTCATCGGCTGCGCGGCGCTTCTGTTTGCGCTGGCAGTCAAGGCGCGGCGCTTGGAGGCGAAGGACGCATGAGCCGTGGCGCCTCCTTCGATGAAAACGAAATTCACAACGATCGCGCGGGGCGGTAATGTGCGACTGAACAAGCTGATCGACCTGCGCCTGGCGGGCCGTCCGGCCTTCGGAGTGTTTTCCTCGAATCTGGCTCCGAGGACCGCGGCGGCGCTGGCATCCGCACCCTTGGATTTCGTGATCGTGGACCTGGAGCACTCGCCGTTCGACCCGACGCGGCTGGAAACCTACCTGCTCGCGATGACGGACAAGCGGCGGATTTTGGAGAAGGGCACTCTTCAGCCCGACGTGGTGCCGCTGGTGCGATTGCCGGTTTCCGGCAGGGAGCAGCTTCTGTACGTGGTGAAACAGGTGCTCGATCTCGGACCGCTCGGCCTGATCGTACCGCAGGTGGAGTCCGCGGACGAGGCGCGCTGGTTTGTGCAGGCCAGCCGCTATCCGCAGCGCGGCGGGGTGGCTGATTTTGAGCCGGAGGGAATCCGCGGCGTTGGCTACGGCTGGCCTGCGCGGCAGTGGGGGCTTTCGGGTGAAGAGTATGCGCGGCGCGCCGACCTGTGGCCCCTGGATCCGGAGGGGGAACTGGTGCTGTGGACCATGATCGAAACGCGGCGCGGCCTCGACCACTGTGAGGAGATCGCGCGGACGCCAGGCGTTCACGGGCTCTTTATTGGACCGTCGGACCTTGCCTTTTCTCTGGGCGTGCCACTGGGCGACCCTGCGGTCGAGCGCGCGATTCGCCGCATCGCTCGGGCCTGTCGGAAGGCCGGCGTGGCTCTGGGCACGCTCGCAACGGCG
Organism: Opitutaceae bacterium; assembly: GCA_027310745.1. Classification (GTDB taxonomy): domain Bacteria; phylum Verrucomicrobiota; class Verrucomicrobiia; order Opitutales; family Opitutaceae; genus MWDT01. The sequence continues at coordinate 102,137 of DAIDAF010000018.1, read as the reverse complement.
GACGAAGTGCCCCGTCGACTGCGCCAGGGTTTTGGGTTCCTTGCGCTCGGAAGCGACACGGGTCTGACGGCCGACGTGGCCGAAGCCCTGCGACGGGCGAGAAACAGAGGCTGAACGGCTGAAGTTTGAGCGCGCGGCGCCGTGCGGTTTGTTTGCCGCGTTCCCGAGGGAGCAATGATCGACCCTGCGCGCGGTAAAAGGCCGGAAGGTCGAAGCGCTTAGGGCACGCTTCGGGCCGCTCGAAACTCGCCGGGGCCGTCCATGGGCATGAGCCGCTGCAACCGGGCCACGACGCCGCCGCGATAGATGCGCGGATCGTGGTGCACCTTCGGAGTGTAGTGGCGTTCTGGTGACCCGGGTTCTCGCAACAGCGCGAGATACCCGCGCATGAGCTTCAACTCCGCCTGGATCTCCCACATGAGGCGGTAAAACGTGAAGCAGAGTTCCCGGTCTTCGAGTTCGGTCACCTTGACGAACAGGGCGGCGATGGCGTCGGCGGTGCGTTCGAATCGGGCCCACGTCTCGCCCCACTCGGAGACGGGGTGGTGAATGAGGTGGTCGAAGTCTGCGATCAGCTGCTCCAGTCGGGGGCCGGCGCTGAACGGAAGGTAATACAGGTCCACGAGCAGCCGGAGGTCCTCGAACGTGAATTCCCGGCGAGTCTGGCAGCGGAATGAGGGGAGCCAGCGGCGGCAGCTTTCGTCCAGGGCCGCCTCCACGTCCCAGCTCCCGCTGGCGTTCACGTAGGCTCCCAGCGTGTGAAGCGGGATGTAGTTGGCCTCAAATTCGCAATTGGGGTTGCTGAGCACACCCCGGACCACGCCGTGCAATTCGATCGGACGGCCCGCGAAGGGGCCCAGGAAGATGCGGCGCAGATCGTAGTCGTTGGCGTGGAGATTGTCCCAGATCAGGGGAGGACGGCGCAGGACGCGGGCGACCTCCTGGATGGATTCAACGGAGATGGTCTCGGGAATGATCTCGGGGCCGGTCCACAGCACCTCGATGTCGGGCGCCAGGCCGGCGCCGATTTCGAGGAGGTAGGCGTTCTCGGGGACGCGGTGTTCGGCGAAGCGGCCGCAGTAGATCGTCGGACAGAACCAGAGGCCGGTCTTCGGGTTCAGGCCGCGAAGCCAGGCCTGGATCTCGTGGGTGACGTGGATCTGCGCCCGCGCGAAGGTGCCGAAGCGCGCCTCGTCCTCGGGGCTGAGCGTCTTCGGAATGTCGTCGAACAGTATCGCGATCGTGGTGACACCGAGTGCGAGGATCTGCGCGAGCTTCGCCTTGAGGAGGGGCAGCTCCTCGCGGTAGCGGATGTCGAGTCCGGGCGCGATGGCGTAGACGAAGGTCACCTCGCGCGACCTGCAGGACCGGGCGAGGGCGCCGAGGGACTTGAGCTCGTCCGCGGAATAGGGATCGCGCCAGAGCGCCCGGTGCTTGAGGTCGTCCTTGGGCGCGTAGAGATAGGTGTTGAGGCCGGCCTCATTCATCCAGCCGAGCAGGCGCTCGCGCTGTTCGGGGGACCAGGGGCGGCCGTAGAAGCCTTCGATGACTCCGCTGACGAGGGGGCGTCGATTCATGGGAAGTGGGGTAACAGGGCCGTCGCAGCCTCAGTGCATCTCGACCGCGACGGAACCGATGCCGCTGCGCAGGTAGCTGAACTGGACGTTCGGATGGTCGGCGAGCAGCGACATGGGCACGGAGCTGTCGGGAAGGCGCTTGGAAATCATCAGGGCGGTCAGGCGGATTCCGAAGGGATTGTCGTGATGCCCCGGATGCCAGATGCTGACCTTCTCGGACTTCCAGGTTTCGCGCGGACCAACGGTGCAGGCGTGGGTGGGCACGAGGGAAACGTTGCCGCCGCCGGAGGTGCGGGCGTTCTGGCTGATCGTGAGCGGATGGAGTTTCACGATGCGGGTGCCGAGCTGGCGGTACTGCTCCGGCGAGGGCGGGACGTTCGCGAACGCCCCCGTGCGCATCGGCGGGTCGTTGAACGCCCAGTGTTTCACCTCACCCTGGCCGCCCTGCATCACGACGCAGCGAACCGAATCGTAGCTGCGGCTGTAGGCGTCGAGATGTTCGCCTGGAAAATGTTTGTTGGCCGAGGGGAGCGCAAGGTCCGGCCGGATGCGGCGAAAACAGAGCTCCTCGTCGCAGCGGGCGAAGGACAGCGGATGGCTGACATTGACCGGTACCCCGTTCTCGACCCATTCGTCCATCCCCCAGAAATGCGCGTCGAGCTTTCCGAGGTTCAATCCGAGGCTGTTGACCATCATGGCGACGATTGGCAGCTGCTCGGTGGGTCCTATCGGACCGCAGATTCCGGCGGGATTGTCGGGCGTCGACTGGAGCCAGGCCTCGATGTACTCGAGCGCCTGCGCGGAGTAGAACTCCTGGGGCGTGTCGTAGATCCGGACCTGGAAGCCGGGTCGGGACAGCTGTTCGAGATCCGTGGCCGTGAGGCGTGCGGCGTCGCGAATAAGATCGGGGGCCAGCGTGGTGTAGTCCCACCAGGCTTCGGCGAATTTGCTGAGCGGTCTGCTCATGGGATCAGGAGGTAAGATTGGTTGGGGAGTGAAGATGGGACGGAAGCAGGGATGCGATGGGATCGAACTCGGGAGGGCAGAAGCCGAGGTGGGCGTGCCTGCGCCAGCCTTCCGCACGCTGCAGTCCGCGGCCGTGGCCGGCCATGGAGCGGTCCATCGCCTCCATCTCATCGAGGTAGGATCCCATGCCCTGACTATCCTCGAGCCAGCGTGCCTGGCTCCGGTGACAGGCGAGCATGCGGCGCTTCCGTTCGGCGGCGGTCTGGATGTCGATCAGGAAATCGGGAGCAAAGGGTGCGCCGAGCCCGTCGTGATGCCCGTGAGGGGCGGCGTGATACACCCGCACCGGATCGTCGCAGGGTTTGGCCGGGGGTTCGCAGACGTGGTTGGGCATGCCGCGGCTGAAGGCGGCGGTGACGACCAGCCGGCACACGTTCTGGTGGTCCTCCATGTAGTCGGCGGGCGAATGCGTGAGGATGATCTGCGGGTGAATCGTGCGAAGGACGCTGCTGACCTGGGCCAGGGAGTCCTTGTCGTAAAAGATCGAGAGGTCGTCAAAGAGCGGGTCGTGGCTCGTGGCGCCCGCGAGTCCCGCCGACGCCCGCGCCTCCTCCAGGCGGATGCGGGCCGTTTCCGCGGCGTCCGTGGTCCGCGATCCACAATCGCCCCGGGCCAGATTCCACATGTGGATCTCGCAACCGGCGTCCTTCAGGAGCAGGAGGGTGCCTGCAAAGCAGAACTCGATGTCATCGGGGTGTGCGGCCACCGCGAGCGCGACGGGAGGAGACAAGAATTCCGACATGGAAAGGGCGTGGACTGGCCTAGGACGGATCCGGCGGCCGGTTGAGGGACTTGGACTATGGGATCAGCGCGTCGTCGACCCTGCGGATGCGAAGCCGGTTCAGCATGCCATGGTCTTCGGCGCCGCCTGCGCAGTAGGCGAGGAGCACCGCATGGCGGACGAAATGGATCGCGGTGTAGGCGTAGCCCGCATCGCGTCCGTCGGTCCCCTCGATCACGGTCGGAGCGCTCCAGCGGTCGAGCCCGGGCCCCGCGCCGGTGGCGAGGACCAGGGGCGTGCGGTCTCCTCCCACCGGACCGACTGCGCGGGTGGGGTAGTTCGGGGCGGGATTCCACACCGCGAAAAACCGGTTCGAGCCTGGGATCGGCTTCATCGACAGCGGGGAGGCGGGCGAGGTGAAGCGGGAGGGCTGCGGCACGGTCCAGGTTTCCCCCTGGTCGTAGGAGAAAAATTCATACTGACGCCCCAGGTCGGTGCGGGCCCAGGCCCAGAGCACCCCGTCGGGCAGCTCCACGACGCCCGGCTCCTGCAGGCCGGTGTGCGTGTACGGGCTGGGGAGGGTGCAGATGCCCGGGGACTGTTTCCAGGTGCGGCCGTCGTCGTCGGAGAGGAAGAACGTCGCAAGGCCCCGCCAGTCGACCGCCTCCGGCGTGTTGGCCGCGGAGGTCGCAAGGAACATGGCGGCGGGGATGACGAGCCGGCCCGAACGGAGGCGGATCACGCGGTCGTTGTTCACCACATAGTACCGGGGCGCGGCCATGCATTCAACCGGCGGACCCCAGGTGCGGCCCTCGTCGGATGAACGGATCAGCTGCATGCGGGTGTCGTGCCAGCTGCGGCGCACCAGGTAGAACAGGCCGATGTCGCCATTCTCCATTCGCAGGAGCGACACGCTCATGACGTTCATCGCGTGGCGGGCCTGCGGCGTGAGGATGATCCGATCGTGGGCGCTCCAGGTCTCCCCGCCGTCGTGCGAGATCCGGGCGGCGAGGCAGGCGCTGGCTTCGTCATTTGAAGAGGAACCGATGAACCGGCTGTAGACGAAGAGGATCCCGCCGTCCTTGAGATCGATGAACGCGCCCTCGCTGTTTCGGGGATTTCCTGGCCCCGGTGCGATGTCGAGGACGATCCGGTTCTCCGGCGCAGACTTTGCGGCGGGCCCGGTCCCGGCGCGAAGCGATGGGAGGGCGGCGGTGAGGCCGGCGAGCACGAGGCAGGCCAGAAGGGATGGCACTGAGCGCCCGAGGCGGGAGGAAAAGAGCGTCATGGCGTGGCCTTCGAGCGGTCGCCGCGGCCCTGGGAGGGGCGCAGGAAAAGGATGGACGGCGTGCGTATCCCCGGGGCGATCTCGCCGCCCGGGATGGCGAAGCCGCCGTTCCAGGCCACCAGCGGTGCGGTGACGCGCGCCGGCGCCAGGGAGGAATCGGCGGGAAACCGATGGCAGACCTCCCAGCGATCCGAGGCGATGTCGTACGAGAAAAGGGTCCGTTCAAAGCCGCCCTTGGCGGCACTGGGACCGGTTGGACTCCCCCAGGCGGCATTGACACCGGCGAGCACGGTCAGATGCGTCGGGTCACTGGCAAAGGCGGGGCTTGGCGCCGCGGCAACCGGCTCCGGAAGGTCCGCCAGCCTTCGCCAGCCCTTCGCCGGCGAATAGGCGTAGGCGTCCTTCAAATACACCCGCTCCACCGTCTTGTCCGCGCCGGCCCTGAGCTCGACTCCGCTGAACAGGTACAGGAGACCGTCGTGCGAGGCGGCGACTGGGATGATCCGGCCCGGGGCGCCGGACGGCCACGGTATCTCGCGCCAATGGCGCTCCGCGGGAGGCGCTCCGAGATCGAGGGCGAAGGCGCGTGCGAGTGCGGTGCTCGCCGCGGGGGAGTCCTGTCCACCCAGCACGTACACCGTATCATTCACCACCGCACAGGCGCCGTAGGCGTCGGGCACGGGGAGCGGTGGAAGGTTCTCAATCGAAAGCGCCTGTCCGTCCCAGTTAAGAATCCAGCCGTCGGAGAAATTGCCCCCGTGGTGGTCCCCGCCGATGCAGACGACGGAGTCGCGCCACGTCGCGCACATGCCGTACCCGGACGCGAGCGGCAGGCGGCCCACTTCCTTCCAGCGGGAGTCGGGGGACGGCAGCACGTACACGCCAGCATGCCACGCCTTCTTTCCGCCCTCCGCCATCGGGCGTCCGGGGAAATTCGCCCCGCCGGCGGCGACCAGGGCGCCGTGGCTCACACCGGCGTACATGCCGGCAAGGCCGACGGGATCGGGGAGGGGAGGCAGGGATGTCCAGGCGGGCGGAGTGCCGCCCGATGCAGAGGCGATCATCGAGAGGGTCAGGCTAATCCAGAGCAGCAAACGGACCGGACTTCGGATCATCAGGTGGGCGGGTCACATCATGCCGAAGATTTTTCGACGTGGGCGTCGATGAACGCGCGGCATTCGGGATAAAGGGGGTACTCCAGGAAGCTGGCGTACGTCGAGAAGAGCTTTCGGCGATGCATGTAATATTTGAGGCCGCTCAGCCAGCAGTCGATCGACGGTCCTCCGTAGACGCCGTGGAGGATCGCGACCATCTCCCGGTCGATTCGTTGCGCGCCTTCGAGGTCGCCCGCACGGAAGCGTTCGACGATCCGGCGCACCATCGGGGCGACGACCACGCCGCCGCCAAACATGCATCCGTCGTAGCCCGCCTCGAGATAGTCGATGCACCGAAACTCGTCGCCGTTGAACAGTTGAAGCCCGGGTTTCTTCCTTCGTGCGCCCAGCGCCACCTGCCTGCGGGCGGGTTCAGCCGAGCTGTCCTTCACCAGCTCGACGTTCGGAAGGAGATAGACGGACTCCAGGCGGTCGATCGGGATTGAAAACTGGCGGCGCGACCCCAGGTCGTAGATGCCGATGGGCAGCGGGCTCCTCGCGGCGGCGCCCTCGTACAGCGCGACGATGCGCGGAGGCGTCACGTTCATCATGGTGGCCGGCGGCGCGATGATCGCCACGTCGGCGCCCGCGTCCGCCGCCTCGGCGATGTTCTGGAGGATCCGCGGCACCGAATTGTCGGAAACCTGGACCGCGATGCGGAGGCGGCCCTTCGCGACTTTCACCGCCGCCTTCACGAGGCGCGTGCGCTCCGTATTCGGCAGCCAGGGTCCCTCGCCGCAGGTGCCCGCGAGAAAGATCCCGGTCACCTGGTCGGCGATCGAGGCTTCGATCATTCTTTCCAGCGACGGCTCGTCGACGACGAGGTCGTTGGTCAGTGGAGTTGGAAGTGCCGACCAGATTTTCAAGATGGCGAGGGTTTGACCCGTACAGAACTATCGCAGACCGTGCTCAGAACTAGCCCGAACTACTGGTAAACAGACATGAACAGTTTGCAGGAAGCATTCAGCATCCCCAAGCGGGTTTCACTCTCATTGCAGACGGTGGAGGCGATCCGCAACGCGATCGAGGAAGGGTTGTGGACCGACCATCTCCCTAGCGAGCGACGGCTCTGCGGCATGTTCCAGGTCAGCCGGCCAACGGTGCGCGCGGCGGTGCGGCAACTGGCGAAGGAAGGCCTCGTAGTCGTGCGCCACGGACGAAGCACGGACATCGTGCCCCAGCCAAAATCGGCCGGTTCGTCGAAGCGCCGTCTAGTGGCGATCGTGACCCACGAGCCGCTGTCGCTGCTCGCCTCCGCGTCGTACCAGGGCATCAGCGAGATGAGAACCCACCTGGCCGAGAACAACGTCGCCTCGGAAATCTACGTCTGCCCGCCGCGCAGCAGCCAGGCCCAGCTGCGCAAGCTGGGGGCCTTCATCCGGGAGAACAAGGTGTCGTCCTGCGTCCTGATCTCGGTCGGAAAGGAGATCCAGCAGTGGTTTGCGGAGCGTTCGCTGCCCGCACTCGTGCTCGGGTCGTGTCACGCCGGAGTGAATCTCCCCTCGCTGGATCTCGACATGCGGTCCGTCTGCCGGCACGCGGCGGGCACCTTCCTGCGCAAGGGACACCGCCGTATCGCTCTGGTCGTGCCCAATTCGGGGCTCGCGGGTGATCTCGCGAGCGAGCGTGGGTTTCTCGAGGCGGCGGAACAGTGGGCGCGCCCTTCGGAAATCGAGGCGATCGTCGTGCGCCACGACGGCACCGCGCGGAACCTGGGCATGCGCCTCGATGCGCTTTTCAACTCCAATCGCGCGCCCACGGCGCTCCTGGTCGCAAAGCCGCAGCACGTGATGATCGTGGTGCTCTACCTCCTGACGCACGGCATCTCAGTGCCGGGTCGCGTTTCCCTCATTGCGCGCGACCACGACAACCTCTTCACCCAGGTGATCCCGCCGATCGCGCACTACAGCCTGCGGGGCGACGTGTTCAACCACAGGCTCACGCGGCTGATGCTGCAACTCGCCAACCAGGGGAGCCTGCCGGCGGAGCCTCATCTGATCTTCCCGCAGCTGTTCGCAGGCGGCACGGTGGGCAGCCTGTGATCCGGAGGGCGGACAGCGCCGGGACGGCCGGCGCTGCTGTATTAAGGGAGTGGTGACGCGCCTAGCGGAGCGAGGCCATGTCGATCACGAAGCGGTACTTCACGTCGCTGCGGAGCATGCGCTCGTAGGCGGTGTTGACCTGGTCCATGCGGATCATCTCGACGTCGCTCGTGATGTTGTGGGCGCCGCAGAAATCCAGCATCTCCTGCGTCTCGGGCAGGCCGCCGATCAGGGAGCCGGAGATGGCCTTGCGTCCCATGATCAGGGAGAACGAGGCGACGGGGATAGGCTTCTCGGGCGCGCCGACCAGCACCAGCGTGCCGTCGCGCTTGAGCAGGGCCATGTACGCGTTGATGTCGTGGGTGGCCGAGACCGCATCGAGGATGAAGTCGAAGCTGCCGGCCTGCGCCGCCATGGCGGCAGGATCCTTGGAGACCACGACCTCATGCGCACCGAGGCGTTTGCCGTCCTCGACCTTTCCGGGCGAGGTGGTGAACAGGACGACGTGGGCCCCGAAGGCGCGCGCGAACTTCACTCCCATGTGCCCGAGCCCTCCGAGTCCAACGATGCCGACCTTCTGGCCGGGGCCGACCTTCCAGCGCCGCAGGGGCGAATAGGTGGTGATGCCCGCGCAGAGCAGCGGGGCGGAGGCAGCCAGATTCAAGTTCGACGGCATGCGCAACACGAAGTCCTCCGTCACCACGATGCTCTGGGCGTAACCGCCGAGCGTCGGCGCGCCGAGATGCTTGTCCATGCTCCCGTAGGTCATGACCATTCCGGAGCAGAATTGCTCGAGGCCCGAGCGGCACTCCGGGCACGTGCGGCACGAATCCACCAGGCAGCCGACCCCGACAGTGTCGCCAACCTTGAACTTCTTCACGCCGCTGCCGACCGCAGTGACGCGTCCGACGATCTCGTGTCCCGGCACTGCCGGATACTGGGTGAATCCCCACTCGTTGCGCGCGAAGTGGAGGTCGGAGTGGCAGACGCCGCAGTAGAGGATCTCAATCTGCACGTCCGAATCGGTGGGCTTGCGGCGCTCGATGGAGGAGGGGCCGAGCGGGGAAGTGGCGTTGGGCGTGGAATAGGCCTTGGTCGAATAGCAGATGGGTTTTGGCATGGCTGAGTGTGGTTGGAGGAAAATTGTGTGCGGATGGAGGCGAACGGCAAATTACGGCCCCGATTTTCGGGTCGCCCGTCTACCCCGGGGGACGTCTGAGACTCGCTCGAATCATCGCGATCCTCCTCGGGGATCTTGTGTGTGGCCCGGCCTTACTCGGTGCCGGGTGGCAGGGTGGCGCCGAGCCTCCTGGCCGCCTCGAACTGTGCCTGCGCTTCCGCGGCACGGCCGGCGCTCTGCAGTGCCAGCGCGAGGTTCAGGTGCACCTGGGCCAGGTTAGGATCGACGCGCAGGGCGGCTTCGAATTCGCGGATCGCCCGATCCGTGCGACCGCTCATGAGGAGCACGATGCCGAGATTGTTGCGGGCTTCGGGAAGGTTGGGGTCGATCCGCAGGGCCTGTTCGTATTGCGCGACCGCATCGGCCATTCGGTTCGAATCGCGGTACGCGTTCCCAAGGCTGAGATGCGCGGGCACGAAGTCGGGGTCGTCCTGAGTCGCCTCCTGGTACTGTCCGATGGCGTCGGTCAGCCGGCCCTGCATCCGCAGCACGTTGCCCAGGTTGTTGTGGAGGTCGGCGCGGTTTGGGGACGCGGCCAGCGCGGCCTCGAATTCGGTGGCGGCCGCGGCAACCCGGCCGGCCCTCGCGAGGGCGATCCCGAGCTGGTTGTGGGCGTCGACGTAGTGGGGATCGAGGGCCAGGGCCCGGCGGAAGTGGGCGACCGCCTCGGTCTCGCGGCCGACCGCCACCAGGGCGATGCCGAGCTCGGTCTCGGCGTCGGGCATCGAGGGGTTCAGCTTCAGCGCCGCTTCGAACCGGGCGATCGCCTCGTTGGGGCGCCCCAGCCGGGCCAGGGTCTTGCCCGCGTTGTACAGCGGATCCGCGAACGTGGGGTCCAGGCGGATCGCGGCGTCGTACTGGGCCAGCGCCGCCTGCTCGCGACCCGCGGCGGCGAGCAGGTTGCCGTAATTATTGTGCGCATACGGGTTCTCCGGACGCTTCCGCACGGTGTCGCGCCAGATGGATTCGCTGCTTCGATAATCGGCGTTTCTCGCCAGGGTCAGCGAACCGAGCGCGACGGCCGCGACCACCGCGGCCCAGAGCGCCCGGCGCCCCAGCCAGCGATATGCGGCCACCGCGATGAGGACGGTCACCGGGGCTAGCGCGAGGTACATGCGGTGTTCGGCGAGCGTCTGCCTCACGATCGGAACGAGGGAAGTCGGGGCGAGGATCGCGAAGAACCAGGCGCCCAGGAAGCCCAGCGCGGGTTTCCTCACCAACGCCACCGCGGTGCCGGCGACGAGCGCGATGACCACCACCGCGTAGGGCAGGACGTCGGCGACCGAGCGGACCCATTGCGTGCCGTAGTCGACGATCAGCGGGTGGGGCCAGACCGCGAGCCAGAGGTAGTGCGCCACCGCCTGGAACTGCGTCGCCACGTAGGCGGCCTCGCTCACGCCGACACCAAATCCGGCCGAGCCGCCACGATCCGCCGCGTGCAGCACAAGTGCGGCCAGCGGCAGCCAGGTGGCCGCCAGGCAGAGATGGATCCGGTGGCGCCGGCGCCAGGCCTCGCTGAAGCTGCCCGCAAGGAAGGTTCGGTCGTAGAGAAGCACGAGCACCGGGGCGGACACCATGACCTCCTTGGCGCCCATGCCGAGCAGGCACGCACCGACGGCGAGAACGTACCAGGGCAGGGACCGCCGCGCGTCCGCGCCGCGGATGAACGCGTAGAGAGTGAGCAGATACAACAGCCCCATCAACGACTCGGCGCGCTGCACCAGGTAGGTCACCGACTCCGTTTGCAGCGGATGCACGATCCAGAGCAGCGCGGACGCGAAGGCGACGGAGGTCGCGCGGCCCGCCAGGGTGGCCGGGACGCGGCCGCCGGCCTCCAGGCGGGCGAGCGTGCGCCTGACGATTCCGAACAGCAGCAGGCCCGTGGCCAGGTGGATCAGCAGGTTCAATGCGTGATAACTCCAGACCTGGTCGCCGCTCAGGGCGTAGTTGATTGCAAAGGACAGGTTCAGCACCGGCCTGCCTGTCACGGTGACGCCCCCTCCGGGCGGGGACAGCGCGGTGACCAGGTGGCGGATCGTCGGGTTTTGCGGAATCGACAGCAGATCGTCGAAGATGAACGGGCCCGAAAAGCTGTTGGAAAAGACGGCGACCCCAGCGGCGCAGAGCGCGGCGCAGGCCGCGAGGAGGTCGCGCCGGGCGGTGAGGGGCTTGGGGTCGGGCGGGGAGGATGAGACGGGCATGGGGCTGACCGGAGCCGGGATCCTTGCGGGCGGGCCTTCGCGGGGAAAGGCCGGACGCGACAAGAATGTTCGACGTTGACCGCCGTGGGACGCCACCCGCGCCCACGGGGCCTGCGGCGCGTTGATCGGGGAAATTGGTATTTCCGAGCCCCGCGATTCCTGCTCTACCGATGGCGTGATCCCCTCGGAGCCAGTCCTCCAGCCCCACTCCGGACAGCGCCGCACGACGATTCTCGTGGCGGTCGTGCTCGCACTGGCGGCGCTGGTCGCCTACCGGAACACCTTCTCGGCGCCCTTTGTATTCGATGACGCGGATTCGATCACGGAGAACGCCAGCCTGCGGCACCTCTGGCCCCTGACGTCTGTGCTGGACCCTGCGGCGGGTGGCGCGACGGTGAGTGGGCGTCCGTTCGTCAACCTCACCCTGGCGGTCAACCATGCGATCAGCGGGGAGGCGGTGTGGAGCTATCATGCCCTCAACTTGCTGATTCACATCCTCGCTGCGTGGACCCTGTTCGGGGTGGTGCGGCGCACATTTCTGCGCCCGAGACTGAGAGAGCGGTTTGGCCGGGACGCGTTGCCGCTGGCGGCGGCTGCCGCCGGAATTTGGATACTTCATCCGCTGGCGACTGCCGCGGTCACGTACACGAGCCAGCGGGCCGAGTCGCTCGCTGGCCTGTTCAGCCTGCTGACGCTGTACGGGTTCATTCGGTCGCTCGACGCCGAAACGCCACAGAGCGCGCGCGCCTGGCGTGTCGCCTCATGGGTGGCCTGCCTGCTTGGGATGGCGTCGAAGGAGGTCGCGGCGGCCGCGCCGCTGCTGGTGCTGGCTTATGACGTGACCCTGGGTGGGGAGAGCCGCGCGCACGGTTTGCCCGAAGTCTGGAAACTGCGTTGGAGGATGTACCTCGGGCTGGCGTCGACCTGGTTTCTGCTGGCGGTCCTGATCGCGAGCACGCGGGGACGCGGCGGCACGGTCGGATTTTCGGCGGGGCTTTCGCCGGTCGTTTATCTGCAGACGCAGTGTTATGCGCTTGTCCACTACCTGCGGCTGAGCGTCTGGCCCAGCCCCCTGGTTTTCGACTATGGCCTCCGGGTGGTGAGGCACTTCGGGGCCGTGTGGCCGCAGGCGCTGCTGCTGACGGCGCTCGCGGGCGGCACGGCGGCGGCGCTCTGGCGGCGGTCGCCGCTCGGGCTTCCGGGCGCATTGTTCTTCCTGATACTGGCGCCCTCCTCGAGTTTCGTGCCGATCAATTCGGAGACCATGGCCGAGCATCGCATGTACCTTCCGCTAGCGGCGGTGAGCATCCTTGCGGTGACCGCCGCGTACCTCGCGTTCGGACGCCGCAGCGTGTGGGTCTGGCTGTTTTCCGCCTGTGCGCTGGGTTGGGTCACCCATTCGCGTAATGCGACCTATGGCTCTGCGGTGAAACTCTGGCAGGATACCGTTGCCAAGGTCCCGGATAACGCCCGCGCCCGTTACAATCTGGGCATCCTGTATTCGCAGGAGGGCCGGTATGCGGTGGCGGTGGTGGAGGATGAGGCTGCGTTGAGGCGAAACGACGGCTGGGCCGCGCCGCAGGACGTGCCGGCGATCGAGAACAAGCTCGGCTACGACCTGTTGCAGATGGGCCGCGCGGCGGAGGCGGTGCCGCATCTCGAGGCGTCGCTGCGGCTCAGGCCGACGTCCCCCGCCGCCCACCTGAACCTGGCGCGGGCCTACGTGCGCCTCGGGCGAAACGCGGAGGCACTCGCGCAGTACGCTCAGGCCTTGCGGCTCAGTCCCGGCGATGCGGGCGTCGAGTCCGAATACGGCGACGCGCTCCTGAAGTCGGGCAATCTCGACGGCGCGATCGCGCGCTACCGCGAGGCGTGTCGCCTGTCGCCCGAGTGGGAGGCGCCGCGGGGAAATCTCGCCTACGCCCTGCTCCTGGCCGGTAAGGTCGACGACGCGGTCGCGTCTTATCGCGAGGCGGTGAAGCTGGTTCCAACCGATGCCGCGGCTTGGATGGGACTCGCCTATGCGTTGATCCAGGAAAACCAGCCGGCTGCGGCTGTGGATGCGGCGCGCCGGGCGACGAATTTGCAGCCACGTTCGGGGGACGCGCACAACGTGCTGGGCATCGCGCTCGCGCAGACGGGAGGCACGCGGCGGGCGATCGCGTCGTTCGAGCTGGCGCTCCGGCTTGGGGCGACGGGCGCGGACGTGCATGCGAATCTCGCCACCGCGCTCGCCGCGACCGGACGCCTGGCGGAGGCAATAACCGAGTATCGAGCGGCGCTGCGACTCGACCCGGACTACGAGCCTGCGAGACAGGGACTCCGGGACGCGCTCCGCCGCTCGGGCGGCACCACGGGAGACGACGACTCCGCCGCGAAGAATATCCGGCCATGAACCCGACGTCTCCAAAACCGACGGCCTCCGATCCCGTCTCGAAGTCCACCCGGGCCCGAACGGTCGCGGTTGGCGCGTCGCTGGCGGTCGGGACGATCCTGCTCTTCAGCCGCACCTTCGGGTATGGGTTCGTCAACTACGACGATCCCACCTACGTCACGGCGAATCCCCACGTGCAGGGAGGCCTGACCTGGGCGGGGTTGCGCTGGGCGTTTTTCGGCCACTCCGACTATTGGCATCCGCTGACCTGGATGGCGCACATGCTGGACTGGCAGCTCTACGGCCCGGCGGCCTGGGGGCACCATTTGTCGAGCGTGCTCTGGCATGTGTTGAACGCCGTGCTGGTGTTCCTGGTGTTCAGGAGGCTGGCCGGGGGACTCTGGCGAAGTGCGTTCGCGGCCGCGTTGTTCGCCTGGCATCCGTTGCGCGTCGAGTCGGTGGCGTGGATTGCCGAGCGCAAGGATGTGATGAGCGGTGCGTTTTTTCTGTTCACGGTGCTGGCCTACGCGCGCTACGCCGACGCGAGGACGGCCGGGCGGGCCGCCTGGGGGCGATATCTGACGGTGCTCGGGCTGTTTGCCGCGGGACTGATGTGCAAGCCGATGCTTGTCACCGTGCCGCTCGTGCTTCTGGTCCTGGACTATTGGCCACTCGGCCGAGGCGGTTCTCTGGTGGCGCTTCGCGGGCTGGTGCTGGAGAAGCTTCCGTTGTTTGTCCTGTCGGCGGCGGATGCCGTAGTGACGCTGGTGATGCAGAAACACGAGGGCGCCTTCGTGCTCCACGTGCCGCTCTCCGCACGCATCGGCAATGCGGTCGTGTCCATTGCGCGGTACCTGGAAAAATTCGTTTGGCCGGCGGACCTGATCGTCTGCTACGAACACCCGGGTGCGTGGCCCTGGGCGACGCTGGGGTTGGCCGCGGCAGGCCTGATCGGGGTGGCGGTTCTCGCGTGGAGGTTGCGTCGGTCGCGATCCTGTATCCTCGCGGGCGTGACCTGGTTTCTGGTGATGCTCGTTCCGGTGCTCGGTCTGGTGCAGGTGGGATTTCAGGCGATGGCGGACCGCTACACCTACCTGCCGATGTTGGGAATTGAACTGGCGCTGATCTGGGGCCTGCCGGAAATCACCGGCCCGGCCCGCCGGCGTGTCGCGGCGGTCGGAGCGGCGGTGTTGCTCGGAGCCTGCGCGGCGAGGACCTGGGCGCAGGAAGCGGTGTGGCGCGATTCCGTGACGCTGTTCTCTCATGCGGTGCGGGTGTCGCCCGACAACGACATCGCCGAGGGCTTCCTCGCGTCAGCCTATTATTCGACCGGAAATTTCGATGAGGCCGCCGCGCATGCGGAGCGGGCCCGGTCGCTCAATCCGCGAAACGACCGGGTGCTCGTGCTCCTTGCGGGCCTCAGCGAACGAAAGGGTGATGCGCCGCGCGCGATTCGCCTCTATTGCGAGGCGCTGGCGCTCCGTCCCGGCGACGCCCAGGTGCAATGTCAGCTCGGCCTGCTGGAATACGGTGCCGGCAGGGTGGAGGAGGCGCGCGAGGAGATGACGGTCGCGCTGCGAGCGGATCCTGCGCTCGCAGCGCGCACGCTGGAGATTGCGCGTGGGGCGATTCAAAAGGGCGACGGCGATGGCGCCCTCTTCCTCTTCCGTGTCGTGCTCGCGGTTCAGCCTGAGAATTCGGAGGCGAACGGTTGGCTGGGTGCGCTCCTCCTTGCGCAGGGAGATGCGGCGGGTGCGATCGGACCCCTGCGCCTTGCGGCTGCCGGCGCCCCGCATTCGACGGAGGTGCAGCTGGCCCTCGCACGCTGCGCGGCCCGGCTGGGACGGGAAGCCGAGGCCGCGGCCGCGCTGGCGAAGGCGGAAGCGGATGCGGGCGACCACGCGGAGGTGCTCGCGGGCGTGGCGGCGGAGCAGGCGCAGCTCAGGAATTATTCAGCGGCGGCGAGGATCTTTCGCCGGGTGGTCGCCCTCGAACCCGAGAATGCGAATGCCCACGCGTCCCTCGGCTATTTCCTGCTCGTCACCGGCGACCGCGCCGGCGGGCTCGCCGAATGGCGCCGTGCGCTCCAACTCGATCCCAATCTGCCCGGACTCCGGGAACGGCTGGATCAGGCGGAACGCTGACGGGGATGGGGTGAACCGAAGTTAACGAAGGGAACGAAGAGCGCTCGGGTATGCAGAGCCAGTGGGCGAAACCGCGTTCACGCAGTCAGCGAATTCGGACAAGCATTTTCCGTCACAGTCCTGCCAACCCTGCCGCGGTGGGACGATCCGCTCTTCGTTACCTTCGTTTCCTTCTGTTCAATTCCCGCCCCGATTCCATTCAACCGCTGCTTCTCCGAAAGCCTGCGGGCGGGACTCCGCTCCAGCGCCGGAAGGCTGCCGAGAACGAATAGGCTGACGAGTAACCAACCCGGTGCGCGATCGACTCGAGCGTCTGTGTCGTGGACCGCAGCATCGAACCCGCGCGACGCAGCCGGAGGTGGGTGAGGTGATTGGCGGGACTGCGTTGATGGTGGCGATGACAGAGCCGCCTCAGGTGCTCCTCGCTCATGCAGGCGACCGCCGACATCTCCGCCATCGTCCACGCATGCGCGAGGTCGGCTTCGACCGCGCGCCACAGCTTCGCGAGCCGGGCATCGACCGCGTCGGTTCCGGCCAGCCTCCGTGCGCTTGCATCGAGGACCGTCACCAGGGCCTCCATGACTGCTGGGTTCGCTGCGCCGGCGGCCTCGCGGGTCAACAACCGGATTGTGGATACAAAGTCCGTGGCGTCGGCATCGATGAGTTCCGGACGCCGTCCCTTGAGCGCCGGTGCCGCTTCGGTGTCGTCGAAAAACACCCAGGCGATCGTCCAAGGGCCGCTCCCCGCGATCTCGAAGGCGTGATGCACGCCCACCGGTGCGAGCAGCACGCGGCCCGGTTTCCATTCCACCGAACGCCCGTCCACCAGCGTCCGGCCGCGACCATCGATCGACGCGGCGACGTGGCTGTGGACCGAGTTCAGGCGGACCATTCGGTAGGGCGGCCGAAGCACGCTGATCCCGATCCAGATGAAAGGTGCGTTCCGAAGCACCGGATAATGCCGACTGTCGAGCATGTGCTCCCGGCAGCCTCCGCCGATGAGGTGGGTTTCGCGTATGAATTCGGGGGGTGGCAGCATTGGCATTCGGGGCTCCGCTCTGCTAGCATCGCATGTGAGTCGTCTCGACAACACCGTCCCTTCATTACGGTTCCCTATGCGCTCCCAATTCTATCCCGCCCTCGCCCTGCTTGCCCTTGTCTGCCTCGCACCCGCCGCCAGCCTCCACGCCCAGGAACTCCAGGTGTCCGCCGCCCGAAAAGCGGAGGCGGTGCAACCACTGCACGTCGCGGCCACGCTTCCGGTTCCCAGCCTGACCTCGGTCCAGCCTGGCGAGGTGACCCTGCTTCCGGGCCTGTTTCGCGCGCGGCGCGAGCTCACCAAAGCCTACCTTAAACGGCTCACCACCGACGACATCCTCCAGAACTACTACCTCGAGGCCGGCATTTCGGTGGACAAGCCCTACGATCAGCTCATGCAGGGCTGGGAGGCGCCGTCCAGCCAGCTGCGCGGACACTTCGCCGGACACTGGCTCTCGGCCGTCGCCCATTTCGCGGCGACTGACCACGATCCGCTGATGGCGGAGCGCGCCTCCGAGGTGGTCGAGGGCCTGAAGCGCTGCCAGGCGCTGAACGGAGGCGAGTGGGTCGGTTCCATTCCCCGGAAGTATTTCCGTATCCTCGAGGAGGGGAAACGCTTCATCTGGTCGCCGCAGTACACGCTGCACAAGACGATGATGGGTCTGTTCGACGACTACGTGTATCTGAACGACAAGGACGCGCTCGCGGTCGACAGCCGCTCGGCGGACTGGTTTCTCTCGTGGACCGACCACCTGCTGAAGGAGGGCAAGGAGAACGTGATCTACAGCGGCGAGAGCGGCGGAATGCTAGAGCTCTGGGCGGAGCTCTACGGAGCGACCAAGGATCCGCGCTACCTGACGCTCGCCTCGCGCTACGACATGCCCGACATGTTCCGCTCGCTGCTGGCGGGCGGGGATCCCCTCACCGACGACCACGCCAATGCCAGCATTCCCTGGGTCCAGGGAGCGGCGAAGGTGTACGACGTCACCGGCGATCCGACCTACCGCAAGATCGTCGAGGACTTCTGGAAGGACGCGGTGACGGATCGCGGGATGTTCGCCACGACGGGCGCAAATGCAGGGGAATTCTGGATACCGCGCGGCCAGTTCGGCCGTTTCCTCGGCGACCGCACGCAGGAGCACTGCACCGTGTATAACATGGTCCGCGTGGCCCAGGACCTCTTCCGCTGGACCGGCGATTCCCGCTATGCGGACTACATTGAGCGCGCCCTCTACAACGGCATCCTCGCCCAGCAGAATCCGGAGACGGGCATGGTCACCTACTTTCTGCCGATGGCTCCGGGCGCGAAGAAGGTCTGGAGCACGGAGACCCACGACTTCTGGTGCTGCCTCGGCACCTCTGTGCAGGCGCAGGCCATGTACGAGGGCCTGATCTATTACCGCGCTCCGGACGGCGTCACGGTCAGTCAGTACATCCCTTCCGAGGCGAAGTTTGGGGACGCCGGACACCAGATTCGAATCGAGCAGACGGTGGATACGACGGGGGACCGGTCCAACTTCACCCGGCCCGACGCCACGACGGAGTTTGTGGTCCATCTCGCGGTCTCCTCCGACGACGGGCGCCCCTGGACGCTGCGTGTCCGCCAGCCCGCGTGGGCTATCGGCCCCGGACAGGTGACCATCGATGGTAAGGCGGTGGAGGTGCCGGTGTCGAAGCTCGGCTTCCTCGAAATCCGCCGCCCGTGGACCTCGGCCAAGGTTGCGATCACGTTCGGCAAGCGCATCACCCGCGAACCGTTGCCCGGCGACGCGCGCCGGTTTGCCCTTCTCGACGGGCCGGTGGTGCTCGCCGCGTTGACCGACCGTGAACCCCAGCTGACCGCGAATGCTGCCATCACGCCGCAGTACGAGCATATCTACGCCGCCGGTAGCTCCTGGCAGTCCGGTCACTTCCTCGCGGATACAACCCGGGGTGCGGTTCGCCTCGTGCCCCTGTACGAGGTGGTAAACCAGACCTACTGCGTGTATTTTTCGACCGCGCCCTGAAACGGCTGCCGCCGGAAAAAAGCGCGACCCAGCTTGTCCGGCGGCGCAGGTGTCGTTCGTTGAAGGAGGGTGGGGAGAGCTCGATGGCTCCCCCTGAAACTCAAACCCAATCCCACCCGCCATGACCTCGCCCACCACCCACACGATCCGGCTGCATCGCGTCGTCCGGACGACTCCCGAAAAGCTTTACCGCGCCTTCCTCGAGCCCGCAGCCGTGGCGCGCTGGCTGCCGCCGCATGGATTCCTTGCAACCGTGGATCACCTGGAAGCCCAGGTCGGCGGCACCTTCCACATGGCGTTCACCAACTTCTCCACAGGCAAGGGACACTCCTTTGGCGGCACGTACCTGGAGCTCGTTCCCAACGAACGCATCCGCTACACGGACCGCTTCGACTGCCCGGACCTGCCCGGCGAACTGTGCGTCACCGTGACGCTGCGGAAGGTCTCCTGCGGCACCGACCTGAGCATCGTGCAGGAGGGAGTGCCGGCTGCGATTCCGGAGGAGGCGTGTTACCTCGGATGGCAGGAGTCGTTGGCGCAGCTGGCGAATCTGGTCGAGCCGGAGATTCCGGATTGACCGGAGCGATTCCCAACTGCGCAGCCGCATTTGAACCACGGAGACGCAGAGCGTCTGGGTCGCAACGGCCCCCCCTGAAAGGATTGGCCACAAGAAACACAAAAAGGCGCCAGGGTTGCCGACCCTGATCGGAGCGCGCTTATAAGCGCACGCAGGGCAAAGCCGATGCCCCTGGAATTTTGTGTTTTTCGTGGCGATTCAATTCAGTGGACACAGGGCTGATCGGTGTGCCCGGCGGGTTAGGGATAACCCCGCCCCACCGAGCAGCGTGCGCTCGTTGGCGCCCGGGCGCAGGGTGGAATCGTGATTCCGCACTCCGTGCGGCTGCCTGCCTCGGTTGGTACGATGCGGCCTTCGACTCATTCAACGTGGACGTCGGTTGGCGTTTCGCAGGCCGGCGCTTCGGGCCATTGTCAGGGGCATCAAACCAGCCCCGAAACCCCTCCTGGTGCTTGCCCTCGTCCTCGGCGCGCTTGCCGCCTCCGCACGCGGCGCAACTGCGCTCGTCGATGTCGCCAACGAGCATCAGGTGATCCGCGGCTTCGGCGGCGCAACCGCCTTCATGCCGACCCAGCCGCTGGCGGCGTCCGATCTGGACGCCTTGTTTGGAAACGGCCCCGGGCAGATCGGCCTCACGCTCCTGCGCATCCGCGTCGCCTCCGACGACGCCTGGCGCGCGGTTGAACTTGCGAACGCCCTGGGCGCGGAGCAGCGCGGCGCGCAGGTGATCGGCACGCCCTGGTCGCCGCCGGCCTCGATGAAGACCAACGGCAGCCTGATCGGCGGTTCGCTGAAAACGACCTCCTACGCCGATTACGCCACCTATCTCAACGACTTTGCCCGGATGATGGCCGCGGCCGGGGCCCCGCTATACGCCATTTCGGTCCAAAATGAGCCGGACATCAGCGTCACCTACGAGTCCTGCGATTGGACCGCCGCCCAGATGCTCGACTTCTGCCGAAACAACGCCGGCGCGATCACGGCCACGCGGGTCATCGCACCCGAGTCGTTCCAGTTCAACCACGCCCTCTCCGATCCGATCCTCAACGACCCCATGGCCGCGGCGCACGTCGACATCATCGGCGGGCATATCTACGGCGGCGGGCTCGCCGACTATCCGCTAGCCCGCCAGATGGGGAAGGAGGTTTGGATGACCGAGCACCTTGACCTGTCCACCGACTGGCCGGGTGCGCTCGCGACAGGCAGGGAGATCAGCGACTGCCTCGCGGTTGCCAACTTCAACGCCTATTTCTGGTGGTATCTGAAACGTTATTACGGCCCGCTCGGCGAGGATGGCGTGGTCACGAAGCGCGGCTACGTGATGGCGCAGTTCGCCAAGTTCATCCGTCCCGGCTACGTGCGCGTGGACGCCACGGAAAACCCCGCCACCGGCGTCCACGTGTCGGCCTACGCGGGAGGCAGGCTGGTGATCGTCGCGGTCAACCAGCAGGCCTCCTCGGTCCAGCAGGATTTCTCGGTGGTCGACGGAACGGTGAATTCGCTCACCCCGTGG
This sequence comes from Opitutaceae bacterium, assembly GCA_027310745.1. Taxonomy (GTDB): domain Bacteria; phylum Verrucomicrobiota; class Verrucomicrobiia; order Opitutales; family Opitutaceae; genus MWDT01. Next base: position 81,296 of record DAIDAF010000018.1, on the reverse strand, counting down.
ACCACCTCCGCCAGCCTCAGCCTGGCGGAACAGCCCGCGATTGCCGTCGTGAACGGCGGCTTCTCCGCGACCCTGCCGGCGCAGAGCGTGACCACCTTTGTCGGCGATCTCGTCGTGACGCCACCCACGATCGTCTCCGCCCCGCAGGGGCATCGCATGGCCCTCGGGAGTACCGTCGTCTTGGATGTAGAAGCCTCCGGCGAGTATCTGTCGTATCAGTGGAGTCGCGACGGCGTGCCAATCCCGGGCGCCACAGACCGCATGCTCACGCTGCGCAACCTCCACGCCGCCGAGGTGGGGGGATACACGGTGGCGGTCACGAATCCCGGCGGTACCGTGGTGAGCCCGCCCGCAACGCTGTCGGTGGTCACCACCTCGAATCCCGGCCGCCTCGTCGCGCTGTCGGGCCGGTCTCCGGTCGGAACCGGCGACAATGTCCAGATCGCCGGCGTCGCGATCTCCGGCACGGCGCAGAAAGCGTTGCTCGTGCGCGCCGCCGGACCCGCGTTGAACTCCGTCTTCGGGATCACGGGCGTGCTGGCTGACCCGATGATCGACCTCTACGACCAGTCCAGCCTGAGCGTGATCGCGTCGGCGGACAACTGGGACGCCTCGCTCGCGGGCACGTTCAAGGCTCTCGGGGCCTTTGCCTGGCCGGCAGGAAGCAAGGATGCCGCGATGCTGGAGAGCCTGAAGCCGGGACTCTACACTGCCCTGGTGCGGGGGGCGGATGGCGGGACGGGGAACGCGTTGGTCGAATTATACGATGCGGATGGCCCCGGCGCACAAACGCAGCTCGTGGCGCTCTCCGTGCGCTCGGTTGTCGGCACCGGCGACGCGGTGCAGATCGGTGGCTTCGTGATTGGTGGCACCACCGCGCGCACCGTCGTGATCCGATCGTCCGGTCCCTCGCTGGGTGCGCTGTTCGGCGTGTCGGGCGTCCTGCCCGATCCGGAATTGGAGCTGCACGACCAGTCGGATGCGCGCGTCATCGCGACGGCCGAAGGCTGGGACGATCTCCTGGCTTCCCACTTTTATGCCGTCGGTGCCTTCCCGTGGCCCGATGGAAGCAGCGACTCGGCGCTCGTGAGGACGCTCGATCCCGGCGTTTACACGGTGATCGTCCGAGGAGCGGCCGGCGATACCGGAGTGGCGCTGCTCGAGATCTATGCCGAGAAGTAGGGAAGACCTGACCGGCGTCCGGTTGCGGTTGAACGGGAGACTGGAACCGCGGATAGGTAAACGGTGACTGGATTGGGGGTGGTTTGTCGGGGCATTTGATGGCAATCGCCCTTGTCCACGGCCAGTGTGCCGATCCCGCAGACCCGACTGAACCCATTCCCCAAGACCCTATCGCCATGACCTCACGTTTTTCGCCCGATTGCCGGGTCCTCGTCTTTCGCCGCGTAGTTCTCGCGCTGTGCTGGCTGCCCGTGTGGGCGCTCGCGTCGCCTGCGCGCGGCCCTGGGGAGGCGGCGCCCCGGGAACGGATCAGCATCGACGGCGGCTGGCGCTTCCACCTGGGGGACGCCCCCGGCTCCGACTGGCGCCTCTCCTACGACGTCCGCCCGAAGGTGTCGGGCGTGGACGACGCGAAAGCCGCCGACACCGAGCCGACCGCGGGTGTGGCCGTTTCGGACGCCGGCGCCCGCGTGCTCAAGGCCTGGATACTCCCTACGGGCAACGCGTTCATCGCCGATCCCGCGAAGCGTTATGCGCGCCCGGCCGGCGACCCCGGCGCGCGGGTTCCCTACGTGCAGGCGGGGTTCGACGACCGCTCCTGGCAGCGGGTCGACCTCCCTCACGACTGGGCGATTGCGGGTCCCTTCATCGAAAAGGGCCCCGGAGGCGGCATGGGGCGCCTGCCCACCGCCGGGATCGGCTGGTATCGACGGAAGCTCGACATTCCGCGCGCCGATGCGGGCCGGCGCATCTTCCTCGATGTGGACGGCGCCATGTCGTACGCGGAAGTCTGGCTCAATGGCCACCTCGTGGGCGGCTGGCCCTACGGCTATGCCTCGTGGCGCGTCGACCTCACGCCCTACGTCGTCCCGGGCGGCGTGAACCAGCTCGCGATCCGCCTCGATAATCCGCCCGATTCCTCGCGTTGGTATCCGGGCGCAGGACTCTACCGCAACGTATGGCTCGTGGTCACCGACCCGGTGCACGTGGCGCATTGGGGAACGACCGTCACCACGCCGGAGGTGTCCCCTCAGCGTGCGTCCGTCGCTTTGCGGGTCGCCATCGACAACGACTCTTCGGCGCCGGCGGAGGTCTCGGTTGCCTCCAGCGTGTATCCGATCGACGGGCACGGTGTTATTGATGGCCAAGCCGTCGCGCACCTTGCTCCGGCTTCGCTGAACGTCCCCGCGCATGGCCAGGCCTCCGTCGAAGGCAACACCGTTGTCAGCCATCCCCGGCTCTGGGGGCCGCCGCCCGGCCAGAAGCCGAATCGGTACGTCGCCGTGACCACGGTCTCCCGGGACGGCCGGGTGGTCGACCGCTATCAGACTCGTTTTGGCATCCGCGCGATTCGCTTCGATCCGAATCGGGGCCTTTTCGTCAACGGCGAGCATGTTCCGATTCGTGGCGTGAATCGTCACGACGACCTCGGTGCGCTCGGCACGGCCTTCAACCTCCGCGCGGCGCAGCGCCAGCTGGAGGAACTGCAGGCCATGGGCTGCAACGCCCTGCGGATGTCGCACAATCCCCCCGCGCCCGAACTCCTCGAACTCGCCGACCGCATGGGATTCCTCGTGATGGACGAGATCTTCGACTGCTGGTACCGACAGAAGAACCCGCTCGATTTCCACCTGATCTTCCGCGACTGGCACGAGCAGGACCTGCGCGCAATGTTACGGCGCGATCGGAATCACCCCTCGGTGTTTCTGTGGAGCGTAGGCAACGAGGTGGGTGAGCAGTACACGGGCGAGGCCGGCGCCGCGGTGGCCCGCGAACTCTGCGACATCGTGCATCAGGAGGACCCGACCCGGCCGGCGACGGCGTCGATGAACTACGCTAAGTCGAACATGCCGTTCCCTGCGGCGCTGGATGTGATCAGCCTCAACTACCAGGGCGAGGGGATTCGTGACACGCCGTTTTTCGCGGGCACCAAGGCCATCCACACCCTGCCGCAGTACGGCGCCTTTCACGCGAAATTTCCCGACAAGATGATCCTCAGCAGCGAGACCGCGTCGGCGTTTTCGACGCGGGGCGTCTATCTGTTTCCCGTGACCGACCAGATCAGCGCTCCGGTGCGCGACGGATCGGGCGGCGACTCGGCTCACCAGCTGGTCAGTGCCTATGGGCTCTACGCGGTCGACTTCGGCTCCTCGCCCGACAAGGTGTTCCGCGCGCTCGACCAGCACCCGTATGTTGCAGGCGAGTTTGTCTGGACGGGCTGGGACTACCTCGGCGAACCGACGCCCTACTATTCTGCGCGCAGCTCGTATTGCGGTCTCATCGATCTCGCTGGTTTTCCGAAGGACAGTTACTTCCTGTACCAGGCCCGCTGGCGCCCCGACCTCCCGATGGCGCACATCCTGCCGTCGTGGACCTGGCCGGATCGCGTCGGAAAAATCACGCCCGTGCACGTTTTCACCTCGGGCGACTCCGGCGAACTTTTCCTGAACGGACGATCGCTCGGCCGGCGCGTGAAGGGGCCGTTCCAGTATCGCCTGCGCTGGGACGAAGTGCGGTACGAGCCCGGCGTGTTGAAGGTCGTGACCTACAAGGCGGGCCGCGTGTGGGCGACCGACGAGGTGCGGACCGCCGGTGCCGCCGCGAAGCTGGTGGTGTCGCCGGACCGGACCGTGATCCGGGACGACGGACGCGACTTGAGCTTCGTGACCGTCCGCGTCGAGGACGCCAGGGGCACCCTGGTGCCCGATGCCGACAACCCACTCGAGTTTTCCGTGACCGGCCCCGGCGAGATCGTCGCCACGGATAACGGCGATCCGAGGAGCTTTGTGCCGTTCCCGTCGCACCAGCGACCGGCGTTCAATGGGCTGTGCCTTGTCATTGTCCGTTCAATACCGGGTCACCCCGGCCCGATCGTGGTGCGCGCATCAGGCGCGGGACTGCAGGACGGCACCGCGACCGTGAGCGCGGAGGCGTCCGCCCGCTGACAGTTTGGGTGTGCGGCGACGCTCACGGAATCGGGCAGAGTGTCCGCCTCGATCGGTGTGGCCCCGTCGGCAAACCGGGGCTCGGTCGGACGGGGCATACTCGGTGGCGCTGCGGCCCGTCGCTTCGCCCCGATCCGGTCGGCTGCTCAGGCGGTGACGCCGGCGGCCGTTGCCGCGCACCAGCGCTCGAGCGCCGCCTGCAGTTCGCGCATCCGTATCGGCTTGGTCACGTAGTCGTTCATCCCGACGGCGAGGCATTTTTCCCGGTCGCCCTGCATGGCGCTGGCCGTCAGGGCGATGATATAGACCGGGGCCGACCAGGGACAGGCGGAGCCCGAATCCCGCTCGCGCGCACGGATCAGTCGCGTGGCCTCAAACCCATCCATTTCCGGCATCTGGCAGTCCATCAGGATCAGCGAATACGAGACGCGCTGAATCGCTTCGACGGCCTCGATTCCATTGACGGCGGTGTCGGCGACGCAGCCGAGTTTTTTCAGCCATCCGAGTGCGACCTTCAGGTTCACGGCATTGTCTTCCGCCAGCAATACACGGGACTCCGCGAGCTTGCGCCGCACCACAGGCGATGGTTCGAGGTGCGTGGTTGCGCCAGGACTTCCAGCGTCCGCCTGCGTGCTGGCCGTGCTGTGGATCACGTTCGAAAGACAATTGAACAGCGGCGATTGCTTCACGGGTTTGTGCAGCACCGCATCGATGCCGGCCGACCTCATCTCGTCCTCAGTGAGTGCGTGCCCAAGGGAGGCCAGCGCGATCACCTTGACGCCCGCGATCGCGGGATCGCCCTTGATCGCGTGGATGAGCGTGAGGCCATCGGGATCCGGCATTTCGAGGTCCACCACGGCCATGTCATAGGGACGCCCACCGGCGGCGGCTTCACGCAGCATGGTCAGCGCCGCCGGCCCGTCGGCTGTGCCCGGCTCCGGCAGTCTCCAGCTGTGAATTCGTTCGCGCAGGACCCGTCGGCTGCTGGCGTTATCGTCAACCACCAGCACGCGAAGGGTTCCCCAGGAGTCTTCTCCCACCGGCGCCGCCTCGACATCGACCGACTTGCCAAACTGCACCTTGAACCAAAACGTCGATCCCTTTCCCGCTTCGCTTTGAACCCCGATCTCCCCGTCCATCAGCCCGACAAGCTGTTTCGATATCGCGAGGCCGAGTCCCGTGCCTCCGAAACGCCGTGTGGTTGAACTGTCCGCCTGCGAGAACGCCTGGAACAGCCGGCCCTGGGCCTCCGCCGGTATGCCCACGCCGGTGTCGATGACCTCGAAACGAAGGCCCACCCGCTGGTCGCTCTCGGAATCGGGCCGCACTCGGACCATGACTTCGCCGCCTTTGGTGAACTTGATGGCGTTGCCCACGAGGTTCACCAGGATCTGGCGCAGCCGCCCCGGATCGCCACGCAGCATGCGTCTGACCGCGGGATCCAGGTCGAGTACGAGTTCTGTTCCCTGCGCCTGCGCCCGCTCGGCGAGGATGTCCAGGGTCGTTTCGACGGTCTCGACCAGGTCAAAATCGATAACCTCGAGCGTCAGCTTCCCTGCCTCCAGCTTCGAGTAGTCGAGCACGCTGTTGATGATGCCCAGCAGGGCGTCCGCGCTCGCACGTACGGTTTCCGCGTACTCCCGCTGGGTCGGGCCCAGCTCGAGGTCGAGCAGGAGGCTCGTCATGCCGATCACCCCGTTCATCGGGGTGCGGATTTCGTGGCTCATGTTCGCGAGGAATTCGCCCTTGGCCTTGGTGGCGGCTTCCGCCGCGTCCTTTGCAGCGCGCAGCTCACGCGTGCGCTCCTCGACCTGGCGCTCGAGGTTCGCCACCTGCAGCTCGACCTGGCGCGCGAGGTTCCATTTCTCCGTCAGCGCGGAGGCGAGTTGCAGCACCTCCACGTTGTCGAACGGCTTCTTGAGGATCACCAGCTTGTCGGGATGACCCAGCTTCTCGCTCATCTGGTCCCACGAATAGTCCGAATACGCCGTGCAGATCACGATCTGCATCTGCGGATCGATCTCCCAGATTCGGGCCGTCGTTTCGATGCCGTCCCAACCCGGAGGCATGCGGACATCCATGAAGGCCATCGCGTATGGCCGGCCCGAGGCGAGCGCCCGCCGGACCATCTCGAAGCCCTCCTTGCCCTGGTAAGCCGAGTCGAGTTCGAATTGCGGCGTCGAGGAGGAGGGCGGAGGTCGTCCAAAAAGCGCCGCCTCCATGGCCCGGGCTTTGTCGACTGGCCGGGGGTCGCAGAGAATTTTCCGAAGATCGCCGTGGATCGAGCGATTGTCGTCGATGGCCAGGATGCGCCGGTTCTTGTCGGACATTGGCGTGTTCATGTCACGGGGTCTCCGGGTTGGAGGGAAGATGCAGTTGGAACAAGGCGCCGCGGCCCGGTCCGTCGCTCTGCACGGCCAGGGAACCGCCGAGTTCCCGCGCCGCGAGCGCACTGCTGTGGAGGCCGAATCCGTGCCCTTCGGTCTTTGTCGTGAACCCGTGGCTGAACAGCAGCGCAAGGTTGGCCTCGGGTATGCCGATGCCGTTGTCTCGGATGAGAATGTCGGCACCGCGCTCATCGGTGGTTACCGTCACGGTGATCTCTTTGTCGGCGCGCCCCGATTCGTCGCAGGCGTACTTCGCGTTTCGGATGAGGTTGATCAGGATCAGCATCACCTTGTGCTTGTCGGTCGCGATGACCGCTTGGGACTGGTAGTCGCGCATGATCTTCACATCGTGGCGTGCGAGGGTCCCAGCGTTGATTCGCAGGGCGTCGTCGACCAGGTCGGTCAGGGACACTGATTCGATGATGCCAGACGTCTTCGCGTAGGACTGCTGCATCGCGATGACATCCCGGATGTGTTCGATATTCTTCCTCAGCTCGTCGGTTTCGGAAAGGAGGATACGTTTCTCCTCGGCCAGCGACTCCGACAAGGTGGCCAGGTAGTCGGGAATCGTGCTGCCCTGGGGATCGGCGGTCAGGTAGTCGGGCAGTGAAGACCGGTGTTCGGCCAGCAGGGCGGCGACGCTGGCCACGCTGGCCGCCTGGGAGTGGCGCACATGATCGGCCACCAACGTTGCCGATACATTGACGCTGTTGAGGACGTTGCCGACGTTGTGGAGGACGCCGGTGGCCACTTCGGCCATGCCCGCCTGCCGCGAGAGTTCAATCAGATCCTCGGTCGATTTCTTCAGCGCGGCCTCGGCCTGCTTTCGGGCGGTGATGTCGCGAAACCCCCAGATCCGGCCGTACAGCCTGCCATCCTTTCCCAGGACGGGCGCCGAGTAGCGGTCCAGGACGGTTCCGTCGGTCAGTTCAATCTCTTCGCGGCTGCTCTCGCGAGGGTGGGCGTAGAGGTACATCACCCGGTCGAGGAACGCGCCGGGGTCCTTGATCTGCGACAGGACGTGGTTGAGGAGCGACTCGTCGCGGCTGTCTGCGGCGATTTCCGGAGGAACCTTGAACAGCTCGATGAGCCGGTCGTTTTGGATGACCTTGGTCTGGGCGAGGTCGACAAACAGCAAGCCGTCGATCGAGGCATCCACTTGCGCTTCGAGGAGCGCGGTCTTGGTCGACAGCTCCTCCTCGACGCGTTTGCGCTCCGTGATGTCTTGGATCGTGCCGACGACGCGATGCGGGCCTCCGTTCCCTTCCAGGCTCGCCCTGCCCACGCTGCTGATCCAACGAGTGATTCCTTCTGGTGAAGGCAGGCGAAAATCGATGGCGACGCGCGCCCGGCAGCCCGGGGTCTCCTGGAACATGCGCCGCAACTGCACCTGATCTTCCGGGTTCGCGGCATTGAGAAGGGCCGCGAGGGTCCCCTGACAGGCCGCTTCGCCCAGGATTTCCACGCACTCCGGCGACCATGCTATCCTGCCGTCCGCCGGGGTCCATTCCCACACGCCCATCCCCGCGGCATCGAGGGCGAGGTCCAGGCGCTCGCGGCCCTGGCGCAGGAGTGCATAGGCCCGCTTCCGCTCGGTGACATCGTGCTGAATCACGATCGTGTGTGTGATCCGACCATCGGCGTTGCGGATGGGCGCGATGTTCAACTCCACATCGAATGGGGTGCCGTTCTTGCGATAGTTGATCCCGTCGCCGCGGAACGATTCGCCCTGGCTCAGGTGGGCGGCGATGTCGTCGAGCAATGCCTGGCTGGTGAGCGGCCCGTGGAAGATGTCGGGCGTGCGGCCGACCGCCTCCCCCGCTGCATAGCCTGTGAGGGTGGTGAAGGCCGGATTTACAAACTGGATACGCGGTCCGGAGGTTGCGGCCGGCTCGGTCATGATGATGATCGATTCCCTGGCCTGCTCCATGGCGGCGCCGAGCAGTCGGAGCGACTCCTCGGCTGCTTTTCGTTCCGTGATGTCCTGGGCGATCCCGGTCAGACGAAGCAGGCGGCCGGCCTCGTCCTTGACCGGGAAGCTGCGATCGAGGACCCAGCGAGTGCTCCCATCCGGGCGGACCACCCTGTATTCGCACTCGAATTTTCCGTGTTCCAGCAGACCCTCCAAGGCCGCGAAGACGGCGGGTTTGTCGTCGGGATGGATGTTGTCGATGAAGTTCGTCGGATCTGCGTATGCGCTCTCGCAGGAACGCCCCCAGATCGTCTCGAAGGCCCGATTCACGAACAGGATTTTCGTCATCTTCGGGTCGGTCATCCAGAACACGTCGGCGATGTTGTCGGCCAGATCGTGGAATTTCTCGTCCGAAGCCCGAAGGGCCTCCTCGGCGCGTTTGCGCTCGGTGATGTCGCGGTCGATTCCCCGGTAGCCCAACCAGCGGCCCTCGTGGTCGAAGAACGGGACCCCGGTGGTCTCGAGCACCACGAGAGTGCCGTCCCGGTGGAGGTTCGTGTTCACGAGAGCTTGGAACGGAGCGCGATTTGCCACCGTGGCGTGCAGCGCCTCCCGGACCCGCACGACCTCCTCCGGCGGCATCAGGTCGAACGGCGTCTTGCCCACGATGTCATCCGGGCTGTAGCCGAGAAGCTTGGCAACCCCCTGACTGACGTAAGTGTAGCGCATCTGCTCGTCCACCTCCCAGATCCAGTCCGGCGTGTTCTCGGCGAGATAACGGAAGCGTTCTTCGCTTTGACGTAGCGCGGCTTCAGCGGCGCGGCGATGCGTGACGTCGCGCTTCACCGCGATGAAATGCGCGATGCGCCCGTCGGGCCCGCGCATCGGGGCTATGCTCATCTGTTCGGTGTACAGGACGCCGTCCTTGCGGCGGTTGACCAGCTCTCCACGCCACACCTCGCCGGCGTTGATGGTCCGCCAGAGCGTTTGGTAAAAGGCGTCGTCCTGGCGGCCGCTTTTCAGAATCCGGGGATTCCGACCGATCACCTCGTCCGAACGGTATCCCGTGATCGCGGTGAATGACGGATTGACGGATTGGATCGTCCCTAGCGCGTCGGTGATCACGATCGCATCCGCGGCCGCGCTGATCGCACTGGACTGCACACGAAGCCATTCCTCGGTGCGTTGTCGTTCGGTGATATCCCGGAAGCCGAAGAACCGCCCAACGCCATCCCCATCGATCGGATGGGGGCGGGAGTCGTGTTCGAAAACACGTCCGTCGACGAATCTGAGCGGCTCGCCGCCTCCGGTGGGCGGAGCGCTCGTGGGATCGAGCAGGGTCTGTTCGAGTACCTCGGGATTCCTGAGGTGAATCCTGACCAGGGCCAGGAGTTGGTCGCGACCCATCGCGGTGACGGCATTCTCCGAGGAGTGCCACAGGCTGGCGAAACGACGATTGCAGATCACGACCCTGCCGCTGGCGTCGACGACCAGGATGCCGTCGGTGGTGGCGTCGAGCGTGGCGCGAAGGAGAGAGTTGGCGCAGGCGAGTTCCAACTGCGGCAGGGACCCTGGCTGGGAAGGCTCGCCTGACGCTGGCGATGCCGCCAAGCCGGCGAGCTGGGCGGGCTCGGACGCTCTCGACACCGAATGACTGCGTGGACGCGATTTCATGAAGATGAATGGCGTTGGCTCAACGCCCCTCGGGGCCGGCTGAGTGCCGCGAGACGGGGAGCGATTGGTGGTGGCGTTGGGACGACGGAGAGTCGCCGGAGTTTGGGGTTTTGGCCGACGGAGGTGCGCGTTTGATGCGACCAGGTGGCGCGTGCAAGTGGCTCTGATGCCCGAGCCGGCCAGGTGACTGGAGGGGTTCCGCGGAGGATTTGCAGAACTTGGGGTGGGGTGGGGCTTGGACTACAATTCCGCGTCGGCGGAACGACGGTGGAGCGGCAGATGCTGCGGGCCACCATCGGGGATTCAACCCGGACTGGTCGAAGGTGGCAAGCCATTGGAGGCGTGCCAATTTCGGTCCGCGGCGGCTCCGGGCGACGGGGTGTGTAATAGACTCCTATGACATGACGGGGGAGCGGCGCGTTCGGTATGCTGAACGCTCACCTTGGAGCCCCCCTTGATATTCATGGTGAATCTCGAGGCGGTGCCCCATCGAGCCAACCAGTACCCCCTACAATGAGAAGATACCAACGAAAGCTAACGTCGTGCACGCGTTGGGCCACCCTGGCCTCCCTCTGCGCGTTTGCCGCGACGCTTGGCGCACATGCCCAGTCGGCGCCAGCGTCCGCTTCGGACGCCTCCGCATCCAGTGATGACGACACGATCCAGTTGTCGCCATTCACCGTAAACGCCTCGAGCGATTCCGGCTATTCCGCAACGGATACCCTGGCCGGCACCCGTGTGCGCACCAAGCTCGCCGATGTGTCGTCGGCGATCAATGTCGTGACCGCCAAGTTCCTCCAGGACACCGGCGCGACCAACAATCAGAGCCTCCTGATCTACACACCGAGCACGGAGGTCGGCGGCATCTACGGCAACTTCTCGGGCGTCGGTGGCAACACGACGTTCAATGAGAGCACCAACCTGCTGCGCCCCAGCCAGAATACCCGTGTCCGCGGGCTCGATGCGGCCGACAACACGACCGACTATTTCCTCACGGAAATTCCCTGGGACAGCTACAACGTCGGTCGCGTCGATATCCAGCGCGGCCCGAATTCGATCCTCTTCGGTGTCGGCAGCCCCGCCGGCATCATCAACGCCTCACTCAACGAGGCTGCGTTCAAGAATTCGAACACGATCGAGAACCGCGTCGACAACCACGGCTCGGTGCGCGGATCGGTCGATATCAACTACGTTCTCCTCAAGGACGAACTCGCGGTCCGTGTGTCTGCGCTCGACGACCTGACACGCTACGAGCAGCGGCCCGCCTTCAATCACGACCATCGCATCTACGGAGCCGTCCGGTTTGATCCCCAGCTCTTCGCCAACGGTCACACCACGATCCAGGCGAATGCCGAGGACGGCAATGTGAACGCGAACCGCCCCCGCGATCTCCCGCCCATGGATAAGATCACGCCGTGGTTCCAGCCGGTCGGAGCCGCGGGCAGCGGGACCTTCGGGATGGGCAAGCTCACCGCCAACCCGAACACCACCTATAACAAGTACATCAGCAATCCCGCCGGTTCGATCTTCTCGAATACGTTCATGGGACGCATGTACGCGACCGACATCGCCATGTACTTCAATGGCGACACCTCGACGCCCACCGCCCTGAACTCCCTGGGCTTCGGCACCAGCATCATGGAGCCCTTCCTCAACAACGTCATCGTCGACGCGAAGGGCAACGTGATCCAGCCCGCCACCGGAATCAACGGACTCGTCGCCGGACGTTATCTGGGAATCCCGAGCACCAACCAGTGGGCCACCACGAGCGTCGCCGGACTGCCGGGAGGCGCGTACTACGTCGACAAGACGATCTCCGACCCGTCGATCTTCAACTTCTATCGCAATCTGCTCGATGGAAACAACAAGCGCGAGTGGCAGAAGTGGAACGCCGAGAACTTCTCGCTTCAGCAGACCTTCCTCGACGACCGCCTGGGCTTCGAGTTCGCCTACAACCGCCAGCGGTATCAGGACGGTCAGTACGCGCTGCTGGGCGGCCAGCAGTACGCGATCAGCGTCGACATCAACACGAACCTGATCGACGGCAGCCCCAATCCGAACGTGGGCAGGCCCTATGTCGCGAACAGCGGCCAGTCGGGCGGCGGCCAGTCGTTCATCAACCGCGACAACTACCGCTTCACCGCCTTCGGCGAGCTGCGCGCGTCGGACTTCCTCGGACACACCCCGCTCGCGGGCATCCTGGGTCGCCATCGGTTCACCTTCCTCGCGGAGCAGGACGAGAAGACGGATCAGTCGAGGTCCTTCCTGCAGTGGGCGACGGATCCCTCCTTCGCCCAGATCACCGGGCAACCCAACGCCACGCTGCAGACCGCGGCGCGTTACGTTGACTGGGTCGCCTACCTGGGCAGTGGGAACCTGCTGAACGCCTCCTCCGCCGGGGGTGCCAACCTGCCGCGCATCACGGGCACGATTTCGCCCGCCGGCTACCAGACCGTCCGCTACTTCAGCACGCAGTGGAACGCCCCCACCGTGGATCCCGCCGCTCCGTATTCGTACACCACCTACGACACCAGCGGGAATGCCGTGTCCAACACCGGCACGCAGAAGGACAATCCGGCCAACTACGTCGGCTGGACCACGGCCAACGTGGACGTCCTTAATGCCGCCAACGGCGACCTGTCGAAGCTCTACACGGCCGGGACCGAGAACCGGTACGTCGTGAAGTCGTACGGCCTGACCTGGCAGGGCTATTTCCTGAACAACTCCCTCGTTCCCACGATCGGCTGGCGCCAGGACACGGTGACGAACAACTCCGCGACCGCCCCGCTCGATTCGCAGGGCGTGGCGAGCATGAACTTCAACCACGACTCCAGCCTCACCAAGACAACGAAGGGGCATAGCATCAGCGGCGGCGTGGTTTATCACCTCACGATGCTCGACAAGTACCTGCCCTACGGCACGAAAGTCAGCGTGTTGTACGACAATGCCGAGAACTTCAAGGCCGACGCCCCCCGCGGCGACGCCTTCGGCAACCAGATTCCGAATCCGACCGCCAAGACCGTCGAATACGGAATCGGCGTGTCCACGCTCAACGACCGCCTGACCTTCCGGCTCACTCACTACGACACGACGGAAGACAACGCGAATCTCACCGGCGCGACCGGAGGCGGGTTCGCCGGAAACTTCTACCTGCTGTGGGCCGTACCCTATTGGTCGGCCACGGAAGGCCTGGCCGCGCTCGAGGGCATTTCCGCTCCGACGTCATCGGGCGGTCTCGGCTACGCCGTGCCGAACATGCCGACGCAGTATATCCAGAACAACTACTACTCCTGGCAGACCATCGCCACGGACAAGAACGGGAATCCGGACGGCGCCGCTATCTTCAAGGCGGTGTCCGACTTCTTCCAGAACTTCCCGCTCAGCCAGCGCTTCGTCGACCAGTACGGCCTCCAGATGAATGTGGCCCTGATGCACTCGAGCAACCCGGCCGACTGGTTCAAGGCTATCCCGGCCTCCACACCCACCAACCAGAACCTCGGTGCCCAGCCGCTCTACAACGGCAACCTCAGGGACTTTGGCGCGCCGCCCTCGGCGACGGTCAACACGGAGTCGAAGGGTTGGGAGTTCGAGACGACCGCCCAGCTCACGCCGAACTGGGACCTGACGCTCAACGCCGTCCGCACCGACGCGCGACGCATTGCCCTGAATCCGACCATTGGAAAGCTGATGACCTCGATGGAGCAGTTCCTCGCCACCGATGCGGGCTCGATCCGCTGGTGGGGTGGCCCGACGTTCCGCGACCAGTGGAACAACAACCTGACCGCCAACTACAATGCCCTCGTCGCCCAGCAGGGCAGCCAGGCGGCCGAGGTGCCGAAGTGGAGGTTCAACGCCGTCTCGACCTACCACTTCACCCGGGGATTCCTCAAGAACAGCTACTTCGGTGGCGCCCTTCGCTGGGAGGATCGTCGCGTGCTGGGCTACCAGTATGATCAGACGCTCGGCACGATCTCCGTCGACAAGCCCTGGTATGGCCCGACGGATACGCATGTCGACCTGTGGGTCGGACATTCCTTCCGGCTGTCCAATCGGATCAACTGGCGCGTCCAGCTGAACGTTCACAACGTCGCCGAGAAGGATCGTCTCGTCCCGGTCAGCGTCGAACCCGACGGCAGCGTCGCGGTGTCCCGCATCCAGGAAGGCATGGGCCTCCAGCTGACCAACACGATCACGTTCTGATCGTCTCCCGCCCGACCCGGACCGGACTTCGATCCGGTCCGCAGGCGGGGAAGGGCCGGATCGCATCCGGCCGAGATTGTGACGACGCCGCAGGATTTCCTGCGGCGTCGTCTTCGCAAATGGGATGCCGGACCGGCTCGAGGATTGCAGTCGGTGCCGGCCTTTTCAATTTAGCTCCCGGATCTTCCCGCGTTGGAGACTCAGTCTGCGACGTGCCACACCCTCGAACCACGATGTCGCGTTTTCCGGAACGTACCCTGGATTGGCTTCTGCTTCCCGCGCTTTCGACGCCGGGTGGCCGACCCCGGATTGCCGGAAATGCCGGACGTCGGCAACGGGTGTGGAGTACACGCGGGTGGCTGGGTCCGGTCCTGCGGCTTTTCCTGGTTGTCGGCATGCTGGCGGGGACCTGCCGCGCGATCGACCTGACGTCGCTGGGGTGGGTGCTCCAGCGAAGCGCCCCATCAAAGACCATCACGGCCATTCTGCAGACATCGTCCGGCTACCTCTGGATCGGCACTTACGACGGTCTCATTCGCTACGACGGCGTGGATTTTGTGCCGATGGACCGCTCGACGCGGAGTCGTTGGCACGACGATGGCGTGACGTGCCTCTATCAGGCACCCAGCGGCGTCCTCTGGATTGGACATTCGCGGGGTGGCGTCAGCTCGTATTCGAACGGGACCTTCACGTACCATCCGCCCCCGGCGTCGGAGCGTTTCGACAAGATCCAGGCGCTGGCATCCGATGACCGTGGCCGAATCTGGGCGATGACCAGCGCTGGGCTGCTCCGCTGTGTCGACGACGGCACCGAGATTCCCGGCTCGGGGCCGGACCGGGCGCAGTTTTTGAGCATGGCGCGCCCTCGCGAGGGACACATCTGGCTCACCCGTGCCTACCATCTGTACGAACTGGTTGGAGGCCGTCTGTCCGTGGTTCCCTGGACGGCCGGCGACCCGGGCCTGCATCGCGTTCAATATGTGGCGCCCCGGGAAGAAGGCGGCCTCTGGGTGGTCGCCGAGAACGTGCTCTACATCAGGAAGCCCGACGGACAAGTCTCCCGGGTCACCCGCCTTCAGATGCCGTTCTGCGCCATCTCGAGCCTCACCGAAGTCCGCGGGAGGTTCATCCTCATCGGATCGCCCGACGATGGCGTTCTCTCCATCAATGTCGCCAAACCCGAACAGCAGCACTGGAGCTGCCGCCAGACCGGCTGGGCCACCGATAGCGTGCTTGCGCTCGCCGGCGACCGCGAGGGTGGCGCCTGGCTCGGGAGCGACGGCGCAGGGTTTTTCAAGCTCCGTGTCGACGCCGTCAGCTCGGTCGTCTCGCCCGACGACTGGCGGGGGCGCTCCGTCCTCACGGTCTCGCCCGCACACCACGGAGGCTTCTGGATCGGCACCGAAGGCGCCGGTTTGTATCATTTGGACAAAGACGGGCGCTGGAGCAATTACAGCCTGGAGGACGGCATGCAGAACGCCTACGTCTGGACCGTCTACGAGGATCCCAAGGGCACCGTGTGGATCGGAAACTGGCTGGGCATGGATGTCCTCAGCGACGGGCGCATCCACGCGGCTCCGGGGTCCGACCAACTGCCCGCACCCATCAACACGATCGTTCCCGCACGCGACGGAGGACTCTGGATCGGAGGTGTCCGCGGATTGGTTCATTACGACAATGGCCGTATCCGGTGGATGGAGTCCAGGACCGCACCGACCCTGCTTCACGTGAAGTCCGTGCTCGAGGATCCCGATGGGACGCTTTGGGTTGGCTGCGACGGCGAGGGACTCGGCTGCATCCGATCGGGCAAGGTCGTTCGCTACACGACGCGCAACGGACTCTCCAGCGACTACATCAAGGGACTCTATCGCGATAAAGATGGCTCGCTGTGGATCGGGACGAAAGGCGGCGGACTCGACCGGCTCAAGGACGGACGTTTTTCCGCCATCCTGCCGGCCAACGGACTGGCGGACGCGACGGTATCGCAGATCGAGGACGATGGACGCGGTTATCTCTGGATGAGCACGGGCGCCGGAATCATCCGGGTGAGCAAACGCCAGCTGAACGCATGTGCGGACGGACAATTGGGGCAGGTCGACTGCCTCAGCTATGGCCGCAATGACGGTCTCGGCAGCCTCATCTGCTCGCCCTCCCAGCAGGGCGGCAATTGCCGCACCGCCGACGGCCGCCTCGTCTTCTCGATGGACCAGAGCCTCGCCATCATCGACCCGTCCGATGTCGCGTTGAACACGCAGGTCCCCCCGGTCGTGATCGAGTCGGTGCGGATCGACGGTCGGGTGGTGACCCCCAATGGCGCCGTTCGCCGTCCGGTGGTCGTGCCTCCGGGACGCCATCGGATCGAATTCAAGTTTACCGGACTGAGCTTTGCGGATCCCAGTCTTGTCCGATTCAAGTACCGGCTCGCTGGCCTCGACTCCGACTGGCAGCAGGCCAGGGCGGAGCGGTATGCAATCTACAGTTACGTGCCTCCCGGGCGCTACACGTTCCGGGTCCTTGCGGCAAACAACGACAACGTCTGGAACCTCGGCGGTGCGGAGGTTGCGCTGACGGTCCGGCCGTTTGTCTGGCAGACCCTGTGGTTCAGGCTCACGCTCGCCGGGCTCTTCGTCCTGGCCACGGTGGCCCTGGTCTGGAACCGCGCCCGCGTGAAGCTGCTGCGAAGCCTGGAGCGATTGGAGCTCGAGCGGTCGATCGATTCCGAGCGCGCTCGCATCGCCAACGACATGCATGACGAGTTCGGCGCGCATCTGACCCGGATCACGATGCTGTGCGAGACGGTGCGCCGGGACCTCGGGGACCCCGCCAAGACTCAGGATGGCCTCGGGCGGATTTATGAGACGGCACGCGGTGTGACGAAGGCGATGGACGAGATCGTCTGGGCGGTGAATCCCAAGCACGACACGCTCGAGTCGCTCGTGAATTACTTCGAGAAGTACGCGCAGGATTTCCTGAGGACGGCCGGCATCCGGTGCCGGTTCGATTTTCCCCTCGAGATCCCGCCCTGGCGACCTCACTCGGATGCCCGACACAACCTGTTCCTGGCGTACAAGGAAGCGCTCAACAACGTGGTCAAACACTCGGGGGCCACCGAGGTGACGATCTCGCTGGAGGCCGGACCCGAGGGCGGCCGTCTGGTTGTCGCGGACAACGGCTCGGGCCTGGGGGCGGCACCCGTGGCGCAGGAGGGCCGGATCGCGTCTGGAAATGGCCTGGCCAGCATGCGACGCCGGCTCGCGCAACTTGGCGGCTCGGTGGAACTGCGCCAATCGCAGGACCCCGGTTTCACGGTCGTCTTTTCATTCCCCTGGAAGTCCGTGAACCGCTAGAACCCCGCGTCTTTCCCCCCTACTACCGTGAGCATCTCCGTTTCCATCATCGAGGACGACGCAGGCGTCCGTTCCCTGGTCGCCGACTGGATCGCGCACGACGAGGGACTCAAGTTCGTGAGCGAGCACGAGAGCGTGGAGGGCGCGATCGCCCTGCTGCCGGCCCACAGGCCGGACGTCGTGCTCGTCGACATCAATCTGTCCGGACAGAGCGGAATCACCTGCGTGCGCCAGCTCAAGGCCGCGATGCCCGAGACCCAGTTCGTGGTGTTCACCGTCTTTGAGGACAGCGACCACATCTTCGACGCACTCACCGCCGGAGCCTCCGGCTATCTCATGAAGCAGACGCCCCGCGAGGAGCTGCTCGCGTCGATTCGTCAGGTGCATGCCGGCGGCTCGCCGATGAACAGCTACATCGCGCGCAAGGTCGTCCAGTGGTTCCAGAAGAAGCCCCAGGAGCCGAATCACGGACGGGTGGAGGACCTGTCGGCGCGCGAACTGGAGATCCTCAGGCTCCTTGCCCGCGGTCTCGCCTACAAGGAGATGGCGGACCTGCTGGGACTCAGTATTGGAACGATCAATACCCATGTCCGGCGGATCTACCACAAGCTGCATGTCAGCTCGCGCGGCGAGGCCGTGTCGCTCTTCGCCCCTTTCCCGTCCGAGCCCGGTATCCCGAAGCGGCCCGACGCGGGCTGACCCCCGTCCGGACTTTCGGGGGAAAGATATGCCGCCGGCTTATTCCTGAAATTAGAATGTCAAGAAATCGGGTATTTTGGGGCCGATATCCCGTCCTCCTGGTGGTTGTCCCCAGAGCGAACTGAGACGCCGTTGCGTTGCAGTCGCAAGAAGCCGTCGCCCAGGGTAATCGGGGTTTTCGAAAGGAAGGATGGTGGATGCCTCCGGAGCTCGAATTGTGATCGACGAGGTAATGTTACCGGGGTTGTCACCTATGCCCGTCAATGCTCTCGATCGCACGACATACCGATTACGCAGCGAGGCTGGTGCTCCACCTGGCGGCCGTCGACGGCGACGCGCAGGTTTCGATCCGCGAGGTCGCGGAGGCCCGCGCAATGCCGCTGCCCTTCGTGCGCCGGCTGGTCGGGAGTCTCGTGAAGGCGGGGATCCTCAAGACGGTCCGGGGTGCCTCCGGAGGGCTGCGACTCGCCCGGCCCGCGAACGAGATCTCGCTGCTCGACATCGTGGAGGCGATGGAGGGACGCATCGCGCTCAACCGCTGCACTCATGGCGGCAAGGGCTGCCCGCTCGCGTCCCGGTGTCCGATCCAGGGTGTGTGGTGTGAGGCCGACCGCGCGCTTCGCGAGAGTCTCGCCGCGGCCCGGTTCGACCTGCTCGCCCGAAACACCCCCGGCCACGCGCTCGCCCACCGCGCCCTTCACCCGGCCCCCGCCAGACGCCGCGTCGCGTGCGCCTGAGCGCCAGCCTCTTCGACTTTGTTCCATACCCCATCATCGCCATGACTACGTTTCCAGCTGTCGATCTGATCCCGCTGCCGGCACCGGTGTGGCTCTTCAAGGGCCTGCACGTGCTGACGCTGTCGCTTCACTTCGTGGCCGTGGAGGTCCTCATCGGAGGGCTCCTCGCCGCGATTTTCCTGAACCTTGCCGGAGTGCTCCGACGCGGGACCCCGGGCTCCGAACTCCAGTTGGGCGCGTCGGCGGCGCTCGCGAGGCGCATGCCGATCGTGATGACCTACGTGATCAATCTGGGCGTGCCGCCGCTGCTGTTCTCCCAGGTGCTCTACGGTCGCGCCCTGTACACGAGCAGCGTGCTGATCGGCGTGTACTGGATCTCGGTGATCTTCCTGCTGATGGCCTGCTACTGGCTGCTCTACCGCTTCGCCAAGGGGACGGAGCAGGGGAGGGCGGTGTGGTGGATCGGCGGGCTCGCCTGGCTGCTGGCGGGGGGCATCGCGCGGATCTACACGATGAACATGACCCTCATGCTTCGACCCGAGGTCTGGCGGTCGATGTACGAGGCGTCGTCCGTCGGGCTTCACCTGCCGCCCCATGACCCCACGGCGTTGCCGCGCTGGCTTTTCATGATGGCGGGCGGCGTGTGGGTCGCGGGCCTGTGGATGGTGTGGATCTCCTCGAGGAAATCCATCGAGGCCGCCCTCGCTCGGCATCTGTCGGGCCTTGGCGGCCGCTTGGCCGTGATCGGGATCGTGGCCCAGGGCGCGGTCGGCGTCATGTTGCTCGGTTCGCTCGCCCCTTCGCTGCGCGAGGCGCTTGGCTCGAACGCGGTCTATGCGGACTGCCGGCTGGCCTGGACCGTGTTGGCCGCCGGGGTGCTGCTCTTCGGAGCCTGGGCTGCAGTCGCCCGTCCCAGGTCCTCGGTCGCGGCCTACGGCAGTGCGCTGCTGGTGGTGCTTACGATCGCCGCCTGGACGCTGTTCCGCGATGGCCTCCGCGATCTCACGCTCGCTGCGAAGGGATTCAATGTCTGGGACCGCGTCGTGGTGACCAACTGGTCCGTGGTCGCGGTGTTCTTCGTGGTCTTCGTCGCAGGCCTCGGCGCGCTGGCCTGGCTGGTCTCGGTGATGGCGCGTGCAAAGACGCAGTCGGAAGGGAGCCTCCCATGAACGACGTATCCGGAAATTCAAACACAATGGAATCCTCCGACGAGGCACTTTCCCGGCGCGGATTCGTGAAGCTGGCCGTGGGTGCCGTCGGCGCCTGTTATGCGGCGGCGATAGGCTATCCGGTCTACCGCTACCTTACGTCGCCCGCCGAGATGGAGGCCGCCGAGGCCGCCGTGTCGGAGGTCACGCTCAAGGACGCCGAGCACCTTCCCGCGGGCACGGCGCTGATGTTCAAGTTCGGCGCCCATCCCGCGGTGCTGATCCACCACAAGGACGGCAAGTGGGTCGCGCTCACCGCGGTCTGCACCCACCTGGGCTGCACCGTCCAGTACCATCCCGAGGCGGACCTCATCAAGTGCGCCTGCCACGGCGGCGTATACAACGCCTACACCGGAAAGAACATAGACGGACCCCCGCCCAGGCCACTCACGGCGTACAAGGTGACGGTCGACAAGGGGGACGTGAAGGTGTCGCGCGTCTGAGAAAGGAGCCCCACATGAACCAAAAATCCAATTCGGCTTTTTCCTGGATCGACGAGCGGCTCGGGCTTTCGGAGCTCATGGCCTTCGCCAAGCACAAGACCGTGCCCCAGCACCGTCAGTCGTTCTGGTATTACTGGGGCGGCATCTCGCTGTTCCTGTTCCTCGTGCAGGCGGTGACCGGCGTGCTCCTGCTCGTGTACTATCGGCCCGGCCCCGACGCCTTCGAGTCGGTGCGGCAGATCACCTATGAGATCCATTTCGGATGGCTCATCCGCTCGGCGCACTCGTGGTCGGCGAACCTCATGATCGCCGCCATCTTCGTGCACATGTTCTCGGTGTTCTTCATGAAGGCCTATCGGAATCCGAGGGAGTTCGGCTGGTGGTCGGGGATGATCCTGCTCCTGCTCACGCTCGTGTTCGGCTTCAGCGGATACCTGCTCCCGATGAACACGCTCGCGTACTTCGCGACGAAGGTCGGCCTTGAGATTCCCACCTCGCTGCCGCTCATCGGCTCGAAGATCGGCGACATCGTTCGGGGCGGACCGGACGTGACTGCCTTCACGGTGCAGCGATTCTTTGCGCTGCATGTGGTGATCCTTCCGGCGCTGTTCGTGCCGCTCCTTGGTTTCCACCTGTGGCTGGTCCAGAGGCACGGCAATGCGATTCCGCCCTCGGAGCAGAATAAGCCCGTGGCGCAGCGCAAGACGGTGCCGTTCTTCCCGAACTTCCTGATGAAGGATCTCGCGATGTGGCTGATCGCGCTGAATGCGCTCGCGGTCATGGCCGCGATCTTCCCCTGGGACCTCGGCAGCGCCGCCGACGCGCTCAAGCCAGCGCCCGCGGGTATCCATCCGGAGTGGTATTTCATGAGCTCCTTCCAGGTCCTGAAGCTCTTCGGACGCTGGTTCCCCGGATCTGCGGGGGAGGGGGCGGGCATGGTGCTCTTCACTCTGGGCCTTGTGCTTTGGTTCCTGATACCGCTGTTCGATCCCGACACCCGCCCCGGCAGGCGCGGGCGCCAGGCCACGTGGTTTGGCTTCGTGGTGCTTGGCATCCTCCTGGTGACGACCATCTGGGGCTACGCCGTCCTCTAACCCCCAACCACTGCTGTCATGAACTATCCTTTCTGGAATGTGCCCTATCTGGGCTCGGGCTGGGTCATCGGTCTGATCGCCATCTTCCACATCATGATCTCGCACTTCGCCGTCGGCGGCGGGCTTTATCTCCCGCTCACCGAACGCAAGGCGCTGAAGCAGGGGCGGCGCGAGTGGCTGGAGCCGCTGCGCGCACACTCGAGGTTCTTCCTGATCCTCACGGGCGTCTTCGGCGCCGTGTCGGGCGTCGGTATCTGGTTTGCCATCGGACTCGCAAACCCCGAGGCCACGAGCACGCTGATCCACAACTTCGTCTTCGGCTGGGCGATCGAGTGGGTGTTCTTCCTCGTCGAGCTCTCGGCCGCCGCGGTGTACTACTACACGTGGGGCCGCGTGTCCGACGAACTGCACCTCGCGGTGGGTTGGGTCTATGCCGTCGCCTCCCTGTTCACGCTCGTGATCATCAACGGCATCCTGACCTTCATGCTGACCCCGGGCGCCGCCTGGCTGGCGGTCGCGGGCACAGGCCAGGAGGCCAGCCGGTTCTGGGAGGCCTTCTTCAATCCGACCTACTGGCCAAGCCTGTTCCTGCGGACGGTGGTCTGCTTCTCCCTTGCGGGTGTGTGGGCCCTGGTGACCTCGAGCCGCATGGAGGAGGACCGCACCGAACTGAAGGCCCAGCTCGTTCGCTGGAGCGCGAAGTGGCTGGTCCCCTCGTTCATCGCTCTGCCCTTCCTCCTCGCGTGGTACCTCTATCGCGTCCCGGCGGCCCAGCGCGAACTGCTCTCGTTTGGCATGTCCACGATCGGCACGGGCATGTTCACCCAGGTCACCCGGACCGTGCTCGTGATCGTGATGACCTCCGCGACGATCGCTGGTGTGGTCTATTTCTTCGCCTGGCGCTCGGCCCGGGATTTCGGCTTCGGCCATGCGCTGTCGATCCTTGTTTTGGCGCTGGTGACGACCGCCGCGGCCGAATACGCCCGTGAAATGCTGCGCAAACCGTATGTGATCGGGGAGCACATGTATTCAAACGGCGTGCGCAACTACGACGTGGCCCGGTTCAACAAGGACGGATACCTGACCCACTCGATGTGGACCTCGGACAAGGGACCGGAGAACCTCGCGCGAGGGCAGGCCATCTTCCGGGGCGAATGCATGGCCTGTCACACCGTCGACGGCTATCGGTCCATGACCCGCCTGCTGGCCGGCCGCGACCGCGAGGCGATCGGAAGCCTGCTGCGGATCCTCCATGAGGCGAAGCCCGATTCGCCCTACCACGCGTTCATGCCGCCCCTCGCCGGCACGCCGCAGGAGGTCAGCGACCTCGGCGATTACCTCGCGACGCTCTCGAAGCGTTAAGTTTGCCGTCTGGCACTGAAGCCCCGGGGCCCGACTGACTCCGGGGCTTTGAGTTTTCAATCGTCGGACTTTCCATGCCTTTGTTTTCCCGGTCTTCCGTCGGTTCATCGCGTGCCTCAGATTGAAACGCCTAGCCTCGTGTCGGCGCCCGGCCTTCGATCACGGTGTTTCGCGGAAAGTCGACTTTATCCGTGTGCCCGGCGCCTATCTGGTTAGATTAAGTCAGCCGTTCGCCGGCTCAGAATAACTACCACTCCCGGATCCAATGTCCTCCGACTCCCGCCTCAATCTCTTCCGCACCGTCGGCCTGATCCTCATCGCCGTGATCGGTCTCTTTGCGATCAACCGCATTCTCTCGCGCCGTGCCCAGCAGGCGGTCAACGCTGTCGCGCCCGCGGATCGTGCTGCGGCTCCCGATTTTACCGTCTCCACGCTCGCCGGCGGAACCTGGAGCCTTTCCGCTCAGCGGGGGCATGTGGTGCTGGTGAACTTCTTTGCCACCTGGTGCCCGCCTTGCCGGGCGGAGACGCCCGACCTGGTTCGCCTAGCCGCAGCCTATGAGCCAAAGGGCGTCTCGTTCATCGGACTCTCCATGGACCAGGACGGCCCCGACGTCGTGCGTCCGTTCGTCAAGAAGTACGGGATGGAGTATCCGGCCGCGATGGCCCAGCCGGGCAGCGCGATCGCAGCCGACATCACGGGCATTCCGGTGACGAAGATCATCGACCGGCACGGTCGCATCGCGCGCGAGTACGTCGGCATGATCTCGCCCGACCAGGTCAGGGCCGACCTCGACGCGCTTCTGGCGGAGAAATGAGCCGCAGCGGCCCGGCCTCCGGGCGTCAGGGCCTTGAGGCGAACGCCGCCAGGATCCGCTCGCTCGTCGTCACTTGACCGATACGGGGAAAGATCTTCTCGACGCTGTGCTGGTGGCAGGCGGGATCGCGATCCGTCATCGCGTCCTCAGCGAAAACCACGTTGTAGCCCTGGTCGTACGCGGCACGGGCCGTCGACTCGACGCCGAAACTCGTGGAGATGCCCGCCAGCACGATTTGGGTGACTCCGCAGCGCCGTAGGATCAACTCGAGCGCGGTGCCGTAGAAGGCGCCCACCTGGAGCTTGGTCACGCGCAGGTCGGTCGGCTGGGCGCCCAGGCCCGGCGCGAGCTCGGCCCAGTCGGGGGGAGGTGAAAAATTGAAGGTCGCATCGGTGCGTCCCGGAGCGCGTCCTGCGACGTTGACCAGGATCACCGGCAGCCCGCGTTCGCGAAAGGCGCGGGCGAGCGCGGCCGCGTTGGCGACGATGCCCTCGGCGGGACGGGCGGTTGGCAGAGCGACGATGCCCTTTTGGAGGTCGATGACGACCAGCGCGGGCGTGGAATCGAGTTGGGTGAACGCCATGGTGGAGTCGGTGTGACAGGGTTTCGATGCGATCAGTGAGTGTGCTTCTGTGCGAAGATGCGGCTCGACCACAAACCCAGTGCGGCGACGCCCGCGAAGAACAGGGCGAGCTTCAAATTGCCGCCGTGCACGAGTCCGCCGAAACGAGCCAGTGCGGAGCCGGCCACGAGATTGACCAGCGCCCAAGCCATGTTCGTCGTCGGGGACGACAGGCCTTTCCCGGGCGGTTTGGAGAACGGGGTGGGGAAGCGGTCCCCGGAAACGCCGTGGACGAAATGCGGGACGGTATTGGCGAGGAGCATGCCGGAGAGCAGACAGGCCAGGTTGTGGAGGACGGGCATAAAGTCAGGCCGCGCGGCGACGCGCCGGAATGGGATCGGTGGTGGCGGGTGCGAGACCCTTGGTGGCGAGCACGTGCGCGGCTGCCGAATTCACCGTGGGCAGCTGGAACGAGAACCACACGGCTCCGGCGAGGCAAAACACGCCCGCCGTCGAGGTCGCGATCGAGGCTCCAAAACGGCTCGCGAGGAAGCCCGCCAGAAGGCTTCCGAGTGGGGCCGCTCCGAAAAACGACATCGTGAAATAGCTCATCACACGCGCCCGCATGCCATCCGCCACCAGTGATTGGATGATCGTGTTGCTGGCCGATGCGCATTGGGTCAGACCGAATCCGACCAACACCATCGCGGCCAGTGAGAGCCAAAGCAGGTGAGACAGGCCGAACAGCACGAGTGATGCGCCCAGCGTCGCTCCCGAGACGGCGATCATGCGCGGCAATCCGAATACCGATTTCCGCAGGGCAAGCGACAGCGCCGAGATCAGCGCGCCGGCCCCCGACGCCGCAGTCAGCCAGCCCAGGGTGTTCGCGCCGCCCCGAAGTACTTCGGTCGCGAATACCGGGAGGAGCACCGAGTACGAATACCCCATCAGGCTCATCAGCGCGAAAAGCGTCAGGATGGTGCGGATCGGCAGCGAGGCGCGAACGTAGTCCCAGCCCTCGCGCATCTCGCGGAGCATCGAGGCCTCGCGCCGCGGGCCCGCGGCGACCGCCACCGTCATCATCAGGAGCGAGACGATCACCGCGAAATAGCTCACGCCGTCGATCACGAAGCACCAGCCTTCGCCTGCGGCTGCGATGATGAGGCCCGCAAGCGCCGGTCCGACCAGGCGCGCGCCCGTCACCATCGACGAATTGATCGCGATCGCGTTGCCCAGGTCGTTCGGGTCGTCGACCATCCGCACCAGGAAAGCCTGCCTTCCCGGCATGTCGAAGGCGTTGATGAGACCCTGGCAGATCGCGAGCACGATGACCTCCCAGAGCGTGATCACGTGTGCCAGCGTCAGCGCGGCCATCGCAAACGACTGGACCGCGGCCGCCGCCTGCGTGGCGAGCAGCAGCTTGCGGCGATCGATGCGCTCCACCCAGACACCGGCGAACGGCCCCGCGAGCAGCGACGAGATCTGACCCGCGAAGCCAACCACACCAAGCAGCAGTGCGGAGTGGGTGAGGTGATACACCAGCCAGCCTGTTGCGAGCCGGGTCATCCACGTGCCGATCAGCGAGATGCTCTGGCCCACGAAAAACAGCCTGAAATTCCGATGTCGCAGGGCCCGCCAGGCATGCGACAACCGGCCCAGTCCGCGCTCTTCCGTGGCCATCGTGCTCACGACTCCACAACCCTGCGGAGAATGTCCGAAGCCGCGAACAGCCGCTTCTGGTCCTCGCGATTCAAACGACCCACCGCCTCGACCAGCCAGGTCCGCTTGGCGGCGCGCGTCGACTTCCTGAGCGCGATGCCTTTCGCGGTCAGCTCAATCATCACCTGTCGCCCGTCGGTCGGGTGGGGCTTCCTCGCCACCAGGCCGGCCTCCGCGAGCGCCGCAACCGTCGCACCCATCGACTGCGGCTTCATTCCGTGAGCCCGCGCAAGGTCCGCGGTCGTCGCCGCTCCCTCTTTCTCCAGCCGCACCAGCACCGCATTCTCCGTGACGGACAGCTCGTTCGACGCGGAGGAGACCGCACGGATCCGGCGCAGCAGCAGGCCGAACGCATCGGCGAGGGCGTAGACTTCGGCTTCCAGATCTTCGTTGGCCATGAACGGATGTTCGGGAAAAAAGGCAGGCTGGCAAGGTAAACTTGGAAGGTGGACTGTTGAAAATGAGACCGAATCCCGCAACCAACCGCCTAAACGCAGGCTTCCGCCGGGCCCAAAGTCGTGTTTCATGTCGGAGTTTGAGCCATGACCATCTACGTCCGACCCGGCTATAATCGCGTCCTTGCGGAACAGTTTGAGGCCCTGAAACTGAAGCGCGCCGACCTGGTGAAGGACAAGGTCGAGGCGCACAGCCAGGGCGACCTGCGCGAGAATTTCGGTTTCAAGGCGGCGAAGCAGGCGATCCGCGACGTCGATCGGAAGATGATGTGGCTGGACCGCTTCGTGGCGAACAACACGTTCATCGAGGTGGACATCGCCACGTGGCTGACCAAGCCGACCGATACGCTCCAACTTGGACACGTCACGTCGGTCGAGAAGGAGGATCCGAAGACGCGGAAGTCCCATCGCTTCACCTTCCTGATCGCAACCTACGGCGAGACGGCGACCGATGCGGAAACCGGAATCGAGTGCCTGCCCCACAATTCTCCGCTCGCGGCGGTGCTTCTCGGCATGAGGGTGAGCACCCCGGCCCGGGTGCAACTCCCCGCGGGCGAGGCGGTCGTCACGCTTCGGTCGATACGGAATCCGACCCAGGCCGAACTCGACCGACTCCTGCAGCCGATCCGCCCGCCGGATGGGGAGTGAGGCCGCCTCAGGCTTGGAGTACCGCGGGAGGCGTTGGCATCCGATCTCTGAGTACGAGGAAATGATGTAGTTGAACCGCAAATTCGCGGAGGCCCCCCTCCCTGGCCTCCGACCTCTGACCTCTGGAGTCTGACCTCCGACCACACCTGCCATTCTTGACGCCGGCGAGCGGACCATCCAAAAGGGCCGGGCATGAACACCGTCGTGCAGCCCCGCACAGCGCCCACGCTCCAGGCCGTGGCACGTCTCGCGGGAGTGTCGGTGTCCACCGCCTCCCGCTGTATGAGCGGGGCAACGACAGTGGCGGAGGCGACACGCCGCCGGGTGCTCGATGCGGCCGAGAAGACAGGGTATCAGTACAACACGCTCGTCGGCCAGGTGATGAGCGCGACCCGCCGGGGCGTCGCCCTGAATCACCTCGGCACCGTCGCGTTCGTGACTCCGGTCGCCTCCGCGCGCGAGTGGCGCCTGACCCCGACGCTCGCGAGGAACTGGGAGGCCGCGACGGAGCGTGCAAAGGCCTTCGGCTTTCAGATCACCGAGTTCGCGCTGAGCTCGCGCGGCATGACGGGCCGGCGCCTGGGTGAGATCCTCAAGGCGCGCGGCATCTCCGGCGTGCTCCTCGCCGCGTTCCCGATGGAGCCGTTCGAGGTGTCGCTGCCCTGGGAGGACTTCGCGGTCGTGCAGGTCGGCCATCGCATGCCCGCGCCGCGCATCGATTGCGTGGTGAGCGATCACACCGAGGCGGTGGTCATGGCGGGCCGGGTCATCACCGGCCGCGGTTATCGCCGCATCGGCCTGGCGATCGAACGGTATCAGGACGGGATCACCGGCGGACGCTGGTCGCTCGGCTTTGCCGGCCTGCGCTCCACGGTGCGGTCGGTCGGTTCGGTCCCGCCGCTGCTGCCGGAGACCATGACCCGCGAGGTGTTCCTGAAATGGGTGGCTGCCCACAAGGTCGACTGCGTGCTGACGCTGTCCACGTTTCGCAACGAACCCAATAGGATGGATGCCTGGCTCACCTCGGCGGGCCGCAGGGTCGCGAAGGAAATTGGCCTGGTGTCCCTGGATCTCACGCCGGTGCATTCCGATTGGAGCGGCGTCGAGCAGCACTCCGACGAGATCGGGCGTGCGGCGGTGGACATGCTGTTCTCGAAGCTTCACGCCGGCGAGCGCGGCATCCCGAAGCTGCCTCGGACGCTGCAGGTGCACGGACACTGGCGCGACGGGCTGACCCTTCGGGGTGATGCGTGATCCGGACGCGAATGCGATTTCCAGGGCGGGCGAAGTGTGTCGCATTGGGATATTGGCGTCCCTGCACGGGCTCCGGTCGGGTGGGTATTGCAACGGTTGCAAAGCGACGAGGTGGCGTCGCGGACGGGAATCGACGAAATCCGCACCCGAAGCGCGCACCGTCTGTTCGGACCGAGGCCTCCAGGGCCTTCCGGGAAGGCCGGCGGCGACCGGGCTTCCGCCGACCCACGGCGTACGAATCAACCCTACGTCAACCGACCTAACCCCTCCAACGCAGAAACCATGTCACGCGGGTCCGCCGATGGCGGGCCCTTGGGGATGGCAAAGCCGTCTCCGTACCTACCACAAGCGACGGCTCCACTTCGGCATCCGTCAAACAGCAAACCACCTCCTCCCGTTACCCACCCAATGAAGACATCTTCCAGCATATCTCGGCAGGCCCTCCTGCTCGCGGCGCTGCTGGCGCCCTGTGCGATGCTTCGCGCCCAGTCGGCCACAACCGACAAGGACGCGTCGACATCCTCCGCCAAAGACGACGACGTCATCCTCCTCACTCCGTTCGAAGTGAACGCATCCAGGAGCGACACCGGGTACACCGCGACCCACACGCTCGCGGGCAATCGCCTGAACACCGACCTGCGCGACATCGGCAGCAGCGTCACCGTCTACACGAGCCAGTTGTTCAAGGACATCGGCGCGACCAACAACACCTCACTGCTCCAATACACGGTCAGTTCCGAGGTCGGTGGCGTGTACGGAAACTTCGCGGGCACCGGCGATTCCGCCGCGCTTTCGGAGCCGGACCGCCCGAGCCAGACCACGCGTATCCGCGGACTCGCGGCCGCTGACAACACCCGGGACTTCTTCCACTCCGAAATTCCCTGGGACAGCTACAACATCGACCGCGTCGACCTCCAGCGCGGCCCGAACGCCATCCTCTTCGGCGAGGGCAGCCCGGCGGGTATCATCAATGCAGATACCAAGCAGGCGATGTTCAAGAACTCCGGAGAGGTCGAGATGAAGGTGGGCAGCTACGGCTCCTCCCGCGAGTCGCTCGACTTGAACCGGGTGCTCGTGCCCCGCCAGGTGGCGATCCGCCTGGACCTCCTCAACGACCAGGAGAAATACGAGCAGAAGCCCGCGTTCTCGAACGACCGCCGCATCTCCGGTTCGATCCGGTATGAACCGGCGCTCCTGAACCAGAATGGCTTCCATTTCGTCGCGAAGGCCGGCTTCGAGAGCGGCCGGATCGACAGCAACAATCCGCGCGAACTGCCTCCGCAGGACCAGATCACTCCGTTCTTCGGCAGCGGCGCCGCGGGCACCAACCAGGCCACCTACAACGGCTGGCAGCTGTGGGACAACCAGACGGGTCGCATCGGCAGCGGCGTGGCCCGCCCGACGAACTACGCGAACGCCAGCTCCATGCCGATTCCGTACTCGTCGCCGTGGATTGAGAATTCCAGCTTCGGCAACACCAACGCCAACAATCCGGTCGCCTTCTTCGGCAACGGCGGCGGCGCGCAGACTGCCTACTGGGTCACCTCCGCCACGCAGCAGTACCAGGGAAATCACCAGATCGGCTACGTCACGGCTCCCGGCTCCTGGGCCAGCATCGCTCCCACCTCGATCTGGGCGGTCAATTCAGGCCTTCCGTACTCCAGCGCGGGCATATTCAAGAACAACGTGCTCACCGATCCGTCGATCTTCAACTTCTACAAGAAGCTGATCGACGGCGACACGAAGCACGAGATGCAGCAGTTCCACCGCGAGACCTTCAACGTGGCGGAAACCGCCCTCAACGACCAGGTCGGTATTTCCTTCGATTACAACAAGGAGTACTACAAGTACACGCACACCGCCCTCCTGGGTGGCAACGTCGCTCTCTTCATCGACCCGATGTCCGTTTACAACAACGGCACCTCCGATGCGGGGCTGACGGGGGTTCCGTATTCCGACGGCACGCCGAATCCGAACGTGGGACGCCCATTCGTCTCCACCACCGGCGGCAGCAACTACTCCAATGCCACGACCAGCGAGGACAAGCGCGTCACCGCCTATGTCACCCGGGACTTCAACAAGGATCTGCCGGGCTGGCTGGGCCGTATCGTTGGCAAACATACGGTGACTGGACTCTGGGCCGACTCGACCCAAACGACTGATTCACGCGGCTGGGACAGCTACGGCTACCTCGACCAGAACGCCTATAATCTGCAGGATCCGCACCTCAACCCGGCGACCGTGAACTTCACGACCGTCGAGCCCGCAATGGTCATGTACCTCGGGCCTTCGCTTCTCGGCAAGTCGGCGTCCGGTGCCAATATCCCGGTGATCTCGGGGACCCCGGCGATCACCAACGGCCTGGTCACCTACTTCAACGACACGTGGAACGCCCCCGGCGTCGATCCGACGGCTCCCTGGACGAACAACGCCTATACGACCGATCCGTCGAAGTTGGCTCCCGGATACCCGGTCGGCAACAACCCGCTCCCGTCGAGTTTCACGCAGGCGAACAATCCCGCCAACTACGTCGGCTGGACCACCCAGCAGCTCAACATCACCCAGGCGAACTCGGCTGCGAATCGCGACCTGCTCGCGACCAGCGCTGCGCTGAACCGGGCCGAAACGACCTCCAAGGCACTCATCTGGCAGGGCAAGATGCTCGACGACAGCATCGTCGCCACCTTCGGCTGGCGCAAGGACACCGCCAGGGCCTACGGCGTCTCCCGCAATATCGGTGACGCGGCGGATCCCCAGAGCATCGACTTCAGCAACTACGGCCTTCCCAGCGGCCCGAATGGCGTCATCAGCGTCACCTCCCGCTCCGAGAGCTTCGTGGTGCATCTGATGGACCTGCCCGGAGTCAAGGACCTGACCAAGAGCCTGCCGTTTGACGTCAGCCTCACCTACAACCAGTCGACGAACTTCCAGCCGCTCGCGGGCCGCGTCGACGTGTACGGCGCGCAGATCGCCCCGCCGTCCGGCAAGACGATCGACCGCGGCATCGTGATCTCGACTCGCGACGGCAAATACTCGCTCAAGATCAACCGCTACGTCACCTCCGAGCGAAACATCACCACGAACGCGGGCTCCTTCGCGAACGACTTCAACTGGTGGATGGGCAGCCTCGTGAACTTCACGAACATGTTCGATCCTGCCATCCAGGGCGGCCCGGTTTGGGGTCCCCTCAAGGGCGGCAGCAACATCGAGCAGTACACCTTCAGCGACGACGTGTCGGTGCAGTCGGCGGCGCTCAAGGCGCAGCAGACCGCGGCCCTCGCCGGAGTGCGCGCCTTTGAGAACTCGGTCGACCCGCGGTTCTGGAAGGCCTGGGGATTCAACAGCCTCGCGTACATCCAGTCGAACCAGACCGGCAATCCGTACGTGATTGCAAACTCGATACCGAATGGCTTCACGATCACCGAGGACGGCGTCTCCAAGGGCGTCGAAGTCGAACTGAACGCCAATCCGTTCCCGAACTGGCGCATCACCTTCAACGCCAGCAAGGAGGACGCGGTCCGCAGCAATATCGGCGGTACGGCCCTCAACGGCCTGATGAACCAGGTCGCCACCATGGTCAACGGAGACGGTGGTCTGATGCACTTCTGGTGGGGCACGTCCGACGTTCCGAACGACCGGTTGGTTTATTACACCGGCGTCGGAGCCCCGGGCTCCGTCGGAGCCGACTGGGCCAACCTCAAGCTGGTCGAAGGCGCAGCCGCTCCTGAAATTCGCACCTGGCACTACAACCTCATCACCAACTACGAATTCACCCATCGGTTCCTGAAGGGCTTCAATGTCGGCGGTGGCGTGCGGTACCAGAGCGGCGACACCATCGGTTACCCGCCGCTCGGCGATCCGTCCCAGCCTGCGACCCTCGCGTTCGACCTCGCGCATCCCTACAAGGGACCCTCCGAGACCAACCTCGACCTCTGGGTCGGCTACCATCGGAAGATCTGGCGGAACATCGACTGGCACATCCAGTTGAACATCGCGAACCTGGGCAAGCACGACTACCTGATCCCGATCACGGTCCAGGGACCGATCGCCGGGCAGGCCGCCGGAACGCCGGCCGGGTATCGCATCGGGCCGACGCAGACCTTCCAGCTCACCAGCCGGTTCACGTTCTGATTCCTCAGGGTGCCCGTTCCAGGTCGGGCCGGACCCCTCACGACGGGGAAACCTGGATACACAGTATCGCCGTCGGGCGCCTTGGGGGGCGCCCGACGGTTCCTGCTCCCGGGTCCGCCCGTGTCTGGACGGACCCGTTTTTTCAAAAACCGATTGATCGCAAAATCACGTCGACCGCTTCCATCATGTCGTTGGCCTGTGGACACAATTCAGAGGGCGCTGCCGGTTCCTCCGGTGCGAGGTCGGAAACGCTGGCGTTCGAGGCCGTGGTTTTCGACATGGACGGCGTGCTGACCCAGACCGCGACGGTGCACGCCGAGGCCTGGAAGCAGCTGTTCGACGAATACCTCGCCGCCCGTGCGGCGCGCTACGGCGAGACGTTCCGCGAATTCACCCACGAGGGCGACTACCGTACCTACGTGGACGGACGCCCGCGCTACCGCGGCGTGGAGGCTTTCCTGCGCTCCAGGGGCATCACACTGCCATACGGCGCTGCCTCGGACGAGCCCGGCGCGCAGACGATCTGCGGCCTGGGCAACCGCAAGAACGAGCTTTTCAACCGCATCCTCCGCGAGCGCGGGGTGCGTGTCTACGATTCGACCGTGGCGCTGATCATCGCGCTCCGCCGACGTGGCGTGCGCGTGGGGCTCGCGACCTCCAGCCGCAACGCGGGCGACATCCTCGAATTGACCGGCACGCGTTTCCTCTTTGGCGCGGTCGTCGACGGACTGGTCTCCGAACAGCTCGGGCTCCGCGGAAAACCCGAGCCCGACATTTTCCACGAAGCCTGTGCGGGCCTCCGTGTCCACCCCTCGCGGGCGGTCGTCGTCGAGGACGCGGCCTCCGGCGTCGAGGCGGGATCCCGCGGCGGCTTCGCCCTTACCCTTGGTGTCGCCCGTGAGGACAACGCCGCCGAGCTGCTCGCCCGGGGTGCCGACGTCGCCGTCGACGACCTCGCGCGGCTCGACGTCGACGGCATCAACAACCTCGTACTCAAACGGAAAGCGGGGTTTGAAGCCGGCTGACTCCCCCGGCAGCTTGTCGTCGCACCATGAAAAGGAAACCCCTCCTCAACTTCTGGCAGCTCTGGAACATGAGCTTCGGCTACGTCGGCATTCAGTTCGGCTTTGCCCTGCAGAATGCCAATGTCAGCCGCATCTTCGAGACGCTCGGCGCCAAGGTCGACCAGATCCCCATCCTCTGGATCGCGGGTCCAGTCACCGGCCTGCTCGTGCAACCAATCATTGGCTACATGAGCGACAAGACGTGGAACCGTCTGGGTCGCCGAAAACCCTACTTCCTCGTCGGCGCGCTGCTCGCCTCCACGGCCCTGCTCGTCATGCCCAACTCTCCCGCGCTGTGGTTCGCCGCGGGCATGCTCTGGATCATGGACGCGTCCATCAACGTCACCATGGAGCCCATGCGCGCCTTCGTCGGCGACATGCTCCCCGACGAGCAGCGCACCATCGGCTTCGCGGTCCAGACCTTCTTCATCGGCGCCAGTTCGGTCATCGGATCCGCGCTGCCCTATCTGCTCACGAACGTCTTCCACGTCGCCAACACCGCCCCCGAGGGGCAGCTGCCGCCATCCGTGAAATGGTCGTTCTACTTCGGCGGTGTGATCTATCTGCTGGCTGTGCTCTGGACGATCTACTCCACCCGCGAATACTCGCCCGAGGAGCAGGCCGCCTTCCACGAAGGCTCCGACCGCGTCGAGGATCGATCCGAGCCCGAGCTCACGCTCAACGTACGCCGCTACATCACCCTGGGATCGGTGATTCTGGCGCTCGGCCTCGGCGCGAGCCTCCTGATTCGTGAACTGGGCTGGGACAAGCCGCTCTACATCCTCTCCGGCGGCGTCTGCTTCTACGGTCTGCTTCAAATCGTCGCCGCGCTTCGTTACCGCTCCGGCCACAAACGCGGGCTCGTGGAGATCGTGTACGATGTGAACAACATGCCGCAGGCGATGCGCCAGCTGGCACTCGCCCAGATGTTCACTTGGTTCGCGCTGTTCGCGTTCTTCATCTATTCCACGGCCGCGGTCACCAGCTACCACTACGGAAGCAGCGACCCGACCTCCGCGGCCTACAACGCGGGCGCCAACTGGGTCGGCATCCTGATGTCGGTGTACAACGGCGTCGCGGCGCTCGTGGCCTTTGCGCTGCCCTGGATAGCACGGCGCACGAGCCGCGTCACCACCCACGTCATCTGCCTGATCATCGGCGGACTCGGTCTCGCCTCGATGTACTTCTTCAAGAATCCCCACCTGCTCATCGTTTCTATGACGGGCCTGGGCATTGCCTGGGCGAGCCTGCTGACGATGCCCTACGCCATCCTCAGCGCCACGGTGCCGTACCGGAAGATGGGCGTGTACATGGGCATGTTCAATTTCTTCATCGTCATTCCCCAGATTCTCGCAGCCGCCGTGCTGGGCCTGATGGTCCGCACCGTGTTTCACGGCCAGGCGATTCTGGCGATCGCGCTCGGGGGAGTATCGATGATCATCGCGGCGCTGTTGATGACGCGGGTGCGCGATCACAAGCCCGGCGTCTGACCTTTTTCTATGACCGATTCCTGGACACTCAGCACAAGGAGCCATGGCGGCAGCCGCGAAAGCCTGCTGCGCCGCGGCAACGTATTTCAGCTTGCCAATGGCTACATGGGCTATCGCGGCACGCTGGACGAATGCGGTCCGGAGGATTCGGTCGGGGTCATGCTGGCGGGCCTCTTCGACCGCGTGGGTGATGCCTGGCGCGAGCCGGTCAATGCGCCCAATGGCGCCTTCACCCGTGTCGAACTCGAAGGCGTGGAGCTCAGCGCCCTGGGTGGCGCGGTGCGTTCGCACCGCCAGGTTGTCCATTTCAAAAACGCCCGCTTCGAGCGGGAGACTGAGTTCATGGCCAAGGGCAGGATCCTGCGCCTTCGCTCGGAGCGTTTCCTCAGCGCCGATTGTCCAAACCTCGGCGTGGTGCGTCTCGAACTGACCTGCGACAAGGCAGCCCGCGTCACGATTCGCACCGGAATCGACTACAATATCTGGGACCTCAACGGCCCGCACCTGCTCGACCTCCAGGCGTCCAAGCGCGGTCGCGCCCTCGTGGTGCGGGGCCGGACGAACGAGAGTTCGAAGCGCGTCTGCGTCGCGGAGGTGCTCAACGGCGATCTCGGTGCCGAGACGCTCGTGGACCAGGACCACAGGAACCTGCGCATCTATCGACTCAATCTGAAGCCGGGACAGACCTGCGTCTTGGAGAAGTTCTTTGCGGTATTCACCGACAACGACCGCTGTGATGGCTCGCTCGAGGAGGCGGCCTGCGCCGCGGCCTCGGCCGCCGCCACATCGGGCTTCGCTGCCTGCCTCGCGCGGCACGACGAAAAGTGGGCGGAAAAATGGCGCCGCTGCGACGTCCGGATCGAGGGCGACGACCACGCTCAGCGCGCCCTCCGCTACAGCATCTTCCAGCTCCTGATGGTCGCTCCGGTCGCCGGCAGCGCGAATTCGATCCCCGCCCGCGCCCTTTCGGGCCAGGTGTACAAGGGCGCCGTGTTCTGGGACACGGAGATGTTCATGTATCCGTTCTTTCTCCACACGTTCCCTGCGACCGCCGTGGAGCTCCTGCGCTACCGCATTCGCACCCTGGACGGAGCCCGGAGGAAGGCGGCCACCGAGGGGCCCGGCTACCGCGGAGCCCTGTATGCCTGGGAGAGCCAGGACACCGGTGACGAGGCATGCTCGTATTTCAATATTGGTGACCCTCTCACCGGTCGAAACCTCCGCACCCACTTTCGCGACAAGCAGGTCCACATCAGCGGCGACGTGGCCATCGCGATGTGGGCCTACTTCAAGGTGACCGGCGACGATTCGCTGCTGCTCGACGGCGGCGCCGAGGTCATCCTCGAATGCGCCCGGTTCTACTTTTCATACGCCTACTACAAGAAGGAGAAGCGGCGCTACGAGATCCTCGATGTCGTCGGCCCCGATGAATACCACGAACGCGTCAATAACAACGCCTTCACCAGCATGGTTGCCCGCGAGACCTTCGCGATTGCTGGCGAGCTCGTGGCGTACCTGAAGCGGGCTCATCCCGCCGAGCTGCGCACGCTCCTGGGGAAGCTCGATATCGAGGGCGAACTCGCGGGATTCCAGGAGGCCAGGCGGCGGCTCTACGTGCCTGGCCCCGACCGGCGCACCGGCGTCATCGAGCAATTCGACGGCTACCACCGCCTGCGTCCCGCAACTCCGGCAGAACTCGCCGCAGCGAAGGCCCACCCGAACGAGTACCTCGGCGCGGGCCAGGGGCTCGCCGTGCACACCCAGGTCATCAAGCAGGCCGACGTCGTGATGATGCTCCACCTGTTCCGCGACCGCTTTGACGAGCGTGTCAAACGCGCGAACTGGGACTACTACGAGCCCCGGACGGAGCACGGCTCCAGCCTGAGCGCCTGTGCCTACGCGCTCGTGGCGACCGAATTCGGAAACCTGGATTACGCCTACACCTACTTCCTGAAGACCGCCACGATCGACATTGAGGCGCGCTACAAGGTGTATGTCGGCACGATCTTCATGGGTGGATCGCATCCCGCTGCAAATGGTGGTGCCTGGATGACTGCCGTGCTCGGATTCGGCGGCGTGCGCGCCGATGGAAAGCGCCTGGCGATCGCGCCCCGTCTCCCGAAGCAGTGGACCGCCCTCGAGTTCAATCTGGTGCACCAGGGTGGGGCCTTCCGGGTGAAGGTGACCCGGTCTGAGGTGACCGTCTCAGCCGAAGCCGCCAACGGGCGCACGCACTCGATCGATGTCGCGGGACGGCGCATACGCTGCGCGCCTGGGAAATCGGTCACTGTCGCCTGCAGCGAACCGATTCCGGCTGCCGGCACCGCGCGCCGTCGCCGTCGCTCTTGACGCGCCGGTCGGGGCCGTGAAAACAAGGAGACCCACCATGGCACAGCGACGACTCGGTTCGTGGACGACATTTTCCGCCGGCCTTGCGCTGGCGTTCGCTATTGGCGGCGGTATCCCAGTGCGGGCGGCCTCCGCCGGCCCCGGGGCCGATATTCCCTGGCGCACCCATGAGGCCGAGGCCATGCGCACCGACGG
Organism: Opitutaceae bacterium; assembly: GCA_027310745.1. GTDB lineage: Bacteria > Verrucomicrobiota > Verrucomicrobiia > Opitutales > Opitutaceae > MWDT01. The sequence continues at coordinate 43,422 of DAIDAF010000018.1, read as the reverse complement.
CTTGGTCCTAGGTCCCGCTTACGGTCCCTACGAGATCGCCGCGGCGGCCTCGGGCGAACGCTGCGTCAAGCTCGCCTCCGCCGGCCAGTACGTGGAGTTCACGGTTCATTCACCAGCCAACGCGCTGGTGGTACGTTACTGCCTGCCCGATGCCCCGCGCGGCGGTGGCACGCGGTCGAATCTCGCCCTGGAGGTGAACGGACGTCGAGTGCGGACGCTGACGTTGGATTCCCATTACACCTGGCTCTACGGGAATTACCCGTTTTCGAACGATCCCGCCCAGGGCAAGCCCCGCGACTTCTTTGACGAGGCGCGAGCGGCCGGCCTGGGGCTCAAAGCCGGCGACGTGGTTCGGCTGCAATGGCTCGGCGGCACGTCGTCCTGGTGCATCCTCGACCTGGTCGACCTGGAGCAGGTCGCTCCGCCGCTCCCCGAGCCGGCCAGGGCGCTCTCCATCATGGCGTATGGCGCGGGAGGCCGGGGTGCGACCGACGACACGGCAGCCCTCCGTGCCTGCATCGCCGCCGCAGCCCGGTCCGGCGGCACCGTCTGGATGCCGGCCGGCACGTATCGCATCACTGGTGACATTGCCGTGCCCTCCAACGTGACGATCCAGGGAGCGGGCATGTGGTACACCACCTTCGAGGGCGATCCGGCCTTGTACGGCCATGCCGACCGACGTGTGCGCTTCCGGGTTTCGGGGAGTCACATCACGCTGTCCGATTTTGCCATCCTCGGGCGGCTCGACTACCGCAATGACAGTGAGCCCAACGATGGCGTCCTGGTCGGTGGATGCTCGGATTCGGAGTTTCGGCGCCTGTGGATTGAGCACACGAAGGTGGGGATTTGGGTGTACAACGGCGTGAACCTCCGGGTGGAGGGGTGCCGGTTTCGCGACACCATTGCCGATGGGATCAACCTGTGTGTGGGCACGAGCGGGACGGTGGTGGAGAATTGCACGGCGCGCGGCACCGGCGACGACTGCTTTGCCATCTGGCCCTCTGCGGCGGACCAGGGATTCGTCGGGCGGGGGCCGAAACCGGGGCACAACGTGTTCCGCCGCTGCACGGGCGAGCTTCCGTTCCTGGCGAACGGCATAGGCCTGTATGGCGGCGAGGCGAACCGCGTTGAGGACTGCCGTATGGTCGACATCACCGCCGGCTGCGGCGTGCTGGTCAGCACGACATTCCCGACCTCCGACGCCCGGCTTGGGATCGACAACAACTTCAGCGGCGAGACGGTGATCAAGGGCTGCGAGCTCCTGCGCTGCGGCGGTTTTGACCACGACTGGGCCTGGCGCGGGGCGCTCCAGGTCTGCATGGACCGCCGGTCCATCTCCGGATTGCGGATACAGTACGTTTCGATCGACGACAGCCTCTCCGACGGCCTCTCCATCGTGGCGCCGGGCGCCTCGAAAGGGCAGGGCACTCTCTCGGATGCGCGCCTCGAGCACGTGACCATCGGCCGCTGCGGCCTGGGCAAGGCCCAGGGCAGGAGCCTGTGGATCCGAAACGACGCCCACGGCTCCCTTGATATCGCGGACTCGAGCGTTGGAACGATCACCAACGACTCCCGCGACTTCATGATCCGCCGCGATTGACCGCGGCGGATCACGGAGGGTTCGTTCAGCGGATCTCGTACACCTCGATCAGCGCGACGCCCTTTGTTCCGTCGCCCGACGATACGTTGGCCGTGTAGACGCCGGGATCGAGGGTGACGAGGAGGGCGGAGTCATCGTTCGACTGGAGGGCGAATTCGCCGACCGCCTGCGAGGCCGCGGGGATGTCGGCTGCATTCGCCGCAGTCGTCCATCCGGTGTTCTGTGCGACGAGCGTTGGGCCCTTGTAGAGCTTCAGAACGGGATGTGCTAGGTAGTCAGATACATTGTACGAGGCGAGCGTCGGACCGACGGCCCGGATCAGGAACTTCTTGGGAACGGTACCCGAGACGACGAACCCGGCGACTCCGTCGTCCTGGCCCGTGCCGACTTCCACGCGGCCGGAGAGGGCGACGATCTTGTTGCCCAGGGTGGGCGTGGAGAGGTTGTACACCTCGACCAGCACGACGCCGGCCTGTCCGTCCGAGGGTGAGGCGTTCGCCGTGTAGAGACCGGGCTGCAACGTCGTGAAGATCGCGGAGTCGGTTGAATTCGGCGAAAGCTCAAAATCGCCGATTCGGGCCGCTGCGGCGGCGATCTCGCTGGCGTTCGGCGCTGTGCTCCAGCCGGTGTTCGAAGCGATCAGGGTCTGTCCCTCGTACAGATCAAGCTTGGGGTTGGGAATCGGCTGCGTGATTCCCTGGCTCGAGAGGCCCGGACCGACGGCACGGATGAGGACGTGCTGGGCTTCGGTGCCGTTGATGATGAATCCGGCCACGGAGTTGTTGGAGCCGGTATCGCAGAGGGCCCGGGCGGAGATGCCGACCAGGTGCTGCGATTCGAGCAGGTCCTTGTTTCCGCCCGACAACGAGGTGGATCCGGTTGAGTCGGTGAGAGTCGCCTTCGCCGATCCGGAACTTGCAGCGACGTCGGCATCCACCGAATCCCCGTTAGGCAGGGTCGCAGTGACCTTCCCGGAACTGTCCACCGTGCCTGTCGTCGCGGATACGCCGGTGGGCGTCTGGGTGAGGACAAGCGCGTGACCGTCGCCATCCACCATCATGGAGACCGTGTCTTCCGAGGCGGAGGAGGCGGTCTGGTAGAACCCTTCGGAGTCCGTCGTGGATCCCGAAGGGGACTTCGTGCCGGACATCGTGAGCGTGGTGGTGCCGGTGATCGAGCCGGTCAGCTGACCGGTGCTGGAAATCGTCCCCGTGACCGTCAGTGACGTGGAGGCTACCGCAGGCTGGAGCCCCCGGGCAGGGGAGGCGGACGCGGAAACGATCGAGGGCGTTGCCTGGAACGAGAAGTTGCCCGAATCGTCGACCTTTACGTCCGTCTGGATGATTGCCGTCTTGCCATCGCCCAGAGTGCCGAGGAACGAGGCGGTGTGGTCGTGATCGACCTTGAACGCGAATTGGCCGTTCGTTCCGATCGTGCCGGTGTAGCTGCCGGCAAAGTCGTTGGCATACACGGTGAGTGTGGCGTTTTGCGAGGTCACGCTGCCCGAGGCGTTCGTGACAATCACGGCGTAGGTGCCGGCGTCGGAAACTTGTACAGCCGCGATGGTGAAAGTGGCCTGGTTGGCTCCTGGGATTGCGGTGCCGCCCTTGGTCCATTGGTAAGTCGGCGCCGGATCGGACTCCGCCTCGACCGAAAACTTCGCCCGTTGTCCAACGATCACGCCCAGCGAAACCGGTTGAGAGTCGATGGTCGGCGACTGTTCCGAGGTCGCGACATCAAGCCGGACGAGCCGGCTGGTCACTGAGCCGACGCTGTTGCTCACGACCACGTCGTAGCTACCGGCATCGGTGGTCTGCACACTGGCGATGACCAGTTTGGCGGAGGTGGCCCCTGCGATTGCGGTTCCGTCCTTTCGCCACTGATACGAAGGCGCTGGAGTGCCGGTGGCGGAGACCGAGAGGGTCGCCGATGCGCCCACCTGGGCCTCGGCGTTCTCCGGCTGCTCGGTGATCGAGGGGGCGGCGTTGGCCGTGGAGACAGTGAGAGTGGCGCCCGACGAGGTGACCGATACGCCGCCGTTCGAAATCACCACGTCGTAGGTGCCGGCATCGGATAAGGAGGCTTCTTCGATCGAAAACGTCGCATCCGTTGCATCGGGGAGTGCCACGCCGTCCTTGCGCCATTGGTAGGACAAGTCTCCAGATCCCGTGGCGATGACGGACAACGTGACCGAGCTGCCGGCGTTTACCGTGGCACTGGCCGGTTGCTGCGTGATGGTTGGTGTCGAGGTGCTGGTCGTGCCCCCGGTGTCGCTCGAAGAGGTGGAAGACGAATCCGAGGAAGACTGAGCAGTCAGCTGGGGAAGACTCAGCGTCAGCAGTGAGCAGACGATGAGCCCTGCGAAAGCGGCACGGCGTCGGATTCGATTTACGGAAGGAACCGTCCGGCGCGAGGACGCGAAGAGTTTCGCTGCGGAGTGGGCCTGATTCATGGGATTCTTAATGTGCGTTGGAGTGTGACCTCGCTGGCACCTGCCGGATAGGAGGTCTCGGGGAATGTATCTGCTCGGCTCCGCTGGAATGCGGGTCGCGCGTTGAATTGACCGTCCTAGGTTACCCTAAAAGGACAAAATGTATCCTTATGGGAGCTGGAATTTACCTAATGTTAACGTTCCCACTAAAGTATCGATAGGGAATGCGTATCAGCCAGACGGTAAATAGGATAAGGCGATTATCGCCTCCGATTGGTGAGCGTGAATCCGGGCGTCGCGACGCGAGCTATGTGTCTTGTCACCACGCTGATGAGTTTGTCCGTGCATTCACGGACGTTGCGGGGCCGGCCCTCCGATGCGCTCGTGAGCGGGCGCAGGGGCAACGTCATGATCTGCTCTTCAGCCGTGTTCCTTCGTGCCGGAGTTCCCGGGCCCCGTATGTTCAGCGGATCTCGTACACCTCGATCAGCGCGACGCCCTTTGTTCCATCGCCCGACGACACGTTGGCCGTGTAGACGCCGGGATCGAGGGTGACGAGGAGGGCGGAGTCATCGTTCGACTGGAGGGCGAATTCGCCGACCGACTTTGCCGCAGCTGGAATCTGGGACGCATTCGTGGCGGTCATCCAACCGGTGTTTTGAGTGACGAGGGTCGATCCCTGGTAGAGCTTCAGGACAGGGTGTGAGAGAACCCCGGATACGCTGTACGACGCGAGGGTCGGGCCGACGGCACGGATCAGAAATTGCTTGGGAGCGGTGCCCGACACGACAAATCCCGCTACGCCGTCGTCCTGGCCGGTGCCCACCTCGACGCGGCTCGAAAGTGCGACGATCTTGTTGCCCAGGCTCGGCGTCGAGAGATCGTAGACCTCGACCAGCACGACGCCGGGCTTGCCGTCCGACGGCGATGCGTTGGCGGTGTAGAGGCCGGGTTGGAGGGTTGTGAAGATTGCTGAATCGGCGGAGCCCTGGGAGAGGGCAAAATCGCCGATTCGGGCGGCGGCCGCGGCGATCTCGCTAGCATTGGAGGCAGTGCTCCAGCCTGTGTTCGATGCGATCAGGGTCTGTCCGGCGTACAGTTCCAGCTTCGGATTCGGGATGGGCTGCGCGATGCCCTGGCTGGCGAGACCGGGGCCAACGGCCCGAATGAGCACGAGCTTCGCTTCATTGCCATCGATGATGAAACCGGCAACCGCGTTGTTGGAACCGGTGTCGCAGAGCGCCCGTGCGGAGATGCCGACCAAATGCTGCGCCTCGAGCATGGCGGGTGTTCCGCCGGCCAGGGATGTGGATCCTTTTGAATCCGTGAGCGTCACCTTGGCCGAGCTTCCGGAAACGGTCGCGGAGATGGATTCGCCCGCCGCCAGCGTTGCGGTGACCTTGCCCGTGCCGTCGACCGTGCCGGTAGTCGCGGAAACACCGGAGGAGGATTGGGAGAGGACAAAGGCCCGGCCGTCGCCGCTGACGATGAGATCGATGGTGGCGTCGGAGGACGAGGACGCCGCCTGGTAATAGCCCGCCGCGGCAGCGGTGGTCGTGGAAGCCGCCTGGGTGCCTGTCATCGGATGCGACGAGGTGTCCGAAATCGATCCGGTCAACTGTCCGTTGCCAACGATGGTCCCGTCGACCGTAACTTGGCCGCTTGCGGCGACTGCAGGTTGCAGCCGGCCCGAAGTCACGGAAGCCGACGTGGTCGTTGGTGTGGTGGTCTGAAATGAAAAATGGCCCGAATCGTCCACCAGGATATTGGCCTGGACGATGGCCTCCCCGGTGCTCGGGAGATAGGCCAGGTACGACCCTGTGTGGTCGTGATTCACGACCAATGCGAACTGACCGTCGGTGCCGATTGTACCGAAATAGACCCCCGCGTAGTCGTGTGCGTACACCTTGAGGGCGGCGTTCTGTGAGGTGACACTGCCCGAGCTGTTCGAGACGACGACCGCGTAGGTGCCCGCGTCGGAGAGCTGGGCGGAGGGAATCGTGAACGTGGCCTGAGTGGCGCCTGCGATTGCCTGGCCTCCCTTGGTCCACTGGTAGGCCGGCGCGGGATCGCCCTCTGCCTCGACGGAGAAGCTGGCCTGTTGGCCGACGATAACGCTGAGCGACACCGGCTGTGAGTCGATTGTCGGTGCTTCGGGCGAAGTCGTGACCTCGAGCCTGACCAAGCGGCTGGTCACTGAGCCGAGGGTATTGCTCACGACGACGTCGTAGCTGCCGGAGTCGGAGGCCTGCACGTTCGAGAGGACGAGGTTCGCGGCCGTGGCCCCGGAGATGGCTGAGCCGTCCTTTCTCCACTGATACGTGGGCGCTGGATTGCCGGTGGCGGAGACCGAGAACGTGGCCGTGGAGCCGACCTGAGCCTGTTCATTTTCCGGCTGCTCGGTGATGGACGGTGCCGAAGTCGGGTTGGAGACGGTCAGGGTGGCCCCCGTCGAAGTCGTGGAACCGGCGCTGTTGGACACGACCACGTCGTAGGTGCCGGCGTCGGACGCCGAAACAGTGTCGATCGAATAGGTCGAGTCGGTCGCGCCGGGAATGGCCACGCCGTCTTTGCGCCATTGATACGTGGGTTCTGGATTTCCGGTGGCTGTCACTGAAAATTCCGCGGAACCGCCAACGGTCACGGTCGCGCTCCGGGGCTCTTGGCTGATGGTTGGCGCCGAACTTGCGGCAGTCACGGTCAGCGTGGCGCCATCCGAGGTGACCGACCCCGCGCTGTTGCTCACCACGACGGTGTAGGTGCCGGCATCAGACGCCGAAATGTTCAGGTTCGTATAGGTCGAACCGGTGGCCCCGGCGATGGCCACGCCGTCCTTGCGCCACTGATACGTGGGTTCTGGATTTCCGGTGGCTGAGACCGAGAAGCTCGCCGACCCCCCGACTGAAGTGCTGACATTCGAGGGCTGGTGGCTGATGGTCGGCGCGGCGGTAGCGGGGTTGATGTAAAGCTCTGCGTAGCCAGAAGTCACCGAGCCCTGGCTGTTGCTCACCACGACATCGTAGGATCCGGCATCCGAGGGCGAGGCTGCGGCAATCGTGTAGGACGAATTGGTGGCTCCCTGTATGTCGACCCCGCTCTTTTGCCATTGATAGGTGGGCGCGGGAACTCCCGCGGCGACGACCGAGAACGTAGCCGAAGCCCCCTGGTTCACGGAGGTGTTTTGGGGCTGGGTAGAGATGCTCGGTGCGGACGGCGTGGATCCGGATGGGGTGGCGACGTAAGTCAACGTCACTCCGCTGCTGTCGTAGTCGACGCGAAACGTGTAGGTGGTGCCGCTGTAATTCGCCGTAATCTGGGAGCCCGTGGTTGGGGCGTTGCTGAAGGTTCCACTGAATTGGGTTCCTGCTGGCACACTGACTATTTTAACGGAGAATCCTGTTTGCGGCACATCTTCGAGTACGAGGGCAAGAGTCAGCTTCCCCTGGCCGATGTCGATATCACCCGTGGGCTGTAGAAAGTTGAGGATTTCCGCGTATGAGCGGAGGATGGTCAATTTGAGGGTGGAGGGACTTGCGACTTTGAGCGATCCGTTGCTGACCCGCAGGTCGCCGCCCATCTTTCCCAAGTCTAGGGTACCGCCGCTGAGAATTAGATCGCCATTGATTGTTCCATCACCCCCGAAGTAGGCATTTTGATCGATTGTCACCCAGCTGCCTGCGGTGAGGGTGCCACCGTCCGAAAATACCGTACCGGATATTTCTATGCCCTTGGTCGAACCAAGTGTTCCTCCTTCGAGATTGACGGTGCCACCCAGTGAGATCGGGCAATTCGCAGAGATGCTGTTATTGTCCCCGAGCATTATTTTCCCGCCGTTGACCATAGCCGATGCGGATATCTTGAGCGATGAGCCCTGGCTCCCGATATTTCCGTAATTCGAGAATATTGCCTTAGGATCGTTTAAAATCACTTGGCCGTATCCACTAAGCGTCGACTGGTTGTCGAGCGTCAATGAACCCGTCGTGAGGGTGAGCGTGGATCCCCCCGCGAGGTAAACGATGTTGGAGGTCAGGTAGGGTAGTGGTTGATTAAAAGTGAGCGATGCCCCGCTGCCCAAGGAGATCGATTGATTGGACACATTAACGCCGCCAGTCAGCGTGATCGAGGTGTGTAAGGGGACGGTGATGGCGCCGCCAAGCTGGGCTCCGTCGATCGTGCCTCCCAAGGCGCCGAATGTGACGGCTCCAGCACTGATGGTGCCACCTTTGATCGTGCCGCCATCGAGTTCATAGGTGCCTCCTGAGGGGGCATGTAAGGTTGCGTTGCTGTTATCGAGCGTCCCGGAGATTTGAATGTGGCTGATCGAGTCCGCGCTCACATTGGAAATGTTTCCAGTCGTGATCGCCCCCTGGAATGAGACAACTCCTCGGTTGATCGCCTTCACACTTCCCACGCCGCTGAATCCGGTGCCGATCTCCAGAGTGCCGCCGTCGGAGATAACGGTACCGTTGTTGACGAAGGTGGAATTGGGTAGGTTGGCTCCCTGCGCATAGCTGCTTCCAATCTCGAGGGTAGAGGAAGTGACTTTGATCGTGCCGTTGTTCGTGAAGGGATATCCGTAAATCAGTCCGGTACCCGATACATGCGTGATGGTGCCGTTGTTCGTGATCGTGCTGTCGGAATTGCTGGTGAACGTGATCGCGCCGTTCATCGTGGTGGCAGGATCCAAGGTCAGTGATCCTCCCTCATTGTTGTAGCGGCCCACGCTGAAGGCGCTCGTGAGAGCCATGGTGATGGACTTCCCTGTCAGCTGACCGCTCTGCAGCCAGCGAAATGAGGCGTTCTGGCCCAGCGAGATGTTGCTGCCGCTGAACGAAGTCCCGTCGATGAGCATTAATTCGGAGGAGGCGGGCAGCACACAGTCGTCGAGCACGGAGACTCCATCGAGCATGGAACTGGGGCCGGAATAGGTGAGTGCGCCCGAGGCCACTGTCCCGTTCTTGATGCCTCCTCCCGCGAGCACGAACTTGCCTCCGGCGGGCGGGTTGAGCGTGAGGCCGGTGTTATCGATGATGGAAGTGATCATCGCGGCTCCTCCCGCCGAGACGTCGATCGATCCAAAGCCGGAGGTGCTGTTCGTGGAGAGGCGTATCGTGCCGCCGTTTGATGTCGTGTAGATTCGGCCGAGATTCGAGAAGTCGCCGGTTAATTGGATGGTGCCTCCATCGGCTATGATCGTGCCGCCGGTGTCATTTTTGAAAGACGTTCCGGCGCCAACGGAACCGAGCGAAAGATCGCCGAGGTTCTTCGCTGTGATCGTGCCTTCGTTGATGAACGTCGTCGCCGATAGAGTTCCGCCGTCGCTGGTGCCTGCAATCTGGCCGTAGTTTGTCACCGAGGTGCCGGAACCGTGTGCAGTCAGGGATGGCGAACCGGTGATTGTCGTGTTGGCGGCAATTGTCATCGAACCATTCGAGATAAGACCCGCTCCGGAACCTATCGTAATGGTCCGTCCAGCCAGCGTGGTTGCCTGATCCCAGGTCACGTTTGCACCCATTCCAAGCACCAGGTTGGTCCCGGTGAAATCGGCGCTGCCCTTTAGAGTCACGCTTGCGTTTGTCCCGAGGCTCAAGTCCCCGGAATAGCTGGCGTCGGCGAGTGTCACGCTGTCTCCGGTGCCGAGTGTGATTGCGCCGTTGGAGATCGTGCCGCCCGTGATCGTCGCATTCTCCACGTCATAGCTCCCGCCCGAGGGGGGATTCAGCGTGGCGTTGGAATTGTCGAGCGAACCCTCCAGGATAATGCTTCCGGGGCTCGTGATCGTCATCGAGCCCAAATCGGCTGTTTTCTCCGATCCGAGCAGGAAGATTACTCCGTTGTTCGTCACGGTCAGCGTCCCGGTATTCTTGAATGCGCTGTAGACGTTCAGAAACGTGCGATCGACGCTGACCGTCCCGGAGTTCTGAAATGTGGACGCCACGCCGTTGGCTCCGATGGCGGAGACAACATCACCCGAGAAGCTCAAGGTGCCTTGATTTGTGAAGGTCTGAACGGCAATGCCTGGGGTGTTTTGTGTGGTCAGGGTGCCGGCATTGATGAGGGTTGCCCCCTGATTGTTATCCTTGAAGGAAAGTGAGCCGGTGGCCGACGTCGCCGAATCGAGCGTCAACGTCGTGTTCGCCCCGAGAATCATCGACGATCCTAGCGCGCCAGAGACCGTGCAGCCGGTGAGGTTTCCGCCACCACTCCAGGTCAGGGTCGATGAGGTGCCTAGTGTGACCTTGGCGCCGGATACGGTGGTGAGATCGGGGAATGTGTAAGTGCCATTGTTGGAGACTGTGACATCGGTCGTCACCGTGGTCTGTGCGGTCAATTTCTGGAGACTGCAGGCGAACAGGAGCGCTGTGCCAGTGGCAAAGACCCGGGCTGCGCGCGGGAACCAACGCGTCCCCCGGGGCGGGAATGCCTGAACAGGGCGTGCGGCGGAAGCATGGACGCAAGACGACGTGAATGAGGGCATGGCTGGGGGAGACGAAGTTAACGAGCCCATCTGCAGGCGCCCAAGCTGATCAGGCTGATGGGCGGGTGCTGAGGGATTGGCTGCGAGGCTGGCTGGTTCGCAGGTTTAGTGAGATTTGCCGATGCCCGCCCGCGACGAAAGGATAAAGTTGGCGCTTGAACGACTTCGAGTACTGAAGCCGATTTCACGGCGACCGCTCTTTGCGAGATCCGTGGTGCCAATTCTGTCACCTGGGGACGGAATTGGGACTACGGCGCGAAACGAAGTTCGATGTTAGTGTGCGGCCATGAACACCACCATGAAAGCCTGGCAACTCTCGAGCGGCACAACTGCCGGCCTCGAACTCGTCGATCGTCCGACTCTTCAGCCGCGGGCCGGCGAGGTCCTCTTCAAATTGAGCGCAGCGTCGCTCAATTACCGCGACCTGCTGATCCGGAGCGGAAATTATGGCGTTGCCGCGGGCCCCCGCCCGACGATTCCCGCCTCGGACGGAGTCGGCGCGATCGTCGCGGTCGGCGCGAGCGTGACCCGGTGGAAAGTAGGCGACCGCGTGGCCGGTGCCTTCCGTCCCAAATGGCTCGACGGTGAGCTGACCCGCGAAGGCTCGGAGTGGGCGCTCGGCGCCGGTGCCGTGGACGGCATATTGGCCGACTACGTGGCACTTCCGGAGACAGGCGTGGTTGCAGTGCCCGCTCACCTGACCGACGAAGAGGCGGCTGCGCTGCCTTGCGCGGCGGTGACGGCCTGGAATGCCGTATTCGTCGCGCATGACACGAAGCCAGGTGACACCGTGCTCATCCTGGGGACCGGTGGCGTTTCGCTGTTCGCGTTACAGTTTGCGAAGCTCGCCGGCGCCAGGGTGATCCTCACCTCGAGCGACGATGCCAAGCTCGAACGTGGCCGTGCGCTTGGCGCAGATGAGACGCTCAACTACCGCACGCACGCCGACTGGCCGGAGCGCGTACTCTCGCTGACGGGCGGACGCGGCGTGGACCTGGCGGTTGATGTCGTGGGAGGCAAGGGCCTCAACGCGGTTGTGCAAGCCGCACGTTTTGGCGGCACGGTCGCACTCATCGGAGTGCTCGAGGGTTTCGAGGGACCGGTGTCGACCGGCCAGATCCTGCGCAAGGGCGTCCGGATTCAGGGGATCTCGGTCGGCTCCGTCGCGATGTTCGAGTCGATGAACCGGGCGATCGCGCAGGCGCGACTCAGGTCGGTCATCGACCGTGTGTTCCCGTTCGAAGAGGTGCCGGCAGCCTACGAGCACCTCGCGTCGGGGAAGCACTTCGGGAAGGTCGTGATTCGACGCTAAGCTTCCGGGGCTTCTTCTTTTCTGCGGCGATACCCAGGTGCCGGGCCGCCCAATCGCGCAGCAATTCCATGACGGGACCAAGTGCGAGGGCGGACTCGGTGGCGGCATAGACGACCTTCGGCGGCACGCCGGCCTCGACGCTGCGGGTCGCCAGGCCGTCGCGCTCCAGCTCCCGCAACTGCCGCACGAGCATCCGTTGGGAGATGTGTGGCAACGAGCGGCGCAGTTCGTGAAACCGGCGAGGGCCGTCACATAGTCGCCACAGTAGGAGTCCCTTCCACCGTCCGCCCAGCAGATCGAAGGCGGCTTCGATCGGGCAGCCTCCCGTCTCGGTGCGGTAGCGATGATCCAATGGCGCGGGGGCGGGTCGAGGGTTCGGCATGGCTTGGGTGCAAGCTATGAGGGGCGAGCGGATTCGCAAGGGGCGGCCGCCGCCCGGGAGTCGCGCGGCTGGGTTATTGCCCCGGAGGGATGAGGCAGGGGGACAGCGGGTGCGCGCCGTCCCGTCGACCCCATTGCTCGAAGAAGACGAGATCCTCCAACTTCGTGCGCGGCAGCCAGCCTACGGTCTCGAGGTCGGGCTTCGGCTTGAAGGCGCTGACGTACCCAAGGCAGAAATACCCGATCAGGGTGATGTGGCTTGGAATGCCCAGCGCTTCCTGCAGCACCTCCGGGCTGAAGATGCTCACCCAACCCATGCCGAGTCCCTCAGCCCGCGAGGCCAGCCACAGGTTTTGCACCGCGCAAACGCTGCTGTAGAGGTCCATGGTCGGCATGTGCGTTCGGCCGAGCACCACGGGGCCCGTCCGTCCGCGGTCGCAGGTGATGCAGATGCCGATGGGCGCTTCGAGGATGCCTTCGAGCTTCAGACTCCGATACAGCTCCTGCCGCTCGCCCGCGAATTTCTCGGCCGCCTCGCGATTCGCCCGTTCGAAGGCCTCGTGAACGCGACGCTTCGTCTCCGGGGATTCAACCAAAATGAAGTTCCAGGGCTGCATGAAGCCGACGGAGGGCGCATGGTGTGCGGCGTGCAGGATGCGCCCCAGGACGTCGACCGGCACCGGCTTGGGTAGGAACTGGCTCCGCACGTCGCGACGCGAGTAGATCGCGTGATAGACCGCCTCCCGTTCGCTGTCGGAGAACGCGTGGACGTCGTGAGGGGCAGGATCGGAGCTCATGGACATGACAGTCGTCCACCGTGCGGAGTGGATCGGCAAATGACAAGGGACGACCTCGGCCGCCGACGCGCGCGGAATGTCCCTGAAATGACCCGGCTTATCCGTCCTCGCTCGACATCGGCTGCAGGCACTCGAATCTGGCCGCCTGCTCTCACGATGCTATGGCGACCCGATCGCGGGGCGCCGCGCTAGCGAATCGCGGCCACCCGGCGCAATGCCTGTGGCGGGTGACCGAAGCGGCGGACAAAGGCGCGGCGCATGCGCTCCGAGTCGCGAAATCCCACGGACGTCGCGATTCGCTCGATCGATTCCACGCCCGACTCGACCAGCGGTTTGGCCGCCTCGAGGCGGAGGCGCTCGACTGCCTTGGCGGGCGTGTCGCCCGTCTGCTCCCGGAAAAGACGATTGAACTGCCGCAGGCTCAGGCAGGCGGCATCAGCGAGCCGCTCGACCGGAAGCGGTTCGCGAAGGTGCCCTCGCGCGAAGTCCAGGGACCGCCGGATCCGGTCCGACTCCGGTTCCAGGGCGAGCATCTCCGAATGCTGGGATTGGCCGCCTGGCCGTCTGTGCGCGACCACGAGTTCGCGGGCGACCGCCTTCGACGCCGGCAGGCCGAGGTCCTGTTCGACAAGGGCAAGCGCGAGATCAATACCCGCGGCGATCCCTGCTGAGGTCCAGACCGCGCCTTCCTGGATGTAAATCCGGTCGGCATCCACGCGCACGCCCGGGAACGCGCGCTGCAGCGCAGCGGCGTGTCTCCAATGAGTGGTTGCGCGTCGCCCATCGAGCAGGCCGGCGCGGGCAAGCAGGAATGCCCCGGTGCAGACGCTGGCGACGCGGCGGGCCCGGCCCGCGACCCGGCGCACCAGGTCCACTCCTCGTTCGTCGACTCGATGTACGCCTGCGCCTCCTACAATAATCAGGGTATCGATCGAGGTCCTGCGGACCTTCCGACTGGCGACCTCCACGCCGGACGTGCTTCGTACCAATCCGCCAGCCTGGGAGACGACCGTGAGGCGATAAGGTGGCGGCGTGGTGGACAACGCCGCCATCTGGAACGCCGCGAGCGGCCCCGAAAGATCCAGGAGTTGAAAATCCGGAAAAACGAGGAACGCGATGGTTCGAGGAATGGCAGGAAACGAGGGAACTAAGGCATTCACGCCTTAACGTTCCGGCCGTACTATCGGAGGTCAATCCTCCAAATCACCATGTCCCACGCATTCACCTTCGTCATTCCCGTCTATCAGGGAGTCACCCACCTCGACTTCACCGGTCCCCATCAGTTCTTTGCCCGCCTGCCGCAGGCGCAGGTGGTGGTGGCCTCCGTGGGCGGCCGGCCGGTGTCCGCCGACGGTCTCACGTTTGCCAACCTCGTTCCCCTCGAGAGCGTGGAACGTTGCGACGTGCTGTGCGTGCCGGGTGGAGTCGGCTGCGTGGAGGTCATTGAGAACCCTGGATACATGAGAGAGATCGCCCGGCTGGCATCGGGTGCCCGGTATGTCACGTCGGTCTGCACCGGTTCGCTGGTCCTGGGTGCCGCGGGGTTGCTGCGTGGAAAACGGGCCGCGTGCCATTGGGCCTGGCGGGAATTCCTGCCGTTGTTCGGGGCGATTCCCGATCTCGGCCGCGTGGTTCGTGATGGAAACGTCATTACGGGCGGTGGCGTGACGGCGGGCATCGATTTTGCGCTTGTTGTCATGGCCGAACTTGCGGGTCGGGCCGCGGCCGAGGCCGTGCAGTTGGGCCTTGAATACGCTCCGCAGCCGCCGTTCGACGCGGGCCGCCCGGAGACGGCGCCCGGACCCGTGCGGGATGCCGTCGTCGCCCGGATCGGCGAGCGCCTGAAGCCGCACCGGGTCGTCTTCGAACGGGTGGCGGCTGGATGTGCGGCCTGACGGGGTGTCCCTGACACTCGGTGGAATTGCGGCGTAAAGTGGCCCCGAATCCGACCCTGAAGGCCGGGGTTGCGCAGTCGGTCGGAACGCGTACCTTGCCGCCGCTCCCATGTTGTTCGAACAAGTCGTTTGTCCCGTATCCAAGAAAAAGGCTGATAGCGCGGTCAGCCGGCTCACCGTGCTCCTGAACGTCGTGTTGATGGCGAGCTACTTTGCCATGCGCCAGCCGCTGATCATGGTCGTCGTCGCGGGCGATTGTGCATGCCGCGCATTCTTCAAGGCGGGTATCAGCCCGGTGAACTGGCTCGCGAAGGCAATTGCCCGGATTCTGCGCGTGACAGGCAAGCCGGTGGACCTGGCGCCGAAGGTGTTCGCCTCCCGGCTGGGCTTCGTCTGCGCAGTTGCTTCAGCATCCCTCAGCTTTGGTCATCTCATGCCGGCGTCCTTCGCCGTGACCGGGTTGTTCATGGCCCTCGCCGCGCTCGACGCCGTCTGCAATTTTTGCGTCGGCTGCGTGATTTATACCTACCTGGTGCTTCCGCTCTACCGGCGTGCCTGAGCGGAGCGTGCGGGCCGCGTTCGCCTGCGTTTCCTACTTGGCGCCGTAGTGATTCCGGACCGACGCGATCCTGACGAGCATGGTCGAGCGCAGGGTTGGTGCGAGCGAGGCGAGTTTCGTTTGGAGCAGGTTGGATTTGCGGACGCTCGAGTCGTACACCAGGAAGTCGTAAATCCGTCGGCTGTCATTGGCCGAGATATTCGCCCCCGGTTTTGAAATCATTCGAAGAATGTAGAGCGACCACTCGTTGGGGAGCGCGTAGTCCGAGTTGATTGGGCGACTGAGAGTGTGACAGGCCGAGCAGCGTTCGCGGAATACCCGGTAATCGGCCTGGGCGCCGCGTGGGTAGGTCGAGACGTCAATGGACGAAGGTCCCTTGTCGAAGTGCGCGATCCGGGCCTGGTGGGCGGCGCTCAATACACGTCCGTCCGATCCGGTTTCGGCCCGGAGAGTGAGGGCGGAGGCAGCGAGGACTGCAATGAGTGCAAATTTCATGGGGGATAACGTTGTGCCGACGAAGCCGCATGCCTCTGGCATGGGCGCGGGGCTGCCGATCCAACGACGTCGAGTATGCCTGATCGGCCTCCGGCATTGCTACTTGCGGGTTGGGATTCTCCGCTTGCGGATTGCGGGGTTTGGAGAGGCCTGAGACGGCTGTTTGCGGGGTCCAGGTAATGGGCAACCTGCGGGGGCTACGTCGTATGAGTTGATCCGAG
Source organism: Opitutaceae bacterium (assembly GCA_027310745.1). GTDB lineage: Bacteria > Verrucomicrobiota > Verrucomicrobiia > Opitutales > Opitutaceae > MWDT01. Next base: position 27,253 of record DAIDAF010000018.1, on the reverse strand, counting down.
TATTGATGATGACATCGGCCTTTGCCTCTCCCATGGTCGGGGCCCGTGCGAGGCATGCGACGAGGCTTGTTGTGGTTTCTGGCTGTATCCGGCGGGTTGGGCTGGATGGGGCTGGCTGTCGTCCTTGTCTGGAGACGTCCGATAGCCTCCTGTGCTCTGCGGCATGCGTTTGTCGGGGCCGGCCTGGAGGTCAAGGATCTTCGGGTGAACGCGGTCGGACTTCATGGCGCTTCGGCCGGACCGATCGATCTGTCGTGGCACGGACAACGTGTGCAGGTGGCCTCGCTGGCCATCGTGCGTCCGAACCTGATTTCCGCATCGCTCGGTCGAGTCACCGTGAAGGGTCTATCGGTGGACGTGGATCTGGCGCGATTGCCCGAGGCGAACCCGGCGATTCCGGCCGCCCCAGCTCCGGGGCGGGAATGGCCTCGATTCGACCAGGTTTCGGTGGGCGGAACCGTGACGCTGCACGTTGGAAACACGGGCATGCCCGTGCAGATTGATTTCACCGCACGCCCAGATGTCACCGGCAGGTTGATACATGCGGCGGCCGCACTGTCCGGGGAGACATTTTCTGCCAAGGGCACGCTGGACTACGACCTCGGGCGTTCGGCCGGCCGGTTCGCGCTCCAAGATTCGTCGATCGACCTGAGGCGCAGCCGCGACCTGCTGGACCTGATCCTCCCCGGGGTTCTGACCGGCTGGGATGTTTCGGGAAGGATCGACCTGTCTGGAAGCGGACAATTCGGCGGGGGGCCGATGAACGGGAAACTGGATCTGAAGCTGCGCGATGGAGCGGCGAGCAATCCGGCGAAGCACCTGAGCGTAGAGGGCATCGAGGCGGATGTGGCCGTAGCCGATCTTGCGAAACTGACCTCACGCTCGGGTCAGCGCGTCCGGGTCGCATCGGTGCGTGTCGGGGATGTTCAACTACGCAATGTGGATGCCCGCTTTGCAATTATGGGACTTCATCGCATTGAGCTGGAGTCGGGCTCGGCGGAAGTTTTCGGAGGGCGCGTCTCCGCCGAGCCGTTTGCCTTCGATCCGCTGGTCGTGGATTACCGGCCGACGTTTGAGGTCGCCGGACTTCAGATTGCCCAGGCCATGGCGCTGGTCCCGACGGCCACTGCGCGCGCCACGGGTGTGGCGGACGGTGAAGTGGCGGTGCATTATGGCCCCGAGGGTCTGAGCCTTGGTCGAGGCTGGCTCGGGCTGCATGCGGGGTCGGCCGGCACGCTCCAGCTGCAGGAACCGGGCCTGCTGACGGCGAATGTTTCCCCGGACAGCATGGCCTATCCGACGCTCAAGGCCGTGGAGACCGGGCTCACCAACCTCCGGGTGAACGCGCTTCGTGTGGACATCCACCCGCTCAATGCCCCCCCGGGGCGTTCCGTTCAGATTCACGTCGAGGGTCAGCCAATCGACCCGACCATCAAGGCGCCGGTGACCTTTGACGTGAATATCAATGGCCCGGTGGAAAAGCTTATCCAGTGGGGCCTTGACTCGCGGATGAATTTTTCGCCGAAGTAGTCATCCACTCGCAATTGCGCGATCCCTACGACGCATCGGCACCACCGCCATCGCAACCGAACATGAATCCCCGCCTCTCTGTGTTCTGCTTTATGCCCCTGCTCCTGGCCGGCTGCGTGAATGTCAGGACCGCTCCCATCGAAGTGAAACCGATCCATGTGACGGTGGACGTGAATGTGAAGGTCGACCGCGCGCTGAACGACTTCTTCGGCAATCTCGACCAAAAGTCATCGACTCTCGAAACCAAACCCTGAGCTCCCACCTGTCATGAAGCATTCAATACTCAGCTTTTTCGTCATCCTTTGTGCCATGGCCGTCACGGTGTTCGCGGACCAGCGTAGCGACATCGCGCGTGCGATGGCCCAGCGCCTGCCCCAGATCGACGCCATGAAAGAGCGTCAGGTGGTGGGGGAGAACAACCGGGGCTACCTGGAGGTTCGCGGGCAGGCGAGCGCGGCGGACCGGCAGGTCATCGACGCCGAGAATCACGATCGGGGAGTGATCTATCGCCTCATCGCCCAGGAAACCGGCACCTCGCCGGACGCGGTGGGCCGGTTGCGGGCGCAGAAGATCGCGGAGATCAGCAAGGCTGGAGTCTGGCTGCAGGATCAGTCGGGACGCTGGTATCGGAAATAGGGCTGGGCCCTTCTTTCAGAGATGGTTTTAACAGGGATGAAGGGGATGGAGGGGATACGGAAAAGACTCCAAAGGCTGGAATCCATCGAGGATCGAACGGATGTTTTTTTGGGGACCAAAGGTGGATCGATCCATCCCCTCGATCCCTTTCATCCCTGTTAAAAATCCCGACTTGAGTCCCTGCGTCTCTGGGTGAAGACAAAAAAACGCCCGACCGTGTAAGCCGGGCGTTTTCGAGGGAGATCGGATCAGCTCTTGGTCGGCACGGGGAAACCCCGGTCGCGCATGAGGGCGTCGATGCCGGCGTCGCGGCCGGGTCACTTCTTCGTGAGCCCGATAAATTTCTCCACGGAAAGGCCGCTCGCGCGAATGAGGCTTCGCAAGGTGCCCGGGGCAATTTCGCGGTGATCGGGGACTGAGAGCGTCGTCCAGTTTCCCTCTTTCACTAAAATGATGTGGCTGCCGCGTTGCCGGGCTAGCTCCCAACCATCACGACCAAACGCCTTGACGACAGAGCGTCCGCTCAGTTTGGGAAGGACGGGCATCAGACAGCGACTTCAACCTGCTTTGTTTCGATGGTTAGCGGGAGTCCGCGTTCGGCCCGGACTTCCAGACAGAGTTCGATGGCCTCGCGGACATTTTTGAGTGCCTCCGGTTTGGTCTTGCCCTGACTGACGCATCCCGGGATTGACGGGCATTCTGCGACCCATACGCCGGCCTCATCACGATCGATGGTCACGGTGAACTTCATGCCTACAAGCTACCTTGGATTTCATGCTCCGCAAGCTCGGGATGTCTGGGTCCCGACCGTTGAGGAAGGTCGGGACCTGTGGAGTGAGCGGGGCCAGGGGACTTCCACCTAGCTCTTCGTTGGCACGGGGAAACCCCGGTCGCGCATGAGGGCGTCGATGCCGGCGTCGCGGCCGCGGAAGGCGCGATACGCGGTGGCCGGGTCGATCGTGTTGCCGACCGAGAACAGGAGGTCGTGCAGGCGTTTTGCCTCGGCCTTGTCGTAGGGGCCGCCGGCTTCGGTGAAGGCTTCGAAGGCGTCCGCGGTGAGCGTGTCGGCCCAGAGGTAGCTGTAGTAGCCGGCCGAGTAATCGTCGCTCGAGAAGATGTGCATGAACTGCGTCGGGCGGTGGCGCATCACGATCTCCTTCGGCATGCCGAGTTTCGTGAGCTCGGCCTTCTCGAAGGCGTCCGGGTCAAGGTCCACCGATCCGGCGAGGTGGATCTGCATGTCGTAGAGCGCGGCGGCCAAGTATTCCACGGTGGCGAAGCCCTCGTTGAACTTGGAGGCGCGCTCGAGCTTGGCCACCAGTTCCGGCGGCATGGGTTTGCCGGTCTTCACGTTCAGCGCATAGCGGTTGAGCACCTCGGGCGTCGGCAGCCAGTGCTCGAGCAGCTGCGAGGGGAACTCGACGAAGTCACGCGCGACGTTCGTGCCGGAGAGGGTCGGGTAGTTGACGTTCGAGCACAGCCCGTGGAGTGCATGGCCGAACTCGTGGAACATGGTCGTCGCGTCGTCCCAGGAGATGAGGATCGGTTCGCCCGGGGCGCCGGGGATGTAGTTGCAGTTGTTGGAGACGATGGTTGGGACGCTCCCCATGAACTTCTCCTGGTCGCGGTAGGCGTTCATCCAGGCGCCCGAGCGTTTGCCGGTGCGGGCGTAGGGGTCGAAGTACCACAGGCCCACGTGGGCGCCGGTGGTGCGGTTGCGGACCTCGTACACGGTGACGTCCTTCTGGAACACGGGAACGTCGTGGACCTGGACGAACTCGAAGTCGAAGAGCTGACCGGCGACCCAGAACATGGCCTGCCGCAGCTTGTCGAGCTGGAGGTAGGGCTTCACTTCGTTCTCGTCGACGTCGTAGCGGGCCTTGCGGACCTTTTCGGCGTAATAGCGGTAGTCCCAGGCTTCGATGGTGATCCCGGCGTGTTCCGCGTTGGCGACGGCCTGCATGTCGCGGACCTCCTCGTGCACGCGGGCGACGGCTGGTTTCCAGACCGCGAGCATGAGGGTCATCGCGTTTTCGGGTGTGTGGGCCATCGTGTCGTCGAGCCGCCAGTGTGCGTGGGTGGGGAACCCGAGGAGCCGGGCGCGCTCGGCGCGGAGCTTCAGGATCTCGACGATGATCCGCTTGTTGTCGTGGGCGTCGTTGTTGTCTCCGCGGCTGTAATACGTGCGCCACACCTTCTCACGCAGGTCGCGGCGGTCGGAGTAGGTGAGGAAAGGCTCCATCGAGGAGCGGGTGTTGAGGATCGCGAATTCCCCCTTGTGTCCGCGTTCCTCGGCGGCTGCTGCGGCGGCGGCGCGCAGGGGCTGCGGAAGTCCGGCGAGGTCGGGCTCCTTCAGGTAGAGGACGTAGTCGTTCTCATCGGCGAGGACGTTGTTGCTGAACGTCGTGTAGAGGACGGCGAGACGCTTGTTGATCTCGCCGACACGTGCCTTGGACGGAGCGTCGAGCTTGGCGCCCTGGCGGATGAAGCTCGTGGCCACGTACCAGACGAGCCGCTTCTGCTCGGGCGTGAGGGCGGACTGGTCGCCGGTATAGATCGTTTCGATACGCTTGAAGAGCGCCTCGTTCTGCGTGACGCGATCGGACAGCTCCGCGAGCCGCGGGGCGATCTCCTGCTCGATGACCTGGAACTGCGGGGTGGACAGGTTGCTGCTCCAGATGCCGAACACGGCATTCACCCGTGCGAGCGTGCGGCCGGATTTCTCCAGGGCGGCAAATGTGTTCTCGAACGTCGGCGCGGCGGGGTTATTCGCGATGGCGTCCACCTCCACGAGCTTTTCGCGGATCGCCACGTCGAAGGCCGGTTTGAATTGCTCGAGCCTTACCTTCTCGAAGGGAGGCACGCCGCCGTAGGGGCCGGTCCAGGGATCGAGAAGCGGGTTGTGGTTCTTGTCGGACGGCGCGATCTCGTCGCCGGACAGCGACGTCAGGCCCAGCGCCATGGCCATGATCGGGAGGGTAAGCAGGCCTATGAAGTGCATGCCGCGAGATTCAGAAATCGAGGTGCCACGCGCGAGCCGGAAGCGGGCCTGGCGGCTACAAGACAAACGCTTGAAATAGCGGTCGTGGCGGCGGGGCGGATGTCGGATGTCGGATGTCGGAGGTCGGAAGTCGGAAGTCAGAGGCCAGGGGCCAGAGGTCAGGGGGCAGAAGTCGGAGGGCGGACGTCGGTGGACGGAAGTCGGAAGTCGGATGTCGGAGGTCGGAAGTCGGAAGACAGCGGACGGAAGTCGGGGGTTGAGGCGTACTCAGTCCTGCCAACGCTGGGTTCGTTCGTCTTATCGCGCTTCATTTCCTTCGTTGCCTTTGGTTCACTCTGGAACGCCCGCCTTGGAATTAGGATTGAAACCCGGCGGGGTCCGTGATTCTCCAAGGACCTTACTTCGTTTTGGCGAACCCGGGGCGCCGGGCTGAGATTGGTGCACGACCCGCACCTAAAGTCATCGAACCTGATGCGGTTAGCACCGCCGAAGGGAACAACTGAAGCTTTTCGCGCGAGCGAAAGGAAGCGGGGAAATCCGGAGGCATGCGGCCGCCAATGTTCTCTCCGCCATGTCCTCCACTCACCCAACCGACTCCACCGGCCATCGCCTCTTCCCGGCCTCCCGGCGCGTTTACCTCACTGGATCGCGTCCCGATATTCGGGTCCCCGTGCGGGAGATCGCACTGACCCCGACTCGTCTGCCCGACGGCTCCCTGCGCCCGAACGACCCCGTGCTGGTGTACGACACCTCCGGGCCCTGGGGTGACCCAGAGCAGTCAGACGACGTTCGCCGTGGTCTGCCAGCGCTGCGCGAGGGGTGGATCCGCGAGCGTGGCGACGTGGAGGAGATCCAGGGCCGCAAAGTCACCGCCGCCGACGACGGATATCTGTCAGACCAGCATCGTGCCGGCGCGAAAGGGGCGCCGAGGGACGGCGTGATGGCGCCCGAGTTTGCGCTCAATCGGCCGATCTTCCGTGCCAAGCCGGGCTGTCGCCCCACGCAGCTCGCCTACGCCCGGCGCGGGATCATCACACCTGAGATGGAATATGTCGCGCTCCGCGAGACCATGCGCCGCGAGGCGTCGCCCCCGCAGGAGACCGGATCCCGGCGCCGGGATTCGATCCATCGGCGGCATCCGGGCCAGCCCTTTGGCGCGGCGATCCCGCGCGAGATCACGCCCGAGTTCGTGCGCGACGAGGTGGCCCGCGGGCGGGCGATCATCCCGGCCAACATCAATCATCCGGAGCTCGAGCCGATGATCATCGGCCGCAATTTCCTGGTGAAGATCAACACCAACATCGGCAATTCCGCGCTCGCGTCGTCGATCGAAGAGGAGGTCGAGAAGATGCGCTGGTCGATCAAATGGGGGGGCGACACGCTCATGGACCTGTCCACGGGAAAGCGGATACATCAGACCCGCGAGTGGATTGTTCGCAACTGCCCGGTGCCGGTGGGCACCGTGCCGATCTACCAGGCGCTCGAGAAGGTCGGCGGCCGGCCCGAGGAGCTCACCTGGGAGCTGTTCCGCGACACCCTCGTCGAGCAGGCGGAGCAGGGCGTCGACTATTTCACGATTCACGCCGGCGTGCGCCTGGCCTACGTGCCCTGGACCGCACAGCGCATGACGGGCATCGTCAGTCGCGGCGGTTCGATCCTGGCGAAGTGGTGCCTGGCGCATCACAAGGAGAACTTCCTCTACACGCACTGGGACGAGATCTGCGACATCATGGCAGCCTACGACGTGTCGTTCTCGATCGGGGACGGCCTGCGACCCGGCTCGATCGCGGATGCAAACGACGAGGCGCAGTTTGGCGAATTGAAAACGCAGGGCGATCTGACGCGCCGCGCTTGGGAGCGAGGGGTTCAGGTGATGTGTGAGGGGCCTGGTCATGTCCCGCTTCACATGGTCGCCGAGAACATGGACAAGCAGCTGGACTGGTGTCACGAGGCGCCGTTCTACACCCTCGGGCCCCTCGTCACGGACATCGCGCCCGGATACGATCACATCACCTCGGCGATCGGAGCGGCGACGATCGGCTGGCACGGCACGGCGATGCTCTGCTACGTCACGCCGAAGGAACATCTCGGCCTGCCGGATCGCGAGGACGTGCGCGTGGGCGTGATCACCTACAAGATCGCGGCGCATGCGGCGGATCTCGCGAAGGGGCATCCTTCGGCGCAGCTGCGCGACAACGCCCTGTCCAAGGCACGGTTCGAGTTTCGCTGGGAGGATCAGTTCAACCTGGCCTTGGATCCGGAACGCGCCCGGTCGTATCACGATGCGACGCTCCCCCAGGATGCGGCCAAGAACGCGCATTTCTGCTCCATGTGCGGTCCGCAGTTCTGTTCGATGAAGATCACCGACGATATCCGCCGCATGGCCGGCGAGTCGGGCCTCTCCGAGGACGCGGTGATCGAGCGGGCCATGCGCGAGAAGGCCGAGGAATTCCGCACCTCGGGCGGTGAACTGTACGTGACGGAGGCGGTCGGTGCGGACCAGCCGAGGCTGCCATGATGGTCAAGGTAAACGGAGTGCCGAGCGAGACGGCGGAGGGGGCGACTATCGCGTCGCTGTTGGTGGACCTTGGCCTTGCCGAGTCGAAGGGTATCGCCGTGGCGGTGAACGGCATCGTGACTGCGCGCGCGGAGTGGACGATGTGTCGGCTCGAACCCGGCGATGACGTCCTCGTGATTCGGGCGACCCAGGGAGGCTGAACGCCCATGCACCTCGCACTGCTCTCGCCACCTACCTTCGACCCGAGGGAGTGTCGGCTCGTGGAAGCGATGGCTGCGGAGGGACTCGACCGGTATCACGTCCGCAAGCCGGGAGTCACGGCTGAGGGGCTCAGGACCTGGTTGGCGCAATTCTCAGAGCGGGTCCGGGGCACGTTCGTCCTCCATCAGCATCACGAACTCGTCGAAGAGTTCGGACTCCTTGGGCGCCACTGGAGGGACGACGGCGGTGCGCCTGCGCGACCGGCGCCGGGGCGATTCGCCTCGCGGAGCTGTCACGACCTGCTGGGTCTGACGGGTAAGTACGACGGGTATCAGGCGGTCCTGGCGGCGCCGGTGTTTCCGTCGATTTCGAAGCCGGGGCACGGTCCAAGGTCCGGAACCGACTGGCTGGCGTGGATGCGTGTGTATTCGTCCCTTGGAGGCCAGTCCGCGCAGCACCGCGTGCCGGTCTATGCCCTGGGAGGCGTCGACGTCTCGCGCGTTCGGGCCTGTCGGGAGGCGGGGTTCGGCGGAGTGGCCGCGCTCGGAGCAGTGTGGGGCGCGCAGGATCCGCTGAAGGCGTATTTGGAACTCCGCGACGCCGTGGAGGACAGGGGAGTCGCGAACCGATGAGCGGGTTGGCGAATAAAACCACGATCCATGAATCTGCCGATTGAAAAGAGACATCCGATCATGTGCCTGACCCGCGATGGAGGCGGTGCGGGGCCGGTGGAGCAGGCGCGGCTGCTTTGCGAGGCGGGGGCGAAGTGGGTGCAGTTGAGGATGAAGGACGCGGCGCCCGAGGCCTGGCTGGCGACGGCGAAGCAGGTCGTGGGCGTGTGCCACGATTTCGGCGCGGTGTGCATCGTCAACGACAGCGTGTTGATTGCGATCGCCGCGGGTGCGGACGGTGCCCACCTGGGCAGGCACGACATGGACTGGCACCATGCGCGCCGCATGCTCGGGCCGCGCAAAATCCTCGGCGGCACCGTCAACGACACCGACGACGCGCACCGGGCGGTGGACTCGGGCAGTCTCGACTATGCGGGCGTCGGACCCTTTCGCTTCACGGGCACGAAGAAGACGCTCGCCCCGCTCCTGGGGACGGAGGGCATCACGCGCCTCATCGATGCCCTGGGCGGGATGCCGGCCTGGGCGATTGGCGGGGTTCGGCCCGCGGACCTGCCGGCGCTGCGAGCGGCGGGCGCCAGCGGGGTCGCTGTCTGCGGCGCTCTTTACGAGGGCGAGTCCGTCCACGCCAACTACCGGGCCTTCGAACGGGCCTGGGTGAACGATTTTTCGATATGAACACCTCCTCGAATCCCCTCGTGATCGGCGGCATAACGCTCCGCTCGCGCCTCTTCCTGGGCACCGGAAAATTCAGCTCCGGAGCCGTGATGGCTGCGAGCCTCCAGGCTTCGGGTGCCGAACTCGTGACCGTCGCGCTTCGGCGGGTGCGGGTGGGCGGGGTCGACGACGACCTGATCTCGCACATCGACCGCTTGGCGCATCGCCTGCTGCCGAACACCTCGGGCGTCCGCGACGCCCGCGAGGCGGTTCTGGCCGCCGAGCTGGCGCGCGAGGCGCTGGAGACCAATTGGGTGAAACTCGAGATTCACCCGGATCCGAAGTACCTGATGCCCGACCCGGTCGAGACGCTCGCCGCGACGAAGGAGCTGGTGAAACGCGGCTTCGTCGTGCTCCCGTACGTCCATGCGGATCCGGTGCTCTGCAAGCAGCTCGAGGACGCGGGCGCGGCGGCGGTGATGCCGCTGGGGGCGCCCATCGGGAGCAACCGGGGGCTGGAGAGCCGGGCTTTCCTTGAGATCATCATCGCCCAGGCCCGCGTGCCGGTGGTGGTGGACGCGGGCCTTGGTGCGCCCTCGCACGCGGCGGCGGCGCTTGAAATGGGTGCGGATGCGGTGCTGGTGAACACGGCGATAGCGGCCGCGGAGGATCCGGTACGCATGGCGGCGGCATTCCGGGCGGGCGTCGAGGCGGGTCGGCTCGCCTTTGAGGCCGGAGTCGCTCCCCGAACCGAGGGCGCCGAAGCCTCGGCCAGCTCGCCGCTCACCGCCTTCCTGGCATCGGCCTGAGCATTCAACCGAAAAGGAAACCCGGCCAATGCGAAGGATGAACCACAGAGACACAGAGAGCGCAGAGAAATCCACGCCGCGGGCGAGTTCCGATTTCGGGGCTCGTCGTCTGTGTCCTCAGTGCTCCGTGGTTCAACCCCGAGTTGGTCGCGCCAATTTCCCTGACCCCCTGACGACATGAGCTTTTCAACGATATTGGACGAACACCGGTTTGACGACGTGGCGGCGCGGATACGCGGCGCCCGCGATGCGGACGTGCGGCGGGCGCTGGGGCGCGTTCGTGCGGGGCTCTCGCTCGAGGACCTCGCGGCGCTGCTCTCGCCCGCGGCGGAGCCGCACCTCGAGGAGATGGCAGCGCTCAGCCGCAGGCTCACGATCGAGCGCTTCGGGCGAACGATCCAGCTCTACGCGCCACTCTACCTGTCCAATGCCTGCGCGAACGTCTGCTCCTATTGCGGGTTCAGCGCGCACAACAAGATCCGGCGCAAGATCCTCAACCCGCTCGAGATCGCCGCCGAGGCGGCGGTCCTGGAACGCCACGGATTCCAGCACATCCTGCTCGTGACGGGGGAGGTGGGGCATGTCGGCGTGCCGTATCTCGCGGCGGCGATCCGCCAGCTCCGCGGGCGCTTCGCCTCGATTTCGATCGAGGTGCAGCCGATGCGGCGCGACGACTATGCCGCGCTCGTCGCGGAGGGCATGAGCGCGGTGCTCGTGTACCAGGAGACCTACGACAAGGAGGCTTACGCCCGCAGCCACCTGAGCGGACCCAAGGCGAACATGGCGAACCGCCTGGACACGCCTGACGAGTTGGGCCTTGCGGGCGTCAAGAAGGTGGGCCTGGGTGCGCTCTACGGCCTGTCGGACTGGCGCGCGGACTCCTGGTTCGTCGGACTGCACCTGCGATACCTGGAGACCACGTATTGGAAGACGCGGTACAGCATCTCATTTCCGCGCCTGCGTCCCCACGAGGGCGCGGAGGTCGCGGTGACCCCGTTCGGGGAGCGCGAACTCGTCCAAGCGGCCTGCGCCTTTCGCCTGTTCAGCCCGGAGGTGGAGCTTTCGCTGTCGACCCGCGAAAGCGCCCGCTTCCGCAGCCATGCCTTCCAGCTCGGCTTCACCCACCTCAGCGCGGGTTCGAAGACGAATCCCGGCGGGTACACAAGTGCGCCCGAATCGCTGGAGCAGTTCCAGATCGACGACGACCGCAGTCCCGCGGAGGTCGCTGAGTTCCTTCGCGATCGCGGCTACGAGCCGGTTTGGAAGGACTGGGACGCCACCTACGATGGCTTCGTCCGGTCCGCCCAAGCCGCGCCGGCGGAGGCCCGGGGGTGACCCCGAATGGGAAGGAAACTCGGAATGGGAACAGAAGGAAACGAAGAGCGCTTTGGAAGTTGGAAACCGAGGGCAAAAGCATGGAGGGTTTGGAATCTTCAGAGCGACGACTGGTTCTTGCACCCAACACCGAAATAATCGGCCTCCCGACACTTCGTTCCCTTCGTTGCCTTCTGTTCAATTCAACCCACGCTTTGAGTTTAATCACACGATGGAACTGACTTCGCAGGACCTTGCGCGCTATCAAAGGCATCTTGGATTAAAGGGCTTTGGCCCCGAGGCCCAGCTGCGGCTCAAAGGCGGTCGCGTGCTCGTCATCGGTGCGGGCGGGCTGGGGTGTCCGGCGCTGCTCTACCTGGCGGCGGCGGGCGTTGGTCGGATCGTGATCGTCGACCCAGACCGCGTGGATGTCACCAATCTCCAGCGACAGGTGCTCTATACCGACGCGGACTGCGGAGTCCTGAAGGCGGAGGCGGCGTCGCGGCGGCTGAGGGCCTTGAATCCCCTGATCGAGATCGTTCCCGTGGTGGGGCGCTTCGAGCGCTCGAATGCTCGGGAGCTTGTTCGCGACTGCGACGTGGTCGTGGACGGCTCGGACAACTTTGCGACCCGTTATCTGGTGAACGACGCCTGCGTGCTCGAGGGGCGCCCCTTCGTTTATGGCGCGATCCACGCCTTTGACGGGCAGCTCAGTGTATTCAATTTCCGGGGAGGACCGACCTACCGATGCCTTTTCCCGGAGCCGCCTGCGCCGGGAACGGTGCCGAACTGTGCGGAGGCCGGGGTGCTGGGCGTGTTGCCCGGGCTCATCGGCACGGTGCAGGCCTGCGAGGCCCTGAAGATCCTTTCGTGCGTGGGCGAACCGCTTTCGGGCCGTCTGCTGCTCTGGGACGCGCTGACGATGGAGGTGCGGTCGGTGAAGCTGGCGCCGACCCCGGGGCGTGGGGACATTTGCGACCTTCCGCCGGAGGGCTACGGCGAGACGTGTAGCGTCGACGAGGGCGACGAGGCGGATCCGGACGAGATCGACGTGGAGACCCTGCAGATGCGTTTGAAGTCGCCGGGCGGAATTCAACTCATCGACGTGCGCGAAGGGTACGAGCGCGAGATTGCAGGGACGATCGAGCCCGCGGTGCATCTTCCGATGAGTGAGATCGACGCCTGGAGTGTGGGCAAGGCGCTCGACCCGGCGCGTCCGACCTGCGTGTACTGCGCGGCAGGCGTGCGCAGCCTTCACGTGCTCCCGGAACTCAGGCGGCGCCATGGTTTCTCCGACGTGAAGAGCCTGCGTGGCGGAATGAACGCGTGGACGCGAAACCGGCGATGAGAAGACGGGGAAGTTTTAACAGGGATGGAGGGGATGTACGGGATGTTCGGTCCCGGTCCTCGCAGGTATCTGCATCCTGGATTCAGCAGGAGACATGAACCTGAATTCGACGACTGAGTGGAACAGAAGTTAACGAAGGGAACGAAGAACGAACAGCATACCACAGAATTGAGAGCGTTGATTGATGCATCGTGTGGGTGAGTGGATTCTTGGCTCGGTGAGTTCGTGTGATCGCTTGGCTTGGCCTTCTTGGTAATCTTCGTTTTCTTCTGTTAACTGCCTCTCAGTGTTTCAAAACCGACCTTGGCTCGTGCGGTCCGTGTTTGCTGGATCAAGTCTTCAGTTCCTGCCTATCCCTTCCATCCCCTTCATCCCTGTGAAATCGTCTTCGTTCCGTAACCGTGAGGTGTCTGCGCGATGAAACCCGGGATGCGACTTCAGGTGCGGGAGAGACAGCCCTTGTGTGTGCTGGCGATTGCCGGTTCGGACAGCGGGGGCGGGGCGGGCATTCAGGCGGACTCGCGTGCGATCCGGGCGTTGGGGGGATTTCCGGTGACGGCGATCACGGCGGTGACGGCGCAATCGACGCGCGGGGTGATCGCCTGGCATCCGGTGGAGCCGAAGCTGATCGGCGCCCAGGTGCGCGCGGTGTTGGACGACATGCCGGTGGGGGCGGTCAAGATCGGCCTCCTGCCGGGGTCGGCCGCGGTGCGTGCGGTGGCTGGCGCGCTCGAGGGGCGTCGACTTCCGGTGGTTCTCGATCCGGTTGTGGGTTCGACGTCCGGAACTGAATTTCTGGACGAGAAGGGGCGCCGCCTGATGCGCCGACTTCTATTTCCGCTGGCGACGGTTGTGACGCCGAACTGGCCGGAGTTGGCGTTGTTCTCCGGCGGGACTGTCGAGGACGAGGCGGGGGCGGAGCGGGCTGCTCGGCGTCTCGCCGAGGCGGCGGACTGTACGGTCCTGGCCAAGGGCGGGCATGGACGCGGAGCCCGGTGCGCGGACCTGCTGGTGAGGGCGGGCGAGCCGGTCCTCCGATTCGAGAGTCCCCGTCGCCGGACTGTGAATACCCATGGCACAGGCTGCACGCTGGCCTCGGCGATCGCGACCGGACTTGCCCGCGGGTGGGACCTGCCGAAGGCGGTCGACCGGGCCAAGGCGCTGCTCCAGGAAGGACTCAACGCCGGGCGGGAATACCGCTGGGGGGCGGGGGCCGGACCGGCGTTTCCGGGCTGACGTGCCGTGGGGACGGCTCAGCGGACGAAGTCGGCGCGGTTAAGGGCGCCCACGAGACGGCCGTTGGAATCCACCACAGGCGCGATGCGCAGCGCAGAGCGCTTGAACACCTCGGCGGCCTCGGCGAGCGACGCGCTCTCGGAAACCGTGCGGGCCTTTGGGGTCATGGTCGACTCGACTCGCGCGTCCTGGGACGACAGGGCCAGCACGCTCAGGTCGGCGACGCCGAGGAGGGCCTGGTCGGGGCCGACGACAAAGACGGACGAGACCGCATCGGGAGGCAGGTTGGACGAGCGCAGCGACGCGAAGAGCGCGGACACGACCGTTTCGCCGCCGACCGCGACGTACTTCTTCGAAATGGGCAGCTCGCCGGTGGATCCGGCGGCCGCGGGTGCGGAATCGGGATGCTTGAGTTCCTCGAGGGCCGCGGCGAGGTCGTCGCTTGGCAGGAATTTCGTGGTTTTCCGCGTGACGGCGAGCATCACGGTGTCGGTTGAGGCGTCCTCGACCGAGAGCGGGCGGAAGATGCGCCAGGAGATGAGCGCCTCGCCGCGCGACTTGGAGCGGCCGATGCCGAGACGGTTGAGCATGCCCTTTTCCGACATGTCGACGTGGACGAGCAGCATGCGACCCTTGGACTCGAGCAGGTGCAGGTCGTTGACCTCCTTGGTGCGGCGGCCGTCGATGTCGAGAATGGTCTGCCCCATCAGGTGCTCATTGAGCAGCAGCCAGCCCGGCTGTTCCTCGTAGGGGCGGTACGGCTGGTCGTCGGGTTTCATGGCCACGATGACGGTGCCGGGTGCGATTCGGGCGACGCGGTCCCAGGGGATGAACTCGTGCGGCTTGCCCCAGCCGTGCTCGACGAGCAGGCCGACGACCTGCGGGTAGGGCGTCGCGATCTTCACGATCAGGTCCTTCACGTGGCCAACGGCCTTTCCGTCGGCGGAGGAGATGGGACACTTCAACACCTCCGACAGGAAATAGAAGCGGTAGTCAGGGTTTTCCCCCACCACGTTTGCGATGGACTGGGACAGTTTGGGCGTGGGTGCTGTCATCGGAATTGAGTCAGGTTCTAGGCCAGGGAGCAGGTGTTGGCAATGCGGTCGAGGAGGGAGGGATTAACGCTTGGGCGCCTTGAAGCCCCAGAGCATGCGCAGGGGCGAGAGTTTGCGGAGCAGGCGCTCCACCTCGTTGCTGGGCTCGGAGGGCGCTGCGCGCTGCATTGAGAACACGGCGACCTTCACGTAATCGTTCACGAACGTGGAGACGATCAGGCCTCCGATGATCAGCCACAGCAGGTTCACGGGCAGCGGTGAGACGATCCAGCCGAAGGCGAGCATCAGGAAGACCGCGATCGAGTCGAGGATCATGGCCCAGAGCAGGGGCTTGCTGGGCGAGGATTCCCACAGATGGCCGCGCTCGCGGATGAGGAAGACCGTGCAGACGTTGGAGAAGAACAGAAGCGCGAAGCCGAAGCTGTGGAGCTGTCCGGCCTGGGCGGTGATGTGGAAATAGCGGTCCGCGAGGTAGAACAGGCCGAGCGATTCGAGCACGACGAGGACGCCGAGTATGATGCCGATGGATACCAGCCCGGAGATCTCGAACACCTCGGGTTCCTTGCTCCACTTCACGTGGTCGGTGGAGAACGAAATGGTCACGAAATCGAGGATGAACAGCAGCAGCGCCATCTCGAGGGCGGTGACCATGTAGCGGCCGGTGAGCAGGTAGGCGACGCAGATGAAGACGACCGTCTGGAAGGTCTTCACGATCTTGTTCAGGATCCAGTTGAGGACGCGCTGGTGGATGATGCGCCCCATCTTGATCAGGTTGACGATGTTTCCGAGACCCTCCTCGGTGAGCACGACGCTGGCGGCCTTCTTGGCGATGTCGGTGGCGTTGCTGACCGCGATGCCGACCTCGGCCTGCTTGAGGGCGCCCGCGTCGTTCACGCCGTCGCCGGTCATGCCGACGATCTCACCCTGCTTCTGAAGCGTTTTTACGATGAGGAACTTGTCCTCGGGCAGAACCTCGCCGAAGCCGTCGGCGTTGCTGACGATTTCATAGGCCTTCGGATCGTCGGCCTTGATGGCCTCGCGGACGATCTCGGGTGCCATGACGTTTTCGCCGATGCCGACCTCGCGTGCGATCTCGCGTGCGATGGGCTTGGCGTCGCCGGTGAGCATCTTGATCTTTACGCCGAGGTCGCGCAGCTCGCGGATGAACTGCTTGGAGGTCGTGCGCGGCGGGTCGTAGAGGGCGGCGATGCCGACGAAGCGGGGGGAGGCGCCGTTTTCGGTGAGGGCGACGGCGATGGCGCGGAAACCCTTCTCGGCCCAGGCGTTGATTGCGGTGGCGAAGGCTTGTTCATCCTCGGCGGAGAGTCCGCACAGGGCCTTGATGACCGGATAGGCGCCCTTGGTGACCTTCACGCGGCGACCCTGGAAGTCGACCGTGGCCTCGGTCTTGCGCGTGCTCGGGTCGAAGGGAATGAAGTCGGACTGCTCGTAGCCTGCGAAGTCGATCTTCCGGTCGTGGGCCTTGTGGATGAAGGCGAGGTCGATCGGATCCTTGTTCGCCTCGAGACTGGCGAGGGTGCCCCAGCGGTACAGGTCATCCTCGGTGAATCCGGAGGCGAGGTGGGCCTCGGTCAGGGAGAGCTGGTTGACGGTGATCGTGCCGGTCTTGTCGGCGCAGAGGGTGGTCATCGACGCGACGTCCTCCGAGGCGTTGAGGCGGGTGACGAGGATGCCCTTTTTCGAAAGCTCCTGGGAGCCGATTGCCATGCTCACGGTGAACATGGCGGGGAGGGCGACCGGGACTGCGGAGACGAGGAGGATGAGGATGACGGGAAGCAGGTGGAGCAGACTGGCGCCGCGGAAGTAGGAGACGGCGGCGGTGACTGCGAGCGAGCCGACCACGATCACCATGAGGAATTTCACGACCTTGCCGATGATCTCCTCGATGTTCAGGCGCGGCTTGGCGAAGGAGACGAGCTCGGTGGTCTTGCCGAAGAAGGTGTCGCGACCGACAAAGCCGATGATGCCATTGCACTCGCCATTCTTGATGACCGAGCCGGAGAAGAGCACGTCGCCGGCGGCCTTCTGGGAGAGGTGGGATTCGCCGGTGAGGGCGGACTGGTCGACGCCGATGCTGCCGGAAATGATCTTGGCGTCGGCGGGCACGAAGTCGCCTGCGCGCAGACGAACGACGTCGCCGACGGTGAGTTCACGGGCGGGGACGACGCCCCACTGACCGTCACGCAGCGTGCGGGTCTTGATGGCGAGCTTGCGCTTGAGGGCCTCGACGACCTCGTTGGAGCGCTTCTGCTGGAAAAAGCTGAGGATGGCGTTGAGCAGTAGCAGGGCGGCGATCAGACCTGCGCTCAGGTAATGGTGGAGGGCGACGGAGAGCAGGACAGTCGCCTCGAGCATCCACGAAGTGAGGCCCCAGAATTTCTTAAGAAACAGGAGGACGGCGGAGGGCTTTTCCTCGGCGATTTCGTTGAAGCCGAAACGTTGGTGGCGCGCCTGGACTTCGGCCGAGTTCAGACCGGCGTCGAGCCGCGTGGCCAGTCGCGTCGCGACTTGGTCGATGGGCTGCCGCTCGAACTCCTCCTTGGAGACGGGCTGGACGGTGGCGGACGACTTGGGATCCGGCGGCGTTCCCGTTGAAGTCGTCGTCGCGACGAAAGTCGTTGGAGATTTGGCCCCTGATCTTTCCGCAGTCTCTTGCATTAGTGGAATGAACCGCCTCCTGGCGGCAAACGACACCCGCGACGGACATCCGCGTGGTTTTCGGCGAGGGACGATGTGCGTAGCGCACGTGTGCCAACCGGTCCCGGAAGGGCACGACACCCTTCGTCATCGAGCGTCTGCATAGGTTTTAACGAGTCTGGAAACCATCATGAAGCAATGGAGTCGGCACGCCAAAACTGGGTCTTGGCACCCCGCCAGTTCGTAAAACCTTAAATCCTACGGGAATATAGTAAAAAGAGTTTGGATTGCCTCATTGCGGAGGCATTTGGGGCTCAGATCACGCGTGCTGCCTGGGAACAGGCTGCGTCTGAACTGGAGGATTCACGGTCCCAAGACTGCGGTCGCAGGCTGTGTAAAAAACAGAAGGCCATGACATTACGTCATGGCCTTCCGGGTTGGTGTTGGTCGGGGGGGAAGACTCAGGCGGTTCGCGAAACGGCGTCGAGCTGCGCCGGGGCGGTGATCGACGCGTGGGACGTGAGGGGCACGCTGTCCTTCACTTTGAACACGTGGATCAGGATCGTCACAGTTCCGCTCGCCAAGCTGAGTCCCATCAGGAACAGCAGCGTGCAGAACAGACGATCCCACTTCAGGTGCATGAAGATGAAGATCACCAGCGCGAACTTCACGATCGAGAACACGACGAGCATCGCGATGCGCACCGGATCGATGACCGGCATGAAGAGCACGCCGATTTCGAGGGCGGTGATGATGCCGAGGATCAGCGCGATGATGACGAACAGCTTGACCCTGCCGGGCTCGGAGTGGCTGTCGTCGCCGGCTGCGTGGGTGGAGGAGTGTGAGGTCATGGTCAGCGGACGAATTCGAGGAGGTAAACGACGGTGAAGATCACGATCCACACGATGTCGACGAAGTGCCAATACAGGCCCATCGACTCGATATCGATCGCGTCGGCCTTCGAGAACCGGTCCGAGAACGAATAGATCAGCATCGACGTCAGCCAGATCACGCCGATCAGCACGTGGATGCCGTGGGTGCCGGTCAGGGTGAAGAAGGTCGTTCCGAAGATCGACCCGGTGATGGTCATGCCGTGTTCATAGACGAAGTTGTGGAACTCGTAGAACTGGCAGCCCAGGAAGATCAGGCCGAAGAAGATCGTGATCGCGAGGGCCCAGCGCATCGCGACGATGCGGCCCTTCTGGATGAAGTTCACGGCCAGCGCCATCATCAGCGACGACATCAGGAGCACGAAGGTCGAACCCGAGGTGAGCCACAGGTTGAAGACCTTCGTGGGGTCGATGTTATCGGGCGCCGGATGGAGGCGGTAGATGAGGTGCGTGGAAATCAGGCAGCCGAAGAACATGCAGTCCGAGGCCAGAAACGCCCACAGGAGGAGTTTCTTGTTCGGAATGCCCGTCGACGTGGTCGGGTCCAGATGTGGATCGGCGGTCACTGCGGTGGAGTGGTTGCTCATGATTCGAGTTCCTCCTTGGAGGGATGGAGGTGGTAGCCTTCGTTGCCCTCGAGCGCCCAGAGGTAGATTCCGATCAGGGCGATCACCAGGCCGATGATGGCGACGACGAGCTTGTGGCCAAAGGGAACGGCGGCCACGCCCAGTCCGCCGACCAACAGGCCGACGCAGGCGAGGAAGGGATAGTAGGAGGGGAAGGGCATGTGGATGCCACCATGAGCAGCTTCCTCGGAGGCGTGCGCCTTGCGTTCGCGGGCGATCTCCTCCTTGTGCTGCTTCTCGTACCACCAGGTGTCACGGTCATGCACCGTCGGGATCACCGCGTAGTTGTACTCGGGGATCGGCGCGGCGAGGGACCACTCGAGCGTGCGGGCATCCCAGGGATCGCGCGGGGCCTTGGGGCCCTTGAAGTACGCGTAGATCAGGTGGCTCATGTAGATCGCGATGCCGATCGCCAGCATATAGGCACCGATCGACGAGATCAGGTTGGGTGTATTCCAGCCCATGTTCGTGTCGTACGTGAACGTGCGGCGCGGCATGCCGTCCAGACCGAGGAAGTGCATCGGGAAGAACGTGGTGTTGAAGCCGACGAAGATCACCCAGAAGGCGATCTTGCCCCAGCGGTCACTGGTGATCTTTCCGAAGATAAGCGGGAACCAGTAGACGATCGCTGCGAGCAGCGAAAAGAGGGATCCGCCGATCAGCACGTAATGGAAGTGCGCGATCACGAAGTAGCTGTCGTGCTGCTGCGCGTCGGCCGGGGCGGCGGAGTGCATGACGCCCGAAAAGCCGCCGATCATGAACATCCAGATGAACGCGAGTGCGAAGAGCATCGGGGCCTTCATCCGAAGATGTCCGTTCCACATCGTTCCGATCCAGTTGAAGATCTTCACGCCCGTGGGCACGGAGATGATCATGGTCGAGAGCGCGAAGGCCGCGGTGGCCATGGTGCCCAGGCCGGTCGTGAACATGTGATGGCTCCAGACGCCGAAGCCGATGAAACCGATGAACACGCCCGAGAAGACGACCACCGGGTAGCCGAAGAGCGGTTTGCGGGAGAAGGTCGGGATGATCTCGGAGACCACGCCCATGGCGGGGAGGATGAGGATGTACACCTCGGGATGGCCGAACACCCAGAAGAGGTGCTGCCAGAGGATGGGCATGCCGCCCTTGGCGACGTTGAAGAAGTTGGTGCCGAACAGGCGGTCCATCATCAGCTCGACCAGGGCGATCGTGATGGCCGGGAAGGACAGGACGATCAGGAAGGAGGTGACAAGCGTCATCCAGGTGAACACCGGCAGGCGCATCATCTTCAGCCCGGGGGCGCGCATGTTGATGATGGTGACGATGAAGTTCAGCGATGCGGCGACGGAGGCGACGCCGAGGATCTGGAGGCCCATGACCCAGAGGTCGATCGGGGAGCCCGGGTTGAACTCGCGGGAGGTGAGCGGCGAGTAGCCGAACCAGCCGCCGGCGGGCGCGCCCGCCTTGAGGAACCAGCCGATGTTCAGGATGATCGCGCCGGCCACGAAGGCCCACAGCGAGAAGGCGTTCAGACGCGGGAAGGCCACGTCGCGAGCGCCGATCTGCAGCGGCATGATGAAGTTGAACAGCGCCGAGGACAACGGCATGACGGCGAGGAAGATCATCGTCGTGCCGTGCATCGTGAAGAGCATGTTGTACTCGTGCGCGGTCAGCAGCGTGTTGTTCGGAACCGCCAGCTGGGTGCGGATGAGGATGGCCTCGAGTCCGCCGACCAGCAGGAAGAACAACGCGAACAGGCCGTACATGATGCCGATTCGTTTGTGATCAACGGTGGTGAGCCAGCTCACGAGGCCGGTCTTGGCCTTGGGACGCCAGAGGCGCGGGGCCGGGACGGCGGGATGTAACGCCGTCGAGTGTGGAAGAGCAGTATCGTCCATGCGGGGAATGCCTTGGAGGCGAAAAAGGTTAGGGTGTGGCGGTTGGGATCACTTCAGGCTCTGGAGATAAGCCACGAGCGCGGCCACGTCTCCGGACTGGAAGGTGATGTGGTTGGGGATGTAACCGGACTCGTACATGATGTTGCCCGGCTTCACCAAGTTGGGATGGCTGATCCAACGCGCCATCTCGGATGGCGTGTTCTCGAGCAGACCGCCGGCGATCGTGCTGCGGGCGCCGACGTGGGTGAGGTCGGGTCCGGTGACGCCGATGCCCTCGTGGCCGCGGATCGTGTGACAGGCGAAGCAGGTCTTGGCCTGGAAGAGCTTGCGGCCCTTGGCGATCAGCGCGGGATCCTCGTTGGGATTGGGCAGCTGCTTGGCGCGCCAGAGGTTCAGGGTCGAGGTGGGCGAGGTCGCCATCCATTTGTCGCTGAAGCCGAACTGGTTCTGCTTGTAGTGCTTGAAGACCGTCTGTTCGACATGCGCCGGCTCGGGGCCGGTCACGGTGTGGGCGGGCTTCACCTGGTTTGCGAGCCAGGCCTTGTACTCGGCTTCAGGCAGGGCGATCACGCGGAAGCGCATGACAGCGTGCGAGAGACCGCAGTACTGCGCGCACTGGCCGTAGTAATAGCCGGCCTTGTCGGCCTGCAGCCACATGTGATTGGCGCGGTTGGGAATCATGTCCACCTTGCCGGCCAGCTTTGGCACCCAGAAGGAGTGGATGACGTCTGCCGTGCGCAGTTCGATGTGAACCGGTTTGCCGACGGGGATCACGAGCTCGTTGGCCGTGGCGAGGGGGGCCTGACCGCCGTAGGGAAGCTTCACTTCGACCTGCGGGTACTGGAACTGCCACCACCACTGGTGTCCGGTGGCCACGATCTGGAGTGCTTCGGCGCGTTCGGCCTTCGGCACGTCGTAATCGAACCAGATGTCCTTGATCGTCGGCACCGCGATGAACACGAGGGCTCCGAGCGAGGCGACGACCAGACTGAGTTCGATGATCGGGTTGCCGTGGCTCTGGGGCGGCGGCTCCGCATGTTCGTCGGCCTTCGAGCGCGCTCTGAAGCGGAGCATCGCGTAGGCCAGGGTTCCGCCGACCAGCACGAAGATCACGAGGATGACGTAGCAGGTCGTGTAGAACAGATTCAGTTGCGCGCGAGCCACCGGTCCATCGACCGCGAGGGTCGATTGCGGACCGTCGAGCCAGCTGGAGCAGCCGGATAGGGCGAGGCAGACGAGGGCCGTGAACAGGGCAGAGCCCAGGCGCCTCGACCTGCGGATCAAATCGCGCGGTGACGAGTCTTTCGGGTGGAACATGGTGGGACTTGACGACGCAAAGAAGCTCGGGGATGAGCCGCTGGCACTGCGTTTCGTGCCAGCATGGAGCACCAAAACCACGAGGAATCCGCGCGAACGCAAGTCCGACGATTAGAAATTCTACCTGGTATTCCGATTGACGGCAAAAAATGACGAGACTGTTTGCGCCGCGGACCAAGTCTCTCAACATACGGGATCCCTTGTTATGAATAAAAAACTGCTCACAGCTGTCTCGTTTCTTTGCGCAATGATGATTTGCGGCTGCTCCAAGCCTGAATCGTCCTCCTCCGCCTCGGCGGCTCCGGCTCCGGCCGCGACCTCGTCCGCCTCGGAGACCCAGGCTCCTGATGCTTCGGGTGCGAAGGTGGTGAACATCCAGGCCAGCGAGGCCATGAAGTACGATGTGACGAGCATCGAAGTTTCCCCCGGCCAGGAGGTGAAGCTGACCCTGACGAACACCGGCAGCCAGCCCAAGGCGGCGATGGCGCACAACTGGGTGCTGCTGAAGAAGGGCTCCGATGCGGCGGCCTTCGATGCGGCGGCCCTCACGGCCGCGGCGACCGACTACATCCCGGCGGCCAAAGCCGACGAGATCATCGCCCACACGAAGCTGCTCGGACCCCATGAGAGTGACACGATCACCTTCAAGGCCCCGACCGAGCCCGGCGACTACACCTTCCTGTGCACCTTCCCGGCGCACTTCCAGGTGGGCATGCACGGCGTGCTGACCGTCAAGTAACTTTCCGGGGTTCCCCCCGTTTTTGCCACTAGGTAAAAAGCCGGTCGGTTTCCGACCGGCTTTTTTTCATCCTAATTTCGGCGATCGAATGGAACAGAAGGCAACGAAGGGAACGAAGGACAAACAGCTTACTACAGAATCGAGCGCCTTGATTGATTCACCGATTGGGTGAGTGGCTTTGGGTTCGGTAAGTTCGTGTAATCGCCTGGCTTGGCCTTCTTTGTTATCTTCGTTCCCTTCGGTTAGCTGCGTTTTCTTGGTTGAACCACGGAGCCATTCTCCTACGCGAAGGCTACGGCGGACGGCAGGGCCGCCGGCCCTGATCGGGGCGCGCTTACAGCGCACGCAACGTGAAGCCGAAGCACCCGAAGCTTCGTGATTTTCGTGGCCAATCCATCAGGGGCATCTGGCCTCATCGCAGGCCCGCCTCCGGCGATCACATCCCGATCGCGTAGCGACCGGAGGGCCACCACTGGTAGAGGAAGAAGTAGATCAGCACGCCCGTGATGCTCACGTAGTACCAGATGGGAAAGACCCATTTGGCCCAGGCCTTGTGGCGGTCGAAGCGGCCCTGGAGGGCGAAGAGGAAGGTGCGCGGGACGAGGTACACGATGGCAATCGCCAGGATGATGTGGCTGATGAGCATCGTGAAATAGACATGCCGGATTGCGCCATGCCCGCCGAACAGGGCATTGGCCCCGTGCACGAGGACCTTGTGCGTCACGTATCCAACAAGAAAGCACGCCGAGGACACCGCCGCCGCGAGCATGCAGGCGCGATGGGCCTGCTTGCGGCCCTGCTTGACCAGGATGAAGCCCGCGGTGATCAGCACCGTGGACAGGCCGTTGAAGGCCGCGTTGATTGCGGGAAGGGATTCGACGGTCATCGAGAAATCAGCCAGCGGTCCGCGAGCATCGCCAGCAGGAGGATGGGCAGGTAGCTCAGGGAGGCGAAAAACAGCCGTCGTGCGGAAACTTCGCGACGTTCCGGAAGGACGAACGCGACCGCCCGCCAGAGGAACCAGCCGCCCGCCGCGGCGGCGACCGCGAGGTAGGCGTACGAGGTGAAGCCGAGGAAGGTGGGCAACAGGCTCACGATTACGAGCGCCACCGTGTTGATGAGCGACCAGATTGCTACGATGCGGCCTGACTCGTCCCGCACCGACAGCATCGGGAATTTGACCGCCGCGTAGTCGCGCCGGTAGAGCCAGGCGATCGCCATGAAGTGGGGGATCTGCCAGAACAGCAGGATGCCGAAAAGAACGGCTCCCAGGGCGGAAACGTGACCCTCGGCGGCGGTCCAGCCGATGAGCGGCGGAAGCGCACCGGCGACGGCACCGATTTCGGTCGACCAACGCGACCAGCGCTTCGCGGGCGTGTAGAGCGCGAGGTAGCACACCATCGTCATCAGCGCGAAGAAGGCGCTGGGGCCGTTCACAAAGGCGTCGAGCATGGCGAGTCCGGATAGGCTCATGACCCAGCCGATCACGAAGGCCGTGCCGGGGGCGACCCGACCCGAGGGGATCGGGCGGTCCGCCGTGCGGCGCATCAGGGCGTCGGTGTCGGCCTCCATGTACTGGTTGATCGCGGCCACGCCGCCTGCGCAGAACGCCGTGCCTACCGCGACGAATACAAAGTGCCAGCCCATCTGGCCGGTGCGGGCCACGAGATAGCTTATGAGGGCGGTGAGAACCGACAGCGCGCTCAGCCGGGGTTTGGTCAGTTCAACGTAGTCGGAGACCGCGGCGCGGGGTAGGGTGGTCGAGATCATGCCTGGGGAGCGGATTCAATGCGGTCGCGATGGGCGAACCAGGTGAGGGTAAACGTCGTGACCAGCAGGAGCGCGCCGCAGACCACGTGGCCGGTGGTCACGAGCGGGTCGCGATGGCTCCAGATGACCTTGGCCCCGAGCAGAATCTGAATTGCGAGCAGGCACACCATCAGGGTGGCGCCGACCTGCATCACCATCGACGAGCCGCGGTCGGTGTGGATCTTCCAGGCGTAGCGGACCAGCGCCACCGCGAGGACGAGGGCCATCATGCGGTGCGTGAAGTTCAAGCCGACACGGAAATTCCACGCGTCGGGCAGGAATCCGCCGTGGATGTTGGAGTAGGGGAAGAATGGAATGGCGAGACCTGCAAAATTGTCGCGCATCAGCACGGCGACCGTCAGCTGGACCAGCAGCAGGCAGCAGCAGATGATTCCGAAGCGGGCGAGCGAGCGGGCGACCGGGATGCGGCCCTCGATCCAGGGCCGCGAGCAGGCGGCGGCGATGGCGAGCAGGTTGCACGCATAAAGCTGGGCCACAATGCCATGAGGGATGCGGATCATCTGGCCCACCGTCATCGTGAAATCGTTGACCTGCCAACCGTTGAGCATGACGCGCAGGCCACCCAAAAGACCCTGGAAGACGACGAGGCCCAGCGCAATCCAGCCGAGCTTGCGCAGCCAGGGGCGCTCTTCGCGTTTCCAGAGCCAGACCGACAGGATGATGGTGATGATTCCCATCGTCATGGCGCTGAGCCGGTGCGAGTGCTCGGCGAACATGTCGATGTTGTGCAGCCAGCCGTGTGGGTCGATCGAACCGTCGGAGAGAGGCCAGTCGGGGAAGATCATCCCGGCGCCGATGCTCGTCGTGAAGGCGCCGAGCGTGACGAGCACGAATACCCAGAGTCCGCCGATGGCGGAAAACCAGGCCAGGGCGGGCTTGTAGGTGGAAGTTCGGCGTGACGGAGACGGTTCGTTCATCTGACAGGGAGGCTCACACGGAATGCGCCCGGGCGGGTTGTGCAACCCCTTTGACATTTTTTTATACCCGATTCCCTTGACCCATGAGCCGATTCTTTCCCCGCGGAACCCTTGGCCGAGCGCCGGCTTGTGCCCGAATTTGCCTGTCCCTGTTCGGATTGGCGCTGGTGCTGGGGGCGGGGCTTGTGCTGACGGGCTGTTCGGGGTCGAAGAAGGACCACGCGGCCGAGGCGGCGACACCGAAGCGGTATCCGATCCGGGGTGTGATCGTGTCGGTCGACCTCAAGAACCACGCCGTGCTTCTGAACCATCAGGCGATCCCGGGCTACATGCCCGCGATGACGATGGAGTACGGCATGTCTCCGGGCGACCTGGCCAACGCGAAGGCCGGGCAGCGCATCCGCGCGATGATGAACCCGGACGCCAAGGGACTCCCCCAGCTCGAGGATGTCTGGCCGGACGACCAAGCTGGCGACAAGGCCATTGGCCAGGGCGAACGCAGCTTGCGCGATAACACGGTCTCCCGCGGAACCGGGGCCTATCGCGAACTGGGCGAGAAGATGCCTGGCTTCGTGTTGTACAACCAGGATGGCAAGGTGGTCACCGCCGCAGAGTTCAAAGGCAAGATGGTGATGCTCGATTTCATCTACACGCGTTGTCCGATCGCCAACATGTGCCCGCTCGAAACCTCCAAGATGGTCCAGACTCAGCAGCTGGCGAAGAAGGCGGGCGTGAAGAACGTCGAATTCATCTCGATCACGCTGGATCCTAAGAACGACACCCCGGGCGTGCTCAAGGAGTACGCGAAGGACCGCAGCATCGACACGAGCAACTTTTCGTTTCTCACCGGACCGGAGCAGGCGGTGAATGACCTGCTCACCCAGTTTGGCGTCCTCGCGCAGCTCAAGGGCGGGATCATCCAGCACACGCTCGCGACGCTCCTGATCAGCCCGAATGGCACGATCGCGTATCGTGCCGACGGCAGCGACTGGGAGCCGAAGGATTTCGTCGACCGGATGAAGTTGTGAGCCAGGAGGTCTGGCGTTGAACTGAGTCGAGTTCGAACCTGGGATTGCGTTCCGGTACCGCGAGTCCGGCCGCGTATGCACCTGCATTCGCTGGCGGATCTGAGAACCGGGTTTTCTTGTTTGTGGTCGTTTCCCTGGAAGTTGAATGCCTGCGGGCACCCTCTTGGAGTCGTCGCGCGTTCATTGAATCAGGGTCGTGGCCGGACAGGGTTAAATGGCCATTTCAGGTCATTACGTAACGGTTCACGGTTTGATATTAGGGGCCCCGTGCCCATTAGGGGGCGCGGGGTTTGTGAGTTGTGTCCGTCAAGTTCAGCAAATGTGGATCGGTGGTATGGAGGTTTGGTGGATAAAAAATCTATTTGGGATGGGGTGAAGGGGAAGGGGCGGAGCCCCTTCCCCTCTCTGTATTCGGCAGAGGGGTGGCAGGGGAG
>DAIDAF010000039.1:0-307762 GCA_027310745.1 Opitutaceae bacterium | reverse complement strand
GATTTGGCTAAACAGGCTTGCACATCTAGGCCTCATGTCGGCCGCGCTGGCTTGGATGGTGTTTTGTTTTTTCACACCTCAATTCTTCATCCTCGCCCCCGCGGCTCCATCTTTTTCAAACCTGTTTTGGACACCAGTGTCGCCCCTCGCAGCGGGGAACTGCGCAACGCAACTCCAGCAGGTACTGCATCACGCTCAGGTGCCGCCAGCTGCGTTCCTCCAACCGGTCATAGATGCCTGCCACTCGGCCGCACACCGGACAGTTTGCCGGCTTGCCGGCCGGCCAAGCCAACCGAACGGCCACCCGCTGCCTTATCAGATCTTCCTCCACAGCCGTGACCTCCCACGGCTCAGGCAGCTGTAACAGCCGCCGATAGTGCTCATTAACTGTTTCTTCCATACCATCCCTTAGCAGCCTTCATACCCACAGTGTTCCGTGAAGAACCCATATTCAGCCTATCCCTGTTTATACCCTCTTGGGATCGATCACCCGTTGCTGCTCCCAAGAAAGGTGGTCGGCGGGGGCCTGGCGGCGATCACAACTGAGCCCAATGAATCGTTTCGTGGCACCAGCGCTGGGCGTGCGTCGCGATCTCCGCGATGGTTTCCACTTTTTCGCCGTCGAGGTTCCGGAACTGGCCATCGCTGTGCATCGAATAGGCGAGGTCGTGCCACTTGGTGCGTGACCCAAAGTCGTCCACGCATTCCAGATAAAGAGAAAAATTAAGAGAGTCCGGCCGGTAATGTCGGCTGAAAACCACTGCCGCTGAAACCCGGAACCGACGTTCCTTACCGCAATGGCAATGGAAGAAAGTCAGCGTGGTATCGGTGGCTTCTCCCTGCGCGGAACGGACCTGCCAATATGCCTGGCGCAGCAGGCTTCCCATCGGCACGCCCGACGGCGGGCGGGTGAGAAAGGAATCCTCGTCGTCATCGCGGGAGGGCCCCCACTGCACAATCGGCAATCTTTCCGAGCCCATGCAAAGAGCAACCAGCCGGGCGCGCAATTGGGTCAGCGGTTCGGTGAACAGGCTGACCGCCAGTTCGACTGATTCATTTTCCGCCGCGTCCCGCAGCATATCCCGGGCAACTAGCTGGGCATGGATCTCCTCCGGCTCGCGCAGGGACGGCTGATCGACCGGCAATGCGTTCCGCGCTGCACCATCCAACGAAAGGCGGTCCAGCAGTTCGTAGAATTTCTGCGTGGTTTGCGGGATGCTATTGTGCAAGGAACAGACGGCCAGAATGGAGCGGGCTCGCTCCTGCCGGGGCTCCGCAACCAAATGATGAAACTGCCAGTGGAACCGCTGTGGCCGACGTTTGCCGCCGACCGGTTCGCCCAATAAATAGCCGTAGAGCCAGCCCAAACTGGCGACATCACGACGCGGGTCGGCGTCGTCCAAGCCGTGAACCGCCGGCGGATTGAAGTGGTTGGCGACCTGGCGTCCGTGCACGTCGGTGAGATTGGCCGCTTCATAATTGGCATTGGTCACCAAGCCGAAGTCGATGACGACCGGCTGATCGCCGTAGAGAATGACGTTGTCGGGCTTCAGGTCGCGATGTACCAGCCCCACCTGATGAACGGCCGTTAGGCCATCGGCCAATTGTCGGACGATCTGGTAGGCCCGATCGTAGAGCTGGGCGGGAGTGAGCGTTTTGGCCTGTCGGTTCCAATAAGTTTCCAGCGGGACGCCCAAAAGGGTGACATAGCCAAGCTCGCCCCGCTGCGCGTCGACATTGGCGTCAATCAACTTGACGATCGCGGGATGGTCGATTCGCCCGAGCGCTTCAACTTCGCGACGAAAGCGTTCGACCGCAGCGGTCCTTTCCTCCGGCGATTCGGTTACCGCGAGCATTTTCAATACCCCGGCGGTGCCCTTGGTCAGGTGGCGCACCTGTAAGGCACGGCTCTGGCCACCCCCTCCGAGTTGCCGGACAAACTGCCAGTCCCGATTAAACGGCGTGGGCACCAATCGCACCCGGAATTCCCGGTGCTGATAATCGGCAAAAACTGGTAGCAACATCCCTTGGGCCATCAAGTCTTCGCAGACCGCCTGAAAGGCCGCCTCTTCCTCGTCAGGCAATCGGCCAATCGCGATCGGAGGCGGAGCGCCGGCCAAGCTCGTGCGGTGGAACGAGACGGCATGCCTGAGGTCCGCCAACGAGAAGGAATCCGCGTCGGAACGGACGCCAAAATACCGGACGGCCGCAATGCCGTTCTCATGCACCGACTTCAGGACCCCGCCCAAGACCGCGAGGGTCTGCTCCCGGATAACGTCCGTAACAGCGATTTTGGGACTGAGGCTCATGGCTGTCGGAAAATATCTCCGCTCCTGGCGAGATCAAATGTAGATAGATCGGCCCGGGCTGGAATGATAGATCGCGCATTGGCCCATTCTGATATGTAAAGCCTCATTGATTTGGATCTTGTGTAGCAGCAACCGCATCTACCTTCAGAAAGGTGAATGTCACTGACCAGTCAACGTGATCCCCAATCCGTTGCATAGCCGCCGGCGGGCAGGGCAGCTGTGATGTTCGCGCAACATCAAATCGAACCGTCGTTCGGAAGGGGGGATCGCCACAGCACAGGAGTTGACCGATCTCCGCGATGTGACCTGCCGCGTGCACTCGTGAGTTCAGGACACACGCTTGTTTTCGTCTGTTCCTAGCGCCTCCTGTATGGCATCAGGACCTACTCAAAGGCGAAGATACTATGGCTTTCCTTACACCAGGCTCGGATGCCGCCGAGCGGTCCGAGATCTTCCGGGCCGTGGCACCGCATTTTGGGAAGGTGCTGCCTGCTGCGTTTTTTCAGAATACCGGCCGATTTATTCCCGGATTGGTGCGCTTGCACAACCTGGCCTCAGGAATCTTCAAGCCGAAGAACTCCGGTTACGCGCTCTGCATCACGTCGATGCTGAGCAGTCCCTATCACGATCAAGTCTTCTTTAATCCGGACCGCACCTGGTGGATGCACTACAGTCCGAAGAGCGGCGGCATGGACCATGCCGCCAACGTCGCGCTGGTCCGCTGCATGACGCATCGCCAGCCGGTGCTCGTCGCGAAACAGATTTCGGACAAGAGCCACCGTGACGGTTCACGCTATCGCCTGCTCGGGTTGGGTTTCGTCGAGCACTTCGATGCCGCGACAGACCTCTTTCGAATCCGCGGCCTAGAATGGGCCGAGGTGGCAGCAGCCCTCGGCCTGGGTCTATCCGATGATCTGGTCGAGACGGCACTACGGCTCGAATCGCTCGAAGCCTGGACGCCCTTCGTCGCCGAGGACCGCGCGATCTACCAGGTTTCAAAAGAACGTCGAAGCGCCGCTTTCGCCGGTATCGTTCTGGACAACTACAGCTACACCTGCGCCGTCACCGGACAGCGATTTCATTCGGCTCACCACACCGAGGCGGACGGAGCACACATCATCGGCAAAGCGGTGAAAGGGACAGATGATCCAAGGAATGGGATAGCACTTTCCAAATCCGCACATTGGGCATTCGACCGTGGCCTCTTCACGATCTCCGATCAGTTCGAGGTGGTGATCAACCCCAAGGCCAGGAGCGCCAATGTCGCAAACTTTCCACTACTGGACATGGATCGGCGCAAAATCACTTTGCCCAAAGACAGCTATTACTGGCCACATCCCGAAGCCCTCGCCTGGCACAAGTCGGAAGTCTTCGAGCGATTCAGCCTGTAATCCCGAAAATGTCTCCGACACGACAGCACAACGGAATATTCCAATCTCAGGTCCCTAACTATCGTGCACCGTTTCTGCTCTTTTTCCCTCTCAAACTACCACAATCATTCAGGTTTGACCCCTTGGAGACCGCCGTTCTCGGTGGGTTAGGCTAGCGCTCGCCGAGCAACCCCAGCTCCTTCAGAATGGCCTTCATTTGCAGCGTACCCAGTGAATCATCGAGTTTGCCGCACAGAACGGCAAGGTCTTCAGGCTCGACGGGGGTGTACGGAATTCTTGCGCTTTCGCACACCTGCGCAGCATCGGGTTCGAGGTAATGGGTGTAGCCCTTGTAGACGAAGTACTGCTCACGATTTTGCTGCCCACGCGCCTTCACCCTCTTCCCCTCATACTGCACCAACGGATCGCCCGCTCGCGAGAGCACGCAGAGCTGCTTTAACTCTCTCAGGTATTCCCCAGGTTTGGGGGATGGAAGCTGCATTTTTTTTGCCAAATCTCCAACGAAGCTGTGAAGGTCTGCTTCATTGTGAGCATTCAACACGTTTAGGCGCGACATCGGGCCTTTAAGGGTCGCGCCCGACGCTCCCCTAGCGAACAAGCCTGCAAGATAGGACTCTCCTCCCCATCGCGCGCCCAATTCGAAGAGAACGTATGTGGACTGCAAACTCGCAGGAGTCAGCAAGGCCAAAAATATTCGGCAATCGCGTATCTCCGAACGCAATTGCTCATCGGTGTCAGCCGCCAGCGGCAACTTCGAACCATCGACGGACGTGCAGCGTATCTTACCACGCTTCAGGCCAAGCGCGGCGGTCAGCAGTTGGAGCAGGGCATCGGCCATGTCCATGTCCTTTGCCGAATGACTGACGAACACTTCGGGCGACGCTTGGAGGCTCACGGGCCCATCCTGATCTTCCTCTCGGCCCAATCCAAGAATACCAAGCACGGGTTCTCGGAATGCCGGTTGTGGCATTTGGGCGAGCACCGCGTTTCGATCGTCAATGTTCACCGGATATCGTGGCTGGTATCGATGGACCAACACTCGCTCCAATTTCTGCACGGGGTCGCCAGGTTCAGCAATGTCCGCGAAGCCGCCCGGAATACCGCACTCCCACCACTCGTATGATTTCGCGTGCCCCATGTTCATCATGTCGAACACGTGGAACGATAGAATTCGTCCGAGATCTGCAGTCTCGTCCGGGGACAGCTTTAGGAACTTCGCTATCTCATCGCTTTTGAACGACTCTTCGCGACCTGGATTCACGTTGAACGCAGCCGTCAAAAACTCTGTGAACCCGGCAAGCAAACGCAGTAGCTGCTCACCTGATGACGTCGACACCGCACCAAATAGCCGAAGCTCGTACGTTGGATCATGAGAGGGCTCGCATTGCAGCATGTAAGCGTCGTTAAGGTTCAACTCTATGTCCTTAATCAAGGATTTCCCAAACTTCGCCTGCACAAGACGGCACTTCGGCCATTTCGTGGTTGTGGTCCACTCGGACCAAAGGAAATCGAGGATCAGCTGCATTGAGGCAGCTCTGTCACGAATGCTGGATAGCGATTCCATGGACGCAGGCTGTGCGGCGGTGACGGCAAGTGCAATCATCCGCGGGCATCTTTCGGCTGTCGACCGCCACTGCGACAATCTGCCAGATCCCTTCTCCAGTAATCGTCAGACCATTTCTTTAGCCGCTCCCATAGCAGCTCTGGCAACTCGAAACGATCGGACGATCCTAAGAGGTCAAACCTGAATGGCGCTTAGTTAAGGCCATTCTTCGTCCGATGCCGCGCCTGGTCACCAACACGGTACGAAATTTCTGTGCGCTAACTAAGCGCCATTCGGGTCAAACCTTTATGTTTGCGGTCTCGAGCGGGCGCGGCAGCGGCGTTCTTGAGACGCGGGGGTGATGTCGTTCGGGGAGGGTGAGGCTCCAATTGGTCGATTGCCTACGGGCGCCTGGCGTCGCGCTCTTTCGCGCGCTGGGCGTTGTCCGTCGTGGTCTGGAGCACCTCGGGCCAATCCTAAGCGGGCCAATCCTAAGGGGTCAAACCTTTATGTTTGCGATCGCGATCGGGCGCGGCAGCGGCGTTTTTGAGACGCGTAGGTGATGCCATTCAGGGAGGGTGAGGCCCCAATTGGTCGATTGCCTACGAGCGCCGGGCGCCGCGCTCTTTCGCGCGCTGGGAGTGGTCCGTCGTGGTGCTGGAGCACCTCGGGAGCTTGCGCCTGCCGCTCCGTCACCTCGGCCACGATCCGGACCGGTTCGCGGGAACGATAGGACTTGGTTCGATTTTCCGGGTATTTCTTGTCGGTCAAATTCGGGTCGTCCACGAACGGCACGGTCGGTTCGACGAGGTCGATGCGCCCGGAGCCCTCACCGGTCACCAACTTTTCACTACTGGACATGGATCGGCGCGAAATCACTTTGCCCAAGGACCGCACCTACTGGTCCCATTCCGAAGCCGTCGCCTGGCACGGGTCGGAGGTGTTCGAGCGATTCAGCCTAGCAACCGCAATTGAACCACAGAGGCACAGAGATATCCACCTTCGCCAAGGCTACGGCGGACAGGCAGAGGCTGAAATCCAAGCAAGGGGCGGAATCGGCGCTCACCTCGGAGGTGAAATAGATTGGATACACGAATTCCGTCCAACTGCATTTCTCCGTGTCCTCGGTGTCTCTGTGGTTCAAATCCAACTGCGTCATTTAGATTCAGTCTGTAGTCACGAAAGTTGATCAATCACGACAGCGCACCGGAGTAGTCCAATTTCAGGACCCCAACCCTCGCGCAGGTTTCTGGTTCCCACTCGGGCGTCCACAGCTGTGAACCCTTTCGGTTTGGCGCCGTTACTGCAGCAGCGCGACGCCAAAGCCCTCGAGGTCGAGGGTGCCCGAGTAGGTCTTGCCGGTGAGCACGTCCTGCTTCGTCCCGCTGATCGAAACCGTCGCGGGCGCGTCGTTGGTGTTTACATACATGGTGCGTCCGTCGACGGTCCGCGCGACCACGCCTTTGGGCGTCACGGGGCCGGGTTTGATGCCCAGCTTCGCATAGAGCGAACGGACCAGCGGTCCCATGAACGCCGATTGTGACGCCGTCGCCAGGTAGATGGCCTCGCCCTTGCCGAAGTGGTTGACGGTGATCGCCGGGCTCTTCTGCGGCGTGTTCTCGAAGGTCGCGATCGTCTTCGCGGTGGAGGGCTCGAGCACTTCGTAATAGGAGTCGGTGCCGGTCAGTTCCCGTCCATCGAAGCTCACCTTGAGCGGCTGCGGCGAGCGATAGAAGGGGTCGGTGCGCAGTCCGAACACGTCGGTCAGCCGGCCTGGCAGCGGTGTCTCGAACCATTTGCCGGTGCCATCGACCTTCGCCGAATAGCCGGTCATGATCACCGTGCCGCCATTGGCAACATAGCGCCGGACGGCCTCGGCGGTCGGCTTGTCCATGATGTAGGCGCTGGGAAGCAGCACCAGCTTGTACCGGTCGAGCGAATCGTGCGCCACGTCGATGACCGAGGTATCGATGTTGTCGGCGAACAGCGGCTCGAAGGCCGCGACCAACTGGCTGTCGTAACCGGTGGTGAAATACTGATTCATGGTGTTCGGACCGGGCGGCGGACTGGTGATCCAGGCCGTCTCGTAGGAATCGGCGATCGCAACCTGCGGCTGCCGATCCCTCGGGAAGCCCATCGCCTTCAGCTTGGCGAATTCCCTGGCGATCCGGGCAAACTCGTCGACTTTCCAGGACGGCCGGCCGTCGTGATTGACCAGGCCGAACAGCGATTGCTCCTCGCCGCCAATGTGCGAGTTGAACGTCCAGGCGAGAAAGGTCTGCGAATAATAGAGCAGGCCGAAATAGGCCCACATCCGCGACCGGCCCGGCGTGCCATAATAGCCGCCGCCGCCGGCGGTGAATTCGTTGAACCATACCGGCGTCTGATGCCCGGCCTTGATCATCATCACGCCGAAGGCCGCGCTCAACGGATCGCCGGGATAAAAGCCCTCCGCGCCATAGGTCGAATATTGGTTCCAGGAACGAAGGTAGTTGAACCCTTTCGCACCGGCATCCGGCCACAGATTGGAGACGGCCGGCAGATTCGGCGCATAGTGCTGGCGAACGGAATCAAGGTCTTTGAGATCGGCGATCGTCACATCGGACCAGAAGCGGTGAAGGTCGAGATTGCGCTCGTTCGGCCCCGGCCCGTTGCCGTAGGGCAGATAAACCTCGTCCCAACTATCGATCCGGCGCGACCAGCGCTGCGTTGCCCATGCCTTGTTGAGCGCGGCGATCGTCCCGTAGCGCTGCTTGAGCCAGGTCACGAAGCGCTCGCGATCGCCCTCCGAATAGGACATCGGCGAGCTGCCAACCTCGTTGTCGTAGCCGACCGCGACGACCGCCGGATTGTGCGCATAACGCTGCAGCATCTTCACCGCCAGTTGATGCACCAGGCGCCGGTAATTGGGATCGCTGATGTCGTCCCAATAGCGCGTCGCGGGATGGAGCCGCACGCCGTCCTGAGTGATGATATCCACACCGGGATAGTTCTTGTGCAGCCAGATCGGCGCCGGCAGCCCGGGAATGTCGAGGACAACCTTGATCCCCGCCGCGTGCATCTGCTCCAGCACCTTGTCGAACCAGCCGAAGGTGAACTTACCCTCTGCGGGCTCGAACGAATCCCACGACAGGTCGCCCATGCGGACCATGGTAAAGCCCGCCTTGTGCATGATCGCGATGTCCTGAGCGATCTGTGCCGGCGATCGATCGATCGGCTGATAGCAGGTGCCGACGAACAACTGCCCCTTCAGAGAAGCCGGCTCGGCCGCCGGCTGCGCCATCGCAGGGACGGACAATGCGAGCATCGCCAACACCGCGAAGCCGGCGAGTCGTCGCATCGCCTGACCGCCTCCGGACGCCAGAGCGTTCGGGACGGGCCAAGCGCCGGATCGCATTGGGAGCCGGTCTGAGCCCTCGGCTGCCGAGTGCGTTGACGGCGCCGTGACGAAGGAGGCCTCTGGAAGTTCGCGTGTGATGAGTTTCATCGGTCCTTTGAAATCAGCTGTGTGTTGTCGCGAACGCGCTCGATCACGGAGTGTTTCCCTGCGTTAGCGGGGCGATGGCGGCGGGGTCACGACGCATGGTCAAAAGGCCACCAAAAACCAGAATCAACGATCGCCCACAACCCGCTATTAGGATGAGCAGCCATCATACTTTAGGCCGAGCCGAAGGGGGCTAAAGCTTAAGGGAGTGTTCCAAGGTCGTGGAGGCGGGCTGGCAGCGTGTGCGGGGCGGTGAAGTGTCGGATGTCGGAGGGTGGAGGGCAGGGGGCAGGAGCTAGAATTTAGGAGTTAGGAGCTAGGAGGCCTCAGCCTGTGGAGCCCTTCGACTACGCTCAGGACGGGTGCGGAGTCTCGGCTCCGTCCCGCACATGCGGGAACGGGTGGGCTCGACCGCCCGCTTCCGAGTGACGAACCACCTCGGAGCGATGGGTTCACGGTGTCCGTGCGGCACGGCCGGCGCCAGCGCAGGAAGGCGCGAGTCGAGACTCGCGTCCGAAAGCGGAACCCAGGTTCCGCACTCCAAAAAAAGGGTCAGACGACTCGGCGTTCCGAGTCCGAAAGCGGAATCACCCGTTCGACTGGCTCAGGGCCTCCGGGGATTCCGCACTCCAAAAAGGGAAGAGCCTGGAGATGTGAGCGGCGCCCGTGGTTCGCCCCACCGAAATCAGCGGGGCCGGCTCGGAGATCCGGCCCTCCCACGAAACATCGCGCGGCTAGTGGGTGGCGGCAGGCTTGGCTTCCTGGGACGGGATGAAATCCGTCTTCACGGCCTTGGCCAGGATGTCGGGAGGGAGCAGGCCCTGGTCGATCACGAAATCGTTGAAGGACTGCAGGTGGAATTTTTCGCCGAGCGCGATCTGGGTCGCGGCCTTCAGCTGCATGAGCCGGGTGAATCCATAAAAATAGGACGTGGCCTGCGCGGGGGACCGGAAGGTGAAGCGATCGAGTTCCTCGCGCGTGAAGGCCTCGGAGAGGCAGACGTCGTGGACAAGGATGGCGTGCGCCTGCTCGCGGGGCATGAGGCCGAGGTTGAGCATCGGGTCGCAGATCGCACGCGCGGCGCGGAGCAGGCGGTACTGGAGCACGATGAGCTGAGCGTCGATCGGCTCGTAGGGTTTCATCATGGTCTCGCAGTAGAGCGCCCAGCCCTCGACGTTGACGCTGTTGAAGGCGAAGATCGCGCGGGCGTACGACACGCCGCGCTCGACCATGCGGTCGAACTGCAGCTCGTGTCCGGGCCGGCCCTCGTGGGCGGTGAGGGTCCAGGCGGCGGCCGGGAACGTGAAGTCGTCGTAGCTCTCGCTGTGGCCGCCGTGGGTGGGCGGGTTGCCCAGCGTGAGGACAAAGGTGCCGCGCTCGCCGTGGTTGTCGATGAGCGGCGGGGGTTGCATGTGCGGGGCGGGCTCCGCGGCGGATTCCGCCTCGGAGGCGACGCGCATCGCCATCGGGCGGTCGGGCATCGTGACGAGGTGCTTTTCCCGGATGATCTGCTCGATGCGCGGGATGACGACGTTTCGGTAGTACGGCTCGACGGCGGCGCCGGTGAGCTGGTCCTGTTTGAGCCGGTGGATCACGGACCGGTAGTCGGTCTGTTTCCAGCCGTGCTCCTTCGCGACGAGCGGCGCCAGGCTCTGCATCTCGGACTGGACCTCGGCGTATTCGAGCTCGGCCTCATGGATCAGCTGTTCGGGCGTGATATCGACTCCCATGCGGCGCAGGTCGAAGGCATAGAGTTCGTGCGGGAGCCGGAAATCGGTGCGGCAGCGCGGCAGCAGAGTCTTGCGGACCCAGGCATCGTGGGCGGCGAACTGGGTCTTGAGGGCGGCGAGCGCCTCGTCCGCGCCGGCAATGTGGTTGACGGCAAAGAGCTGGGCGAGTCCCTGCTCGAAACGAGTGGTGTTGGAGAGGTCCTGCTCCACCTCGGTGCGGAAGGGGCCGAGGAGCTTGGGGTTGGAGAGCCGGGCCTCGATCTGGGCCTCGACGAGCGTGGTGAACGGCTGGGTGCCCGGGACCAGGCCCGCGTAGCGGCGGAGGCGCTCCAGCGCGGCGGCGTGCCGGGCGGGTGCGGCCTCAGGGCTGAGCAGCATGAATTCGCACTGGAAGACCAGCTTGGGGACCGCGGTGTAGGGAAGCAGGTAACGCTCATCGAGGTTGATCCGCTCGATCCGCCGGCCCGCCTCGTCGATCATGATTTCGAGGTCCTGGCGCACGCGCGGGTCGGACTCGGCGGCGAGGTCGCGGCGGAGCGTCGCCCGGGCGGCCTCCAGCGCCTCGCATCGGCGCCGATTGACGCCGGGGGACAGGTCGGAGACGTAGGGATCGTAGCGGGTGAGTCCATACGCCGAGGCCTCCTCGGGGCGGTATTTCGCCATGGCATCGAGCAGCACCATGGCGTCGCGGTTACTGGTTTCGACCCAGGCGGGGGCGGCGCGGAGCGCGGGGAGCGAGGACAGGAGGGCCAACACGAGGCACGGGACGGCGGTCGGGATCTTCATGGGATGAGGGGTGAGGCGGCTGGTGTCGCGCATCCGGTCCGGGGCCGGACACGCGGGGAACTTCCGCCGGTGGTCTGGCGCTGTCAAGGTCACCGGCGAAGAGGGTTGAAGGGCGCGGGCGCAGGGGGGCCGCGGTCAAAAAAGGGAAGAGCCTGGAGATCTGAACGGCGCCAGCGATTTGCTCGACATGTGGAGTGCGGAGCCTCGGCTCCGCCTTGGACGGGCGGGCTCGACCGCCCGCCGAGGAGGTTTCGGAGTTCGAAACCTCCGGGCGCGAGTCGAGACTCGCGTCCGAAAGCGGAATCACCCGTTCGACTGGCTCAGGGCCTCCGGGGATTCCGCACTCAAAAAAAGAAGGGCCTGGAGATGTGAGCGACGCCCGTGGTTCGCTCTACCGAAATCGGCGGGGCCGGCGCAATCCTCGGCGGTTCGGTTGCGCGACGCGGCGGAGCGGGTATGCTCCAGGAGCACCCGCATGAAACCCACCCAAAGCCTCCACGATCTGGGCCAGAGTCTCTGGCTCGACAACATCACCCGCGACCTGCTGGATTCCGGCACGCTCAAGCGCTACATCGACGAGTGGTCGGTGACCGGCCTGACGTCGAATCCGACCATCTTCGAGCAGGCGATCAGCCACAGCACCGCCTATGACGGCGCGCTCCGCGCGGGCCTTGCGCAGGGGAAGTCGGGCGAGGCGCTGTTCTTCGACGTCGCGCTCGACGACATCACGCGCGCCGCCGACCTGTTCCGTCCGGTGCACGACCGCACGAGTGGCGTGGACGGATGGGTGTCCCTCGAGGTCTCGCCGCTGCTCGCGCGCGACACGAAGACCACCCTGGCGGTGGCGAAGGAGCTGCACGCCCGCGCGGGGCGTCCCAACCTCTACATCAAGATCCCGGGCACGCCCGAGGGGCTCCCCGCGATCGAGGAGGCGATCTTCGCGGGTGTGCC
Organism: Opitutaceae bacterium; assembly: GCA_027310745.1. Taxonomy (GTDB): domain Bacteria; phylum Verrucomicrobiota; class Verrucomicrobiia; order Opitutales; family Opitutaceae; genus MWDT01. Next base: position 295,568 of record DAIDAF010000039.1, on the reverse strand, counting down.
GATCAACGTGACGCTCCTGTTCTCCTGCGACCACTACGTGGCCGCGGCCGAGGCGTATCATCGCGGCGTCGAGCGGCGCATCGCGGCGGGGCTGAATCCGAACGTCGCTTCGGTGGCCTCGCTGTTCATCAGTCGCTGGGACGCGGCTGTCGCGGCCAAGGTGCCCGCGGAACTGGCCAACAAGCTCGGCATCGCCGTCGGACAGAAGACGTATCAGGCCTACTGTGACCTGCTGGCGTCGGACCGCCTCAAGCGGATCGAAAACGCGGGTGGCCGGCCGCAGCGCCTGCTCTGGGCGAGCACGGGCACCAAGGATCCGAAGGCGTCGGACACCCTCTACATCCAGGCGCTGGCGGCACCGCTCACAGTCAACACCATGCCCGAGAAGACGCTCAAGGCCTGGGCCGACCATGGGGCACTTTCCGGAAGCCTGCCCGCGGACGGCGCGGACAGCGCGGCGGTGCTTTCGTCGTTCGCGAAGGCGGGCGTGGACCTCCAGGCGCTCGCCGCGAAACTCCAGGACGACGGAGCGGCCGCGTTTGTGAAATCGTGGAACGAGCTCATGGCGGTGATCGCCTCGAAAAGCTCGACGCTCAAGTAAGCGCGAGCCTCCGGCCCTGGCGCCACCCGTCCCGGGGCGCCTCGGCCGGGGACCGGGCGCCCGCAGGATTTGGGGCCCGGGCCAGAATCGGCCAAGGCGATCGTGTACGGGAACTTTCGCGACACGCGAAGGCGATCGTGGCACCGATGAAATCGGATGGGTGTCGAAGCGTCTCTGCTGACCATCATGAAGACGCGAATCCTCCTCCTTGCGGTCGCGTTGGCGACCACCGGTTTCGCGGAGACGACGCAGGCGCCGGCGGCGCCCGCGCAGATCGCCGCTTCCACATCCTACCAGGCCGATCCGGCCGCGATGCCGGTTCCGAACCAGACGGTTTATCTTCCGCAGCTTCCCTCGGCGGGCCAGCTGACGGCGGCCGCGGCGGCCCAGGGATTCACGGTCGACCGCATCGTGCAGACGCCCACCCAGATCACGGCGGTGTACCGCACGCCTGCCGGCCAGACCAACACCGTCGCGTACCTCATGCTCCCCGCGGCGGGCGCGCCGACCGCGCAGGTCGTCGTCCCGCAGGCTCCGGTCACCTCGACCGTCATCGTCACCCGGCCGGCCCCGGTGTATTATTACCGCGACTACGACGACGGCGGGTTCTGCGATCCCTGGCCCTGGTACGGCCCGGTCTCGGTCGGCTTCGGCTGGAACTGGGGCGGGCATTGGGGCGGCCACCGCGATTTCGACGACGACGGCTTCCACCGCTGGCGCCGTTGAACGGCCCGCGAAAGGAGACTGGACCATGAATCTGAAGCACGCAGGGGGATTTGAACCCCAGAGGCACGGAGGACACTGAGAAGGCACCGAAGTCCCGAGATTTGGAAATCGGGAGATTCCCGCTCCCGCCCCCTGTCCACTGGTTTTCTCTGCGACCTCTGTGTCTCTGTGGTTCCACTACAACTTTTGAAATGAAAACACTCGCAACGATCACGTCGGCCCTGGCGCTTTCCACGCTGCTCACCGGTTGCGTGGGCGTCGGACCCAACACGCAGGAAGGTGCGGTCACGGGCGGCACCCTCGGGGCGATCGCGGGAGCGATCATCGGGCACAACAGCCGCGGCGGCGACACGCTGGGCGGGGCGGTGCTCGGGGCGACCGCGGGCGCCATCGCGGGCGGCACGCTGGGCAACGCCCAGGACCAGCGAAATGGCACGCTTTACACGTCGGAGCCGGGCCCGAGGCGCGTCGTCGTGTCCGGGCCGCCGCCGCCGCCTTCCTCCTCGCCGACCGAGTATCCGGGTCGCTCGCCCGATCCCAGCGCGGTGTGGATCCCCGGCTACTGGGATTACACCGGCGCGGGCTACGTCTGGACGCCCGGGCGCTGGGAGGTCCCGCCCCCGATGGCCACCAGCTACATCGCGGCCCACTGGGAGACCCGGGGAAACGCCTACGTCTTTGTGCGAGGTTACTGGCGGTGACTCCTCATCCGCGCGCAACGGCCCCCGGCCTCGGGCCGGGGATCATCGGCCCGGCACGAGCTTGAGCCGTTCACCGATGGCCGCTCGGTAGCGGCCGTCGGCACCAGACTGGAGGCCGCGACCGGTTGAGGCATCGACGACGGACCAGCGCGAGGGATCGACGGTGAAGGCGATGGTCCGGCCGGCGAAATTTCCGGCGGGATCCTCGAAGCGGAAATCCACGCCCGCGCTGGACTCGATCGGCAGGCCGTCCGTCGAGCGCATGTGCACGACGGGAAAGACGCGACCCTCCGTCGCGACGCGGAACAGGTTCCGGCCCGACTTGAAGTCGAACAGCTCGCGGATGTGCCCGTCGACTGCGACGTCGCGGGAAGGATTGGCGCCGAGCACGCGCTCGTTCTCGTAGTTGCCCAAAAGGAAGTCCATCGCCACGGCGCTCGACCAGGAGAAGCGGCGGTTGTTCTCGGCGGCGCCCGTGCGGGAGTCGTAGTATTCGGCCGGCACGCACGCGTACTGCGGATGGTCGCGCGTGAAGGCGGCCTGGTGCTCCATCATGTCGAGCAGACGGCGGGCCATCGACGCCGCCTCGGGGCCGTAGCCGTATTTGTAGAGGCCCTTCACGACGATCCAGGCCTCGGGCATCCAGATGTTGCCGCGCCACAGGCCGCCCTCCTCGTTCTGGCGGGGCGGCTTCTGTTTGTAGTAACAGGGATCGTCGTAGGCGACGGTCGGCACCGGGAAGCGGCCGTTGAACTCCCTCGGGTTCAGAATGTGCTGCTCGATCACGCGACGGATCTTTGCCGGATCGCGGCAGACGTCGGTGAAGATCGGGTAGATGACGGAGCTGGTGAGCACCGTGTCGCGGAGCGAATGCTTGTAGGTGACGATCCAATACCCGCGCTTCTGATCCCACAGCGTGTCGATCGCCTTCACGTGGAGCTCGAACTGCCGCTTCCAGTGGGCGGCATCCTTCGTCTTGCCCAGGATCGCGGCGAAACGCCCGAGCACGACGGTGCCGTACGCGAGCTGTGAACTCGAGGCGGGGTCCTCGAGGAAGCGGTCGCGGGAGAAGTTCACCCAGTCGGTCCACCAGCTGTTCCATTGCCCCGGGATGTCGGTGGCCTCCCTGAAGAGCAGATCGGCGCGTGGACCGTCGTCCCAATTGTTGGGTGTGGCGCAGAGGAGGTTGTGGTCGATGTCGATCTTGGTGAGCCAGGTGCGGTAGTCGTTCTCGAGCAGCGGATACACCCTGGCGGCGAAGGCCCGCTCGCGGGCCCGGCCGGGCAGCCGCGAATAGAGCTCCCACATGGACCAGAAGAAGTGGGGATCCATGATGATGCAGGGCGGCACGAGGATCGGCACGGCGTGGCCCTCGGCCCAGTCGGGATTGATGTCGAGGTAGCCGAGGAGATTCCAGCAGGCATCGCTCTGGAAGAAGAGGTTGAAGGCGCCGCGGCCCGGGATCGAGGCGCTGTAGAGCACTTCGCCGTGTGCGCCGTCGCCCGCGTCGGCGGCGACCGGCTGGCCGGCGTTGCCGTCCTTGCCGGCGAAGGCCGACTCGGGCAGGCGCTCGAGGAGGATGCGGTTGGTGCGCAGGGCGAGCGCGGAGGCGTAGTAGAGGGTCCGGTCGTCGAGGCTCGGATTGTGGAGACGGGGAAGGCCCGCCAGGTAATCGTTCCAGTCCTTCCGCACCGCGGCGAGCACGCCGGGCGCACCGAGGCGGGACAGGCGCTCGCTCGCCCCGTCGGCCGCCTTCGCCGCGGACCGGCCATCGGCGCCCGCGCCGAGATAGAACGCGAAGTCGCGCCGCCCGCCCGGCGGGAGGGTCAGGAGCCCGGCGCGGGCCAGGGCCGCACCGTTCGGCGCGGAGAGCCCGGGCTCCCAGGAGTCGCGCAGCGCGGTCCGCAATTCATCGCCCCGCGCGGAGCGCAGGTATCGGGGTAAAAAGGACACGCTCAGGGCGCCCAGGGTGGAGCCGATCCGCAGGGCATCGGAGTAGTCCTTCGGGTCGCTCGATTTTCCGATGCGGCGGTTGCGCCAGGCGAGGCGGCCGTCCTCGGCGGACCCGGAGATCAGCCCCCCCGTCATGGCGTCGTAGTCGGAGCGGTCGGTCACAAGCAACGAAGGCGTGAGGCTCACCGCGGCGGCGCCGGTGTTTTCGACGGAGACCAGCACGGCAATCGTATTGAAGGCGGTGAATACGACGGTCGATTCGACGCGGAGCCCGTCCTCGGCGGTATGCGTGGTCCAGCCGTAGGGGTACCAGTCGACGCGGCAGGAACCCCGGGTGCCGTCGATGACACCGCCGGCGGGCGTCTGGAAAAACACGGCGACCTCGCCGACGTCCTGCGTGGTGTTGAAACCCACCTGGTCGTAGGTGTGGTGGCGCAGCGAATTGATCCAGAAGCGGTTGATGCCTCCCGAGTAGGCGGCGTCGTACCAGGAGCCGAAATCGGAGAGCTCGCAGCCCATCTCGGGGCGCTGGTGGGCGTCGCCCGTGAAATCCTTCACGAGGAAGGTCTCGCGGTTCGCCATGAAGTCGACGAGGTCGTGGCGCTGGAGGGCGGCTTCGGCGGGGTCCGGAGTCGCAGCGGCATGTGACTGGGCGGCGGATAGAAACGCAAAGAAGGCGGCGAGGGCAGCCGGAATACGGAGCGTCGGTCGGAGTCTCATGGGGCGATGCGACGGTCGGACTGGGTGGTCAGTCGCACGTCGGGGAAAAAGCTACGCCGCGGCCAATCCGGAGCAACGCGGGCCGGCGTCGAATTTCCGCAACCGATAGGGCGGCGTCGGTTGGGAGCAATCCGGCCGCGCGCGGTGGTCGTGGCGGAGTCCACGCAGGCGCAGTTCGCGCTCGCGAAGCGACAGGGACTCACCGCAGGCGCCGCCGCGGTGTCATTTCACGCCATGCAACCATTCTCCGAACAGCTGCTTGCGGAGCTCCTCGCCGAGGTGACGCGGCCTCTGCCTGCGAACGACAATGCGTGGCCGGAGCTACCGATCGCAGAACCTCCACGCGGTCACTCCGTCTCCTTGTCTTCGATCTTCTTTTCGCGGGCCGACTCGTCCATCCGCTCGCGGGTCGCCTTCTCGACGCCACCTTCTGCCATTTGGTCAACATCGCTCAGTCCGTCCTCGTCCTCTCCTTCGCTTGGAGATTCCGGAAACTGGATCCCGGTCGATTCGGGGACGGCCTCCCAGCGTTCGGGCAATTGGATCGAGTCGAGAATCGCCTCCTGCCGGTCACCGTCGGATTCGCCCGTCAGTTCACGTTTCGCCTGCATGTAGTCGGACATCGAAACATCCGAGGCTTCACGCCCCTTGCCCGCCGCAATCTCACGAGCCCGCTCATGAGCCTGCTCGTGTGTCGGATGGGGGACCGCCCCGGGAGAGCGATCGTCGTGTGCGTCGGGTGCGTTTCTTTCCATGAGGGTGCGAGTATGCTCCCGCACACGAAATCCAAGCATGGGGTAAAACCCACGGTGCGAAAAAAACACCGCTGAAGCGTGGTCTCTGGGATCGTTCGGAGAGGCCGGCGCGACGGGTCATCCGCGGCGGGGCGTCGAAGCGAGTCGTGCGAGCAGGAGTTCGTCGAGGAAGCGGCCCCGGTGATGCAGAGCCTCGGGTTCCCGGCCGTAGATCGAAAACCCAGCCTCCTCGTAGAGCGCGAGCGCGGGAGCATTTTCCTCGACGACGGCGACGCGAAGTTGACGAACGCCGTCAAGGCCCGATGCGGCGCGCAGCGCACGCGCGACGAGCCTGCGGGCCACGCCCTGGCGCCGGTGCTCCGGGTGGACGTACAGGCCGACGATCGACGCCTTGTGATTCTCCTTCAGCCCGGGCGCCCTCAGCAGCGTGATCATGCCGACCAGCTCGCCGCCTGCGAACGCACCGAAGGTGGCCGCGGGGCCCGTCGGGGCGAGCCGCTCCTCGAAGAACGACAACGGCCGCGAAGCCTCCTCGCGGTGAGAACGGCCGAAGGAGGCCGGACTCTGGCGCAGGCCGAGAAGGCGCAGAGCGCGGCATGCGGAGGCATCGTTTGGCTTCAGGCGGCGGATCGTCATGACAGGACAAGGACGGCTGGGCTGATGCGAGGACAGCAGGTGCCCGTGGACTACAACGGCACACCGCTACCCAGGACGTCAACCGGCCTCGCGTCCCGCCATACCCACTCACCACGCCAGCGGCGGGCCGGCGCCCCGGTCAGCGGCCGATCGGCCACCGCGCAGCCAGCACCCGAAGGATCTCCGCCGGCTCGAGACGGCGCGTGTAATCGGCGTCGACGAACGCGTGCACAATCGTCCCATCGCGATCGACGACGTAGGTGGCGGGCATGGGAAGTTTGAAGGTGCGGTCCCCATTGTAGGCCGGAATATCCAGGCCAAAGCGCTCATAGATCGGCCTGAGCGCCTCGTGCAGGGTGAAGACGAGCCCAAGGCGCTCGGAGACGCGATTGCCGGAATCGCTCAATATATCGAAACTCGCGCCATTGTTCGCCGCGGTCTCCAGAGCCTTGTCCGGCAGCTCGGGCGCCATTCCCACGAGCAGTGCTCCGTGCCGCTCGATTTCAAGCTGAGCCGCCGCCAGCGCCTTCATCTCAAGGTTGCAGTACGGACACCAGCCGCCCCGGTAAATGCTGAGGACCACCGGGGCCTTCTTGAGATAGTCGGAGAACCGGCGCAGCACCCCGTGCTGATCGGGCAACTCGAAATCGGGCATCCGGTCTCCGACCCTCAGCGCCCGGTTCTCAATGCCCGAAGCCTTCAGCTCCTCGGTGCAGCGATTCATCAACGCGAGAATATCGGCCGGGACCCTCGCGTTCTTTCCGGCATCATATTCGGCAATGGCTTGTGTAAGATTATTCATTTTTGAGTGATCGCTCCAGATTAGCACGGCAACAGCAGTTCCGCAAAAAATATTTGAGCAGCCGCTCAATTAGTGACAGACCCAGTGCTTTCCACATGGGCAGACCCGCCGAATTTGAACGCGAGAAGGTCCTCGAGAAAGCGATGCACGCCTTCTGGGACTGCGGTTATGGCGACACGGGCGTGTCTCAGCTTTCGAAAGTGACCCGCCTGAAACCCGGCAGCCTCTATGGCGCCTTCGAGTCGAAGGAGGCGCTATTTCTCGAGGCGCTCGAGTCCTACGGCAAGGCCAGCGTAAAACAGGTGAAGGCCGCGCTGGCGGGTGGCCGGTCGCCGCTGGGCGCGATCCGGACGTATTTCATGGACCTCGCCGCCGAGGCTGCCGGACCGTATTCGAAACGCAGCTGCCTGCTGGTCAACACGGTGCTGGAACTTGCACGCAAGGAACCCAAGATCCAAGCCCACGTGAACCGTCAGTTCGAGGCGATCGAAGAGGTGCTGCGCGAGGCGTTGGTCCGGGCGAAGAAGGCCGGCGAGCTTCAGGCGGACGCGGATCCGGCTGCGCTGGCCGCGTATCTCATCACCTCGATCTGGGGCCTGCGCGTGCTTGGAGGGACGGCCCCCGAGCCCGGCCGGGCGAAGGCCGTGGCGCGCCAGATCCTCGCTGCGCTGACCTGAGCGAGTCGCGGACGGCTCCCCGTCTCAAGCGGAGGCCGGAAGGCGCTACGGCGCGAGCGTTTCGATGGCGACGCAGGTGTCGGAGATCGACCGCTGAGCGGCCATCCTTTTTGCCTGCAGCCGGCAGGCCTCGCGCAGCGACGTGTCCTGAAGCGCGGCAAAACGCTTCGCCAAGCGCCCCGGCGTGCAGCGCGCAGCCGGCAACACCTCCGCAACACCGAGCCGGCGCAGGTGCATGGCGTTGTCGGGCTGGTCGTGAGCGAAAGGGACGACAAGTTGCGGGACGCCCGCGGCGAGCGCCTGGGCGGAGGTGCCGATGCCACCGTGATGGATCAACGCGGCGCAGCGAGGGAGCAGCGAACTGAAGGGCACGTAAGCGAAATGTCGCACGTGGTGGGGAAGCCCGGCCGGGATCTGCTCCGCGTGTTGAGCGAGCAGCAGCGCCCGGCGGCCGGTGCGACGGCAGGCCTCGACTGCGGCGGCGAAGAACCGGTGCGCCTGCATCATCGCAGAGCCGGCAGTGAACACCAGCGGCGGTTCACCCGCGGCGAGAAAGGACTCGAGCTCGGGCGAGCCGGCGCGCACCTCGCGCTCGTCCCAGAGCGGGAAGCCGGTGAGCAAGACGTTCCGGGGCCAGTCGGGCGCAGGAGGGGCGAACCAGTCCGGAAACAGGCCGATCACGCGTTGGGGCGAATGAATCCAGCCGTCGAACAGGCGCCGGACCGGGGCCAACCCGAGTTCCGCCCGGAACGCGTTGAACTCCGGTGCGAGACAGGGATCGATGATGAAGCGGTCGGCGGCCGCGAGGTAGACGCGCCGCAGACTGTGGGGCAGCCGTGAGATCACATCGGGGAATCCGTAACACGCGGGTCGGATCGTGCTTCGCAGCATGATCGGCTGCAGATGCACCGTGGCGGTCGGCACACCGAGCCGCTCCTGCGCGAGCCGCGCCCCGAGCGCGAGCCCCGAGGCCGCCAGCACCGTGCGCCCCGACTCGAGGCGCCGCCGGATGATGTCGTAGACGGGACGCATGCTTGGCAGGACCAGGCGCCGGGCCACCACGAAGAAGGCGCGCAGCGGATGCCAGGCATCGGGGTCCATCAGGGCCGACTCGTAGTCCTCGTCCCTGAGCACCGGCTCGAAGTCCAGATCCAGGCTCCGCGCGAGCCCGGTGAACAACGAAGGGGCCACCAGAACGACCTCGTGTCCCCTCCGGCGCAGCTCGAGCGCCAGCGCCACCTTGGGATGCACATCCCCGGCGCTGCCCAGACCGACCACGATGATACGAAGCGGCGAAGCCATGACCGGTAGCCTAATCAGGAATGTCCACAGGAACAGCGCGACGCGTAGGATTTTCAACGATCGTCCCTTTCGCCCCCCAGGGCTCCGGACGGATCGGCGGCGGCCTTGACCATATACCCTACCTGGGTATGGTATCTGACTCATGGCACACACCGTTCACGACAGGGACAAGCTGCTCAAGCGCATCCGGCGGATCCGGGGGCAGGTCAACGCGGTCGAGCAGGCGCTCATCGACGAGAAGGACTGCTCGAGCGTGCTCATGACGCTCGCCGCCTGCCGCGGGGCGATCAATTCGCTGATGTCGGAGGTGCTCGAGGGGCACGTCCGGCATCACGTCCTCGATCCCGACCGCACCCCGTCCCCTGGCCAGCGCGACGCCGCGGACGAGCTGATCGAGGTGATCCGCACCTATCTCAAGTAATCCCTCAGCCCAATCCAGGAACCACTGCGATGCCCCACTCATCCCACGACGAACACGGTCACGACTCGCACGACCACCCTGATCACGACCATCACGATCACGGCGGCGCGCCGGAGTGGCTGCCGCACTGGATACAGCACCACTGGACGGCCGCGACGATCGGCGGAGCCGGGCTCTTCCTCGTCGTCGGCTTTGTCGGCGAACGGCTCCTCGGACTCCCCGCCTCCGCCGCCCTCGCCTGTTACCTGCTCGCGTACACCTTCGGCGGCATCGATGTCGCCCGCGAGGCGCTGCCCGGGCTGTTCCGGGGAAAATTCGACACGGACCTGCTGATGCTCGCGGCCGCCGCCGGCGCCGCCGTGCTGGGCAAATGGCCCGAGGGCGCGTTCCTCCTGTTTCTGTTCTCGCTCGGCCACGCGGCCGAGCACCACGCACTCGATCGGGCGCGTCACGCCGTCGACGCCCTCGGCGAGCTGATGCCGCGCAAGGCCATGGTCAAACGCGGCGAGCGGCTCGAGGAGACGGCTGTGGAACAGCTCGCAATCGGCGACCTCGTGGTCGTGCGGCCCGGCGACCGGATCGCGACCGATGGCGTGGTGCACGCGGGCGCCAGCAGCGTCGACCAGAGCGCCGTGACCGGCGAGAGCGTGCCAGTGGCTCGCGGTCCCGGCGACACGGTGTTTGCGGGAACCATCAATCTCGACCGCGCACTCGAGGTCGGCGTCACGCACCTGGCCCGCGACAACACACTCGCCCGCGTCATGCGTCTGGTCGCCGAGGCGCGCGAGAACAAGAGCCGCAGCCAGCGCTTCGCCGAGACATTCACGCGCCGCTTCGTCCCCGCCGTCTTGGTCCTCACCGCGCTGGTGGTCGTGGTCCCTCCCCTCGCCTTCCACGCCTCCTGGTCCGACAGCTTTTACCGCGCGATGCTCGTGCTGGTGGCCGCCTCGCCCTGCGCGCTTGCGATCGGAACCCCCGCCGCCGTGCTCGCAGGCATCGCCCAGGCGGCCCGCCGCGGGGTGCTCATCAAGGGCGGCGTGCACCTGGAAAATCTCGGTCGCCTGCAGACCGTGGCCTTCGACAAGACCGGCACCCTCACCAGCGGGCGCTTCTCCGTGACAGCGGTGAACCCGATCGACGGGGCCGGCGTCGATGAGATCCTCGCCACGGCCGCCTCCGTGGAAGACCGGTCGAGCCACCCGCTCGCTCAGGCTATCGTCGCCGAGGCGCGGCGTCGCAGCCTCTCCTTTCCGTCCGCCGAGGGCATGCAGAACCTCTCCGGGCGCGGCGTCAGCGCCCGCGTCGGCGGGGCGGAGGTGTTGATCGGAGCCCTGCGTGCCTTCGAGGACGATCCCGCATTCAGCCGCGACGGACATTCGGTCCGGGAGGCGGTGTCGCGCCTCGAGACGGACGGCCAGACTGCGGTGATCGTGCGCCGTGCGGGCGCGTTCCTGGGAGTGATCGGGCTGGCGGATCAGCCGCGGCCGAACGTTGGAAACGCCATACTGCGTCTGGAGCGGCAGGGCGTCGCGCACCGGGTCATGTTGACCGGAGACAACGCTGCGGTTGCCCAGCGTGTCGCCGCGGCGACGGGCATGACCGACGTGCGCGCGGGACTCCTTCCCGAGAACAAGCTCGACGCCATCCGGGAGCTGCAGGCCGCGCACGGCCCCGTGGCGATGGTGGGCGACGGCGTCAACGATGCGCCCGCGCTCGCGACGGCGACCGTGGGCGTCGCCATGGGCGTCGCCGGGACCGCGGTGGCGCTCGAAACCGCAGACGTGGCGCTCATGGGCGACGACCTGGGCAAACTCGCCTTCGCGGTCGGACTCAGCCGTGCCACGCGCCGCATCATCACGCAGAACCTTGTCATCGCCCTGGGCGTGATCGCCCTGCTGTTGGCTGCCGCCCTGGCGGGAGCGATTCCGCTGAGCGTGGCCGTGGCGCTGCACGAGGGAAGCACGGTCGCGGTGGCGCTCAATGCCCTGCGGCTGCTCGCCTGGAACGACGGCGACGAGCGGCGGCCGGCACCCGCAGTCTAGGGAGGATCTTCGAACGAGACGCGCCCTGAGTTGAGCGCGGAGCCGGCCTAGCGCATGCCTCGGAACCCGCTCTCGATCTCGGCGGACATGCGGGCAAACACCTCGTCGAAGGACCCCATGCCGTCGATCTTCGTGACCCCGTGGAGCTGGTTGTACTTCTGGATCACGGGCACGGTCTTTGTCTCATGTTCCTGGAGACGCTTCACGATCTTCGCCGTGCTGGTGTCGTAGGGCATGCACGCCGCGGTCTTGCTGCGCTCGTCGAGGCGCCGGATCAGCTCGAGCGTGGGTAGTTCGAGTTCGATGATCTTCGAGATCGAGGAACCGTGCTTTTTCAGGAGGCCGTCGAGGATGTACGATTGCACGAGGGTGCGCGGGAAGCCCTTGAAAATATAGCCCTTCACGTCGCCCGAATCGGCGAGCTTGCGCTCGATGAGCGGCACGACGATCTCGTCGGGCACGAGCTGGCCGTTCTCGTAGAGGGCGTTGATCCTCCGGCCGAGTTCGGAGCCGGTCTTGATCTCCGCGTCGAGCATCCCGCCGGTGGCGACGTACTCGAGTCCGAACTTCTTCGCGAGCGCCTTGCCCTGGGAGCCGCGGCCGGAGCCGGGATAGCCGAAGAGCACGACGTTGAAGAGCTGCTTGCTGAGCTCGCCGCGGACGATCTGGGCGACCTGCTCGCGCACCGCGTCGATGCCGGCGGTGCCGTCGATCGTGCGAAGGATGCCACGGTCGCGGTAGAACTCGAGCACGGGCAGGGTCTTCTGGTTGTACTCGCGCAGGCGGTTGCGGATGACGGTCTCGTTGTCGTCGCTGCGCCCCGACGTGGCGCCGCGCTTGAGCAGGCGGCGCACCGACTCCTCCTCGGGCACCTCCAGGCTGATCAGGCAGTTGAGCGCGGTGTTCAGCTTCAGCATGAGCCCCTCGAGGATGTAGGCCTGGATGGTGGTGCGCGGGAAGCCGTCGAACAGGAAGCCGTTGCAGGTGGTGTTGTCGGTGATCGTCTTCTCGATGATCTGAACGATGATCTCGTCGGACACGAGGCCGCCCGACGCGATGATGCTCTGGGCCTCCTGGCCGAGGCGGGTCTTGTTCGCCATCTCGCGGCGAAGCAGGTCGCCGGTGGAGATGTAGGCGAGATTGTAGGTCTTGATCAGGAACTCGGACTGGGTTCCCTTTCCCGCGCCGGGGGGGCCGAACAGGGCGATGTTGAGCATGGGAGGCGGATTTTGAGGACTCCGGCGCGCGCCGCGAGGCGATGGGGCCGCTGGACGCGGACGCCGTTCGAAGGCTTCCGATGCTAGCGGCGGCGCGCGGGGCGTCGATGCGTTTGTGGCGGCGGCGCCTCAGCCCTCGCGGCGAAGCACCTCGAGCGGCGGCTGGCCGGCGATGCCGCGGTTTGCGAGCCAGCCTGTGACCAGCGTCGCCACGACCACACCGGCCGCGCCTGCGACCAGCGCACCGAAGGGCACCACGAGCGACGTCTTGAAAAGATACCGGGCGAGCAGCCAGCCCAGCCCGACCGAGAGCACCGCTCCCGTGACGGCACCAAGCAGTCCCAGGATGACGTATTCGACCAGTTGAATACGCGTCAGCAGTCCGCGCGACGCCCCCAGGGTCCGCAGGAGCACGTTCTCCTTCAGGCGCTGGGCGCGCCCCGACACGAGCGCCCCGGCGAGGACCACGAAGCCGGTGAGGACTGTGAACAGCACCATGAACCGGATCACGTAACCCGCCTTAGAGACGATCCCGTCGATCGTGGCCAGCACCAAGCGCAGGTCGATGGCCGAGACGTTGGGAAAATCCGCCGTGACCGCCTGTTGAAGCCGGGCGGACTCGTCGGCCGAGGCCGCATGCAGGGCCACAATGTAGGTCTTTGGTGCGTCCTCGAGCACTCCGGTGGGAAAGACGACAAAGAAGTTGGGCTGGAGCCGACGCCATTCCACCTCGCGCAGGCTCGAGATCCGCGTCCGCACAGGCACGCCCTGGACGTCGAAGTCCAGCTCGTCGCCAAGCCCGACATGCAGGTCCTTCGCGAGGTGCGCCTCCAGCGAGACCGGCACCACCGGAGTGCCGGCGGCCACCCTTCCCTCAAAATGCCCCGAAACCACCCGCTCCGAGTCCGCGAGAGTCGCCCGGTAGGTGGACCGGTACTCCCGGCTCAGCGCCCAGCCGGCGACATGGGCGGCCTTGTCGTGGAGCAGGCGCTCGACGGGCACGCCCTTCACCGACGAGAGGCGCATCGTGACCACGGGTGCGGCGATCTGCACGTGGGCTCCGCGTGCAGCCAGGAGGTGCTCGAGCGGCTGGAATTGATCGTCCTGGATGTCGAAAAACAGCAGATTCGACCGGCCGCCCCGGTCGACGCGCAGCTCGCCCAGCAGCGTGGCCCGGGTGAGTACAAGAGTGAGCAGCAGCCCGGAGCCGAGGCCGAGGGACACCAGCAGCAGCAGGGTCCGGTTGTTGGGTCGGTAAAGATTCGCGAGGCCCTGCCTCCAGGCGTAGGGGGCGCGCCGGGGAAAGAACCGCCGCACGGCCCACATCACGATCCGCGCCAGGCCCGCCAGCACCAGCAGGCAGGCGACGAGCGCCCCGGCGAACGCGAGCCCGATCCGCGGCGTCGAGGCCAGCGCGGCCGACAGCGCCGCCACCGCGCCGAGCATGACAATGAAGACGCCGATGCGCCAGGGGTCGCGCCGCGCGGCCGCCTCCTCGGCGGCATCCGCCCGCAGCACCGCGAGCGGCGGCACGCGCCGCACCGCCAGCAGGGGAAGCAGCGTGAACAGCACGCATACCACCAGCCCCGCGCCCGCCCCGCGCGCCACGGCCGGCCAGGCGACGAACACGGTCAGCGAAATCGGCAGGTAACCGCGAAGCAGCTCCGGCACCAAAAACTGGACGGCGACTCCCAGCGCCGAACCGGCGAGCGCCCCGACGAGCCCCAGCGCCAGCCCCTGCACCAGATAGATCGCAAACCCCGTCCGCGCCCGCGCCCCCAGGCAGCGCAGCACCGCGACAGTCGCGAGCTTGTGGCGCACATAGACCTGGACCGAGCTCGCCACACCGATCGCCCCGAGCAGCAGCGCGATGAATCCCACCAGGCTCAGGAACGAATCCACGTTCTCCATCGTGCGGCCGAGACGGCGACGACGGTCCGCGACGGTTTCGACCCGGATGCGGCGCTCGGGAAAGGCCTGGCGCAGCTCCTCGGCGATTCGCCCGGCATCGGCCGCCGGCGGGAGCTTCACGTAGGTCTCGTAGTTCGCGAGACTGCGGGCGTCGAGCAGGCCCGTGGCAGGGATCGAGGCCAGCGGCACAAAGACGCGGGGTGCGAACAGCGCCCCGGCCCCCGACTCGCTCGGCAGGCGCTTGAGCGCCCCCGCGACCCGGAATGTCGACCGCCCGAGCTTCACCCGGTCGCCCGGCTTCACCCCGAACTGCGCCATCAGCGTGTCCTCGAGCACCGCGACCTCCCCGCCCCCGCGCAACCGTGCCGCGGCACCGGCGGGGTCCGTAACGAGGTGTCCGTAGAATGGATACCCGCCGTCGATCGCGTGCACCGACACCAGGCGCGTGCGGCCGCCGCTGTCGGGCAGCACGACCATGGACGCGAAGGTCACCCCGTGCGCGATCTCCCCGCCGAGCGCGTCGAGCCTCCGCCGCACTTCGGGCGTCAGCGGCTGGTGCGAACTCACCTCGAGATCCGCGCCCAGGAGCTGTTTCGCCTGCGCGTCGACCGCCTGGCGGAGATTGGCGGCCACCGAGCCGACCGCCACCAGCGCCGCCACGCCGAGCACGATCGAGAAGGCCGCCAGCAGGAGCCGGCCCCGCGAGGCGCGCGAGTCGCGCCAGGCCATCTTCAGGATGAAGCTCATGCGCCCGGAGACCCGTCGGCCACGCGGCCTCCGCGCAGGCGCAGGAGGCGCCCGCAGCGCGCGGCGAGTTCGAGGTCGTGGGTGACGAGGACCAGCGTCGTGCCGCGCTCGCGGTTGAGCTCGAAGATCAGCTCCACCATGGAGCGGGCCGTGTCCGCGTCCAGGTTGCCCGTGGGCTCGTCGCAGAACAGGATCTTGGGCCGGTTCACGAACGCCCGGGCCAGCGCGACGCGCTGCTGCTCGCCGCCCGAAAGCTGCAGCGGATAATGGTCGGCGCGGTCCGCTAGCCCCACGCGCGCGAGCAGCGCCCGGGCGCCGTCGCCCTCACCGCCGAGGCCCGCGAGTTCGAGTGGCACACGGACGTTCTCAAGCGCGGTCAGCGTCGGAATCAGCTGGAAATTCTGGAAGACAAACCCGACGTGCCGATTGCGCACCCGCGCACGGGCGTCCTCGTCAAGCGCTCCGAGCCGGCACCCCGCGAGTTCCACGTCGCCCGACGAAGGCTGGTCGAGCCCGGCGCACAGGCCGAGCAGCGTGGTCTTCCCGCTTCCGCTCGGGCCGACCACCGCCAGGCTCCCGCCCTCCCCCAGGTCGAACGACACCTCGTGCAGCACGGTCAACGGGCCGGCGGCGGTCGCGTAGGTCTTGGTCAGGCGCTCGACTTTTAGCATCGCGTGATCACTCATTCGTCCGGGGGTTCAGGAAAACCAGGAGACGCCCCCTTGGCCAATCATGTTTCCCATTCGTTCAACGCTTTTCATGCTCGCCGCTGCGCTCGTCCTGGGCTGGGCCCCGGGCCTGCGCGCCGACGGACGCAAGACGATCGTCTTTTTCGGCGACAGCCTCACCGCCGGGCTCGGGCTCGAGGATCCGGCCAGCCAGGCCTTCCCGGGGCTCATCCAGAAGAAGATCGACGCGGCCGGCCTGCCCTGGCGCGTCGTCAACGCCGGCCTGAGCGGGGAAACGAGCGCGGGCGGACTGCGGCGCGTGGACTGGGTGCTGCGCCAGCACGTGGACATCTTCGTCCTCGAACTCGGCGGAAACGACGGCCTGCGGGGAATCCCGCCCGCCGACACCCGGGCGAACCTGCAGGGCATCGTCGACCGCGTCCGGGCGAAATACCCCGACGCCCGGATCGTGCTCGCGGGGATGCAGATGCCCTCCAACCTGGGCCCCGCCTACACCCGGGCGTTTCGCGACGTGTATCCGGAATTGGCAGCCAAGGACCACCTGGTGCTCATCCCCTTCCTGCTCGCGGGCGTCGGAGGACGGCCCGACCTCAACCAGGCCGACGGAATCCATCCCACCGCCCGGGGCCACGCGATCGTCGCGGACACCGTCTGGACCGTGCTGCGGCCGCTGCTCTGAACCGTTGCGCGCTCCGGCAAAGCCGGTAGCGTCTGCGGGATGAACTTTCGCGACCTCACCGAGCAGCAGATTCTCGCCCTGGCCATTTCCGCGGAAGAGGAGGATGGCCGGATCTACACCGACTTTGCGGAGTCCCTCCGGGCGGAGTATCCGGCGGCGGCCGAACTGTTCCACGAGATGGCCGAGGAGGAATCGGGGCACCGCCACCGCCTGATCGACCTGTACCGCTCGAAGTTCGGCGAACACATCCCGCTCATCCGACGCGAGGACGTGCGCGGCTTCTACCGGCGGCGCGCGAGCTGGCTGAGCCTCGGGGTGAGCCCCGCCCGCGCCCGCGACGAGGCGACCGCGATGGAGATCCAGTCCAGGAACTTCTACCACAGCGCCTCGCAGCAGGTGAGCGACGCCTCCCTGCGCCAGCTTCTTGGTGATCTCGCTGCGGAGGAGGCACGGCACGAAACCCGCGCAGGGGAGATCACCGCGCGGCAGGAGCAGGAGGGTCGCATCGCCGAGGAGCATGAAACCGCCCGGCGGTCATTCGTCCTCCGCGTGGTGCAGCCCGGACTCGCCGGGCTCATGGACGGCTCGGTGTCGACGCTCGCCCCGCTTTTCGCCGCCGCCTTCGCCACGGCCAACACCACGGACACCTTTCGCGTCGGCCTCGCAGCCTCCGTCGGGGCCGGCATCAGCATGGGCTTCGCCGAGGCGCTCTCCGACGACGGCAAGATCAGCGGCCGCGGCGGCCCGCTCCTGCGCGGGGCGGTCTGCGGGCTCATGACGACCCTGGGCGGCATCGGCCACACGCTCCCCTACCTGATCCCCTCGTTCCATCTCGCCACGATGATCGCGATCGCCGTCGTGATCGTGGAACTCGCCGTGATTTCCTGGATACGCTGGAAATACATGGAAACCTCCCCCCTCTCGGCCACAGTCCAGGTCGCCCTGGGAGGCGCGCTCGTGTTCGCCGCCGGATGGTTGATCGGCTCGGCGTGAGCCCGGCGCGCTCGGCCGGTTGACAGCCGCGCCCGGGCGCTCTCATTGCCCCGGAATGATCGACGAGAACGAACGCCTGAACCCGAATTTCGAGGTCGACGCCGTCCGCGGCGGCGCTGCGCGCTGAAGGACGCCCCGCGAGCCACCTGCGCCCATGCCTCGACGCTCCGCCACCGCGAAGGAACGCACCCCGTCCCCCGTCGGACGCCTGCGCCTGGGCCTGTGCTGCCAGTTCGCGGCCGAGCCCATCCGGTTCAGCGTCACCACTGCAGCCTCGCTGCGCAAACTGACCCGCCCGGCGGCGCTGGACCGGCTCGCCGGCCTGTGCCGGGGAAACGCGGACTCGCTGCTGCGGGCGCTGAGCTTCTGTGCGGCCCGCGGGATCGGCGCGTTCCGCATCCTCACGCCCATTCTCCCGCTCAAGACGCATCCGGACGTGGGATACCGCGTGGAGGAGCTCCCCGGGGCCGACGATCTCGTGGCCCAGTTCCGGCGCTGCGGCGACTTCGCGCGCGAACACGGCATCCGCACCGGCTTCCATCCCGACCAGTTCGTCGTGCTCAACTCGCCCGATCCCGGCATCGTGGCCCGCTCGATCGAGGACCTCGAGTCCCAGGCCGAGATCGCGGAGTGGACGAACGCCGACACGATCAACATCCACGGCGGCGGTGCCTACGGCGACAAACCGGCGGCGCTCGACCGGTTCCGGCGAAACCTTGACCGGCTCTCGCCGCGGGCGCGCTCGCGGCTGACCGTCGAGAACGACGACACGATCTTCACCCCGTCCGACCTCCTGCCCCTCTGCCGCGCCGAAGGCATCCCGCTCGTCTACGACGTCCATCACCACCGTTGCCTGCCCGACGGGCTGTCCATCGCCGACGCGACCGCCGAGGCCCGGCGGACGTGGAACCGGGAGCCCCTCTTCCATCTGTCGAGTCCGATCGCCGGCTGGGAGGGGCCCGACCCCAGGCGCCACCACGACTACGTGGACCCCCGGGACTTCCCCGCGGAATGGCTGGGCTGGGACCTCACCGTCGAGGTCGAGGCCAAGGCAAAGGAGCTCGCCGTCAACCGCCTGCGCACGGAGCTCCAACCCCGCCTGCCCACCGGCTAGCACACTGCTTCGCTGAACCGGCCACGCGCCCAAGAGGGACCCGCCCGCAAAAAACTTGTCGTGTTACGATATAATTGGATAGGACTGACCCGTGCCCGAACGACCGCCGCAGCATGCCGCAAATCACGAGAGGATGGTACTCATGTCCGTCCTCGGCGGTCTGCTGGGCATGGCGGCCGCGGTGATCGCCTGGCTGCTGTACCGGCTGATCGGGCTGATCACGAACCTGGTGTTCTTCCTGCACTGGGGCTACGGGCAGCGCGTCATCACGACCGGGCACGTGGGCTGGCTGGTCGTCCTGATCCCCGCGGCCGGCGGCGCGGTGGTGGGCCTCATGGCCAGGTACGGCTCCTCCCAGATCCGCGGACACGGCATTCCCGAGGCGATGGAGGCGGTGCTGTTCAAGCAGAGCCGCATCGAGCCGCGGGTCGCGGTGCTCAAACCGATCTCGGCCGCGATCGCCATCGGCACGGGCGGCCCGTTCGGCGCGGAGGGTCCGATCATCCAGACGGGCGGCGCGGCGGGCTCCGTGCTCGGGCAGTGGCTCGGACTGTCCTCGAACGAGCGGAAGACCCTGCTCGCCGCGGGCGCCGGCGCGGGCATGGCCGCCACGTTCAGCACGCCGCTCGCCGGCGTCATCCTCGCCATCGAGCTGCTGCTGTTCGAATACAAGCCGCGCTCCTTCATCCCGCTGGTCATCGCCACCACGCTCGCGACGACCGTGCGCTTCCTGCTGCTCGGGCCGGGCGCCATGTTCACGGTGGGACACCCCGATTTCGGCGTGCACCACGCGCTGCTCGTGTATCCGTGGTACGTGCTGCTCGGCGTCTGCAGCGGACTCGCGGCGGTCGCCTTCAGCAAGGCGCTCTACTGGACCGAGGACCAGTACGCGAAGCTGCCGGTGAGCCCGTTCTGGTGGCCGGCGATCGGCGGCCTCGGGCTGGGGCTCATCGGCCTGTTCGTCCCGCGTGTGCTCGGCGTCGGCTACGAATCCATTTCCCAGATACTCAACGACCGGCTCGCCCTCACGGTCCTCCTGCTGGTGGTCATCGCCAAGCCGCTCGCCCTGCTCATCTCGCTGGGCTCGGGCACCTCGGGCGGACTCCTCGCCCCCATGTTCATGACCGGCGCGGGCTTCGGCTGCCTGTTCGCCCACGTCGTGAACCACTTCGTTCCGGCCAGCGCCCTCTCGCCCTCCGCCTGCGCGCTGGTGGCGATGGCCGCGTTCTTCGGCGCCGCCGCTCGCGCGCCGTTCACGCTCATCGTCTTCGTCTTCGAGATCACCCGAAACTACGAATCCGTCCTCCCACTCATGCTCGTCGTCGCGGTTGCCGAGGTCGTCACGCTGCTGCTCATGGGCCGGTCGACGATCATGACCGAGAAGCTGATCCGCCGGGGCCGGCTCGTGAACCAGGACTACGAGGCCGACGTGTTTCAGCGCATCACGGTCGGCCAGGTCATGGAACGGGACCCCGTGACGCTCCCCGCGGACATGACGGTGCACGAGCTCTCCTCCCGGATCGCGGGCTGCGAACCGGCGGTCGCACGGTCCTCCGCGTACCTGCTCGCCGACCCCGAGGGCCGCCTGGCGGGATTGATCACGCGCGGCGACGTCCTGAAGTCCCTCGAGCGCGATCCGTCGGGCTCGAGCACGCTTGCCGAAGCGGGCACCGCGCATCCCGAGGTGGCCCGGCCGGACGAACTGGTGAGCGAGGCGCTCGACCGCATGCTCGACCGCGACTGTGGCCGCCTCCCGGTCGTCGCACCCGAAGATCCCGGGCGCATCATCGGCTACCTCGGACGCTCCGCCGTGCTTCGGGCGCGGCTCCATGCGCGCTGATCCCTGCGCGGCACTCCCTTCATTTTTTCGTGAAGCCCACGTCCTCCACCCACTCCGCATCCACTGCAAAGCTCCCTCCCTGGGATGAAACCGACGCGGCCGGCGCGCCGCTCCGGCGGCTGACCATGCTGTCGGTGCTCGCGGGCGCGCTCGGCGCGTTCGTCGGCGCAGTGGCCTATGTCCTGTTCAGGCTGATCGGCCTGATCACCAACCTCGCGTTCTACGGGCGCTGGTCGTTCTCCGAAAGCGTGCCCACCACGGTGCACCTGCACGCCTGGGTGATCCTGATCCCCGCGATCGGCGGCCTGGTCGTCGGCCTGATGGCCCGGTTCGGCTCGCGCAAGATCTGCGGGCACGGCATCGACGCAGTCATCGAGTCGGTGTTGTACAATCGGAGCAAGATCGACCCCGAGATCGCGGTGCTCAAACCCGCCTCCTCCGCGGTCGTCATCGGCACGGGCGGTCCGTTCGGCGTCGAGGGGCCGATCATCCAGACCGGCGGCGCGGTCGGCTCGGTGATCGGGCAGGTGCTGCACCTCACGGTGTCCGAACGCAAGACCCTGCTCGCGGCGGGCGCGGCCGCCGGCCTCGCGGCGACCTTCAGCACACCGATCGCCGCGGTGCTGCTCGCGATCGAGCTGATCCTGTTCGAATACAAGCCGCGCTCGTTCATCCCGCTCGTCATCGCCACCACGCTCGCGACCAGCGTCCGATTCATGCTGCTCGGCCGGGCGCCGATGGTCGCGCTCGATCCGGTCGCCTTCGGCTTCGTGCACGAACTGCCCTGGTACCTGCTGCTCGGCGTCATCGCAGGCCTCGCGGCTGTGGGTTTCGTTCGCGCGCTCGAATGGTCCGAGGACGCGTTCGAACTGCTTCACAAGGTCGGGCTCGACGAAATGTGGTGGCCCGCCCTCGGTGGGCTGGGCCTGGGCGTGATCGGCTACCTCGTCCCGCAGACGCTGGGCTCGGGCTACGGAATCATCGCGGACATCCTGAACGGCCGGCTGGCAGTGCTGGCCGTGGCACTCATCCTGGTGTTCAAGCCGATGGCGATCCTGACCGCTCTGGGCTCGCGGACTTCCGGCGGCACGCTCGCACCGATGTTCATGAGCGGCGCCGCGCTGGGCTCGATCTTCGCCTTCGCAGTGAACGCCCTCGTCCCCGCTGCTGCGCTCTCGCCCGCCGCGTGCGCCATCCTGTGCATGGCGGCGTTCTTCGGCGCCGCCGCTCGCGCGCCATTCACATTCATCCTCTTCGCCTTCGAAATGACGCGTTCCTACAACGCCGTCCTCCCGCTCATGCTCGTCGTCGTCGTCGCCAACGGCGTCGCGCTCGCGCTCATGAAACATTCCGTGATGACCCTCAGCCTCGCCCGCAAGGGCCTGCCCGTGAACCAGGAATACGAGGCGGACGCATTCAAGCAGATCTCCGTCGGCCTCGTCATGGACGAGGAGGCGCTGTCCATTCCGGCCTCGACCCTCGTTGCCGATCTTTCCGAACGTATCGCCAACGGCGAGCCGGGCCTGCTGCGGCACCCAGCCTTCCCGCTGGTGGACGACGACCACAAGCTCGTCGGCATCGTGACCCGCGCCGACCTCGTGAAAGCCTTCGACAAGGATCCGTCCGGCCAATCGTCGGTGCTCGACGCCGGCACGCGCGACCCCGAGGTCGCCTTCCCGGACGAACCCGTCGACGAGGCCCTCAATCGCATGCTCAAACGCGGTTGCGGTCGCCTGCCCGTGGTCAGCCGCGACGATCCCCGCAGGCTCGTCGGCTACCTGGGACGCACGGCCGTGCTCAACGCACGCCTCCACCGCCTGCACGAGGACCACGTTGTGGAGCGAGGCTGGCTCGCTCGACTGCGCTCCAGCGACACCCCGCACGGTTGAACATCCCACGCACTTGGACCGCAGTCGGTTCCGCTGCGTGTCCTGGGCCTGGCGAGTCGTTCGTCATTAGAGGTGAATCCACATTTCATCTCATGAAAAACTACGACTCCACCAACACCTACGTGCTGCTGTTCCGCCATTCGGTTGACCACCCTCTTCCGTCGCCGGAGGAAATGCAGCGCAATTTCGAACGCTGGTCCGCCTGGATCGACGGCCTCGTGAGCCAGGGCGAGTCTTCGGGCGGCCAGCGACTCGACGAGGCCGGCACGGTTGTTCGGAACGTGGGGGGCGTCCGCATCGTCGACGGGCCCTTCGTCGAGGGCAAGGAAGTGGTGGGCGGCACCCTCGCAGTCACGGCTCCGTCTCTCGCCGCGGCGACCGAGATCGCCAAGGGCTGTCCCGGACTCGATCACGGATTTTCCGTGGAGGTCCGCCCCGCGCTCTGCCGGGCTGGCTAGGCCCCGGCCGCTCCGCCATGGACCCGACTCCCGCCGTTGCGCCGGCAGGCGCCCGGCTCCCGGCCCCACCGCGTCCGCGTCCCTCCCGGGCGGCCGCGGTGCACGCGCGTTCCACGAACGTCGACGCCGATTTGCCCGGCCAGGCGATCCCGCACATTGTTCCCATTGATGATCCGCAGGCCAGCCATCACCCCGACGATCGGGACGCCGCCGCGCACCTGCATGCCCTGTGTGCGCTGCTCGGGCAATTCGGCGCCGACCCGGGCGGACCGGGCCGCCGGTTGACACCATGAAATCCGCCCACCCGGCCGAACCCTACGACGCGCTCGTCGCCCGCCTCACCGCCGACCCGCGTGTCTCGGTGGGGACCGGCAGCCGGCGCGGATTCGGACGGGGCGCGCTCGCCACCGGAGGCCGGATCTTTGCCATGCTCGCCTCGGGCGACCGCATGGTCGTGAAACTCCCTCGCCACCGCGTCGACACCCTCGTCGCGCAGGGGAGGGGCACGCGTTTTGAACCCCGGCCGGGGCGCCCGATGCGGGAATGGCTCGAACTCTCCCCCGGGACCGCGCAAGCCGCGACCCGGCTCGCGCGGGAGGCCCTCGACTACGTATCCGCCTCCCCGTGACACCTGAGGAACCGACTCCCCCGGCCGGTGACGACCGCCAGGTCGCGGCCCTCGTCGACCACCTCTTCCGTCGCGAGGCCGGCCGCCTGGTGTCGATCCTCACGCGCCACTTCGGGGTGCGAAACCTCCATCTCGCCGAAGACGTGATTCAGGACGCCCTCATGCGCGCGATGCAGACCTGGCCGTTCACCGGCGTGCCCGATAATCCCTCCGCCTGGCTTCTGAAGACCGCGCGCAACCGGGCCCTGGACCTGGTTCGACGCGGCTCGCTGTGGGCTGGCAAACAGGAGGCGCTCGTGCCCCTGGTTGAGGACTGCCTGCAGTCCGCCCTCACGTCCCCCCCGCCGGTCTTCGAGGACGAGATCCGCGACAGCCAGCTGCGCATGATGTTTGTCTGCTGCCAGCCCGGGCTGCCCGTCGATGCGCAGGTTGCGCTGGTGCTCAAGACGCTCTGCGGCTTCGGCGAACGCGAGATCGCCGCAGCCTTTCTCTCCACGGAGGCGGCGATCGCCAAACGGCTCGTGCGCGCCCGGGCTTTCCTGCGCGAGAGCGGCATCACCACCGACCTGCCGACCGCGGCCGAGCTCGAACCGCGCGTCGACGCCGTGCTCCAGGCCCTGTACCTGCTCTACAACGAGGGCTACAAGGCTTCGCACGGCGACCGGCTCCTGCGCGAGGAGCTCTGCGACGAGGCCATCCGGCTCGCGGGTCTGCTCGCCGCACACCCGCTCGGCAACCGTCCCGAGACCCATGCCCTGCTGTCGCTGATGCAGTTCAACTCGGCCCGCATGCCCGCGCGCGTCGACGACGACGGATCGCTCCTGCTGCTCGCCCAGCAGGACCGCAGCCGCTGGAATCGCGAGCGGATCCGCCTCGGGCTCGAGCATCTCGCGGCATCGGGGAGCGGCGACACGATCACGCGCTACCACCTCGAGGCGGGCCTCGCCGCCTGTCACTGCCTCGCCCCCGATTACGCCTCCACCGACTGGGCGCGCATCCTGGCCCTCTACGACCATCTCCTTGAACTGGACCGCTCCCCGGTCGTCGCCCTCAACCGGGCCGTCGCCGTCACCCGCGTTCACGGGCCCCGCGAAGGTCTGCGGGCGCTCCAGGCGATCGAAGGCCGCTCCGCGCTCGAGCGCTACCACCTCTTCCACGCCATCGCCGGCGAGTTCTGGCTGGAGGCCGGCAACGCCGAACAGGCCCAGGCCTGCCTGCGTCGCGCCCTCGAACTAGCGGCGCTGCCCGCCGAACGCGACCTGCTCCGCCGAAAACTCGCCCAGTGCGGGCCGTCGTGACCCCCGGGGCCGCGCCCCGACCGTGGCGGCGGGCCGGATGGATCGCCCGGCCGGCGGACTGCACGGACCTTTTGACAAACGGCCCGTCCCGAGGACGGTAACGACCTCAACGTTCCGACCCTCCTTCCACGATGCACGAAACCTACGACAATGAGATTGGCGGCAAGCCGGGTCACCGGCTCCATCCCCGCCTCGGAATCATCGGCGGCGGCCAGCTCGCCCGCATGACCACCCTCGCCGCCGCAAACCTGGGCATCGACGTGGTCGTCCTGGAGCGCAACGGACACAGCCCGGCCGCAAGCGTCGCCGCGCTCACCCTCGCAGGCGACTGGGACTCCGAACTGAAGCTCGAGGAGTTCGCCGGTATGGTCGACGTGGTCACGCTCGAAAACGAATTCGTGTCGCCCGCCAGCCTCGCGGCGCTCGAGCGCATGGGCGTGCCGGTGCGACCCGGCTCTGCCTGTCTCGGGCTCATCCAGGACAAGTTTGCGCAGAAGGAAACCCTGCGAAAGGCCGGCTTGGGCGTCGCGGAGTTCGCCGCCGTGGAAACCCGCGACGACCTCGGACTGTTCGCAACGCGGCACGGCTGGCCCGTCGTCCTGAAAAGCCGCCGCAACGGCTACGACGGCAAGGGCAACTACACCGTGCGCACGCCCGCCGACGTGGACGCCGCCTGGCAGGCGCTTCAACGCGGGGCCGGCTCGCTCTACGTCGAGGCCTTCTGCCCCTTCGAGTCCGAACTCGCCACCATCGTCACCCGCGGCACCCGCGGCGAGCTCGCCGCCTACCCGGTGGTCGAGACGCGCCAGGACAACCACATCTGCGCGACTGTGCTCGTGCCCGCCTCCGTGCCGGCCGAAATCGCCCGCGAGGCCTCTCGCATGGCTCAGCGCGCACTCGAAGCCGTGGGCGCCGTGGGCAGCTTCGGCATCGAGTTGTTCCTGCTGAAGGACGGCACCCTGCTCATCAACGAACTTGCGCCGCGCGTGCACAATTCCGGCCACTACACCCAGGACGCCTGCGTCTGCTCCCAGTTCGAGAACCACGTGCGCGCCGTCATGGGCCTCCCCCTCGGCTCCACCGCCCTGCGCGCCCCCGCCGCCGTGATGATCAATCTGCTCGGCGACTCCAAGGAGCCCGCCGTCGTCCAGGGCCTCGACCGGGCGCTCGAGGTCCCCGACGCCCACGTCCATCTCTACGGCAAGTGGATGAGCGGCCCGCGCCGCAAGCTCGGCCACGTCAACGCCCTCGGCTCCTCCGCCGACGAGGCCATGCACCGCGCCACCACCGCCGCCAGCTTCATCCGCTTCGGCGCCAAGCCCTGAGATAAGAATTGAACCACGGAGACCGCCGCCTTTCCCAAGGCTACGACTGGTGGCGGAGCCGCAACAAAACCACCTGAGGGATTGGCCACAAGAAACACGAAAAGGCGCCAGCGGTATCGGCAGCAGGCGAGGCGCGCTTATAAGCGCACACACCGCAAGGCCGGCGCCCCTGAGACTTCGTGTTTTTCGTGGCGATTTCCTCAGGAGATCGACGCGCCTCGCAGCCGAATGAGTTTCGATATGGAATCTCCCTGCAGTTGCCTTTCTCCGTGCCCTCTGTGCCTCTGTGGTTCAACAATTGGAATCCCTTATCCACGATGAAAACCTCCAAGACCAAGCCCCTCGTCGGAATCATCATGGGCAGCGAGTCCGACTGGCCCACGATGTCGGAAGCCGCCCGCATCCTCGGCGAATTCGGCGTGCCCTATGAGGCCACCGTCGTATCCGCACACCGGACACCCGAGGACATGGTCGCCTACGCCAAGGCCGCCGAGGGCCGCGGCCTGCGCGTCATCATCGCCGGCGCCGGCGGCGCCGCGCACCTGCCAGGCATGGTCGCCAGCCTCACCAATCTCCCCGTCGTGGGCGTGCCCGTCGAGAGCAAGGCCCTCAAGGGCATGGACTCCCTCCTCTCCATCGCCCAGATGCCCGGTGGCATCCCCGTCGCCACGATGGCGATCGGCGGCGCGAAGAACGCGGGCCTGATGGCCGCGCGCATCCTCGGCACCGCCGACGCCGCGCTCCGCCGCAGGATGGGCGCCTATCGCGCGCGCATCGCAGGCGAGTCCAGGAAGAGCCGCGCGAAGGTCCAGGGCGGCGCGGAGGCCTGAGCGGCTCAGGCCACCCGCACCCAGCCCTCGCGCACACGGCGGTGGCAGGTCCCGCCTTCCAGGGCGAAGAGGTGCACCCAGCCGTTCTCGACGAGTTTGGCCGTGTCCGATGCCGCCTCGAGGGCTGCATCGACCTTCGAGCGCTCAGCCTGCACGAAGACCGAGAGCCGCAGCGGTTCGTGCACGCGCCGTCCGTCCTCGAACACCGATTGCAGTGGCAGCCCGGGCTTCAGGTCGCCCCCGTTGCCCTCGAATACACCGATCCCTCCGACCACGTTGTGCAGGCGCTTGTCCCCCGCGGCGTAGTTCACCGGATCCGCGCTCGAGGCGAAATACTGCAGGTTGATCCACGACGCCACCACGACGGGCGCGGAGAGGATCGCCTTGAGGATCGCGCCGTCGGGGTCGTTCTCCGAGATGTAGTCGTGAAGGAAGCAGCGCCCGCCGAGGTCCAGCGAACGGGTCCGCGAACGCGGCGCCGCGATGAATGCGGCGTTGTTGGCCAGCCCCCACTCGGGCCGCAGCTCCGAGGGATCCCCGGCCCGCCGGTCCAGCCGCCGCCTCAGGTCGCCGCGGCCGGCCACCGGTATCCGCTGCCTGGCGACACGTTCCGAGCGCGTGTCCTCCGAAGCCCGCGCGAGCGACGCGACCAGCCCCGACACCAGCCCCGCGTGCGTGGCGGGCGCGTCCGCAGCCCCCTCCAGCGCGACCTCGTCGGTCATCGTGTCGTGAAGCCCGGCGACGAACCAGGTCTCGTCCGGAATGTGGATTCCCCTGCCCCGGAGCGCAGCGCGCACCGCCCGGTCGTTCAGGCAGGCCGCCGCCACGCGGGCGTTCACATCTCCCGCATGCCCACCGCAGGCCCCGCAGTCCAGGCCCGAGGCGTGGGGATTGTTGGCGCTGCGGCTGCCGTGCCCGCAAACCAGCACGAGCCGCGCGAAGCCCGAGGTGAGGCTCATGCCCCGAAGCGCCCCCTCGGCCATCGCGACCCTCCGCTCCAGCGGCACCCGCTCCAGAGTAAGCTCCGCCGCCGGGGCGCGCGAACACGCGGGCTTTTCCCGCAGGCCAAGCCGCGCCGCAAAGGCCGCACCAAAAGTTTCGACGAAGGAGAAGGCCGCGACGCCCGAGGACTGCACCGCCCTCCAGACCCGCGCGGCTTCGGGGCCGCTCGCGTCCGCGTTCGTGGCGGTTTCCAAGCCCGGCGACACCAGCACCGGGCAGCGCGCCTGAAGCAGGCCCGACGCAGTCCGATGTCCCACCGGAAAGCCGAAGAACCCGGCAAATCCGAGCGTCTGGAGCGAGGGATGCGCTGCCTCCAGGTGCCGGCGCAGCGGCTCGGACCTCACGTCGATGCAGAACACCGCCTGGACCTCCGGCGCCGCCGTGCGCGCCGGGGAAGGCTGGCCGGCCAGCGCACCCACAAGCGACTCCTGGTACCCAAGCTCGTACGCCGCCTGCCACCGGCAAAGGCCCTCGGCCTCATCCGCAGTCCCCTCCATGCACAACAGCGCCTCGTGCCACGCGGACTCAAGTCCCGGCGTGTCGCTGTGCCTCCAGTGCAGCGCTGCATCGTAGCAGAGCCGGATCGCCAGCAGCGCGTTCACCAGCCGCAGCGCACGGCCCTCCATCCGCGACTCCCTCTCGAGGTAGCGCAGGTACGAGGCCCAGCCGTACACCGCGTGAAGCTCACGCAGGAAGAACCGTTCGAGCATCCCCGCCCCCATTCCGAGCCGGCGCACACACTCCAGCGCACAGGCGTCGGGATCGGTCGGCAGCGAGGCCACGAAACCACGGAACCCCGCGAGCCCCGCCACCTCGGGACTCCGGTCCACCCGCGACGCCTCCCGCCAGGCCGCGAAGAGGCCCCGCCCACCCGCCGAATTGCGCCAGAACGATTCCCGCTCGTCCAGGAACGCCGCACAGTGCTTCCCAATCTCGTCCCGGACAAACGCCGTCCAGCCCGAGCCCGGTTCGCGCTCGTCGAGGAAATCCGAATACGCACGGACGCACGCGCCCCGCGGCGACGGCCGCCGCACGAGCTCCAGCAGCGCCGCGCGGGTCCACGACTCGTCGGCGACGGCGTCCAGGTGCCGCGCCGCGATCCGTCCGGATTCCCAGGCCCGCAGGTAGTCCCCGGGAGCCATTCCGATCGGCGTGCCCCGGACCGCCTCGTGCTCGGTCGACGCCTCCTGGATGGGAAGGTCGAGCCAGCCGAGGTAGGGATTCACCGCCACCACCGAACGCAGCGGCCAGAGCGGAGGCACGCGGCCCAACGCGCGCTCGATCTGGTGCAGCGAGGTTTCCGATCCGGACTCAATCAGGGTCATGTTCATGGTAAATGAGGTTGTGCAGCGATCAGACGCCGTTGCGCACGGGACCAAACCGCCGCATCAGGCGCCGGGTCCAGGCGGCGAGATAGAAGCCGTTGAGCGCATGCACATGCAGCGCCCGTCCGGCGGGACGCGCCGCCAGGTGGGGCAGCACCAGCTGGAGCGCGAACAGGAGGGCGAAGGTGACCGACGCAACGGCGGCGGAGGCGCCGACGGCCGCGGACGCAGTCGGGAGCGCCCAGAGCGCGAGTCCCGCCTCGTGGGCGGTCTGCGCCACCGCCACGCCCAGGAGGGCCACGAGCAGCGCGCCCCCCCGCAAACCGGCGGAGAACGCGGCCGCGAGGCCATAGGCCACACCCAGCCCCAGCACCAGGTCGAACACCGCCTGTCCGTCGGGAAGCCCCGCGAGCGACGCACCCCAGCGTGCAGCGGCCACCAGCGCGGCCGCCACGGCAAGGCCCGCGAACACCGCCCAGGCTTTCACCACCGGCAGGCCCGGCCTCGGCTCGCCGGCCGCCGTTCCCGAGCGCAGGAACGCATGCGCCTTGTACGCCGAGTGGGCCAGCAGGTGAAGCAGCGCCAGCCCGAACGCGCCCAGGCCGCACTCGACCATCATGAAACCCATCTGGGCGACGGTCGAATACGCCAGCCGGCGCTTCACGCTGGTCTGCGCCGCCAGCACTACCGAGCCAAACAGCACCGTGAAGCAGCCCACCGCCACCACCACCGCGAGCACCGAC
Source organism: Opitutaceae bacterium (assembly GCA_027310745.1). Classification (GTDB taxonomy): domain Bacteria; phylum Verrucomicrobiota; class Verrucomicrobiia; order Opitutales; family Opitutaceae; genus MWDT01. Next base: position 265,544 of record DAIDAF010000039.1, on the reverse strand, counting down.
GGAGCGGCGACCAACACCGGACTGAGCCGGATCAGCAGAAACCCGCCCGCATTGACCACCCCCGCATGCATGAGCGCCGATACCGACGACGGTGTCTCGAGGGCGTCCGGAAGCCAGGAGTGAAAGGGAACCTGAACCGACTTGAGCAGGGCGCAGGCCGCAAACAAACCGCAGGCCGCAGCCGGCACCTGCGCCGGGGCATTCGCGGCCCAGGCTGCGAGCCCCGCGATGCTCCAGGTCCCCGCCGCCGCGTGCAGCACCAGGATTCCCGCCAGCAGGCAGGCGTCGCCGGTCCGGCTGATCAGGAATTTCGTCCACGCCGCCAGCCTCGCCTCACCCCGATCGCGGAAATGAAGCAGCAGGCCGTGCAGCGCCAGGCTGCTGCCGATCCAGCCCACCGCAAGGACCGGGAGACTTCCCGCAAGCACCAGGACCTGGGTCAGGCCCAGGCACAGGTTCAGGTTCCGCCAGAAACGCCCGGCCTGCGCGTCGCCCCGGAGCGTGTTCACCGAAAACCGCACCACCGCCAGGCCGAGCACGGCCACCAGCAGGCTCATCGAGGCCGACACGCCGTCGAGCATCAGCAGGCCGCCCGCGGCGGATCCAATCGCGGGCCCGAAGGCCAGCGCTCCGGCCGCCACCGCAGCGAGCACCGCCACCGCCCAGGCGGCCGCACGCGACACCCGCGCGCCGGACTCCCCCGGCAGCAGGCCGCAGGCGGCCCCCCCGCACAGCGGGAGCACCGGAATCAGCGCCAGCGAGACTTCGATCGTCGTATTCATCGCCCGGATTCTAGCGCCCCCGACGTTTTTAGACAAATAGATGGTTTCTAACTTTCCTTTCACTTTTTGTTAATCATCATCCGGCGCAATGGCCTTCCTGAACTATCACCACCTGGCCTATTTCAGGGCCATCGCCCGCGAGGGAAGCCTGTCGGCCGCCGCCGAGCGGCTCCATGTGTCGGCCTCCGCCCTGAGCGTCCAGCTGCGCACGCTCGAGGACAGCCTGGGGCACCCCCTCTTCGAGCGCGGCCGCGGCGGGCTCCGGCTCACGGAGGCGGGGCGCATCGCACTGGATTACGCGGAGACGATCGGGCGCGCCGGCGACGAGCTGGTCGAGACGATGCAGGGGCGCCCCCGCGAGGGCCGGCGCGTGCTGCGGGTCGGCGGCGTCGCCACGCTCTCGCGCAACTTCCAGCTCTCGTTCCTCCGGCCCGCCCTCGCCCTGGGCAAGACCCTCGACCTCACGCTGCGCTCCGGCAGCCTGCGCGAGCTGCTGCTCCAGCTGCACGCCCACCAGCTCGACGTGGTGCTCTCCAACCAGCCCGTGAAGGCCGACGCCGAACACCCGTGGCACAGCCATCTCCTCGACCGCCAGCCCGTCAGTCTCGTCGGCACGCCCGATTGGAAGACCCGGCGGCTGGAGTTTCCCAAAAGTCTCGCCGAAGTGCCGCTCATCCTGCCCACCCACGAGAACGACACGCGCTCGGCTTTCGACCGCCTGCTCGACTCCGCGGGTATCCGGCCGCGCATCATCGCCGAGGTCGACGACATGTCCATGCTCCGCCTGCTCGCCACCGCGGGCACCGGTTTGGCGCTCGTGCCTCCAGTCGTCGTGCGCGACGAGATCCGCAGCGGTCAGCTCATCATCCGCCGCAGCCTTCCGGAGATCACGGAAAACTTCTACGCCGTGACCCCCAGCCGCCGCTTTCCCAACCCGCTCGTCCGGGAACTCATCGAGCAGATCGTCCGCGAGTCCCGCCGCGCGGGGCACACGCTGCACTGAGGCTCAGGCCCGTTCCGGCGCCTGCATCAGGTAGTGGCTCACGAGCCATTCCTCGCCGTCGCGATAGCCCCAGAGCTCCGCGCAGGACATGAAGAAGGTCCGCCAGTACGCCCACCACTTGGTCGCCTGCCCGCGGCCATACGTGGACTCCAGGATCGGCAGCAGCTCCGACTTCGCCCGGTCCATGTTCTCCAGCCACAGTTCCGCCGTGCGCTGGTAGTGCCGGCCGTTCACCCGCCAGTGCTCGACCAGCCGAAGGTCGTCCTGGAAATTCTGAAGCAGGTCGTCGCTGGGCATCATGCCGCCCGTGAAGAAATACCGGCTCATCCAGTCGCTTTCGTCACGGTCCACGAAGTGATACGGATAGCGCGCGTGGGTGAAGATGTGCATGAAGAACAGCCCGCCCGGACGGAGCCAGCGCGCGACGTTCGCCAGTAGGTGCGGCCAGTTCTTCATGTGCTCGAACATCTCCACCGACACCACCCGGTCGAACGATCCCGCCTCCGCGTCGAAGTCGTTCATGTCGCAGGTCACGATCGTGACGTTTCGCAGGCCCCGCCGGACCGCCTCCGCATCGATGTACTCCTTCTGCGTGCGGGAGTGTGAGACGCCCGTGATCCGCGTGGCGGGATATCGCTCCGCAAGCCAGAGTGTCAGCGAGCCCCACCCGCACCCAAGCTCGAGCACGTCCTGGTCATCCTCCAGTCGCGCGCGGGCCGCGTAGAGCTCCAACATCGCCTCTTCGCCCTCGGCCAGGTCCTCGTCGCCACGGCCGAACCAGCAGCACGAGTATTTCATGCGCGGCCCCAACACCCGCTGGAAGAACTCCGTCGGCATCTCGTAGTGCTGCTCCCGCGACTCGCGCGTGTTGATCGCGATCGGCATCGAGCGCAGACCGTCGGCAAAGGCCGCAAGACGCCTCCACCGCGCTTCATCGGACTCCGGCGTCTCCTCGCGCAGGCGCTGTGCGAGCAGTCGGCGGATGCCGAAGCGGACCACAGGATCGGGAAGCAGGTTTCGTTCGAGGAGTGTGTCGATCATGGTTGGAAAATTCACGGGTTTGGACCGCCGGTGGTCCGACTCGGAAACCAGGGCACGAACGCACTCGTGCGCCGCTGGTAGTCCCCGTACGCCTCGCCCTTCGAGCGCAGCAACTGCTCCTCGGTGTACCGGATCCCGGTCACGCGCGTGAGAAACACAAGCATCAGGGCCGGACTCCCGAGCGCGAGCCAGCCATGCGGCGCCGGCAGGGCGAGCAGCGCAAAGCCGACCCAGACGAGCCATTCGAAGAAGTAGTTGGGATGCCGGCTGAGCCCCCACAGTCCACGGTCGCAGACGCGGCCGGCATTCGCCGCCTCGCGCTTGAAGGCCGCAAGCTGGCCGTCCGCCAGCGCTTCGCCCGCGAGCGCCACAAGCCACACGGCCACTCCGACCAGCTGCACGAGGGACAGGCGGGGGGATGGGTTCGATGCCGCGAGCGCAAACGGCAGCGAGAGCGCGACCAACAGGAGCCCCTGAAACGCAAAGAAGGCGCCCATCTTGACGTCGAGGGCCCCCGCCCACTCGCGCCGAAGCTCCCGGTAGCGTCCGTCCTCAACGCCAAGGTGCCCGAGCACGCGCTTCGCCAGGTACCCGCCCAGGCGCAGGCTCCAGAGCCCACCCGTCACAGCCGCCAGCACGCGTCCTGACGTAGAGCCAGCACCGCACAGGCCGTAGAACACCGCAGCCGGCGCAAAGCCTCCCGCCCAGGCAATGTCGACAATGCCGAAGTTCCCAATCCGCCGGGCAACCAGGAACAGGACCAGGAATGCCGGGAGCGCCACCGCGAGCGCCGTGAACATCAAAGTTAATATCGTCATGCCCGGTTCCCTCCCGCTGAGTCAAAACACCGCCGCCCCGGCAGCCACCAGGCCGAACGCCACAATCAGCACCGCCGGCACCCACGAACTCACGGGCCGGCCACGCAGCAGCACCTCTGAGGGCTCCGCATCCGCCGGCACGCGGAACAGGACCGCCAGTGCGTACGCCGCCATCGCCATGTTGCCCAGCAGCACGATCGCCACGAACCACAGCAGCCGCGCCGCCCACGAGGGTTCCTTGTAGAAGAGCCACACGTAAAACGTGAAAAACGCCCAGTACGTGTCGAAGAGCGTCGCGATGAACCAGGGATGCCCGCCCACGGACGCGGGGATCGCCCACAGCGCGACCTGTGCGCCAGCCCAGCTCGTGACGGCGACCATGGTGACGAACACCGCGATGAAGAAGGTGCGAAGTGCGACGATCATGGCGGCGCCCTCAGGCAAAGCTCAGGTTGTTGGGCCGCGTATGAACGGTCTGCACCACGCTGATGTTGCGCAGCGCGAACGCCGCCTCGCAGTAGCCGAGGTAGTAGGTCCACTTCCGCACGAATCGCTCGTCAAAGCCGAGAGCGCGCACCTCCGGCAGGCGCCGGTTGAACTGCTCCCGCCAGTCCGCGAGAGTGTGCGCATAGTCCTGGCCCATGTCCTCCAGGCCGTTCAGCACGAAGCCGCCGTGCCGCGCGAGCCTTGCATTGAGACGATTCACCGAGAGCAGGAGCGAGCCCGGGAAGACGTGCTTCTGGATGAAATCCACGCCGCGCCTGAGCTGGTCGTATCGCGAATCCGGACACGTGATGAACTGAAGCGCCATCAGGCCCTCCGGCTTGAGCACGCGCGCCGCCACGCGGCACCACTCGTCGAGATACCGGTGCCCGACGGCTTCGAGCATCTCGATCGACACGAGCTTGTCGAAGCGCTCGTCCGCTCCGAGTTCGCGGTAGTCCTGGAGCCTCACCTCGACCCGGTCGCCCAGGCCGGCCTCCTCGACCCGCCGCCGCGCCAGGCGCGCCTGCTCCTCCGAAATCGTGAGGCTCGTGACGCGGCACCCATACTCGCGCGCCGCGTGAATGCTCCAGCCTCCCCAGCCCGTGCCGATCTCCAGGACATGGTCGCCGGGGCCGAGCCGGAGCTTGCGGCAGAGCGCCTCGTTCTTCGCCCGCTGCGCCTCGTCGAGCGTGAGGCCGGGACGCTCCCAGCGGGCCGAGGAGTACATCATCGACCGGTCCAGCCACAGGCCGAAGAATTCGTTCGAGAGGTCGTAGTGCTCCCGGATGTTGCGCGCCGCGATCGCCCGGGAGTTGGGCCGGAGGAGATGGCCGATCCGGTTCGCCACGCGCATCAGGTTCAGACCCACCGCACCGACGCGGGACCCGGACAGCGTGGGCGCATCGTCGATGTTCAGGAGGAACCAGGCGATGACCGCCGCCACGTTCGGCGTCTCCCAGTCGCCGTCCATGTACGACTCCGCGAATCCGATATCCCCATACAGCGCGCACTTTTCGAAAAACGCCTCCCGGCGCACGCCGATCGCCGCCCACTCCGGAATCGCCAGCGCCGCGGAAGCCCGCGTCCGCTCATGCCAGTGAACATCGGTTCGACCTCCGAACGCCCGGACTGAACCGTCCGGCAGGCCGAGCTCCAGCCGGCCCGCCGGCATGCGTTCGAGCGCGCGAAGAACCAGCTTGGAATAGAGGCCGCCGGCGGCGGAGGCGCCGGCCGCGGGATAGGAGTCTGAGCGTGAGACCGAGTTCATGCGGGAGTTCGTTTTGCGATGGAGGAGTGCGGACGCCGCAGGTCGCGCTGCAGCTCCGGTTGCGATGCCTTTGAAAAATGCGGCACGCGCTTCAGCCACAGCCTAAGGGCCTGCCAGTGGATCAGCGCTATGACACGCGCCGTGAGCAGCGGATACCGAAACAGGCTGGTCGCGAGCGCACGCCCGGTCAGCGGATGCGCCTCGCCCGTGAGCGTCGAGTGCAGTGTCCGGCGCCCGCCCTCGAAATCGTCGATCCTCACCGCCAGCGTGCGCCCAGGCTCCCGCAGCTCGAAGTCGAATTCCACGTCGAGGCCCGAGAATGGCGACACGTAGAAATGCTTCGGCATCCGCGCCCGGTACACCGGCGAACCCGCGCGGCTTGGCGCCTGCGGGAGAAAATAGGCCTTCATCTCGCGGTACGTGTTCGTGACCTCCGCGATCGCACAGCGCCTCTCGCCCGAAGCGTCGCTGCAGAGATAGAACGACACCGGATTGAACGCATAGCCGAACATCCTCGGAAGCGTGAGCAGCGTCACCCGCGCGTCGTCGCCGAGTTCGACCCCGTGTGCCGCGCAGAACGCGAGCACGCGCCGCTTGAGCGAGACCCCGCCGCCGGAGGAACCGCGGTCCGCGGACGCCGCACTGTTGTAGAGCGGTTCTCCGGTCGGCAGGTAGTCCGACTCGCGAAGCGAGAAGAGATTGCGTGCGTTGACCGAGAAGAACGGAAGGCGGCGCCCCAGCGCGTCGAGCTCATCGAGGTCGAGCGCGAGGTAGAAGACCCGGTACGCGAACCGATGCCGCTTCGGAGAAAAGCGCTCGTGCAACACCCGGCAGGCATAGAGGCGCGAGGCGGTCGGGATGGGGCCCTGGCGATCCGCGTTCATACCGCCCTCCCCTGCCACGGATCGCGCCCGAGCAGCAGCCCGGCCACGCGGACCGCGGAGAGCAGCCCGTCCTCGTGGAATCCATACCGCTGCCAGGCCCCGGCAAAATACGTCTCCGACCCGCCGAGCGCCTCCGCATTCAACCCAGGAAGCGAATCCTGCGCCTCCGCTGAAGCCCGATCGAAGAGCGGATGATCGTACGACAGGGTCTTGAGGATCCGCCTGGGATCCACGAGATGTCCCCCATTGATGGATACAAAGTAGTTCGTCCGCTCCGACACGCCCTGCAGGCGGTTCATCCAGTAATGGGTCGAGGTCGCCAGCTTGGTCGAATCCGCCGCGCCGGTACCGGACGTGGCACCGGCGGCGTCGAGCCTGTAATTCCAGGACGACCACGCGCGGCGCGTGCGCGGCATCACGGCCGCGTCCGTGTGCAGGATCGCCGTGTTCGGCTGGTAACGGAACGCGGAAAGCAGCCTCCGCTCCCCAGGCGTCGCGTCCTCCCCGAGCAGCGCCAGCGACTGCGGTGCGTGACAGGCCAGCACCACCTTGTCGAACCGCTGCACGTCACGGTCCGTCGCCACCTCCACGGCCCCATCCACCCGGCGGATCCGCCGCACCGACGCCCTCCGGTGCACGCGCTCCCGGAACGGCGCGATCAGGCGCTCCACGTACTCCCGCGAACCACCGTCCACCGTCCACCAGGGATGCTGGGTGTGAAGTCCGAGAAATCCGTGATTGTGGAAGAACCGCAGCAGGCTCGCCGCCGGGAAACGCAGCATCTGTTCGGGCGGGGTCGACCACACCGCCGAACTCATCGGGATGAGGTAGAGATGGAAAAAGTCGTCCCCGTACCCGCGCCGACGTACGTACTCCTCGAGGCTGAGCGTCCGCAGCGCCGGGTCGTCCAGCGCCGCCACCGCTTCGCGGTTGAAACGGTCGATCGCCATCAGCATCCGGTAGAACGAGGGACGCAGGAGATTGCGCCGCTGGGCAAACAGGTGATTGAGGCTGCTCCCGCAGTACTCGAGTCCGCGCGGACCGCAGCGCACGCTGAACGACATGTCCGTGGGCTTCACCGGCACGTCGAGCGCCTCGAACAGGCGGACCAGGTTCGGATACGTGACCCGGTTGAACACCATGAAACCCGTGTCGATCGGGAGGCTGCGGCCCTGCTCGTCCACCGTCACCGTGTGGCTGTGCCCGCCGACACGGTCGTCAGCCTCGAGCACCGTAATGTCGAAATCGCGATGCAGCAGCCACGCGCAACCGAGGCCCGAGATGCCGCTTCCGATGATGGCGATCCGCTTCATGACCGCGTGTGCGCTTTCGCCGGCCGCGCGATCGGAAGACCCTCGCCCGTCAGGCCCGGAGTCCTGCGCTCAGCCTCGTCGTAGATGCCGCGCGGCACCGGCTTCAGGCCCCAGATCAGGCCCGTCCACGACAGCACCCGCAGCAGGTAGTAGGTGGGATCGACCTCCCACCAATAGAAGCCCTGGCGCGCCGCCGCCTGATACCGATGATGGTTGTTGTGCCAGCCCTCGCCCAGCGTGAGGAACGCAAGCAGCAGGCTGTTGCGCGAATCGTCGTCGGTGGTGAATCGCCGGCGACCGATCAGGTGCGCCAGCGAGTTGATGCACGAGGTGCCGTGAAACAGCGCCGTCGTGCTGATGAAGAAGCCCCACACCAGGAGCTGACCGCCCGTCACCCCCAGCACCGGCGCGTGCCCATGAAGCCAGGAGCCCGCCGCCCAGAGCGCGACGGCATACAACGCAGGCACCAGCACGTCGAATCGGTCGAGAAACACCAGCTCCGGATAACGCGCCAGATCCTTCACCTGAGACACGTCGGTGGGAAAATTCCGACGGCTCGTGATCCAGCCGATGTGCGACCACCAGAAGCCATGGACATGCGGCGAGTGGGCGTCCTCCTCGTGGTCCGAGTGCCGGTGGTGGTGACGATGATGCGCCGCCCACCACAGCGGGCCGCGCTGCGCCGCCGTTGCACCCCACAACGCCAGCAGCAGCTGACCGGCCCGCGAAGTCTTGAAGCTCTTGTGTGAAAAATATCGGTGGTACGCCGCGGTGACGCCGAACATCCGCACAACGTAGCCCGCCGCCGCGACAGCGACCGCCGTCCAGCTCCAGCCCGTCCAAATCACGCCGATACACCCGACGTGCAGCAGCACGAACGGCACACAGCGCACCCAGTCGATGCCGTCGGGTTCCGAGCGCACCGCCTCGGCCCCGCCCGGCAGATGGCCCGCGTCAAACCACTGCACGATCGAGATCCAGGATAAGCGCCGCCGCTCGCCCTGCGGTTGGAAAGTTTTGGGTGGGGCTTTCATGACTTGGACGCGGCGATGCGAATCATCACTTCGTTTCGGCGCAGGAATGACGGCGTCCAGGGAGGATCGAAATAGCCGAAGATCGGCTCGGACTCCGGCTGGAGGCCCGCAGCCGCCATGCGCTCCCGCAGCCGCCGCTCCGCCGCCGCCTCGTTGTCGCGACTGCGCCCGCCACTGAACCGCAGCACCGCAAACCGACCGCCGGGTATCGAAGCCAGGGAGACCGAGGGATCCGATGGCTTGGGCAGCGACGCCGCGGCACTCGCCGACGGCATGACAAACCCCATGCGACCGCCCTGCATGAGGACCGGCGTGGTCATCGGAATGTGCCGCTCCTGGGCGTTGTTGCCGGTGATGTATCGGAAGAGCCGGCCAAACCCGCCATTCGCGCCGTCGCCCATGCGGGTTTCAGCCAGCTCGAGCTGCGGGTAATCGCGGAGTTCGAGCCCATCCACGACGCGCACGACCCGGTACGGCGCACTCTCATACCCGCCGCGCACGGCGGCGCAGCCGCCCAGCACACTCAGCCCCAGGGCTGCCAGCACGATCATCAACAGGTGGTTCATCGCAGGATCCGGTTCAGGTTCGCGCCGCCACTGCTTCAGGCGTCCCGCCAAACCGCGCGAGCAACGCCTCGCGCCGATAGGCAAAAATCCGTTCCACGTCGCGCCGCACAAAAAACCGATTCACCAGCGCCCCGCCCATCACGCGATACTCCACGTCGTCGTGGCAAAGTGTGCCCCCGTCCGCGTCAAAGAACGCGTGCTCGTGCCGCCAAAGCCGATACGGACCCCGGCGCTGCTCGTCCACAAAGCGGTGCGGCGGCTCCCACGCCGTGATCTCCGTCTGCCAGCGCAGGGGAAACCCGTGCAGGCGGAGGCGGTAGTCGATCAGCACCCCCGCACGCATCCGCAGCCGGCCCGGCGTCAGAATCTTGAAGTTGAGCCACGGCGGAGTGATCGACTCCAGGTTCTGCGCCTCGGCAAAAAAGGAAAATAACTCCGCCCTCGGCGTCGGCAGCCAAAGCTCATCGTGAAAATAATAGGATTTCATTGCGGCACCCTGGCCCCCGCCAGGCCGCCAACCTTTGGCGGCTTGTGAGGGCCTTTAATCATGCTGTCTAGGTTTTGTCTCGAATTTGATCGGATGTCAAACTTCTGTCTAATTTCTGATCAATTTTGTTGTTAGCTATTATCTATTAAGTTATTAAGAGTTCAAATAACCTCAATTCCGCCAAAATCGATTCTTCGATTGCAGAACAGAGTCCGATTTGTCTAATTTTTGTCTATTCCCATGGACGACGTTCCCTTGACCATCAAAGCCGCAGCACAGCAATCCGGCCTAAGCGCCCATGTGATTCGGATCTGGGAGAAGCGGTACGGAGCAGTGACTCCCCTGCGCACGGACACCAATCGCCGGCTCTATCCGTCCGACCAGGTCGAGCGCCTTGGACTGCTGGCACACCTGACGCGGGAGGGGCGCAGCATCAGCACCATCGCCCGGCTCCCTCTGGAATCGCTGCGCTCACTCGTCCGGGACGCGGGTTCGGCCGCAAGCGCGGGCGAGCCGGCGCCGGATTCCGCCTCCACGCCCATCCTTTCCGCCTGCATCCAGGCCGTGAAAAACCTCGACGCGGCCTCCCTTGAATCCGAGCTCGCACGCGCAGTGGTCCGCCTGGGCCTGCAGGGCATGGTGCAGCGCGTGGCCGCCCCGCTCGCGCGGGAGATCGGCGACCTCTGGCGCGACGGCTCCATCACTGCGGCCCACGAACATTTCGCGACCGCCGTGCTCCGGACCTTCCTCGCGCGCTCCTCCACAAGCTTCGCTCCGTTCGGCCCCGCCCCGACGCTCCTCGCCGTCACCCCCTCGGGCCAGCTTCACGAACTCGGCGCTCTCCTGGTCTGCGCCACCGCCTCCAATCTCGGCTGGCGCGTGCTCTACCTCGGCGCGAGCCTGCCCGCCGCCGAGATCGCGGGCGCCGCCCACCAGCACAAGGCCCGCGCCGTCGCCTTGAGCCTCGTCTACCCCGAGGACGATCCCGCGCTCGGCGACGAGCTCACCCGCCTCCGTTCGCTGCTCCCCGCCGACACCGCGCTGCTCGCGGGAGGACGGGCCACTCCCGCCTATTCAGCCGCGCTCGACAAGGTCGGCGCCCTGCAGGCGCGCGACCTCGCCCACCTGGGACGGATCCTCGACGGTCTCCGCAAACCGGATACCGCTTCGCCGGCCGCTTGAGCGCCCCGCCGCCCCTTACGGCGGCGTCTCGCCCGCGGCCCGCAGTTCGGCCCGCGCCTCACGGAGGCGTTGCGCCAGTCCGGGGATCGTGGGATCCAGCGTCATCGCCGTCTCCCAGTGGGCCACCGCCTGCACGCGCCGGCCCGTCAACCACAGGAGCGCGCCCACCACGGCCTGGCTCTCGGCATCCTTCGGATTGAGTCGAAGCGCCTGCTCGTAGTGGTCAATGGCGTCGTTGTAGTAGCCATGCCGACCCAGCGCGTCCGCCCACACGCGATGGACGAGGGCCGGATCACGCGTCGTCTTCAGCGCACGGTCGATGTGCACCACCGCCTCGTCGAGCTTGCCCCGATCAAGCATCAGCAGCGCAATCCGCAAATGCGCCTCGGAAAAGTCGGGACTGAGGCGCGCCGCGTGAATGTACGCCGCCAGCGCCCTCGAGGCCTGCCCGGATTGCTCGAACGCCAGCCCGAGCCCGAAATCCGTCAACGCGTCGTCCGGATGCAGGGCAAGCGCCCTGCGGTACTCGGCGATCGCCTCCGGAAGCTTTCCAAGCACCCGAAGGGCATCCCCCAGATTCCGGTGCGCGGCCGGATCGGAGGGAGCCAGCTTCACCGCCGCTTCGTAGTGAACGAGGGCGTCCGCAAGGCGCCCGTGCGCGGCAAGAAATTCCGCATAGTCCGTCTGGACCCTCGGCTCGTCGGCGCCCAGCGCCAGCGCCCGCCGAAATCCCGCCTCGGCCTCCGCCGTCCGTCCCAGCCCAGCCTCGGCCTCCGCAAGCCCCAGCACCGCGGGCAGCGAATCGGGCCGCTGGCGCAGCACCTCCGTAAACCGTCCCGCAGCCTGCGGATACGCGCCGCGCCTCAGCTCCAGACCTCCCAGCGAGATCAGGATCGTCGGATCCCGCGGCGCGAGTTCCAGCGCGCGCCCGTACTCCGACTCCGCGTCGGCCAGGCGCCCCTGGATCGAATCCACCAGCGCCAGCGCCGCATGCGCCGCGGAGGAGTCGGGCGCCAACGCCACCGCCCTGCGGCACTGCACCGCCGCCTCGTCGGCCCGCCCCGCGTCCAAGAGCGTCACCCCCAGGAAATAGTGCGCCACCGCATTGCGATGAGTCACCGCCAGGGCGTGCTCGAACAGGGTCCGCGAGTTTCGCCACACGCCCTCCTGCGACCACGTGCGCGCCGAGCACCCGGCGAGCACGAGCACCGCCACGCCCCCCGCCGCCAGCCTCGCACGACGCGTCGTCACCCACTCCCGCACCGTCAGCAGCACCGCAAGTTCCACGCCGATCATCGGCAGGTACGTGTAACGGTCCGCCATCGCCTGATACCCCGCCTGCACGATCCCGATCACCGGAACCAGCATGCCCAAAAACCAAAGCCAGCCCACAATCACCCACGGCCTCCGCTTGCGCTGCACCACCGCCAGCACCGTCACCCCCGCAACAAGCACCCCCGAAAGCGCCACCCACACTAGCGGCCAGCGCCCCGGATGCGGGTAGCACACCGCGAGGTCAAACGGCCACACCTCCTTGCCCAGATACCGCGCCACCGAAACCACTGCGTTCCCAAGCCGGTCCTCAGCCGACAGCTTCAGCACGAACGCCTGCTCGACCGCCTGCATCCGCAGCGTGGCGACCGCCGCCGCCGCCGACATTGCCAGGAACGGCAGCTTTTCCACCGCCAGTCGCGTCCACGCCCGCAGCGCGCCACCCGCCTCGCCCCAGCCCGCCCGGCGGAGCGGCCAGTAGTCCAGCAAAAGCAGCACGCCAGGCAGCGTCACCACCATCGGCTTGCTCATCAGCCCCGCCGCATACGCCGCCAGCGTCAACAGGTACGCACGCCAGGCCCCCGAACCGCCCGCAGCACGGCGCTCCGCGTAGTTGAAATAACACCACACCGTCGCCAGGAACCACGCCCCGCTCAGCACGTCCTTCCGCTCCGCGATCCAGACCACCGACTCCACCCGGAGCGGATGCCAGGCAAACAGCGCCGCACACACGGCCGCCGTCCAGATTCCCCCGGCGAGCCGCCTCACGACGACGAAGAGCAGCACCGCGTTGAGCGCGTGCAGCAGCAGGCTCGTCAGATGGTGGCCCGCGGCATGCGGCCCATACAGCTGCCAGTCCGCCATGTGCGAAAGCCACGACAGCGGATGCCAGTAGTCCGCCCGCCCAAAAAACGCCCACCGAAGCCCCGCCCAGCTCAGCCCCTGCTGCACGTGCGGATTCGACGTGATGTACGACGGATCGTCATAGGTGACAAAGCCCATGTGCAGCGCCCGGCTGAACAGCGCAATCGTCCCCAGGAACAACACGGCACACACGATCGTGCCGCGAAGCGTCGGACGGAAGACGGTGGGCATGCCGCGATGCAAGCAAGGCCGCGCACGAAGGCAGGCCTATTTTTCGGACCATCGCGGCCGCCGATGCCTCCCATCGCGATTATCGATTAACGGTCCGCGCCACCGCCCGGGTAGGCTCATTGGCGTGCTCACCATGAACTCTCCCGATCTCCCTCCCTCCCCGAACCCGGTCATCGACATGCACTGCCACGCGGCCGGAATCGGCGCGGGCGCAAGCGGATGCCGCGTCCACCCTCGCCTCGCCCGAAACCTCCGCTTCGGCTTCTACCTGCGCGCATTCGGGGTCTCCCGCCGCGACCTCGCCGACTGCGGCGACTGCCTCGTACTTGATCGCATCGCCGAAGGCGTCGCCGCCAGCGGCTCCGTCAACCAGGCCGTCGTGCTCGCCCTCGACGGCGTGGTCGATTCCCGCGGCCGCACGGATTTCGACCGGACCGAGGTCCTGGTGCCCGACGACTTCGTGGCTGACGGCGCTGCACGCCACCCGCAGCTACTGTTCGGCGCCAGCATCAACCCGCTCCGGGCCGACGCCCTCGAGCGCCTCGCCCGCGCCCACTCGCGCGGCGCCGTGCTCGTGAAATGGCTGCCCGCCATCCAGGAATTCGATCCCGCCGACCGCCGCATCCTCCCCTTCCTGCGCCGGCTCGCCGAACTCGGACTTCCGCTCCTCACACACACCGGCACCGAACACTCCTTCACCCGCGCCCGCGACGAATTCTCCGATCCGGAACGACTCAGGCCAGCCCTGCGGGAAGGCGTCACGGTGATCGCCGCCCACGCGGCTTCGAGCGGTCGCTACGCCGGCGAACCCGGCCTGTCGCGGCTCGCACGGCTCGCCCGCGAATTTCCCACGCTCTACGCCGACATCTCGGCGCTGACCCTGGTCAATCGCATCGGCCGCCTGCCGTCCGTGTTGGCGTCGCGGGAGCTCGAGGGGCGTCTGCTGTTCGGCACCGACTACCCGCTCGTCGCCATGCGCCCGCTTGTCTCTCCCTGGCCCGTTGCGCCCAGGCTCGGATTCCGGGCGGCGCAGGCCATTGCGAGAATCCCGAATCCATGGGACCGCGATGTCGCGCTGAAGCAGGCGCTGGGAGCCGATCGCGCCCTGTTCGAACGCGCCGCGCAGGTGTTGCGCCTCACGCAGACTCTGCGGCTCAGGCCCGCCGTTTGCGTCCGATGACCTGCACCACCGCAGCCAGCCCCGTGTGCCCCTCACCTTCGACGACTTCGCGCTCCAGCTCACGCGCCACCACCAGTTCGAGCCCTGCAAAGTCCTCCCGAAGCGCCTCCAGGCTCATCAGCAGCTCGAGATCCTTCGGACCTCCCGTGCCATGCGCGAGCTGCGCCGGCGTGTAGGCCTCCAGGATCACCACGCCCCCCGGCGCGAGCGCCCCGACCACGCGTCCATGCACGAGGCGCCGCAGGCGCGAAGGCAGGTGCGCAAAGGTCGCAACCACACCCGCCCACTGATCCCGCCCCAGGTCGTACTCCGCCAGATCGGCCGCGAGGGTCTGGATTGTGACGCCCTTCGAGGCCGCCAGCCGCCGCGCCTTCTCGAGGCCCACCGTCGAACGATCGACGGCCGTCACTGCGTGGCCCCGCGACGCGAGAAACGCCGCGTTTCGCCCCTCGCCTTCCGCGAGACACAGCACCGGGCCCGCCGGAATCAGGTCCGCCGACACGGCCACGAACGTGTTGGGCTCCGTGCCATAGACGTAATGCTCCACTCCATACCGCGTGTTCCAGAAGTCGGATTCCATGGACCGATGCTACGACCGGCACCGCGGCCGGAAAGCCCGGAAAAGGACGTTGCCTCGCCCCCCTGCTCAGCCCCTAGGATCGCCCATGCTCGAATTGAAGGACCTGATGCTCGGCGATCCGCCCCTCACTCTCGCCGTCGCCGAGAGCGTCACCTGCGGCCGCGTCCAGGCGCGCATCGGAGCGGTGCGCGGAGCATCCACGTTCTTCCTGGGCGGCATCGTCGCCTACGCGCTCGAGGCCAAGGCGCGCCACCTCGGGGTCGACCCCGACGAGGCCCGCCAGGCCAACGGCGTCTCCCAGTCCATCGCCGAGCAGATGGCCCTCGGCGCCTGCTCCCTGTTCGACGCCCGCGTTGGACTCGCCACCACCGGCTACGCGGAACCCTCCCCCGAACACCGCGTGATCACTCCCTTCGCCTGGTGGGCCATCGCCCGCCGCATCGACGAAACACGGGCCGAGGTCACCAGCGGCATGATCGAATGCCCCGGAGCCCACCGCACCGCCGCCCAGGAGGCGATCAGCCTCGCCACCGTCAACGCCCTCATCCGCTTCCTGCGCCGCGTCCGGGCGTGAAAAAGCCGCCGGCTTTTGACCGGCGGCAGGATGGAAATTTCCGGCATCCGCCCGCTCAGGGCGCGTAAGCCTGCACCATGCGCATCAACGGCAACACCTGCGGGATCGGCTGCACCCAGTTGCTGTAGAGCAGCTCGGGCATCTCATACTGGGTGTTGTACAAAAGCTGGTTGTCCGAGTCGTCGCGCGAGATGTATCCGGTCTTCACCGTCGCCCCCGCGTACAGGCCGAGCTTCTTGGTGTAAACCAGCACCGGCGTATTCAAATAGGCCTTCGAGTCCTTCTGCTTCTCGGCCACATGCGGCCCCGCGACGGCGCGCGCATCCACGCCCACCTCGAAGCGGCTCTTGAACATCAGCTTCGGCGTCGCGTCGTCCGTGATGATGTAGATCTTCTCCACCGTGTTTACGCCGACCTGCAGGCCGAGGCTCGCCTCCGCCGCAGAGACCAGCACCGGAATGCTCCAGGTGCCATCCGCGCGCTTGACCATCATCACACCCCATCCGTCCTGCACGCCGAACAGGAAACCGGCCTTGAGTTGGTTGACGATCACGACCGCCCGGGCCCGCGCCCAGACCGCCGGGGGAATGGCCGTTTCCGGACGTCCCATGAACTCCTGGAGAATCGCCTCACAGGTCTCCACACGGGAGATCAGCTTTCTCCGCTCGGTGGCACGGTCGGCACGCGCGACAGACGCGAAACCAACGATCAGGCAGAGAAAAAGGAGAACCGACTTCTTCATGTAGGGATGAGGATTGAACGGGAGCCATAACAGGCACGCCGGCTCTTGGAAAGCGCGGAGTGGCTTTGGTTCATTCCAGTCCGCGCTCCGCAACCTCGTCCTCGTCCCATCCGAAAAAATGCCCCAGTTCGTGTAGGTACGTCAGCCTTACCTCCTCGCGAAACACGTCGCGATCGCGGTCGGCGTAGTCCCAGAGGCTGCCGACATACAACACGATCTGCGGCGGCATGGGCTGGAGGCTTCCCGCCCCGGTCCCGGCCGGATCGCCAACGAACAGGCCGAGGATGTCCGGCTCGAAGCCCTGCGCCACGAGCTCCGCATCCGCATGGTCCTCGAACACCACGTGCACCTCCTTCGCGGGCTTGCGCAGCGCATCAGGAAGGCTTCGGAGCGTGGCGTTCACCACCTCCGCGGCCATCGCAGTCAGTTTCGGATCCGGCATACCCGTCCACCACCATGCCCCCTGCACTCCAAAAGAAAAGTTTTCTTGGGCTCCGTAACCGCCATCCGCCTCCGCCGTCTTCTGCCTGCGTTAGGCCAAGTCCAACCTCCGCTTCAAATCCTCATGAAACCCCTGCGCACCGCTCTCCTTTTCGCCGCCGCGCTCGCCGCCGGCCTTCCCGCCCTCACCCTCCGTGCCGAAGACGCACCGCCGCCCGGACCGCGCATGCACCACGGCATGCCCAGCCCCGCCGATCGCGTGGCCCACATGACCAAGATGCTCGGGCTCTCCGATACCCAGCAGCAACAGCTTCTCGCCGTTTTCCAGGACCAGCAGGCATCCGCCAAAGCCATCTGGTCCAACGCTTCCCTCGACCGCGACCAGCGCCGCAGTGCCATGAAGGATCTCTGGAAATCCTCCCAGGAGAAGATCAAGTCCATCCTGACGCCCGACCAGGCCGCCAAGCTCAAGGAGATGATGAAGGAGCACCGCGGCCACCGCCGCGACTGATCCAAGACTTTGTCCGTGGTTCTTAGTGTGCGACCGCGCCGCCCCATGGGGATGGGGACGGCGCGGTTTTCTTTTGCCGTGCCGCCGGCTCGCCGGCTGAGTGGTCGGGGATGACGTCCTACCTCGACCTGCTCGCCATCATCCTTCCCATCTTCTCGCTCTTCGCGATCGGGCTCGGAGCAAGACGCCTGGGATGGATGAGCACGGAGGCCGAGCCCAGCTACCTGAAGCTGGTCATCAACCTGTTCTACCCCTGCCTGGTCTTCCGCTCCGTGCTCGACAATCCGGCGCTGCGAAACCCCTCGCTGCTGCTCTCCGCCCCCGCGCTCGGCTTCACCAGCATCGTGCTTGGCCTGCTCGTCGGCTACCTCGCCGGTCGCGCCCTGGGAATGACTGTCGGTACCGGCCTGCGGACTTTCTCGTTCTCGGTCGGGGTTTACAACTACGGCTACATACCGATCGCGCTGATCGATGCCCTGTGGGGCCGCCAGACGCTCGGCGTCCTGCTCGTGTTCAACACCGGGATCGAGCTCGCCCTGTGGACCGTCGGCATCCTCACCCTGTCGGGCCTCTCACTCAAGGAGGGCTGGAGGCGGCTCGCCAACCCGGTGGTCTGCTCGCTCGTCGCCGGCGTCGCGCTCAACATGCTCGGCGTCACCCTCCCCGCCGTGCTGCTCAACGTGATCAGCCTCCTGGCCGCCTGCGCCATCCCGCTGGGTCTCATGTCCGCAGGCGCCGCGCTGGAGCCCTACGTGCGCAGGCCCGCCGACCTTTTCGAGCCGCGGGTGTCCTTCGGCGGACCGCTCCTGCGGTACGGCCTCATCCCGATCGGTTTCCTTGTATGCGCAAAGTGGTTACCCGTGACCGGGGAGCTGCGCCGCGTGCTGATCGTCCAGGCGGCCATGCCCGCCGGGATGTTTCCACTCGTGCTCGCGCGCCACTACGGAGGCCAGCCCCTGGTGGCCGCCCGCAACATCATCGCGACGACCCTCGTCGGCATCGTGCTGATCCCGCTCTGGCTGCATTTCGGCCTCTCCTGGGCCTGGCATTGAGCCGCCGGCCGCTCAGCGCCGGCCCCGGCGCGGCCGCCAGGCACGCAGGGCCCCGGCCTCGATCAGGCAGATGCAGTCCGACCCGTCCTCTGTCGCCAGCCACCGCGGCGCAAGCGCCGCAAATTCCCGGTCCATCGCCTGACGCAGGCCGCCCACTTCGATCACGACGATCCCTTTCGGCGCGAGCCGGCTCCTCGCCTGCTCCAGCAGCCGGCGGATGATGTCCAGGCCGTCCCGCCCTCCGTCCAGCGCGAGTCGCGGCTCCCGGCGAAACTCCGCGGGAAGTCCGTCCACATGCGCGCTCGGCTCGTATGGCGGGTTGCTCAGGATCACGTCGTACGCGACCGGCGGCACCATCTCGAAGACGTCGCTGCGATGCAGCGTGATCCTCCGGCCGAGCCGATGCGCCTTCACATTGATGCGCGCCACATCGAGAGCGTCCTCCGACACGTCGATCGCGTCGACCTGCGCCTTCGGATACTTAAGCGCGAGCAGGATCGCCAGGCAGGCGGATCCCGTGCACACGTCCACCACATGCCGAACCTTCCGGGGATCGGGCACCCACGCGTCGAGCTGCTCTGGCAATATCTCGAGAAAATACGAGCGCGGGATCAGCACGCGCTCGTCGACGTAAAAACGAAGCTCCCCCAGCCAGGCCTCGCGCGTGAGATACCCCGCCGGCGTGCGGTCGACGACGCGGCGCCGGAAGACTTCGCGCAGCGCCGCGCGCTGGGACTCACCGAGCTCGAGCTCGAGCACCGACGGATCGCTGTCCATCGGAAGCCCGAGCGTGTGAAGGATCAGGTAAAGCGCCTCGTCGTGCGCACTGGTCGCGATCTGCCCGAGGGAAAGCCCCTCCCGCCCGTAGGCGCCCACCGCATACCGCAGCCAGGCCCCGGGCGTGCGGCAACGCGCCGCTCCAGTCAGGGGGTCTCGCGGCGCCGCCATCAGGAAATGACCCGGTACACCAGCTCGAACGGGATCGAGCACAGGTTCATCGCATACACGAAGGCCATCTGCACCGGGTTGAACCAGATCAGCGCCAGCCACAGAATCAGGCTCCACTGGGAGATGCGGTAGAACATGATCTCCGACATGCCCACCAGGTGCTTCAACAGCACGCCGCCATCCAGCGGCGGCAGCGGCACCAGGTTGAACACCGCGAGCATGATGTTCACGAGAAGCACGTTCGCGTAAAGCTGCTCGGTCGTCGGATCGAGCCGGTGCAGGAAACCGAAGATCACGGACGCAACCAGCGCCACCATGAAGTTCGCCATCGGGCCGGAGAGCGCCGCGATCACCTCGCCGCGCTTGGGATTCGAGAAATAGGAGGGATTCGGAATCACCGGCTTTCCCCAGCCAAACACGATGCCGCCCGGGAAGAAGATGCACACGAGCGGGAAGATCACCGACCCGAACAGGTCCATGTGCGCGATCGGATTGAGCGTCAGCCGACCCTGGGCGGCCGGATTCGGATCACCCAGCTTGTCGATCGTCCACGCGCGCGCCCACTCCCGGATGCACAAGCTTGCCACGAAGATGAAGTAAAAGATCAGGCCCGTGCGCAGTTGCGCCATCGAAAATCCAGTGTCCATAAAACGGTCACTTCTTCCCGGTTTCCTTCAGCAGCGCAACCAGCTTTTCCTTCTGTCCTCCGAGCTGGGGCAGGTCGACCTTGGCGATGAGTGCACGGGCGTCCTGGGCCCGGCCCAGCTTGATCATCACGTTGGCCTGCTGCAGCCAGATCGTCTGGCGCTCGAGTGCGTCCTTGCAGAGCGTCTCGACGTTGCCCCAGGCCTTCAGCGCCTCGTTCCAATCGGGCTGCGCGAGCTGGTAGAAGCACGAGGCATAACTGTAGGCATAGGCCAGGTTGTCGGGCGCCAGCTCGGTGGCCTTCCGAAACGCCAGGACCATCGTGTGATCGAGCCCCGCACGCGTCCAGGCTCCGCTCTTCAGGAAATCGTCGCTCGCGTTCAGGAGCAGGGTGCCGAGCTGGTAGTGATAAAGCGGCTCGTTCGGCGCCAGCTTGATCGCCGCCAGGAAATAACTCGCCGCCTCCACTGTCTTGCCCTCCTCCGCCAGGAAGTTGCCCAACTGGTTCTTCACCTGCGGAATGTTCGGATCCAGGCGGTTCGCCTTCAACAGCATCGCCGTCGACTCGCGCCGCATGTCGACCTTCGCCAGCAGCATCCCATACGCGAGATACCCCGCCGCAATGTCGGGATGCTTCTTCAGCCAATCATCATACGCGTAACAGATGTCCTGCACGCTGACCTGGAATTGCTCCGGATCGAAGTTGTCGGTCTTCTTCGCGCGTTCCGCATCTGCAAACAGCTTCTGCTGCCTCTGGATGATGTCCTCCAGCTGCACCTGCGCCTGCGACGGCGCGGGCTTCGACGGGGCGGTTTGGGCGATCGCCGCCACCGGGAACAGGATGCAGAAAAAAAGGAGTCGGGAGAGATGCATGTGGGCCGGGGGGACAGCTTGAGTCCCTCCAGGTGCCACCGCAAGCGGTCAGGCTCCATGGGGCGCAGCGCCTGCGCTCACCCCTGGGCGGCCGGCTTGTGGGCGTAGAACTCGTTGATGATCGCGCGGAAGGATGCCTTCGGGCGCCGTTGCTCGTCGAACACGCCCCAGTGTTTCTCGGCCACGTTCGGACTGGTCGCCGCACCGCCACCCTTCCACGACTCATCGAACGCCTCAAACAGCAGGGTCGGCACATGATGTTTTTCCACCCACGCATAGTGCTGACGTAGATAGACCTCCTGCGCCGCCACGGAGGTCTCGGCCTTCATCAAGGCCCCTTCTTCGCCCGGTCCGGTCTTCGCCGCGTCGTGGTCCGTCGCCCAGCCGGTTTCACCGATGATCACCGGCCGCCCGGCATGGTAGGCCGCGATTTGACGGTAGATCGACGCTGTCCACGCCATCGCGTGGTCCAGGGGCTGGCCGTTCCAGAGCGCATACATGTGGAGCATCACGAAATCGCAGGCCGCCGCCACCGGACGCGACTCCGGCTTGTTCCAAAAATTATAGTCGTCCGCAGTCGTCACCGGCTGGGCCACCGCCCCGCGCACCCGTTCGATGCAGCGGATGAGAAACGCCGGATCCACGCGATGATCGGACCAGGAGACGCCGGCCTCATTGCCGACATTGATCGCGATCACGATGTCCGGGTAGCGGCGCGCGAGCCGAATCGCCCCCTCCATCTGCGCGGCGTTTTCACGACGTTGCGCGTCGGTTCGCTCCGGATTGATCCACGCCCCCAGGATCACCCGAATCGGCAGGTGGTGTTGCGCGATGAGCGCAAGGGTCGATTCCGCCATCGGCGACACCTGATACAACCGAATCAGATGCCAGTACCTCGCCACCAACCTGAGGTCCTCGAGAATCTGCGCGTCGGTCGGCTGCACACCGTCAGGCGACTGCCCCCGGCGATAAGGGCTGAACGCCACGCCATTTCCGATCCAGTGCCCGTCCATCTCCAGATTCAGGGCACGCAGCCCGCCCGGCGGCGGCGCGTAGGCCGCCGGCTCGTCGGCGTGCATTTTTGTGCATAAAATAATCAGGCAGGCTGCTGCGAATGAAACTAGGGTAAATTTGGGGCGCATAGTGCATCTTTGTGCATTTTTATCTCCAAAATCAAGCACCGGCATACCCAGCGCGGGAATTCCGCTCGCCAGCCGCGGCCAACGGCCTTGTCTGGCTGCACCGACCGATCCAGCGACGCATGTGTTACCGATTCTTCCTGCGCAAGAGTGAGCTGAACCGGGCCTGCGAGGCCCTGAAGGCCGCCCTGCGCGCGGAGTTCTCGGACCAGGTCAACATCGCCCCCAGTTCGTCCATCGCCGTCGCCCGCAGGGAGCCCTCGAGCGAAACTCCCGTGGTGTCCTCCCTGCGCTGGGGCCTCGTCCCCGCCTGGGCCGCCACGCCCGAATCCTGCCCTCCCTCGCTCGCCAACGCCCGCGCCGACACGCTCGCCGCAAAACCCTCCTTCGCCGAATCCTACCGCAAACGCCGCTGCCTCATCCCCGCCGGCGGGTTCTTCGAATGGGAAACGCTTCCTGGAGGACGAAAGCAGCCCTGGCTCTTCCACCGACGCGACGGCGCGCCCCTGCTCTTCGCGGGAATCTGGGACCGCTGGACCGGAGCCGACGGCCGGAGCCTCGAATCCTGCGCAATCGTCACCACCAACCCCAGCGCCGACATCGCCGACCTGCACGATCGCATGCCCGTCTGTCTGGATCTCCCCAGCGCAGTCACCTGGCTCGCTGCCGACACCGCTGGGTCCTCACTCGAAGCCCTGCTCCGGCCGGCTGCTGATCGCACGCTCGACCGCTTCCGGGTCGATCCGAGAATCAATTCCGTTCGCTTCAGCGATCCCGCGTGCCTCGCCCCCTGGTCCCCTCCGCCGCCCTCCGACGAGCCCCAGCTTTCCCTCGGCCTCGATTAGGCGCCACCGCGATCCTTCCTTGTCACTCCGTCCCGACTCTGCGAGGAGAAGCGCGCACCCCGCGTGAATCTCCTCGACCGATACATCTTCAAGAGCGTCCTTTTCACGTGCGCCGCAGCCGTGGGCCTCTTCGCCTTCGTGCTGATCGTCGGCAACGCGATGAAGGAGCTCATGGGCTACGTGCTCGCGGGCCAGATCGATCTCGTGATGCTCGCCCGGCTGCTCGCGCTGCTCGTTCCTTTCGTGGTGACCTTCGCGCTGCCCATGGGTGTGCTCACCGGAATCCTGCTCACCCTCGGGCGACTTTCCGCCGACAGCGAGGTGACCGCCATGCGCGCCTCGGGCATCAGCCTGGCCCGGATCGCGCGGCCCGTCATCATCCTCGGTATCCTCGGCGCCGCCGCCGCCCTCTACATCAATCAGTTCGCCATGCCCTGGGCACGCGCCACCTACCGGCGCGACCTCGCCGCCGCAGTGCGCGCAAACCCGCTGAGCATGATCGTGCCCCGCACCTTCATCCGGCAATTCCCCGGCGTCGTCGTCTACGTCGGCGACAAGAAGGGATCGGTGCTTCACGACCTCTGGTTCTGGCAGCTCGACCGCCGGCAGCGCGCCGTGCGAGTCGTTCGCGCCGCCGAGGGTTCCGTCACCTACGACGAAACCTCCAACGCCCTGGTGCTCACCCTCCGCGGAGCCCACGTCGAGCTGCGCAACGAAAAGAATCCCGAGGACTTCACCCAGCCGACCATCGTCGGCTCGTTCTCTGAAACCGAGGCCCTCCGCCTGTCGCTGGACAAGATGTTCAGCCAGAACACCGTTCGCACGAAGCTCGACTTCGTGTCGTATGCGAAACTCAAAGACGAACACCGGGCCCTCGAGGTCGCCCCGCCGCACGAGACGGCCGCTGCGCGGCTCAGTCGTGAACGCGCGATGACGCGCATCGAACTGGTGCTGAGCGAACGCTTCAACGATGCACTCGCCGTCCTGAGCTTTGCCCTCATCGGCGTCCCGCTTGGCATCAAGGTCTCCCGACGCGAGACCTCCGCCAACATGGGCGTCGCACTGGCCCTCGCCCTCGGCTACTACTTCCTCATCACCGCGATCGGCTGGCTCGAAAAGGCCCCCGAATGGAAGCCCGCCCTGCTGCTCTACCTTCCAAATCTGATCGTGATCGCCTCAGCCGCCTTGCTATTCCGGCGGGCCAGCAGCCACTGACGCCTGGCCGCATCCTCCTTCGCCTGAGCCGGGTCAGCCGACAGCGAAAAGCAGTTCCGGGAAAAATCCGCATCCATGGCGGGTCACCAGAGAGGTGAACCACGTTAATACCCGGTCCTCGGACTTCCGGCTCCGCCCCCCGCGTCTCCGCGGCTCAACTACGGATTCGGGCTCGGTGGCGCTGTCGTTCAATTGCGGTTTTTAGACATGAAAAGGCCGGCCTCCCGAATGGAGAGCCGGCCAAGGCTCGAAAGCTTCAGGACTTACCGCTCCGGCGTGTCGGGATCCTGCTTCGCCATCACGACGTAATAGTCCTTGTAGGTCTTGTCGTAATACTGGGCGTAGTAGTAGCCCGACACAGCCAGATTCAACCCGTTGAGCACCGCGCCAAAGTTCGGCACGTTCGAATCGGTGAGCTTGTGCGCCACGAACTGGGCCGCCTTCCGGCGCACCTTGTTGAAGAAAATCGTGAACAGCGATCCATCGCACAGCGGAAGGATGATCATCGCGTCGCTCACGGCAGCCAGAGGCGGCGAGTCGACGAAAACGCGATCATACCGCTTCTTCAGATCGGAGATCATCAATTCGAAATCCTTGCTGTTGAGAATCTGGGTCGGATTCTTCGCGCGCCCGCCCGTCGTCAGGACGTCCAAATTTGGATACACGCCCTTCACGATGACATCGTCCAGCTTCGCCGTGCCCGTCACAACGTCGATGACACCCTTGAGGTTCTCAAGCCGGAATGACTTGTGGATGTTCGGCTTGCGGAGATCGCAATCGACGACCAGCACCCGCTCGCCGTGAGAGGCGAAGGTGAGCGCCAGATTCGTCGTCATGAACGACTTGCCCTCGCCGGGGATCGTGCTGGTCGTGAGGAACACTTTCGCGTTCTTGCTCTCGTCCTTCAGGCGGAGGCTCGAATGGAGGGTGAGGAACGACTCGGCGACCTGGCGATCGGCATTGTTCATGACGATCTGGGCCTTGTCGGGCTGCTCCATCTTCTTGATCTCGGGAATGATTCCGATGAGCGGCAGTCCGATGACCGACTCAATGTCATAGGAGCTCTTCACGCGGTCGTCGATGTAGGCGACGAAGAAGGCGAAGGCCAGGCCGAGGCCGAGCCCGCCGACAAAGCCGAGGCCGAGGTTGAGCGGGACGTTCGGGGAAACGGGTTTCTTGGCAACCTGGCCGCGGTCGACGATGCGGGCGTTCTGAGTCTCAATGGTGCTCGTCATCGAGGTCTCGCGCATGCGCTCGAGGATCTGCTGCAGCAGCTGGTTGTTGATGTTATAGTCGCGTTCGAGATTGGTGTACTCGACGCCATAGCGATCGAGTTCCAGCGATTCCTGCTCCTGCGCCGCAAGCGCCGCCTTGGCGTGCTGGTAGTCGCTCTGAGCAGTCTGGTAGTTCGCCTGCACGGCCGCGGCGGCGGCATCGATCGCGAGCTTCAGCTGTGCCTTGGTCTGGGCCAGCGAGTTGAGCGCGGCGACCATGATGGGATGCTTGTCCCGGTAACGCTCGCGCAGCTTTGCGATGTCGATCTCCTGCTGGGCGACCTGCTGATTGAGCTGGCTGACCAGCGACGGTCCCGAGTTGTCGTTTGAGGAATTGAGAATGAAAGGCA
The DNA here is from genome assembly GCA_027310745.1 of Opitutaceae bacterium. Classification (GTDB taxonomy): domain Bacteria; phylum Verrucomicrobiota; class Verrucomicrobiia; order Opitutales; family Opitutaceae; genus MWDT01. Next base: position 239,945 of record DAIDAF010000039.1, on the reverse strand, counting down.
GGTCGATCAGACTGCGGCCTTGGCGTCGGCAATCCTGGACCTGCTGCCACTTCACCTGCGCGTCAGCGAGGGTGCTGGCGGACTGCGTGAGCAGCAGGTTGAGGGCCTTGAGCTTCTCGGTGACGATGTCCTTGCGCTGATCGAGCGAGACCAGGTTGTTCTTCTCGCGGTAGGCCTGTAGGGCGAGCGCAAGCTCGTTAACCTTGGAGCGCTGCTGCTCGGCGCGAACCTTCAGGTCCTCGACCGCCTTCATGGACTCGTCGATGCGCATGCGCGCGTTATAGGCGATGTATTCGTCGACGAAGAGATTGGCGACCTTGGCGGCAACCACCGGATCCGGATGGTCGTACTGAACGTCGATCACGAGGCTCAGGCGCTGCGGCACCACCTTGCGATTGAGCCGGAGGATGGTCGTGATCGGGACGTGGCTGAGGGCCCCGTCCTTCTCATAGGGAGCCTTGAACATCGCGAGATCGTTGCCCGTAAGCCGGTCGGCGACCTTCTGGATGATGGCCTCGCTCTCCAGGATCTTCACCTGGGTGTTGAGGTCCTCGGCGGAACGGACCTCGTTGTCCATGACCGCCTGGGTCTGCATGATCACCGGGTCGCGCCGGAAAATCTGAACGGATGCGCTCGACTCGTAGATCTTGGTCTTGCTGAGGGTGATGATCAGCGCGGTGGAGAAGACCACCAGGAAAACGGCGACGATGTACCAGGCGCGTTCGCGCAGGATGAGCACGTAATCCTGAAAGGTGCGCTGTCCGGCGCCTCCTTCGGACGGCCCATAGCCGTAGCCATAGGGCGCGCCATATCCGGCGTATCCGCCGTAATTGGACGACTTCGAAGGTGTCTGCTGTTTCTCGGGTGATTCCATGACTTGGTGTCGACTGCGTCGAATCTCTGCTAAAGGTGGCGTGGGCTCGGCATCAGAGGATGCGCTCGGGCACGTAGATCGAATCGTCGACCTGAAGCGGCCAGAGATCCTGCGACTTTCCCTCGATGATGTCGGTCGCGTCGATCTTGTAGGTCTTGAGCTGCCCGTCGGGCATGCGACGCGTGAGCATGACCTTGGTCTTGTCGGCCAGGCGCGTGAAGCCTCCCGCACGCGTAATCGCCCCGACCAGTGTCATGCCCTGCTCCTGCGGAAAGTCGATCGCGCCGGGCTTGCCGACCTGTCCCTCTACGTCGACCGTGCGGGGAGCAAACTCCTTGATCACGATCGTCACGCTCGGATTCACCAGGTAGTCCTTGCCATAGAGATTCTGGATCAGCGTCTCCGCTTGTTGGACGGACAGGCCCCTGACATCGACGGTCCCGATCAGCGGAAGCGTGATCGTGCTGTCCTGCGAGACACGCACCTCACGTGTGAGGTCGTCCTCCTGATAGACCTGAACCTTGATGAGGTCCGAAGGTTGCAGCTTGTAATTGCCGGAGGGAACTGCGGAAGAAGCCGAGTTACTTCCACTGTCTGAGCCGCCGTCGGCGGCTTTTGTCAGCTGAATTACGCACAGAAACAGGCACGCACTTAAGAAGAGTCTCATAGCACAGAAGGCAAAAAAAACGGAAGAAGACCGAAAACGATCTCCTTCCGTTTCCTAAAAATCAAGACGGACGGGCTAGTTCCAGCTCCTTAGTAGCGGAAGTTGGCCGCGATCGCGAACACGTTGTTCGTGAAGCTCGAGTCAACCAGCTTGGTGCTGTAGTCGCGATAGGTGTAGGAGCCGGTGAAGCTCACGATCGCGTTGACGATGTAGGTCGCGTTGACCGAGCCCTCGAAGTAATCGTCCGAACGACCGAGCGTACCGAAGTACTGGATCGAGCGGTAGGTCAGGTTCGTGCCGACGCTCAGGTTCGGGGAGATCTTGCTCTGCACGCCAACGGTGGCGGTCAGGTTGCGCTGGGTGTCGCCCTGGCCGCTGACGCCGAAGTCGTTGGTCACGCCGAACTGAACGCTGGTCTTTTCATCAAGTGCGTAGGCGAGCGAAGAATCGATACCGAAGGTGTTGCGGCTCGGGCCGGCGGAAAGGTCGCGAACCGTGTAACCGACGGCCACCGTGCCGGTCAGCTTCGGGGTGAATTCACCGCGGGCGCCGATGTTGTAGAAGTAGTCCTTCGAGTCGATGCCGGTGTCGAGCTTGGTGTCGCGGAAGGTGAGACCGGCGCTGAGGTCGGTCTTCGGAGTCACCTCATAGTAGTAGTCGAGGGGGACTTCCGTGATCTTGGAGCTGTCGAAGCCGGCGCGCTTGTAGTCGACCGTGTTGTAATTCACTCCGGCGGCGATGCTGGACTTGTCGGTGACGGACACCTCGCCATTGAGGAGGACATTGCCCACGTCGCGACGGACCAAGTTGTTGGCACGGACGTCGACCGTGTTCTGGGCCAGCTGGGCCCAGGAGCCGGCGTAGTGCACCTTGGTCTTCTGGTCGTTGTAGCTCCCATCAAGGCCGACCGACGAAAGGTCGGTGTTCAGCTTGTGGTTGTCGCTGTAGAAGTCCCAGGACTCCTGATAGTAAATGTGACCGGAGTACAGCGCGTTGTGCCCGTAGACGAAGTCGAATCCGGGGGCGACGTTGTAGATCACATCGCTCGTCTTGTTGCTCGCGAGCAGGATGTTGTCGTCAGCGCGGATTCCCGTCGTACCGGTCAGGAAAAGCTCAGCGCTATCGCCAACGGCGAGAAACGGCGCGGCCTTCAGCGACACGCCGGTCGCGGCGATCGCGATAAGAACTCGAATGGCAGGCTTCATGGAGGTGATAGGTGTGTTAGTCTGATTCATAATTCCGAAGACAATCTTCGAGTACTACCCGTCGAAAGATCGGAAGTTCAAGGTTGGCTGAAGAAGCGTACAGTAGATGCAATGGATTTTCTCAAGCAAGGCTTAAATTGAGGCCATTCCAGTTTTCACAGGATCGGCAAATTCGCCCAAGATATTACATTTTCGTATATTAAAGGATGTCCAGAGAAAGACTCATGATACTCCGGATTGGGTCGCGACAAGACCCGATCGACCGTCGATCGGGAGCAGGCGCAGCGGACTTACACTGATTGTTCCAGGATCACGGAGCAGGTCGCGGGCCATTTCATCGAGGCGCACGAATTCGGCTCCGCGGTCGCGGAAGGCGGCCAGCAGGCGCTGAAAAATTCCACGCCGTCCCATGCCTTCGATTTCTGCATGCACGGTGAGGACGTTCAGGCGATCCTCCCGCAAAAGCGACACGTAGTGCTCCACCAACTGCGCATCGGGGTATTCCGGTCGGCCGATCAGTTCGTCGAGCGTGGGGAGCGTGCTCGGGATTTCCAGCGTCTTGAAGACGCGCCCGTCGACCGAGGGGAAGTACGGGGTCTGGCCGCGGCTGTCGCTCGAGTAGAGAAGCCCAGACTCGTCGTAGACCTGGCGGCTGAGCGCACTGCATTGCCAGCCGGGCGCTCCCGCGGTTGCCGCCGGGCACCCGAAGATCCGCTCGAACTCGGCCCGTGCCGCGTCGAACTCGCCGCGTATCCACGGAAGCGGACGTTTCACGACGTAATCCTGCCAGCGGTAGTGATTGAAACAATGGATACCGACCTCGAAGCCCGCGCGCTGCACGGCGCGCAGGACCTCCGCGTTGCGCCGGCCGATGTGCGGGGCGGGCAGGAGCGTGCCGTTCAGGAGCGTCCTGATCCCGTAGAGTTCAACCACGCTTGTGCGGCTGACCTTGCTGAAGAAGCCGGGGCGGAAGACGCGCGTGATCGCGCGGCCAGTCTGGTCGGGGCCCAGCGAGAACAGGAAACAGGCGGGCGCCTTCACCGCCCTGCAGTCCTCCACCATGGCCGGCACGCCGAGCCGCGTTCCGCGGTCGGTGTCGACGTCGATCTTAAGCGCGACCCGCAGGGACATCGCTTACTCGAGGGAATAATCCTTCTGGGCCAGATGGAAGTCCAGGGTGAGCCGCAGCGCGGTCTTCAGGTCGACCTTGGGCTTCCAGCCGAGGCGCTTGCGCGCGAGGGCGATTGAGGGCACGCGTTTCTGGATGTCCTGGTAGTACTTTCCAAAATACTTGCCCGAGGGCACCTTCACGACCTTCGCGGCGCGGGCCCGCTCGCGGTATTCGGGGAAGTCGTCGAAAGCCTCGATGATCATGCGGGCGAGCTCGGCGACGCTGACCTCGTTCTTCGGATTGCCCAGGTTGAAGATCTGCCGCGAGGCGCAGCCGTCCTTGTTGGCGATGATCCGGATCAACGCGTCCACGCCGTCGTCGATGAAGGTGAACGAACGGCTCTGCTTGCCGCCGTCGACGAGTTGGATCGGCTTGTTGAAAATGATGTTGGAAATGAACTGCGTAAAGAGGCGCGAGCTGCCCTCCTTGGGCTCGAAGACATTGTCCAGCTGGGGTCCGATCCAGTTGAAGGGGCGGAACAGCGTGTAGTCGACGCCGTCGCGCACGCCGTAGGCGTAAATGACGCGGTCGAGGAGCTGCTTCGAGCAGGCGTAGATCCAGCGCTGCTTCTCGATCGGCCCGTAGACCATCGAGCTGGTCTCCTCATTGAGCTCGGGATCCGGGCACATGCCATAGACCTCGGACGTAGAGGGGAAGATGATACGCTTCTTGTACTTAACGCACTTGCGGACGATGTCCAGGTTGGCCTCGAAATCGAGTTCGAACACCCGCAGGGGATCCTTCACGTACTGGGCGGGGTTGGCGATGGCGACCAGCGGGAGCACGGCGTCGCACTTCTTGACGTGGTACTCGATCCATTCGCGGGAGATCGTGATGTCGCCCTCGACGAACTTGAAGCGGGGGTTGCCGAGGCTGTGGGCCAGCTTGTGGTCGCCGACGTCCATGCCATAGACCTCCCAGTCGGTCTGCTTGAGAATGGCGTGGGTGAGCGCGCTGCCGATGAAGCCGTTGGCACCGAGGATGAGGACGCGGAGTGGCATAGGAGAAAGGTTGAAACGAGGAAGGACTCAGCCGAAGGCAAGCGGATTATCCCGGGCGGGTCACGCCAAGAACCCGCCGACCTCCAGGGCGGGCGGAGGTCCGCCGCGCCACTCCACGCGCGTCAGCTCCAGCGCGCCGTCGACGGATGCGACGACGAGGGGGGCGAGCGAAAGGATCTGACCGGGCCGACCCGAACGGCCCAAGGCGGCGGGAGAATCGGGTTCCGCCCACCAGACCATCAACCGGGCTCCGCCCACGTCGCAGAACGCGCCGGGATACGGATCGGTGACCGCCCGGATGAGATTGAAGATGCGTTGGGAGGGCCAGGACCAGTCGATGCGGCCGTCCTCGGGCTTGCGGCCGCCGAAATAGGTGGCGAGCGACTCGTCCTGGGGCGTTTCGCGGGCCGTGCCGGCGAGCAGGGCGTCGATCTGGCGCGCCAGCACGCGGCGTGCGCAGGGCAGCACCTTGCGGAAGGCCTGTTCGGCGCTGTCACGGGGGCCGATTTCGACGCCTTCCTGGTCGACGATCGCGCCGGCGTCCGCGGACTTCACCATGCGATGCAGGGTCATGCCGATGCGGCTCTCGCCGTGCAGCACAGCCCAGTTGATCGGCGCTCGGCCGCGGTAGCGCGGCAGCAGGGAGCCGTGCATGTTGAACGCGCCGAGCCGCGGGATCGCGAGGATCCTCGAGCTGATCATGTTCCGGTAATAGACGGACAGGATGAGGTCCGGCTGGAGATCGGCGATGCGCGCGATCCACTCGGGCGTGTTCACCCCGTCGGGCGTGTGCACCGCCACACCGTGCTCGCGGGCGGCGACCGCGGGGGTCTTGAACCAGATCTTCTCGTTGGGGTTGTCGGTGTGCGTGATCAGCGCGACGACGTTGTCCCCCCGGGAGAGCAGCAGGTCGAGGCACTCGTAGCCGACCTCGCTGTAGCCGAAGAAAAGAATGCGGGGCTTGGGCATCGACGTATCAGGACTTCTGCGACTCGATGATCTCGCGGACGTGGTACCGCTGGCGGGCGCGGACGACCTGGTAGGTGCGCCCGATGTATTCGCCGATGAGTCCGATGCCGACCATGGTCACGCTGATCAGGAAGAAGAGGATGCCGAAGAGGGTAAAGATGCCGCCTTCCTCCGGGCCGATGATAATGCGTCGCGCGGCAAGCACGATCACCAGCGCGAAGCTGCCGACCGAGCATGCGATGGCGAACATCGTGAAGAGCTGGAGCGGGGCGAGCGAGAAGCCGGTGATGAGGTCGAAATTGAGGCGGATTAGTTTGTAGAACGAGTAATTCGAGACACCTGCGTGACGCTCCTCGTGGCGGACGCCGACCTCGCCGGGGTTGCTGGCGAAGCTATAGGCGAGCGCGGGAATGAAGGTGTTGATGGCGCCGCTCGAGACGATGGCGTCGATGATGGGCCGGCGGTAGGCGCGGAGCATGCAGCCCTGGTCGGTCATCTCGATGCTGGTGGTCTTGCTGCGGACGAGGTTGACGAATCGGGAGGCGTACTTGCGAAAGAACGAGTCGCGACGCTCGAGCCGGAAGCCACCCACGTAGTCGAAGCCCTCGTCGACGCGGGCGAGCAGCAGCGGGATCTGGTCGGGAGGATTCTGAAGGTCGGCGTCGAGGGTGACGATCACCTCGCCGCGGACGCGCTCGAAGGCGGCCATGATCGCCATGTGCTGCCCGTAGTTGGAGTTGAAATCGATGATGCGGGTGACTTCGGGGCGGAGCGCGTACTGGGCGCGAAGCAGCTCGAGCGAACGGTCCGCGCTGCCGTCGTTGGTGAAGATGACCTCGTAGCTGCGGTCCACCGAATCGAGGACGGGATACAGCTGCTCGAAGAGCCTGGGGAGGTTGAGTTCCTCGTTATAGACGGGGATGACGACGGAGAGTTGAACGGAGGGCGCGGCGTTCATGGCTTGGCGTGATCCTTGAGAAGACCCACGAGCGTGTCCACCACGCGCGCGACGTCGCCGTCGGCCATGGTCGGGAAGAGCGGGAGCGTGAGGATGTTGCGGCCAGCGTATTCGGCGTGGGGGAAATCGCCGGGTTTCCAGCCGAGGCGCCGGTAGAGGGCGAACAGGTGGATGGCCGGGTAATGCACGCCGGTGAGGATGCCTGCGGCATGCAGGCCGGCCATGATCTCGGCGCGCGGCACGCGCAGGCGCTCCTCGGGTAGGATGACCTGGAACATGTGCCAGTTGCTTTGCACGAAGTCGGCGACCGGAAGGCGCAGGCCGAGGGCCTCGGCTCCAGCGGCTGTGAAACGCTCGAAGTACAGGCGAGCGAGCGCGCGGCGGCGCTCGTTGAACGACTCGAGCCGGGGCAGCTGGCCGAGCCCGATGCGGGCTGCCACGTCGGTCATGTTGAACTTGCCGCCGAGCACGTCGACTTCCATGCCGTCGAAACCGGTGCGGACAACGCCCTGCAGACGATATTGCTCCGCGAGGCGGGCCTCCCGCTCGTCGTTGAGCACGAGGCAGCCGCCCTCCGTCGTGGTGATGTTCTTGTTGGCGTGGAAACTGATGGAGGTGAAATCGCCGAAGGAACCGATTCGACGGCCCTTCCAAGTGCTGCCGATGGATTGGGCCGCGTCCTCGACCACGCGCAGGCCGTGGCGTTTGGCGATGGCGTAGAGGCGGTCGCGGTCGACGGGCAGGCCGGCAAGGTCGACGGGAATGATGGCCTTGGTGGCGGGCGTGATCGCCGCCTCGACGCGGTCGAGATCGATGGTGCGTGTGACCGGGTCGATATCGACGAACACCGGGCGCGCGCCGACCTCGAGGGCGACATTGCTGGTGGCCACCCAGCTGAGCGGAGTGGTGATGACCTCGTCGCCCGGGCCGACGCCCGCGATGCGCAGGGCGATCTCCATCGTGCAGGTGCCGGAGTTGAAGACGCGGACGGGGCGCCCGCCGAAGTACTCGGACAGTGCAGCCTCGAAGGCCTTCACCTGGGGTCCGGAGGTGATCCATCCGGAGCGCAGGACCTCGGCCACGCCGGCGATGGTTTCCTCGTCGAGCGTGGGTCGGGTGAATGGCAGGAGCGGTTTGGCGGGAGCGGACATGTCAGGGACGGTTGCTGAACAGGGTGTAACGGTCGTTTGACCCGATCAAATGGTAATGGAACGCCGGATTCGAGAAGAGCTGCTGCAGGTCATCGCCGTTGCGGGCTATGGCCCACACGCGCACGGGTCCATCCCATTTCTTCAGGAATGTGGCGAAGTCGATGAAGCGTCCGCTGGCCTGCGCCTTCGGGTCGTGCGGCACCTCCAGCTCGTCGAGGTGATCGACGGTGCCGACGAGGCGGCCGGTGTAGAACAGGAAGTCGTGGGCAAAGCAGTGGTAGTGGTAAATGAGGTCCTGCGGCTTGGCCCGGGCGTTGACGATGGCGGCGAGTTCCTTCGTCTCGCGCATCGGGAATTCCGGATACGTGAGTGCGACGCAGGAGAAGAACACGCCCGTGGCGACGGCCTGGGCGATGAGACCGGCGCGCGGGCCGCGGCGGAGCCAGACCCAGCGGCAGGCGATCATGCCGAGCACGAGGGAGGCGGCGCAGAGGATGAGGTAGGGACGGGCGTTCACGAACGGCTCGCTTTCGCGCATCACCTGCGGATGGACGATGATCACCACGGCGGCGGTGGCGAAGATCGCGGAGCCGGCGAAATAAGTGATCATGCCTGCCTTGAGGCGCTCGGCTCGCCCCTGCTCAAGCACGCGCACGATCCACGCGCCCACAAGGGTGGCCATGGCGGGGAATACGGGCAGAATGTAGGGGATCAGCTTCGAGTCGGAGTCGCTGAAGAACAGGAAGATGAAGGCGGCCCAGAAGACGAAGAACCAGGTGTCAACCTCCTCACGCCGCCGCGCCCAGGCCCCGCGCAGACAGTCGCGCGCCGCGGAAAACCCGTAGCCGATCCAGGGGAAGAAGCCCGCGAGCACGACAGGGATGAAATACCACCACGGGCCATAGCGGCCGTGCATCTTCGTGGTGAACCGGAGCCAGTGTTCCTGGTACAGGTAGAACCAGGCCCATTGGGAGTTACGCTCCGCCGCGAGAATATGCCAAGGCAGCGCGATCGCGAAAAACAGCAGCAGGCCGGTGAACAGGTACTGAGGGCGCAGGCGCCGCCACTGGTTGAACACCAGCAGCCACAGGAACATCACCGCACCGGGAAGCAGGAAGCCGATCAGGCCCTTCGCGAGCGTGGCGAGGGCGGCGCTCACGTACATGCCGTAGAACAGGGCGCGCCGCGTTCCCCCGGGGGGTTCCCGCATCGCGAGAATGAAGAAATAGAGCGTCGCCGACAGCAGCACCGATACGACCATGTCCAGCAGGAGCAGGCGCGAGAGGCCGTAGTACAGAAGCGACGTGCCGAGGATCACGGCGGCGGCCAGACCGGCCCGGCGGCCGTAGATCGCGCGGGTGGCGGCATAGGTCATGAGGATCCCGGCCAGGGCAAAGAGCGCAGGCACGCTCCGGGCCGCCCACTCGTTGTATCCAAAGGCCTTGAACGCCACGGCGGTGCACCAGTACACCAGCGGGGGCTTCTCAAAATAGATGACCCCGTCCAGATGCGGGAGCACCCAGTCGCCCGACGCGATCATCTCGCGCGGAATCTCCGCGTACCGACCCTCGTCGGGATTGGACAGCGGATGGCTTCCGAGGACAAAAAAGATCAGCAATCCGAAAAGCGCGGTGAGCACCAGCAGGTCGATTCTCCAGCCGGACCCGGAATCGGGCCTGGCGTTCTGCGGGGAGGCGGGAACGGAATCCATCGTGGCGGAAGTCGGAGGTGAGTGAGGGCGAAGAGTGAGGGACGGTGTCGGACCTTGGCAAGATAAGCCCGTTCCGGACGAAGGGGATCCGGTCCTGCGGGTTTTCTGCCTTGTTCACGCGTCGTCGCACCGCATCGTGGCTGCCGGATGCCAGCGCAAGCCCCACGGTTCACGTTCTACTGCGGAGCCGACGACTACCTCGTCGGCCGGGCCGGCCACAGACGCTTCGAGGAACTCGCAGCCCAGGCCGGGGCGGACGAATTCTCGCGCGAAGTGGTCAGCGGCTTCGCCTCAAACATCGGGGAGGTCACGGCCGCCGTGAACCGGTTTCGCGATGCGGTGCAGACCGTGCCGATGTTCGGGGGCAAACGGGTCGTGTGGCTGAAGGACGTGAGTTTCCTGGCGGACTCGGTGACCGGGCGGGCCGAGGGCACGCTGACGCAGGTCGAGGAACTGCAGCGCCTGCTGTCGGGCATCAATCCCGACGAGGTCGCGGTGCTCATCACGGCCTCGCCCATCGATCGTCGGCGCTCGTTTCCGAAGTGGTGCGAAAAGGAGGGCGATTTTGCGTTGTTCGGCGGCGACGGCGACGGCGCGGCCGAGGCGCTGGCGGGCGTGATCCGGGCGGAAGCCACGGCGCTGGGATCGACGCTCGAGCCGGCAGCCGCGGAGCTGCTCCTGGCAAAGGTGGGGCCGAACACGCGCCTGCTCGTCGAGGAGGTGCGCAAGCTCGCCACCTATGCGGGCGAGGGTTCGCCCGTGACGGAGGCCCATGTCGCCGAGCTCACCGCAAACGTCGCGGAGGGCGATTTCTTCGAGACGGCCGAGGCCTTCTTCAGCGGCGACCTCAAGTGGACGCTGGAGGCGCTCCGCAGGCATTTCTTCACCGGGGGCGACGCCCGGCCGCTGCTGTCTGCGCTCCAAAATCGCAACCGCCTGCTGCTCCAGGTCCGGGCTCTGCTCGATTCGGGCGAGGCGCGCCTGGGAAATCGCGGCCTCGACGGTCTGCAGCGCGGCGCGGGTACGTTCGGCCACCATTTTGGCGCTGCCCTCGGCGAGAAGAGCGCGTTCAACGTCTTCAGCCAGAACGCCTGGTACCTCGGCAAGCTTGCCCAATCCGGGCGCCTGCCCACCCTGCGCCGGCTGATCGACAACCAGCGCGAGTTCGTGCAGGCCTTCGAAACCCTCATCGGCCGCGCGGGCGAGGAGGAGGAGGTCCTGCGCGAGATGGTGGTGCGCTGCCTGGGTGAAAAATGACCCCCGGCCAGGCAGGTCGGAATGACGTTTGTTCATAACGGCCGCAGTGCGACGGATTCTGTTGGCAAACCCCGGCACGACGCTTACACGGAACGCTTTCCCGTGAAGGACCTCAACGCAGCCTCCAAGTCCGCCGGCGCCAACGAGCAGCCCGCGCAACCGATCACCAACGTCCTCGCCGAGCGCTACGCCTCGCCGGCGATGAAAGGCATCTGGTCCCAGCACGGGCGCATCCTGCTCGAGCGCGATTTCTGGATCGCCGTGATGAAGGCCCAGCGCGAGCTCGGCGTGCCTATCCCGAGCGAGGCCATCAAGGACTACGAACGCGTGAAGGGGCAGGTTGACCTGGCCGCGATCGATCGCCGCGAGCGCGTGACGCTTCACGACGTGAAGGCGCGCATCGAGGAGTTTTCGGAGCTGGCGAAACGCCAGTTCATCCACCTGGGCCTGACCAGCCGCGACCTCACGGAAAACGTCGAGCAGCTCCAGATTCACCGCGGACTCCAGCTCGTGCAGTTCAAGGCCGCCGCCGCCCTGCACGCGCTCGGCCGCCAGGCCGAGGCGCACCGCGACCTGATGATCACGGGCCGCACGCACAATGTGCCCGCGCAGCCGACCACCCTGGGCAAGCGGCTTGCCATGTTCGGACAGGAACTGCTGCTGGCCTTCAGCCGCGTCGAGGATCTGCTCCGCCGGTATCCGGTCCGTGGACTCAAGGGGGCGGTCGGCACCCAGCTCGACCAGCTTACGCTTCTGGGCGGCCGCGCGGACAAGGTGGCTCAGCTCGAGACGCGCGTCCTTCGCCACCTCGGCTTCCATGCCTCGCTCGGCTCGGTGGGCCAGGTGTATCCGCGCAGCCTCGACTTCGAGGTCGTCTCCGCGCTCTTCCAGGTCGCGGCCGCCTCGGCCAGCCTGGCCACCACGATGCGCCTGATGGCCGGGCAGGGCCTGCTCACCGAAGGCTTCCAGGAGGGCCAGGTCGGCTCGTCCGCGATGCCCCACAAGATGAACGCCCGGAACTGCGAGCGCATCTGCGGATTCGCGACCATCCTCAACGGCTATGTCGCCATGACCTCCGGACTCGCCGGCCACCAGTGGAACGAGGGCGATGTCTCCTGTTCGGTGGTGCGCCGCGTCGCACTGCCCGACGCCTTCTTTGCGATCGACGGCCTGCTCGAAACGCTGCTGACCGTGCTGCGCCAGATGGACGTCTTCCCCGCGGCGGTCGCCGCAGAGAACGAGCGCAACCTCCCCTTCCTCGCAACCACCACGATCCTCATGGAGGCCGTCAAAAACGGCGCCGGCCGCGAGACCGCCCACGAGGCGATCAAGGAGCATGCGCTCGCCGCCGCGAAGGCCCTGCGCTCGGGCGGGGACGCCGACCTGATCGGCCGGCTGGCCTCCGACAAGCGGGTGGGACTCGGCAAGAAACAGCTCCAGAAGATCCTCTCGGAAAACAACCGCTTCGTGGGCGCCGCACCCGACCAGGTCGACGCCTTCGTGGACGAGACCCGCACGATTGCGCGACGCCACAAGGGCTCCGCCGACTACAAGCCGGGCAAACTGCTGTGACCGCGCGGCCCCACAGGCCGCACAACACTCACCGCCGGGTCTCGAGCGAGAACGGATTGAAATCCGTGTCCCGGTCGTACCAGTCCTCGTTCTCCACGCGCTTCAGCCTCGCGACGATCGCGTAGGTGACGGGGGTGAACACCACCTCGACGCCCACCTTCGCGATGAACTGCGTGAGCATGAGCTTGGGCAGGAGCGCATCGGGAATCAGACCGCTGTGGTAGAACGCGAGCGGATAGAAGATGGACGAGTCCACACCCTCGCCGAAAATCGTCGACCCAATCGTGCGCGTCCACAGGTAACGGCCCTCGGTTATGATCTTCATCTTCGCCAGCACGAAGGAATTCACGAACTCGCCGCAGAAGAACGCTGTGAGCGAGGCCGCCGCGATGCGCCAGGTCGAGCCGAAGGCCGCCTCGTAGACCGCCTGGTTCTTCCAGGTCGGCGCGGGAGGCAGGGCGACGATGACGGTCGCCATCACCGAGGCAAAGGCCAGGCCGGCAAACCCCGCCCAGATGACCCGCCGCGAATAGGCGTAGCCGTAAACCTCCGTCAGGATGTCGCCGAAGATGTACGATATCGGGAAAAACAGGACGCCGGCGCCAAAGGTGACCGGACCGATCAGCGGGAGCGTGACCTGGGCGGCCTTGGCGGGCCCAATCAGGTTGGAGCAAATAAGGACGGTGACGAACGCGGCCATCACCAAGTCGTAATAGCGGTACTGGCGTCGCCCGCCGCCGCCCGCGGGCTGGTTCGAGGGGGGTGTCATCGCGGGGAAAGGAAGACAGCGCGGGCTCCGTGTCGAACTCCGCCGCGACTTTTCCGAGGGCGCCCGCTCGCGGATCTTCAAATTTGGGTTTGCCACTCGGGCGTGCGGGACGCTTCCTTGCCTCTTTACAGTCTCAATCCTCTCTTCCCTGTAACACCATGCCTGAACTCGTAGGAAATGTCCTCGTCGGCCAGTCCGGCGGCCCCACCTCGGTCATCAACGCCAGCGTCGCCGGCGTCGTGACCGAAGCTCTCAATCACTCCTGCGTCGAGGAGATCTACGGCTGCCTCAACGGCGTGCTCGGCATCCTTCAGGAAGACTTCATCGACCTCGCGGCCGAGTCCCAGCAGGCCATCCGCGCCCTTCGCCACACCCCCGGTGCCGCCCTTGGCACCTGCCGCTATAAGCTCAAGAAACAGCAGGACTTCGACCGCGTGCTCGAGGTATTCAAGGCGCACAACATCCGCTACTTCTTCTACGCCGGCGGCAACGACTCGCAGGACACCGCGGACAAGATCTCGAAGCTCGCCCAGCAGCAGAACTACGACCTGCGCGTCATCGGGATTCCGAAGACGATCGACAACGACCTGCCGGTGACCGACCACACGCCGGGCTACGGCAGCGTGATCAAGTACATCTGCACGACGATCCGCGAAATCTCCTGCGATAATGCCGCCATGGGCCAGCACGACCTCGTCCAGATCGTCGAGGTCATGGGCCGCAGCGCCGGCTGGATCGCCGCGGGCGCCGCGCTCGCGAAGCGCCGCGACCATCCGAACGATCCCCCGCACCTGATCTTCCTTCCCGAGGTGGCCTTCTCCGTCGAGAAGTTCGTCGCCGAGGTGAAGCGCGTCCTGGCCCGTGAGAAGTTCTGCTCGATCGTCGTGGGCGAGGGCCTGGTCGACGCCGATGGCAACTACATCGCCGCCAGCACCAAGACCGACGCCTTCGGGCACGCCCAGCTCGGCGGAGCCGGCTCCTACCTGCAGGGTCTGGTCGAGCAGCACCTCCCGGGGATCAAGGCCCGCGTGGTGAGCCTCGGCATGGCCCAGCGCGCCGCCGCCCACTGCTCATCCAAGGCCGACAACGACGAGGCCTTCCTCGCCGGCCAGGCCGCCGTGCGCGCCGCCGTCCTCGAGGCCGAGACCGACAAGATGGTCACGCTCGTGCGCGGCAACACCGACCACTATTCCTGCGAGACCGGCCTCGCCCCCCTCGCCGAGATCGCCAACGGCGTGAAGAAGCTTCCCCGCGAGTGGATCAACGAGGACGGCGTCTCGATGAACTACCAGTTCGTCCGCTACGCCCAGCCCCTGATCCAGGGCGAAGTCGCGATGCCCTTCGAGAACGGCCTGCCCGTCATGGCCCACCTCGACAAGCAGCGCGTCGACAAGATGCTCGCCCCGTACGAGCTCTGAGCCAGGTGCCAGCGCTTCCTTTTCAAGACCGGCCGGAATTTCCGGCCGGTTTTTTTGTATCCCCAACGCGGAGACGCCCACGCCTCAGGCGGCGTGGGGCAGCACGAACAGCAGCATGGCGAGCACGTGGCACACCGCGCCGCCCGCAGCCAGTCCCTGCCATGCGGCCTGCCGGTACGGGAGGCGGCGGAGACGGTAGAGCCCCACGCCCAGCAGGTAGCACAACCCACCCGCGAGCAGCAGCCAGAGCGCGCCAGCCGGCAGCGCCGTGATCACCGGCCCGAGCGCAAACACCAGAAGCCAGGCGACCAGAAGGCTCGCCAGGCCGGAGGTCACGCTGACGCGCCCGCCAAAAATCACGTGGAGCGCCGCACCGATTCCACACAACCCCCAGATCACTCCGAACAGGCTCCAGCCCCAGGGCCCGCGAAGGGTCGTGAGCAGGATCGGCGTAAACGTCCCTGCGATGAGCAGGATGGCCCCGGCCTGGCCCAGCCGGCGCAGGCGGCGCTTCGCCGCGTCCGAGCGGCGGGCGTGATACAAAGTGGACACCGCGGACATCGCCAGCAGGGTGACGCCGAAGACTGTGAAACTGACCACGTGCCAGGCGCTGCCACGCAGGCTCGCAAACACGATCAGGAGCGCCAGGCCCGCGACCGCGATCGCCAGTCCAGCGCCGTGAGAGATCCACGCCGCGATCCGTTCACCACGCGTGAGTGCGCGAACCGGAACCTCAGCCCTCGACGACGCCGCATCGCGGCGCGTGCGCACCGAGTTCCGCGCAAGCGAGTCAAGCTGGCGGATAATCCAGACAGGCTGCGGGCTGTTGAATTTTTCCGGACTCCAATCCTCGCCGTCGGCGTACACCGTCCGCGGGATGACGCAGGTGCCGAAGACCCAGTCGGCCACGGGCAGTCCGAAGAATCCCGAGATCGACTCGTTGCAGTCGATCACGGCGTGGTGGCGAAGGTGGAAGGCATAAACCGGGCGCCAAAACCAGCCCCAGCGCGGATGCGCGATGAGCGGATCCCAGACCTCGAAGGGCCAGTGGTTGATCGCATGCAGCACCTCGTAGAGCGACAGCGACACGGCGAGCGCGAGGTAACCCGAGAAGAACCAGGGGAACGAGGGCAGCAGCCACTGCATCAGCGCGAGCACAGGCGTGGCAAGGGCGGCAAACACGGCCATCGAATACCAGGGGAAGAAGGAGGCCTCGCCCTGCTCCGGCTCCACGATCGGAAATTTATTCTCGATGCAAAGCACCCCGCGACCGTCGCGGGACCGGCGCCTTCCGATGCGCGTGAGGGCGTGGTGAAGCGTGTGCTGCCGGTAGAGCCGGCGCAGGAAGGGCACCGCGGAGGTGTGCAGGACGTAGCGGTGGAAGAAGAATTCGACGAACCCGTTCGCCAGGCTGACCACAACGAAGGCCACGGCCGCCTTTTCCCACGTGGAAAGGAACTGACCGGTCCAGAAACCCGGTGCTGCCAGACGCAGAAGCGCGGCAAGTCCCGCGAGCGACGCGAGCATCGTGATCGTGAAGAGGGGTAGCGAAAACGCCTCGTGGTGGGCCTCCTGTGAGGCCGGAGCGGGATCCTTGGGCATCCGTAACCATTCGCCGTTCGCGGCGATTCGCAAATGCCGGAGACGATCGAGCGCCAAACCCTTCCCTCCCCGCGACTTTCCCAATGCTAATTTTTCGCGACGCGGCGCATCGGACCCCGAGCGCACGCGGGAGGACCGCACTTGACCCTGGCCGCGGAGGACGGATGCGCCGTATCCTGATTCCTGATTCCCGCGCATCCCGCAGGCCGGCCAGCCCACCACCCATCCATGAAAATCCACACCTACAACCTGATTGTCCGCTGGACGGGTAACACCGGCGACGGCACCCGGAGCTACCGCGGCTACCGCCGCGACCACGTCGTCCAGGCCGCCGGCAAGCCCTCCCTTGCCTGCTCGAGCGACCCAAGTTTTTTCGGCGATCCGTCCCGGTACAATCCCGAGGAGCTGCTCGTCTCCTCCCTGTCGGGTTGTCACATGCTCTGGTACCTCCACCTGTGCGCCGTCAACGGAGTCACGGTTTCCGCGTACACCGACGAGGCGTCCGGGACGATGGAGGAAGGGCCGGACGGCGCCGGCCAGTTTACGCGTGTGGTGCTGCGGCCCAGGGTCACCATCCTCGAGGCGGGCGCGACCGCGAAGGCCGGAACGCTCCACGAGCAGGCGCACCAATTCTGCGTCATCGCGCGCTCCGTGCGCTTCCCGGTGGAGGTTGAACCGACGATCGAGGTGGCATCGCCGCAGACGCCCGCGTGATGCCATATCGGGTCGGATCGCGCAGCGGATGGCATTTGCTTCGGTGAGATCGTGTAATCGCTTGGCTTGGCCTTCTTTGTTATCTTCGTTCCCTTGTTAACTGCGTTTTCTGGCTGAATCCTGCCCCGAAGGGCGGCGCGGCCGGATTCACACCGCGGCCCCCGACTCGGCGCAGGGCGTCCGACGCTACGCGTTTCTGCGAAATTCACCCAGGTTGACACTTCCGTATATGCGTTAACAATCATTCAAAAGGATTTGCTATGAAATCCGACGCTCATTTCGGACACAAGACTCTGGTTTTGTTCAGGTTGTGCTTAGCGGGATTGGCCTTGGGGCTGATGTCGTTGCGGGCGGAATCCGCGGAATCGACGACCGATCGCCCGCTTTTGGCGGCGGGTTATGCGGTGACCAATGTGCTTCGGTTTCACCGGCTGAGCGGGGCGACGATCGAGTGGAGAAGCACGCCGGTGTGGAGGACGCTTCGTGGCTGGGTCTCGTACAGCACCGACACCCATGGGGCGTATTTTGCGGGTGTGGGCGGCTACTATGGACTGCCGTTCGCCGACCGCTGGGAGTTCGGACTGTCATTCGGCCCCGGATATTTTCGCGCGGACCATCGGATCGACCTCGGGGCGAAGGTGGAATTTCGCTCGAGCGTCGAGCTCAGCTACCGGCTCCGGTCGGGCAGGCGCCTCGCCGTGGGCTTTGGCCACATTTCGAACGGGAGCATCGGCCGGGTGAATCCCGGCTCCGAATTTGTGCACCTGCTGCTCGAGATGCCGCTTTGAACCTGAATGGCTCAGGGAACAGAAGCCAACGAAGGGAACGAAGCGACTGAACCTAAATGACCCCAAACCGCACTTGAACCACAAGACACAGAGATCACAGAGGCTGAAATCCAAGCAAGGGGCGGAATCAGCGCTCACCTCGGAGGTGAAAGAGATTCGATACAAAATCCCCGCCCACCTGCATTTCTCCATGTTCTCTGCTCTGTGGTTCAATCGCGGCCTTTAGGCTGAATCCGGATCAGGGCAGAGGCACAACGCCGGAGCCGGGTACTGGCGACTACCACGACTCACGGGCGAGGTCGCAGGCACCGACGTTCAGAACGGCGGACGCGTGGCGGACTCGTGTGCGCGCTCGACGAGCACGGCCTTCAGTTTCGAGAGAACCGCCTCGGTCGAGCAAGGCTTGGCAAGAAAATGCCGCGCTCCTGCCGCCGAGGCGCGCTCGACATCGCCGTGCGCGTTGAGACCGCTCGCCGCGATGATGGGTAGCCGCGGGTTGATGCGACGAAGGGCCGAGATGAGGGCGGGGCCGTCCATCACGGGCATGCTCATGTCGGTCAACACCACGGCGATCTGCTCCCGGTGCAGCGCGTACAATCCCACCGCCTGGGCGCCGTCGGCTGCCGTGACGACCCGGTAGCCGTACGACTCGAGCGTCTTTCGGGTGATGTCCCGGATCGAGGCCTCGTCCTCCACGAGCATGACGAGCTCGCCGTTTCCGCGCGGGAGCCGTTCCCCGCCGACGTCGGGATCGGCGAAAGTCGCCGGGCCGTCCTGAGCGCGAAGGTAAATGGTGAATACGCTGCCGACCCCGGGTTCGCTGCGCACCTCGACCGTCCCGCCATGACTGCGCACGATACCCATGACCGTCGAAAGACCGAGGCCCGTGCCCTTGCCCAGGTCCTTGGTCGTGAAGAACGGTTCGAAAATGCGGTCAACGACGTCCGGGGGCATGCCGCATCCGGTGTCCTCGACTTCCACGACCACGTAAGGCCCGGCCGCCAGCGCCTGGCGGGCGCCGGATTTTCCGGCACCGACCGTTGCATTCGAGGCCTTCAGCGTCAGATGACCGCCGCGAGGCATCGCGTCGCGCGCGTTGACGCACAGATTGAGCAGCACCTGGTTGATCTGGGTCGGATCCCCGAGCACAGGCCAGAGGTCGTCGGGAATCGAGGAGCGCAGCAGGACATTTTTCGGGAACGTGTTCCGGACGATCGCCTCGACGTCGCGCACGATCTCCCCCAGCCGCACCGAGACCTTTGCACCCTCGACACCGCGGGCGAAAGAGAGCACCTGCTTCACGAGGTCCGAGCCGCGGCGCGCACTTCGTTCGATGGTGTCGACGACATGCCGGGCGCCCTCGTCCGTGGCGAGGTCCTTGAGCAGCTCGATGCCCATGAGGATCGGAGCCAGGATGTTGTTCAGGTCGTGAGCGATGCCGCCGGCGAGCGTGCCGATGCTCTCCATGCGCTGGGCGCGCAGGAACTGCTCCTGGAGGCGTTTCTGCTCGGTGATGTCGGCGTCGATCGCGAGCACCGCCTTGGGGCGCCCCTGGTCGTCGCGAACGAGCGTCCAGCTGACGTCGACGACGATCGGGCGCCCGTCCTTGGTGTGTTTCACGATTTCGCCGTGCCATTCCCCGCGGTCGAGAAACTCGGACTGCACCTGGTCGAAGCGGGAGGAATCGCGATACAGGAGTTCTCGGGAGGACCGGCCGACGGCCTCGTCGGAGGTCCAGCCGTAGGTGCGTTCGGCGCCCTTGTTCCAATAGACGATGTGATCGTCGAGGTCCTTCACGAAGATCGCGTCGTGCGCCCGGTCCAGGAGCGTGGCCTGCTCCTTGATCCGGTCCTCGGCAAGGCGGCGCTCGGTGATGTCCTCGGACGTGCCCACGATCCAGCGTTTTCCACGGGCTTCGTCATGCACGGGCGATGCACGATCGCGGATCCACCGCGCGGTGCCGTCGGGGCGGACGATTCGATAGATCTCATCGTAACCCGCGGCGCCCTGGCAGGCGGCGACCGATGCCATGCGCGGCCGATCCTCCGGATGGATCGATTCGAGGAAGGTCGAGCGCTTCGCGAGAAAATCGGAGGCAGGGCGTCCCCAGATCTTTTCGAAGGCGGGGCTGATGTAGGTGATCCGGTCCGCTTCCGGATCGGTGATCCAGAACACCTCGTTGATGTTTTCCGCGAGCATCCGGAACCGCTGCTCCGTCTCGCGAAGTGAGATCTCAGCCGTCTTCCGGTCGCCGATGTCGCGCTGGAGGGCTCGGTTGGCGTCCTCCAGCTGGATGGTCTTTCCCTCCAGTTTTCGGATGAGCGTCTGGCTGTAGACCTTGAGCAGTTCGCTGTTGTCGCCCGTCGGCGGGCTGGGCGGCTCCTCCAGGGGCTTCGCCGCACGGGATTGCACGTCGCGAATGCGGGCGAGGAAATCCTCGGGTTCGGCGGGTTTCAGGATGAAGGCGTCGGCGCCCAGGCTCATGGCCAGCTGTTCGTCCTGGGGCTCGGTGTAGGTCGCGGTATAGACGACGAAGGGGACCGGCCTGAGAAGAGGATCCGCACGCCAGTGGCGCAGCAGGGTGTAGCCGTCCATCACGGGCATCAGCAGATCGGATACAACCAGGCCGGGGACCCGGGCCCTCCCCTTCACGAGGGCCTCCGCGCCGTGCCGGGCCACGTCGACCTCGAACCCCGAGCCCTCCAGCAGCGCGCGCAGGTAGTAGAGGTTGTCCTCCTTGTCGTCCACGATGAGCACTCGAGTCATGAAAGGTCCTCCGTCTTCGGTGCGCCGCCCAGGAACCGGGAGATCTCGTCCACGAAGGTGTCGGGGTTGATGGGTTTCTCGATGTATCCGTTGCAGCCCGCGGCGAGTGATTTCTCGCGGTCGCCGACCATGGCATACGAGGTCACGGCGATGATCGGCGTAGCCCGGAGCAAAGGGATTGCGCGCAGGGCCTGGGCGACGGCATAGCCGTCCATCTTGGGCAGCTGGATGTCGAGGAGGATGAGGTCCGGGCCCAGGCGTTCCGCCTCCTGGATGCCGCGGATGCCGTCGTCCGCCTGGACCACGCGGTAGCCGCTCTGTTCGAGCATGAAGGTGGCGAGGTAGCGGTTCTGTTCGTTGTCCTCGATCAGCAGGATGGTATGGCTCATGGGTCGATCCGATGTTTGAGGGGGAGGTCGACTGTGAAGACGCTTCCCCGTGACCACTGACTTTCGACTGAAATCTCGCCTCCGAGCAGTCCCGCCAGGCGGCGGCAGATGGCCAGTCCGAGGCCGGTGCCCTCGTGCTCGCGGGAGAGGCCGGTGTCGATCTGGCGGAACGGCTTGAACAGGGCCTCGAGGTCCTCGGGCTTGATGCCGATGCCCGTGTCGGCCACGCGCAGCCTGACGGCGTCGTGCGCCGGTCCGCCGGTTCCATTGCGGGCGCCCGGAACCAGCTCGGCCGAGAGGCTCACCTCCCCGGCCTGCGTAAACTTCACGGCGTTGTTCAGCAGGTTGAGCAGGATCTGCTCGACGCGCCGACGGTCGCTGACGATCTCGCCCACGCCGGGACGCACGGCAACCGACAGGCCGAGCCCCTTCTTTTCCGCCAGGGGTTTCACGAGGGCGGTCGTGCGCTCGATCGAAGCCGGCAGGTCGAAGGGCTCGGAGTGGACCGTGAGCTGGCCCGCCTCGATCTTGGAGAGGTCCAGCACGTCGTTGATCAGCTCGAGCAGGTGGCGCGCACTCGCGCGCACCATCGAGAGCTGCTTGGCCTGTTCCGGATTGAGCGGGCCGGCCATGCCGCGGAGCACGATGCCGGTGAACCCGATGATCGAGTTGAGCGGCGTGCGGAGCTCGTGGGACATCGTCGCGAGAAAGCTCGACTTGAGGCGATCCGCCGCCTCGGCCCTGACGAGCGCGGCCTCGAGCTCGGCGGTGCGCTCGGCGACACGGTGTTCGAGCGTCGAGGCGAGTTCCCGAAGCGCAGCCTCGGCACGCTTTCGTTCCGAGATGTCGATCCCGACCCCCACGAGGCAGCGCCGCCCCTGGTAATCGAGACGCCGGCCGGTGAAATAATACGGCGTTCTGCGCCCGTCCTTCGAGAGGAAGGGCGCCTCCACGGACGACTCGCCGCGGTCGAACACCTGCGAGATGCGCTCGACGAGCGCGCCGCGGTCCGCCTCGGCGAAAAAATCCAGCGGATGCATCCGGCCGATCTCGCTGGCGGTGTAGCCGGACACTTCCTCGAAATTTCGATTCCAGCGAAGGAAGCGCCCCTGTTCGTCGTAGAAATACAGGATCCCGGGCATGCTCTCGATGATCGAGTCGGAAAACAGCTTTTCGCTGCGCGCGGCGGCCTCGGCCGTGCGGCGCTCCCCCTCGACCTTGATGGCATCAAGCGCGAAGGAGATGTCGAACGCCGCCTCGGTGAGGATGGCGACCTCCCTGTCCTGAAAACAACCCGCCTCGTCTGCGTACACCGTCAACGTCGCGACCGGCACGCCCTGTATCCGGATGGGAAATGCAGCGGACGAGCGGAACCCCTGGCGCAGCGAATGCACTCGGAAAGGGAGCGTGGCGGGATCCTCGAGCAGGTCGTTGCAGACGTAGGGCCGATCTTCCCGGAAGGCGATGCCCGTCGGTCCCTGCCCCTCCGGACGCTCGTCGACATAGATCGTGACCTGTTTCAGGTATCCCTCGCGGTCTCCCCACGACGCGACCGGGCAAAGGGCATGGCTGTCCGGATCGTGCCATCCGATCCATGCCATGCGGAATCCACCGTACTCCGAGAGCACCTGGCAGACCCTGGAAAAGAGTTCGTCGCGGTCGTGGGTCATCACGATCGCCTGGTTGATCTGGCTGAGCGCCGCGTACAGGCGCCTGAGGCGTTCGATCTCAACCTCGTGCGCGATGCGGCGCGCGATGTCGCGCACGACCACCATGCGCAAACCGCCGCCCAGCTGCGACACCGAGACCTCAGCAGGGAAGACCGCGCCGTCATCCCGGAATCCATCCGCGCGCACGAGTCCTCCGCCGGGCTGCTCGAGGCTCCCGTCGAGAAACGACGTGAGCCGGCGCCCCACCCCGGCTTCGCCCGCGCAACCGAACATGCGCTCCGCCGATTCATTCAGGGCCGCGACCAGGCCCACCTCGTCGACCACCAGCACCGCCTCGCCACTGGGAAGCGCGGTCAGGCCCGCCACTCCACGCATCGGCGCCGGACTGCGCCTGGCGGCGCGCGCAAGATGCCAGGCGGCTGCGGCGGCCACGATCACCACGGCACCCGTCCAGAACACGGGCGCCGCACCGCCTTCGAGGAAATCCCGCGCCCGCGGTGCCACCGGCGCGATACGCGCGCAGAGTTCCGCCGCGGCAATCCACGCAAGGGCATAACCGCCCGCGGTCGCCGCCAGGGTCAGGCCCAGCGGTCGGGAACGGGCGGACGACTTCGAAGGAGATGGGGTCGTGGTGTTCATGCGGCGCCGGTGCGGTCAGATGTGGGAGCCCTCCGCCGAGTTTCCAGCATCCTCGGAGAGAACCGCCCGGAGAATCCTCAGCACACTCTCGGCCGAGAATGGTTTGGGTATGAAATGCCTCACGCCCGCCTCGGTCGCGCGAGCCATCTGGGCGGCGTCCCCGAGCCCGCTCATCCCCACGACGCGCACGCCCGGATCGAGCCGGCGGAGCGCGACCGCGAGCGCCACGCCATCCATCACCGGCATCATCATGTCTGTCACCACCAGCGCGATCTCGTCCCTGCGCTCCGCATACACGCTGACAGCCTGCGCGCCGTCCTCGGCCAGGAGCACGCGATAGCCAAACGACTCGAGCGTGTGGCGGGTGATGTCGCGGATCGCGACCTCATCGTCCACGACCAGCACGAGCTCGCCCGATCCGCGCGGGAGCGGCGCCGACCTCCGCTCGTCGGATTCGGCCGGGGCCGTGCTTTCATGGGCGGGAAGATAGACCAGGAACGTGCTGCCAGCCCCCTGCTCGCTGCGAACATCGACGAATCCCCCGTGACTTCGCACGATGCCCAGGGCCGTCGACAGTCCGAGGCCCGTGCCCTTGCCCAGCTCCTTGGTGGTGAAGAACGGCTCGAAGATCCGGTCCAGCACACCCGCGGGGATTCCCGTGCCCGTGTCGGCCACCCGTGCGACCACGTAGCGGCCAGGCTGGATACCGCCCGTCATGACCGCGAACTGTCGGTCGATGAGCACGTTCTCGGCGCTGAGGGTCAGGCGCCCGCCGGAGGGCATCGCATCCCTGGCATTCAGGCAGAGGTTCAGGAACACCTGGTTGACCTGGGTGGGCTCTGCCAGGATGTGGGCGGTGCCCGGCGCCACGGAGGTCTCGATCACGATGTTCTTCGGGAACGTGGTCCGCGCGATCGTCGCCACCTCCTCGACGATCCGCTGGAGCGCAACCGGGAGGCGCACGCCGTCGACCCCGCGTGCAAACGAAAGGACCTGCCGCACCAGGTCGGCGCCCCGTCCGGCGCTTCGCTCGATGTTCTCCACGACACTCACCCCCTTCGGCGGGAGCTCCATGCGCTTGAGCAGGCCCACGCCCATCGTGATCGGGGCGAGAAGATTGTTCAGGTCGTGGGCGATTCCGCCGGCAAGCGTTCCCAGGCTCTCCATGCGCTGCGCGCGAAGGAACTGCTCCTCGAGTTTCTTGCGCTCGGTGATGTCCGTGTTGATCGCGAGGATCGACACGGGCTTGCCGGCCTCGTCGCGCACCAACGTCCAGTGTCCTTCGACTGCGACCACCCGGCCGTCGCGGCACACCTGCCTGATTTCACCGACCCATTCTCCGTCCGACATCACCCGGTCGAAGGCCCGGTCGAACGCCGACGGCTCCGCATAGATCAGTTCGCGGATCGAACGGCCGAGAACCTCCCCCGCCGTCCACCCGTAGAGGCGCTCGGCGCTCCTGTTCCAGTAGCCGATGCGGTGGTCGAGATCGCGGACGACGATCGCGTCCTGGGCCTTGTCGAGCAGCGCGGCCTGTTCGCGGGTCTTCGCGTCGGCGCTCTGCCGCTCCATCTCCGCCGCCACGCGCGACGCGAATATCCTCATCGTGGATACCACGAAGTCCTGCTGCGCGAGCGGGCGGCGGAACAGCACGAACATCAGCCCGAGCAGGTTCCCCGAGGCGGTCGCCAGGCGCACCCCCACGTACGCCTCGATGCCGAGGCGCGCGTGGAGCTCCACGTCCGGGTAGCGAGCCTGAACTCCGGACGCGACGACGCAAAGGTCCGCCGTGCGCAGCTGGCCGCACGGTGTGCCCGCAAGCGCATACTCGAAGTCCGGGACCCGCCGGCCATCCACCACGGCGCACAGCGTCCTCGCCGCGCGGCCCTCGGCCCCGACCAGTTCCGCGACAAATGCACCGTCGGCACCCAGCGCCTCCACCATGCTGGAGGTGAGTCTCTCGAGAAATTCGACACCCGTGCTCGCCGACACGCCCTTCGCCATGGCGAGCACGGCGTCGTGCGTGCGCCGGCGTTCCTCTCGCGCGCGGAGCGTCAGGATGCCGTAGGCGAGGTTGTCCGCGAGCTCCCGTAACAGGACCATCTCCTCCGCCGGGATGATCCTGGCCTCGTTCACGTAGAGCACCAGGATTCCAAAGGTGCGCTCTCCGTCTTTGAGCGGCAGGCACACCACGCTCCGGAAACCGCGTTGGCGGGCCTCCTCCTTCATGACAAACCCGGGATCCACCGCGATGTCCGGCACGACCACGGGAATGCCCGACCGAACAACCCGTGCAGCCGGGCCGGCACCCGAGGGCGAGTCGTCCGCCCAGCTCAGCCGGATCGACGCGAGGTATCCCTGGTCCTCGCCCGCGTGCGCCTTCGGCAGAATGGTGCGCTGCACGTCGTCCTGGGCATACCCCACCCACGCCATCCGGTAGTCCCCCACCTCGACCGCGAGCGTGCAGATCCGGGACAACAGATCTTCCTCGCTGTCCGCCCGGATCAACGCCTCGTTGCAGCGGCTGAGCATGCGCGTCGCCCGGTTGGCCCGCTCGGCCTCGTGCTCCGCGCGGACGCGCTTGGTGACGTCCATCGCCAGCACGATCCGCGAGCGCCGCCCGCGAAACTCGATGTCGTCGGACACTTCCTCGACGTCGAGCAACCGTCCGTCGCGGGTGACATGTCGGTCGGCGGCGGAGAACTTGCCCGAGTATTCGCCGGAACGCAGCACTTCGGAAACCGACTGGCGCACTTCCGGCGCGAGGACCTCCAGGACGGACATCCCCAGAAAATCCGCCTCGGAATATCCGTATGCCTTCACCGCCGCCTCGTTCACCGCGACGAAGCGGAGGGATTCGCGGTCGAAGACCCACATCGGATTGGGATTGCCCGCAAACAGCAGGCGATATTGCGCCTCTGACTCCCTCAGCTGGACGGCCCGTCGCTGGCGCTGCACCACGGCTCCGAACGCCTCCACGAGAATCTGCAGGTTGCTCACGTCGGCGGGGCCGAACAGTTGGTCCTTCCGCCCGCCCAGGACGAGCACCCCGCATGCCTCGCGCTCGTCGCGAAAGGGCACGGCGGCCATCGACCGAACGTCGCCGAACATCCAGCCGGGATCCCCGATTCGATCGTCGGCTGCGACATCCTCCGCCACGGTGGGCGAGTCGCTCAGAACCGCGAGCCACGGCAGGCTTCTTCCGCGTCGCAGCCGGCAGCCCTGTCTGTTGGCCGCGAGTCCCGTGGCTACGGTGCAAACCAAGTCGTCGCCCTCGGCCAGCAGGACCATGGCGCCGTCCGCACCGGAGAGTTCCTGCGCCCGGGCGGCGATCAGCGTCATCGTCTCCCCCGGTTCGAGATGGGGGTTGGCCATCTCCTGCAGGATCTCGACCACGCGGGAGAGGCGCTCGGTGGACCGTCGCGCCTCCTCCTCGGCGGACTTCCGTGCGGTGAGGTCCGTGAGCCCGCCCACGACCCGGACCGGCGCGCCCTCGGCGTTGCGCAGCACGTAACCGCGGTCCAGCACGTACGCGTAGCCGCCGTCGCTGCGTCGAAACCGGTATTCGCAGGTCCACACCTCACCGCCACCCGCGAGGACCGCCCGCAGCCCCTCCTTCACGCGCCCGAGGTCCTCGGGATGCACGTGGCGCTCCCAGGTCGAGATCGAGGCCGGCCCGGCGCCCGCGCGATGGCCGAAATTCCGTTCGTATCCGTCGTTCCACCACAGCTCGCCGCTCTGGGGGTCCAGCTCCCACAGCGCGTCGTTGGTCGCGCGGGCGAGCAGCCTCAGCCGCCCCTCGCTCGTGCGCAGCGCCTCCGTCGCCTGGCGCTCGCGGGTGACGTCGCGGAAATAGACCGCAAGTCCGTCCTCCGTGGGATACGCGCGGACCGAGAACCAGGTCGCCAGCGGCGCATAGAACGCGTCAAACGATACCGCCACCCGCTCGCGGAGCGCCCGTTCGTACTCGCTCTCGAACACACTGCCCCGCGCCTGGGCGAACTCGTCCCAGATCACCCGCCCCAGGAGATCGGCGCGGGAGCGCTGCAACACGCGCTCGGCCTCGCGATTGAGATAGGTGAACCGCCAGGTGCGGTCCATGGTCATGAAGGCATCCGTGATGCTTTCGAGGGTGGTCGCCAGGCTGTCCCCAAGCCTGCGACGGTCGTCCTCGTCCCGCTTCTGCGCCGTGATGTCCTGGATCGCGCCGCGGATCTGCACGACCCTGCGGTCCTCGGCCTGGACGGCCTCGCCGACGACGCGCACCCAGCACGACCCCCGCGGCGCGGAGTTCATCCCGGCCTCCAGGTCGAAGGGCTCGCCCGAGGCGGCGCAGGCGTCGAAGGCCTGCCTGAGCCGCGCGCGGTCGCCGTCCGGAAACGATGCGAGCCAGCCCTCGAGCGAGGGTATGAATTCCGGGCCTACCCCGTACAACGAGCGGACTTCGTCGGACCACTGCACTCGCAGCGACGGCAGATCCACGCCCCAGGCTCCGATCCGCGCCAGCCGCGCCGCCATCCGCGCCGCGGTCTCGACCTCGCGCAACCGGCGTTCGGAGCCCCGGAGCAGGTCCGTGACGCCCTGGATCGCCGACTCGATGCGACCGCTGCGACTCACTTTCCGGCGCAGCTCCAGACGGGCCATCGCAAGCCGCCCGAGCGCACGAAGCGCCTCCTGGTTTCGCTCCGGCAGCTCCCGGGGCCGGCGGTCGAGCACACAAAGCGTGCCGAGGGTGTGCCCCGACTCGGTGACCAGCGGGGCGCCCGCATAGAAGCGGATGTGCGGATCGCCCGTCACCAGCGGATTGTCCGCAAATCGTGCATCCTTGGTGGCGTCGGGAACGAGCAGCAGGCCCTCCTCGGCGAAGGCGTGCGCGCAGAACGAGTGCTCCCGCGGCGTTTCCGACACGTCGAATCCGACCCGCGCCTTGAACCACTGCCGGTCGGCGTCGACGAGGGTCACCAGCGCGATCGGCATGCCGCAGATCTCCGCGGCGAGCGCGGCCAGTTCGTCGAACTGCGCCTCGGGGGGCGTATCCAGGATTTCATACGCCTCCAGCGCCTTCAACCGCTCGGACTCATCGGAAGGGGGCGGGGCGTTCATGGCGGAGGGCGACGGCGGCGTTGCAGGCGGTTCAGCGGGCCGGGGCCTCCGCGCCGGCGACACCCGCGAGCGGCCATGCGATCATGGCAACCGTGCCGGCGCCCGGCTCACTCTCCAGGTGAAATTGCGCCCGATACCGCGACGCGAGGCGCTGCACGAGGCTCAGCCCGAGGCCGAGCCCCTGCTGCTCATACTTCTCCCGGTCAAACTGGCGAAAGGCCCCCAGCCGCTCGATTTGCGTGGCGGTCATCCCGCGCCCGTGGTCCTTCACGGTCAGCGCTCCCTCCACAGTAAGGCTCACCTCGATCGGCGTCCCGTGCCGGGAGAAGTTGCATGCGTTGGTGATCAGTTCCTCGACCACCACCTCAAAGTCGGCGGGCGAACCCCGCAACGCCACCGGCTGGACCTCCGCGTGAATATCCGCCTGCCGCCCGGTCTGCCGTCCCACCGCCGCGACCGCGTTGTGCACCAGGTCGCGGACGGCCCCAGGCTCAAGGATCGGAGCCTCCTCGCCGGGTTGCGGCTCCTCGAGCGCCATCAGGAAATTCTTGAGCGTGCGCTCCAGCCGCCAGCCACACTTTTCGATCTCGCCGAGCAGATCCTGCACTTCCTCCGGTTTGAGCCGCGCCAGGTCGTGCTTGAGCGTGTCGACCAAGCCAAGCACGCCCGCCAGGGGAGTGAAGAATTCGTGCGGAAGCGTCGAGGCCAGCGTCGACCGCAGCTGCGCGATCACCCGATCCTCGACACGCCAATGGATCTTCTCCCGCTGCAGGCGCGCCTGGATGCAGCGCAACAGCTCCTGAAGCGTGAACGGCTTGAGGAGAAAATCATCCGCCCCCATTTCCATGCCCGACCGGGGCGTCACAAGCATGGGATTGCCGGTCATCAGCACCACCTGCCTGCTGCCCAGGGTCGCATCCGAACGAATCGCCTGGAGCACGGAGCAGCCATCCGTCCCCGGCATGTGGATGTCCGACAGGATCAGATCCGGAAGCTCCTTCCGCGCGAGTTCGATGCCCGTGGCACCGTCCCCCGCTGTCCACACCTGATACCCTTCCGCCTCCAGGGCCATCTGGTAGGTTTCGAGCACGCCCGGGTCGTCGTCGATGATCAGGATCGATTTCATCGGCACAGAGGCATCCCCTCACCGGCTAAAAGCGCCAATAACCTTCCTTCCAAGAGCTTCCATCGAAGATCTGTCCTGGGGAGGCGGCACACGCGTGGGATCGGGTTTGGAGATTCGGGGTGGCAAACGCCGGGCGGACGGAATCCGCTCGCAATCGGCTAAAGATTAACGAAAAGCCCGACCGTCTCAAGGCAACCGGTAAGAATGCGTAGGCGCCTGCTCTCCAAGGTCTGGCGCGTGCAGGGACGTTCGTGGCAGGCCCGCACACCATGCGGCCAACTTATGCAGATTCCCGGCAGGAAGAGCGGGCTGGACTTGTCACCCCCGGCCCAAAACGATCCGCCTTCATGACCGCGATCCAGCAAGCCCGTCGACCCGCCGTGGGCTTCATCTTCGTCACCATGACGCTGTCCGTGCTCGGCTTCGGGCTGCTGATCCCCGTGCTGCCGGACCTGGTGACCCAATTCCAAGGCGGCCACGTCGACGCGGGATCTCACGCCTACGGCATTCTGGTCGGCGTCTATGCCCTGCTACAGTTCATCGGCTCCCCGATCCTCGGGGCCCTCTCCGACCGGCTGGGGCGTCGCAAGGTCATCCTGATCGCCCTGGCCGGCGCCAGCATCGACTACCTGATCATGGCGAACGCTCCGAACATGACCTGGCTGTTCATCGGCCGGATGATTTCGGGGTTCACGGCGGGAGTCATGGCCACGGCCAACGCCTACATTGCCGATGTGACGCCTCCCGAAAAGCGGGCCCAGAGCTACGGCCTGCTGGGGGCGGCCTTCGGAATCGGTTTCGTGTTTGGTCCGATGGTCGGCGGCCTGCTCGGCTCGATCAGTCTCCGCCTTCCCTTCTGGTTCGCGGCCGGCTGCGCCGGACTGAACTGGATGTACGGCTTTTTCCTGCTTCCCGAGTCGCTTGCTCCGGAAAATCGCCGGGCCTTCGACTGGAAGCGCGCGAACCCCATCGGCGCGCTCAAGGCGCTCAAGCGGTTCCCCGCGGCGCGGGGACTGGCCGACGCGTATTTCATCCTGATGCTCGCGCAGATGATGCTGTTTTCCACCTGGGTCCTGTACATGGGGTACCGCTTCCACTGGACCACGATCGAGGTGGGTGTGTCGCTGGGCATCTCGGGCATCATGATGGGCGCCGTGCAAGCAGGTCTGGTGAAACGCATCGTGGCGCGCTTCGGCGACGAACGGACGGCGCTGGCCGGCTTTGCCATCTCGGTCGCCTCGTACATCGCGTACGGCCTGGCGACGAAGGGCTGGATGATCTACGCCATCATCGTCCTCGGCTCGTTTGGCGGCATTGCCGGGCCGGCGATGCAGTCGTTTCTTTCGAAGCAGGTGCCGGCCAACGAACAGGGCGGCGTGCAGGGCATCTTTTCGGGGCTGTCGAGCCTGGCGGGCATCCCGGGCCCGCTGATCGGCGCCTGGAGTTTCGGCTGGGCCGTGGCGCATCGGCGCTCCTGGCACATTCCCGGCATCGCCTTCTTCGAAGCCGCGGTCTTCATCGCGCTCGCGATGGTGCTGACGGCGCGGACGTTCAGGAAAGCGGCAAACGCACGGTAGCCTACCGCCGCCGGGTCGGGCCGACCGCGAGACGGTTCAACCGCCGCGCTCCCACCGCGCGAAGATCCCGCAGGGGAGGATTTTCCCGTCGGCCTTGATCGGGAGACCGATTTCGCCCGCCGACAACTCACCGCCGCCGTTGGCGAACAGCTCCGTCAGCAGGTTGCCAGCCACCGTCGGCGACAGACGCGCGGTGTAGGCGTTGATCAGGAAAAACAGCGGGCGGTCCGACAGGATCTCGCGGCACGCAACGAGCAACTCCCACAGGCTGTCCTCGAGCTTCCACATTTCACCGGAACTGCCGCGGCCATACGTGGGGGGATCCATGATCACCGCATCGTACTTTCTCCCGCGCCGCGCCTCGCGGCGGACGAATTTCAGGCAGTCGTCCACGATGTACCGGATCGGTGCGTCGGCCAGGCCGCTCAGACCGGCGTTCTCCCTGCACCATTTCACCATGCCCTCCGCCGCATCCACGTGGCAGACCGCGGCCCCCGCGCGCGCCGCCGCGCAGCTCGCCGCCCCGGTGTATCCAAAAAGATTCAGCACGGAGACCTCCCGGCCCGCGCCGCGAATCAGTCCGCTGAACCAGTCCCAGTTCACCGCCTGCTCGGGAAACAGCCCCGTGTGCTTGAAACCGGTCGGACGGATCTTGAAGTTCAGCTTCAGCGGCTCGTAGCCGATCGTCCAGTGTTCCGGCAGTGGCTTACGAAATTCCCAGCGGCCCCCTCCCGTCTCGCTGCGATGGTAGAACCCGTCCCAATTCTCCCACGCCGCACCCTGGGCGCGGCCGTGCCTCGGCCAGACGATCTGCGGATCGGGCCTCACCAGCGTATGCGGGCCCCAGCGCTCCTGCTTCATCCCATCGCCGCAATCCAGAACCTGATAGTCGCTCCACCGGTCGGCGACGATCATGGGGCGGTGCGTGAGGCGTGTGGTCGGCATGGCGAAGTCCGGCCCAAGCAAGGGCCGCCCCGCCCTTCTGTCCAGCTCTCAAAAATGTGCCAATCTTCAACCAACGCTCGCGAATCTTCAGTGATTTGCTTATCTGGCAGCGATCAATCCCATGCAACCCATCAAGAAACACATCGTCACGGCGTTCCTGTGTGCCGCGGCCCTGGCAAGCGTCGCGCGCGCGGACATCGTCGAAACCAAGGACGGCGCCCGCCTCGTCGGCAAGGTGTCCGGAATCTCCGGCGGCACCGTCACGCTCAGCACCACCTACGCGGGCGACATTTCAATCAAGCAGTCCGAGGTGACCGCCATCACCACCGACGGCCCGATAGCCGTCCGGCTGGCCAGTGGCACCCGCATTGACGGAAAGATCGCCTCCACGGGCGGAAAGCTCGAGGTCATCGGCCAGGACGGCACGGTCACGACCACCGTCGACAAGGTCGCCGCCTCCTGGACGGCCGGCGGCGAGGACCCCCAGATCATCGCAATGCGCCGCAAATGGACGCTCCAGACCGCGGTCGACATCTCCGGCAACTCGGGCAACACGACGAGCACCACGATCGGCGCGAGCTTCGTCGCCGCCCTGGTCAGCCCCCAGGACGCCCTCAAGTTCTACGGCTCCCACAACTACGGCACCACGACCGCCAACGGCGTGAAGACCAAGAGCGCCGACGACACGAAGGTCGGTGTCGACTACTCCAGCTTCTTCGATCCGCGCTACGGCTGGTTCGCCCGCAGCGAGCTCGAGCGCGACGCGGTCGCGGGCGTCGACCTGCGCAGCACCACCGACTTCGGCGGCACGATGCGCTTCATCAAGTCCGACATCCAGAGCCTGGTCGGCCGTCTGGGTGCCGGTTATCGCTTCGAGAGCTACGCCTCGGGAGCGCCCACCAGCAAGGGCGCCGTGCTGTCCACCGGCCTGCACTACAAACTCGAGATCAGCCACTACGCGTCGCTCGACTCCGACATCCAGTACCTGCCCTCGTTCGACAACTTCTCGGACTACCGCATCCAGCACGATTCCGGCATCCAGATGCCGATCTCGAACAGTTTCTGGATGCTTCGCGTGGGCGTGAGCAACAGCTACACCAGCCGCCCGCAGCCGGGTCGCAAGAGTCTGGATACGATGTACTACACGCGCCTCATGCTCAACTGGCGCTGAGTCCCGCTCCTCTCAGGAACGACAAAACCCGCCGGATCTCCGGCGGGTTTTTTTGTCGATTCCCTGAGGCGCGCCTCAGAAGTGCTGCCACCAGTGCTTCTTCTTCTTCGGCTCCGGCGGGAGCGGCGGAGGAGGGGCCTCGCGCTGGATCTTCAGCATCTGGATCTCGAATACCAGTGTGGACTTGCGCGGCACCGCGGGGGGATTGCCCAGAGTGCCGTAGCCCAGCTCGTAGGGAACGATCAGGACCATTTTGCAGCCTTCGTTCATGAAACGAAGGCCCTGGTCCCAGCCGTCGATCACCTGTCCGCGGCCGAGCCGGAACGTGAAGGGCTTGGTCGGATCGAGGAATTCATTGAACACCGTGCCGTCCAGGAGCATGCCACGATAGATCACGCTGACCACGTCGCCCGGCTGGGCGGGCGCGCCGTGGCCCTCCTGCGTGATGACGTAACGCAGCCCCGTGATCGTCTTCTTGGCGTTGGGCCAGCGCTTGTCGACGATCGCCTGATCCTTGAATGAGAGCGGGTCGAATTGCGCGAATAGCGAGGGAATCGACCCGACGAACAGGGCGGCGGTCAGGCCGACGAGAAGGAGGCGGAGGCTACGCATAGGCGAGGATTGCATGCACGATCAACGCACCGGGGCAAGGCGCTTTCACGCTCCCTCCAGAAGGATGCGCAGCGCCTCGGGGGTTTCGACGGGAGCCTCGCAAACAAAGCCGCGGCAGACGTAGGCACACGCAGTCGTGAGCCCGGCCGTGTCGTTCGCCTCGGGCACCCCCAGCCGCTCACGCAGAGACGCGTCAGTTCGCGGCGTCACTCCGGCGAGGACCCGCAGGCCGCCCGACGACGCGCGCGCCGCCTCGGCCAGCGCTTGAAATTCCCCGCTGCCGGGCTCCCCGACGAGCACGACCCGCGCCGGCGACGGCTCCGCCGCCCAGCCGAGCGCCAGGAGCATCGTCGGCATGGCCTGAGGAATCGCCTCCCAGCGGCTGCGAAACGCCGCGAGCGTCCGCAATGCACGCTCCCGCCAGTCATCCCTGCCGAACAGGACCGACAGCCGGAACAGGTTGCGCGCAGCCACGCTGCTCGCCGCCGGCTCTGCACCATCGTAATCCTCCTTGAGCCGGAGGACGATGTCCCCCGCGTCGGCCGCGGAATTGAAATAGCCGCCGAGCTCATCGTGAAACCGGGCGTCCATCCGCTCCTGCAGCACCCGCGCCCATTCCAGCCAGCGCCCATCGAAGTCGGCCTCGTGGAGATCGAGCAGGCCCTGGATCAGGAACGCGTGATCCTCGGCCACCGCCGGCGCCCCACGCACGCCGTCGCACCAGGAGCGAACCAGCGCACCCGAGGGCTCGTCCCACAGTTCGCGACGCAGAAACTCCGCACAGCGTATCGCCGCGCCGAGGCACGCCTCGCGTCCCTCGCGCCCGCCCCGCCAGCGCTCCGCGACCACCGCCGAGGGCGAGGTCGCCGCCTTCGCGAGAGCCGAGAGCATCAGCCCGTTCCACGCCGTCACCACCTTGCGGTCGCACAACGGGCGCGGTCGAGCGGACCGCGCCCCGCGCAGCAGCTCGAGCGATTCGGCCACCAGCTGCACCGCGCGCTCCGGCTCCAGTCCGTGCCTCTCCGCCGTGGCCCCGAGCGGCCGCGCCTGGGCGAGCAGGTTCATGCCGCGAAACTCCTCCTGGGGATCCCTCGCCTCGGGCACGTTGCCACCCGCCTGCACGCCGAAGTGATCCGCCATGAAGGCCGCCGCCGGGCCCAGCACGCGGTCGAACTCCTCCTTTCCCCACATGTAGAACGCACCCTCGCGATGTTCGCCGTCCGCCGCACCCGGCACCCCCGAATCCGCATCCTCCGCGGAATAAAATCCCCCGGCCGCGTCGGTCAGATCGGCCAGCACGTAGTCCAGGATGTCCCGGGCCAGCCACGCATACCGCTCGTCCCCAGTCGCCCGGCGCGCCTCGAGCGCCACCACGGCAAGCTGGGCCTGGTCGTAAAGCATCTTCTCGAAGTGCGGCACAAACCAGTCCTCGTCCACCGAATACCGGTGAAACCCGCCGCCCACGTGGTCGTGAATGCCTCCGCGGCTCATGTGCGCGAGGGTTTCCTCCACCATCCGAAGCGACTCGCGCGCATCGTCCGCATCCGCCGTCCGCGCCGCGAAGTCCAGAAGGAACAGGAGAAGGCCCGGCTGGGGAAACTTAGGCGCCCCGCCAAAACCGCCGCGATCCGGGTCGAATCGTTCGTTCAGCCCCGCAAACGCCTTCTGGCGTATCGCGTCCACGAATCCCTCCTCCGCTTTCAACGGGCCCGCCGCGGCGATCGCATGTTCGGAGAGTTGCGCGCCAAGCGCCCGGTAGGCCCGCTCCGCCTCGCCCAGGAACTCCTTGCGGTCCACCGCCCAGCCCTTCGCGATCGCCTCGATCACACGCGCAAACCCGGCGCGCCCATGGCGGTCGTCGGGCGGAAAATACGTGCCGCCATAGAACGGTTTCAGGTCCGGCGTCAGCCACACGCTCATCGGCCAGCCGCCGTGCCCCGTCATCGCCTGGATGTACGTCATGTACACGCGGTCCACGTCGGGCCGCTCCTCGCGGTCCACCTTAACGCTCACGAAATTCCGGTTGAGCGACTCCGCGATCGCCGGCGACTCGAACGATTCGTGCGCCATCACGTGGCACCAGTGGCAGGTCGCGTATCCCACCGACAGGAAGATCGGCTTCTGCTCGGCGCGCGCACGCGCAAACGCCTCCTCGCCCCAGGGCATCCAGTCGACCGGGTTGTCGGCGTGCTGGCGCAGATACGGGGAGGCGGAGGAGCTCAGTCGGTTGGGCATCCGGCAAGGAAGCACGGGCCGCCCGAAGCGCAAGACCCCGGGCAACCTTGGAATCCCGCGTCCCCGATTGTAAGGACGGACCGCTTGCCTTGGCGGCCCGTTCGGTTACCTCGTTTGCACCATGAAAGCCTTCCTCATCGCGCTCGGCGTCGTCGTAGTCGGCATCATCGCCCTGGGCGCCGTGGCCGTCAGCGGCT
The DNA here is from genome assembly GCA_027310745.1 of Opitutaceae bacterium. Lineage (GTDB taxonomy): Bacteria > Verrucomicrobiota > Verrucomicrobiia > Opitutales > Opitutaceae > MWDT01. The sequence continues at coordinate 203,688 of DAIDAF010000039.1, read as the reverse complement.
ACAACAGCCTCGTCACCAAGGAACAGTCGGTGGACGCCCAGTGGGCGCAGGTGCAGAACGTGTATCAGCGCCGCGCGGACCTGATCCCCAACCTCGTGCAGACGGTCTCCGGGGCCGCGAACTTCGAAAAATCCACGCTCGTGGAGGTGACCAACGCCCGTGCCTCCGTCGGCCGCCTGACGATCAACGCGAGCAAGGCCCCCGCGACCGCCGCCCAGCTGCAGGCCTTCGACCAGGCCCAGGGCCAGCTCTCCTCCGCGCTCTCACGCCTCATGGTCGTGAGCGAACGCTACCCCCAGCTCACCGCCACCGCCAACTTCCGCGACCTGCAGGCCCAGCTCGAGGGCACCGAGAACCGCATCGCCGTGGAACGACGCCGTTTCAACGAGGCCGTGCTCTCCTACGACGCCTCCATCAAGACCGTGCCCGCCGTCTTCTTCGCCGCCGCGCTCGGCTTCAAGGAAAAGCCCTACTTCGCCGCGGCCCCCACCGCCCAGACCCCGCCCCAGGTGAAGTTCGATTTCAGCGACAAGAAGTGAGACCTGTGCACTCCGTCCACCTCCGACCGTGAGACCCCCACTTCTTCGAGCGCAGCCGGCAGGCAGGTTCCTCCTCCTGCTCGCCTTGGGCGCAGCATTCCTGCTCCTCGCCCGCACCTCAGCCCACGCGGACGAGGTCATGCCGCCCAAACCCGCGGCCTATTTCAACGACTACGCCGGAATCGTCGACCCGGGCACCGCGTCCCAGCTCAATTCCGAACTCGAGCAGTTCGAACGGCAGACCTCCGACCAGCTCGTCGTCGCCGTATTCCCGGTCATGCAGTCCGACTCCTCCATCGAGGACTACACCGAACGGGTCGCCGAGCGCTGGCACGTCGGCCAGAAAGGCCGCGACAATGGCGCCGTGCTGTTCGTCTTCGTCAAGAACCGCACGATGTACATCCAGGTCGGATACGGCCTCGAACCCGTCCTCACCGACGCGCTCGCGCACCGAATCGTGACCGAGGTGATCCGACCCCGCTTCAGGAGCGGCGACTACGCGGGCGGACTCGCCGCGGGCGTCGAGGCGATGATGCTCGCCAGCCGGGGTGAATTCAAAGGCAATGGCCGGACCCACGCCGACGGCTCAACGAACATGGCGGGACTGAGCAACCTCATCGTACTGATGTTCATCGTCTTTGCGATGCTCGGAAGCATCTTCCGGCGTCGGTCCAGGTCCCGCGTGTACACGAGCGGCGGCTCCGGATTCGGCGGTCCCTGGATCTGGCCCGGCGGTGGAGGCTTCGGCGGCGGCGGGGGCGGGTTTGGTGGCGGCGGCTTCGGGGGAGGCGGCCTCTCCGGCGGGGGCGGCAGCTTCGGCGGCGGCGGCGCGGGAGGGAGTTGGTGACACCATGAAACCGTTTCTCAACCAGCTCGAGCACGAGCGCATCGAACAGGCGATCTCCGAGGCCGAAAAGGCCACCTCCGGGGAGATCCGGGTGATGATCTCGCCAGACCGCATCGAGGATCCCGTGCACCGGGCCTCCCATGAATTTGCCCGCCTGGGCATGCACCGCACCGCCCACCGCAACGGCGTGCTGATCTTCGTCGCCCCCAATTCCCGCTGCTTCGCGATCCACGGCGACAAGGCGATCCATCAGAAATGCGGCGAGGGATTCTGGCGCGACGTCGCCGCGGCCATGGAGCGGCGCTTCCGTGAAGGCCGTTTCACCGACGGCCTGGTCGACGCCGTCCTCGAGGCCGGTCGCGAGCTGTCGTGCCACTTCCCCGCCGAGCCCGGCAATCGCGACGAACTGCCAAATTCGGTGATCGACGGCTGAGCCGGGTCCGGACGCTCCGGACGAAAAAGGGTGGCATTCCGTCCACCGGTTCGGCACGATCGCGCCCAACCTACCCCGGTCGTTCCGAGTCTCTCCAGCCCCACCCCGGGCGCGAGACCCCGGCTCGGCGGCCATTCGTATCGTTCGTCATGCAACCGTTTCTTAGTCCTCCCGAACACGACCAGGTCGTGCACGCCCTCGCCGGCGTGGAATCCAGAACTTCGAGCGAGATCCGCGTGCTGCTCTATCCGGGCCGCACGGGCGATCCCATCGACACCGCCGCACGCGAGTTCACGCGACTGGGGCTCGACCGCGCCAAACAGCACAATGCGGTCCTGATCCTCCTCGCGCCGCGTTCGAAGACCTTCGCGGTCCACGCCGACCCCGAGGTCGAGGAGCGGTGCGGAAGCGATCTGTGGTTCGAGGTCAGCCGCGCCATCGAGTCCGACTTTCGCGCCGGCAGGATCCCCGACAGCATCGTCGCGGCGGCTTCCGCGGCGGGCGAACGCCTCGCGCACTACTACCCCGCCCAGGGGCAGGCCCACGCCGATTCCCACGTGGCCGTGCTCGATCCGGGCTAGGCGACCGCGGGCCTCACCGCCCCGGGCGCGGCAGTCACCCTCTGCGCACCAGCACCTGGTGGAGCACCTCGCGCACCATGTCGCGCGTGAACGGCTTCCTCAGGAAGCCCGCGGGATCCGCCGCCTTGAACCGGCCCTGCATCTCCGGCTCGCTGTATCCGCTCATCACGACGACCGGCACGTCGGCGTCGACCCTGCGGATCTCCGAGTAGGTCTGCTCGCCGCTCATGTGCGGCATCGTCAGGTCCAGGATCACGGCGCGCAGCGCCGCGGCATGCTGGCGGAACACCTTGACGCCCTCAGGGCCGTCGCGCGCCACCAGCGGAGTGAAGCCGAGGCTCTCGAGAATGTTCGTCGCCACCAGGCGCACCGTCTCCTCGTCGTCGATAACAAGCACCGGCCCGGCGCCGCGCCATTCCTGGTTCGCGGGCTCCGCGGCCACACCCTGCGTCGCGCCGTCGCTCGACTGGAAATACAGGCGGAAGCAGTTTCCCTCCGAGGGCTTTGACTGGACGCTCACCGCGCCGCAGTGGGCCATCCCGATGCCCAGCAGCACGGCCAATCCCATGCCCTGCTGCCCGGGCCGCGCCTCGAAGAAGGGCTCGAGCAGGCGGTCCAGCGTCGCCGGGCTCATCCCGACGCAGTCGTCGGAAAGTTCCAGCACGACGTGCCGGCCCGCCGAGAATTCCGGCGCGGTGAAGAGGTCGGCGAGACGCTCCGGAGGAACGTCCTCCACGGTCGTGCGTATCCGAACATTCGCGACGCGTCCGGCCTGGGTCTCGAGCGCATTCCGGACCACCAGCTCGAGCGCGTGGCGCACCTTTGCGACATCCGCGGCCACGGTCGGCAGGTCGGGCGCGAGGTCGAACCGAAACTCGACCCGTGATTCGGCCAGGGTCCTGAGCCCGGACTCGGCCGCCAGGATCGCGGCATTCAGGTCGGACGGACGCAGGTTTCCCCGGCCCTTGCCCGCATAGAGCTGGAGCGAGTCGCACAGGTCGGCCGCCCGTCGGGACGCGGACTCGATCTGCTTGAGAAACGGGAAGGCCGCCGACTCGGTGTCCACCTCGAGCTCCGCCATGCCCACGTTGCCCAGGATCGGGGTGAGCAGGTTGTTGAAATCGTGCGCGACGCCCCCCGCGAACCGTCCGAGGCTCTCGTACTGCCTCGCGCGCCCCTCGCGCTGCCGCGCGACGCGGGCCGTCGCCTCCGCCTGTTTGGCGGCAGTCAGGTCGCGCACGGAGAACGAGAACGCCTGGGGCGCCCCCTCGCCGTCGCGATGCAGGACCAGGATGAGCGAACCCGGGATCACACGGCCGGAGACCTCCGCCAGCTCCACCTCCCCTTCCCACCGGCCTCGCGAGAGCGCCGCGGGCAGGGCCTCGCGCAGGATGGTCCGGGCGGACGACTCGGGGAAATACTCGGAAATGTGCCGCCGGCACGCCGCAGCCTGATCCGTGTCGTTTCGCAGGCGCATCAGGGCCTGGTTGGCATAGAGGATGTTTCCCTGCAGGTCGGCGGCGCCGACGTGGTCGGCCGCCTGGTCCACGATCCCCACGACACGCATGAGCGAGGCCTCGGCCTGCTTGCGCGCGGACAGGTCGAGACACGTGCCCGCCATCAGCAGCGGCTCGCCCTTCTCCCCCCGCGACACCACGATGCCGCGGTCGAGGACGTGGCGGTAGGTGCCGTCGCCGCACTTGATCCTGTATTCAGCCTCGTACGACGGCGCGTGCCCTTTCCAGTGGGCGTCACGCAGCCACAGGACATGGGTCAGGTCCTCGCGATGGACAAGCCGCCGCCAGGCCTGCTCGTCAGGCACGTCGTCGGAGTTCTGGCCAAACATCTCCAGCCACTGCGCATCGAACCGCATCTGGCCCGAGGGCGACCACTCCCACATGCCGAGACGGGACCCGCGGAGCACGCCGGTCAGCGTTGCCTGCCGTTCCCTCAGCCGCACCAGCAGGCGTCGATTCGACAGGCCGACCGTCCCCACCCCCAGCGCCACGAGCTCGAGAATGATGCCATAGCTGTCCTGCACCCGGACCATGCCGGCCGGAACCGCAGCACCGAAGGTGTTTCGCTCGGCGAGGACTACAATCAGCGCGGCCAGCGCGCTCAGGTGGAGGCCCTCGCGGAGGCCGATCCAGATCACCGGCATCATCGCCACAAGGCAGGCCAGACCCGGGTCCGGCGAACCGCGGCCCACGACAATCGCGGCACCGACTGCGAACACCTGCGCGGCAATTTCCCAGGCGCGCCTTCGGTCCGCATCGCCGAAATCCACGACGTTGCGCCCGTGATACAGCGGGGCCGCCCACAGGATGAAGACCGGAGCCGCAACGAGCTGGCCAAAGGCGTCTGCCGCCAGCCTGGAGAGAAAGAGCGGCGCACGCGGAATCAGCGCGAGCGGGCCCGATTGGCTGAGCACCCAGGTCCCCAGGGCAGTCGCAAGGACCGCGCCCGCCAGGAGGATCGCGACCAGCAGCGCAAGCTCCCGCAGGCGGGTGATCCCAAGCTGCGGACCCAGCACCCGGCGCAGGCCCTGCCCGCAGGCGACGGCAACCGCGGCCACGACGGCGGGGATCAGGATGGCTATCGCGTCAGTCCCGGCCGCTCCCCCAAGCCGCGCCGTGACCAGCCCGGCTGCCAGCACGAGCAGGCCAAACCACGGCCCTCCGACCGCACACAGCCCCGCCCCAAGCCCGAGCGCAAGCTGTGGCCCCGCCATACGCGCCCCTCCCGCGGCCGGCCACGCAAGGGCCGCAGCCACATGAGCCGCGAGATAACTTGTGCCCAAAATGAGGGGCCGGACGGCGTTGCGGGGCTTCATACCGTTTCGGTTAGCGGTCAAAGCCCTACCATCACGGTTCCCGGAGACAAGACAAAGGCGGGCAACCGCGCCCCGGCTCCGCTTGCCTTGCACCGCCGGGTGGGCCGTTGTCGACTGGTCACCCCGTGATTCGCAAACTCCGCACATCGCCCGTCCTCAGGGAAGCCCGCGCAACCCTGCGCCTCGCGCTGCCCATCGCATTCGGCTCCGCGAGCCAGATTCTCATGGGCGTGCTGGACAGCGTGATGATCGGGCGCGTCGGCGCCGTGCCGCTCGCGGCGTCCGCATTCGCGGGAAGCGTGTTCGGCTTCTTTCTGCTCGCCGGCATCGGTCTGCTCCTGCCCGTCGCCATTCTCGTATCCCGTTCGCACGGCGCCGGCCGCCCGACCGAATGCGCCTCCTGGCTCACTCACGGGCTCACCCTCGCACTGGCCGCCGGCGGCGGCGCGGCGCTGCTCATGGCCGGACTCTCAACCCGGCTGGGGCTGTTCGGACAGCCCGCCGAGGTGGTCGCGATCGTGCGTCCATTCTTCCTGCTCATCGCGGCCTCGATCCTGCCCGCACTCCTGTTCCAGATCCTCCGCCAGTACGCCGAGTCCCTCGGCATGCCCCTGGTGCCGATGGTCATCATGGTTTGCTGCGTCTGCCTGAACGCCCTGCTCAACTGGACCCTGATCTACGGACACCTGGGGGCGCCCGCGCTGGGGCTGACGGGCGCAGGCATCGGCACGCTCGTGGCCCGCACCACCGCGCTGGGGAGCCTGTTCTTCGTCCTCCGCAAGCGCCTCCGGCACGCTCCGGAGTGGCCCTGGTCGCGGGTCACGCGGTCGCAATCGCCTGGATACACGCGCTCGCGTTTCGCGGAGCTGCTGCGACTGGGCGTGCCGAGCGCAGGCCAGCTGCTGTTCGAGCTCTGCGCCTTCAGCGCCTCGGCCATCATGATGGGCTGGCTCGGCACCCGTGCGCTCGCCGCGCACCAGATCGCCCTGAGCTGCGGCAGCCTCACGTTCATGTTCCCACTGGGCGTCGCCACCGCGGCGAGCATGCGGCTCGGACGCGCCCTGGGAGAGGGGGACCGCGAGCGGCTCCGACCGATAGGCCTGGGGGCCTTCGGGCTGGCCTGGGTTGCGATGGGAACCTTTGCCCTCGTCTTCGCGCTGTTCGGCACCCAGATCGCCCGGGGATTCATCGAGGACCCCGCCGTCGTCGCACTGGCCGCCCACCTGCTGATCGTCGCCGCCGTCTTTCAGATTTTCGACGGCACCCAGGTCGTCGGCACCGGCTCCCTGCGCGGATTGTCCGACGTGCGCGTGCCCACGCTGATCACCGGATTTTCCTACTGCGGCATCGCCATCCCCGTGAGCTATTTCCTCGGCGTGCGGGGCATCGGCCCCATCGGAGTCTGGGGCGGGCTCGCCGCCGGCCTGGCCTGCGCGGCCATCCTGCTGTTCCGGCGCTTCACCCGGCTCACCGGAGCGCTCGCGCACGGCGCGTGAGGCGGGCGACTTTTGACCTTGCACGGCGCCGCCGGCACGATGCACTCGGCGCCTTTTCCGCATGAGCGAACTCTCCGCCTCCGCGAAGCAGCCCAACCCCGAGCACGTGCTGCGCATCTCCCAGGAACTCGGCCTGAAGATCTTCCAGGTCGCCGCCACCGCCCAGCTCCTCTCCGAAGGCGCGACCGTCCCCTTCATCGCACGCTACCGCAAGGAGGCCACCGGCACCCTCGACGAGGTCCAGGTCACCGCCATCCGCGACCGCCTCGAACAGCTCGCCCAGCTCGACGAGCGCAGGGCCTCCATCCTCGCCTCACTCAAGGAGCGCAACCTGCTCACCCCCGAACTCGAAAAGGCCATCGCCGCCGCCGAGACCGTCACCGCGCTCGAGGACATCTATCAGCCCTTCCGCCCGAAAAAGCGCACCCGCGCCACCATCGCCCGGGAAAAGGGGCTCGAGCCCCTCTCGGACCTGCTCTTCGCCCAGGACCCCGCCACCGACCCGCAGCGCGAGGCCGAGGCGTATGTGGGCCGCGAGTACAAACCCGACGACGGCAAGAACCAGACGCTGCGCATCGAAAGCGCCGCCGAGGCGCTCGCCGGAGCCCGCGACATCATCGCGGAACGCATGAGCGACGACAAGGATGCCCGCGCCAAGCTCCGCACACTCTACCAGACCCAGGCCGTCGTCTCCTCCAAGATCATCCCCGGCAAGGAGACCGAGGGCGCCAAGTTCAAGGACTACTTCGACTGGAGCGAGCCGCTCGCCAAGGCCCCCTCGCACCGCATCCTCGCGATGCGCCGCGGCGAGAAGGAACTGTTCCTGATGATGCGCGTCACGCTGCCCGACGAGACCGCCGCGCTCGCCGAGCTCGACCCGATCTTCGCAAAGTCACCCTCCGCCTCGAACCGCTGCTCCGCCGAGGTGCGGCTCGCGCTCCAGGACGCCTTCAAGCGCCTGCTCGCGCCCGCGATGGAGACCGAGATGCGCATCGACTCGAAGAAACGCGCCGACGAGGCCGCCATCAAGGTCTTCGCCGACAATCTCCGCGAGCTGCTGCTCGCCTCCCCGCTCGGCCGTCGCGCCGTGATGGCCATCGACCCCGGCTTCCGCACGGGCTGCAAGGTCGTCATGCTCGATCGCCAGGGGAAGCTGCTCCACAACGATGTCGTCTATCCCGACCGCGACGAGGCCGGGGCCAGGGAGAAACTCCTCGGCTTCGTGAAGTACTTCCAGGTCGAGGCGATCGCCATCGGAAACGGCACGGCCGGACGCGAGACCGAGGCCTTCGTCCGCGCCCTCGGCCTGCCCGCCACGATGCCCATCGTCATGGTGAACGAGTCCGGCGCCTCGATCTACTCCGCCAGCGAGGTCGCACGCGAGGAGTTCCCCGACCACGACCTCACCGTCCGCGGAGCCGTATCCATCGGACGGCGACTCATGGACCCCCTCGCCGAACTCGTGAAGCTCGACCCGAAGTCGATCGGCGTCGGACAGTACCAGCACGACGTGGAGCAGAACGGGCTCAAGCGCTCGCTCGACGACACCGTCGTCTCCTGCGTGAACGGCGTCGGTGTGGAGGTGAACACCGCCTCCAAGCAGCTGCTCAGCTACGTGTCGGGCCTCAACGCCTCGATCGCCGCCAACATCGTCGCCCGCCGCGACGAAAAGGGCCCATTTTCGTCCCGCGCGGAGCTGCTCGAGGTGTCGCGCCTCGGGCCAAAGGCCTTTGAGCAGGCCGCGGGGTTCCTCCGGATCCGCGAGGCCGCCAACCCGCTCGACGCCTCCGCCGTCCACCCGGAGAGTTACCCGGTCGTCGAGAAGATGGCCGCCGATCTCGGCGTCACCGTCGCCGACCTCGTCCGCGATCCGGCCCTTCGGAAAAAGATCAAGCTCGAGGCCTACGTCACCGAAAAGTTCGGTCTGCCGACGCTCAACGACATCATGACCGAGCTCGCGAAGCCCGGCCGCGATCCGCGCCAGAAGTTCGAGGCCTTCAGCTTCGACGCCGGCGTGCACAAGCCCGAGGATCTGCGGCCCGGCATGAAGCTGCCCGGCATCGTGACCAACGTCACCGCCTTCGGCGCCTTCGTCGACGTCGGCGTCCACCAGGACGGCCTCGTGCACGTCAGCCAGCTCTCCGACAACTTCGTGAAGGACCCCGCCGAGGTCGTGAAGCCACAGCAGAAGGTCATGGTGACCGTCGTCGAGGTGGACCTGGCCCGCAAACGCATCGCACTGTCGATGCGCAGCAATCCCCAGCTCGGCCCCCGCACGGGCGGCCCCGCCTCGGCGCCCCAGCGTTCCCCGGGCGACCGTCCCACGCGTCCCCAGGGCGGTGGCGGCGGTTCGTTCGGCACACGCCCCTCCCAGTCGCTGCAGGGCGACTGGTTCAGCTCCGCGCTCAACAAAAAGAAGTAGGCCGGCCGTTCGCGCCACCGGCGCGTGCGTATCCATGAAGCCGGCGCCATGGCGCGGCCGCCTGGAAGGGCTGCATCGTCGGGTCCAAACGCGTACGGAATTCCGTCTTCAATACGGCAGGAGCCACGCACGAAACGCGCCGCCGGCCGCTCGTTTCCCCGCCTGCCGAGCCCAGCCGCCCGGCGAGGTCCAGGCCTCGGGATATCGCCCATTCCCTCCGCACTCGCAAAGGCCACGCTTGACAAGTAAAACAGTTTAATTTTTAGGGAAACTGTATCCCCACTGGCCGCCCCTCGGCGGCTGCAATCCCCAACCCCACGCTCCCATGCCCTCCCCACGCATGATTCGCGGCCTCGCGGCCGCCCTTGTCCTCGCCTTGTCGCTCGCCTGCGTCCCGCTTGTCCGCGCCTCCTTCGCCAAGGGCGCCGACATGAGCTGGTCCGATCAGGAAGAAGCCTCCGGCTACACCTTCCACACGCGCGCCGGCGTCAAGGCCGACTGCTTCGCACTGATGAAGAGCGAGGGCGTCAACGCCGTCCGACTGCGCGTCTGGGTCAACCCGAGCGGCGGCTGGTGCAACGGCGCCGACACCCTCTACAAGGCGCAGCGCGCCGCTGCTCAGGGCATGAGCATCCTGATCGACTTCCACTACAGCGACACCTGGGCCGACCCCTCCCATCAGACCGTCCCCGCCGCGTGGTCCGGGCACACCCTGTCGCAACTCGTCACCGACGTGTATTCACACACGTACGGGATCCTCAATTACCTCAAGTCGAATGGCATCACGGTCACCTGGGTGCAGGTGGGCAACGAGATCAACAGCGGCATGCTCTGGCCCCTCGGCAGCACCTCCAACTTCGGCAATCTCGTCCAGCTCATCAACAGCGGCTACAACGCCACCAAGGCCGTGTATCCCAACGCCAAGGTCATCCTGCATCTTGCAAACGGATACAACGACGCCGACTTCCGCTGGTTCTTCGATAACATGAAGAGCCACGGCGCCAAATACGACGTCATCGGCATGTCCCACTATCCCGCGCCCGCCAGCTGGCAGACCACCAACGCCGAGGCCGCCGCCACGATGAATGACATGGTGTCGCGCTACGGAAAGAGCGTCATGGTCTGCGAGGTCGGCATGGACTGGCAGCAGGCCGCCACCGCCAAGGCCATGCTCCAGGACCTGATCGGCAAGGTCAGCGCCCTCGGCTCCAAGGGCCTCGGCGTCTTCTACTGGGAACCCGACGCCTTCCCCGGCTGGCAGGGTTACACGCTCGGCGCCGTCGACACCAACGGCGCGCCCACCATCGCGCTCGACGCCTTCCTCTGACTCCCCGCCGACCCCGTCGATTCGGGCGGCTAATGGTGCTTGAAGTTTCACTACACGCCCGGAGCGCTGCAAACGGACGCATCCGGGTGTTTTATTGCCGGGGCATGGTGAAAATCCACTCAAGGAGGCTGTCCACAAGCTGCTAGATTCTACCTCTCAGGGTCTTATCTCTGATTTATCCGCCCAGCCCTTGGGATCGCGGTCCGACTCAAGCTAAGTAGTCCCGCCCAGCCAGTGTCCGGAAAAATCCTTACATACTTGTAGTATTCCTAGGATCGGGGCGCATCACGTTTGTGTTTCCTGAGTCGGCGGCTAACGTTTCAAAGGATAGCCCACCCTGCCCCCGCAATGTCAGTCAACCACGACGTTCCGCGTCACCCCATGCCGCAGGACAATTCCCAAGGCCAATCCAAGGCCATCTTCGCCGCTCCCTCGATGAGCTACGAGAACCGCGCCGAAATGCGTCAGATTTTCGACCGCGCAATCAAGCTCGCCGAGAAAGAAAGGCTTCGCATCCGCGTCCCCCGCGAGGTGAAACCAGGTCAGAAGCTCCGGGGAATGCACTACCACTACCGGCCCGAGTTCTTCCTCGGACTCCACGGCCGCACCGACTTCCAGTTTCCGAAGGAGACCTTCTCGCTCAACCCCGATGAGGTCTGCGTCATCCCCGCCGGCGTGCCCCACGGGGAGGTCATCCATTCGGACACGACGCAGCCGTTTCGAAACTTGGTCGGCGGATTCTACAACAACACCCTCAGCCTCCATTTCGCCTACGAGGCCCGGCCGCACCGGCCCGACATCGAGGTGATCGAGTTCTTCGACGCGCCCAACCTCGACGTCTTCGTGACGCTGTGCAACAGCCTCGCCCAGACCTACTCGATGCAGGGCCCCGCACGCGACGCGGTGCTCAAAGGGCTGCTCATAGCCCTGCTCGGCATGTTCCGAAACATCGTCGAGACCGGCACCGGCCGCCTCAACAGCGACATCGGCAAGGTCTACCAGGCAAAATGCCTCGTGCGCGAACAGTTCTCCAACCCGGACCTCAGCGTCCAGGACATCGCCGACGCGCTGGGCTGCTCGGCCGACTACCTGTCCCACCTCTTCCACGTGGAGACCAAGGAGCGGCTGATCCACTACATCCAGCGCATCCGCATCGACGGAGCGATCCTCGCCCTCGAGGGCACCTCGCTGAACATCTCCGAGATCGCCTACGCGAGCGGCTTCTCCGATCCCGCCTACTTCGCCCGCGTCTTCAAGCAGCACAAGGGCACCACCCCGCTCGAGTTCCGGGCGCAGCTCGACGCGCGCAGGAACAAGCCCGAGACGCAGCCCAAGACGGTCTTCTTCGACCGCCTGGACTACACGCACGGAGTGCCGCAGCGAAGCCCCACCGAGACCGTCACGTCGGCCTGAGCGCCTCCCTCACGCCTTGGCCGGCGCCTCGGCGCCGGCCGTGTGCGCCGTGACGTCGTCCACCCACGAGAGGGCAACCGCCGCGATCAGCATGCACACGCCGCCCCCGGCAATGACCGGGAGCGAGGAGTCCTTCAGCACCCAGTGCACGACCAGGCCCAGCCCGAGCGAGGCCACGATCTGCGGGATGACTATGAAGAAATTGAATACGCCCATGTAGAACCCCATCCGCTCCGGCGGAATCGCGTTCGCAAGCAGCGCATAGGGCATAGACAGGATCGTCGCCCAGCCGATGCCGACGCCAACCATCGAGATCATCAGCTGCCAGGGGTGGTGCCAGACCATGACCGTCAGCAGCCCCAGGCTCGCGCACACCAAGCCGAAGCGGTGCAGCCCACGGGTGGAGAACCCGCGGTTGCTCATCGCCACCAGGAAAAACGCAGCCACGGCGGCCACTCCATTGTAGACCGAAAAGCAGGCCCCGCCCCACTCCACGCCGCGCTCGTAGGCCGGTGAACCCGGCGTTCCGCCAAAAACGGTGTGCGCAATCGTCGGCGTAAAATAAAGCCACATGCAGAACAGGCCGAGCCAGGTGAAGAACTGCACCACCGCCAGCCGCCGCATCGCGCGCGGCATCTCGAGCAGTCCCCTGAAGATCGCGGACAACGTGCCCTCGGAGTGCGACTCGCGCTGCTGTGCCTCCGTCGGGGGATGCTCGCCCGTGGTCACCACCGTGTAGACGACGCTTGCGAGAAAGACCGCAGCTCCGATGTAGAAGGCCAGATGCACCGTGCGGGGAATCCCTTCGCCCGGCTGCGACGCCACACCCAGGTGGGCGAGCAGCCACGGCAGGCCAGACGACAGCACCGCGCCCAGGCCGATCAGCAGGCTCTGCATGGAGAAACCCATCTGTCGCTGTTCGGGCGGCAGAAGGTCGCCCACGAAGGCCCGGAAGGGCTCCATGCTGATGTTCACCGACGCGTCGAGCACCCATAGCAGTCCCGCCGCCATCCAAAGCGACGAGGAGTTCGGAAGCGCCAGCAGCGCCGCACTCGCGAGGATCGCCCCCGTCAAAAAGTAGGGGCGTCGACGCCCGAGCCGTGTCCAAGTCCGGTCGCTGTAGTAACCGATCAGCGGCTGCACCAGCAGCCCCGTCATCGGCGCCGCGAGCCAGAGGATCGGAAGCGTCGATTCGCTGGCGCCGAGGTATTGGTAGATGGCGCTCATGTTCGCCATCTGCAGGCCGAAGCCAAATTGGATTCCGAAGAACCCAAAGCTCATGTTCCAGATCGCGGGAAGCGACAGGGTGCGGTGCGGGGTAGGCATGTCCGGCGGGAGTGTTCGGGGCTTACGACCCCATGGGTTCGCTGTAGTCCACCAGTGCACGGTCGCCCGTGCGGTCGTAAAGGGTGATCCAATGCCTCAGCATCGCGAGCTTCTCGTTCCGAAGCGAATCAAGCTGCCCGTCCGTGAACCTCCACTGCCAGTTGCCCTCCGCGGTGCCTGGACGGTTGAATGTCGCATGGGCCGGTAGGTCGAGCAGGTCCTGGATCGGGATGACCGCCAGGCGCGACACCGTCGCCAGCAGGACACGAATCACGGGCCAGGCAGAGCGCGACCCGCCGAGCTGGAAATAGTCGTCGATCTTCTCCGAATACATCGGCGGAAGCGCCGCCAGCCATCCGCGGGTCGTCAGGTTGTCGTGCGTTCCCGTGTACGCCACGCTCTCGCGCGGGAACATGTGGGGCAGGTTCGCGTTGTGCGCGTCGTGGCCGTAGGCGAACTGCAGGATCTTCATCCCGGGCAGACCGGCCGCCCTGCGCAAGGCCACGACATCGGGCCCGATGTAGCCGAGATCCTCCGCGATGATCCGCGCCTTCGGCAAGGCCCGGTGGACCGCTTCGAAGAACGCCACGCCCGGCCCCTTCCGCCACACTCCGCCCCTGGCGTCGGCGGCTCCCGCAGGAATCTCCCAATAGGTGTCGAAGCCTCGGAAGTGGTCCAGCCGGATGATGTCGTACAGCTCGAACGCCGCGCGCAGCCGGTCGATCCACCACGCATAACCTGTGCGGGCGAGATGCTCCCAGTCGTAGAGGGGATTGCCCCAGAGCTGGCCGGTCTCGGAGAAATAATCCGGCGGCACCCCCGCCACCACGCTCGGCAGACCGCGCGCATCGAGCTTGAAGACCGCCGTGTTTTGCCAGGTGTCCGCGCTGTCGAGGGCGACGAAGATCGGCACGTCGCCGATGATCCCAACGCCCCGCTCCGCCGCGTAGGCACGCAGCCGGCGCCACTGCCCGAAGAACACGTACTGATAGAAAACGTGGCGCTCCGCCGCGCGGCGGGCCGACTCGGTCATGCTCTCACGGATACCCGCCGACCACCGCCGGAACGACTCCGGCCAGGACGTCCACGAGACGCCGCCAAACGAGTCCTTGAGCGCCATGAAATCGGCGAACGGCTCCAGCCATTCGCGGTTGCGCAGCCGGAATTCCGACAGCGAACCCAGCGCGCCGACCGAGTCGCGTCCTGACGCCTGGAAACGGTCCTGCGCCTTCGCCAGCACGGGCCAGAATCGTTCGTAGAGCCGGCCGTAGTCCACCCGATCCTGGTCAACCCGGCCGAGCTCCTCGACCTCGCCCTCGGCCAGCAGGCCCTCGGCCACCAGCTCGCCCAGGTCGATGAAATACGGATTGCCCGCGCGGCCCGAGAACAGCTGGTACGGCGAGTCGCCATAGCCGGTCGGCCCGATCGGGCAGATCTGCCAGTGCCGCACCCCGGCCGCGCCGAGAAAATCGACAAAACGCCGGGCGCCATCGCCGAGGTTTCCAATGCCGAAGCGGCCCGGAAGTGTGGAAATGTGGGCAAGCACGCCGGCGCTCCGCGTGTCGAGCCAGGTCGAAGGATGGGCTGCGTCCATGGGCTTGTCTGTCATCTGAGTTCGATCGTGTGGGCCGCCGAGTCGTCGGGCAGGCGCACGGTGGTCCCGTCCACCGAAGGCCACCACTCCACCCGGCCGGCCTTGCCGCCGGCCACGGCGGCGCCGTCGAGCATGAGGGAGCCGGCCTTGAATCCATGGACGACCACCTCGAAGTTGCGCGCGCTTGGCTTGAACGGCCCCTCGGGCGCCGCGAGGTTCACCCGGTAGCCTGCTCCGTCGCGGGCGCACGTGATGCGCGTCCGCCGGCTCATGCCATGCTGATAATTCGTGCTGATGCCATCGTCCTCGTAAAGCAGGCCGCGGGCCGCGCCGCCGGCGTCCGGATAGACGTCGAAGCGAATCGGATCCCAGGGCTTCTGGCCGACGAAGTCCATCGACTCGGTCGACGGCACCACGCTTCCGCCGTGCACGTACAGCGGCACCCGGTCGAGCGGGACCTCGACCGCGATCGTCTGGCCCCCGGCCACGCGCGCCCCGGTCCAGAAGTCGTACCAGGTGCCGGCCGGCAGGTAGAGCTCGCGCTCGCGCTGGGCCGGCCGGAGCACGGGCGCCGCGAGCAGCGCGCCTCCGACCATGAATTCGTCATCGACGGTGATCAGGTTCTCGTCGTCCTGGAAGTTGAGCAGCAGCGGCCGGAAGAACGGCACGCCCGTGCGGTGCGCGTCCTCAAGGACCGAGTAGAGGTAGGGCATGAGCCTGTACCGGAGTTTTAGATACTTCCTCACGATCCCCTCGGCGTACGAGCCGAACCGCCAGGGTTCATGGTCGTAGTCGTCGATGGCCGCATGGTTGCGGCACAGCGGCACCAGGAAGGCGAGCTCGTAGCTGCGCGCCAGCATCTCGGCATTGGAACGGCCGATGAAGCCCGGCACGTCCGAGCCCACGAAGGGCTCGCCCGAAAGACCGAGCGACGCGAACATCGGGATGTTCAGGCGCAGCGACGACCACGTCGCATTGTTGTCGCCCGTCCACATGGTCGCGTAGCGCTGGACGCCGGCATAACCCGCGCGCGTCAGGATGAAGGGCCGGGTGCCCGGGGCATTGCGCTCGATGCCCTCGAAGGTCGCGCGGTCCATGTTCAACGCGAAGGTGTTCCGGTTGGAGTCGTACGAGGTCTGGTGCCCCGGCTCGCCGAACATGACGTCCTTCTGGCTCGCACCGCTCTTGTCGATGAAGTCGGACGGTTCGTTCATGTCGTTCCAGAAGCCGGCGACACCCTCGTCGAGAAAGCGCTTGTGCAGGTCGCCCCACCAGCGGCGCGCATCGGGCCGGGTGTAATCGACGAAGACCGCCTTGCCCGGCCAGACTTCGCCGATGTAGAGCCGGCCGTCGCGCCGCCGCAGGAAGTAGTCGTGCTTCAGGCCCTCGTCGAAGACGTAGTACCGCCCGGCCTGGGATCCCCGGTCGGGCTCGGCGGCCACCGGCGGGGCGTTCTCAGCCGGCGGCTGGTACTTGACCCCGGGGTCGACGATCGTGACGACCTTCACGCCCATGCCGCGCAGGCTCGTCAGCATGGACTTGGGGTCGGGAAAGCGCCTCGGGTCCCACGTGAACGAGCGAAAGCCGTTCATGTAGTGGATATCCAGGTACAGGACGTCGAGGGGAAGGTCGTGCGCGCGGTAGGTCTTCGCGATCTGCTCGACCATGGTGTCGGGATAATAGCTGTAGCGGCTCTGCTGGTTGCCCAGGGCCCAGAGTGGCGGGAGGGGCATATGCCCCGTCAGGTCGGCATAGCGGCCGAGGATCCCCTTCATCGAGGGGCCCGCAAAAAAGTAGTAATTGATGTCGCCGCCCTCCACCGAGTAGCCGGCGTATTCCTGGCCCGTGTGGCCGAAGTCGAAATGGCTGCGGCGGGGATTGTCGTAGAACAGGCCGTAGGCCCGCCCCTTCTCCCAGCCGATGTAGAAGGGAATGCTCTGGTAGAGCGGGTCGGTGCCCTCCTTGTATCCTGGGGTGTCGGAATTCCACAGCGTGAACTCCCCCCGGCGGCGGTCCAGCGGGGCCGCCTTCTCGCCAAGCCCGAAGAAATGTTCGTCGAGCCCGAGGCGCTTGTACACGGCGACGACGCCCGAGGCCGCATCCCGGGCCATGGGCCGCTCGTCGGCGTTGATGAGCGCGCCGGTCGCCCGGTCCCTGAAGTCAATCAGGAACGGACTCCGGTGCACGACCACCTCGACCGCCGAGGTTGAAACCACGACCGAATCGGCCGTCTCGGACAGGTTCCACGGACAGGACGGCCAGCGCTCGCGGGCGATCGCCCACGAGGCGTCGGGACCGTCAGCCTGTCCGGCGAAGACCGCGCGCACCCGGATGAGATCCGGAGCCAGCACGCTGATCCAGGCCCGCGAACCGTCCGCACAGGTGAGCTCCACCCCGGAGGGGGTGCGCTCCGCCTTCGCGACGGCTCCGATCTCCCGCGGCGCCGCAGCGTGCGCGATGCTTGGATACACCGCGAACGGGACGAACGCGCAGACGAATCGGCGCAAGAGTTGGACGAGCTTGTGTGACATCACGTGCGGTCATCGAGTCGGCGGGCCGGGGTCCCGCCCTGACGCGGCCGCCTGGAACCGTAGGCGGCCGCGTTCTCCTGGCCGGATGCGGTTGGCATCCGGCCCCCCTGAATCGAATCAGAACTGGTAACCGAAGCCGGCCGAGTAGGAGGCGCCGTACTTCTGGTAGTTCATCACCTGGCGCGGATCGCCATTGTTGAAGGTCACGAGCGGCTCGTTGTTCAGGTTGTAGCCCTGGACGAAGAGCGACAGGCCCTTGAGCGCGCCGTTCTTGAACGAGTAGCTGATTTGCGCGTCCACGACCTTCTCGGGCTGGGCGAGCGAGTAGCCGCCGCCAGGCGTGGCGTCGCCGGAGGGATTCGGCGGGCCGAAGGTCGTGATGTACTCACGAGCGGACGAACGATAGCGCTCGCTGATGCGGAACGAGAAGCCGCTGTGTTCGTAGTAGAAGGTCACGTTGCCGACCTGGCGGGACAGTCCGGCGATGGGAGCCGTGCCGTTGCCGGGGCCCCAGGGCTGGATCGAGCTGTCGGTGTAGGCACCGCTCAGGACGATGCCGAAGCCATGCACCGCACCGCCAGAGATCAGCTCGCTGGGAAGCGAGAGGGTGAACTCGAGGCCGCGGACATTGCCGCCGGAACCGTTGACCGGCGAGGACGTGATGCCCTCGTTGAGCAGCGGGGTCGGCCCGCCACCCGTCGGATAGCCGTTGAAGTTGCTGAGCGTATTCTGGTTGTAGATGTAGGTCAGCAGCTTCTTGTCGAACGCGGCCAGCGAGACGTAGCCCATGTTGTCCTTGAAGTAGTGCTCGATCGAGAGATCGGCGGAGTCGGACAGCCAGGGACGGATCGCGGGGTTGCCGGAACCGCCACCCCAGGGGCTGTGATTGAGATCCGAGGACGTGGCCAGGGTCGGATCATAGCTGTAGTTGCGGGAGGCACGCATGTCATACATGCGCGGGCGGGCTTCCTGGCGGGCAAGGCTGAAGCGGACAAAGGTGCGCTCGGCCGGCTTGAACACGAGGTTCAGGCTGGGATCGAAGTTCGTGTACTTCGCGCCACCCGAAACCGGAAGCACCGTGGAGGTGCCGCTGAGAGCGGAGAGACCCGCGGACGACTGGTCGGTATAGTTGAGCTGGAAGCCCACGTTGCCGGTGACCGGCATCCAACCGATCTTACCCTTCAGATCGAACTGGGTGTAGAACGTCGAGATCTTCTCCCAGATCTTGAAGTTGTCGCCGACGAAGCTGCCGAGGTTCGTGTTCGGGTAGAAGCCGTACACGCCGCTGTAGTAGGCCGCGTTCGGATCGTAGGCATAGATGCCCTTCAGGCCGAGGAAGCTCATGTCGGTCGTGCCGATGATCGGGGGCAACGCGGCGGTGGACTGGCCGCTCGACGGATAGATGTAGCCGGTCGGATCCTGGCCGGCGCGCTTGTAGCGGTCGGTGTAACTCAGGCCGACTTCGACGTCCTTGAAGCCCTTCCACGTCAGGTTGTGGGTGGTCGAGGCCCTGAACTGGCCGAGCTCATCCTTCGACTGGAAGAACTTGAGGTAGCCAACCATGCCGCCGCCGGGCACATAGCTCGGGCCCCAGCCCTGTGGATCAGTGATCTTGAACAGGCTCGTGTTCGTGTAGTCGATCGTCGAGGTGATCGTCGGGATCTGGCCGGGATTCTCGGTGATCGTCATCGTGTCGGTCGGGCCAAACGGAGTCTGGCGCCAGCTCAGGCCGGAGTAGGTCTCCAGATTCTCGTCGCTGCGCGAAACGCGGGAATAACCGGCGCTGAAGTCCAGCGGCCACTCGGAGGTCTGGGCCAGCTGGAGATTCCAATCGACCGAGGAGAGGTTGTCCGTGCGGACAAAGGTGTCGTTGCGGATGACCGGCATGACGTTCGCGAGGGTCGCCTTGGTGATCAGGCCGTTGGTGACCGTGTAGCCGGGCTGCAGCTGAGCCGAGCTCCAGAACGCGAGCGGGATCTCCATGCCGCGCAGCAGCTGGTTCTCCTTGAAGTTCGTGTGGTAGAAATCGACCGTGCTGTGGACGTTCTCGTTCGGCTTGTATTCGAGCGTTCCCATGAAGGCGTTGCGGTCCAGCACGCTCGTGCGCACGTAGGACTTGGTGCCACCCATCACGTAGTTGCCGCTGGAGTCCTGGGGATAGCCCCAGGCCTGGAACTGTTCGCCCTCATAGGGCGTGCTCGTGTGGGCGAAGCCCAGCGAGATGCCGATCTTGTTGTTGTCGAACTGGTCGATGTACGAGACGTGGTAGTGCTCGCCATCCTTCTTCAGGCCCGGCGTGAGCCGCGGCAGCTGGGTCCAGTCGTAATAGGCACCCACGGACACCTTCCGCGTTCCAACCGAGAGTGGCTTCACCGTCTGGAGGTCGACCGTGCCGGCCAGACCCTGGCCGATGATGTCGGCGGAGGCGGTCTTGTACACGATGACGCCCGACAGAAGCTCGGCCGGATACTGGTCGAACTCGACGCCGCGGTTGTCGTTCGTGGTGACCTGCTGCAGACCGTTCAGCGTGGCCGTGCTGAAATCGGGTCCGAGGCCGCGGATGCTGATCTGCTGGCTTCGGCCGTTCGTGCGTTGGGTCGTGATGCCGGTCAGACGCGTCAGCGAGTCGGCGATGCTGATGTCGGGCAGCTTGCCGATGTCCTCGGCAGCGATGACTTCAGTGATGGTTTGGATGCGCTCCTTGGTTTCAGCGGCAGCGGCGAGGCTGCCGGCGAACCCGCCCGTCACGCGGTAGGTGTCGAGCACGACCGTGCCGTCGGAATCGTCCGAGGAGTTGGCGGCCTTCGTGGAGGCCTTTGTCTTATGTACGGGAGCCGAGGCGTCTGCCTTGGCGTTGGCGGTATCATCCGCGGGGGCGGTTTGAGCGAAGCTCAGCTGGCCGGCGGCCAGCGCAACCAGACTGAGGGCCATGGGCCGAATCCAGCTCAGGCTCGTCTGGCGGTGGGGACTATCGGTATGCATGTTGGGTTGGCGTTTCACTAGCACATTTGGACTTAAGGCCCAGGCGACCACTGATTGCAGCCGGCCGAACCGTCGTTCGTAGTTGGGAGAGGGGATAACAATGCGGAGCACTCACGCACCCCGCGATGGAGGCCACATTCAGGCGCCGCCCCCACACCCGCGACCCGCAAGGCGCAAAAAAATCCGAGATGGGTTGGACGATTCTTGGATCGCGGCACGATCCGAGGTCCGTGCAAATTTACGGCGAAAAAACCCCTCCAAGAATTCTCCTGCCGGCCTATGATTTTCACTCCGCCGCCCTTTTGACCTCCGCCGACATCGCCTGCATCACTACCCCATCATGGCAATTCCCCACGCCCAAACGGCCCGCTCGCACGGCCTGCGGCACACCGCCAGGTTTCTCGCCGCCTGCGCCGCAGCCAGCCTCCTGTTCTCGCCCTCCCCCGCATCCGCACGCCCGGACCCGGACACACCCGACTGGTGGACGCACGCCACCTTCTACGAGATCTTCGTCCGTTCCTTCGCCGACGCAGCCCACGGCCCGCTCGCACGCGACGGCAAGGGCGACCTCCAGGGCCTCATCGACCATCTCGACTACCTAAATGACGGCAATCCCGCTTCCGAAAAATCGCTCGGCGTCACCGCTCTCTGGCTCATGCCCGTCCAGCCATCGCCCAGCTACCACGGCTATGATGTCACGAACTACCGCGCCGTGAATCCGGATTACGGAGACGTGGCGCTCATGCGGCGCCTCGTGCGGGAGGCGCACCGCAGGGGAATGCGGGTCATCGTCGATTTTGTGCTCAACCACGCCTCCTCCGAACACCCGCTCTTCCGCCAGGCGCTCGCGAGCCCCGGCTCGCCTGCGCGCGCGATGTTCCGCTTCGCAAAGGCGCCGGAGCAGGTGGCCGGCCCCTGGGGCGAGACCGTGTGGCACCCCGGCGGCGGCGCGTTCTACTACGGCGTGTTCTCCCCCGCGATGCCCGACTGGAACTTTCGCGACCCCGCGGTCACCGAGCACCACCGCCGAGCCGCGCGCTTCTGGCTCGTCGACGTCGGCGTCGACGGGCTCCGGCTCGACGCCGTGCGCTATTTCTACGAGGACGGTAACCAACTTCAGGATACACCAGAGACCCGCGCCTGGCTGCGCGCCTTCACCGATTACTGCCACCGGATCCGGCCCGGCTCCTTCATCGTCGGCGAATGCTACGCCGACTCTCCGACGATCGCCTCGTACCAGAACGCCGGAGCCTGCGACAGTCTCTTCGAGTTCGACCTCGCGCACGCCACCCTCGAGGCCGTGGCGAAGGGCGACCCGGGCATCCTGTCCTCGGCCCTCGCCGAAACCCGCGGGCTCGACCACGACTCCGCCCGCTGGAGCATCTTCCTGGCGAACCACGACCAGGAGCGCACGCTCACGCAGCTCGGCGGCGACCGCGCAAAGGCCCGCCTCGCGGCCGAGCTCGAGTTCTCCCTGCCCGGCGTGCCCTTCGTCTACTACGGCGAGGAGATTGGCATGCGCGGGGCCAAGCCCGATCCGGACCTCCGCACACCGATGCAGTGGACCGCCGCCGTGCCGAACGCCGGCTTCACTGCGCCGGACGTCCGTCCCTGGCACCCGGTGAACGCGGACTTCGCACACGTCAATGTCGCCCGCGAGGAGTCCTCCCCGGACTCCCTGCTCTCGCTCTACAAGCGCCTCATTCGCATGAACGCCGCCTCCCCGGCCCTGCGGCACGGCCGCCCGCTCCCGCTTTCCGGCGGGGCCCCCGGCGTCTACGCCGAGTTCCGCGAGGTCGGCGGGGATGCGGTCCTCGTCGTCGCCAACCTGACCGCCAAACCCGTGGCCTGCCCCGCCTTCTCGCTCGCGTCGAGCGGGCTGTGCACCGGCGTGCGCGCCGCCGAGGTGCTGCAGGGCGCCGCGGTTTCGGCGCCCGCGCTCGCACCCGGAGGTGGATTCAGCGACTGGCGACCGCTGCCCTCGCTTGCGGCGGAATCCGCCTACGTCGTGCGCTTCACGGGCCCGGCCGCGGGCTCCGCGCCCTGAGGCGCATGGGCGGGCTCGTGCCCGGTGATGAGCCGGGCCCCGCGCCGGTAGGTAAAGTATGAATACGTCCAGTGCATGAGCACCGAGATCCTGTTCCTGAACCCGATCAGGAACAGGATGTGCACGCACAACCAGGCGGCCCACGCGGGCCAGCCGCCAAATTCGGCCCGGCCGATCTTCGCAACCGCCGCCGAACGCCCGATCGTGGCCATCGAGCCCTTGTCGAAATAGGCGAAGGGACGGCGCTGAAACGCAGCACCCGACCGGATCTCCCCGGCGATCGTGGCCGCAATGTGACGCCCCATCTGCATCGCCGCCGGCGACACTCCCGGGACGGGGCGGCCCGAGGCGTCCGCAAGCGAGACGATGTCCCCGGCCGCAAACACCACAGGCCAGCCCGGCAGGCTGAGGTCCGTCTCGACGCGCAGCCGCCCCGCACGGTCGGTAGGCACCCCAAGCGTGCCCGCCAGCGGGACCGCCGACACGCCCGCCCCCCAGATCACGTTCGCCGCCGCCAGCCGCTCGCCCGAGGCCAGCTCGAGGCCACCCGCGTGGATCTCTTTGACCGCAACACCCGTCCGCACCTCGACGCCAAGTCGCTTCAGCTGGCGTTCGGCCTTCGCCGAGAGATTCGGGGGAAATGCCGCCAGAACCCGCGGTCCACCCTCGACGAGGATCACTCGCGCCTTGGCCGGATCGATGCGGCGAAAATCTCGGCGAAGAACGGTCCGCGACAATTCCGCCAGCGCACCTGCCGTCTCCACACCGGTCGGCCCACCCCCCACGACCACCATCGTCATGAGCGTCCGTCGGCGGTCCTCGTCGTCCTCCACCTCCGCCTCCTCGAACGCGCTCAGTACCCGCCGTCGGATCGCCAGCGCATCGTCGATTGATTTCAACCCGGGGGCATGCGCGGCCCACGAGTCATGCCCGAAATAGCTGGTGCGCCCGCCCAGCGCGATCACCAGGTAGTCGTATCCCAGCACACCGCCCGCGTGCGTCACCTCACGGCGTCCAAGGTCGATCCCGGTGACGTCCGCCATCAGCACCGTCACATCCTTATGCTTCCTGAGGATCGAGCGCACCGGCTGCGCGATGTCCGGAGCCGCCAGCCCCGCCGTGGCAACCTGGTAAAGCAGGGGCTGGAAAAGGTGGTGATTTTGCCGGTCCAGCACGGTGACGCGCGCCAGGCCGGACGGGAAGCGCTTGCAGAATGCGAGGCCGGCAAACCCGGCCCCGAGTACGACCACGTGCGGCTTGTCCGTGTGCGTCGGGTGCATGAGACCCACTAACGGTCATCATGCACCGGGTTTCAAGTTGGGCGCTCGCTCAGCAGCCCTCACGCGCCGCCCGTTTTTTCGGGCGCGCCATGTCGGGTGCCGCCGGCGGCGCGATCGGCGCCACCATGGCCGGAGCGGGTTCGATCGGCTGGACCGAAGAGGCCCCCGCCGCGCGCGGCGTGCCGCCCAGATAACGGCTGACCGCCGCACGTTTCTCGAACGCCGCCGCCTCCAGCGCCGTCGGCTTCGCAGGCCTCACGGGATAAAGGACCTGGTCCTTCCAAGCGTTGAGCCCGCCCGCGAGAATGTACGCGGCCCGATCGCCCGTTGCCCGGAGGATGAACCAGGCCTGGGCAGCCTGGAGGTCGGAATCGGAATACAGCACCACTTTGTCGTCGCTCGACACCGAGTCGGGGGCGAGCGCGGCGAGGGGAATGTTCTCCGCTGACGGGATGTGGTAGGCCGCATACTCCGCCGCCGGACGCAGGTCGATGATCCGAAACTCCTGCGTTCCCTTGACGATCGAGTCGGCGAGATCGCCCGGCGACACCTTCACGACGCCGCGACCCGCGCTGAGGGCGAGGGCACGCGGATCGATCGAAACGGTGTTGCCCCGATACGGATCGCCCCCCACCAGCGCAAAGAGCCCCAGCACCAACAGCCCGAGCGCCAGGATCCGCGCCGGGGTCAGTCGGCGCGTCGACTCGAGCAGCCCACCCGTCGTGCCCGCGCTGCCGTCGCCGAACTTCCGTTCGGCCCACTCGGCCGCGACGAACGCCGCCAGCGCCATCACCACCACCGCGAACACCAGCAGACCGTAGGGAATATCGAAATACTTCGCGATCGTCAGGTGCCCCATTGGAGTCATCGTCGCGAAGGACTGGATTTTTGGATACACCTCGCCGAATCCGACCAGGCCGGCAAACATGCCCGCGACATAGACCATGCCGTCCACGCGTCCCGTGGACGCCGACACGCACGAGGTGCCGGGACAGTAGCCGCCAACCACGAACCCCATGCCGAGGAGCAGGCCGCCCACGATGTCGGGCACCAGCAGGGTCGGCACGAGATACACCTTGGAGAGATCGAGGAAACCGACGCGCGAAAGCGCATACACGCCGACCATCGCCGTGACGATCGCCGTGAACATGACCTTCAGCACCCGCAGGTCCTGGAAGTAGAACTGCGCGGCGAGCTTGCGCGCATTGCCGAAACCGGCGCGCTCCAGGATGAACCCGAAGCCGATGCCGATGACGAAGGCGACCACGAGGCTGGCCTCGGTGCCAAACATGCCGAATTTGAAGAATGGTGCGATCATAGCCACTGCCTCCTGAAGAAGTAGGCCAGCGCGTAGGCGCCGGCAAAAACGCAGATCATGAATGCCCAGCTGCCCAGATTGAGCACGGCTCCCCCGGTGAGCGCCTGCCCACTCGTGCAACCGAGCGCGAGCTTGGCGCCGATCATCATCATCGCGCCACCGACGAAGGCCCCCGCCAGGCGCCAGCCGTTGGAGACGCGCGGGCCCTTCTCAATCTTGACCGCGATCCGGTTGGCGAGCGCGCCCGAGAGCAATCCTCCAACGAACACGCCGAGGACCTCGAAGACCAGCCAGTCCTTCAGAGGATTGGAACTCCCGTCGCCGAAATATTCGGAATAGAACGCGTTGTGCTGCACGTGCGCCGGGGCGACCGCATGCATCGCGACGGCCGTCACGCTGCCAAAGGCACCCGACGCGCCGAGCCCGCGGCCCATCACGACAAACGAGGCGAGGAGAACGAGCCCGAGCAGGAAACCCGCCAGATACGGGTTCCAGTAGGGTTTCGGAGGATGTGTTTCAGGAGCTGAGTTCATGGGAAATCCTTTCAAAAGCCCGCGATGCGGGGCCAGTGGCTCGCCTGGCCCGCGTAGACCAGCACGAACCGGAGAACCAGGCCGCCCACCAGCACCAGCAGCGCCGGAATCATCGTCGGCCGGATGCGGTTCGCCGCCTGCAGTCCCTGCAAAATCAGCGGAATCACGAGACCCGATCCCACCACGAACACCCAGAACACCGCCGCGTAGGGACCGGTCAGCAGCAGCGCCGCCGCGTCGTGCCCGGCAGCCGACGAGCCGGAGAGGTTGATCAGGAAAAGCATCAGGATCGACAGCTCGATTGTCAGGAATCCGTTGTCGGCTTGCGCCAGCTTCACCGCGCCTTCGTGCTCACCGTGCTTCGGACGGATCCACCCCACCATCGATGCCACCAGGAAATCGCCGTAGCTGTTGTCCTCCGCTTTCTCGATGTGGGTGAGCATGTGCAGCGTCGCCGCCCCCGTCGAAAGCCCGGAGAATAGAAACAGGGGACCGAGCAAGGCGCTGCTCCACAGCGGACGCGCGGCGAGCGAACTCAGGAGGATGCCCGTGTAGATGCCCAGTCCCGCGCCGAGCGCGATGTTCGCAAATCCGATGAGATTGACCACGCCCGAGCGCGAGCGCATGACCGCCGCCACCCCGGCCACCGCCGGATAACGAGCCGCCAGCCTGGGCTGCGCCTCCCGGAAATTCAGCAACGCCGATGCGATAAGAACCGGATATACCAGCAGCAGGATCCACGAGCCCCACGACATCGGCGACGTCACCTCGAACGTCATGTACAGGCGCCAGACATCGATCTTGTGCTCCAGATCGAAAAACAGCGCCAGCATGCCGAGGCTCAGCAGCACCACGCTCAGCACCGGGGCCGTCACGTAGTGCCCATGCGGCCGGTCGGTGTCGTAACGATCGCGGATGATGTGGTAACCCGAGAGGATCATCAGCCCCGCGACCAGCCCGCCGAGAAACAGGTACACTGGGATCTGCCAGGACCAGATGTGCATCGCCGGATCGACCAGCGGATTGTGCTTGAGAGTGAATAGTTCGGTCATGGCGGCCTCCGGTCAGGTGAGATAATAGATCTTCGGTTTCGTCCCCGCTTCAGGCAGGAGCGTGTGGTAGCGCCTCGAGGCGAGGAGCTGGTTGACCCTGCTCAGCGGATCGTCGATGTCGCCGAAGGTCATGCAGTGGGTCGGGCAGACCGACACGCAGGCCGGGTCGAGGCCCTTCTCCACGCGATGAATGCAGAACGTGCACTTGTCGGCATATCCTTCGGGATTGATGAACCGCGCGTCGTAGGGGCAGGCGCCAAGGCAGGCCTTGCAGCCAATACACTTCTCATGCGTCACCAGCACGACCCCGCCCGGCTCGTGCACATGGCTCGCCCCGGTCGGGCAGCAGTGCACGCACGGCGGGTTGTCGCAGTGGTTGCAGCGCTCCGAGCGCAGTTCCAGGTTGATCGTCGGGAATCCGCCGCGCGCCTCCTCGGTCACCCAGTCCCGGCAGTAGCCCTCGGGAACGGAGTTCTCGGTCTTGCAGGCGACGACGCAATCCTTGCAGCCAACGCACTTGTGCGTGTCGATGACCATGACATAGCGGGACATGATTAGGCCTCCGATTCGAGGGTGACGAAGTTCACGTTCAGGCCGGTGCCGCCCATGAGCGGATCGGTCTTGTAACGGGTAAGCAGCTGGGAGTCGCTGGCACCCTTTCCGAAGGCCTTGGTGAGGGCCCGCGACGTGTGACCGAAGCCGTGCACCATGTACACGCAGTCCGGGCGGATGCGCTCGGTGGCCCGCAGGAGTATCCGGTTGCTCCTTACGCCGTCCTGGTTGCGCAGCACCACGTAGTCACCGTCCCTGAACCCGAGGTCGCGGACGACCGCCGAGTTCACCCAGAGGGCGTTCTCGCCCATCACGTCGGCGAGGATGCGGTTGTTCTCGGTGCGGCTGAAGGTGTGCACCGAGGCGCGGCCGAACAGCAGGCGGAAGGAACCCGGCGGCGGCTGGTCGGGCGGGGTGTACACCGGCACCGGGTCAAAGCCCGCCTTCTGAAGCTGAAGTGAGTAGAATTCGATCTTGCCCGACGGCGTGTCGAACTCCGGCACCGCTCCGTCCTCGAAATACGTCGGCTGCGGTTTTCCCCGCACGACACCGGCGCGCTTGAGCTGGTCGAGCGTGTAACCCGCGCCGCGCAGGCGGCGGTCGAGATACTCCTCCATGTCCTTCCAGGGGAAATACGCGCCAAGCCCCATCTTCTCGCCCAGGTTCTTGGCGATCCACCAGCCGGGCTTCTGGTCGTGCGGAGACTCCACCACCGGCTGCCGCAGGGACAGGAATGGCTCGCGGAACGGGTCCGAGCTGAGCTCGTCGTAGCGCTCCAGATACACCGACTCGGGCAGCACCACGTCGGCCCAGCCGGCGATCTCGCTCGGAAGCGCGTCGACGACCACCAGGAAGTCGAGCTTCCGGATGGCCTCGATCGTCTCGGCTTGGTTGGGAAGCGAGTACAGGAGGTTGGTCGCATACACCATCCACGCCTTGATGGGATAGGGCTTGCCCGTGATCGTCGCCTCGCGGATGCCCGTGGTGATCGCCTCCGTCGCGAAGGGATAGCGGTTTCCCGGGTTGTCGAGCGGGCCGCGCGCGGGCTTTGGGTAGGGAGGAGTTGGATACTTCGGCACGGACACGCTGGAGGCGACGTAGATGCCGCCCTTCCGGCCCCAGCTGCCGAGCAGCGCGTTGAGCAGCGCCACCGCCCGCGCCCGCTGCGAATCGTTGCCATACCAGTTGGAATGGCGCCCCGGGTGCACCAGGCTGGCGGGTCGGTGCCGGGCCATCTCGCGCGCCGTGGCGCGGATCAGCTCGGGCTCGATTCCCGTCTCGGGATACGCCCACTCCGGCGTGCAGGTGCGAATCGAGGCCGCAAACTGGTCGAAACCGTAGCCGTACTTCTCGACGTACTCCGCATCGTACAGCTTCTCAGTCACGATCACGTTCATCCACGCGAGCAGCAGCGCAAGGTCGGTGCCCGGCTTGATCGGCAGGTAGTACTTCGCCTTGCTGGCCGCCACCGAGAAGCGCGGATCCACCACGATGATGCTGGCGCCGCGGCCGACCGCCTCGGAAAACTCCTGCACCTGCGTGTTGTGCATGTTCTCGCCGAGGTGGGTCCCGATCAGCACGATGCAGTCGCTGCTGCGCAGGTCCGTCCGCTCGATGCCTCCCACCCCGTCGCCAAAGGTCAGGATGAACCCGGTGTCGCGCGGTCCGCGGCACTGCGCAAACGAGGGCGCCGCGCTGTTGGGCGTGCCGAAGGCCTTCGCCAGGTGGTGAAAATGAGCGCCTCCAATGCCATGGCTGAACAGCGCAAGCGACTCCGGACCGTGCTCGGCCTTGAGCTTGTTGAGCTTGGTCGCGATGACCTCGAACGCCTCATCCCAGCTCACCGCCTTCCACGATTCCTGTCCCCTCTCGCCCGTGCGGACCAGCGGGGTCCGAAGACGGTCGGGATCCAGCGCGTGACCGACGCCGCCGGATCCGCGCGGACAGAGGCGGCCCCGGCTGAGGGGATCGTCGGGATTGCCCTCGATCTTCCACAGCTTTCCATCGCGCACCGTCGCAATCGCCCCACACTTCCAGAAGCAGATGTCGCAGAACGTGGGCACCCGGCGAATCCCCTTCTCGGACGGCGCGGGGCTTCCGAGATTTTCGGCGGCATAGGAAGCGACTTTCCCGCCGACGCTGGCGGCGGCTATCGTCGCCGCGGATATCTTCAGGAAACTGCGCCGTGTGTAGGTGCTCATGGTGCTCTGGGGTTGTTGAGGGAGGAGTGGGAAGCTTCGTGCCGGAGCCCGAAGGCCCCCGCGGATCAGAAGAACAGGGAGATCATCGCCTGGCCGTTGAACTGGCTGTGGCTCACCGTGATTCCGGAGCCATTGGTCTGAGTGGACTCGAAGCCCCGGGTCAGCGACAGGTCGAACGTGGCGCTCGGCGAAATCTTCCAGCCGAATCCGGCGGTCAGGTGGTTCTCGACCGTGGCCGGGAAGAGACAGTTGAGGTATTTGTCGGGAACGGGGTTGTCGCCGATGTTCCCACCGATGCGCAGGGTGAGCCGGTCGCTGGCCTGGTAGGCCGCGCCCACCATCACGATCGTCTGGTCCTTCCAATCCTGATACAGGCTGGCGTCGAGTGACTGGCCCGCAAACGAGCCGTTCGAGGCCGAGCCGAAGGCATGGAAGGTCATCGAAAACTGCCTCATCACCGAGCTCCAATACACCTCGCGCACGTCGGCGGTGAGCAGCCAGCGCGGATGCGGCCGCCAGGCGATGCCGCCGGCCAGCATCGCCGGCCACTCGAAGTCGTGCACCCGGAACGAACCGACAAGCTTCTGGGCAACCGCTCCCATGCCCGGGACGTTGAGCTGGAACGCCAGCGAACCGCTGTTCGTCGTCAGGTCCGCCAGCTCCGTCTCCATGTGGTACGTGAGCCCCATGCTCAGCGAGCTGGTCGGCCGATAGAGGACGCCGACGCTTCCCGCATAGCCATAGCCGCGCGCCCGCCCGGTGAAGGGATTACTGTTGGAGAAATCAAAGTAGGCGTAATCCACCGACGTGCCCGCCGGCATCTGCTGCATGATCTGGCCAAACGACTGGACGATCGTCCCTGAGGCGCGACCGAACTGCTGCGACTGAGGGTTCACCAGGTCGTTGAACTGGGCGCCACCCATGGCCATCTTCAGGTCCATGCCGGCCCAGACGAGATCAGCCGTCACTGCAATCGTGAGCTTGTCATTGATGTTCCAGGCCAGCGGCGCGATCACGCGGCCAACCGAGACCTCACTGCGATTCTCCAGGCCGAAGCCCAGCCCCCGCCAGGAGTTGCCATTGTACTGGCAGCCCATCCCTCCCTGGCCAAAGACCGCCACACCGTAGGCGAGGTCGCCCGAGCGGTGGATGTAGCCGACCGCAGGCATGTAGAACGCCGTCGATTCCGACTTGGCCGACTGGCCCGCCGGATTCGTCGCATGAATGTCGGGCCCAAGAATTCCGAGCGCCAGGTCCAGCCGGTTCGCCTGCTGCTGCAGGCCCAGCGTCGCCGGATTGTTGATGACGCCCGCGGTTCCGTTGTCGAACGCCATCGAGGTTCCTCCCATCGCGGTCGATATCGGGCCGTAGCCCTCCATGTTCATGCCATCCGTCGCCTTCAGGCGCGGGATTGCCCCCACGAGCATCGCTGCACACAGCGCGGTCAAGGGTGTAAGGCCTCGGGTCAGGGTAATTTTCATACTTGGGTATATGTCTATCTATCGATGGAAAGACCCCTGTCTATCCATAAGAAAATCTATCACTGAGACTGAGTTTTGTTTAAGTTTACCTTATCATCAAAATCTAATGGGAGCCCATAACATCCATTAACAATTATACTTTTAATATTAATTGTTAACTACTTCGGAATCATTACCTGAGAACCATTGATTTACCAGGACACGAGAGTCTGAACATAAATTCATAAATCGCTTGGTCGAGCTTCGTGCGTGATCCGACCCTTGCGCCACTTCGTCGAATCCACCCCTCGGTCGCAGGGTGCCGGATACAGGCCCGGCGCGATCCACACTCCCGCGGAAGCCGCGGCACGTATTCCAAACCCTCGCCGAACCGTGCCCGCACCACCCATCCGTGCCCGAGTCCAAGACACGGCTCCGGACGGTAAACGGGATTGAAAACACGCCCGCACTCGTGCGATCTCTCAGCCGTGTCCTCCCCCCAAAAGACGATCTTTCAACGCATCATCGACCGGGAGATTCCGGCGCGGATCGAGTACGAGGACGATCTCTGCATCGCCATCCACGACATCCAGCCGCAGGCCCCCGTCCATCTGCTCATCATCCCCAAAAAGCTGATACCGCGGGTCGAAGCCCTCCAGCCCTCCGATGAAGCCCATGTGGGACATCTCCTCGCCGTCGCACGGGAGCTCTCGCAAAAACTCGGCCTCGAGCGCGGATTCCGCCTTGTCGTGAACAATGGCGCGGATGCCTCCGAAAGCGTTCCCCACCTGCACGTCCACCTTCTCGCCGGCCGGCAATTGGGCTGGCCACCGGGCTGATATCGCCGGAACCGCTTTCGCGGCGCGGCATTTTGCGGGAAATGCAGTATACTCGGACGCGGGGTCCGGCCGTTCCAGCTGGAACGATCAACCGGGCGCCCCGCCGATTCCTTCGTTCAAGCACACCCGCGTCGGTCTGCGCCGCGGACTCGCCTTCGGAGGGTCGCCGCATATCCACACTTCAGCCATTCCCTCACTGAACAACGCCATGGTCCGCAATCCCAACCTGCCCATCTACCGTTTCAACGTCGGCGACTTCGAATGCGCCACCCTCGCCGCCTTCACCCGCGACATTCCTTCGCCTCACCCATTCTTCGCGCCCCAGGCCACGTCCGAACAGCTCGCCGCCGCCCTCGCCCGCGAGTGCCTCCCCTCCCAGTCGCTGCGGCTCTACTTCAACGTCCTGCTCGTCCGCACCGGACGCCAGAACATCCTCATCGACGCCGGATTCGCGCGCAATGCAGTGCCCGCCGCATTCAACGTCGCCGATAATCTCGCCTCGCTCGGACTGGAGCCGGGCGACATCGATTCGGTCATTCTCACCCACGCCCACGGAGACCACATGGGCGGCCTGCTCGACGATGCAGGCAAACCCGTCTTCACCCGCGCCCAGCATTTTTGCTCCGCCGAGGAAATCGACTTCTGGACCTCGCCAAAACCGGATTTCTCGAAAAGCCGCCTCGACGAGAAATCCCAGGCGGCAAGCATCGCAGCCGCCCGGCAGGTCTTCGCCGCAATCCCCTTCTCGCGCATCACTCCAACCGCCACGCTGCCCGACGGCCTCACCGCCACGCTCGCCCCCGGCCATACTCCCGGCCATATCAACCTGAGGATCCGGTCCGGCGCGGAAGTGCTCCATCACATGGTCGACCTCGGGCACCACTTCGCCGTGATGCTCCCGCACCCGGACTGGACCGTCGGCTTCGACGTCAACCCCGACCTCGCTGTCGCGACTCGACGCGAGATCTTCCCCAAGCTGGCCGCCGAGGGCGCCCGCGTGTTCGGTTACCACATGCCCTTCCCCGCCCTCGGTCACATCCAGGCCTCCGGCGACGGATTCCGCTGGGTGCCGGAACTGTGGGATGCCCACCTCTGAGAAACCCGCTGCAGGCCCGGCACTCGTGCCGGACATCCTCGAGCGCCTGCGGGCCGGGCGCTCGCCGCGGGACGTGGAAGGACAGCGCCGATTCGGCATACGTCCGCAGGGCGAGCATTTGGGTCTCCCGATGCCCGCCCTCCGGACGATCGCCCGCGAGCACCGACGGGATCACGCACTCGCTCTCGCCCTGTGGGAGACCGGCGTCCACGAGGCGCGATTGCTCGCAGCACTCGTGGCGGACCCCGACCGGCTGACGATCCGCACGATGACTGGCTGGGCCCGCGGCTTCGACACCTGGGCCACCGTCGACAATGCCTGCATCCACCTCTTCCGAAAATCGCCCCACGCCGCCGCCTGCGCCCGGACCTGGATCCCTCGCCACCGCGAATATGTGCGGCGCGCGGGCCTGGTGCTCGTCGCCACGCTGGCCGTCCACGACCGGTCTGCGGATGACCGCGTCTTCCTGGATTTCCTGCCCGCCATCCGCTCCGTGTCGACCGACGACCGCAACTTTGTCCGCAAGGCCGCAAGCTGGGCGCTCCGCCAGATCGGGAAGCGCAACGCGCGCCTGCGCCGCTCGGCGATCGCGGAGGCGCGGCGCATCCTGAAACTCAATACACCCTCCGCGCGCTGGATCGCCCGCGACGCGCTGCGCGAGCTCGCGCCGGTCAGAGGCCGCGCCGGATCATGTTGACCGCGATCGCCGCCAGCAGCAGCGAGATGATCTTCGACACGGCCCGAAGCCCCGTCCGGCCAATCAGCGCCCCAAGCTTTTCGCTGTAGCGGAAGGCGAAGATCACCAGCACCAGGTTCGCCGCCAGCGCCACCAGGCTCACCAGCACACCCACCGTCTGGGCCAGCAATAGCAGCGTGGTGATCGTCGCCGGCCCCGCGATGAGCGGCATGCCGAGCGGCACGACGCCAAAGTCGTCCGCCAGTTTCGTCGTGTCCTCCGTCGCCGACTGGATGATGTCGCGCGCCGCCAGGATGAACAGGATCAGCCCGCCCGCGATTTCGAAGTCCGCCACGGTGATCCCCAATGCCGCAAAGATGCTCGCGCCCAGGAACAGGAACAGCAGAGCGACGGCGCCGCCGGTGATCGTCGCCTGGACCGAAATCTTCCGCTTCACGTCTCCGGGCACGTCATGGCCCAGGGCGAGAAACACGGCCGCTAGGCCGATCGGATCGATCGCGACAAACAACGGGATGAACGCCTGGACGAAGGCGTTGAAATGCGAAAGCATGGGGAGTCCTTTTGCCGGAGGTTAGGTGCGCGGTCGCTCAGCGCGATTCAGAAATCGCCCGGAACGCTCCGAAACGAACCTCAGAACATCCCGATCGCGCGGGCGCTCTGAAGCACCACCCAGGCAACGAACGCCACGGCCGCCAGCATCGCCACCCGCCGGGCAAACCGGCGCCCCGCAAGCAGCGCATCCTGCATATCCGTGTCGATCCGCTTGCGGTTGTTCGCCGAGAGATAACTGACAAACCGCTCGTTCCTCAGCTGCGCCCCAGACCTGGGTTTTCGACCCAGGGAACCCAGCTTGATGGCCGGGCGATGCAGCAGGCGTTTGAGCGAACGAATCACGCACGCATCTCCCGACTTTGGGGTGGTTTTTTCAAGGGGAATCCAACACCCTTCGCCGGTTTCACCAATTTTTATTCCGCCGCATGCATCACTTCCGCTACTCCGGTGATTCCCTGCACTGCGAGAACGTCGATCTCGC
The DNA here is from genome assembly GCA_027310745.1 of Opitutaceae bacterium. Classification (GTDB taxonomy): domain Bacteria; phylum Verrucomicrobiota; class Verrucomicrobiia; order Opitutales; family Opitutaceae; genus MWDT01. Next base: position 169,256 of record DAIDAF010000039.1, on the reverse strand, counting down.
CCCCGTGGCGCAGCTCTACGGGACGCCGACCTACGTCTACAGCGTGGCAACCATGGCGGAAAATCTTGATCGCCTCGTCCGAAGCTTCCCGGGGGTCGACCTGCAGGTCTGTTACGCCGCCAAGGCCAACGGCAGCCTCGCTGTCCTGCGCCTTTTCGCCAACCTCGGCGCCGGTTTCGACTTGGTCAGCGGAGGCGAAATCCGACGCGTGCTCGCCGCGGGCGCCAACCTGCGCTCGAGCGTCTTCGCCGGCGTCGGCAAGACCGAGGCTGAGATCCGGCTGGCCCTCGAAAAGGGCATCTTCGCCTTCCACGTGGAAAGTGAGCCCGAGCTCGCACGGATCAACCACATCGCCGGTCAGCTGGGCGTGAAGGCCCCCGTGGCCATCCGGGTCAACCCCGATGTCGACGCACTCACGCACGCAAAAATCACAACCGGCAAGAGCGAGAACAAGTTCGGAATTCCGCTGCGGCATGCATCGGCCGCCTACGAAGCCTGCTCCAAGTTCAAGAACATCCGCATCCGGGGCGTGCAGATGCATATCGGCTCCCAGCTCACCGAGCTCTCCCCCTTCGTCGAGGCCACCCGGCGCCTCGCCGACCTGGCCGCCGAACTGAAGGCGTCTCACGCCATTGAATACCTCTCGATCGGAGGCGGTCTCGGCGTCGTTTATCGCGACGCCCTCGCGAGCGGCGCCCCCGAGTGGTGGTCCGCGATTCCGCCGGAGCGGCGCCCCCTCACGCCCGAGGCCTATGGCGCCGCCCTCACCCCACTGCTCGCCCCCCTCGGACTGAAGGTCATGCTCGAACCCGGACGTTTCCTCGTCGCCGACGCGGGCGTCCTGCTCGCACGCGTCGAGTATCTCAAGCGCGGCGCCGGAAAGGCGTTCCTCATCCTCGACGCCGGAATGAACGACCTGGTGCGACCCGCCATGTACGACGCCTTTCACGAGATCGTCCCGGTCCGGCGCGACACCACCCGCCGGGCCCTCGTCGCCGATGTGGTCGGCCCGGTCTGCGAAACCGGCGACTGCTTCGCCCGGGACCGCCAGGTCCAGGAGATGGGCGAAGGGGAATTTGTCGCCCTGATGACCGCCGGCGCCTACGGACGGGTCATGGCCAGCCGGTACAACGCGCGCACCCTCCCCGCCGAAGTCATCGTCAGCGGCAGTTCGTTCGAACTCATCACCGCCCGGGAGAATTTCGACGCACAGATCGCCGGCGAAAAGATCCCCGCCTTTCTCGCCTGACACCCCGTCCGACATGCCATCGCACCCATGAATTTCTGCGTCATAGGAGCCGGAGCCTGGGGCACTGCCTTCGCGGTGCACCTCGCGCGAATGGGACACCCCGTCGCCCTGGCCCCCCGGCGCGACGACCATGCCGCCGCCCTGCGCCAGGCCCGTGAGAATGCCGACTACCTGCCCGGAATCCGTTTGCCGGATACCTTGACCGTCGACTCCCGCCTGCATGAGGCCGCTGCGGGGGCCGACGTCATCCTGCTCGCCTGCCCCGCCCAGGCCCTGCGCGACACCTGCCGCCGGCTCAAGCCCTGCTTGCCGGAGGAATCTCCCTGGGTCGTAAGCCTTGCGAAAGGCCTCGAGCTGGGCACCCACCTCAGGCCCTCGCAGGTCATGGCCCAGGAGCTGGAATCCGTTCGCATCGGCGCCCTCACGGGACCGACCAACGCCGCCGAGGTGGCCCACGGCCAGCCCGCCGCGATGGTGCTCGCCGCCACCGCTCCGACCGAATTGCCGGCCATCCAAAGCGCGCTCAGCAGCGTGAGCCTCCGCGTCTATACCGGCGATGACCTGCCTGGAATCGAATACGGGGGCTGCCTCAAGAACATCTACGCCATCGCCGCAGGCTGTTGCGATGGACTGCGACTCGGCGACAACGCCAAGGCCGCGCTGCTCACCCGGGCCCTCGCCGAGATGGTGAGGGTCGGCCTCTCGCTTGGCGCACGCGCCGAGACGTTCTACGGCCTGAGCGGGTTCGGAGACCTGGTCGCCACCTGCCACGGCGCCTGGAGTCGCAATCGCCAGTTTGGCCAGATGCTCGGAGAGGGCTCCCGGGCCGCCGATCTCATCTCCAACCGGAAAACCGTCGTGGAAGGGTACCGCACCGCGGAGAGTTTTTACGGGCTCTGCGCCGACCGGGGTATCGACGCCCCCATTCTCGCCGAGGTCTACCGCGTCTGTTTCGAGGGAAAACGACCCGCGGAGGCACTGCAGTGTCTCATGACCCGCGGCCTGAAGCGGGAATAACCTCCTCACCGCCCGCCAGCAGTGCCTCGGGGATGGCGTGGCCAGCGCCTCGCGCTGGTGATTTGGCGATCCGCGGCCACGCCATCCCGAGTCGAGCGGAGTTGAATCCGCTCCACCCTTGATGCCCCTCCTCCGAAGTGCTCACAAGCGCCGCAATCCCCCTTTTTAGGGGGAGATGGTGCCTTGACACCCCGACGCCGCGGGGCCGCCGCTTGCGATCCGCTCCTTTCTGAATTCCCTACGCAGCAATGAAACTATTCCGCCTCCTTGCCTGCTCCCTGCTCGCCCTGGGCCTCGGCGCCGCATCCATCTTCGCCGAAGCCACCCAGTCCAACGTCGGACACGCACTCCCTCCCCTCAACCTGACCTATGTCCGCAATCCCGTCGCCGTTCAGGGCAAACCCCTGCTGCTCGAGTTCTGGGCGACCTGGTGCCCGCCCTGCCGACGCAGCATCCCGCACCTCAACGAAATCTACGCCAAGTACAAGGCGCGCGGGCTCGTCGTCGTCGGCGTGACCGACGAGGACCGCCCCACCGTGGAGGCCTTCTTCAAGAAGATACCGATGAACTACACGGTCGCCATCGATCCCAACGGAAGCCTGGCCCAGGGCTTCGGCATCGACGCGATTCCCCACGCAATGCTGGTGAACAAGGACGGCAAGATCGTCTGGGAGGGCCATCCCATGGCCCTCACGGACAGCGCGATCGAATCCATCCTTAACTGATCGCCTCGCGCGGGACTCAATCCCGCGCCGCCTCCTCGGCATCCTCCTCGCCCCCGGCCTGCACACCCTCCTTGGGCGAGGCCGGGCGCATGAGCGCCTCCACGGTCAGTCCGGCCAGCCTTGCGGCGCCATGAAGCATGCGCCAAAGCGCGAAGATGCACACCACGAGCGTCGGCACCACGACCACCGGCCAGCTCAGCAGGTGAATCCGCCCGAGCTCGGCATTGAACGCCTCCGTTCCGGGCGCCGCCCGCAGAATGGCACGAACCAGGAAGAAGTTGGCGACCGCGCTGATGAGGAATCCGGTCGCCAGCAGCAGACTCGAGCTGCGTAGCAGCCGCTCAAACGCCTCGACCGTGCCCCGCTGTCGGAGCCTCGCCGACACCCGCTCCGTGTCGATCAACTCATCGTTGAAAAGCAGCTCTCGCACCAGCGGCCGGCGCCCTCCCGTCGAAAACATCACGCCAAGCCCGACCACCAGCGGCACCGCGGCCTCCTTCACGGCGAACCATATCCCGCCCGCCTTGAGCAGGCCCAGGCTCCCGGTCGCCACCACGCTCGCCATGCCGATGACCGAAACGAAATTCGCACGCCGCCGGACCGCGTAGTCATAAACGAAATACCCGGTCGGGCAAACCAGCGCAAGGGCAAGACCCCATCCGGGACCCAGCCAGCGGTCCCCGCTGAACTTCGTGAGGATCAGCGTCGGAAGCGCGATGTTCAGCACAAGGTTCAGAACCAGGTTCTCCCGCTTCCGCGGTTTCTTGTCGGCGTCGGTGTCGGTCATTTCGTTTTGCCAGCCAGCGTCGCAGAGCCCTTACTCGCGTCAAACCCACAGCCATGATTCTCCTCGGAGTGAACATCGACCACTGCGCGACCGTGCGCCAGGCCCGGTACCGTGAGGCGGCCACCACCTGCGGCGGCCCGATCGAGCCGGATCCGGTCTCCTTCGCACTGCTCGCGGAACGCGCCGGCGCCGACGGCATCACGGTCCACCTCCGCGAGGACCGCCGCCACATGCAGGAACGCGACGTCTGGCGCCTGCGCGAGTCGATCGCCACCCGCCTCAATCTCGAGATGGCCTGCACCGAGGCGATGATCGAGTTTGCTCTGAAGCTTAAGCCCGACTCCGTCTGCCTCGTGCCGGAGAACCGCCGCGAGGTCACCACCGAGGGCGGCCTCGACGTGGTGGCAAGCCGCGAACGGGTGGCCGACTGCGTCGCCGCGATGTCCGCGGCCGGCATCACAACCAGCCTTTTCATCGACCCGGATCCGTCCCAGATCGGGACCGCCGCCACCGTGAAGGCCCCCTGGGTTGAGCTGCACACCGGCGCCTACGCGGAAGCCTACCACTCGCCGCGCCGCGCCGCCGAATACCACCGCCTCTGCAAGGCCGCCTCCCTCGCCGTGGAATCCGGACTCGTCGTCAACGCGGGGCACGGGATCAGCTACGTCAATATTTCGGAGGTCCGCCACATCCCCCACCTGCACGAGCTCAACATCGGGCACAGCATCGTCAGCCGCGCCCTGTTCACGGGCCTCGAGGAGGCCGTGCGCGAGATGCGCGCACGCATGAACGCCTGACCATCGCGCCGCCATGACCCCGCCCCTCGCGCCCGGCAGCCTCGTGCTCGGACTCGGCTGCGACGTGATCGAGGTCGACCGCGTCCGCCGCGCGGTCGAACGCCAGGGCGAGCGTTTCCTGGCCCGCGTCTTCACCGACGAGGAGCGCGCCTACTGCCAGTCGCGGCCGCATCCATTTCCTCACTACGCCGCCCGGTTCGCGGCAAAGGAGGCCGTGTCGAAGTGTTTCACCACCGGCATCGGCGCCGAGCTTTCCTGGAAATCGGTCTCCATCTGCCACGGCCCCCGCGGCGAACCCATCGTGCGGCTCGACGACCAGGGAACCAGCCTGCTCCGGGAGGTCGGCGGCTCGGAGGTGCGCGTGAGCCTATCGCACACCGAGGGCGTCGCCATGGCCGTCGCCGCGATCGTCCGCATACCGGCCTGACCAGCACGGGCTTGCCCGCCACGTACAACCCGGGCACCGTGGTTGCCCCCCAAGGGCTCACCATGGACGACGACCCCCAGCCCCCAGCCGAAAACCGCCCCCCGGCAAGGCCGCGCCTCTCCTCGACCCCGTCGTGGGTCACGCTCGGCTTCATCCTCGGCGCCCTCTTCGTCTACCTGCTGCCGCCGTCGTTCAAGGGCGTGCGACCCGCCGCAAAGCCCGAGCCCGCCGCCCTGGCGCTGAAAGCCAAATCCGTCCCGAAGCCGGCCACCCCGGAGCGACTCACCGAGGTCGAGGCCGTCTTCGCCATGTGGGGCACCCACGCAATCTGGGACGACAATCGAACCGAGATCGCCATGTGGGACCGGACCACGAATGCGTTCACCGACTACTACGAGGTCATCCGCGTCGACGGCGCCCTCTATTTCCGCTCGATCCCCGAACTCACGCGGCCCCTCCTCGAGGATTCAACCCACTCGGAATGCCCGTTGCTGTTCACGGAGAGCAAACGTATGCACGATCAATGGCTCCGCCACCGTGCCGATTTGGTGCCCGCCCCCTCCATGCCCCCCGAAATTGCCAAACCGGAACCCGCAGTCCCTCCATCCCGCGCGCCATGAAAGTCGCCCACCCCATCCTCTCCTGCGAGCAGTCCCGCGCTCTGGAAACCCGACTCCTCGGGCAGGACGACGCTCGGGTCTGGACGGCCATGCTCGCAGCCGGACGCGGCGTCGCCAACGCCATCGCCAGGGACTTCCTCGAACTGGGAGGACTGCCCCGCTCCACCTCAATTCTCGTGCTCGCCGGGAAGGGGCACAACGCGGGCGATGCCCTGATCGCCACCCGCGAGCTGCTCGCGCGCTTCCCCGACGCCTGCGCCTCGATCGTCTTCGTCCTGGGCGAACGGGCACTGAAGCCCCTCGCCGCCCGCGCCTGGCGCGAACTTGCCGAGGCCTGTCCGGGGCGCGTCGTGACACTCTCGCCCGACCGGCTTCCCAAGGACGTCTCCTTCGATGTGTCGATCGACGGCATCTTCGGATTTCAATTTCGCCCGCCCTTCGACGCCTCTGCGGCCCGCGTCCTGAAGTGGGAGTCCACCTTGGCCATTCGACTCCGGGCCGCCGTCGATCTTCCGAGCGGACTCGACTCCCCAGGCGCCTTTCACGCCGACTTCACCTATGCCACGGGCATCGTCAAATCGCCGCTTTTGGTGTGCCGGAATTCCGGACGCCTTCGCTACGTGGATCTCGGATTCTTCGATCGTGAGCCCGATGACGCCCTGCGCGGCGCCTCCGATTTCGTCCTGACACGCTCGATTCTCGAACCGCTTCGAACGCTCAGACCCGCGGCCTCCGACAAACGGACGTTCGGCCATGTCTTCGTCATCGGCGGCTCGATGAACTACCCGGGGGCCGTGCTCATGGCCACACTCGCCGCCCTGCACGGCGGCGCTGGCTTGGTCTCGGCATTCGTGCCCGAGACACTCGCCCCCGCCTACGCCGCCCAAGCCCCCGAGGCGATGTGGATCGGCTGCCCTGAGACACCCAGCGGCGGACTGGCCCTCGAGGGGTTCACCCAGATCGCCGCCCACCTCTCCCGCGCCTCTGCACTCGCCATAGGCCCCGGCCTCGGACGCGAGCCGGAGACCCTCGCCCTGATCGAGCGGCTGCTCAAGAGCGCCGAACTCCCCGCCGTGCTCGATGCCGATGCCCTTCAGCCCTCCCTCGTGAAGGTCGGCAAGGGCGCCCGAATCCTCACCCCCCACGCCGGCGAATACCTCCGCATCGCGGGCGGCCGTGAGCTGCGCAGCTTCGCGACTGAAACCCGGTCCACCGTCGTACTCAAGGGACCTGTCACGCAGGTCGCCCACGGGCACAAGATCCACCACTCATTCTTCGGCGGACCCGTGCTCGCGCGTGGCGGCAGCGGCGACCTCCTCGCCGGACTCATAGGCGCGGCCCTCGCCCACTCCCCCTCCGACGCGCTCGACGCCGCCCTGCGAGGCGTCGCCCTGCACGGCTGCGCCGCCGACCTGCTCGCTCGAGCCCGGGGGCAGGTGGCGCCCCGCACCACCGAACTCCTCGATTACATCCATCGGGTCCTCCACGATCATGACGACCCCTGAAGTGCTGACCCGCAGGCAGGCGTTCCTGATTCTGAACGCCCTTCCGCACATCGGCCCCGTCACGCTGAATCGCCTTCTGCGCGAATTCGACGGAGACCCGTGCCGGGTTCTCAACGCCGACCCCAGGAGCCTCGAATCGTTCAAGGGAGTCGGCCCGAAGATCTCATCGACCCTGAAGCGGTGGCCCGAGCTCTTCAACCTCTCCAGGGAGGAGGAGCGCCTGGCCTCCTCGGGTGCCGGTTTCGTGACCGGAGACGACGCATTCTACCCGCCGCTTCTCAGGGAGATCCACGATCCACCGATCGGCCTGTATCGGATTGGCACCTACGCATTCAACAGGCCTTCGATCGCGATCGTCGGTAGCCGCCGCACCACCCTGTACGGCCAGACCGTGGCCCGCAGCCTCGGCGCCGAGCTCGCGAGGCTCGGGTTCTGCGTCGTGAGCGGACTGGCGCGTGGCGTCGACACCGCCGCGCACGAAGGCGCGCTTTCCGTGGGTGGTGCCACGGTCGCGGTGCTCGGCAATGGCCTGGACATCGTCTACCCGCCGGAAAATCTCGACCTGTACCGCCGGATCGGAGCAACGGGCGCCGTCGTGTCCGAATTCCCATTCGGACGGCGCGCGGACAAGAGCTCGTTCGCGATGCGCAATCGGATCGTATCGGGCATCTCCAAGGGCGTCATCGTGGTCGAGAGCGATGTCGACGGCGGCTCGATGATCACCGCCCGCTTCGCCGGCGAACAGGGTCGCGCGATCTTCGCTGTTCCCGGCCGCATCGACCAGCCCGGAAGCCGTGGCTGCCATCAGCTGATCCGCGACGGCGCGACTCTTGTGACGGGTGTTCACGATGTGCTCGAGGAGCTCAACTACCTGGTGGAGCTCATGCCTGCCGCGTCCGCGACATCAGGCGCGGAAGCGACTGCACCCGATCTTCCAGATGACGAACGCACGATCTTCGAATGCCTCGCCGGCGGGGAGATCCTGTCGCCCGACACGATCGCCGAACGACTCGGACTCTCGTCGTCATCCGTGGCCGCGACCCTGATGCTGCTCGAATTGAAGACCCTGGTTGTGCGGCGCGTCGACGGCACCTACGAGGCCCGCGCATCCCTGCGCGCTTCCTGAACGAGCAACGCGAAGATCCGCATCCCTCGGATTTTTCGACAAAAAGGGCGCCCGGTTACCCGAGCGCCCTGGAAACGATTCCCAACTTCCGGGCCGGTCCGCAGACCGGCCGGGAGTCAGATTAGAACATGAACGAGTTGGTCAGCTGCCACTGCATGCCGTCCTGAATGCGGAACGCAGCAGGCGAGCCATCGGGCTGAACGCTGATCGGAACCAAGTGGGCCTTGGTGCCGACGTTCTTCAGGTTCAGCTGGATTCGCCAGTCGAGCCTGGAGGTCAGCTTGTGCTGATAGCCAACCCAGAGGTCCACATAGTCCTCCGCCTTTCCGCGGATCGCCTTGGTGACGTCCGGGAAGTAGTTGTTGTTGGCATCCAGACCGTAGCCGAGGATCTGGCCGTCCTGCCAGCGGTACGCGGCACCGACATTCATGCCCTTGACCGGGCCGTGATCGAACTGGTAGTTCGTGATCACATTGAAGTGCCAGGGGCTGATTTCGGGAGCAGCCGTGCCCTGCTGGGAGACGAGGAACTGATACGGGCCCTCGATATTGTTCTTCCAGTAGGTGCCCAGCGTGTTGTCGCCAGCCCACCACAGACGGAGATCGCCCGCGGGGCTGTAGAACACGTTGTGCTGATAGTTGATGAAGTCGGCCAGGGTGGAGCTGAGGTTCTGGCGCGTGGCATTGGTCTTGGACGCGTTCACCGCGAGGCTCCAGTTCTTGGTCAGCTGGGTCGTGAGTTCGAATTCAATACCCTTCGAGATCGTGTCGACCGTGGCGGAGGGCGAAAGACCGTGGATGGTGCCGCCCGTGGAGGACTGCAGACCACCAACGTTGACCACATTCCAATTTCCATAGGTCGGGAGTCCGTTCACCCAGTCGCCAGCTTTGATTGCCGCAACATTCACAGGCAAACCGTAGTTGTCGAAAAACTGCTGCGAGGGCATCTGGCTGACCCAGGAGGACACAGCGGCCAATTCCTTGGCGTCGGTCGCGGCCGTGGAGGCGTCGCGCGGCGTTAGGCCATAAGTCGTATTGTTGTCATGCCACGACCAATCCCAATACCAAGCACCGCCGGTGCCGATCTGACCGGCAAGGCCACGGGCGTCGATGCCCGCAGAGGCTGTGCCCCACGCTTCGAGGAGGTACAGGTAATAGAGGTTGCCACCGATGCCAGCGCCGGCGCCCTGAAGGGTCGCCCCCACCTCGGTGTTCTTGTACCAGTTGACCTTGAAGTTGACCTTGTCGTTGAGGGCCGAAATCACAAAGCCGTAGTCAATCGTCTTGCCCTTGGCATTCGGGATGTTGCGGCCCTCAATGTCGACGCGGGCCGTGTCCGCCTTGAAGTTCTGCGAGTTGTTGTAGAAGAAGCTAATGTCGGTGTTGCCCGGCAGCTTCTGGCGGATGAACTTCGGCGTGTGCAGCACGATCGACCAGCTCTTGCTCTCACCCGACTGCTTGCTCTGCAGCGGACCATAACCGTAGTCCATCGAGGCCACACCCGTGACCGGATCAAGCGGAGCGGTGTTGGACCACAGACGGACCGTGTCATGACGGTAAGACAGCGTGTTGGCGATCAGGTCGTGGTAGAAGAAGCTCTGCCACACCAGCGACTGCGAGTCGACCTTGTTGATCTTCTTGCCGCCGCCCCAGTAGAGCTGATTGATGTCGCCGTTGTCGGCGCTGAGGATCTGGACGGGAGTGGAGACCCAGCCGACGTAGTTGGCCGGATTCTCTGACTGGTGCGAAGCACTGCCATCGGTGAGCGTATAGGGCGCCGCCGGATCGATGTAGCTCGGGTCCGTCGGGTTCAGCGAGTGATTCCAGTGTGAATCGAAGTAGTTCACATTGATCTCCGCAGCCGGAGCCTGGAAGGTCGAGACCGCTCCCAGATTGGCTCCGGCAGCGCTGCTGGCGTTCGCCAGGGAGGGCCCGAGGTAGGTCAGGAAATCGACCTGACGGGCACCGTCAGTGATCTTGAGCGACTGCCCAGTCATCTTCGCCCAGTCCAAGCTTGCGGCCCAGCGATCCCAGCTGCGGGTTTCGGACTTGGTCTGTTCCTCAGAAAGCAGGCCCGTAAGGGTCTGGCGGCCGAGGATGTCAGACAGCAAATTCTTGCCTAGGAAGTCGGAAGCCTGGAGATCCAGCGTGCCGGTCAGGTGAATGTTGTTTCGCTCGATGATATTTCCACCGTTGCCGTACAGACCGCTGTTGCCGACGTAGGGACGGCCCGCATTCGGATTGGGAGTACCGTCCACGTTGACGCTGTTGATGTCGACGCTGAGGACGTATTGTTCGCCGTTCAGGAAACTCTCCTGGCCGTCCATGTACTTCTGGTGGTTGTAGGCCAGATCGAACGCCAGCTTGTTGTCGAAGAGCGTCTGCGAGGCGTCGATCGTGAAGGCCTCCCAGTCGTTCCACTCCTTCTTGTTCGGGCCGTCGATCAGCTTGTTGTAGAAGTCGAAGATCGAGGGATCCGTGAGGGACTTGTCCTTGTAGACGTTGTAATTCGCGCCCGGCAGACCCGAATATTCGCCACGCGAATAGGAGTTGTAGCCGGCGATCGCGAGCTCGCGGAAAAACGGAATGCCGTCGATGCCGCCGTCGATCGAACCTGTGCTGCTGATGCCGTAGATCGTCGACATGTTGGGCTGCTGGATATTCGACGGGACATTGCTGCCCGCGTTGTACACCAGGCCGACGTCCGAGTTGAATTCGCGGCCCATGAAGGCCTCGTTATACCATGGGATGTAGTTCGAACTGGCCGTCGAAGCCGTGCCGCCGATGCTGCTTCCGGACGGCGGGTTCTTCCACTCCACAAACGGATTGTAGAGCTGATGGTTCAGATTGTGCGCACCCGTGAGCCACCAGGGAGTGATCGCATCAATCGGAGGCAGTGTGCGCGGACGATTTCCGCGGACGTGGCCATCCTCAAAATTCGCGCGCAGCGAAAAATGCGAGCTGTCCGTCTGCAGGAACTTCGGATCGTAACGAAGCGCCACATACACGCGCTTGTCGTGGTTGAACGCCGGCTTCTGCTGGTACTTCTCCTTGTCATCGAGCGCCATCAGTCGCACGGCCAGCTGGTTTTTCAGGATGACGTAGTTGATGTCGAGCGTGTCGCGCAGGCTGCCATAGCTGCCGACGCGGTTCTCAATCTTGTTGGCGTTCTTGAACGATGCGCTGCTGAGCGTCGTGTTGATGATACCCGCGGGACTGCCGACGCCGAACAGGATGGAGTTGGCGCCGCGCTGAATTTCGACACGGTCGACGTTGAAGCCATCCCACGGAATGTCCGTCAGGAAGAAGTCGCGCGTGTTGTCGGCGGCGTCGAGGCCGCGGACGCGGGTGTTGTTATTCGGTTTGAGCAGGTTGTTGCTCTCGTCGAGCTGACCCGAGTTGCCCATGCCCGCGAAGTTGCCGTACACGCCGCCAACTTCGGTGTTCGTGGTGTATTGCAGCAGGCTCTGGTTGTCGCTGGCGCCGATGTCCTGCATGAACTTCTTGGTCACGACGTTGATCGCCGAGCCAATGTCCTTCAGGTCGGTTCTGACGCGCGAGCCCGCAAGCGTGGTCTCCGCCATGTAGCCCTCCTTGCCTTCCGAGGAGGATACCACGAACGGCGACAGCTCGATCGTCTGGTCATCGGTCGACGCGCTAGCACTTGTCGTGGCTGACGCGGATGCATCTGGAGCAGCTTGTGCCCGGATTTTGGGCGATGCCGCAGCCAGCATGAGGGCGAGGATAGACCCCACCGATACGTATGTACGGTTCATTGTTGTTATTAGGGTTTAGTAGAGCCCCTTAATACGGGGTGTGCCATTAGGGGTGGCACTTAGGGGGGTGGCGGATCATACACAGAAGCCACCGGACTGAGGATGAGTTTTGTTACTCCTCTGTTTAGATATTTTGTATTCCACCAACCCTCGTCTTTTCAGGACGCCATCGATTCGACTTTAGTTATTATAAAACAATTGCTTATGTATCACCAGAAAGTGAGAGAGATTACGTCCGGCGTTCAAAAATAGTTCCCGGTTTCTCGAAAACCCAATTGAGAAGTTTTGGGCATCGGAGAAGCGACTGGGGCGGCATTGCCGACACGCTTGGGTCAACGGCATTGGCGGCGCACGAATTCGAGAAAACAAAAAAGGCCGGCGAATTCTCGCCGGCCTTAATTCACAAGCAGTTAAAAACTGAGCTACTTAGGCAGATTAGCGCCCCTTCTTCAATTGGGCGTGATATCGAGCCCGGAGGCGCAGGCCGTTCAAACGGATGAATCCGGTCGCGTCGCTCTGGTTGTACCAGCTCTTCACGCCCTCCATCGAGGCCACGTTCATATCGTAGAGCGAGTATTTCGACTTCCGCCCACAGGTGATGATGTTTCCCTTGTAGAGCTTCAGGCGGACCGTGCCCGTCACGTACTTCTGACTCTCGTCGACGAAGGCCTGGAGGGCCTCGCGCTCGGGGGCATACCAGAACCCGTAGTAAACCAGTTCGGCGTACTTCGGGATGAGCGTGTCACGCAGGTGCATCACCTCGCGATCCATCGTGAGGCTCTCAATCTGGCGGTGCGCATGCATCAGGATCGTGCCGCCGGGCGTTTCATAGACGCCGCGGGATTTCATTCCGACGAAGCGGTTCTCAACGAGGTCGACACGGCCGATTCCATGCTTGCCGCCGAGTTTGTTGAGCGTGCGAAGGACTCCGGCCGGCGTGAGCTTCTTTCCGTTCACCGCCACGCAGTCGCCCTTCACAAAATCGAGCTCGACGTATTCCGCCTTGCTCGGTGCGTCCTCTGGCGAGACTGAGAGCTTGAACATGCCCTTGTTCTCAGGAGTGGTCGGATCAAACCAGGGATCCTCGAGAATGCCCGCCTCATAGGAGATATGCAGGAGGTTTCGATCCATCGAATACGGCTTCTTCAGCGAAGCCTCGACCGGGATCTTGTGCTCCTGGCAGTACGCGATCATCTCGGCACGTCCCGGGAATGCCTTGCGGAAATTCTCCAGCTTCCAGGGGGCGACGATCGCGAGGTCCGGAGCCAGAGCCATGTACGTCAGCTCGAAACGACACTGGTCGTTGCCCTTGCCGGTCGCGCCGTGCGCCACAGTGTCCGCGTTCTCCTTGCGGGCGATCTCGATTTGCGCCTTGGCGATGAGCGGACGGGCGATCGACGTTCCGAGGTAATATTGGCCCTCGTAAATCGCATTCGCACGGACCATCGGGTAGATGAAGTCGCGGGCAAATTCCTCAACGAGATCCAGCGTGTAGTGCTTCGAGGCACCGGTCTTTTTCGCCTTCTGCGGGAGCCCCTTCAGCTCCTCTTCCTGGCCGATGTCAGCCGCGAAGGTGACAATCTCGGCGTCATAGGTCTCCTTGAGCCACTTGACGATGACGGAGGTGTCGAGACCCCCGGAGTAAGCGAGCACGATTTTCATAAGGATGGTGGGTGAAGGGGGGCGACGGCCTCAGGACCGGCGGCGGCTGGGAGCGACCAACTTCGTGATGATCGCCTTCTGCACGTGGAGCCGATTCTCGGCTTGGTCGAAGATGATCGAACGCGGATTGTCCAGGACTTCCTGGGTCACTTCCTCCCCGGCATGAGCCGGAAGGCAATGCATGAAATAGGCGTCTGGCTTTGCGGCGGCAAAGAGCTTCGCGGTGACCGCAAAGGGAGAGAGCTTCGCGACCCGCTTACGGGTCTCCTCCTCCTTGCCCATGCTCACCCAGACGTCGGTGTACACGACATCCGCGTCGGCGACCGCCTCGTACGGATCCGTGGTGAACTGATAGCCCGTCTTAAGGCTCTGGGCCTCCAGCATCCGATCGAGCGTCTTTGAGGGTGCAAAACCCTTGGGCCCAGCGAGGGAGATCTTCATGCCAAACAGGTTGGCTCCGATCACCCAGGAATTGGCCACGTTGCAGGCGGTGTCGCCGAGAAACGCGATCTTTCGGCCCTTCAGCGCGCCGAGCAGATTTGGGGAGCGACCACCCGCCCAACGCTCGGCAAGCGTGAACGCGTCGGCATAGATCTGGCAGGGGTGGAGAAAATCAGTGAGCGCGTTGATCACCGGAACCGTGCCGGACGCGGCGAGGCGCTCGACATCCGCATGATCGTAGGTCCGCACGACCAAGCCGTGCAGGTACCGGGAAAGCACCCGCGCCGTATCCTCGATCGATTCCCCGCGTCCAAGTTGGATATCGTTGCGATTGAGGAACAAGGTGCTTCCGCCCAACTCGCGGATCCCAACCTCGAACGAGACACGCGTCCGCGTGCTGGATTTGGAAAAAATCAATGCCCACGTCTGCCCCGCAAGGACCGAGCTCCGGCGGCCACGCTGGCGCTTGTAGGTGCGGGCCAGCGTAAACACGTCGCCGATTTCCTTTGGAGTAAAGTCGGTCTCGTGGAGGAAGTGTCTCATGGGGAAAAAACGAGCAGTATACGGACTGCAAATGGCTGTACGAGGTAAAAAACGGCCACTCCGGCGAGCCCGAAGCTCCGGAATCCCAGTAGTAACGGCCCACTTCGGACGCATTCGCGGCGCTTACGCCGCACGGCATCGGGCTCCTCGACTCAGCTCCGGGCGAGCACGCCGCGAATGAGGTCGGTGGCCCGGTCCAGCTCGTCCCGGGTTGCGTTGAGCGGAGGCAGCAGCCGGAACGCGTTTCCACCCGCCCCAGGCACGAGCAGGCCTTGTTCGCGCAGGGCAGTCACAAAGGGGGTCGGATCGGACGCCATCTGGATACCGATCATGAAACCCCGGCCCCGCACACCGACGACCTTTTGCGGAAACTCCTTCACCAGCTTCTGCAGCTCGAGCATCCAGCGCGCACCCTCGTTGACGACATGGGCCAGCAGGCCCTCTTTCTCAATCACATCGAGCACGGCGAGCGCCGCGGCGCAGGCCAGCGGAGTGCCGCCAAACGTCGTTCCGTGCGAACCGGGATGGAAAAGATCCGCGGAGTTCTCCGAAATCCAGACCGCGCCGATGGGCATGCCACCACCCAGGCCCTTGGCCATGCCGATCGCGTCCGGGCGGATGCCTGCCTGCTCGAACGCATAAAACGTCCCGGTGCGTCCGATGCCACACTGTACCTCGTCGAGCAGCAGCAACAGGTTGTGACGGTTGCACAGGTCGCGCAGACCCGAAAGGAACTCGTTCGTGCAGGGGTTGACGCCGCTCTCGCCCTGGATCGTCTCCACAAAGATGGCAGCCGTCGCCTCGTCGACCTGCTCCTCAAAGCTCTTCAGGTTGTTGATCTCACCAAAGGCAAACCCGGGCACGAGCGGACGGAAGCCTTTCTGGATCTTCTCCTGCGGCGTGGCGCTCATGCCTCCGTAGGTGCGACCATGGAACGCGTTTTTCGCACAGAGGATCTTGAAGCATTTGCCCTCCTCACCCCCGGCCTTTTTCTGGCCGTGAAGCCGCGCCAGCTTGATGAGGCCTTCGTTCGCCTCTGCGCCGCTGTTGCAGAAAAACACCCGGCCTGGACCGGCGTAGCCCACAAGACGACGCGCCAACTCCGCTTGATTGGGATTGCGAAACAGATTGCTGACGTGGATCAGCTCCGCGGCCTGGCGCTGGACGGCGGCCACCCACTGGGGATGGCAATGCCCGAGCGCGCTCACCGCGATGCCCGACGTAAAATCCAGGTACGCCTTCCCCTGGTCATCCCACACCTGCGCTCCGCGACCGCGAACAAGCGTGATGGCGGGACGCCCATAGTTCTTCAGAACATAGGCGTCATACAGTTCGGCGGCATTGGTGCGTACAATCGTCGGCTCCATGGGAATTTGGTGAAAAAACGGATGCGTGAGCCCTGAAACGGCACAGTTGGCGGCGAGGTCCAGCGCAGGCAGACCGCGCGGACGCGCCGAAATCAACCGTGCACGATCTCGGTGCCGATCCCCTTGTCGGTGAAAATCTCGAGCAGAAGGCTGTGCGGCAGGCGGCCGTCGATGAAATGAACGCGCTGCACGCCCTCCTGAAGTGCCCGGATCGCGCTGGCGACTTTCGGGCGCATTCCTTTGTCGATGACCCCGGCTTTCTTGAGTTCGTCGACCTGACCCACGCGAAGCGTGGAAATCAGCGAGGACGGATCCGCGGGATTTGCGAGCAACCCGGGCACGTCGCTCATGTACACCAGGCGGCGCGCGCGCAAAGCGCTCGCGACCCGTCCGGCGGCGGTGTCCGCATTCACGTTGTACGGTTTGCCATCGAGGCCTTCCGCGACCGGCGAGATGACGGGGACAAACCCCTCGAGAATCTCCTTCTTGATCACCTTCACCTTCACCTCGGTCACGTCGCCCACGTACCCCAGGTCGACCGGATTGCCGTCGTCGTCCTGAGTGAGCTTTTCGCAGATCAGCACCGAGTCGCCGGGTAGGCCGGCGGCCTTGCCGCGCGCGGTCGTGATGGCGTTGCACACATCCCGATTCACGACCTCGTCCAGGGTCCGCTTGACGATCTGCACGGTGGCCTCGTCGGTGACGCGCAGGCCGTTGATGAAATTGGCCTTCAAGCCCGACTCGGCCATGGCCTTGGTGATGGCCTTGCCGCCGCCGTGAACCACGACGACGTTGATGCCCACCGCCGCGAGAAACGCGATGTCGTAGGCGACTCGGTTACGGACTTCCGGACTTGGGTCGTCCATGAAGCTGCCGCCGTACTTCACCACAAAGGTGGAGCCGCGGAAATCCTGGATGTAGGGCAGCGCCTCGAGCAGCACCTTGGCCTTGGCCGTGATTTCGTCGATCGTCATGGCGACCTTACTTCGCTTGGACCGCGGCCGGCCGGTCGTGTATGGGAGAACAAACTGCGTTCACGTGTTTCGATTGAAGATGCGTCAAGCACTAGCGCAGGCCGCCCGTGCATTTCGATCAAAAAAAGACCCGCCGGTCGTCACCGGACCGTAACCGGAAGCCCATCACAATTTCCTTCACTCGGACGATGTGCCGTTTCAGTTGTGCTTACCGTGCCTAGCACCTCCCTCACCTTCTCCTCCGCCGAATCGCACCGCGACTGGCTCAAGCAGCAGGCGGCCCTCCCCGCCGGCTTCCGAGTGGGAACCGCGCGTTTCGACTTCGTCCCCCGCGAAGCGCCCAAGCCCGCAAAGATGACGCTGACGCTCATCGCGCTCGACCAGCCAAGCCCGCGCTTCGCCGCCGTGTTCACGAAAAACGCCTTCCCCGGCGCCCCCGTGATCGTGGGCCGGAGGCGGCTCTCAGGGCCCGCGCTGGGGGCCATCCTGGTGAACAACAAGATCTCCAATGTCTGCGCGCCCGGGGGCATTGAGACCGCCGAGCGCATCTGCGCACAGACCGCGCGGCTGCTCGGAATGAAGGATGACGAGGTCCTCCCCAGCTCCACCGGAGTGATCGGCTGGGGCCTGCCCGAGGAGGCGATGCTCAAGGCACTCCCCTCCGCTGTCGGCGCGCTTGCCGGCGGCTCCGTCATGCCCGCGGCCGAGGGCATCGTCACCACGGACCTGTATCCGAAAGTGCGCTGCGCCACGGTGGGTGGCGGCCGCATCGTCGGCATCGCCAAGGGCGCGGGCATGATCGAGCCCAACATGGCCACGATGCTCGTCTATCTGCTCACCGACTTGGACGTATCCAGGGAGGACCTTCGCCGCCTGCTCCCGAAGGTGGTGGAGACCAGCTTCAACAGCATCTCCATCGACAGCGACACGAGCACATCCGACACGGTGGTCGCGGTCTCGAGCGGCCGCGTGCCGTGCACGGACCTCGGCGCCTTCGAGCGTGCGCTCGGGCAGGTCTGCCGCGATCTCGCCGAGGACGTTGTGCGCAACGGCGAGGGAGTCCGTCACGTGGTGCGCGTCCGCGTCGGCTCCGCTCCAAGCTTCGAGATCGCACGCACCCTCGGCAAGGCGATCGTCAACGCTCCCCTCTTCAAATGCGCGATCGCCGGCAACGACCCCAACGTCGGCCGCCTCGTGCAGGCCATCGGCAAGCACGTTGGCGCGCACAATCTCGCGGTCGACCTCAGCCGCCTGCGCGCGAGCATCGGCGGCGTCGAGATCTTCGCTCGCGGCGCATTCCAGCTCGATCCCGACAAGGAGCTGCGCCTGGTGGCCCACCTGAAGGCGGCGGAACTCTACGTCAGCGCTCCGCCCCAAAACGGCGTATTCGCGCCGCCCATTCACTTCCCGCCGCACGAACGCTGCGTGGAGATCGAGGTCGATCTCGGCACGGGGTCGGCGGAAGCCGCCGTCTTCGGCGCCGACCTCACCCACGAATACGTGAGCGAAAACGCCGACTACCGCAGCTGATCCGCGCGGATGCGACAAGGGCCGCCTTCCAGGGCGGCCTTTTCCGTCAGAGGTTCACGTGGACCACCTTCGCCGGCGGGAAGCCGTTGAAGTAGGTGGCCGATGCGTGGCTGTACGCGCCGATGTTCTCCGAATAGACGAGATCGTCGCGTTTGAGCTCGGGCAGATTCTCGGCCATCGAGACGACGTCCAGCGCGTCACAGGTCGGCCCGAACACCGCGCTGATCTTCGTTGGGCCCTTCTTGAAGGCCTTCACCGGATACTTGCAGTGGTCGAAGATCACGCCCGAGTAGGTGTGGTAAACGCCGTCGTTGATGTAGTAGCTCGGCTTGCCGTCGCGCATCGCCTTGCCGATCACCTTCGCCACGCTGTAGCCCGCGGTGGCGACCATGTACCGGCCCGGCTCGGCGAGGATCTGGATGTCCTTCGGAAAAAGGCGCTCAAGCTCGTTGTTAACCACCTTCGCGAGCTCGCGGAACGGCTTGACTGTCTCGTCGTACGGCGCGGGGAAGCCGCCGCCGATGTCGAGCAGGTTCATCTTCGTGTAGCCGCGATCGCGGGCCTCCTTGTAGATGCCCGCGCACAGGCTGAGGGCCTGGACGTAGTTCTCGAAATTGGTCGTCTGGCTTCCGACGTGGAAACTGAGCCCCTCGACCGTCAGCCCGAGCTTGTCGGCCTCGAGTATGAGGTCCACCGCCTCGCCCGGCGCGGCGCCGAACTTGGACGAGAGCTCGACCATCGCTCCGGTATTCGGAACCTTGAGACGAAGCACCAGGCCCGCGTGGGGCGCATGCTTCTTGATCTTACGGATCTCCTCGAGGTTGTCGAAGGTGACGAGCGGCTTGTAGCGGTCGAGCTCCTCGAGCGTCTCGACGGGCTTGTTGGGGTTGGCGTAGATGATCTTGTCCCAGATCCAGTCCTGCCGCTTCTTCGCGGGCATGCCCTTGATGTTCTCGTACACGATCTTGAACTCGGGCATCGACGCCACGTCGAAGCTCGACCCTTCCTTGAAGAGCGTTCGGACGATCAGCGGGTCCGAGTTGGCCTTCACCGCGTAGTAGATCTGGACGCGCGGCAGGTACTTCCTGAACTCGCGGTAGTTCTTCCGGAGCGCATCATGGTCGATGACGAAGAGCGGCGTGCCGTGCTGCTTCGCGAGTTGCTGGAGTCGGGCCTTGGTGATCATGTCGGTTGTCGATTGGCCTCCGGCGAGGGCCTCGGGCCTGAAATTGCGTGCTGCGTCGTATGGAAAAAGGCACAGGACCTCGGAGAAGCCCTGTGCCGCAAAGATCTTGGACGCTCTTCTTGGATCAATCCCCGTCCTTCACGAGGAAATTCTTGAACTGCCAGGGGTCCTTGGCGTCGAGCTCGGGCTTGTTGTAGCCCTTGAAGGCATTCCTGTAGCCGGAGAGCGGCGTCCAGTCTGACCGCGTGGAGATGAACTTGCCCAGATAAGGCTTCGAGATGCCGAGGATGGTGTCGTGCGGAAGATCATCGGGGACGCGCACGCCCTCCTCGGGATTCTCGATCATCCACGTGGTTGCGGCGACCACCGAGATCGCAACCTGCATCGTCGTCGCGTTCTGGTGAGGAACCAGGCGGCGCGACTCCTCGATGCTCAGGTCGGAACCGATCCACCACGAGTTGAACGCGTGGCCCATGATCAGGGCGCCGAGAATGTCGGAGCCCGACGTGATCTCGTCGTTCATGATCCGGAGCTTCGGCTGGAGCTCGTAGTTGTAGCCGCGCAGCTCATTGAGCGAGCTGATGGCCTCGTCGCAGGGGCAGTAGGCGTAGTGGACGGTCGGGCGGTACGCGGCCTTCTTGCCGTCCCACACCGTGAGGCGGTCGGAGATGGTGAAGGCTTCGCCGTGGCGAACGACCATGCCGAGGATCGTGTAGTTGGGAACCCAGGACCGAACCCAGGTGTTCATGCCCATGCGCGCGAGGCAGATCTGGTTTCCCGGCCCCTGCTTGTGCTTGTACGCATAGGGCGGCAGCCACTTCTCATGCGTGCCCCAGCCCAGTTCCGACGTCGTCGTGCCCTCCTCGCGGAAACCCTCGATCGACCAGGTGTTCACAAACTCGTCGACCTGCTTGGGCTTGTTGGTGATCTGTGTGTCGCGCTCGCTGCAGTGGATGACCTTCACCCCCAGCGCCTGGGCGAGCAGGTTGAACTGCCGGTCCTTGATCAGCTGGCCGACCTTCTCGGCTTGTTTGGCCTTCAGCTTCTTCTCGGCGATCGCGGCCAGTCCGATGTCGATCAGGCCCTGCTTGGTGAAATGCGAGATCAGACCGGGATTCGCACCGTGTTCGATCACCGCCGTGGGGCCCTTCTGCTTCCACTTGGCGGTCATCCGGCGGAGATTCATGTGACGCCAGTAGAGCGTGCGCTCGGTCGGATGCTTGTTGGGCGCGCCCGCATACGGGTCCCAGAGCTCCACGGAGGTGTTGATGTAGCGGACGCCGCGGTCGTGGCACCACTGCAGGATCTCACATGCGTCGATGTTCCAAGCGAGGTCGATCAGGATATCCCCTGCCGCAAGATGCTTGCTCAGCAGGCTGTCGAGGTTGTCCTCCGTCACGCGATCCTTCACGAAGCGGACGCCCTTGGCGGTCCACTTCTTCAGCTTCTCGGAGCGATCCTCAAAATCCATGATCGTCACATTCCTCGGGGCGACCTTGATGTGCTTGAAGAGGATGGGGAGGGTGCATTCGGCGACGGCGCCGTAGCCGACGAAGAGGATCTTGGAGCTGAATTCGATCATGATAACTCGACGGGAGTTGGCCGAAGGTTCCGGCTAGGGCTGTGGGACTTGCGATGTTGTCGCCCGAGCCGCCCGCGGCAAAAAGTAAGAGGAAAGCAGGGGCATTTTTTGCGGACTGCAAGCACGATTGAGGCGCGTCACACAAAATTGGCGCTGCCCTCCATCACCGCTCCTTCGCGCGAGCCATGCGGCGCTGTTGAAAAACAAAAAGGCGGACGACCCGATGGGCCATCCGCCTTCCAAATTGGGACCTGCTCCCGACTCAGCGCTTCGAGAACTGGAAGCGCTTGCGGGCGCCGGGCTGACCGGCCTTCTTGCGCTCCTTCTCACGGGAATCGCGCGTGAGGTGACCGGCCTTCTTGAGCGACGGACGGAGCTCGGCGTTCATCTTCTGAAGCGCGCGGGCGATGCCGTGCGCAACCGCGCCGGCCTGGCCGCTGATGCCGCCGCCGGCGACGTTCGCGAAGACATCGATCTTCTCACGAAGCGACGCCGTCACGAGCGGAGCAACGGCGGCCTTGAGGACGTTCTCGCTGGAGAAATAGGCTTCTGCGTCGCGATCATTGACGACGACCTTGCCGGAACCTTCGACGAGGCGGACGCGGGCGGTCGAAGTCTTGCGGCGGCCCGTACCGAGGAAAACGTTGGCAGCGATGGTGCTCATGGGCGAAATCAGACGGAAATCTTGATCGGGTTCTGGGCCTCGTGCGGATGGGCGGTGCCCTTGAAGACGCGTAGCTTGGTCAGCATCTGGCGGGCGATGCGATTCTTGGGCAGCATGCCCTTGACCGCGTGCTCCACGATGAACTCGGGATGGCGCTCACGCATCAGCTTGAGGGAGCGGTACTTTTCGCCACCCACGAAACCGGAGAAGCTCATGTACTCGTTGGCCTCCTCCTTGCGACCGGTCACCGCGACCTTGTCGGCATTGATGATGATGACGAAATCGCCGGTATCGACGTGAGGAGTGTAAGAGGGCTTGTTACGACCGCGAATGATGTTGGCCGCCTTCACCGCGAGACGGCCCAGCACCTCGCCGTCGGCATCGATGAGATACCACTTCGGTTGGGGGAGCGTCTCCTTTTTCGCGAGGAACGTTTTCATGGGAAAAGAGGGCTAGACCTAGAGTCTGCTCGTCGTCTGTCAATAGCTTTGATGGATTTTCTTTTCCCACGGTCGACGGCGATCGAAACGCGGGCGTGCACGAGCCTCAGAAGCCGACCGTCAGGCCGGTCGTAAACGACACGAGGTGCCCGCGCGCAAGCGCCAGATTGTTGTCGGTGTAGCTGACACCCACGTAAAAGGTCGCCTTGTCATTGAGGCGGAACGGCAGGTTGGCCCCGAGGCTCCAGTAGGAATAATCGCCGCCATGCTTGGGGCTTACGTGTCCGGCGTAGGCGGAGAGATCCACACTCAGACCCGCCTGAGGGATGGGCACGCTGTACCCGAGCTGTCCCTGAACCGTGAACGTCTGCAGCGTGAAGTCATAGAACGAATACAGGCCGGGGGCGAACCCGGCAAAGTTGCCAACCAGGCCGAGAAAGCCCTCGGTCGTTGTATTGCTGCCGGCACCCCGGGCGAGCTCCGGATAATAATAGAGGGTCGCTCCGGTATCGAGATGCCAGGCGTCGGCCAGCTTCAGTTTGTAGCCGCTGTAGAAGTCGAACTCGTTGTCGGCGTGCCTGGTCACCGGCTGGTTGCTCCAGATCCCGGCATAGAAATCGCGGGTGGCGAGCTCGACGGAGGGCTGGATGGACTGGGCCCCGTTCGCGCGCTCAAGGCCACGGAACACGTACTTGCTGGTATAGGGGAAATCGAGCGTGACGGAATACGAGCTCTGAGTCTGATCAGCGCGAGCGAGGGTGCAGGACGCGGCGACGAACAGGCCGAGCAGCACGGACTTGTTCAAAAACTTGGTCATGGTATTCGATGGAATGTTGGTGTGGGCCCGGCTTCGCACGCAAGGGCGCTCCGCGGGAAAGAACAAGGTTTAATGCTGGCGGGCCTCTGACCTTGCGCAGGCACTGGCGTTCCGCCGAAAAGTGGCTACCAAGAGGGCATGAGACATCCGCTCGTATTTGCCGGCGCCCTGGCCGGATTTCTCGGCGTGGCGCTCGGCGCCTTCGGTGCGCACGCGCTCGCCCACACGCTGGCCGCCGCCGGCATGACCGAGGTCTGGCACACCGCGGTGCTCTACCACCTGATCCACGCCGTGGCCGTGCTGTGGGCGGGTGGTGCGGGCCTGCGCAGGGCCCGAACCGCTGGCTGGTGTTGGATGATCGGCATCATCCTCTTCTCGGGGTCCCTTTACGCAATGGCGCTCACCGGCTGGAGGCCGTTGGGTTACGTGACTCCGCTCGGAGGCCTCGCACTTCTCGCCGGGTGGGCAGTGGCCGCGATCGGAGCCGTCAGGGGCGATTCGACAATTTGAGACCTTGCCAAGGACGGGCCCCTCGGGTGCAGATGGCGGCATGAATATTCCGCCGGAGCTTCTAGCCGTACTCCAGGCGGTCCATGCTTCCGGAGGCCGGCCAAGGCTGGTCGGAGGCTGCGTGCGGGACTGGCTGCTCGGGCTCGAGGCGAAGGATTATGACGTCGAGGTCGGAGGGCTGAACTTCGATGCCCTGCACCGGACTCTGGCTCCGTTTGGAGCCACTGACCTGGTGGGAAGGAGCTTTGGCGTGATCAAACTCCGCCTGGGCGCGGCCGATTATGATTTCAGCCTTCCGCGACGCGAATCGAAGATCGGCGCGGGACACCGGGGGTTCAGAATCGATCCGGAACCCAATCTGGACGACGAGACTGCGGCGGCCCGCCGGGATTTTACCGTCAACGCAATCTCCTTCGATCCCTTCGAAGGCGGGCTCATCGATCCACTCGAGGGGGAGAAGGATCTCCGGGCCGGGATTCTGCGCCACGCAGGAGCTTCCTTCGTCGATGATCCGCTCCGCGTGCTCCGGGCGGTGCAGTTTGCGGCGCGGTTCTCATTCAAGCTGGCACCTGAGACGATCGACCTGTGCGCAACCATGGTGGATGAACACGCAACGCTGCCGCTCGAGCGAGTCTGGGGGGAATGGGACAAGTGGGCGGTCAAGAGCGTGCGCCCCTCCCGCGGCCTGGAGGTGTTGGCCCAGACGGGCTGGATCCGGCACTATCCCGAACTCGCCTCGCTTCGCGGCACGCCCCAGGAAACCCAATGGCATCCGGAGGGCGACGTGTTTGTCCACACCCAGCATTGTCTCGACGCGCTCACATCGTCGGACGGGTGGAAGGCTTCGACGCCACAGCGCCGACGGATCCTCGCCTTTGCCGTGCTCGCACACGACTTCGGCAAACCCCAGACGACACAATATGCCGAGAAGCGCGGGGTGATGCGGTGGGTGAGCCCAGGGCACGAGTCGGCCGGGGGCCCGCTCGCGGAGACGTTTATGCAGCGCATCGGCTCACCCAAGGACCTGATCGAACCGGTCCGCACGCTGGTCGTTCATCACATGCTTCATCACCACGAAGGCCGGCCCAGCTATACCGACACCCAGCTGCGGCGCCTGGCACGACGCCTCATCCCGGCGACTATCGAGGACCTGTGCGAGGTGATGGAGGCAGACGCCCGCGGTCGGCCGCCCATCGCGCCGACCAGCTCCCTTCGCCTCATCGCGGAAATGCGCGCACAGGCGCAGGCGCTCGCCCTCAGGACCCAGCCGCCGCAGCCCATCCTGCTCGGCCGCCACCTGATCTCGCGGGGCTTGAAGTCGGGACCACAATTCAAACCCCTCCTTCACGAGGCGTTCGAAGCCCAGCTGGATGGAGTGTTCCGCGACGAGCCCGGTGCCCTCGAATGGCTGGACCGCCGCCTTTCGCCACAGTCGGAGGCGCGGGAGGAGGGATGATCCGCGCATTCCAGTGGGATCTGGCCAGGCAGGTCGAGCGACTCGACTGGCTCCTGGCAAAGCTTCCGCTCTATGCCGAGTGGGGGTACCAGCAGCTTTACCTGCACCTGGAGGATGCGGTCCATTATCCGAGCCTGCCGGAGATCGGACGAAAGGACGCCTATCGGTTCCAGGACCTCGAAAAACTGACCTCCCGGGCCGCAGCCCTGGGCATCGGCGTGGTTCCAATCGTGAACCTCCTGGGGCACACGCAGTACCTCATCAAGACCGACCGCTTTCGCGATCTCAACGAGCTCCGCAATCCCGACGGCTCGGCGCGCGCCACCGGACAGATCTGCCCGGTGCACCCCGAGACGCCCCGTGTCGCCGAAATTCTGATACGCGATGTGCGGCCGCTGTGCACCGCCGGCATCATCCACGTCGGCCTGGACGAATCCTTCCTCCTGGGCAGGCATCCGCTGAGCGCGCGGGAGATCGCCGAGGCGGGCCTGGATGCGCATTTTGCGCGTCATGCATGCCGGCTGGAACGGATCGCCTCGGGCCAGGGACTGCGCCTTGCGATGTGGGCCGACATGCTCGCACTCCTGCCCGGTGCGATCCCCCTGCTCCCGCGCGGGATCGCGGCCTTCGACTGGTACTACTACCCGTTCGAGCGGTCGCCCCGGATGGAACTGCGCAATTTTGCAGAGTACGACCTCGCCCCGGCCTTCGCGAATCAGGGAATCGGATACTGGGGCTGCGCATCAAACGGCGCGTTCCGGCATGAGCCGATGCCGGTGTTTGGCGAGCGCCTGGGCAACCTTCGCTCGTGGTGGCAGCGCTGCAGGCGCACCGGCGCCGAGGGCTTCCTCAGCGCCTGCTGGGAGTCCTACCGGCTCGCCCAGGAATTGACGACCGTCGTCGACGCCGCGGCGGCCAGCCTGTGGCTCGACCCCGGGATCGACGACACCGTCGAGATGCTCGCCCGGGGGTTCAAACGGGTTTACGGCGGAACGCGAAGCCACGAACTGGCGCGACTGGCGCTTGCGTGCGACGAGCGCGCCTTCGTCGGTTATGCACGGTGGGAAATCAACGAGCGCTGGGACCTTTGCCACCACCGCGACAGTCCCACACCCCACGAGAAGGACGCGCGCTTCTTCGAGCGCGCCGCCTCGCGACACGTTCCCGAGGCTTTTGCCGCAAGCCTGCGGTTCAGGCGTTATCTTGCCGAGCGTGATGCCTTCGTCAGGCGCTCCGCGGCCGGCGCCCGGGAACTCCGGCGCCTGCTTTCCCGCGCCGCCCGCGCCGGGCACATCTCAGGCGCCGGCCCCCTGTTCAGGACGACGGTGAGGCGCATGAAGGCGGACCTCGACCGTTTCGATCGCATGATCAACCTGGGGCTGGACGCCGCCCGGGCCATGTGGGCCCTCAGCCGCGATCCCCGTCGGAAAGGGCAAAATGAGACGATCCTGCGCCAAGACAGAAAGCGGCTCGAGCGGCTGAAGCGCTGGGTGGAACGCGTGGCCCGCACACCCGCCCGGGCGCGCCTGGCGGGACCTTGCGCAGGGGCCTGGCAGCTGGACTTCATCGTTCACACCTGGGCACCGGCCCTTCAGCGGGTCGTCGTTGAACAACGAGACCGCGCAGGCAACTGGGCGGAACTCCGCGGACGCTACACCATCGAATTTCGCGCCGCCGCCGCCCGCCCCCGGACACGCATCCAACGCCCGTTTTCTGTCGCCGTGGACCCGACCGCAGCCACCAGCGGCCGCCTGCGCCTCTCGATCCGCGGCCTGGGGCAGGTCGCCATCAGTCACGTCGAGCTCACCGACGGGGTGCAGGTCGTTCACCCCAGGCACTGGCCTCAGCGGGAGCGCCGCATACTCGGCCAGCCCGCGCCGGCCTCCGGCTTCCCCGAGATCGACCTATCCGTGAACCGGGACGAGGTGATCCTCGAATTTGAGCCGAAGCAGGTCAGGCGCCGACCTTCTGAATGACGCGATTGGCGCGGCGGGCATGCGCCCGCTCCTGGGCAGCCCGGAGCACCGAGAGCCATTCGGCGTAGGCAGCCTCCATCTCGGGAATCTTCACCCGGATGAAATCCTCAAGTGCGACAATCCCCAGGGCTCGGAAAGCGCGTGCAGCATGATCATCAATCGGAACCTTGCAGAAGGGCGTCGACTCGAAGAATCCCGCATCACCGGTCGTGGGCGCCAGCTCGGCATACAGCGCGATGTAGGCCCGAACGTTTTTTCCAAGCGGAGCCCGGGGCCCCTCTCCTTTTTCACTGACCACATACAACTCCGCAGGCTCGAAGTGAACCCGCCCCCACCGACATTCGGTCCGAATGATCAATCGTCGGCGCTTTTCCTCGGGCCAGGATCGTCGGGACGAATCCAGCGAGATGAAGTAGTCGACGGCCTGTTCGTAGAGCGGACCTAGATCGAGCACCTCGATATCGATCAACGAGGGTTCACGGGCGGGGGTATCATCGGGGTTCATGAGATTCAATCGCTCACCGCGGACAGGAGCCGGACCAGCGGTTCGCTGCGGCGCAGCGGCCACGCGGCCAGCGCATCGCCCTCCACGGCAAGCACCAGGCCATGCGACCAGCGGTCACCCAGGCCAGGCCGTTTCCGGTCGCCCTCGGACGCCGCGGCGGCGGTCACCCGCGGCGCAAACGGTCGCAAGGCGTCTCCCACATAGCTCTCCACCACTCGCCGAAGATTGCGCGCGCCAAGGTCCGGCGAAAACCCCTTCCCCACCAAAAAACTCAAGACCCTCGAGTCAGCCACCTCGATCCAGCGTCGGCAGTGTTCGCTCTGGACCTCGAGCTCGCGCTCCAGCAGCCCCGCGGCAATCCGCTCCTGCACTTCATAGGTCAAGGTGTTCATAACCACGACCGAGCTGAACCGGGCCACGGTTTCCTTCCGCAGAAATGTCTCTGCCTCCCGAACCACCTTCCTCCGGATTGCTGAATACCCATTGTGTGCCATCTGGGCTGCCTCGGCAGCGCCCAGGTTTGAGGTCATCACAACATAGCAGCGCGACAAATCGCGGGTCTTTCCATCCGCCATCGTCGTGCGGGCGTCATCGAATGAAAGCAGCGAGGTCAGCAGGTCGGGGTGCGCCTTCTCGATTTCGTCGAGCAACAATAGGCCACCGCCCAACGCGTTGAGACGATCGACGGCCGCACCGAGCAAGGCGGGCTGTCCCGGCGCTCCGAGAAGTCGCAGCACCGAGTCCCGATGCTGATACTCTCCCATGTCAAAACGCTCGAGGCGTCGGCCAGAATCGCCTCCGTACAGGTGCCTGGCCGCGAGTTTCACCATTTCGGTCTTTCCGGTGCCCGTCGGCCCCAGCAGCAGTACAAATGCCCGGGTCCGACCTGGCCGCTCCGGCCCGGATTCAGCCCGGTCCACGGCCGAGGAAAACTCCCGGATCGCCTCGTCCTGGCCGAGCAGGCGGGAGCGAAGAAACGAGTCGAGGGTTTGGGCCGCGGACACACCCAACAAAAACCCGCTTAATTTTAATACGTCAAAACTATTTTATCTTTTTGACTTGGGGAGCAGACAGACGAGATACCGGCCCGACTTGCCCACCATTCGAACCGAGGACCGCAGATTGCGCCGGCGCTCGGCAGGAATGTAGAGCTGCCAGGCCCGGCGGGCTTTGATCGCCTCGCTCTTATCCGAAAACGTAAGGGCATTCCCGCCCGCCAGCTGCTCGGCGTAACGCTTGTACCGCCCGCGCTTCGGATCGTACCCTTGATCAAGCGGAACTTTTGGGAGCGAATTCTTCTCCGACACCGCGTACAAGATCCAACGAGACTCCCCTATCTGCTTACGAACCAACCTCATGTCACCGAGCTTCTCGATTTTCACCAGCCGCTCGAAGACGTGATACAGGTTGATGTAATCGTTGTTGCTTTCGACGACGACCGGGTGGCCCTCGAGCGATTTCCGAACCACGCTGCGCGAATCCGGACGGACAACGAGACCGTTCACGATCTGTTTACCGTAGACAATGGGTTCCAAGGTTTTCGCGGACATGGGATTCAGGGGAAAGATGCAGGAGGCGGCAAACGAGAGCAAGGTTAAGATTGATTACCGTTAACAAGAAATGGGGCATTAGAAACGCCCCTTGCGCTGCCGGGCCACCGGCGATTAAGTGACCCACTCCGTCTCTATCCATGCCATCGATTCGCGAATTCTGCACCCGAAAATCGTCCGGCCAGAAGCTGGTGATGGTCACCGCCTACGATGCGTGGTCCGCCCGCCTGCTCTCAGACTCCCCCGTGGACGCGCTCCTGGTCGGGGACAGTGCCATGATGGTGATGCATGGCGACAAGGACACCCTCGGGGCGACGCCGGAACTGATGACCCTTCACACGCGAGCCGTTGCCAAGGGCAACCGGGACAAGCTCATTGTCGCCGACATGCCGTTCCTCTCGACACGAAAAGGGACGGGCCACGCGCTGGACTGCGCGGCGGCGCTCATGCGGGCCGGCGCCCACGCCGTGAAGGTCGAAGGCGTGCGAGGCCACGCCGACGTCGTCCATCACCTGGTTGAGTCGGGAATCCCGGTGATGGGCCATCTGGGGCTCACCCCGCAGTCGGTCCACGTCTTCGGAGGCTTCACGGTCCAGGGTCGCGACTCCGAATCGGCAGCTCGACTGAAGGATGACGCGCAAGCCCTCTGCGATGCCGGCGCGTTCGCAATCGTGTTGGAGTGCATTCCTCACACGCTCGCGGCAGAGGTGACCCAGGCGGTTCCCATTCCGACGATCGGCATTGGTGCAGGAGCTGGTTGCGACGGCCAGGTGCTCGTTCTGCACGACCTCCTGGGTCTCAACCCGGACTTCAAGCCGCGGTTCGTCCGCCGCTACTGCGAGGGAGCCGCCAACATCCTCGATGCAATCGGCCGCTTCGCCGCAGACGTGCGCTCCGGCGAGTTCCCCTCGGCCAAGGAGCGATTCGACTCCTAAGACGCCATGCCCAAGGTCATCCACACCATCGCCGAATGGCGCACGGAGCTCGCCCTCCACAGGGCGGCAGGACGCAGCGTGGGGTTCGTCCCAACGATGGGTGCCCTGCACGAGGGCCACGCGACCCTGTTTGCCGCCGCCCGACGCGACTGCGATGTCGTGCTCGTCTCGGTCTTCGTCAATCCGACGCAGTTCGACGATCCCTGGGACTTCAACCACTACCCGCGGATGCTCGAGAAGGACTGCGCCCTGATGGACAGGGAGCACGTCGATGCGGTTTTCGCGCCGAGCGTGTCCGAGATGTATCCAAACGGGACCCGCTACGCCGTGATCGAAAAGGAATTCAGCCGCGATCTGTGCGGCGCCCACCGACCGGGCCACTTCGATGGCGTGCTGACGGTCGTGATGAAGTTGTTGATGATCGCAGGGGCGGATCGGGCCTATTTCGGCGAGAAGGACTACCAGCAGCTCCAACTGGTCAAGGGCATGTGCGAGGCCTTCTTGGTCCCCACGGAAATCATCCCCTGCCCGATCATCCGCGAGTCCGACGGCCTGGCCATGAGCTCGCGAAACGCGAGGCTGTCGCCCGAGGAGCGCGCCCTTGCCCCAACGTTCAACCGCATTCTGCTCACGGCCCTGGACACCGCTGCCGCACGTCGTGAACTTGAATCCGCCGGCTTCGTCGTCGATTACGTCGAGGACCGCGGCGATCGCAGGTTCGGCGCCGTGCACCTGGGCAAAACCCGACTCATCGACAATGTCGCACGCTAAGGTCCTCTTCATTCTTTCCGGCTCCATCGCCTGCTACAAGGCCTGCGAAGTGATCTCCAAGCTCGCCCAGGCCGGCGTCGAGGTTCAAACGGTCGCGACCGAGGCGGCCCTGCGCTTCGTTGGCCCGGCCACACTCGAAGGGCTCACCGGACGGCGCGTCCTCCACAACCTGTGGGAGGAAGGCCGCGCGCTCGACCACATCTCAAGGGCCCGGGACGCCGACCTCGCGATCATTTGTCCTGCGACGGCGAATACGATCAATCGCCTGGCTGCCGGACTCGCGGACGATCTTGCGGGCTCGCTTTTCCTCGCGTGGGAACACGGGCGCAAACCCTGGTACCTCGCGCCTGCGATGAACACGATGATGTGGGCGCACCCCGCGACTCAGGCCGGCATCGGTCGGCTCAAGGGGTGGGGCGTCCGTGTCATCGAACCGGATGCCGGTTCGCTCGCCTGCGGAGAGACCGGCCCCGGGCGGCTTGCGGAGCCGGCATTGATCATCGAGACACTCTCCGCCGCCCTTTCGCTCCCGCGAGTCTCGAAAGGCTCATGACCGCGCGGGCGCTCAGGATCCTGATCACCGCGGGTGGCACTCGCGAGCCGATCGACGACGTGCGTTTCATCGGAAACCTGAGCACGGGCACGACCGGTGCCGCACTCGCGCAGGCGTTTGCCGCGCACGGCCACTGCGTCACGCTCCTGCGTGGCCAGGGAGCCGCGGAGGCCGGCGAGGGCATCGACTCCGAATCGTTCAGCTCGGGGGCCGACCTCTGGAAGCGGCTCTCAGCACGACTGGCGGCCAGCCGGTACGATGCGGTAGTGATGGCAGCGGCGGTCGCCGATTACGCCTCCGCCTCGCCGGTCCAAGGCAAGATCCGCTCCGATGCTCGCGAATTGGTCGTGACGTTGGCCCGCACGCCGAAACTGCTGCCGATGATAAAATCCGCGTCGCCCGCTCCGCTCATCGTGATCGGTTTCAAACTCACGTCCCGCGCGGGAGCCGCTCAACGCATCGCCGCGGTCGACGCACTCTGGAGCAAGGGCGGAGTCGATGCCGTGGTCCAAAACGACCTCGCCGAAATCCGGAGCGCGCCCGTCCACCCGTTCCACCTCCACCGCGCCCCCCAAACCAGCCCCACGTCCGTGTATGGTGCCGCCGGACTCGCGACCGCCCTGGAGGCCTTCGTCCGCGCGCGCCTGCCGCACTGATCGTCCGACCATGAGACTTTTTGTCCTCAACCTAGGCAACACCACGCTGTCCGGGGGAATATTCTCGGGCACACGCCTGATATCGAAATTTCGGATACCCTCGGACCTCCCTCCCCGACGCTTCGCCACGGAGATCGCGGCCCAGCTGCGTCGCCGCCCGGATCTCGCCGTCCTGTGTTCAGTCGTGCCGTCCCTCACGCCGCGCGTGGCCAGCACCCTGCGCAGATCCACCGGAGTCAGTCCGTTGGTCCTCGATGCGCTGTCGGACCACGGGCTCTCGATAGGTTACAGGCGCCCCGGCGAACTCGGGGCCGACAGAGTTGCTGCAGCCCTGGGCGCACGAACCCTGTTCCCCCGCCGCAACCTGGTGGTCGTGGATTGCGGCACGGCGACGACCGTGACCGCGCTCGACAGCGCGGGCCGCATCCACGGAGGTGCCATCATGCCCGGCGTGGCCCTGTGGTCCGAGATGCTTGCCCGTGGGACTGCCCAGCTACCATTGGTGACCGAACAGCGGTCGCCGCGAGCCATCGGCCGGTCTCCCTCCGAAGCGATCGCGAGCGGCATCCACCACGGGCACGTTGGGGCGATTTCTCACTTGGTCGATCGGATTGCCCGCGAGGCATTTGGAGTCCGACCCTATCAGATTCTGGGAACAGGCGGCAACGCCCCCAGGTTCAGACGGGAAAAGCTCTTTACCAGGCTTGAACCCGATCTCATCCTGCATGGACTCCGGGCTTACGCGGCGCGGATCCACGACCATGTTTAGAACCTTCCTACGCTCGAAAATTCACCGCGCCACGGTCACGTCGGCGGACCTCGATTACGAGGGCTCGATCTCGATCGATCCCGCCCTGTGCCGCGAGGCGGGCCTGATGGAATTCGAACAGGTCGATGTCTACGATATCACCAACGGCAACCGCTTTACCACCTACGTGATCTACGGAGGACCGGGACAGATTCAGATCAACGGAGCCGCGGCCCACTTAGCCAAACCCGGCGATCTGGTCATCATCGCCGCCTACGCACACTTGAGCGCGGAAGAGATTCCAGGTCATCGCGCACTCGTGGTCCAGGTTGACGGCATGAACCGGCCAGCGTCGCGCAAGGAACAGGCCGTCCGAAAGCCCTGAGGAGACCGATCTTCTCAGCCCGCCTTGCCCGCCGAGCCAACCCAGCGCGCCCCCGCCGACGTGAGCCCGTGGGCCACCACCGGCACAAGCACCAGGGTCAGCAACATCCAGCCGCATAAGACGACCGTGATCGCCGTCATCTCGACGATGAGCGCCCACGACAGATGCGGCGCAGCCTGAGCCAGCGTCCTGACCGTACCAGCCGGCATTTCCGGATAGAGCGCTGCGTGCGCCGTCTTTCCCATGATGTCGACAGCCGCCCGCATCATGGCAAGCGACGCCGTATTCAGAGCCGACCAGCCTGTCGGCCATAGAGACACCCCTAGGAGCCCGATCATGCACCGGAGGCCGATGCCGCGCAGCGACTCCGAACCGAGCCCCGCCAACACCAATGGCATCAGGGCAAAACCGGCATGAAACA
Organism: Opitutaceae bacterium; assembly: GCA_027310745.1. GTDB lineage: Bacteria > Verrucomicrobiota > Verrucomicrobiia > Opitutales > Opitutaceae > MWDT01. The sequence goes on along the minus strand of DAIDAF010000039.1, from coordinate 135,556 downwards.
GCACCCAACGGACCGCTTCAGCCAGATAGAACCCCGACTGCGTGACCTGTGCGACGAACTCGACGCTGAGGATGATACGCTGAACCAGCCCCGCTCGCTCGACCGAAGTGGCGACCGACCACGTTTGCTCGGCAGGTGTGGATGCCGCAAACACAGGCGGCTTGGCCCAATTCCAGCCCTTCCCCAGCCATTGTTCCTCGCGGCCATCCCCGGGTTTCCACATCCCGTCCAAACCGTCGGCTGAAGGGCTGGAGGCCAAGGTCCAGTGTTCGAGCACCTGGCCAAACGTCAGCATGAACGGGGTCAGCGAAACGGGTCCGTCCGCAGGCACGGTTTCCAGCGGCGGAACCGAGACGGCGCGATTTCCCATGGCGTCCGCAATTGCATCGCCGGTCTCGGCAACCAAGGTGCGCCAGAGCGGGACAGTTGAGATGAAACCCACGATCAGAATCATCGATGCGATGTGCTCCAAATTCGCCCCTCCGCGGCGCATGCGTGCCAAAAGCCCACCGATCACGAGCATCACGGAGGCCGCCTGGGAGAACAGCAGGATGCGCTCACCGATGTCACCCAACTCGAGCGCGACACGCACGGGGTGAAACACGTAACCGACGTCCCGCATCCGGGCTTCGTCAGGCGCCCCCAGCGCCAGACACTGGAACGCGATCGCCGCCAGAATCCAACGCATGCCCGATCTCATCGTTGGGGCTCCGGCGGCTAATGGTTTTCACCCTGCTGGGCATGCAGGGAGGTGAGGGCCCTGGCCCGCAATTTCTCCACGAACGTATCCGCCCACTCCAAATCCGCCTCCCGCTTCCGTTCCGTCTCAATGCGAAGTCGGGCTCCCAAGGATTCGCTATCGCCCCGTGCCTGCTCGGACATCTGACGGGTGACCTCGAGGCGCTGCTGGGAGGCTGCGATAGCCGCGTCGACCGCGTCGATTTCAGTTTGGGTCGTGGCGCGCTTCAGTCGTTCGAGCAACCTTTTCTGAGTCTCCATTTCCTTCTTCGCAACGAGGCCCTGGTTTTCCAACGCCTGCATTCGCCGCTCAAGGAGACCTTCCTCGCGGGCCAGGGAGGCGAATCGAGCCGAGTTTCGCGAGTATTGGTCACCCAGGACCTGATAGGATGAATCGACGGTGTTGACCTTCGAAAATGGCGCCGTCTTGTCGGCGCCGACCGCAAAGTCTTTCAGCCCCTGCCTCATCGACTCCTGCCTGGACTGCAGCGCTACCGCCGCCTCAGCGGGCTCAGTCACCCGCGCAACATCACCCGCCACAACCGAAGCCGGCGCCCCCGGGTTACCCATCCGTTCGACGAGAAGCTTAGTCTGTTCAAGTTCCTGCCTCAGCAGCGTCTGGACCTCCTCCCACTCGGTCTTCTCACGTGTCCATTTGACGCCGTCCATCTGATCCGCGGCGATAATCACCACATCTCCGACTCCACCTATCGCATGACACGGCGCGATGGCAGCCAAGGCGAGCGTCGCCAGGCTGACCGCGCGAATCCGACGTAAGACAATCGATGTTTTCATGGGAAATGCGCCGCATCACTCGACGACGCGAATCGCGAGCTGACCGGGTTCTGTGTTGCCACCCTCCGTTGGAATTACCGGGGCTGGAAGAAGGTAGGTCCGGAAACGCCCCTCCGACCGCTCTTCCAATGGACGCTTTTCCAAGGCGTGTCGCAGAAAATACTGGCGCTTGATCGCATCGCTCTGGCCTTGGACATAGCCTTGGTCAAACCCCTCCTGCCGAACAGCCTTGTCCGGGCCGAGCGCGAGATGCGTGAGGGTGGCCCCTGCAATCGCGCCGGCCGCGGTAGCGCGGGCATCGCCGTCGCCCAGCTCATGCCCGCCCAACGCACCCGCCGCGGTGCCTGCGCCCACCCAGGCGGCGCGCTTCGCCGTACTGTCGACCTGCGTGCAACCTCCACTCGCAATGGCGACGGTGACGATTGCCAGCGCGACCACCAGGTGCTCCACGGCCGCGCCCAGCCACTCCCTACACTCGAATTTTAACTGGTCCGCATTCATAAGCTCGCCCCCGCGGCGACCGCAGTTTCATTGCGCGTTTTCGGCTTGGCCGCCTCGCGGCACACTCCCTCCACCGGATCCGCGTAGCCCGCGAGAGCCTTTGTCCGCTCGTCAAAACAGGCTCCACTGGAATCGGCGACGTAAAGCATCTCCGGGGTGACCCGATTGCGCACCACGCCACACGAACACCCTTCGCCCTCGACCGAAAAGACGGCCATCTGGGAGAAACGGTCATCGCCGTTTTGATATTCAGGCGCCGTGAATGTGCGGACCGCATTCCTCGCCGCCGCAGGCAGTCCGATCGCATCGCCAATCTCGTCGAGATCCTTTCGGTCATTTTGGCGAAAGAGAAAATACTGCTTCGAATTTCCAAAGATCACGGGCCGCAGCACACTTCGCGCGAGCTGGCCGTACTGCTGCGTCACGGGAAGAATGTGACATCCGAACTTCCCCATCTGCGCATAGAACTCCGCGAGCAGCTCCTCCATCCCTCCCACCTGAAGGTAGCGGGAGGGCTCTTCGAAGATGAACTGCTTTCGCAGAGCCCGGGGCAGCGTGATGATCCGCTGCCGGAGGCGGTTCGCTACCAGGAACACCGCCGCCTCCTTCATCTCCACATTGGCCGAAGGCAGAAGACCGAATTCAAAGTGAATCAGGCGGCTGTCCAGGCGGCGATTCGTGTGACCGTCGAACAGGCGTCCATGCGGTCCGCCCCGTTGCCAGACGCTCAACTGCGACGCCAGACGGTCGACCGCTTCCTTGGAATGGTGCGGCAGGCGGTTGTATTTGAGAGACTCCACGAGGGACAGGTGCGTCGGGAAGTCCGCGGCGCCAAGCAGCGAGAATCCAACGTCGCGCACCGCCGCCGCCGACTCCGGCCTCCTCGCGTGGGCGATCGCTTCCGACTCCCCTATCGACGATATCGTCTCGCGGATTCTTCCCTCGTTCGATCCCAGCTGCTCGCGAAGATCGGCAAAGAGTTCGAGCGGAGCGACCACCGCCGTGCCGGACTGGGCTTCGCGCCGCATTCGCTCGAGAACGATGGCCAGGCGGGCCGCCTCGACTTCCCGCTCGGGATGGCGAAGACGGACGTCGCTCCACGTGTCGATGTACAGCTGCTCCAGATACTCGCCCAGCATCGCCTTTCGCTGCTGGTTGGCCGCCGGGTCCGCCCCTCTGCCGGCCATCACGAGCAAGAGGCCCGCGGCCGAGCCCACCTGGAGCCGCGTGAGCGGAAGGCCCTGTGTATCCATATAGTTGATAACCAAGTCTCCATCCGGATGCAGGATGATCGACTCGCCCCCAAGCAGCCGCACCAGCGTGCCATAGGACAATCCCTCCTCGATGATGCCGCGAAACGCGAAGAAACAGTCGGTCTGGGAAAGGTAATCGATGGTCTGACTCGACTTACCGACTCTGGTTGTACCGATCATCACCGCGTGCTGGGGAGTGCCGCCGGCATAGGTGCGGATGCCGACGAGGTTTCCCGCCTCTCCATCGTACAATGCCTCACCCGCCTCGGGATGTCCGAGATAGGAACTCGAAAGTGGAATGAGATCCTGGAGAAAACAGACCGAAGGATCCCGCCCAGCCAGGGCGAAAAGATCCCAGTCACGGTACCTCCCGCCGGTCCACCCGGGCAGCGTCTCGAAGAAGAGGCATTTTGCCTGTGTCTCATCCTCTACCTGATAGCACTGCGCGCCGCCCATGGCTCCGACGGATTCCTTGAGAGCCTGCACCTTGGCCATGAGGCCGGTAAGAGTCAGATCCCACGCGCGGATCACCGGCAGGACGCCAAACGGCCGCGCAAACCCGCCCTGCAACGCCGAGATCCTGGCCTTCTTCCGCGCCATCACGTCGTCCAACGAGGCCTTGTCCTCATTCCTTCGACTGCCCTGCAGTCTGCGCAGCTCATCCTCCGTCTTCCTCACTTCAGCCGTCGCGTCGAGCGGGTAACAGTTCAGCGTGAGACAATAGTCACCCGCAAGAGCCGAGGTGAGCGCCCAGATGATCCCGAAATGAGTCTCCATCGGCCAACGACGAAGGACCAGGAGCGTGTGATAGTGGCCGTCGAGGCGAAAGAAGACATTGCCCTCCGCATCCCGGGTGGAGACTCCACCGCCCGGCCAGCAATTTTCCAGGATCGTCCCCCGCGGGTTGAATCCCGATGAGGCACCTGCACCGGCAGCCCTACGACTCGGCTGACAAAACGCCCTCCACGCCGAAAAATGACTTCGATCGGTCATCATCTCCATCCGGGCGCCGGGCAGGCGGCCGGCCAGTTGAAGACAGCGGTCCGAGAAATTCTTTGCGTTCTGCTCCAGGTACCGGTCGATCTGATCGCGCGACCGAAAGCCCGCCCCGGGAACCGATGTGCATCGACGCGCCAGATACATGTCCAAGCGCTCCCGCCGCAGGCGCCCCTCGTGCTGAAGGCGACGATAACGCTCGTGCCGTTCCTCCCGAACCCTGGCGCACCACCCACGCGCACCAGCCTCCGTCGTCCTCCTGCCATACTGCTCCAGTTCCGCATGATAGTCGGAATCGACCCGCCACTGAAACTGCACTGCCTCATCCGGCGCGAGCTGGCAGAAGAAGGTGCCAAAGGCGTCGTAATAGTCGTCGCGCGTGCCTTCGTCGGCAGCCTTCAGGTCCGGAAGGTCGAGATGCGCGCCGCGCGCGAGCACGGTCGACGGTTTCAGCGCGTCGTCGAACCAGAGCAGGTCCCCCTCGAACCAGCCATCGGGGGGTCTCGTCTCGATCAACGCGCGCAGCGCGCAAAGCCAGTGTGCACTCACGGCCTGCCTCCAAAGACACCCCGCGGATTCGCCCGCCAGGGCCTGGGATGTGACGACCGGGAACGCAGCGTTCTACCAAGATCAAAATGGCGGCCAACGATCAGGCCCTCAAAGAAGTCGCCGACGTAATGAGGTGGCCGGCCTATGACGAAAATCTTAACCCACGCGGTTGATACGACCAGGGGCAACGATGTGACGCAAACTCTGGTCGGGAAGGCCAGGGCCGCAGCGAGAATGAAAACCAGGATCGCGATCACCGCCCCGGCCACAACGAACAGATAAGCTTCGCCTTCGAGCTCCCAGCGACCAAATCGCACCACGCCCTTTGAGTCGGGGCCGCTATGGGTGCGCGTGGTTCTTGCAGCCATGGGAGGAGAAACTGACCGTCAAAGCAGCTTGAGCCCCAGGGCATCCCAGAACCCCGACAGGTTGAGGGCAAAAATCGCAAGCCACGGTGCCGCCGCGATGGCCACACCGGAAAATATCTTCCGCTTGCCGTCCTCCCCGTGCTCGAGCATCGCGGCACCGTTGACGCACTTCGCTACGCACCACAGCGCGGCGATCCCGATCACCGCCCAGGTGGCGAGCTGGACAACATCGATGAGCTGGTCGGGCAGTTTCACAACGCCCGACGGGACCAGCGACAGATCCAAAGTTTTCCATAGTCCGGTTGCCTCGAAGGCTGCGACCGCCAGCCAGGGTGCCATTCCAACCGCGATGCCGGCATAGATCTTCTTTTTTCCCTGTTCGCCGCGATCCAACATATCGGCGCCCTGGATGCACTTGATGACACAGAACACCGCCGAGGCGGCGATGATCACCAGCAATCCATAGGAGAAGTTGTCCTTTACCTTCGGAGGCAGCGAAAAGGCTGCGAGGGGGAGAGATAGCAGGAATTCGGGGTTCATGGCTTCGACATTAAAAAGGTAAAATCTATTTTACTTTTTTCAAGATTATTTGTTTCGCATTTTTCCCGGCCTGCCGCACAGGTCGGGCGACGTCGCCGCGCAGGAGGAGGCATTTTGAGTTGCAGCGTTGGCGAGTCGGGCAACGTTTCTCTGCTCTGGTATGAACTTTACCGCCCACGAAATTGAAGCGGAGGCCGATCGGCTGCTCCGCGCGCTCATGCACGTGGAATGCGACGCACTCCGCACCTGGAACCTGGATACCTGCCGGGAGCTGGCTCCGCTGACCCTCGAAATCCAGCGTTTGAAACGCGAAAAGGGCGCCATCATCCTCGCCCACTCCTACGTCGAGCCGGAAATCATTTATGGTGTGGCCGACTTCAAGGGTGACTCCTACTTCCTCAGCCTTCAGGCGAAGAAGGCACAGGCTCCGATGATCGTCTTTTCGGGCGTGGTCTTCATGGCCGAGACGGCCAAGATCCTCTGCCCTGACGCCACGGTGGTCGTGCCGGACCGGGGCTCGGGTTGCTCACTGGCTGATTCGATCACGGCCGAGCACCTCCGCCGGCTCAAGGCCCTGTACCCTGACGCAGCTGTGGTGTGCTACATCAACAGCACGGCGGCCGTTAAGGCCGAATGCGACGTCTGCGTCACCTCCGGGAATGTCTACGACATCATCTGCAGGCTCCCGCAGAAGCGCATCCTTTTTGTCCCGGACCGCCTGATGGCGGAAAACATCCGTGCCGAACTGAAGCGACGGGGCGTCGACAAGGAAATCCTTTCCTCGGATGGCACCTGCATGGTGCACGAGGAGTTTACTCCGGCGCAGATCACCGAGGCCCGCGAGCGTTTTCCCGGGCTGAAGGTGGTCGTGCATCCCGAGTGCACGGCGGAAGTCGCCGCCGCGGCGGATTTCGTCGGCAGCACGGGCGCGATGATGAAATACGTTCGCTCGACCCAGGCACCGTATTTCCTCATGCTTACGGAATGCGGCCTGGTTGGGCGTCTCGAGGTCGAGAATCCCGAAAAGGCCTTCGTCGGCGGATGCCGTCTGTGCCCATACATGAAACTCAACTCGCTCGAGAAGATCCGCGATGTCCTGGCTTCACCGCGGCCACATCAGATCGTGACCCTCGACGAGGACCTGCGCCGCCGCGCGGCGCATTGCCTGGAAAGGATGTTCGAACTTGCACCCTCGGATTGACACCCTGATCGACCTCGCGCTCGAGGAGGACGCCGGACTCGGCGATCTCACCAGCCGCGCGATTTTTCCACCCCAACATCGCTCTCGCGCCGTGATCGAGGCCGGACACGACCTCGTGGTCTGCGGCCTGGAAGTGGCCGCCCGCGTCTTCACCCGCGTGGATCCCGCGCTCAAGGTCGAGTTGACCGCAGCCGACGGCGACTTCGTGAAGAAGGGCGTTGTGGTGCTCCGTGTATCCGGGCCCACGGCCTCCCTCCTGACAGCCGAGCGGACGGCGCTCAATTTCATCCAGCGCCTGTCGGGAATCGCGACTCTCTCCCGACGTTTTGCCGACGCCGCCGGACCGACGGGTGTCCGAATCGCGGATACGCGCAAGACGACGCCCGGCTTCCGCGCCCTCGAAAAACACGCGGTGCGCTGCGGAGGATGCTCCAATCACCGGTTCTCGCTGGGCGAACATGTCCTCATCAAGGACAACCACATCGCCGCGGCCGGGTCCGTCGCCGCCGCGGTGTCGCGATGCAGGGACGCCGCCCCGCATACCGCCCGCATTGAGGTCGAGGCAAAGACCATGGCTGAGGTGCGGGAAGCGCTCAAGGCCGGCGCGGATGTCATCCTGCTCGACAACATGGGGCCGCCGATGGTCCGAAACGCCCTCGCGGTGATCGCGGGCCGGGCCCTCGTGGAAATCTCCGGAGGGGTGCGGCTTGAAACGCTGCGCGACTTCGCCCTCCCGGGCGTTGATGTCATCAGCGTCGGCGCACTCACACACTCGGCGCCGGCGGCCGACCTGAGCCTCACTCTGCTCCCCCCGGCAAAGCACAAGCCGAAACCGGCAAAGAAGGCCCCCAAAGGGCGCGCGCGCCGTCGCTGAACAGCACCCGGGGCGGGTTTCCCTCGAATGGCCACGCCCCTTCTCCTTTCATGAATGTCATCCAAACCGACTGCCTCGTCATAGGCGCCGGGCTTGCGGGCTGCGCGTATGCGCTTCACGCCGCACGGGCGGGACTCGAGGTGCAGCTCCTCTCCCTCAATGGGCCTCTCGTGGCCAACAGCGACTGGGCCCAGGGAGGCATCATCTACAACGTTTCGCCAGACCCGACCATTCTCGCCCGGGACATCTTCGAGGCCAGCGGCAACACGGCCAATCCGCTCGCCGTGGACCAGCTCGTGAAGGAAGGCCCTGTCGCGGTCCGCGAGCTGTTGATCGACGAGTTGCGGGTGCCGTTCGATCGCACCGGCGACGGCGGCCTCGAGTTCACGCGTGAAGGCGGCCACAGCGAACGCCGCATCATTCACGCGAAGGACACCACGGGCCACGCCATCCTCTCCTCGGTCGTCGCCAAGGTCGATGCCACGCCGCACATCACGCGGCGACAGGGGTGGATTGCGATCGACCTGCTCACCCTCTCGCACAACACGGGGGATCCGCGGGCCCGTTACGAGCCCCTCACCTGCTTTGGTGCTTATGTTCTGGATACTTCGACCGGTGAGGTCTGCGCGATTGTGGCCAAGAAGACGATCCTCGCGACGGGGGGCCTGGGCCACATCTTCCAGCATAGCACCAACCAGCCCGGCAGCGTCGGCCATGGCGTGGCGATGGCATTCCGCGTGGGCGCCCGCCTGATCGATCTCGAATACGTCCAGTTTCACCCGACCGTCTTCTTCAAGAAGGGCGCGCCGCGGTTCCTCATCACGGAAGCCCTGCGAGGAGAAGGCGCGGTGCTGGTCAACGCCCACGGCGATCGCTTCATGGAAAAGGTGCACCCCCGGGCCTCGCTCGCACCCCGCGACGTGGTGTCCCGTGCCATTCATCAGGAGATGGCTGCGACGGGGGACTCCTGCGCCTTCCTCGATCTGTCCGCACTCAAGCCGGACTTCATCCGCGAACGCTTTCCCTACATTCACGATCGGTGCCGGGAATACGGCGTCGACATTCTCCGGGAACCGATTCCGGTCGTGCCTGCGGCGCATTATTCCTGTGGCGGCGTGCACGCCGACATGAACGGCCGCACGAATGTCCGGCATCTCAATGCGATCGGCGAGACGGGCTGCACCGGATTACATGGCGCGAACCGGCTCGCGAGCACGTCGCTGCTCGAGTGCCTGACGAGCGCGAAATTCTCGGCACGGGCGGATATCGCGGAAATCACGGCCAATCGATTCTCGCTTCCCGATCCGCGCCCCTGGCAGAGCCCATCGCGCGAGCCCGATCCCACCTTGATCAACCAGGACATGATGCTCCTGCAGCAGACGATGTGGAACTACGCTGGCATCATTCGCTCGCCCAAGCGTATCACACGCGCGCGCCGCATCGTTTTGGAACTGAGGGAGGAGATCCAGTCGTTCTACCGCGACTGCCGCCTTTCGCGTCCGCTGATCGAGCTGCGCAATGCGGTTCAGACCGCGCTCGCGGTCGTGCACGCCGCAACGCTCAATCCGCGCAGCAAGGGCTGCCATTTCGTGACCGACGACGAGGACTGAGCCTGCTGAACTTGCGCCGCTGCGTTTTCCCGACTGCTTAGCGGCATGCCGCGCCCTCCTCTTTGCCTCACCCCTCTCGAAGCCCGGCGTTTTCATCGGAGGGCCGTCGGGCTCGACGAGACGGCGTCTCCAGTTGCCGCGATCCTCAAGCGTCTTGGCTACGTGCAGATCGACCCGCTCAATGTCTGCGGCCGAATGCACGACCTGATCCTTCGTAATCGGGTGCCTGGCTACACCGAGGGAGGGCTGATGCGGCACCTGCATGGAAGCCAGGGACTGGAACGCTCCACCGCGCGGCGCGAAATGCGCGGGGGATTCGAACACATTCTTCCCGGCAGCGGAATCCTGGTGGGGTTTCCATTCAACGCCTGGCCCTTCCTCCAACCCGCCTTCGAAGACCGCAGGCGCCGAAAATCCGGTTACTTTGCACGCCTGTCCCCTCCTGAGGAACGCCTGGCGGACCGTATCCTCGAAGAGATCCGGGAACGGGGCCCCCTTAGCTCAGATGAAATCGATCACGACGAGAAAGCCGTGACTGGTTGGGGATCGAGGGGGCGTCGGGCCAAGATCGTACTCGAGAAGTTGTTCGCTCATGGGCGGGTGCTGATCTCTGCGAGGCGCGGATTCCGGCGCATTTACGATCTCCCCGAAAACGTTCTCCCTGCGGACGTCTGGCGGTCGACTGGCGTGGACCTTGAAGAAGCTCGGCGTTGGTCCATCCACATGCGGGTCAGACAGAGGCGCCTGATTTCGCTTCGAGCAGACGAGAGCGGACCACTAGGCGACCTCGTCACTGAGGTTCAGGTGGCAGAGGGGCCACGCCTGTGGTGTCTGACCGAAGACCTGCCGTTGCTCGAGTCGCACGCCGGCACCGAAGACCCAACCCCCAGGCTGCTCGCACCGCTCGACCCGCTGATTTATGACCGAAGACTGACCTCGAAATTATGGGACTTCGATTACACGTGGGAAGTCTACACGCCCGCGGCAAAACGCGTACGGGGTTATTATACGCTCCCCGTACTGAAGGGCACTTGTTTGATCGGCCACGTGGAACCGCGCTTTGACCGCGAACTCGGGCGGATTTCTGTGGTATCCAGAAAATTGAAACGACGGACTGCGATCGCCGGGGCTGTTCGCGAACTCGAAACGTTTCTTCGAACGTCACTCTGACGTTCAGCTTGGACCTGTCCCTCGAATCACCGACTACCGGGAGGCGAAAGGTGGCAATCGTTCGAGCACTTCGATGCAGGCAGCCATGTGACCGATGAGGCGGAGTTGAAGCTCGTAGAGCGCAGACGCACGCGCTTGAGCGCGGACGTTCCCATCCGACGAACGAACATTGAGGTCGACGTACTCGCCAAGCCTCATCGGACGCCCAGCCATCTCCTCGGGCAAACTCAAGTGAGCCGTCGAGGCCAAATTCGAATCGATCAGCTCATCCAACTGTTCGCGCTGTTTGGCGAGAGTCGCCCTAAACGAAAGCAAGGGGCCCAGGGCCGGCGCGTTTATGCAGAACGTATGAAACACGAAGTGCAACGTCCTCATTTCCGGCAGGGACTTCCACAGCGATTCCGCCGCCCTGTAGACGCCATCCGCAGCCAATAGAGACCGCGCAGCATCCGCATCCCGTCCCTCAACCTTCGCCGACGTCACCAGCCGGCCGTAGCCGACTCCAGCGCCCAGCCAAGACGCCAATGCCTCATCCGCCGGAGATATCCGATCAACAGCGTCCATCATGCCACGCCGGGCCGAATCCAATTTCAACCGCACAGCGGCAGCGGTGGAGTCGATCAAATCAAAGCTTCCAGGCCTGACCTTGAGTCCGGCATCGATGAACGCACGTGCGGCATTGGCGTTGTCCTCGGCCAGCGCATGTCGTCCATACTCGGCAAGCGCCTCGGCGTCATTCTTCTGGTGCTCTTTCAACCACAGACGCTTGGAAGCGAGCTGCTGCTTCAACTCAACGCCCGTCCCATCACGCGGACTGTACAGCACTGGACGTCGGCAATCCACCAGCCCCGGCGCGAGCGAAGCTAGCGCATCCGCTTCCCGCTGACGCTGGTCTCCGAGTCTCGTCGCCTGGGCGACCGGCCACAAGGCGTTTCGATCGATGCCCATATCGCTTGAAACCCCATAATGTTGCCAGGTGGCGTCGCGACACAGCTCATCAAATCCGTCGAACAATTCCCTCGCAGCACCCTCGAATCGCAGGATTCCAGCGGCATTCATCTGTCTCGATCGCCGCTCCCGTTCGACGCGAGTCGGATGCGTGTCGCTCCATTTTCCCTTCTGCTCCTGCGCGGCCGCACGCAATCGCTCACCGACATCCGGCATCAGGCGGGAACGACGTTCCACGACGAGCGCCGGTAGGTTGTCGACCAGGCGCTTCTCGCGCCACATCGCACTCAGGTCAGCGCGCGCACGCTGCTCGGCAACCGACAAGAGGACGATCCGGTCCGTGGCACGCAGGTGTACTTCGGTTCCCAACGCCTGCACGGCATAATAATCAGCATCATACTCCATCTGTCGTAGCAGATAGCAGCTCACTGCATGTCCCGCCTTCATCAATACCAACAGCAGGCGCCGCCCGGCCACCACCCCGGCCTTCGCCAACTGCGCGGTGAGTTTGATGATGAAGCCGCGGCGGCGACTTTGGACCTCGATCCATTGGTCCCAGCGATCCCGCTGATACACGACCCGCGCGAACCAGAGGTTGATCGAATTGACGACAAATGACGCCCCCATGGCTCCACGCTGGGCAAAGTGCCCGAATTCGTGGGCGATGACTGCAGCCAGCTCGTCCGACTGCAGGTCGGCGGCCAGCGGCAACCCAATGGTCAGCACGAGCCGGCCACGCAGGATTCCGAGCCAACCGCGTTGAAAACTCGCACTGGCGTTCACGTTGCAGTCAACGCGCAGCTCGGCGGGCATCGGCACGCCGACGGTACGGCTGACCTCAGCCACAAAATCGGCGAGTCTGGGCTGGCTTTCCGGGTCGATCTTCGTGGGGCCATCCCGCCTCGGAGGTCGCAGGAACAGGGGCTTGAGCATGAAGACGACCAGGATGCCGCCTGCGCCCGCAGGCACCACGTACGCGAGGAAACCCGGAAAGCCCGTCGCAAGGAGTCCCACGCCAAAGACAGTCCAAAGGCCGACTCCAGCGACAACGAGCGCAATGAATGCCACATATACCGTCGGCAGCAGGAGCATGACCGCGGCGGCCGAGATCAGGCCAATGCGGTATGAGACCGGAAGCTTCCGCGGTGAAACAACCCCGAGCCGGGCGCTGGTGGACGCCTTTGACATGGGCCAAGCCCGCCAGCGGCTGTTGGGCAAGTCAATGTCGCCGGAATAAAAAAGCCGCACCCGGACAGGGTGCGGCTCCGTGTAATGGAGAAACTTATACGCGCTCAGGGAAGGTCCGTCTGGCCCATCAGGTAGCGGTCCACCTCGCGAGCGGCACCTCGGCCCTCGTTGATGGCCCACACGACGAGGCTCTGGCCGCGACGGCAGTCTCCGGCCGCGAACACGCCGCGCACGTTGGTGGTGTACTTCTCGTGTTCCGCCTTGATGTTGCTGCGGGCGTCCGTCTCCAGCGCGAGTTCCTTGAGGATGCTCTGCTCCGGTCCGGTGAAACCCATGGCGAGCAGCACGAGCTGCGCGGGACGGGTCTGCTCCGTGCCAGGGACTTCCGTCGGCACAAACTGGCCCTTCTCGTTCTTGTCCCACTTGATCTGGACCGTCACGAGTTCCTTCACGCGTCCCTGTTCGTCACCGACGAACTTCTTGACGGTCGTGAGATACACGCGGGGATCGGCGCCGAATTTGGCGGCGGCCTCCTCCTGGCCGTAGTCGACCTTGAGGGTCTTCGGCCACTCGGGCCAGGGATTGTCGGGCTGGCGCTCGAGGGGAGGCTTGGGAAGGATCTCGATCTGGACGACGCTCCGGCAGCCGTGGCGGATCGAGGAGCCGACGCAGTCGGTGCCCGTGTCGCCGCCGCCGATGACGACGACGTCTTTGCCCGCCGCAGCGATGGCGGCGGTCTCGGGCTTGCCGCCAATGACGGCCTGGGTGTTGGCCTTCAGGTATTCCATCGCGAGGTGGATGCCCTTGAGCTCACGGCCCTCGACCTTGAGGTCGCGGCCCTGGGTGGCGCCCACGCAAAGGACGGTGGCGTCGAACTCCTTCAGGAAAATCTGGGGCTCGACGTTTTCGCCGACGTTGGCGTTGCAGATGAACTTGATGCCCTCCTGCTCCATGAGGCGGACGCGGCGCATCACGACCTCCTGCTTATCGAGCTTCATGTTCGGGATGCCGTACATGAGGAGGCCGCCCGGGCGGTCGGCGCGCTCAAACACCGTGACCGTGTGACCGGCCTTGTTGAGCTGCGCAGCGCAGGCGAGGCCCGAGGGACCGGAGCCGATCACGGCCACCTTCTTGCCCGTGCGGACGGCGGGCGGCTCGGGAAGGACCCAGCCCTCCTCCCAGCCCTTCTCGATGATCGAGTACTCGATGTTCTTGATCGTGACGGGCGGGTCGATGATGCCGAGCGTGCAGGAGCCCTCGCAGGGCGCGGGACAGACGCGTCCGGTGAATTCCGGGAAGTTGTTGGTCTTGTGGAGGCGGGCGAGCGCCTCGCGCCACAGGCCGCGGAACACGAGGTCGTTCCACTCCGGGATGAGGTTGTGGACGGGGCACCCCGAGGCCATGCCGCTGACCAGCTTGCCCGTATGGCAAAAGGGGATACCGCAGTCCATGCAGCGCGCGCCCTGGTTGCGGAGCTTCTTCTCCTCCATGTGGAGGTGAAACTCCTTCCAGTCGCGGACGCGCTCCAGAGGCGGACGGTCCACGGGCAATTCCCGGAGGTACTCGATGAATCCAGTTGGCTTTCCCATCGTCGTGAAAGGTTGGGCGATTAGGTGAGGGGTCGATTAGTTGCCGCCGACGCGCGAGAGGTCGCGGGCGTTTTCCTCGAAGGCGACCATGATGGCGTCCTCGCCGGAGAGGCCCTGGGCGTGGGCGCGCTCGATGCAGGCGAGCATGCGCTTGTAGTCCTTCGGCATCACCTTGACGAATTTGGGCATCATCGTGTCCCAGTTGGCGAGCACCTGTTCGGCGCGCGCGCTCCGGGTGTACGCGAAGTGCTTCTCGACCAGCGAGCGCACCTCGGCGATCTCCTTCGCGTCGGACAGCTTCTCGATGGCGACCATCTGGAGGTTCACGTTTTTCGGGAAATCCCCCGTCTCATCGAGCACGTAGGCGACACCGCCGGACATGCCCGCGGCGAAGTTGCGGCCCGTGGAACCGAGAACGACTACGCGACCGCCGGTCATGTATTCGCAACCGTGGTCGCCCACGGCCTCGACGACCGCATTGACGCCGGAGTTGCGGACGCAGAAGCGCTCGCCAGCCATGCCGCGGATGTACGCCTCGCCGGAGGTGGCGCCGTAGAAGGCGACGTTGCCGATGATGATGTTTTCCTCGGCCCTGAAGGTCGAACCGGCAGGCGGGAAGATCGCGAGCTTTCCACCCGAGAGGCCCTTGCCGACGTAGTCGTTGGCGTCGCCCTCGAGCAGGAAGGTCATGCCGGGCGGCACGAAGGCGCCGAAGCTCTGGCCCGCGGAGCCCTTGAAACGCACGGTGATGGTGTCCTCGGGCAGGCCCTTGGGGCCGTACTTGCGGGTGACCTCCGAGCCGGTGATTGTGCCGACGACGCGGTGAACGTTCTTGATGCCGACGTCGAGAACGACCTTCTCGCCCTTCTCGATGGCCGGTTTGCAGGCATCGAGCAGGACGGTCAGGTCGAGCGACTTGTCGAGACCGTGATCCTGAGCCATCTGGCAATAGCGGCCGACCGAGTCGCCGACATCGGGCGAATAGAGGATGCTCGAGAAGTCGAGCCCCTTGGCCTTCCAGTGCTCAATGGCCTTCCTGGGCTCGAGGCGGTCGACGCGGCCGACCATTTCCTCGATCGAGCGGAAGCCGAGCTGGGCCATGAGTTCGCGGACTTCCTGGGCGATGAAGCGCATGAAGTTGACCACGTGCTCGGGCTTGCCCTGGAAGTTGGCGCGCAGACGCGGATCCTGCGTGGCGACGCCGGTCGGGCAGGTGTTCAGATGGCAGACGCGCATCATGATGCAGCCCGTGGCCACGAGCGGACCCGTGGCGAAGCCGAATTCCTCGGCGCCGAGCAGGGCGGCGATGATGACGTCGCGGCCAGTCTTGAGCTGACCGTCGGTCTCGACCGCGATGCGGGAGCGAAGATTGTTCAGCACGAGCGTCTGGTGGGTCTCGGCCAGGCCGAGCTCCCAGGGCAGACCGGCGTGCTTGATCGAGGTCTGCGGCGAGGCGCCGGTGCCACCGTCGTGGCCCGAGATGAGGACGACGTCCGCATGGGCCTTGGCGACACCCGCGGCGATCGTGCCCACGCCGACTTCGGCGACAAGCTTCACGCTGATGCGGGCGCGGCGATTGGCGTTCTTGAGGTCGTGGATGAGTTCCGCGAGGTCCTCGATCGAATAGATGTCGTGGTGGGGCGGCGGCGAGATGAGGCCGACGCCGGCGGTGGTGTGGCGGGTGCGCGCGACCCAAGGATAGACCTTGGTGCCGGGCAGCTGGCCACCCTCGCCGGGCTTGGCGCCCTGGGCCATCTTGATCTGGATTTCGCGGGCGCTGACCAGGTATTCGCTCGTCACGCCGAAGCGGCCGGAGGCGACCTGCTTGATCGCGGAATTCTTGGAATCGCCGTTCTCGAGCGGGACGAATCGATTCGGATCCTCGCCGCCCTCGCCCGTGTTGGACTTGCCGCCGATACGGTTCATCGCGATGGCGAGCGTCTCGTGCGCCTCCTTCGAGATGGAGCCATACGACATGGCACCCGTCTTGAAGCGCTTCATGATGCTTTCGACCGACTCGACTTCCTCAATCGGGATGGCGTCGGCCTGCTTGAAATCGAGCAGACCGCGCAGCGTGCAGTAGTGCCGGGCCTGGTCGTTGACCAGCGACGAGTAGTTCTTGAAGACCGAGAAGCTACCCGTGCGCACGGCCTTCTGCAGGCTGTGAATGGTCTCGGGATTGAACAGGTGGTATTCGCCGTCGTCGCGCCACTTGTACTGGCCGCCCGCAGGCAGCACGTGATCGGGCGACTGGCGCTCGGCGAAGGCCTCGTGGTGGCGGGTGAGCACCTCCTGGGCGATGACGTCCAGGCCGATGCCGCCGACGCGCGAGGGCGTCCAGGTGAAGTAGGTGTCAATGACGTCCTGGCGGAGGCCGACCGCCTCGAACACCTGAGCGCCGCGATAGCTCTGGATCGCGGAAATGCCCATCTTGGACATAACCTTGATGACGCCCTTGGAGGCGGCCTTCACGAAGTTCTTGCAGGCGGCCTTGTGGTCGAGATTGGGCAGCAGCCCCTCGCGAATCATGTCGTCGATGGTCTCGAAGGCGAGGTACGGATTGATCGCACTGACGCCGTAGCCGATGAGCAGCGAGAAGTGGTGAACTTCGCGGGCTTCACCGGTCTCGAGCACGAGGGAGGCGCGGGTGCGCAGGCCTTCGCGGATCAGGTAGTGGTGGAGACCGGCGATCGCCAGCAGCGACGGGATGGGAGCGAAGTCCTTGTTCACGCCGCGGTCGCTGAGGATGATGACGGTGACCTCGTCCTCCTCGATCATGCGGCGGGCCATCGCGCAAAGTTCCTCGAGGGATTTTGCGAGGCCCTTCTCGCCTCTGCTGACGCGGAAGAGGATCGACAGCACGCCGACCTTCATGCCCGGAAGCTCCATGCGGCGGATCTTGGCGAATTCCTCGTTGGTGAGGACGGGCCACTTCAGCTCGAGGCGGCGGCACGCAGAGGGTTGCGGGTTGAGGAGGTTGCCCTCGGAACCCAGGCGGGTTTCGGACGAGGTGATGATCTCCTCGCGGATACAGTCGATCGGCGGATTGGTGACCTGCGCGAACAGCTGCTTGAAGTAATCGTAGAGCATCCGCGGCTTGTTCGAGAGGACAGCCAGCGGGGCGTCGTTGCCCATGGAACCGATGGCCTCGACACCGTCGCGCGCCATCGGGGTGAGGATGATGCGTTCGTCCTCGTGTGAATACCCGAAGGCGACCTGGCGCTGCAGGAGCGTGTCATGATCCGGGAGCGGGACGTGCGGGGCCTCCTCGAGATCCTCGAGATGGAGCACGTACTCCTCAATCCACTGGCGGTAGGGGCGCTCGGAAGCGTACTTGGTCTTGATTTCCTCGTCACCGACGATGCGGCCCTGCTCCATGTCCACGAGGAACATGCGGCCCGGCTGGAGTCGACCCTTGGTCTCGATGTTGTTCGGATCGATGTCGAGCACGCCGGCCTCGGAGGCCATGACGACCATGCCGTCCTTGGTGACATAATAGCGCGAGGGGCGGAGGCCATTGCGGTCGAGCACGGCGCCGACGCACTTGCCGTCGGTAAACGTGATCGAGGCGGGGCCGTCCCACGGCTCCATCAGGCAGGAGTGGTATTGGTAAAAGGCCCTGCGCTGCTCGTCCATGGTCTCATGATTGGACCAGGGCTCGGGGATCATCATCATCACCGCGTGCGGCAGCTCGCGTCCGGAGAGGTAGAGCAGCTCGAGCACGTTGTCGAACATGGCCGAGTCGGAACCGTTCGGATCGATGATCGGAAACACCTTCTGGAGGTCCTCGCCGAACGCGTCGGAGACCATATTGGCCTCGCGGGCGTGCATCCAGTTAATGTTGCCGCGCAGCGTGTTGATTTCGCCGTTGTGTGCGATGTAGCGGTACGGATGCGCGCGGTCCCAGCTCGGGAACGTATTGGTGCTGAAGCGCGAATGGACGATGCCGATCGCCGTCTCCATGGCCGGATTGGTGAGGTCCGGGAAGTAGCTGGTGAGCTGGGTGGTCAGCAGCATGCCCTTGTACACGATCGTGCGGGCGGAGAGGCTGGGAAGATACCAGAATTCGCCGCCGTCGAGGCCCGCGGCGCGGATCTCGTTGTAGGCGCGCTTGCGGATCACGTAGAGCTTGCGCTCGAACGCGAGGTCGTCGGTGAGCGACGGATTGCGACCGATGAAAGCCTGACGGACGTAGGGTTCGCAGGACTTCGCAGTTTCTC
Organism: Opitutaceae bacterium; assembly: GCA_027310745.1. Lineage (GTDB taxonomy): Bacteria > Verrucomicrobiota > Verrucomicrobiia > Opitutales > Opitutaceae > MWDT01. The sequence goes on along the minus strand of DAIDAF010000039.1, from coordinate 117,016 downwards.
CGAGGGAGGAGTTGTTGGTGGGAACCGTGCGCCAGCCGAGGAAAGTCTGTCCCTCGGATTGCACGATCTGCTCGAAACGCTGCTCAAGGCCGCGTCGCTTCGTCGAGCTCTCCGGGAGGAAGACCAGACCGGCACCGTACTGACCGGCGTCGGGAAGCGTAAGACGGGCCTTTTTCGCCACCTCTTGGAAGAACTTGTGCGGAATCTGCAGGAGCACGCCCGCGCCGTCACCGGTGTTGGGCTCGCTTCCGGCGGCGCCACGATGATCGAGATTCTCAAGCACCTGGATGGCATTCTGCAGCACCCGATGGGATTTGCGGCCCTTCATATCCACGACAAAGCCGACACCGCAGGCGTCGTGCTCGAAGAACGGGTCGTAGAGTCCCTGCTTCGGCGGAAGACCGGGGCGGAGCTGCCGGGTCATGCCACTGGAATGCGGGGCGGAGGACGAATTATCCGAATGCTGAACGGTGTTCACAATCAGGTGCTAGGTTTATCTGGGAAGCTGAAGGGGGAGGACGAAGAGGCGCCGGATGGATCCGCGCCTCAGAAGAAGCGGGTCGTCTGGGCCGCGCGGGCCGCGTGATTCTCGTGATTGCAGCCCGAGTTGATCGAGACGTCGACACCCTGTTGGCTGGGCGCGACAAGCTGGTTGCTGAGGAGGTAGTTTTCGACCTCCTCACCCGACACGTCGGCCAGCATCACGCCATCGATCTCCACGCAGGGGGACAGCCCCTGACCGGATTTGCGGGCCATTTCCTCGTAGTTGGCCGGGCTGTTGACAACATCAACATCCTCATATTCCAGAGAATACTTACGCAACACGGCGCGAACGCCGTTGGACCAGCCACAGGAGGGTTTGAGATAGGCGCGAATCTTCATGCTATAACGGTGTGCAAGGTCAAAAACGGCGCAAGGTATAGATTCCGCTTTTTGTCTCGCAAGAGGAAGTTCGCGCAAGGCAGTTACAAAAGCCAAGCTAATGTCAACCTCCACGTCGAAAAAAGTCGCTCATGGGAGCGCCGGGCTCTCGCGGGCCTCGCTGCTTGCTTTTTTTGTCGGTCTCGTCGTTGTAGCCCCTCACTCGTCCCGCCATGAATGACGCGCAAGACCAGACCCACCAGCTTCGTCCGGAACCGGGCGACGTCGGTCTCGTCGAGCCCCGGGATTTCGTGAGCACGGAGCGCTTCGAATTCGACAGCGGGCAGTACTTGGACGGCTTTACACTTCGCTACGAGACCTACGGGCGTCTCAACGCGGCCCGCGACAACGCGATCCTGATCTTGCACGCGCTGAGCGGCGACCATCACTGCGCCGGCATCCACACGCTCAACGATCGGAAGCCGGGCTGGTGGGACAACCTGATCGGTCCGGGAAAGGCAGTCGACACAACGAAGTTCTTCGTCATCTGCAGCAACGTGCTGGGCGGCTGCCAGGGGAGCTCCGGACCTCAATCGACCAATCCGGGCACGCAGCGTCCCTATGGGATGGAGTTCCCTTTCGTGACCATCCGAGACATGGTGCGCGCCCAGAAGCGGCTTTGCGACCATCTGGGCCTCGCCCGGCTTCAGGGTGTGCTGGGCGGATCGATGGGCGGCATGCAGGCGCTCCAATGGGCCATCGAGTATCCGGATTTCGTCAGGCGCGTCGCCGCGATGGCCACCACCGCACGCGAGAGCGCCCAGGGAATCGCCTTCAACGAAGTGGGCCGACAGGCGATCATGCAGGATCCCGAGTGGAACCACGGCGACTATTCGCGGGGGGGCGGACCGCGAGTCGGGCTGGCGATCGCGCGCATGATGGCGCACATCACCTACCTCAGCGACGCCTCGATGGACCGGAAATTCGGGCGCAAACGCAAGAGCACGCCCGCCTCGGGGGCCCACAATTTCGACGTCCAGTTCGAGGTTGAGAGCTACCTGAAACACCAGGGGGAAACGTTCATCAATCGTTTCGACGCGAACTCGTACCTGTACATAACCCGGGCGATCGACCACTTCGACCTGCCGGCGTCGTACGGATCGCTGGAAAAGGCCTTCGAACCGGTGCAGGCCGAATCCCTGGTGGTCGGATTCACGAGCGACTGGCTTTTCCCCCCGCAGCAGAATCGGGAGATCGCGCTCGCGCTCCTGCGGGCCGGCAAACGTGCGACCTACGCCCAGCTGAACACGGACCTCGGTCACGACTCCTTCCTGCTCGAGTCGCCGCAGCTCTACGACCTCATCCGGGACTTCTTCGAGAGGGACTTCGCATGAGCAAACTCTCGGTCAAGCGGACGGTCGACATGCAAATCCTCGGCGACTGGGTCGAGAAGGGCAGCCGCGTGCTGGATCTCGGATGTGGTCGCGGCGTGCTGCTCGACTACTTGGTCCACACGAAGCAGGTCTTCGGTGTCGGCGTGGACATGGATGTCGCCAAGGTGGCCGCGTGCGTGCGCCGCGGGATCACGGCCTATCAGGGGGACATGATGGAGTTCATGCGCGCATTCCCGCCCGGGCATTTCGATCTGGTCATTTGTTCGCGCACGCTCGAGGAGCTGCAGAGCCCTTCATCGGTGATCGCCGAAGCCCTCCGGGTGGGCCGATCCGTGGCCGTGGGATTTGTGAACCACGCCTTCTGGAAGAATCGGCTGCAGACCGCCCTGTATGGCCGCAAGCCACACAATCAGGTTTACACGACACCCTGGCATGCGAGCAGGCCAGCCAATCCCGTGTCGATTGCCGACTTCGAGCGATTCTGCAGCTCGGAGCGGATCCAGGTTGTCCGCAGGGTCCATCTCCGCGGGGATTGGCACCGCCCCTGTGCCATGTTTCCGAACCTCCTGGCAGGCTACGCGCTGTATGACCTGACGCGCTGATTCGCCACGCGAATGTTGCGGAACCGTCAGGGGACCCGGCGGTATTATCGTTTGCTTTTGAGGGGATTCCTGCCTTGTTAGGAACCTAACTACCTAGAGCCTCGTCCGCGCCGACATGGGATGAGGTGTCGGGCTGTGCGTTTGCGCACAGATTGACCGTGATGACCGATCTATGAACGCCACCACCTTCGTCTCGACCCTCGTCCTGGGCGCGCTGCTCGTCGCGTCGCCGGTCGCGGCTGCGTCCGAGGCAGGAGGCCAGGCGACGCAGGAGGTGAACGCGTGGCCGGCGCTGGTGGGGCGAAGGGATGACGCAGCGAAGGCGACCGGCTGGCAGGCGGCCGGGCCGTTGTTCTTCGACACTCATTTCGACGACGGCTCGGAGGTGAAGGGATTTCGTCCGTTCTGGTTCAACCGAAGCGACTCGGCGGGAGGCGAGACGGGCGTCCTGTATCCACTGTTCGTCTATCGCTATGGACGCGACCGGTGGCGCTGGAGCGTGCTGAACCTGTTCAACCGCACGTCGCCTGCGCGGCCCGGTGAACAGGATGAACCCAAGGGGTTCGATGTGTGGCCGGTGTATTTCTCCCGCAACACAGGCTCGCCCGCGACTTCGTACCACGCGGTGTTTCCACTCTACGGCGACGTGAAGGACCGGTTCCTCAACGACCGGGTCGAGTGGGTGCTCTTCCCCTTGTACGGGCGTTTCCAGAAAGGGCAAAAAGTCGTGGTCACGGCGCCCTGGCCGTTTGTCCGCATCATTCGCGGCGGGGATCACCACGGCTGGGCCCTGTGGCCGCTTGCGGGCCGGCGTGTGGATGGCGCCGCCCGCTCGCAGTACTACTTGTGGCCGCTGTTCTACAAGGACGAGTACAACCTCGACTCGCCCAAGCCCACCGTGAACGAGGGGTTCCTCCCCTTCTACGCCAGCCAGCGCGGGCCCGAACTGCGGAGCGAGACCTACCTCTGGCCCTTCTTCGGCTACCTGAACCGCAGCGGTCCGAAGGCCTACCACGAGACACGCTATTTCTGGCCCTTCCTGGTCCAGGGCCGTGGCGTTCAACGCTACCGCAACCGCTGGGCTCCGTTTTACACCCATTCCGTGATCAGCGGCATGGACAAGACCTGGGTGCTGTGGCCGCTGTGGAAGCAGCAGAAATGGACCGAGTCGGGCCTGGATCAAACGCGCACGGAGGTGCTGTTCTTCCTCTACTGGTCGCTGCGCCAGCAGCGGGCAGGCAGCCCCGAGGGTGCGCGGGCCGCGGAAAAGACCCACCTGTGGCCGCTGTTCAGCGCCTGGGACAACGGGGCCGGACGCAGGCAGTTCGAACTGCTCAGCCCGCTCGAGCCGCTGTTTCGCTACAACCGGGAGATCCGCACCGAATACTCGCCCCTCTTCGCCGTGTATCGCTTCGACCAGCGCGCCCCCGGGGACGTTCGGTATTCATTCCTTTGGGACGCGATCAGCTTCCAGCGCAACGCACCGGCCCGAACCTCCGATTTTCATCTGGGCCCGCTGATCGAGGCGAGCCGCTCGCACGGGGCGCGCCGCTACGCGTTGCTTGAAGGCCTTGTTTCACTTTCAAAGACCCCCGGGGCCGGCTGGCGCCTGCGCTTCGCCGACTTCGGGGGCAAACTCAACCCGGGATCTTCCAAGCCATGAACCGCATCCTCGCGTATTTCGAAAGCATCGGCGACGCCGTGATGCTAGCCATCCGCTCGTTCATCTCGCTGCCTTCTGCGCCCCGCATCCTCAAGCGCACCGCAGAGCACGGCTACTTCGGCGGCTATACGTCGCTGCCGATCGTGAGCATCCTGAGCTTCTTCATCGGCGCAGTGCTGGCCCTGCAGGCCGGCATCTCGATGCGCGACTTCGGTGCGAAGCAGTTCATCGGCACGCTCGTCGGCGAGTCGATGGCGCGCGAACTCGGGCCGGTGATGGTCGCGATCATCCTGGCCGGACGCGTCGGAAGCGCCGTGACCGCCGAACTCGCCTCGATGAAGGTGTACTCCGAAGTCGACGCGCTGGTCACCATGAACATCCCGCCTGAACGCCTGCTGGTGCTCCCGCGCCTGCTTTCCGTGCTCCTGCTCATGCCCGTACTCACGATCATAGGCATCGTGATCGGCTGGTTGGGCGGCATGGTCGTTTGCCAGACCCACAGTTTCATCGGAGTGCAGCCCGAGGCATACTGGGCGAGCCTGAAGCAATTCATGACCACGCAGAAGATGCTGGATGGCCTCATCAAGGCCGAGGTCTTCGGCTTCGTCGTTATGCTCATCGCCTGCAACACCGGCCTGCGCACCCGCGGCGGACCTCGTGAGATCGGCCTGGCAGTCACCAAATCGGTGGTGAGCTCGCTGGTGGCGATCCTGATCCTCGACTATTTCGTAACCCAGATGCTCGCCTGACCCGCCATGAGCGCCCTCAAACCCACAGCGAAGCCGGGAATCGAGCGACACGACCGAAGTGCGGTTGGTGTCGAGGTCGCCCACCTCTCGAAGAGTTACGAGCGCCAGCAGGTGCTCTACGATATCTCCCTGTCGGTGAAGCCCGGTGAGATTTTCACGATCATGGGCCCGAGCGGATCCGGGAAGAGCGTGCTGCTCCGCCAAATCGCGGGCCTCGAGGCTCCCGATTCGGGCGAGGTGAAGATCAATGGGCTCGATCCCAGGGAGCCCGCGACGCGCGACCGCTTCGCCGTTGCGCTGGTCTTCCAGGCTGGCGCCCTCTTCAACTCGCTGACCGTATACGAGAACCTGGCGCTGTATCCGCTGGAGCATCGCATCTGCTCGAAGAAGGAGATCCGCGAACGCGTAATGCACGCGCTTCAGATTCTCTCGATCGAGAACGCGGTCGACAAGCGGCCGGCGGAGCTGTCGGGCGGCATGAAGAAACGCGTGGCGATCGCCCGGGCGCTCGTGATGGAGCCGCAGCTGATCCTCTACGACGAACCGACCAGCGAACTCGACCCGGTCATGAGCGCGACCATCGCGGAGATCATCGCGACGCTCAAGGAGCAGTTCACGGTGACCAGCATCGTCGTCTCCCACGACCGCGACCTGGCCCTGACGGTTTCCGACCGGGTGGCCATCCTTCGCCAGGGCCGGCTGCTCGCGGTCGACGCGCCGGCCGGAATTCGCGCCACGCGCGATCCGGTCATCAGCGATTTTCTGAATCCGCAGATCGATCCGCGGAATCCCCGCTTCAAACAACTGGAGGTCTCCAATGAGTAACGCACAAATGTCGGCCCGCGTGGGCCTGTTCTTCGTGTTCGGCGTCGCCCTGATCTGGGTGGTGTTTCAATCGCTGTCGACCGGGAAGATAACCCGGGAAGACGGCTACGAGCTCGTCGCGCATTTCAAGACGCTCAAGGAACTCAAGGTCGGCGACGAGGTGCGCATGGCCGGAGTGAAGATCGGCGCCGTCGAACAGACGCGCCTCGACGGCCGCCATGCGGTGGCGGTGCTCCTGATCGACCGGAAGATCAAGGTCGCCAAGGACTCGACCGCAACCATCGCGATGGCCGGCCTGCTGGGAAGCAACTACATCTCCCTCGACCTCGGTTCGGAGTCGGCCGGTTACCTCGCGCCCGGCGCGACCGTGCACACGGAGGACACTCCGGACCTCAACACGATCGTTCGCGAGCTCGGCGACGTGGGGAAGAAGATCGACACCGCATTGAGCGGCTTCAACCAATCGCTCAACGGCGGAAAGACCGGCCCGGGCCTGATCGGCAAACTCGACAAGATGGTCGACGACAACAGCGCAAAGATCGGCCAGATCACCACGAACCTCCAGCAGATCACCGACAAGATCAACCGAGGCCAGGGCACGATAGGCAAACTCGTGAACGACGACACCCTGAACAACCAGCTCCTCGCCACCGTGAGCGAAATCAAGGGAGCCGCGACCGAGACGAAGGATTTCGTCGCAAGCGCCCAGTCGATCGTGAACCAGGTGAAGAGCGGCCAGGGCACCCTCGGCGTGCTCCTCTACGACAAGGCTTCGGCCAACAATCTGAAGGTGACGCTGCAGAATGTGCGCGAGCTGTCCGACAAGCTCAACCAGGGCAAGGGCACGCTCGGAAAGCTGTTCAACGACGACAGCCTGTACATTCAGGCGCAGGGCGCCGTCAAGAAACTCGACCGGGCGCTCGACGGCATGAGCGACGAAGCTCCCGTGTCAGCGGTCGGTTCGGCTGCCCAGGCTCTGTTCTGAACGCGGCAATTGACCGCTGGATTTGAATCACAGGGACATCCGCCTTCGCCAAGGCTGCGGCGGGTGTCTCCGCGGTTCAACTACACCACGCCCGCGCTCACTCGCCGTGGGCGGCGGCGCTGAGCTTCTCGTCCATCTCCTCGTTCGAGAACACGGCCTGGACATCCTCGTCCTCCTCGAGCGCCTCCTGGAACTTCACAAGAGATTGCGCTGCGGCCAGGTCCGTGACGGGCACCGTGCTCGTCGGGATGTAGGCGATCTCCGCGCTGTCGGTCTTGATGCCGGCCTTGTCGAGCGCCTGGAGAAGCTTGTCGAAACCGTGGACGCCACAACGCACCTCGAATCCCTCCTCGGTCGCGATGACGTCGTCCGCACCGGCCTCGAGGGCGACCTCCATGAGGGTGTCTTCGGTCGCCTTGTCCTTGCCCACGAGAATCTGTCCGGCATGGAGGAATTGGAACGCGACCGCACCGGTTCCGCCGAGATTGCCCCCGTGCCTGGTAAACAGGCTGCGAATGGCGGCGGCCGCGCGGTTCTTGTTGTCGGTGGTCACCTTCACGATGAAGGCCACACCGCCGGGACCATACCCTTCGTAAGTGATATCCTCGTAGCTGACGCCCGGCAGTTCACCGGTGCCCTTCTTGACCGCGCGGTCGACGTTGTCCGCGGGCATGTTGGACTCGCGGGCCTTGAGCAGCAGAGTGCGCAGGCGTGCGTTGCCCTCCGGGTCACCTCCTCCAGATTTCGCCGCGAGCGTGATGTCGCGAGAGAGACGGCTGAAGACCTTGCCTTTGCGCGCATCCGTGACGGCCTTGATGCGCTTAACCTTGGACCACTTGTTATGACCAGCCATGGGGGGTAAAGCAGCGAGAAGCGGGAATCGAGCAGCGGGAAGGATTTCAGCCACGGAATCCGGAGCGGCCCGGAGCCGCCACGGTTTCATTCTCGATTCCTAGGCCTCGCTGCTCGCTTCCTTGAGTTGAATCACCGTGCCGGCGTGACGTTCTTGATTGGGCGGCCACCCTTCCTCGAGCCCTTGGCACCCTTGTCCGTGCCGGCAGTGTCCTCGGCATCCCGCATGCGGTTGATGATCATCTGTTGGATCACCGAGAAGCCGCTGTTGACCGCCGAATAGAGCGCCAGCGCGCAGGAATAATTGTAGAAGAGCAACGCGAAGACGTACGGCATGAAGCGCATCATCTTCACCTGGGCATTGTCGACGGTGGGCTGAGGCGTCATGCGCATCTGCAGGCCGGTCATCACACCCATCAGGATCGGCATGATGTTGATCGGAAGCCCGAAGATATGCGCCACGGTATCGGGGGCCGAGAGGTCATGGGCCCACAGGAATCCCGCAAAGCGGAAGGCGGCGTTGCTTCGAAGCATTTCGAAGAAACCGATGAAGAAAGGGATCGTGATCAGCATCGGGAAGCAGCCGCCCATCGGGTTGACCTTGTGCTTCTTGAACAGGGCCATCGTTTCGGCCTGCAGCTTCTGGGGGCTGTCCTTGTACTTCTCGCGCAGGGCGGTCATCTCCGGCTGAATCTTCTGCATTCGCCGGGCTGACTTGGACGCGGTCAGCGTAAACGGCATGAAGACGATCTTGAGCAGGAGGGTGGTGAGAACGATGGCGACGCCCCAGTTGGCAAAGCCCGAATGGATCCAGTTGAGGAGGGTGAGCAGCAGCTTCGAGAAGAACGAGAAGATGCCGAACTCCATCACGTCATCCTGGTCGAGCTTGAAGACCGACGCGTTCGAGAGTCGTTTGTACTCCTTGGGGCCGGCATAGAAACCGCCGGAGAGCTGTGCCGTGCCGCCGGGGGCAATCGCGGGCAGCTCGAAGCGTGCCTCGCTCTTCAGGCCGATCGCCGGCACGGTCGTTCCGGGGAACGGAGCGAGCTCGATGCGGCGCGTGTACAGGCCCGTGCCGGGCTTGTCGGGCGTGAGCAGGGAAACGAAGAACTGGTTTTGGACCGAGATCCAGGAGACCGAGGCATCCGTCTCGACGAGCGGTTTCGGCTCCTTGGAGCCTATGCCAACGAAACTCAGCAGACCGCCGCCATCCAAGGTGGAGCGGGTGATGAACTTGGTCTTAGTGCCGATATGGTAACCGTTGGTCTGGTAGATGCCGGAGTCGGAGGAATCCAGGGGAGTCGCAGTGCCGAGGTTGAGCACGGCGGGCATCGGCAGGATGGTCTGCTTCGTGAGGTTGCGGAAAATGGTGTCGTAGCGGATCTGATACGGATCGCTCTTCGCGTCGCCATTGCCGGGCACGAGCGTGTAACGGCGGATCACCTCGAGGCGATTGTCGTAGACTGCGCGATACTCGACCTCGGTCGCGGACTTGGCGACCAGCTGGTAGGGGGAGCTCCGGTCGAGACCGGGAAACTGGTCGATGGCGAGCGCGGGGTCGTTGCTGTCCTCGTTGAGGACGTAGGGGACCGTCGGCTCGGCGAGGCTGACCGGATACTGAAGGCTGCCGGGCACGTCGGCGCGGGCGTGGGCGGTCGACACCAGGGCAACGCTCTTGATGGCGCCGCCGTAGTTCGTGAAGGTGACGCGGATGACGTCGTTCGAGAGCACGACGGAGGACGGAGCCGCGGTCGGCTTGGCGGGGGCGGCGAACGAAGCGTCGTTCGGGGAGGTCGGCGTGATGGTCTGGCCGGCCATGTTGGGGCCGGGGGTCTGGACGATCTCGGGGGCGGGAGGCGCGGGAGGCGAAAGCCTTGCGCTGAAGTACATGGTCGCGAAAGCCGCGACGAGCAGGATGACGCCGATGAGGGTGTTCTTTTTGTCCATTCGGAAAGTGTCTTGAAGAACGAGGGAAAAGGAGCAGGGAGCAGGGATTAGCCGCGGACGCAAGTCGGGGTTTGGCGGGGCAGCCGGGGGGGCGGAACCGGGTCGATGCCGCCGGCGCTCAGGGGCGTGCAACGGACAATCCTTCGCAGCGACAACCAGGAACCCCGCACCGCACCGTGCGAGGCGAGCGCCTGACAGGCGTAGTGCGAACAGGTCGGGTAGAATCTGCAGCCTGCGTTGCGCCCGAACAGGAGCGGCAGCACGGGGGACAACGTCCTCTGATAGGCGCGGACCGCGAGGATCAGGGTTCGAGCGAACCAGCCCGGCCCACGACATGGGCCCCGGGTGATTTCGATCTCAAGAGTGGGCGGGGGCGCGTCCATGGGACGGGGACGGCAGGCGGTCGACGGCCTGGAGAAACCGGCGTTCGAGCCCTGCGAATTCCACCGACGCCACAGCGGATCGCGACACAAGGAGCAGGTCGAGCGAGGGGTCGATGCGGCCCTGATGGAGTCGAAACAGTTCGCGAAGCCGGCGTTTCGCGAGGTTGCGACGATGGGCTTTGCCCACGGCGGCTGTGGACGCGACGACGCAGACGCGTGGCCCGAGAGGGCCGGCGCCTGCGGCGGGAGGAGCGGTCTGCGGCGCGGGATCGCGCGCGAGCCACCACAACGTGAACGCCCCGCAGTCCAGCCTGCGGCCCCGCTCCCTCACGGTGCGAATGTCGCTCTGGCGGCGAAGATGCTGCTCAGGGCGATAGCGCATGGGGCGGGACCCGACGGCGGCGCGGGGCGCGGGTCGGAAATAACGGAATCAGACCACCGTCAGGCGCTTACGGCCCTTCTGGCGGCGGGAGGCGAGCACTTTGCGGCCGCCCTTGGTCTTCGAGCGGGCGCGGAAGCCGATCTTGCGGGCGCGCTTTTTGCGATGCGGACGGAAGGTTGGTTTCATGGTATGTGACTGATTAAGAGTTAACGGAAGTGCCGAACCTTTTCCGCGCTGTCAAGCTGGCCTTAGCAGGTGCCCGAACGGAAATTCGCCGAAATCGCCCGGCGAATCGCAATTTCGGTGCGCCAATCTACAATCAACCCCATCCCCCGCAATGAGTCCTTCCCAATCCTTTTTCCAGCATGTGCGGCTGTCCGAGCTCAGGCTGCGCGTCCGCAATCTCGAAAACGTCAGCCGATTCTATGTGGACACGCTTGGCATGCGCGCCCTCGGCGGGCGGGACGGCCAGATCGAACTGGGCTATTCGCAGGACGTACCGGCCCTGGTGGTCTTGGTGGAATCCGCGAATGCGCCACTTCGACCGCGTGACGCTGCCGGACTGTTTCACGTCGCCTTCCTCCACCCCAATCGCGCCAGCCTTGGCCGAGCGGCCCGGCGGCTGGTCGACCTCGAAGTGCCGTTCGGAGGTGGCGATCATGGCGTCAGCGAAGCCTTGTACCTCGCAGACCCCGAGGGCAACGGAATCGAGCTGTACGCCGACCGGCCTGCCGAGGAATGGCCTGAGTCGAGCACGGGGGAAGTCGCAATGTACACCGAGGAGGTGGACGTCGCCGGGATACTCAAGGCAGGAGAAGGGGAGCCTGGCGGAGGCCCAGAGGGCGTGCGGATCGGGCACATTCACCTCAGTGTCGCGGATCTTCCCGGCGCGGAACAGGTGCTGGCGCGCGGGCTCGGTTTTTCGGTGCGACAGCGAAACTACCCCGGCGCGCTGTTTTTCGGCCGGGACGGGTACCATCACCACTTCGGCGCGAACACCTGGCGCAGTCGTCGCGCTGTGCCGGCGGGCAGCCTCGGGCTGGACCGGTTCACGCTCGCGATGAGCCCCTGCCCCGAACCGCGCGAGCTGTCCTCCACCATGCGCCAACTTGGGGCGTTCACCGAGTCCGAGGGCATCGGATACACGGACCTCCGCACCTCGGATGGTATTGGAATTCGTGTGACAAGCCTGGACTGAGCCGCGGAGGCCGCGGCCCGGCATTCAGCGCGCGGCGGCGCGGACGGCCGGCTCGGGCAACCCCAGCTGTCTCCGGGCCGGAAGCCTGCCGTCGATCACGTAGACGTCGAATGCGCGCGCCATCCGCCGCAGCCGAAGCGGGCCGATCGAAAAGGGCACGAATCGAACCACGGCAGGCTCGACCATCTTCAACGTAAGGCCAGCGACGATCCAGGTCTGGGACGGAGGGATCGCATACGGGCTGGTGGGGTTGAGCTTGGGGAACGGCATCGAGAACTCCCAGTCGCGGGCGTTGACCGGCAGATGGTAGTCGAACACCGAGCGGGCCGTGTACGCGTCGACCAGGAAGATCCGCCCCGGCTCCCGCGCAACGCATGCCAGGGCCTCGCGCACATGGGCGGGATCCGGCCTTGCAGCGGGCAGCCAGCGGGGCTCCAGCGGATCCTTGATCCACGACGCCGCGGCGAACACCGCCACGAAACCAACCCAGGCCATGCGACGTGCCGCAGGTCCGCCCTCGAGCAGGATCCAGAAGCAGCCACCGCCCGCCGCAAGCACCAGGGTGAACAGCCGGAGCTCCTCACGTATCCACGTCATTGCGACAGACAGCAGGCCGGCCGCGAAAAGGGCGGTCAGGCAGACCAGGAAACGAGAGGCGCCAGGGCGGCCCGGCGACCGTGCGGCAACCGCCCTCACCGTCGCGAGGGCGCACACGGCCAGCGAGACGAAGAAGGCCGGATGGGCGCGGAACCCGTTCACGTAGCGGCGCAGGCCAACATCGAGCGATTCGAGGGGTGGCAGCACGGCTCGGCGCGCATGGAACAGGAATGCCTGGTGAAATTCAGTCCAGCGCCCCTGGATCGAAGCGAGGAAGAGCGCCGCCACGAGCACGGCCGCCAACGCGAGCGGACCGACTTCGGCGGCGGTCCGCCGCCCCGGCCTGCCATCGCGCCACAGCAGAAGGAGCACTGCCAACACGGCGGCGTAGGGCAGGACATTGGGTGAGATCATCAGGGAACAGCCCACCCCAAACCACCCCGCCGCACGCGCCACAAAGGCGCCGTTCATCCATACGCAGAACCCCGCGAGCATGACGCCAAACGCCCACACGTCGGGCCGGAAGCCCATGGTTCCGAGCGTGACCAGAAGACCCAACATGATCATCGAGGGCCACAGCCAGCCTGGCGATGGAAGCCGACCGGCGAGGCGCGAAGCGAGGAAGGTCCCTGCAAAACCCGCCACCAGGTATCCCAACTGGACAAACGCGAGTATGGACCGGGTCGAGATTCCGAATACCTTGAGCCAGCCGCCGAGCATGTACTGGTAGAACGCCGGATAGATGAGAAACTCGCGGGTCGGGAACTGCTGGCCGGCGAGCAGCGGCATGTACAGTCGCCCGTGCTGGGCGTAACTGATCGCAGGGCCCACATAGAACAGGTCGTCCGCTGCCGGCCCGGGCAGGTCAGACCATACCGCAAGAATGGCCATGAGCACGGCCAGAAAAGTGGCGCCCACGAGCGTGGACCGGCTCATGAACTGGTGAGGTTCCATGCAGGCCAGTTACACAAGGCGTTGGGCGACATCAAGTATTTAACCGGTTGGCCTTTAAAGAAAAACGCCGCGCCCGGGTCGGGGCACGGCGTTTGGAAATCGTGGAAGTCCGGACGTCGGTTCAGGCGCCGCCGGCGGCGGCCGCCGACTTGGGGCTGAGGGCCTGGCGGAAGCTCGCGGCGATATAGTCGCGGTTCATGCGTGCGATGAAGTCGTGGCTGATGAGCTTGGGGCAGGCGGCGCTGCACTCGTACTGGTTGGTGCAGTTGCCAAAACCGAGCTCGTCCATCTTGGCGACCATGGACAGCACGCGCTTGTCGCGCTCGGGCTGCCCCTGCGGCAGCAGCGCATACTGGCCGACCTTGGCCGATACGAACAGCATGGCGGAGGCGTTCTTGCAGGCCGCGACACAGGCGCCGCAGCCGATGCAGGCCGCGGCGTCCATGGCGAGGTCGGCATTGTCCTTCGGCACCGGGATCGAGTTGGCATCAGGAGCGGCGCCCGTGCGCACGCTGATGAATCCGCCGGCCTGTTGGATCGTGTCGAAGGCGGAGCGATCGGTGATCAGGTCCTTGACCACCGGGAAGGGCTTAGCGCGGAACGGCTCGAGCGTGATGACCGCGCCATCGGCGAAGCTGCGCATGTAGGTCTGGCAGGTGGCCACGCCCTTGTGAGGGCCGTGGGGTTTGCCATCGATCACCATCGAGCAGGTGCCGCAGATGCCCTCACGGCAATCGTGCGCAAATGCAATCGGATCCTCCCCCTTTCGCTCGAGTTCGTTGTTCACGACATCGAGCATCTCGAGCAGGGACATGTTGGGGTTCAGGTCGGTGGCCTTGTACTCGGCGAACTTGCCCGGCTTGTCAGGGCCGGCCTGGCGCCAGACGCGGAGGGTGACGGAGATGAGTTGGGTGGAAGATTCGGCGACCATGATTTGAAATGGCTGAAGGTCTGTAGGCTGAAGAGCTGAAGTTTGTGGCGTGTGGCTTCGAGACCGAAGGCCGGGCTTAGCCTCCAGTCTTTCAGCCTTCAGGGTTTATTTGTAGCTGCGAACGCTCATCTTCACCGCCTCGTAATTGAGCGGCTCGACATTGCGGAGGGGTTTCTTGCCTTCACCCTGGAATTCCCAGGCGGCGACGTGCGCGAACTTCTCGTCGTCGCGCTTGCACTCGCCGTCGGGGTACTGGTGTTCCTCGCGGAAGTGTCCGCCGCAGCTTTCCTCGCGCTCGAGGGCGTCGAGACACATGAGTTCGCCGAGTTCCAGGAAATCGGCAACGCGGCTGGCGCGTTCGAGGGCCTGGTTCAGGGTCTCGGCGGAGCCGGGGACCTTGACGTTCTTCCAGTATTCCTCGCGCAGGGCGGGGATTTCCTGAAGCGCCTTTTCGAGGCCGGCCTTGTTGCGGGCCATGCCGCAGTAGTCCCACATCAGTTTCCCAAGGCGTTTGTGGAAGTGGGCGACCGGTTCCTTTCCGTCGACGGCCAACAGGCGCTTGATGATGCCGCGGACGTTGTCCTCGGCCTGCGCGAACTCAGGGGCTTCCGTCTTCGGACGCGAGCCGGGCTTCTGCGTGGCGAGGTAATTGGCGATCGTGTACGGAATGACGAAGTAGCCATCCGCCAGACCCTGCATCAGCGCAGAGGCGCCGAGGCGGTTGGCGCCGTGGTCGGAGAAGTTGGCCTCGCCCAGGAAGAACAGACCCGGGACATTGGACATCAGGTTGTAATCCACCCACATGCCGCCCATCGTGTAGTGGACGGCCGGGTAGATGCGCATCGGCGTCTGGTAGGCGTTCTCGTTGGTGATCTCGTGGTAGATATCGAACAGATTGCCGTACCGTTCGCGCACGCCGGCCTCGCCGAGACGCTTGATCGCGTCGGAAAAGTCGAGATAAACGCCAAGGCCGGTCTCGCCGACTCCGCGGCCCTCGTCGCACATGCGCTTGGCGGCGCGGGACGAGACGTCGCGGGGCGCGAGGTTGCCGAAGCTCGGATAGATGCGCTCGAGGTAATAATCGCGGTCTTCCTCGGGGATCTGGCTGGGATCCTTCTTGCAGTCCTCCTTCTTCTTCGGGACCCAGATGCGCCCGTCGTTGCGGAGCGACTCCGACATGAGGGTCAGCTTCGACTGGTAG
This sequence comes from Opitutaceae bacterium, assembly GCA_027310745.1. Classification (GTDB taxonomy): domain Bacteria; phylum Verrucomicrobiota; class Verrucomicrobiia; order Opitutales; family Opitutaceae; genus MWDT01. The sequence continues at coordinate 101,492 of DAIDAF010000039.1, read as the reverse complement.
TCGCCGGAGACCGGGATGCAGGTCGGATGGATCTGGGTGTAGCAGGGGTTGGCGAAGCAGGCGCCGCGGCGGTACGCGCGCCAGATGGCCGTGGCGTTTGAGCCGCGGGCGTAGGTCGAGAGGTTGAAGACGTTGCCGTAGCCGCCAGTGGCGAGGACGACGGCGTCACCGGCCCAGCGGCGGATCTCACCGGTGATGAGATTGCGGGTGATGATGCCCTTGGCCTGGCCGTCGATGACGACGAGGTCGCTCATCTCCTCGTTGGGGAAGATTTCCACGGCGCCCTGGCCGGCCATCTTCATGAGGGCGGAGTAGGCGCCGAGCAGGAGTTGCTGGCCGGTCTGGCCTCGGGCGTAGAAGGTGCGCGACACCTGGGCGCCGCCGAAGGAGCGGTTGGCGAGGAGGCCGCCGTATTCGCGGGCGAAAGGCACGCCCTGCGCGGCGCACTGGTCGATGATGTTCACCGAAACCTCGGCGAGGCGGTGGACGTTGGCCTCGCGGGACCGATAGTCGCCGCCCTTGATCGTGTCGTAAAACAGGCGGAAGACGCTGTCGCCGTCGTTTTGATAATTCTTCGCGGCATTAATGCCTCCCTGGGCGGCGATGGAGTGCGCCCGGCGGGGGGAATCGTGGAACACGAAGCACTTCACCTTATAGCCGAGCTCGGCGAGCGTGGCGGCGGCAGAGGCGCCGGCGAGGCCAGCGCCCACGACGAGAACCTCGTATTTGCGCTTGTTGGCGGGATTGACGAGCTTGCCATCCGCCTTGTGCTTGCGCCACTTGTCGGCGAGCGGGCCGGAGGGAATCTTTGAGTCAAGGTTGGCCATGGCGGGAATGGATTACTTGTTGTGAGCGTTGAGGTAGGGGCAGGAGGAGGCCGCCTGGATCTGGGCGGCGGCGGTGTTGGCCGGTGGATGAATCACCTTGGCGAGCACCGCGCCGGGAATCGCAATATTGCCCAGGAAGTAAAGCAGGCAGTAGATGCCGACGACGCGGCGCAGGCAGTTGGCCCACTTGGCATTCCTCCAGCCGATCGTCTGGAACATCGAATCCAGGCCATGCCAGAGATGCAGGGTCAGCAGGCCGATCGCGAACATGTAAAACAGGGAGATCCAGACGTTGCTGAACCCAAGGTACACCATCGACCAGACATCGAGCACCTTCGCGCCGGCCGCCACGACGGGAATACCCATCACGTGGAAGGACTCCGTCATCGTGTACTCCGGCAGGTGGGTCTTGAAGGTCGCGGCCTGAGCCGTGCCAACCGTGAATTGGAGCAAGTGATAAACGATGAAGATCGCGACGATCACACCCGTGTGCCGCATGTACCGCGAGGAGACGGTTGCGCGCAGCCACTTGTGGTTGTCGTAGCGCTGGTCGCCGCGTGCGGCGTAGTTCTCAAGGGCCAGCGTCACCGCTGCCCACACGTGGACCAGCACGCAGATCAGCAGGAATCCCCGGACCGCCCACAGGACCGGCCCCAGCGACTGCAGGAAGTGGGCGTAGCCATTGATATGGTCCGGATTGGCAAAGATTTGCAGATTGCCAATCAAATGGCCGGTCACAAAACAGGCGAGCACGAAGCCCGTTATGGCCATTAGGAACTTTCGTCCCACGGACGAACGAAACAGATTACCAAGTAAGCTCATCGCGAGGTAGGGTTGGTCTGGATGATCAAATGCGGGCCGGCTTGGACCGCGAAGGCTTCTTGGTACACCAGAGCCTCCGGGGAAGTAAAGAATGGGAAAAGGGATGATTCTGTCCCAGGCGCCATATAAGATCAGCTAAACTTATAAAGAAGGCGCACCGCAAATAACCAACCATCATCATTTCAGGCTCATAAAATGGTCTTGTATGGCCAATAAACGCGCAGTCTGAGCCAGTCCGTTGTCCACGACCGTCACCGCGCGCGGTGCGCAGATTGCGCTTGGCCGTAATCGGGCCTTGGTGTGTACCGTTAAGCTTCCGGCCACCCCCTCTCACGCATGACGCTCGACCAGATCAAACAGGCGCTCCTCGCCTCCTACGAGGCCGACGGGGGGATCAATCACCTCGATGGCACGAACCTGCCCGACCAGGAATCCGTAAGCCGGCTCGCGGCGGATTTCATGCATCTGCTGTTTCCCGGCTTCTTCGAGACGAGCGCGGTGACGAAACAGCAGATCGCGGATGTCACGCGCCTTCGGCTCGAAGGGGTGGCGGCCAGGCTGATCGCCGAGATCGAGAAGAGCCTGAAGTTCGTGCAACAACCGGACCCGGCGCTACGCGCACGTGAGGCCGCCATGCACCTGCTCAGCGAATTGCCGGCCCTGCGTCGGCTGGTGCACACCGACGTGTCCGCAGCCTACCACGGAGATCCGGCCGCCAGGAGCATCGACGAGATCATCCTCGCCTACCCCTGCGTGCTCGTGATCTCCCTGCAACGCATCGCGCATGTCCTCTACGAGCAGAAGGTCCCCCTGCTCCCGCGCATGATCACCGAGTACGCCCACGAGCGCACCGGCTGCGATATCCACCCCGGCGCCCAGATCGGGTCGCATTTCTTCATCGACCACTGCACGGGCGTGGTCATCGGCGAGACGGCCCGCATCGGCCACCATGTGAAGATCTACCAAGGCGTGACGCTCGGTGCGAAGTCGTTCGAAGTCGACGACGCCGGCAATCCGGTGAAGGGCGTTAAGCGCCATCCGGACGTGGACGACCATGTCACCATCTACGCGCATGCCACGATCCTGGGCGGCGACACGCGTATCGGCACCCAGTCGGTCGTCGGCGCCAACGTGTTCATCATGCAGTCCGTCCCGCCCCACAGCCTCGCCTACAACAAGGGGAGCACGCTGGCCATTCGTCAGCGCAAGAAGAAGGAGGAGATGGTCATCACGCTGCGCGCTGAGGACGTACCCGGCGGAAGCGACTGGGTGATCTGAGAACCGACCAGAGGTCAGAGGTCAGAGGATCGGCCCTCTCTACGCGACCGGGTCAGGCGGTGCCGGTGGCGGCTTCGGGCTGGGCGGCGTCCACCTGGGCAGCGAGGAAGCGGTCGATGGCCTGCGCGGCCTTCTTTCCGTCGCCCATCGCAAGAATCACCGTCGCCGCGCCGCGAACGATGTCTCCTCCGCCGAACACACCGGGCAGATTGGTCATGAGGTCGTCGTCCACCACGATGTTGCCCCGCTTGTCGAGTTTGAGATCGGGGCAGGTGGCCGTGAGAAGTGGATTCGCGCGAGTGCCGAGGGCGGAGACGACCATGTCGCAGTCGAGGACGAATTCGGATCCCGGGATGGGCACGGGACTGCGGCGGCCGGAGGCATCGGGCTCCCCGAGTTTCATGCGGACGCACTTGAGGCCCGACACCCATTTCTTATCGGTGCCGAGAATCTCGAGCGGTGCGGCGAGAAGCTCGAACTGGATACCCTCCTCCTCCGCGTGGTGGACTTCCTCCACACGCGCGGGCATTTCGACCTTGGTGCGACGGTAAACGATCGAGACGACCTCCGCCCCCAGACGCTGGGCGGTGCGGGCGGCGTCCATGGCGACGTTGCCCCCTCCGACCACCGCGACGCGGCGAGGCTTGAGCACAGGGGTGTCGGAGTCGGCCCCGAACGCGGCCATCAGGTTGACCCGGGTGAGGTACTCGTTCGCGGTGTAGACGCCTTTCAGGTGCTCGCCCGGAAGATTCATGAACACCGGCAGTCCCGCGCCGTTGGCCACGAAGACCGCGTCGAACTGTTCGCGCAGCTCGGGCAGCGTGTAGGTGCGGCCCACCACGACGTTGCACTCGATCTTCACGCCGGCGTCGACGAGCCGCTCGACCTCCTGGTCGACGATGGCCTTGGGCAGGCGAAACTCGGGAATGCCGTACACGAGCACGCCACCCGGGCGATGCAACGCCTCATAGACGGTGACGTCGTGTCCACGCCGGACGAGCTCCCCGGCCGCGGTCAGTCCGGCCGGACCGGAACCGACGATGGCGACGCGGCGGCCGGTGGGTTGCACGGGCGCGGTGGCGATGGCATCCGGGTGGGACCGGGCCCAGTCGGCGACGTAGCGCTCCAGGTACCCGACGCCGACAGGTTCGCCCTTCACGGCGCGAATGCATTCACATTCGCACTGACTTTCCTGGGGGCAGACGCGACCGGTCACGGCGGGCAGCGCGTTGTCCGCGAGCAGGCTGCGCGCCGCTTCGGGCAGGTTGCCCTGGGTGAGCAGGTCGAGGAAACGCGGGATGTTCACGTTCACCGGGCAACCGTTCATGCACCGGGGGTCCTTGCACTGCAGACAGCGTTGGGCCTCCACCAGGGCCAGCTTCTCCGGGAGCCCGAGATTGACCTCCTCAAAATTCGACCGGCGCACGCCGGCGTCCTGCGCAGGCATCGCCTGGCGCTTCAGCTGAAGGCGTTCCTTGGTGGTGATCTTGGTCGGTTGCACGGGAGGATTCCTCAAAAGGGGCTGTGGTCCTGGCCTTGCTCAGGGTTTTCCGAGGCCGATGTGGCACTCGTGGTCCAGGCTTCGCTGAAGAGCGGCCTGCTCGAACTCCCGGTAGGTCGTGGAGCGGTCCGCGAGCATCGCGAAGTCCACCTGGTGTCCGTCAAATTCCGGGCCGTCCACACAGGCGAAATAGGCCTTGCCCGCGACCGAAACCCGGCACCCGCCGCACATGCCCGTTCCATCGACCATGAGCGGATTGAGCGACACGATCGTCCGGACTCCGTACGGACGGGTGAGCTCCGCGACCGCCCGCATCATGGGGACCGGTCCGACGGCATACACGATGTCGACGCCACCGGCCGCGAGCAGTTCGGCCGCGGCCTGCGTGACGAAGCCCTTGCGACCGTAGCTTCCATCGTCCGTACAGACTACTACGTCGCCCAGACGCTTGAGCTCGTCCTCGTAAATGACCCAATCGCGGGACCGGCCGCCGATGACGCTTGTCACGTGGACCCCGGTCCGGGACAGCGCCTGTGCGATCGGATGGACGACCGCGGTGCCGACGCCGCCACCGACGCAGACTGCGCGGCCCCGCTCGATCAGTTCGGTGGGATGGCCAAGCGGGCCGGCGATGTCGCGGATTGCGTCTCCGACCCCTAGCGCGACGAGGTCGCGCGTGCTCTTCCCCACGGCCTGAATCACGAGCGTGATCGTGCCGGTTGTCGGGTTCGAGTCGGCGATCGTCAGGGGAATGCGCTCGGCGCCCTCCCCTTTCCGCACGATGACGAACTGCCCCGCCTTCCGGATCTGCGCGATGCGGGGCGCCGTCACTTCGAGTCGCGTGACGTTGGGGCTGAGTTGAACCTTGGCGACAATCGGGTGCATGAGAACAGGCGATCGAACAGGGCGAAATCGACGCGACCTAAGGAAATCTCCGCCAGGGCCGAAGAGTCAACGCCGCCGCCCCGTCCGAACGCGCTGCGGAGTGCCGGGCATCCGCCGCCGCCCGATTCATTTGAATTGCACAACGATCTATTTTTAAACGTGTTCCAATTTCCGCCCTAAGGGACATTCGCCAGCCTCTGCTGTCGGGCTTGAGCCAAACGACGGCGAGTGATTCCCAAAAAAGGCATACCTCCAAAACGGGTTCGCGACAGCGACTTGATACGAGTCGGGTTCCGGAAGCGTCTGGACACCCCGGACGCCCAACGGCAGGTTCTCAGGACTCAGCAGGGATGCCCCAGCCCCCGGCGTTGATCGTACCACCAGTCCATTGTCGCCATGCGCCTCCTCCGATTCATTTCCCTCGCCGCGCTCGTCGCAGTCTCGTGTCGAGCCAACTTCTTCGACGCCTTGTTCCGACACGATGTGTCCGTGGTGACTTCAACGCAGATCACGGACCAGGGTCGAAAAGTGGCCCCGCCGTCCCCCGGGCATCCGGTTTACTACATTGCGATCGACGTCGGTTACCACGACTTTGGCGGCATCATCGCGGGCGATCGGAAGCCCACTCCGGCGGAAATGATCAAGGTCATCGCCAAGGTGCTCGCGAAACACGGTTTCCTGCCCGCGACCAAGCAACATCCGCCCACCGAGGTGATCGCCTATGCGTGGGGAACGATGTACTCGGTGACGATTCCGTCGCCCAATCCGAACCTGCCGGACATCCAGTTGAACCTGGCCCAGAAGCTGAAATTCCTGGGCGGCGAACAACTCGGAATCTACCACCGGGGCGGACTCGATTCGACCTTCGACTCGCCGTTGGGACTGACCTTCAACACGCCGGACCAGAGCACGCTGTTGTCGACCGCCTCGGACGACCTCTACGTTGCGGCGCTGACCGGCTACGATTATGCGGAATTCGCGAAGCATTCGAAGGCCGTGCCGCTGTGGAAGACGCGGATCAGCTGCCCCTCCCGCGGACTGGCGATGAATGAGACGCTACCAACCATGCTTGCGATCGCCGCGCCGTACATCGGCCGCGAGACGGCACATCCCATCTGGGCCGATGCCTCCGACAAGTACAAGCCGGACATCAAACTGGGCAACCCAGTCCTGGAGGAGTACATCGACTCGGGGAAGATGCCCGTGATCAACCAGCAGACGAAGGGGCGTTGAGACCGCCCCGGCGGGGTCACTCCACCTCGCCCGGCTTTGCCGCCTCCTGGGGTGCGGTGACCCGCAGCCGGATCGTCTCGAGGTTTTCGCGGATGAGGTCGCCCATCGAGCGACAGGCGAGGTACTCGCGGCGCTTGTGATGCTCCGCGAGCGAATCGCGCAGCTGGACGAAGTGTTCCTCGGGGGCGAGCTGGTCGCCGGACATGGCCGTCAACAGCTGGTCGACACGCTCGTCGACGATCGCGCGCCGCTGGAGGATGAGCACCTGCTCCTCGCGCTGGTACTGTCGCGCGGTCTCGAGATTGAGGTGCTTGAGGCAGTAGGCGACGAGGGGCTGGTTGTCCTTGAAAAACTGGGGCCGGTAGAAATTCATCCGGCCCTCGTAGGTCTGCTGGTCGAAGTCCATCGCGCGAATGCGGATCTGCGCGCCCTCGAAATCGGGCGTGATGACGACCACGAAATTGTAGCTCCGCATGTCGCCCAGCAGGCGCACGAAGCAGCGCTCGTTGAACTTCACCAGTTCCTTGGCCACGCGGATCGGCCGCAGTTCCTCGCTGTCCAGCCAGCGCTTGACGAAGATGTCCCCCGGGATGCCCGCGATGTGTTCCTCGACGAGGGTGTCTCCATAAGTCAGATACGTCAGTCGGTTCGGCGAAAGCAGGTGCTCGAGTTCCAGCCCGTAGATGCGCGAGGCGTCGCCCTTCTTGATGTAGAAGTAGTCGGGGTTGTCGTTGTAGGCATTGACGATCCGGATGCGGAACGGCGCGGAATTGCCGAAGGCGCAGAAGTCGATGCGGTCGATGTAGAGATGCTTCATGAAGGACAGGTCGCCATCGACGCGAAGCAGGGCGTACATCTCCTTGAGGTCCTCGTTGAGCGACTCCATCTCGAAGCGGTCATACACGACGGTTTCCCAGAGTGTGGGACGGCCCGCCGCGTCGCTGAGCGGGGCGCTTTCCGCGAAGCGGCGGAGCCGCTGGTAGCTGGCCGGAAGCGGCCGGTCGCGGCGGTAGCGGACGAGGTATCGGCGCAGGCCTTCGCTTATCGGAAAGCTGGGCTTCTTTTCCTGCGTGTGCAGGGGCATCGGTTGCGCCGGGAACTCCATGAAGTCGAGCATGAGCCCGGCGCGGGGATCTTGGCAATTCGGAGCGCAGTCACTCGCCCATGCGGCTGAGCTGGTCGGGCGTCACCCCGGTGCGCACGGCGATCGTGGCGAGGACCTTTGGCACGTACAGACGCGTTTCAACGGGGAGCGAGCCTGCTATGTCGGCGAAGGATTTCGCGCCGGGATGGCTGGCCAGTATCCGTTTCACGCGGCCAGCGCCGGCGTTGTAGGCGGCGATCGCGAGGGGCCAGCTGTGGAAGGTGCCGAACAGGGAATGCAGCAGCCGGGCGGCCGCGCGGGCCGACTTGTCGGGCTCCATGCGTTCGTCGGGCAGCCAAGTGCTCAGGCCCAGCGATTTTGCGGTATCGGGCATGAGTTGGAAGAGGCCCTTGGCCCCCGTGGGACTCCTGGCGGAGGGATTCAGCGACGATTCGACCTCGGCCATCCACGACAGCGCTCCCGGCACATGCTCTAGGGTGAAGGCGCGGACGAGCACAGGCATCAGTTCACCGGCGTCGGCAGGTGCAGGCCGTTGGAGAAGTCGGGCATAGAAGAAGTTATAGGCCGGGATATTCCAGCCGGAGCGCGGAGGCGGGGGCGCGGGTGGACGCTCCGGAGCGGGCACAGGCGGCGGGGTCGGTCCTGGAGCGGGCGCGAGTTCGGGCGGTTGCGGGAGCGGAGCGGGCGTCTCGGGAACGGGCTGGCTCAGGGCCCGCGCCGCATCCATCAGTTCGATACGCTGACGGAGCCAATCAGCGAGGCCGGAGGCATTCGGTACGCTGTCGAGATAACGCAACGCCCGCCTGGCCTCCGGCTCCAGCGCAGCGAGGTCCTGCATTGAATTGCCATTGAGAGCCTTCTGAAGCCGGGGAAGGAAGGCGTCCCACTGTTCCTTGCTCGGGAATTCGTACTTGGCCTTGATTTCCGGGGGGGCGTAGCGGTCGAACAGGGCCTTGCCCACGGCGTAAAGCTGGTCCGGATCGAGCGAATCGTCCTGCTTGGGCTGCGTGGCGGGAGCGGGCTGCGTCTTCGAATCCGAGCTGTCGGTGTCGGCTCCAAGGGCCGGAAGCGAGGCCAGGCCCGCGAGCGCGAGAAGGAGCAGGGAGGGGCGCACGGCGCCAGTGTGGAGAACGGAAGTGCGGTTGAAAAGCATGAGATCGGAGGCCTTGGAGCGCCGCGGCCCCTCAGACCCACGGCGAACCGATTTGGTTTCCCGGCATTTTTCGCCGCCGATCGGGCAGCCCAAGGCCGGGGCTGGACATTTGGCTGTTTTTGAGCGTCTTTCCGCGCGTCTGCAGGGGCTTCACGTGAATCGAGTCTATATCAAAACCTACGGGTGCCAGATGAACGAGCGCGACAGCGAGGCGGTCGCGGCGATGCTGCGCGCCCGCGGTTACCGCATCGTCTCCGACGAGCAGACCTGCGACATCATGCTGCTCAACACCTGCAGCGTGCGCGACATGGCGGAGCAGAAGGCGATCGGCAAGGCGAGCCATGCGGCCGGGCGCAAGCGGCGTCAGCCCCGGTTCATCCTGGGAATCCTCGGCTGCATGGCCCAGAACCGCGGCGCGGACCTGCTCGACCAGCTTCCCGACGTCGATCTCATCGTCGGGACCCAGAAATTCCATCAGGTTCCCGACTATCTCGACAACCTGCGCGCGGCAAAGGACTCGGGCGTGCCGATCGGACATTCAATCGTCGACATCGACGAGGAACCCGGCTCCCAGAACACCATCCGCGACCACGTGCTCGAGGAACGCCAGGTCTCGGCCTTCGTCTCGATCCAGCAGGGTTGCGACATGGACTGCGCCTTTTGCATCGTGCCCAAGACCCGCGGCGATGAGCGCTCGCGGCGCATGGAGGAGATCGTCGCCGAGTGCCGCGGGCTCGCCGAGAAGGGCGTGCGGGAAATCACGCTGCTCGGCCAGATCGTCACGAGCTACGGACGCCGCGATTACGCGCACACCGGCGGCGTGACGCCCTTCGTCCAGCTGATCGAGAAGGTGCACGAGATCGACGGCATCGAGCGCATCCGCTTCACTTCGCCCCACCCGCGCGGCTTCAGGCCCGACCTGATCGAGGCCTATGGGCGCCTGCCCAAGCTCTGCGAGTACGTGCACCTCCCGCTGCAGTCCGGCAGCAACCGGATCCTGAAGGCCATGAACCGCCCGTACACCCGCGAGCGCTACCTCGAGATCGTCGACGCGCTGCGGGCGGTGCGGTCGGACATGTACATCTCGACCGACGTCATCGTCGGTTTCCCGGGCGAGACCGACGAGGATTTCGAGCAGACGCGCGACCTGTTCATCCGCGCCAACTACGACATGGCGTACGTGTTCAAATACTCGATACGCAGCGGCACGCCGGCGGCGACGCTCGCCGACCAGGTGCCGGACGAGGTCAAGGAGGCGCGCAACCAGGAACTCCTCCGCCTGCTCGAGGAAAACTCCCTCCGCCGCAACGAAGCGCTGCTCGGCTCCACGCAGGAGGTGCTCGTGGAGGGACCCGACCAGAAGGGACTCCGCTACACGGGCCGGACGCGGGGAAACCGCATCGCCCATTTTGACGCCACGCCGGAGCACATCGGGCGACTGGTGAACCTGAAGGTCGAGCGCTTCTCCACGGCCGCCCTTTACGGCACCCTCGTCGACTGAGTCTCATGCCCGCCCGAGCGCCACGGCTTCTGCTGGTCGACAACGGCTCGCTCGAGCCGGCGGCGACGCTGAACCTCCGGCGCATTTCTGCCGAGCTCTCGGCCCAGCTTGGCTCCGTGGTCGAGCCAGTTTCCCTCCTGCATTCCGACAAGGTGCCCGCGGAGGCCATGGATGGGATTCCTGCGGTAACCTTCGAGCCCTGGCTGCGGCGCCGCGTCGCGGAGGGCGAACGCGATTTCATCGTCCTGCCACTGTTCTTCGGACCCAGCGGCGCGATCACCGACTACCTTCCTTCGCGCGTCGAATTGGTGCGCGCCGCTGAGCCGAGCCTGCGGGTGCGCGTCGCGCCCGAGCTCGCCGCGCCCGGCGGTGGAGAGGAACGGATCGCGGCGATGCTGCAGGACCGTGCCCTTGAGTCGATTGCCGCACGTTCGTCCGACGGGATGGGCGGACGTCCTGCGCTGATCCTGGTCGACCACGGAAGCCCCAAACCCGAGTTGGGCGCCCTGCGCGACCGCCTCGCCGCCCGCCTTAGCTCTGCGCTCGGGGAACGTGTGCGCGCCGTCTGCGCTGCTTCGATGGAGCGCCGCGAGGGCGCGGCCTACGATTTCAACGAGCCGCTCCTGGAGAGAGCGTTCGCACTTCCCGATTTTGACCACGGGGTCGTCGTCGTCTCCCTCCTCTTCCTTTCGCCCGGTCGTCATGCGGGACCGGGAGGCGACATCGCACGAATCTGCCGATCCGCTGCCGAGGCGCACGCGGGCCTTCGGCCCTACATGACCGGTCTGCTAGGCGATCATCCCGGGCTGGTCCGCCTGCTGGCGGATCGCGCCCGGGTTTTGTTGGCCGACAACGAGCAACCGATGGCCTGATTCAGGGAGTCGCGGCGCCGGATGAGTCCACTCGCCCTGCAGAGGCCGCGAGTTCGGCCACCACCCGGGGCAAACGAGCCACGGGGCCGATGATGGCCAGGGCGGGGGCGGGCACTTCGCCATGCTCCTCGCGAATCAGCTCCGAAAGCGTCACCAGCAGCGTCTGCTGGTCGGCCCAGGTTGCCCGGCTCACGATCGCGACCGGGGTGTCCACGGCGAGTCCGCCCTCGACCAACCGCTCGGCGATCGATGCGATCTTCTTCACGCCCATGTAAATGCACAGGGTCATGCGCGTGGCGGCGAGCGCATGCCAATCGATCGACGACTCGGGTTTCCCGGGTTTCTCGTGGCCCGTGAGAAAGATCACGCCAGACGACAACTCACGATGCGTGAGCGGCACGCCGGCGGCCGAGCCGGCGGCGGCAGCGGCAGTCACGCCTGGCACCACTTCCACGGCGATTCCCGACGCGACGAGTTCGGCCAGTTCCTCGCCTCCCCGGCCAAAGATGAACGGATCCCCGCCCTTCAGACGGATCACTCGCTTGCCCTCGCGGGCCTTCTCGACGAGCAGCGCATTGATCCGCTCCTGCTCCATCGCGTGCTTGCCGCAGCGTTTGCCCACGAAGATCAGCTCCGCATCGTCGCGCACGAACGCCAGCAGCTCCGCACCCGCCAGCTCGTCGTAGATGACCACATCGGCCGACTGGAGGCGCTTCATGCCACGCACCGTGATCAGCTCCGGATCTCCCGGACCTGCACCGACCAGCGACACCTTGGGCGAATCTTTAGTCATAATCTATACTAGGAATATGATGATAAGGCTTGACTTGCCGTCAACTTTATTCTTTAGTCAGGTTATAAATTAATTTAAATGAGCACCCTTACTACGGCACAACCGACCCACAACGAGCTGCTTAAGCTCAACGACCCCACCCTGGCGGGAACTTTGGCGGAGACGTTGGCGGACCCAACGGCAGACCACATCAACGAGGATGATGGGCAGTTCATCAAGTTCCACGGCATCTATCAACAGGACGACCGCGACCTGCGGAAAACGGGCAAGAAGTACATGTTCATGATTCGAGCCCGCATCCCTGCAGGTGTCGTGCCGGCCGCGCAGTACCTCGCCTTCGACAAGCTGGCGACCGCGCATGGCAACGACACGCTCCGCATCACGTCGCGCCAGTCGATCCAGTGGCACGGCGTCGTGAAGTCGGGCCTGCGCGCCCTGGTGAAGGGTCTGAACGACGCCCTCGTGACGACGATCGCCGCCTGCGGTGATGTGAACCGCAACGTGATGGCGCCGCCGACACCGTCCCGCAGTCCGCTCTCCGATCTGGTGATCGCCGACGCGCGCCGGGTCAGCGACGCGCTGATTCCGCAGACGCGCGCCTACCACGAGATCTGGGTCAACGGCCAGGCCCTGGCTCTTTCGAAGGAGGAGAAGCAGCAGTTCGAGGACCCGCTTTACGGCAAACAGTACCTGCCGCGCAAATTCAAGACCGCCTTCGCGATTCCGCCGCTCAACGATACCGACGTTTATTCGAACTGCCTTGGCTTCGTCGCCATCGCGGATCCAGCCGATCCCACGCGCCTTCTCGGCTACAACGTCCTTGTCGGCGGAGGCCAGGGCATGTCCCACGGCAACGCAGCCACCTATCCCCGCGTTGCCGATGAGCTCGGCTTCGTCACGCCCGACCAGGTCGTCGACGTCGCGAAGGCGGTCCTGATGGCGTATCGCGATTCCGGAGACCGCACCAACCGCAAGCATGCGCGCCTGAAGTACGTGCTCGAGGAGCGGGGCGCCGAGTGGTTCCGCGCCGAAGTTGAACAGCGCGCGGGCTTCAGCCTGCAGCCGACGCGTCCGGTCGAGCTGAACCGCCAAGGCGACCTCTTCGGCTGGCACAAGCAGAGCGACGGCCGCTGGTTCCTCGGACTCTACGTGGAAACCGGCCGCATCCGCGACGACGGCAAGCGCCGCCTCAAGACCGCGCTGCGCCAGATCGCCGAGCTTTATCATCCGGAGTTCCGGCTCACGCCGACGCAGAACCTGCTGGTCGCGAATGTCTCCGACGAACACCGCTACGCCATCACCGCGCTGCTCGCCGAGCACGGTATTCCCATCGAGCACCAGGCTCGCGCGGTCAGGCTCAATTCCATGGCCTGCGTGTCCCTCCCGACCTGCGGCCTCGCGCTCGCCGAGTCGGAACGTTTCTTCCCGAAAGTGCTGGGACAGCTCGAGGGCGCCCTCGAGGAACTCGGCCTCCAGGACGAGGACCTGATCGTGCGCATGACCGGGTGCCCGAACGGATGCGCCCGACCCTACATGGCGGAGGTCGGCTTCGTCGGTCGCGCGCCCAACAAGTACAACATCCTCCTGGGCGGCGGCGGCGACCTCCAGCGGCTCAACCGCGAGTACCGCGCCTCGGTCAAGGGCGAGGATCTCATCACCGAACTCAAACCCCTGCTCCTGCGCTGGAAGGACGAGCGCATCGGCCACGAGCGCTTTGGCGATTTCGTCGCCCGTGTGGTCTGGCCGGAGCAGGACGCAGCCAAGGCTTTGTCCGCCTGAGCCCACTCGAACGCCGGGGAAAGCAAGGGTCGGCACGGGCCGACCCCTCGCGCCTCGCACCCGAATTCAACCTCCCATGTACTCTTCCGAGCAGCTCGCAGCCCTGAACGCCGACCTTCGCGCCAAGAGCCCCCTGGACATCGTCCGGTGGGCCATCGCACAGGCGGGCGGCCGCGCCATCGTCTCGACGAACTTCCGGCCCTACGAGGCCGCAATCCTGCACGTCGCCACCCGCGTCGAACCGGGCATCCCGGTGCTGTGGGTGGACCACGGATACAACCGCCCGTCGACCTATCGCCACGCCGAGGACCTGCGGACCCGGCTGGGTCTCAACCTCAAATCCTACGTCCCCCGGATCACTGCCGCACATCGCGATGCGATCCACGGTCCGATCCCCGGGCCCGACGACGAGGAGCAACTCAAGCGCTTCAGCGCGCTGATGAAACTCGAACCCTTCAAGCGGGGCATGCGCGAGCTCGCACCGAAGGTCTGGATCACGGCCCTGCGCAAGGTCCAGAATCCGAACCGCGCGGAGCTCGACATCCTGAGCCCCGACCAGAATTTCGGCACTCTGAAGGTCAGCCCGTTCTTCCACCACTCCGACCAGGATCTCGACGCGTACCTGAACACCCACCAGCTCCCGAACGAGTGGGACTACTTCGACCCGGCGAAGGCCGACGAGAAACGCGAGTGCGGCCTTCACGCCGCCTGGGGAAAACGGGCCGCAGCCACCGCAACCGCGTGAGCACGCCCTCCCTTCCCGTCCTGGAACATCCGGCCGCGACCCACGAGCCGGCCGCCGCTCCGGCCCACACATCGTCCCTACCGACCATGTCCAACTACCACCTCGACCACCTGCAGCATCTCGAGACCGAGGCGATCCACATCATGCGCGAGGTCGCGGGCGAATTCGAACGCCCCGCCCTGCTGTTCTCCGGCGGCAAGGATTCGATCTGCCTGCTCCGCCTCGCCGAAAAGGCCTTCCGGCCCGCCGAGCTCCCGATGCCGCTGCTCAACGTCGACACGGGACACCACTTTCCCGAACTGAACGAGTTTCGCGACCGTCGTGCCGCGCAGCTCGGCGCCAAGCTCATCGTGCGCAAGGTCGAGGACGCGATCGCTCAGGGTATTGCCGTGCCGGCCCCCGGTGAGATCAGCCGCAACAAGCTGCAGATCCCCACGCTGCTCGCCGCGATCGAGGAGTTTCGCTTCGACGCCTGCATCGGCGGCGCGCGCCGCGACGAGGAAAAGGCCCGCGCAAAGGAGCGGTTCTTCAGCTACCGTGACAGCTTCGGCCAGTGGGATCCGAAGAATCAGCGCCCCGAGCTCTGGAACCTCTACAATGGCCGCCTCAACGCAGGGGAAAACATGCGCGTGTTCCCGCTCTCGAACTGGACCGAGATGGACGTCTGGGAATACATCCGCCGCGAAAAACTCGAGGTGCCCACCATCTATTTCAGCCACCATCGCCAGTGCGTCCGACGCCACGGCCAGTGGCTGCCGGTGAACGACCTGCAGCCGCCTAAGCCCGGCGAACGCGTGGAGGAGCTGACCGTGCGCGTGCGCACCATCGGCGACATCATCAGCACCGGCTGCGTCGAATCTCCCGCCACGACGGTCGATGACATCATCGCGGAGATCGCAGCGGCGCGTGTCACCGAGCGCGGCTCCCGCGCCGATGACAAGGCCTCCGAGGCGGCCATGGAAGACCGAAAAAAGCAGGGCTATTTCTGAACCGAAGGAAGCGAGGATCGAGAAGCGGGAATCCAGAAGGGCGCCTGGCGCCGTATCCCGCCCAAATGAGCCCCGCGAGCCAGCCATGATCTCAAACACCGACATGATCGCGAGCGTCAGCGAGCCGCACACGCCAGGCGCACAGCCGGCCGTTATCGCTTCTCGCGCCTCGAATCCCGCTCCGTCCGACCACATGCATCCCATCGACATTCTCCGTTTCAACACCTCCGGTTCCGTGGACGACGGCAAGTCGACCCTGATCGGACGCCTCCTCTACGACTCGAAGTCGCTCATGGAGGACCAGATCGAGGCGCTGGAGCGCTCCGCCGACATCACCGGAGGTGGCCAGATCAATCTCGCCAATCTCACCGACGGCCTGCGCGCGGAGCGCGAACAGGGCATCACGATTGACGTCGCGTACCGCTATTTCGCCACGCCCCGGCGCAAGTTCATCATCGCGGACACCCCGGGCCACGTGCAGTACACGCGCAACATGGTGACGGGAGCCTCGTCGGCCAACCTGTCCATCGTGCTCGTCGACGCCCGCGCCGGGGTGATCGAGCAGAGCCGCCGCCACACGGCGATCGCCTCGCTGCTGCGCATCCCGCACCTGGTTGTCGCGGTCAACAAGATGGACCTCGTGGGTTGGTCCGAGCAGCGCTTCCTGGAGATTCGCGACCAGTTTGAGTCCTTCCTTCCCCGGCTCGGGATCAAGGACGTGAAGTTCATCCCCATCAGCGCGCTGCACGGCGATAATGTCGTCGAGCCCTCGAAAAACGCGCCCTGGTACCAGGGCCCCACGCTCCTCGCCCACCTCGAGAGCGTGCACATCGGCAGCGACTGGAACCTGCAGGCCTTTCGCATGCCGGTGCAGTGGGTCAACCGGCCCAACAATCCCACGGACGCCCGGCTCCACGATTTTCGCGGCTTCAGCGGACAGATTGCGGGCGGCATCGTGAAGCGCGGCATGAAGGTGCTCGCGCTGCCGGCCGGCATTGTCACCACCGTGAAGGAAATCCACACCTTCGACGGCCCGGTCGAAGAGGCTTTCTGCCCCCAGTCCGTCACGCTCGTGCTGGAGCACGACATCGACGTAAGCCGTGGCAACATGATCGTCGGCCTCGAGTCGCTTCCCTCGGGCGGCACCGAGCTGAATGCCAAGGTCTGCTGGATGCATCCGCGTGCGCTTCAGCGCGGCAAGAAGTATCTTCTCAAGCACACGAGCAGCACCGTCCAGGCGATGGTCACGGAGATCGAGCACCGGCTCGACATCGAGACCCTGGAGCCGCAGGCCGCACCGTCCGAGCTCGCGATGAACGACTTGGGGGCCATCCGCATCCGCACGGCGAAGCCGCTGTTCTACGACGGTTATTCCAACAACCGCCTCACCGGCTCGTTCATCCTGATCGAGCCCGGCACGAACGCGACCGTCGGCGCCGGCATGCTTCTGCCGGGCGATACTCCCGTGAAGCCCGAGCCGAGTGACTTCACGATCTGATCCTAAATGCCGCAGTTGGAATTGAACCACAGAGCCACAGAGAACACGGCGAAATGCAGTTGGGCTGGAATTTTGTATCGAAGCTCCTTCATCTCTGAGGTGAGCGCCGATTCCGCCCCTTGCTTGGATTTTAGGCTCTGTGATCTCTGTGTCTCAGTGGTTCAATTGCGGTTTTTAGGCTGAGTCGAGGACAGGCGCGCCCCCCTCGGTCCCGCGCCTAAGACCTCGCGAATCTAGACGGCCTTCGCAGCGTCCTTCGCGCAGCGGAGGAAGCGCTCCCCCACGGGCGGCAGTCCCTCGGCGAGCCACGCCGCGCCGATCACAAGCGGCTCTGGCTCCGGCGCGACGGGAATCAGTTTCAGGCGCGCGCCGATAGAGCAGGCCAGCGAACGGGAGGCCAGGGCGAGTCCGTAGCCCGCCTCCACCGCCGCAACCAAGCTCGCACCGCTCTCGTGCTCCGACGCGACGACTGGCGTGCGCTTGTGCTGGGCAAAGAGGCCGTCGAGGAATTCGTGATACTCCGGAAAATCCTTCCGGCTATAGACGACGAGCGGCTCAGAAAGCAGGCGCTCAAACGGAACCTTGCGAAGGCGGGCCCACGGATGCCCCGGAGGCACGGCAATGCGCACAGGGTCGGTGAGGATGCTCACGAACTTGAGCCCCCTCAGCAGCGCGCGCCCTGGTTTCACGAGAAGCGCCAGGTGGACGGTCCGCTCGCGCAGCGCCCGCACCATCTCCTCGGTCGACAGGTCATGCAACTTCACGCGAACCTCGGGTGTCTCGGCCTGAAACGCTCGCAGCGCGGGCGGCAGCAGGCGCGAGGTCGGCGTCGGCGCGTAGCCGATGTGCAGCTCGCCCGTGCGGCCTGTGGCAACGGCCATCGCGGCGGCGACCGCGTCGTCGGCGCGTTTCAGCACGGCACGACTCTCACCGAGAAAAGTCCTGCCCGCATCCGTGAGCCGCACCGACTTCGCGCTGCGATGCAGGAGCGCAAACCCCAGCTCATCCTCGAGGTCGCGCACCTGCCGGCTCAGCGCAGGCTGCGAGACATGCAGGCGCAGCGCGGCGCGGGAGACATTCTCCTCCTCGGCGACGGCGACGAAATAGCGCAGGTGTCGAAGCTCCATGCGCGGTCCAGCATGCCTTTTGGTTATGCTGAGGCAAGAATCTTGGTCTTTCCCGAAAATCGGGGCGGCGTGGTATGATGGCGCCATGATGAAGATCCGACGCGCAAACGAACGGGGCCACGCCAACCACGGCTGGCTCGACACCTACCACACCTTCAGTTTCGCGGACTACTACGACACGGACTGGATGGGGTACCGCAGCCTGCGGGTCATCAATGACGACCTCGTGATGCCCGGCATGGGCTTCGGCATGCATCCGCACCGCGACATGGAGATCATTACGGTTGTCCTCAGCGGCGCGCTCGAGCACAAGGACTCCATGGGAAACGGCCGCGTCATCCGTCCCGGCGAGGTGCAGTACATGGCCGCCGGCACCGGCGTGCGCCACAGCGAGTTCAATCCCTCCGAGGACGAGGCGGTTCACCTGCTCCAGATTTGGATACAGCCCGACCGCAAGGGCGCGAAACCCCACTACGCGGAAAAGTCCCTCGTGGGGACGGCGGACGGCGCGTTCCACCTTGCGGCGAGCAAGACCGGACGCGACGGCTCGATCGCGATCAACCAGGACGCCGATCTCCTGCTCGGCCGCATCGCCCCGGGCGGAAAGCTCCGCCACACCCTGGCCCCCGGGCGCGGCGCCTGGGTCCACGTGGCCGAGGGCGAGGTGACGCTGAACGGCACCACGCTCGCGGGCGGTGACGCCGCCGCGATCGACACCGCGGGCGCGATCGAACTCGCGGCCACAAAGCCGTCACAGGTGCTCCTCTTCGACCTTGCCTGAATTTCCCGGCCGGCGCCCGGTCTCCCGCGCCGGCCCCTTTGTTCCTCAACCCACAATCCACATGAAATCGCTACAACTCCTGCTCAAAACCGACAACAGCACCGCCCAACTCATCGCCCGCCTCGCGCTCGGAATCGTCATGTTCCCGCACGGCGCGCAAAAGGTGCTCGGCTGGTTCGGAGGCTACGGCTTCACCGGCACGATGCACTTCTTCACGGGCTCCATGCACATCCCGGCGCTGTTCGCGTTCCTCGCGATTGCCGCCGAATTCGCCGGCTCCATCGCCCTCATCCTCGGCGTGTTCAGCCGCGTCGCCGCGCTCGGAATCGCCGCCAACATGGTCGTGGCCGTCGCGATGATCCACCGTCACATCGGCTTCTTCATGAACTGGTCCGGAGCCCAGAAGGGCGAGGGTTATGAATACCACCTGCTCGCCATCGGCCTGGCCCTCATCGTCCTGGTGCACGGAGCGGGCCGCGCCTCCATCGACCGCGCCCTCTCGAAGAACGCCGAGAGCTGAGTCCCGGGGCCGGATCCACCGCCCCGCCCAGTCTTTCCCGACCCGGACCGCCCGAAGGCGGCCGGGTCCGTTTGCATCTCCGCCCTCCTCCCCGGCGGCTACTCCACCCGGATCGGCACGATCACGAAGGGCAGGCTCGCGAGGAAGAAGCGTCGCTGGAGATTGAATACGAGATGATTGTGCAGCCAGCGGTTCGCACGCGTCTCGTTCGTAAACACGAGCTGGCCGCCGAAGAACACCCGGTTAGGGTATTTTTCCGCGATCGTATCCGCCAGGCGCATGACGCGGCCCGCGACGTCGTGGCCGACGTCCGTGTAGGCCTCCGACCCGTAGCCGTGCGCATGGGCCCACGCCACGTAGCGGCGCACGCTCTCCTCGGTGTAGCGGCGCAGCGAATCGATCTCGTCCGCGCCCTTGAAATTCCCGGCGTCGACCGCACCGACCTGGACGAAGACATAGTTCCGGTACTGGTCGCCGAACATGCGCGGGACGTTCAGCAGGGTGTGCAGGCCCAGTCCGTTGTAGCCGTTGACGAGTACGATCGCGGTGCGCGCCTTCGGGTTGATCTCGGGGGCGGGCTTGAGCGCATCCTCCGCGAGCACCTTCTCATCCACGGCGGTGACGATCGCATCGAGGCGGCGGAGTCGCTCCTTGACGCCGTCGTAATGCCGGCGCACGAGGTAGGCGACGCCGATCAGCAGACCCGTGACGACAAGCGTGACCCAGCCGCCCTCGGAGAACTTGATCACGATCAGCATCCCCAGGATGCCGAGCGTAAGCATGCAGCCGAGACCGTTGATCAGCAGGTGGGAGAACCATTTCCCTTCCTTCCCCCTGACGCTCCACCAATGCCGGACCATGCCAAATTGCGACAGGGAGAAGGTGATGAAGACGTTAATCGAATACAGCACCACCAGCGTGTCCACGTTGCCGCGGGTCGCGAGCATCATGACCAGGCCCGCCGCCGCCATGAGAAGCACGCCGTTCTGGGTGACGAATCGGTCGCTGAGATTGGCAAAGCGAGAGGGGAACCAGCGGTCGACCGCCATGTTCGCGAGCACCCGCGGGCCGTCGAGGAAACCGGTCTGCGCGGCAATCAGCAGCAGCAGCGCCTCGGACGCCAGCGCGACCCAGACAAACGCCGAGCCGGTCCGGCCCCAGCCCGCGGTCATCGCATGAAACAGGACCGCGTTCAGGGTCTGCCCGTCGTGCGGCTGCACATGATACAACAGGTAGGCCAGCAGCAGGCCGCCCACGGTGATGGCGAGCGAGGTGCCCATGTACACCATCGTCTTGCGCCCGGTCTTCACGCGCGGCTCCTGAAGGATCGGCAATCCGTTGCTGACGGCCTCGATGCCGGTGAACGTGCCTGCGCCCATGCTATAGGCCTTGATGATCACCGCGAGCAGGCCGAAAAAGCCCACCGATGCGCTGACCGTGTGCACCTCGTGCACCGTGTCCGATGCGACGCTGGCAAGACCACCGGCGTGTGATCCAATTGCATACACGATCGCGAAGGCATGCGTGGCGACGAAGATGAAGAACACCGGCGCCCAAAGGAGCACAGACTCCTTCACTCCGCGCAGGTTCATGACCGTCAGCCACAGCAGCCCCAGCACGGCAAACGTCAGCTTCCACCCGATCCACGACGCGGGGAGGATGCTGAATAGAGCGTCCGCGCCGCTCGCCACGGAAATCGTGATGGTGAGCACGTAGTCGATGAGCAGCGCCGAACCCGAGACCACGCCCGCGAATGGCGAGAGCAGCTTGCTGGCAACGAGGTATCCGCCACCGCCCGACGGAAAGAGCGCGATGATCTGCGAATAGCTGGCGCAGATGACGAAGATCGTCACCACCGTCGCGAGCGCCACGAAGAGGCTCAGGTGGACGTTCACGCCGAGCGCCTTGAAGGCCTCCTCGGGGCCGTAACAGGAGGACGACAATCCGTCCGCGCCGAGCCCCACCCAAGCGAAGATCGCGGTGAGCCAGAGCTTGTGGAAAAGGTCCTCGTCCGAGAGCGAACGGGCCTTGCCGAAGAGAAGTGTCTTGAGCGACATGGGAATGGGACCAGGGACCAGAAGTCAGAAGTCAGAAGTCGGAGGGCCGGAGGGCAGGAGGCGGGGGCCGTTGAATCCGGAATTTGGTGACGCAATTCCCCGGCCGGGATGAACGGCGTGGAATGGCAGGCGGAGGGGCCGCGAGGGAATGGGGAGGCCCCCTAAACCGTCGCAGCACTGCCTGACATCCGATTTCCGATTTCGATGGTCTGGCTCACGGTGTTGTCCGTGACCTCTGTGTCCCTGTGGTTCGACTTGGTTCGAATCCTGTCTCCTGACGAGGGCGCCGCACGGATACGGTGTTCCCGTATGCGTGCGCGAGCCCGTTGAAGGTGGGGAGACCTTGGAGACCGCCAGGAGGGCGGCTCTAGTGGATCACCCTTCCAATCTGCCTGCGAAGTTAGCTGTCGGGCTTGGTCTAGGAAGTGACCTTGTCCGCGGTTGCCCGCGTCCGTTCGCCCCGTCCCCGGCATGCCGGGGAAGTTGGTTCCTCCGCGCGCCCGCCCAGGAAGGGGCGGCCGCTTCGGCTGTGATCAAAGAACGCCGGCGACAATCAGCGGGTTTTTAAGCCGCCGTCGAGCACGTTCCATATCAATAAATCATCAACAAGCACCCGCGAACCCGCGGACTGCGGAGGTATACGCAGGGGATCGAACGGCGCCAATCACGTTTCAATTCGTTGATCCAATGAATGATACGATTAAACTAATCAGCCGGGCCGCTCGGATTTCCCGGCGAGGCTGTATTGACAGATTGAGGACCGGGACCGGCCCCGGTCCTCACCGTCGGTGGCAGGCCCGCGCTCAGGCGAGCGCCGGGTAGTCGATGTAGCCCTTTTCGGAACCGCCGTAGAAGGTGGTCGGATCGGGCTCGTTCAGGGGAGCCTTCGCGCGCAACCGCACGGGAAGATCCGGATTGGCGATGAAGAGCTTGCCCCAGGCGACGGCGTCCGCGCTCCCGGACGCGAGCTCCTGCTCGGCCTGCTCGGCCGTGAAGGCCTCGTTGGCGATGACGACGCCGCCGAAGATCCGCTTCAGATCCGGTGTCAGGCGGGCGCGGCCCTGGATGCCCTCGCGGGTGAACAGGAACGCGATGCGCCGGCGGGCGAGTTCACGGGCCACATAACCGAACGTCGCCGCGGGATTGGAGTCTCCCATGCCCTGGGCGTCGCCGCGCGGGGCGAGGTGGACGCCGACGCGATCGGCGCCCCACACGGAGATCGCGGCGTCGACCGTCTCGAGCAGGAGGCGGGCGCGATTCTCGACCGGGCCGCCATACGAGTCCGTGCGCTTGTTGGAGCCGTCCTGGAGGAACTGGTCCAGCAGGTAGCCATTAGCACCATGCAATTCGACGCCGTCGAATCCGGCCTCCTGCGCGTGCTGAGCACCGACGCGGTAGGCCTCGACGACGGAGGGGATCTCCGAGAGCTCCAGCGCACGCGGCACCGGATACGGCTCGGGCGGACGCAGGAGCCGAACCCGGTCGGGCACCGCGATGGCGCTGGGCGCGACCGGCTGCCGGCCGTCCAGATAGAACGGATGCGAGACCCGGCCCACGTGCCAGAGCTGCAGGAAGATGCGTCCGCCCGCCTCGTGCACCGCGCGCGTGACGCCCTTCCAGCCCTCGACCTGCTCGCGCGACCAGATGCCGGGCGTATCCGGATAGCCGACACCCATGGGATCGACCGAGGTCGCCTCGGAGAGAATGAGGCCGGCACCCGAACGCTGGCGGTAGTACTCCGCCATCAAGGGGGTCGGGACGCGCCCGGCAGCGGACCGGCAGCGCGTAAGCGGAGACATGACGATGCGGTTGGGCAGCGTGAGCGCGCCAACCTTGAGAGGCGTGTGAAGGATCGACATGGTGAATTCGAAGAGATCGATACCATGTGCCCGGAGCGTGGGCATCGCAAGCGGCCCCGAGGCGGCATCCTCGGAAACGCCTGCCTTCGACCGAAAAGCGCGATCCGCCTCCCTGCAGCCCAAACGGATGACCTGCGCCGCGGTTGTCGTGCGCACTGCGGGGGCTTGGGATCGCACGCATGCCTGAATCCCTCCCCACCCCGTCGGTCCCCGACCTCGCCCGGATGATCGATCACTCGCTGCTCCACCCCACGATGACGGACGTCCAGGTCCGCGAGGGGCTGGCGCTCGCACGGCGCTGCCAGTGCGCGACTGCGTGCGTGAAGCCGTACTCCGTCCCCCTCGCAGCCGAGCTTCTCGCGGGCTCCGGCGTCGGCGTGTGCGCGGTGGCCGGGTTTCCCCACGGGAACAGCCATGCCGCGCTCAAGGTCGCCGAGGCGGGGCGGGCCATCGCGGAGGGCGCCACCGAAATCGATGTCGTCGTGAACGTGGCGAAGGTCCTGGGCGGCGACTGGGACTACGTCCGGAGCGAACTTCGGCAGGTCAATGAGGCCTGCCTCGCGCGGGGCGCGATCCTCAAGGTCATCTTCGAGAACGACTACCTCCAGGATCCGCACATCATCCGGCTGTGCGAGCTGTGCACTTCCCTCGGCGTGGCTTTCGCCAAGACGAGCACCGGCTACGGCTTCGTGAAGCAGCCGTCAGGCGATTATGGATACCGGGGCGCCACCGACGCCCACCTGGCGCTGATGCGCGCCCACTGCGGTCCGGCCGTGCGGATCAAGGCCGCGGGCGGAGTGCGCACGCTCGACGACCTGCTGCGCGTGCGCGCCCTGGGCGTGACGCGTATCGGCGCCACGGCGACGGAGGCCATCCTGCTGGAGGCCGTCCGGCGCGGACTGCCCGGACCCGTGCCCCCCGGGCTACTCGCAGGCCCGGCAGCCGCGTCACAGGCACCCGGATACTGACCCGGCCGGGCGGCGCGGGTCGTCCGCGAATTCAGAACCGCACGGGCACCACGACCCGGCAGGCGCAGGGTTTTCCATCCACGACCTTCGGGATGAAGTGGTAGGAGCGGGCGGCCCCTTCCGCAGCGGCCGCATAAGCCGGCGGCACGCCCGGCGCGGCGCTGGCCGACGACACCGAGCCGTCGGGCGCGATGTCCACGGCGACCTTGACCTCGGGGACCGGCGCCTCCGGCTCGGTCACGGCCGGCCGCACCGGCGCGGGCGCGTAGAAGAGCTGGGGGTCGCCCCGGGTCACGCCCGCGATGTTGGCGCGGATGCGCCGCCCGATCTCCTCGCGAAGCGCCTCCGGCCCCTGGCCCGCCTGCAGCAGCTCAAAGCCGTCCGAATAGACGTGGACCGTGCACGATTCCATCCCTGCACCGCGCGGCGGCGCGAACGTGAACTCGAAGGTCCTGGGCTCACCCGCCTTCAGCGTACCGATTTCGCGGACAAGTAGCATCGGTTTTCGCGACGTGCCCCGCAGTTCAAAGGCCGCGAAGACGCGCTCGAGCGCCACGGGCGAACACAGCGTGCCCGACACCACCCGCATGTTCGACTCGATCCCGTCAACGCCCGAGAGACGCACGGTCGAGTGGTCGATGGAGAGTCCTTCGACCCGCACCACGACCGGCGGCGGCATTCCGCGCCAGTAGCGCTTCACCTCGGCGAGGCGGAAGGCGTTGGACGACGCCTGGATCAGTTTCCCGTTTTCGAGCACGAGGGGCACCTCGCGTGTCACTGCGGTCACCGGCAGCCAGTCCCTGTTCGATCGGGCGAGCAGCACGGTGATGTTTGCACGTGCGGCCGGGGCAAGTGTCGCGGCCAACAGCACCAGAAGCATCGGTTTCATGGGGTTGATTTCCTAACTCCGATGGGGCCCAAACTCCAGCCCGGCCCACCGCCACGCCGCAGTGCGAGCAGGCTCGCTCAGGCCTGGCGGCGATCCAGCTTGGGATCAAACTGGACCGCGATGTCGACGCGGCACCCGCAGGGTTTCCCGTTCACGATTTTCGGGAGGAAAAAATAGCTCGAGACCGCCCGTTCAGCCGCTGTGGCATAATCCGGCGGCGCCCCCTTGGTCGCATTGGCCGCCGACACCGAACCGTCCGGGGCGATCGTGGCGATCACGTCGACCTGACGTACGGGCGAATCGGCGCGCATCGAAGCCGGGCGCGCGGGCGTGACGACATAATAGGGCTGCGGTCCCCGGTTCCGTACGCCTTGGATGTTCGCCGCAATCCGCCGCTCGATGTCACCGCGAATGGCGGTCCACCCCTCCGCCGTCTGGAGGAGCTCCAGGCCGTTAGAGAACAGATGAACGTAGAACTTGCCTTGTCCGGAAAAGACCGAGGTTGGAAATGCGAACTCAAAGTTCCGAGTTCTTGCAGCCTCCAGGGTCCCGATTTCCCGAACCATGAGGGCGCGGTCTCCGGTGGGCATTTGGACATCGAACACGGCATAAACGTGAGTCAGCGGATCGGGCGAGTCGATGGCTCCCGACACGACATAGACGCCGAGCTCGTTGCCACCCATATGGCCGACGTGAAAATCCGACGTGTGCGCTGACACTCCACTCACCGTGACCACTGTCGGCGCGGGCACGCCCTTCCAGTAGGTTTGCACCTTGGCGAGTTTGTACCCTGCGTCCGTCGAGGCCGCCACGAGTTTGCCTCCCCTGAGCACAAGGGGCGTCGAGGTATTGACCGCAGTCACCGGCAGCCAGGCGCCGTCGTAGCGTGCCAGCAGGATCCGGGTTTCGGCACGACTGGTGACCGCCGCGGCGGACAGGAGGAGGATGAACAGGAACGATTTCATGGTGGGAAAACAGAAATGGCGGCTCATTGGGCGGCGCTCGGATCCAGCACCACCGGGATCTTCACTTTGCAGTTGGTCGGAACTCCCTTCTCGATCCTCGGAAGAAAGTACGAGGACAGGACCGCCGTCACCGCGGCGTGAGCCTGGTCTTCAGGCGTGCCCGGCTCGGCCACGGCCTCGGGCACCGAACCATTCGCGAGAATCGTGGCGTGGACCTCCACGATCTTCCGGACCCCGGACTTGCGCACGGACGCGGGAACCTGCGGCGGGGTCAGCACATAGGGGCGCGGGTTTTGATTCTCGACGCCCTCGGTCTCGGCACGAATGTGCCGCGCGATCTCCGAGTTGATGTACCCCCAGCCCTCCCTGGGAAAGAAGACTTCAATCCCGCGGGAAAAGAAATGGACCTTGTATCCCTTGATCTTGAGATCGGCGTCCAGGCGGACGTGATACCGGAAAAAATCCGGCTCGTAGGACTTGAGGTCGCCCACCTCCCGCACGAGCACGGTCTTCCTGCCGTCCTGACCGTTGAACACGAAGACCGCGTACACATCCGGCAAATCAATGGGCGAGGTGATGACCGCATCGATTTCGAACTCCCGGTTGAGAATGGTGGGATCCCCGACGAACTCGATGCCTTTGCTCCGCACCCTCATGTGGTCCATCTGGATGACGACCGGTGGCACCATGCCCCGACGGTAAACTCCAACCTCTCGCATCGCATACAGTCCGGGTTCGGCACGGACCAGGGATTCTTTGGAGAGCACGTAGGGGACGCTTCCCTCAACCTTGACGACGGGACGCCACTGATCGTGGTAGCGAGCGAAGACGACCGTGGTGTCCGCCCGCGCGGAGGGGACAAACACGGACGACAGGGCGGCGGCGATCAAGCCGGCGCAAAGACGGGCATGGCGGCGCATGACGTGGGCTGGTGTCGGGCCAGCCAAGGATTGCCGTGCTCACCTGGCAATCCTCGATATGGCAACCCCGCGCCCCGGACTTATCCACACCCGGGCGGCGCGGACTCAGGATCCGATCCCCCGCGCCGCTCCACTCTCGCGTTACGCCACGAGCCTCAATGAGAGCTGGCGCCGACTGACTTGGGTCGCGGTGCCTGACGCGGGTCAAACACGACCGGAATCGAGACGTTGCAGTTCTGGGCAAAGCCATCGACGATTTTCGGCAAGAAGTACGAATTCTCGATGGCCTTCACCGCCGCATCAGCCACGTCGGCGGGCGTTCCCGCGGCCGCATGGGCATCCGGGACAACCCCGCTCGCAAGGATCGTGGCGTGCACCAGGACGGTTTTCTTCTTCCCGGATTTTATGACGGACTCCGGAATCTCGGGATGCGCAATCACGTACGGACGCGGATTCTCGCGATCCACTCCCTCCGTCTCCACTCGGATACGTTGTGCGACCTCGGCATTGATGTAACCCCAACCCTCGCTCGGGAAGAACAGCTCGAGACCATTCGAAAAGAATCGAACCCGATACCGGAAGGGACCCATCTCGCTCGCGATCGGCACATGATACTCGAAGAAGTCCGGCTCGCCTGCCTTCAAGTCGCCGACTTCGCGAACCAGGATGCTCTTTCGCCCGCGTTCGCCCGAAATCACGAACACCACGTAAACGTTGGCGAGGTCGATCGGCGACGTGATCTTGATCGAAATGTCGAACTGGTTGTTGATGACCTGGGAATCGCCGACGAACTGGATGCCCTGCGAGCCGACATCCACGTTGTCCACATTGATGATCACCGGCGGGGGCATTCCCTTGTGATACTGGGTGATCGGGCGCATGGCGAACTCACCGGGATTCGCCGGCGCGAGACGGTCTCCATCGAGGACATACGGTATGTCGCCCAAAACGCGGATGACAGGCTCCCACGAGCCATGGCGTTTCGCGTAGACGAGGTCCGTGTTCGCCGAGGCGGCAACGGAGAACAGGGAAAGCAAACCGGCGACGAGGAGGCCGGCACGGGGTCGGTCAAGGCGGGGCATGGCTGGGGCTGATTTGACGATCAAAGGCGTGAGTTTGCGTCTCATGCAAGCTCGCGCTTTCCAATCGCGCAGGGGAAACCGCAATGGGGGGCGTCCGTGCGACGGCGACTCAGTGCGGATCCGTCGCGTGGATACCGGGCGGCAGTCACCCGGCCCGAACGGAGTCGCGACTCCGTTCGCACCCGATCCAGACGCACGGCCCGACTCCCCGCGCCCCCAAAAGGGGCGCCTACCAACCGAGCGCCTTGCGGAAGCGGGGCTCCAACTCCGTCGCCATCGCCTGGTGTTCCGCCGCGGTGGGATGCGCATCGTAGGAATGTCCCGGGTAGTGATGCACGGGCGCCGCTTCGACGCGCGGATCGTCCAGTTTCTGGACCACCTCGGCGATGTATGCATTGAGGACCGAACCCCGAGGCGGTTTGCCTGGTTCGTCCCACACGATCGGCGAGCCGATGAGGAAGATCCAGGCGTTCGGCGCGTCGCGCCGCACCTTGCGAACGAACTCGACGTAGGCGTTCACAAATTCGTTTTGATCGGGGATTCCCTGATTGAAATCGTTGGTGCCAAGGCAGATTCCGATCGCGTCCGGCACGTAGCGTCGCGGGTCCCAATGCGACTTCGGGTCGTCGGGCAGGGCGCGCTCGTAAAACTGCGGGGCGTTGTTGGTGTCGCGGATGCCCTGCCAGTCGCGGATCACTCCGCGGCCGCCGTAGCTGACCAGGTACACCTGCGCGTGGAACCGGCGCCCGAGCTCCATCGCAAAGGTCAGGTTCGCATCCGAGCGCTGGTTTCCCAGCTGCGGCTCACCCGGCCGCACGTCGATCGACGAACCGCAGGTGATCGAATCGCCGATGAACTCGAGCTTGCGCGCCGGGAGCGGGTCCGGCGCAAGGAGCCGTCCACCCTTGCCGAGCTCAAATCCCTGGACCTCGCACACACCCTCCCAGCTTTCGGTCCGGCGCACGATGGAAATGCGGTGCACACCGGGCGTCGCAGAATGGAAAAGCGGATACAGGCCCTCGCCCTCCTTCGCCTGAAGCCGGACGGGGGCGGCTCCGTCCACGCTGACGTCAAAGTAAACGTCGTTGGACGATGCCTTCACGCGAAACCCCAGGTCCGAGCCCTCGAACTTGAGGTGGAGCGTCACCCCCGGAAACCCCATGCGCAGGCCGCCCTCAGGACTCGTGGCCGTGCGGCCCTCGACGAGGATCTCGGGCGAGTCGGCGCGTACAAAGCCGGCGGAGGAGGCGCCGCTGCTCTCGGCGGCAAGGCAGGCGCACGCCAAGGGCCCCAGAAGGAGGAATCGGGCAAACGAGGGGAGACGGTTTTTGAGATGCATTGCGGGGAAGGTATTTTGCGACGCCCGGGGGAGGAAGCGGCGCAGACCGGTTCCTTGGCGAATACCGCGCGTCATGGCAAACCGAAGCCAGCCGGCACGTTTGAGTAACGCCGCCGGGCTTGCTTTTGGCGACGGACGCGACGTTTTAAACTCCGCGAGCCTCCTTGCGCACCGCGCACCAGGCACACGCCCTCCTGCCATGAATGCCTCCTCCCTCGCGAATCCCTCCGTCCTGACCCAGCCCGTGTACGAACCGGGTAAACCGATCGAAGACGTCGCCCGCGAACTGGGCCTCGATCCGGCCTCGATCATCAAGCTCGCCTCGAACGAAAATCCGCTCGGCCCGTCGCCACTCGCGACCGAGGCCGCCCGCAAGGCGTTGGCGGAAGGGCAGCTCTATCCCGACGGCGGATGTTTTCGCCTCCGTCAGAAGCTCGCCGGGAAAATCGGCGTCGAGGCCGCCCAGGTGGTGATCGGAAACGGCTCCAACGAGATTCTGGAACTGCTCGCCCACGTCTTCCTGCGCCCGGGAGACGAGACCGTGATGGGAAATCCCGCCTTCGTCGTGTACAAACTCGCCACGCTGCTCCTGGGCGCGAAGCCCGTCGAGGTGCCGTTGGTGGAGCAAACGCACGACCTGGCCGCGATGGCGCGAGCGGTCACAGCCCGCACGCGGCTCGTGTTCGTCGCCTGCCCCAACAATCCAACCGGCACCGCCAACAGCGAAGCCGACCTCCTCGCCTTCGCGCGCGCCCTGCCCGACCACGTCGTGCTGGTTTACGACGAAGCCTACGCCGAATACGCCGGTCAGGCGCCTGATCTGCGTCCTCTGCTCAGGGAAGGTCGCAAGGTCATTTGCCTGCGCACGTTTTCCAAGATTTACGGCCTGGCCGCCCTGCGCGTCGGCTACGGCTACACGACGCCAGAGATCGCCTCCCTGCTCAATCGCGTGCGCCAGCCCTTCAACGTCAACGCCATCGCGCAGGCAGCCGCCCTCGCGGCACTCGACGACG
Organism: Opitutaceae bacterium; assembly: GCA_027310745.1. Classification (GTDB taxonomy): domain Bacteria; phylum Verrucomicrobiota; class Verrucomicrobiia; order Opitutales; family Opitutaceae; genus MWDT01. The sequence goes on along the minus strand of DAIDAF010000039.1, from coordinate 70,991 downwards.
AAGCCTTTGTCCGCCGCTCAATCGAGGAGAACCGCGCCGGCCTCGCCCAGCTCGAGACGGGATTCAAGGCCCTCGGCCTGGCCTACGTGCCCAGCGTCGGCAATTTCATACTCGTGAAGACGGGCGCTGGCGCGAAGCACTTCGACGCCCTGCAGCGCCGCGGCGTGATCGTCCGCCCGGTCGGCTCGTACGGACTCCCCGAATGGCTGCGTATCACCGTCGGCACAAAGTCCCAGAACGAGCGCCTGCTGCGCGAGTTGAAGGCCGTGCTCGCAGTCTGACCGCGCGAGGTCCCGATCACGCGGCGCCGGATTCGAGCGCGCCCTGAAGGGCAGGAAGTCCCGGGAACACCCGGTCGGCTCCCGCTTCCGTGAGGTCGGCCGCGGCGTGCGTGCCGGTGGTGACGCACCAGCACGCCCCAAGTCCGCCATTTTTCGCCGCCTTCACGTCAAACGGCGAGTCGCCTACGAGCAGGGTCGTGTCCGCATCCGCCCCCAGCTGGTTCAGGACGTGCCGGGCAAATTCGGGTTGGGGCTTCACCCAGGGCGTGTCCTGCGCGCCAAACACCGCCTTCACGTGCGGCGTGATCCCCAGGTGCTGGCACAACCGCCGTCCCGAGGGACCATGCTTGTTGCTGAATACCGCGCAGGCCACGCCCTGGGCATTCAGCCAGGTGAGCAGCTCCAACGCCCCCGGCATGAGCTCCGGATCGTCCAGCATCGTCCGATCCCAATAGGGCCGATAGATTTCAAGAGCCGCCTGGATCTTCTCCTCGGGCAGGAATTTCCGCATGGCGTTCTCCAGCCCGCCACCAATGGCCGCGCGGACCTGCTCAAAGGTGGGCGCCGGATAGCCCACCTGCGGCAGGGTGTGGCAGTAGCTGCGATGAATCGCCCGCAGGTGATCCACCAGGGTGCCGTCGAGATCGAACAGGACCGTGCGAAAACGCATGATTGCCGCAAAGGCAAAGGCGCCCGAGCGTCCCTGGCCACCGAATTTTGGCTTTTCCGGCGACCCCTTCTTGGCAATCGTTCTCATTTATGTCCGGTCCCACGACCAGCCGCTCTGCCAGCGCCACCCTGCGCCCCCTCGGCGATCGCCTGGAGCTTGCGCTCGGCGGCGAGTGGCGGATCACGGGCGATGTGCCCCGCTGGACCCCTCCCGACAGCGCGGGCAAACCGGCGGCGCTCTCGTGCCGGGTCGACGAGGGCCTCTTCTGGGACAGCTCCCTCGTCTTCTACCTGAGCACCGCCCGCGCCTGGTGCACGGCCAACCAGGTCGCATTCGAAACCGCTGGCCTCCCCGCCAACCTGCTCACCCTCCTGGGCCAGCTCGACAGCGCCGGCCCCGCCCCGACCAAGGAGCGGGGCGTCGGCATCCTGTCCCTGGTCGGACTCGGGGCCCAGGACCTCGGCGCGCAATTTACAGGCCTCGCGCACTTTGTGGGCGAATGCTCAATCAGCGCAGTTCGCCTGGTGCGCAACCCGCGCCTGTTCCGCTGGAAGGACTGCCTCGACGAAATGCAGCAGTGCGGCGCGATGGCCCTCCCCATCGTGAGCCTGGTGAGCTTCCTGGTGGGCGTGACGCTCGCCTACACCGCGGCCATCATCCTGCGCCTGTTCGGAGGCGACATTTGGGTGGCGGATCTCATCGGTTTGTCGGTCACACGCGAGATGGGCGCGGTGATGACCGGCGTCGTCCTCGCCGGCCGCACCGGCGCCGCCTACGCGGCCCACCTCGGCAACATGAAGGCCAACGAGGAGATCGATGCGCTTTCGACCCTCGGCGTCGAGCCCGTGGACTTCCTCGTCGTCCCGCGCATGGTCGCCCTGGCCCTGATGACGCCCCTGCTCGCGTTGTACGCGAACCTCCTGGGCATCCTCGGAGGCATGATCATCGCACTCGGCATCCTCTCCATCCCGCCGACCGCCTACTGGGTCGAACTCGTGTCGATCGTGGACCTCTCCGACGTGACCACCGGCCTCATCAAGGCCTCCGTCTTCGGGCTCATCATCGGCATGTCCGGTTGCCTGCGCGGCCTCCAGGCGGACCGCAGCGCGGCCGGCGTGGGCCGGGCGGCAACCTCCGCCGTGGTCACCGCCATCATCCTCATGGTCATCGCCGACGCCCTGTTCGCGGTGATCTTCAACATCGTCGGCTGGTAACCTGCCATGGTAAGCCAGGCACAGTCTCCGAATTCCACGCCCGCCATCGAGGCCCGCATGCTGACCTGCGGATACGAGGGGCGCATCGTGCTCAAGGACGTGACCTTTGACGTCAAACCCGCGGAGCTGTTCTTCGTGATCGGAGGCAGCGGCTGCGGCAAGAGCACCCTCCTGCGGCACCTCATCGGCCTGAACCCCCTGATGTCCGGCGAAGTGCGGTTCAATGGCCGGATCTTCGACGACAAATCCGGCGCGGCGCGGCGCGACCTGCTCAAGACGTTCGGGGTGCTCTTTCAAAGCGGCGCCCTGTGGAGTTCGCTCACCCTCCGGGAGAACGTGACGCTTCCCCTCGAGCTGCACACTCGCCTGAACCGGCGCGAACGCAACGAGCTCGCCGTGCTCAAACTCAGTCAGGTCGGCCTCCAAGGTTTCGAGGATTATTATCCCGCCGAAATCAGCGGCGGCATGAAGAAACGCGCCGGCCTGGCCCGCGCGCTCGCCCTGGATCCGGCCATTGTGTTCTTCGACGAACCCAGCGCGGGACTCGATCCGATCACGTCGCGCAAGCTCGACGAGCTCATCCTGCAGATCCGCGACACCTTCGGCACGACCTGCGTGGTCGTCTCGCACGAGCTCGCATCCATCAACGACATCGCCGACCGGATCATCCTGCTCGACCGCGACGCCCAGGGGATCGTCGCGGAGGGCGACCCCCGCGTGCTCGCCCGCGAAAGCGCGGATCCGCGGGTCCGGGAATTCTTCGGGAGGGGCAAGGCATGAACCCTGAGATCCGCTTTGCCCGCCGCGCCGCCCGGCCTACTCTATCCCGAGTCCGCCGCCCGGCGACTCCAGCCCACTCCCCTCAACGACGCGCATTGCCATGAAAACCAAAGTGAGTCCCGCCGTGGTCGGCTTCTTTGTCCTGGGCGCCCTCGCCCTCGGCCTCATCGCCCTGCTGTCGTTCGGCGGCGTCAACTTCTTCTCGAAGCCCCAGCGCTTCGTCGTGTTCTTCAACGAGTCGGTCCACGGCCTCGACCTCGGCTCCCCCGTGAAACTGCGCGGAGTGCGTGTCGGCCGCGTCGTGGACATGAACATCCGCTACAACAGCAAGACCGACCAGGCCGAGGTCGCCGTCGTCTGCGAGCTCAGCCGCAACATGATCGTCGACCAGACCGGCAAGGAGGTCGACGTCACCGACCGCAGGGTCATCCAGCAGTTCGTGAAGAACGGCCTGCGCGCCCAGCTCGGAGTGGTCGGCCTCGCCACAGGGCTGCTGTTCGTGGAGCTCGATTTCTACAACCCCGCCGAGTACCCCGCGACGCCGCCCCTGTCCGACGGACGCTTCGAGGTCGTGCCCTCGGTGCCGTCCGCAATTTCTGAATACCAGGCGAGCCTCACCGAGATCCTCTCCGACCTGCGCCGAGTCGACTTCGCCGCCCTCTCCAAGGAACTCCAGGCGCTGCTGATCGACACCCGCAAGCAGGTCGACAAGGCCGACCTGCGCGAGCTGATCACCGAGTGGACCAAGGCCGCAAAATCGGTCCAGACGCTCGCCACCTCCCCCCAGATCACGAGCGCGATCGCCCATTTCGACCAGGCCTCGCAGCAGATGAACTCCGTGCTCGAGAAGGTCGGAAGCCAGGTGAACCCGACCAGCGACAAGCTCGCCGCGACTCTCGTCGAGACGAAACGCGCCGCCGAGTCGCTCAACGCCACCGCCGCCGAGCTCCGCCACTTCGTCGAGGCCCAGCAGCACGTCGGCGGAGACGTGAGCCAGACGCTCCAGCACATTTCCGACGCCGCCGACGCCGTCCAGCGGCTCGCCGACTTCCTCGAACGCAATCCCAACGCCGTGCTCTCGGGCCGCAAGGGTCCCGAATAAGCCTCTTCCCAAGCCCATGAAACCGCTCTCCTGCGCCGCCACCTTCCTCGGCCTGGCCCTCGCCCTGGTGACGAATTCCGGGTGCCAGGTCATCCCCGCCCCGCAGCCCGACCCGACCCACTATTACACGCTGTCGCTGCCGGATTCCGTCGAGACCACCGTGCCCTCGTCAAGCACCGGCCTGCGCGTGGGGCTCAACCGCGTCGACCTGGCCCCCTACCTGCGCAAGGGTGTGCTCGTCGTCCGCAAGGGCGGAAACGAGGTCGTGTTCAACGATTTTGCCCGCTGGGCCGAGCCGCTCGACGCAGGCATCTCGCGCTCGCTCCAGATGTGCCTTTCCGCCGACCCGCGGATCTCACACGTGTCGGTTGCTCCGATGTCGATCGACGAGCGCCGCGACTACGACGTGACCATCCACGTCCGCCGCGCCGACGGCGTGCTTGGCGCCTCCGGCGCGACCGTGCGTTTCGTGGCCGTGATCGACATCGCGCGCCCGGGCGAACCTCCGCACCTCGAGGTCCAGAAGGCGTTCAACGCGCCCGCCACCGCCTGGGACGGGCACGACTACGCCGCGCTCGCCTCCGACCTGTCGAAGGACGTCGTCGCGCTCGCCCGCGAGATCGCCGACTCCCTCCCGCTCGCGCCGACGCGGCGCTGAACCCGCACGGCGTCACCTATCCATGGATACTCCCTACGAACGCGCGCGCCTCGCCATCGACCGGGCCCACGGCGCCGATCCCCGGACGCTGCCCGACGGCCGCCCCGCCGAGCTCGTTTACGCGGACCGCATCGAGGCCTGGGTCGCGCGACTCGTGCCCGGCGCGGGCCCCACGCTCCGTCTTGCGGCCCGCTGCCAGCACCTCGAGCGCTGGAGCGTGCCGCGCGACGCCTTCCCGCTCGACAAACCCGGCTACCACGCGTGGCGCCGCTCGCTCTACGTGAAGCAGGCCGACCGCGCCCGGGAACTCCTGCTCTCGGCGGGTGTGCCCGAGCCGGAGGCCGAGCAGGCCCGCGCCTGGATTTCGAAGGCCGGCCTGAAAACCGATCCCGGCACGCAGGCCCTCGAGGACGCGGCCTGTCTGGTGTTCCTGGAGAACGAAATCGGGGCCTTCGCCGCCCAGCACGCCGATTACCCGCGGGAGAAGTTCATCGACATCCTCCGCAAGACTTGGCGCAAGATGAGCCTCGCGGCACAGTCGGCTGCGCTCGCGCTCGAACTCCCGCCGGACGTGGCCGCGCTGGTCCGCGAGGCCGTTTCGCCCGCCGCGTAGCCCCCCGAACCGGGCCCTCAGGCCAGGTACGAGCAGATGTATTCGCAGATGCCGGAGGCGACCTCGATCGTGAAGCCGCTCTTGCCCGGGACGTCGAAGAACTCGCCGGCCTTGTACGCAACCACGTTCGTCTGGCCGTCGAGCGTCACACGGCATTCGCCGGCGACGATTTCCATGCGTTCCGGGGCGCCCGTGCCGAAGTGGTACGAACCGGCATAGATCAGGCCGAGCGTCTTCTTCACGCCGTCCGCGAAGACGACCGAGTGGCTGACGACCTTGCCGTCGAAATAGACGTTGGCCTTCGTGTGGACCGTGACTCCGGAGAATTGGGTGGGCAGGGACATGAAGTCCTTTGCAAACAGACGGCGCCTGCCGAAGCAAGCGCGGGTTTGAGCGCCGCTGGACCAGGCCCCACCCCTTCCATTTTCCGGTTTTACCCGGCGGCCTCTTCGGACTTAATCGCTGCACGCCCCTTTTTTTGACATGAGCCGCCTCACCCGAGCCCTCCCCTCCACCGCCGCCCTCGCACTCGTCCTTCTCGCGGGCGCCTGCTCCAAGGACAATCAATCGCCCAACTCGGCCACCCGTCCGGCCACCGCGTATTCGTTGTCGGCCTCCGATGAGAAGCTGATCGCCGAAAAGTTCCCGGGGGCACAGAAGTCGCCCTCGGGCCTGATGTGGATCGTCCGCCGCCCCGGCACCGGCACCGCGACGCCGACCTACGGCTCCGTCGCGATCGTCGACTACGATCTGCGCCTGCTCGACGGCACCCTCATCGACAGCTCCGTGAAAGACGGAAGTCCGCTCACCATCCCCGTCGGCGTGGGCCGCGTCATCAAGGGCTGGGACGAGGCGCTCATGATGATGAAACGCGGCGAGAAGATGACCATCATCGTGCCGCACTGGCTCGCCTACGGAATCGCCGGAAGCCCGCCGAAAATCCCGCCCTACGCCACGCTGGTGTTCGACATCGAGCTGCGCGATTTCCATTGAGCGCCGCTCGGGCACACCGGCCTGTCTCCAGAATTTCGGATACCTCCGGACAACAAAGGATTGCCCGGACATTGCAGACCGGCTAGTGCCTCCGGGGCCCCATTTCATCGATGTCTACCACCCCGACTCCGTCACAGACACTGGACGCCGTGCTCTTCCGGGCGCTTTTGGACAAGGCGACCGACGCCATCTACTTCAAGGACACCGAGGGCCGCTTCCTTCGCGTGAGCAACCGCATGGTGGGCGCATTCGATCGGGACCATCCGTCCCAGGTCGAGGGCTGCACCGCCGCGGAGTTCTATTCCGAGGACCACATCCGGGAGATCAAGGCCGCCGAGGAGAAGATCATGAAGTCGGGGATCCCGATGCTCGACGTCGAGGAGGCCGAGACCTGGCCCGACGGCTCGATCACCTGGGCGTCCACCAGCAAATTTCCCCTCTACGACGCCGATGGCACGCTCATTGGCACTTTCGGAATCTCCCGCGATATCACTGAACACAAGATCGCCGAGGAGGAGCTTCAGGAGGCCAACAAGCGCCTGATCGAGGAGGGCCGCAAGTCCGCCGTCGCCGAATTCGCCGGCACGGTTCTCGCCAACATGGGCGGCTCGATCGTCGAAATCCGCCAGGGACTCGACCGCGCCCTCGCCGACCTTCAGCAGGCCAGGGGCAACCCCGAGGCGCTCGCAAAAGCCACCGAAGAGGTGAAGGAATTGCGCTACGTCGCGCAGACGCTCAGCGACCTGATGCGCATCCAGTCCGCGTGATCGCGCGGTTTCCGGCGAAAAAGGCGTGAGCCCCGACCGGAATTCTGTCCACTGGAGGGCGGGCGCCCCGCGCCTACGATGAGTTCAGGCCTTCAGGAGGATTTTTTTGGCTCGTTTGCACCTCAGGCTGGCGTGCACCACACGCCGCCGGTCCCGAGGCCGGCTTCGGCGTCGACCCAGGAATACCGGGCGCACGTCGAGGGCGTCGGCGAGGTGCTGTTCCAACGCAGCTGGAAGGCGCGCCACTACCGACTCACCCTGCGCCGAGACGGCGTGGCGGTGGCGACGATTCCGGCGCGCGGCAGCGAGCGCGAGGCGGTGAAATTCATCGGACTGCAGCGCGACTGGCTGGAGCGGGCGCGCGAGCGCCAGCAACGCCGACCGCGGGCCGCGGCCGTGTGGACGCTCGGCACCACGCTCCTGTGGCGCGGCGCGCTCACCGAAATCCGAAAGGCCGCCGACGCGCTCCCGCCGGGCTGCGAAGGCGACGCCCGTCCCGCGATCAGCCTCGGCGCGGACGTCTTCCGCGTGGCCCGGCTCGACGGCGACCTCCGCCCCACCCTCGAGGCCCACTTCGCGCGACGCGCCAAGGTCGAGCTGCCCGCACGCGCCTGGGAACTCGCCGCGGAAACAGGCATGGACCTCAAGCAGGTGAGCGTCCGTAACCAGCGCTCGCGCTGGGGATCCTGTTCCGCGGCCGGGACGATTTCGCTCAACTGGCGCCTGATCCAGACGCCCGATTTCGTTCGCGACTACATCATCTACCACGAGCTCGCGCACCTGCGTGAGATGAACCACTCGGACCGTTTCTGGGCTCAGGTCGAGCGCCTCTGCCCGCGCTGGCGCGAGGCGGAGCGCTGGATCAAGCAGAACGGAAGTCTGCTCGGGCTCTAGCCCACTCACGGTACCCACAGCTTCAGCGAAAAGGTCTTTGGGTCCGACGGCTCCAGCCACGCCCCCTCGGGCCCGACCGGAGGATAAGATTGCAGCGTTTCGGTGCGCACCACGATCGGCAACGCGACCGTCACGGGAACTTCCGAAGAGTAGCCGCTCCACACCCCACCGGCGTCTTGCAGGCGCGCCCGGAACGTCCACACGCCCACGAGCGGCGCCCCGGCGGCATAGGAGGCCGGCACCAGCGCATTCGCGGACGAAGGTTGGTCGAGCATCAATCCGGAAAACGTGTGACTGACCGGTCCCGTCGAGGGCGACAACACGTCCGAGGCAAGCGTGGCATACACCGCCCCGGGCGCCGGCGATTTCGCCTGCAGTTCGAATGTGCGCACCCCACCCGTGCCCTGTCCGGTCGCAACGAAGCGCAGGCCGCTCCGCCCAAGGTACGCGTTCCAGGTCGATCCCGTCTGCCAGAGTCGGTCATAGGTTCGCCCGCCCGCATCGGTAAACGACGAGGCAACCGGCGCCAGCGAAGTCATCCGCGTGAGCGTCGCACCAAGCGTCACGGCCGACGAAACCCACGGCGACATCGCGTGCGTGTCGTCCCCAGGATCCGACAAAGAGACCATCGCGGACTCTCCCGAGGCCGGCGCGGTCCAGGTCACCGTGGAGCCCATTGTGGGCCACAGGCTCCCCGCCGTGCAGCGCCATTGCATGCGCCCTGTCGTCGTGGTCCCAGTGAACGCCTGCGTCTTTCCGTAAACGACAAAGGCACTGGCGGGGTTGATGACCGCGGTGGACGGATTCATCAGCGTGACGGTCGAAACCGCCGGCACGATCGAGGGATTCCACGACGCGTTGCCCGGATCGATCACGGAAATCGTCGCCGATCCGCCGGAGGAGGGTGCGGTCCAGTAGACCGTCTTGGTCGAGGTCGACGAAAGTGTTCCCGAGGAGCAGCTCCAGAAGTAGAGTCCGGAGCTTGAGGGTCCCCCTCCGAGCGAGCCCGCCGAGAAAGTGTAGGAATTGCCATATCCAACCGTCACGGACGGAGGTGAAATGAAAAGCTCCCCGCAATCGTTCTTCTCGACCGTCACCCACGCCTTCGCGGGGGCCGACACCGAATGGGTCGCATCGCCCGGATCTACAGCGGACACCATCGCCGTCCCGCTCACCTCCGGCGCACGCCACGAAACCGTCGCAATCGTCGGCAATATCGTCCCCGGGGCTAGCGTAGTACCCGAAAAGCTCAGTGTGCCGGCGGAACAACTCCATCGCACATAGCCGGTGGTGGTCACGGCCTCGAAACCCTGCGAGACGTTCACGCGCACCGTGGCGGAACTCGGACTGATCGACGCCGACGTGGACTGGACCTCGGCGCTCAGACGAACGGAGGCAGCGGCAGGCGACGATGGGTCGCGGGTCACATCGCCAGGATCCGCGACCTCGACGGTGGCGGCCGTCCCGGAAGATGGGGCCGTCCAGGTGACCGATTGCGCGGTCGTGGACGTCAACGTACCTGCCGAGCAACTCCACACGTAACGGCCGGTCGTCGTAGTGGCCGAAAAAATCTGACGCCCCCCTAGCGCAACGCTGGGGGCTGCGGGTGTGATATACGCCGACGAGGTCAACTTCGGAGGTGCGGATAGGGACACGTTGGCGATTGCCGGAGGCGACGGGTCGCGAGTTGCGTCGCCGGGGTCGTACACCGAGACGGTGGCGGCCGTCCCGGAAGATGGGGCCGTCCAGGTGACCGATTGCGCGGTCGTGGACGTCAATGTGCCTGCCGAGCAGCTCCACGCGTAACGGCCGGTGGTCGTGTTGGCCGTGAAAACCTGACGCCCCCCTAGCGCAACGGTGGGGGTAGCGGGAGTGATGAACGCCGACGAGGCCGACTTCGGAGGTGCGGACAAGGTCACGTTGGCGATTGCCAGCGACGACGAGTCGTGGGTGGCGTCGCCGGGGTCCTTCACCGAAACTGTGGCGACCGTGCCCGAATCCGGTGCCGTCCAGACGACCGACTGCGCCGAGGTGCTGGAGAGCGATCCCGCTGAACAGGACCAGGCATAGGTTCCGGTCGTGGTGGTCGCGACGAACTCCTGCCGCGCCCCGTGTACCAAACCGACTGATACCGGCGTGAGGCTCGCGGAGGACGGCGACTTACCTGGGTCCGTGACCGTGATTGTGACGGGCGTGTCCCCCGCCGACGCCGCGTAAAAGGGCAAATCCGCAGGTGCATGCGCGTAGATGGTCCACGTGCCGGGGGATGGGAAGGTGTAGGAGAAATGAACGGTTTTGTTTTGGGGATTGGTCGCAGGAAAGTCGGGTGGGCCACCAACGAGCGTATAGCTGGTATTTGAACCACTCAGTGTAAACATCACTGCCACTCGCGCAGGAATAATCGTCCGATCGGCGGTGATCGACACGGACTGAGGAAGTGTCCTTGTGACAGTCAACGACCCATACGCAGAAGCAGACCCGGCTGTATTTGAAGCGATGCACCGATATAGACCTGCCTGCTCGACCGTGGCGTTGTTGATCGTGTAGGTGCTGGACGTCGCGCCCGGAATGTCATTCCAAGACACTCCTTTGTTATTCGAAAACTGCCATCGAATAGATGGAGTCGGGGTACCCGAAATTGATGCGGAGAACACCTGCGTTTGGGTTACAAAAACCGATGCCGCACTTGGTGATACCGTCACCGTCGGTGGCGTCTCCGCCGACACCACTCGAAACGTCGCTTGGCCGATCAATCCCTGCTCAGCCTGCGAATACACATACGCCGATCCATTCCACCGACCGACGTTGACCACACTCCAAGCCTGGACCGTCCAAGTGCCCAACTGATTCAGCGCATTCGTACCGACGCCCACCGAGGCCGTTGCCCCAGACGATGCAGCCACATTTGAATTCAGGCTCGCGATCGTTCCGTCCGGGCGAATGACCTTCAGGTCGACATAGGTGTATGCGAGAGGACCGTCCGAGGTGCCACCACCGGTCAGATAAGAATAGGTCGACGCAGGAGCAGGCCAGGCTCCGGTCCAGGTAAACGCCTCGTTGGGGTCACCCAGTACGTAAGGCTGCGTGCCGGTCGAGGTAAATGAACCAGCGAAGGCAATCTTCGTGATAAGGAGTGACGCGAGGACGAACGAGACAACAGACGGACTCCATCTTGGGGTATTCATAGAAAGGAAAGTCCGCCGTCTTCATGGCCGCCTCCGTTATGCCGCATCCGGCACCTGATAGACCTCCACGAGGCCCACGCCTGGCACCCCGTCCGCCGCTTCGACGGTCGCGGTATAAGTTCCCGGCTCGAGGTGAAGGATCACCGCCGCCTCATCCGCAGATCCCGGCGCAACGCCCGCAAGATCCGTGCTGAATCGATCGTTCTGATACGCAGCCGATTTCCACCCGCTATTCGTCGCGAGCGTGGTCATGTCGGAGATGCGCACCAACGCGAGTTTCGTGGCACGCACGACGTTGCTCACGCCTTGCTTCTCGAGGCTCGGCCCCTGAGCCCGAATCATGACGGTCATCGGGGACGTGATGATGAATCCCGCCACAAGGGCCTGCTCCCCGGTTCCAACCACCGCACGCGACGAAATCCCGCTGAGCTGGGATTGGGAGACGGTGTCGATCGAGTAAATTTCGGCGATCCCTACCCCGCCCACGCCGGTCGGATCCGAGACTTCAGCTGTATAAAGCCCTGGCGGCAGAGTCGCGACCAGTGCGGCTTCGTTGTCGGCAGTCGGCGAGAGCAGGCAGCTTTGAAGCAGCCGCCAATTCGGGCTCTTTCTCCAGCCCCGGTTCGAACCGATTTCTGGATTCGATCCGTCGGCCTGGATCTGAAACAGCCGAACCTGCGTGGAGGAGGCCGGATTCTTGACTCCCTGGCTCGCCAGGCCCGGGCCCTGGGCCCGAAGCGCCACTCTCAGCGGTTCCGATCCGGTGATCTGAAAACCGGCGACCTCGATATCGTCGCCCGTGCCGATGTTCGATCGACCCGAGATGCCAACGATCTTCGACCGCGTGACGGCATATTGTTGTACTACCTTCTCGGGATTGAAGAGCGTGAAGGTGTAAGAAAAGTCGCGGGTAGAATAGGCGATCGGATCCTGATCGATGCTTGGGCCAAGCACATTATCTGTCGCGAATTGGATCCCACGATAAGTGACCACATAAGTCTGGTCGTCTCCGAATCCTGAAGGATCAAGCTGCGCGTAATAACCGGCGGTGCCTGGCTCCTGCCTGTCATCCCAAGCCAAGTTCACGGTAAAATAAAACGTCTGGTTTGACCACCGAGCGTCTTTGATCGGTATTTCGAGCCCGTTACGTCTGACGCTGACAGAGAGGTTCTTCGACATAGCGTCACTCAATATCGCGTTCCTCCCGTCAAACGTGACGGAGAACATCACCTCGAAGGCGGGATTGCAGACGCTGGCGTCGGCGAGCAGCGGGCAAGGAATATATCCTGGCGACGGATACACCGTCACGGTCTTCAATGGGTCGCGCTCAAGCGCAGGAGCCGCGCCCAACGGATCCCGGATCCACAGGGCGTTGTGGCCCCAAGACGGGTCCAGGCCAACCGGATCGACTTGAAACGAGCCAACCGCCACGCGCGTCGCCCCGTCATTGAGCAGCGACATCCGGTGCCCGGGATAATAATTTCCCGGGTCAACGAGATACGTCCAGACGGAGACATTCACCGTTTGGTAGTCGTCATCCAGATTGCTCCGAAAGCATCCCTGGTAAGCGAGATCCGAATAAAAGAGGCTCGAAGAACCCGGCGTATGGGTAACCACATCGTTGCCTGCCATCCAATAGGCGGCGTGCTGCACCCAGGGCAGGACCTTCGGGTCCTCGGTCACGTAGCGCACGTGGTTCGCTCCGAAACTGAGGTACCGCGCGAAGTTGAGATGCAGATACACCGAATTTCGCCAGGCGGGGTCGGTTCCACCCGCATCGCCGGCCTTGTGAAACGTCGCGCGGTAGCCTCCTGCCGCGGCGGCATCCGGCGTGTATCCAGTCACCCAATTCGTCCAGACCGGCAGCTGGTTCCAGCTCGGCTCCAGCAGCTGGTAATAGGCGTCCTGCATCTGCGCGCGGTCCGCGCGATCCCAATTCCAGGTCTTCGGGTCGTCGGTCGGGAGAACCGTGCCAACCCGCGGCTTGAAATTCGCATACCGCACCGCCGGGTCCGCGGGCACCAGAGCCGCGGCCAGCTCGGCCTGCGAAATCGTCGACCGGGTGTAGTCGCCCTCAGTCGACGACAGGTGCCCGGGATTGGTGAACCAGATGAACTCCGTGTCGGTAAGCGGGCTGTTGTGCACCGGATCGGTTCCGCTCGGCGCAGGCGGCAGGGTCTGCCCGAACGCGAGCAGGGGGAGAGCGAATAGGCTGAAGGAACGGGGTTTCATGAACGCATGGGCCGAATGCCGCCGGAATGGATGCAGGCAATCTGCGCGACGCCGTCACGCGGCGCGGCCATCCACAGGGGTGTGGAAAGCCTTTCCTTGCTGGCGGAATGGCTGGGGTCGCTCATTTCTCGTTGATCCTCGCCGCCGGTTCAAGGCGCCGATTTTCGCCGGATGCGGGCGCGGGCGCTTCCGGTCGCGCCATTACGCGGGTCTTAACGGGTGAACCCGTCCGCCTGGGCACGGGCATCCGCGAGTCGAGGGCGGCAAGGCGCTCAGCAACGTCATTCTGGTTCCGGGCCAGGCGCTCCACCATTTCGGCGAGCATCCGCACCGCCTCCCGATCGCTTGCCGCCGACCGCCGGAGTTCCGTCAGCACAGCCTCCGTTTCCTGCGGCACTATCCGATCGCCGCCCTTCGAAGACACGGATGGGCCCACCAGGATCTGGCGACCGGCATCGGCCTCCAGCCGCCACCCGGAGTCCGCCTCCCTCCGATAGACCACGTGGGCCTCGTGCATCACCGACGGATCCGCAGGATCCACATAGCGTCCGATCGAATACGCCTTCACGTCCGCGGGAACGAGGACCGACGCGGTACGACCGGCATAGGCCATCCGGCTGGCGGCTTCCTCCGGTGCCACCGACAGGCCCTTTTCGGCCGCCTGTTCCGGCGTGAGCAGGACAGTCGCGGGCCGGACCGACAATGCGGGAGTCCGCGATTGGTTCTGCGACCGGCATCCCAACAACAACGCGGAGAGACCGAGGATCGTGAACCAGGGCAGATTGAAGCGGGGGTGAGCGCAGGTTGTTTTCATGAACTTCGAAGTGATTTGACCGACGCTGCAGGCATGCGCATTCGATCCGGCGCGGTCGCGGCTCCAGGAACGATCGCCTGCTGGGGATAGAAGTAGAATTGCTTGCCGCCAGGCACCCGCAGGAAGACCCCGTTCCTTCCCACCTCGTCGGCGATCTTGCGCGCCACCTCCTCGAGGCTGGTTGCGATTCCCTGGAGCGCCGCGTTCCGAGGCGTGCTCGCGGCACGGGAGACGCCGCGCGCCGTTTCCCTCTCCTGCAGCCCCAGCGCCGCCGCCGAGACAAAGGTGGCCGCAAACCGTTTCACCTCGTCCCACTCCATCGTGCGGATCACGGTCCCCTGCAGGCCGAGGCTTCCATCTGTGATCCCCCAGGTGAGTCCGTTGCCATCGGGCTCCGCACGGTCCAGCGCGAGTCCCTTCACGGAGAGCGCCCGCCCATTCTCGCGCCCGTCGGCGCGCGGGAAGACAAGGACCCAGTCCTGTCCCGAGAACAGCCGATCCCTCAGCCGGTCCGGACGGGCGACGCCGTGCAATTCCGTCCCCGCCGGGATCACCAGCCGTCCGTTGTTGTACACGGGCTCGACGACCAGCGCCACAACCGGTGACTCGTCCAGGGTCGAGTCGATGGTGAACACCAGTTCACACTTCAGCGGATGTCCGTAGGGAACGAAGTCCGGCTGCTCCACGGGTGCCGGGATCTCGCCGGACCCCGCGGGCACAGCAGAATCAGGGGACGGGGCCGACTTTCCGGCTTCGCCCGCCCTTCCGGTACGCGATTTTACCGCGCCGCCCATCCGAAGCACAACGCGATGCATATCCGAATTTCCACTACGAGCTGCGCTGCGCGCCGAGGCAACGGGACCGGCCGTCCTCCGCCGCGTGATGGTGCGTCCCTGCCGATCCCGGTCGATGCGGGAGCCCGACCCGACCTTTTGGTACCGGTCGAGGAAAACGAGCTCCCGCTGTGTCGACGAAGGCACGCCAGCCCGCGACGCGCGCTCCGGTGCCGGGGTAGCTCCTCCGGACCCCGGTTGAACTGCGGCCGCCCCGCTCGCCGATGGCGGCGGCGTCCCAACCGCAGGTGCCGGAGTCGACGGAGACGCCACAGGAGCGACTGGGACCTGCGCGGTCCGCCGTGCCGCCTGACGCGACAGGACCCGCTGCACGACAATGGCCATCACCACGGCAAAGAGGCAGGCGGCGATCACGCCGGCCTTGCTCGTAAGCAGCCCCTTCATGGCACAGCTCCCGAAACCTGGCCGCCATCTCCGTCAAAGGTCGTGATGACAGCGGCGGCTGGATTGATCCTGGGGGCGGAAAGCGCGACGGAGACGATCCAGCGATTGTCCGCTGTCAGCCGGCGATTGGCTGGACAGCTTGTGACAAAATAGGCCTCCGTGGTCGCCCCCCGTTCAAGCGTCGCGGGTGCATCGCTCAGGACCTGCGGGAGGCGGATGCCGCCCGCCCTGGCGGAAAAACTCGAGACATCAAACGCCAGGTCCCGGTCCGAGGTGTTTTCGATGCGAACGACGAATCCGAGACTGTTCGTTTCTGCGTCGCGCACGACGCGGAGAAGCTGGGTGCGAAACTGCCCGTGTCCGCCCGGACTGGCGTCCGAGGTTGGTTCGAGGTCGAGGCATTCGAGGCCGAAGGCAGCGGCGATCCGGTTCATCGGCGGTCCGGGAGCGGCCGCTCGCAACACCTTGAGCCGGTCGATCAAGCCAAGCCACCGTGCAGTCGAACCCGGATGCCCCCCGCGGAACCCGGCTTCCCCGCGAGGTGGCTGGGGTTGAAGGCCCCCCTCGGGTGCGGGCCTCAGGCTCAGGCTGGCCACCGCCTGAAACTGGCTGGCCGCGGGATAAAAATAGAGAACGTAGGTGAGTCCCTGATACGGCACGTTGAGGTTGCTGGGGCCGGCCCCCTCAAGCGGTGTGAGCGTCAGGTGCGAATCCCCCTGGGACCACGTGACGAGGTATTCCCCGGGAACGCGTTGTTCATCCTCCGTGAATCCCCTGCCCTCGGGCGCGCCGATCGGCCCGGGAAATCGGATGGTCGTCGCAACACGCGGATGAGTCGGCACGAACAGCGGATGCATTGCATCGAGCACCGCGGTCTGGACGATGCCTGCGGGACCCGAAGTCTCGGCGAACGAAATGGTTGCAACACCAAGAGCGATGGCGAGCGCGGCGGCAAGTGCGCCCGATCCGCCGACTCCGCGCACGCCACATGGATTGGGCCGACCCCGGCTCATCGACCGCCCTCCCGAAGCTCCAGGGTAAAGTCCTCGCAGATCCAGGGGTACGCCCCCGCCCTGGCGATGTCCGGGTTCTTCTTGAAGGTGAGCACCAGTCGATACGGCAGCTCGTCGTAGAAGCTCTGGCCGGCGTAGGCGCCGGCGGATACAAGGCGCCCCCGAACCTCGACGATACGCCGGTCGCCCCCTCGGATTGGTTCGCCGATGCTCTCGACCACCGGTTTCTGCTGGAGATTGCGTTGCCTGACGTCGTCGCGGCTGCGCTCCCAATCGTCCTCCAGCCTCTGGACCGCCCTGGGCGTGAAGTAGAGGCCAAGGAGTTCATAAAGATCGAACCCCTCGGACGAGCGCTGGAGCGCCGCGTTCGTCGCATACAGGGCCGTGAGATGGAAGAAGCTCCGGCTTTCCGACATTCGCTCAAGCGGGCCGGCGACGAGATTCCCTGTCGGATCGATGACGAAGACCCGCTCGCTTGTGCGGCCGGCGCGGATCGTGAGGTACGCGAGACCCAGCGAGAGCACCGCGACCGCGAGGCCGATCAGTTTCCACGCGTCGGCCCGCGCGCGCTCCGAAAGCGCCAGGGCCGACGGGGTGTGCGCCGAAACCTGCCCGGACAAGTGCCCGGGATGCGGCGGCTCCCTCGTAGGCGGCGGCGGCTTTGTTTCGGCCGGGTCCATCATTTCAGCGAGGCATTCGCCTGAGCCGCCTGGCGCAGAAACCGTTCCCTCCACTGGGCACCAATGGCCGGGAACCGCGCGGACTCGTCCTTGGGCAGTCGCGTCGTGTGATGAATCACCACGAGCTCGGACCGTCCCGCCTGCGTTCCCCGGTCGATGATCAAACCGACTACTTTGAACGCGGACTCACCTCCACGCGCGGCAATGCCAGCGCCGAACACACAGGCACGAGGCCCCTGCCCCTCCACTTGAACGGCACCCCACCCCGCCTCTTCGCGATGGCTTTTGATGAACTCCACCAGCTGGGCCACCGTGCCAGCATGGTCCGGCTTCAACCGCTGGACCGTGACCAGCTCGGTCCAACCGCCATCCGGCTCGCCCACCAGCCGAAACTCGTCGGTTTCCCATCGCTCATCATCTTCATGATAAGCGAGATGATACGATTGGGTGCCACAACGGACCACGGTGGACCGATCCCCGTCGTGCGGGGACGTATCCAAGCCGGCCTTGGATGGCCCGCAGAACGCGGGGGTGACGACGATCGCAGTCGACACTAGTCTGAGCAGGTTCATGGCGTCGCTTGTTGGAGGTTTTCCTGTGCAGCCCCCGAGGGTGAGGGCTTGATGAGCGATATGGCCCGGTCGCGGCGCGCCCTTTCGCTCTTCAGGGTCGCACGCGTTTGCTCGAGTTCACGTTCGAGCGCAGAAGTCCGCTGTTCGAGGTCGGCAAATTCTCGAAGGCGGCTCGCCGCCGCATCGCTCGAGGCCTTCGCGCTGAGGTGTTGAAGTTCCCGCTCGAGCTGTTGGCTCCGGGCGAGCGCCTCTTCGAGCCGCAGTTCGAGGGCTTTTCGGTCCGACGAATGCTCACTGCTCGCTCGGTCTACGCGGGCGCGAAGCGCCGCGAGCTCATCCTGCAAAGCAGTCAAGTGGGCCGCGCGTTCCCCGGCCTCCACCCGCATATGCGCGGCCTCGTCCGCCAACGCCTGTCGCTCGCGATCCAAGCGGACCTTTTCGCGCTCGATTGCGACGAGCGCATCCTCGGCGTTCCGGGTGAAGGTCAGGACCTCGCCGAGCAACCGGCTGCCGCGCTGGAGGAGGTCGCGAAACGCCTCCACGCGTTCCCACAGCGCCGGAGTTGAGGGCGAGCTCAGGTCTCCGGATGGTCCGGCGGGAGAAATCGGAACGAATACGCCGCCGTCGGGCGGGGCGATCGGTCGGGGGTCTGGGGTATCGTGCATGGTGAACGGGGTAAGTCGGGGTTTGCAGGGGTCTTCTCGAGGCGCACGGCGGGGTCGTGCGTCGGCAGCGGCCCGCCCTCCTCAAGGATGAGCGTCAGGGCCGCGAGTTTTGCCTGCTGCCGGGTAAGTTCTTGTTCGCGCTGGGACAGGGCCGAACGCGTCGCATCGAGCGCCCTGCCCTTGTCGTCGAGGTCGCCCTGCAGGCGGACGAGTTGATCCTTGGTCGAATCGAGCTCGTGGACGGTGTGCTCGAGCTCACCGGCGAGCGCTTCCACCCGATCATTCTGGGCGGCCAGTTGGTGGACGTTCGCCTCGATGCGAGCCGCGGAAGTCTCAAATCGCGCCTCCACGCGCTCGAGCAGGGCCTGGTTTTCGGCGAGCAGGTGCGCACCAGCCCCGGCGATGGACGACTCGAGCGCAGTCCTCTGTGCCGCCTGCTCGGTGTACCAGGACTCCATGCGGATCGCGGCCGCATTCAGCACCCCCATCAACTCCTGCTGAAGTCGCTGCTGTGCCGGGGCGAGCGCCAACGCGATCTGATCGGCCGGGACGATGGGCGCCGGCGGAGGAAGGTCGGAGATTCGCCGTCGGGCACGGACCCGCACAAGGCTCAGGCCAAGCAGGAACACCAGGGCTGCGGCAAGCGACAGCCCGCCCGCCCAGCCGAGCCTCGCCACGGCGCCTTCTGAGGATGGAGGCGCCGGCGGACGGGACAGCTCGCGCCTGAGGTTCTCGACTGCGGCGGCAAGCTGGTCCGTGCGCTGAGTCGACGTCGCCAGCCTTTCAAGGGCCCCCTTGAGCTGAGTGTCACGGGCCGCGGCGGCCGCCTGGGTGGCGTCCGGCTCCTGCGGTGCGTCGACCGCGGAGATGAAATCCCAGAGGGCGGCGTGCGCTTCGGGCGTCGTCAGAATATGAAGGGAGTTCGCAGGCACATCGGTCCTGAGCGAACTTCCCGGCGGGAGCAGCCGCTCCATGGTCTGCAGGAGAGTCTGGGAGCGCCCCGAGGCCCCTACCCTCACCGTCCTCAGCTGGTAGGTCTTGAGGATCACGCCGCGCGGCTCTGCCGGAGAGGTCGATTCGACTGCCGGGGACGGCACGGGCGGACTGACCACGGAATCCAGCAGATCGGCGGACCAGCGGCGGGCGCCCTGCCCTCCGTCTGCCGCCGCGAGGGCGGAGGCGAAGGCCAGTGACAAGGCGATGGTGACCAGAAAAGCGCAGCACCGGTGCATAGGGTAGCCGGAAGGGGCGATCTTTTAGATCGTTTTTATTTAACGACTGTCAACTATTTTTGCCTTTTTAGCCGGCAGATCGGCATCCTTTCCCCTGCATCCGCCAGGAATTTATTGCTATAAGCTATTGCCTCCTAGCATCTTATCACTCCAGCCCACCAACCAACTCACACGTCTTCCCTGAAAACCTCGCTGATCACAGTGCCCCAGGCCAAACGCCCCACCCCACCCGATTCTTCAGCGGGTCCCGTGCTGGCGCGATTCCATCAGCACCATGAGGATGCTGATATCGGCGGGATTTACCCCACTAATTCGGCTCGCCTGACCGAGCGTGTAGGGCTTCATCGAGGCCAATTTCTGAGCGCATTCCGCCCGAAGCCCCTTCACCGAGCGATAATCCAAGTCTGCCGGCAGATGAATGCGCTCCAGCTCGGAGAATTTCTCGATTTGACGCAGCTCCCGCTGGAGGTAGCCCGCGTAACTGACCCGATACAGGATTTCCTCGCGCGCCTCCGCTGCCACGGCGCGCAGTTCCTCGGGCATGGGCAGACTGGCGAGTCCCCTGCCCTCGCCCTGGGCCTGCAGTCCTTGGGCCGCAGCGTTGCGCCGGACGAAATCAGCCCAGGAACCAGGTCCGGACGGCGCGCGATCCGACTCGAGGCGGCGCGTCCACAACTCCACGAGGCTCCGCTTCGCCTGCATGCGATCCAGACGATCCGAATCCACCAGGCCGTGCTGGCGGGCATGATCAAGGAGCCGCAGCTCGGCACTGCCATGGTTGAACAGCAACCGGTGCTCGGCGCGGCTCGTGAACATCCGGTACGGTTCGTTCGTGCCCTTGGTCACCAGATCGTCGATTAGCACGCCGATATACGCCTCATGGCGCCCGATCACCAGCGGCGGACGGCCGTGGACGCGGTTGACGGCATTGACGCCGGCCACGAGCCCCTGGCAGGCAGCTTCCTCGTAACCGGACGTTCCGTTGATCTGACCGGCGAAGAACAGATTCTCGACCAGCTTGGATTCCAGGGTCGGAAACAGCTGCGTCGGCGGCGCGAAGTCGTATTCCACCGCGTAGGCCGGCCGGAGCAGGACTGCCTCCTCGAGCCCCGGAATGCTATGAACCAGGTCCAGCTGGACCTCAAACGGAAGCGACGTCGAAAGCCCGTTTACGTAATACTCATTTGTCGAGCGTCCCTCGGGCTCCAGGAATAGCAGATGGCGCGGCTTGTCGGCGAACCGCACGATCTTGTCCTCGAAACTCGGGCAATACCGCGGGCCGACGCCCTGGATCTCGCCGGAGTACATGGCCGAGCGGTGCAGGTTGTCGCGAACAATCTTCGCCGTCACGTCGGTCGAGTAGGTCATCCAGCAGGGCACCTGATTGGATCCGGGCGTCCAGCCCAGCCGCTGTTCCCCGGATTGTTCCACGTGGAACAAATCGGACTGAGCCCGGGTGTCGTGAAACGCAAAGAACGTGGGGCGCTCATCGCCGCGCTGGGCCTCCATCCGCGAAAAGTCGATGGACCGGCCCAGGAGTCGGGGAGGGGTGCCCGTTTTCAGGCGCCGAAGCTCGATCCCGGCCTCCTGAAAGCTCCCGGAGAGGGTGCGCGCACTGAAATCGCCGAGGCGGCCGCCCTCGTTCTTGTTCTGGCCGATATGCATGAGGCCGCGGAGAAAGGTACCGGTGGTGACCACCACCGTCCGCGCCCCGAAGTCGATATCCAGGTTGGTATGGCAACCGACCACGCGCTTGCCTTCGAAAATCAGTCCCGTCACGGTCGCCTGAAACACCTGCAGGCCCGGCTGCAGTTCGAGGGTGTGTTTCATGCGAAACTGATAGGCCTTCTTGTCGCATTGGGCTCTCGGCGACTGGACGGCAGGACCCTTGGATTCGTTCAGGAGGCGGAACTGGATGCCCGTAAGATCCGTATTGAGCGCCATTTCGCCACCCAGGGCATCGATCTCGCGGACGATCTGGCCCTTGGCCTGTCCTCCAATCGCCGGATTGCAGCTCATCTGGGCCACCGTATCCAGGTTGCCTGTCAGCAGGAGGGTCTCGGCGCCCATACGCGCCGCCGCGAGCGCCGCTTCGACCCCGGCATGGCCGGCCCCGCAAACGACGACGTCGAAGGTCTTGGGATAGTGGAAGGTCGCGCTCATGGGCAGATCCCACACCAGCGGCGAACCTGCGTGGGCAACAAGCCCAAAAACCGCAGGGCAGGGGAGGGCGCGCGCCTCGGAGCCACTCGGCCAGTTTCAACGTTCATGGGAGCCAATACGTCACCACCACCCGGCACTCTCATTTCCCGATGCAGAAGGTCGCGAACAACTGGTCCAGCATCCGTTCATTGTCCACCCGCCCCGCGATCTCGCCGGCAGCCTCAAGGGCGTCGCGTAAGTCGCTGGCCAGCAACTCAACAGGCCCGCCGCTTGAGAGCTTTTCCAACCCCGACGCCAGACCCGCACGCACCTGCTGGAGCGCACGCGTGTGACGGGAGTTGATCGCGATGAGTTCATCACCAACCGTCACCTGAAACGCATCCGCCAGCCCTTCCACTCGCTCCTTGAGCAACTCGATCCCATCACCCCGCAAGGCCGACAAGGCAATGGTCGGGACCTCCGCCCAAATCGTTGGCAGGTCAGGCTCTGAATTATTTAAGTCGCTCTTATTTAATAGGATAACAGAATTAGTGGCGTGAATCCGCTCAACCAGGGTCGCGGGGAAGGCGGGGGTGGGGCGGGTCCGATCGAGCACGATCAGAAACAGGTCGGCCTCCGCCACTCGCTCGAGGGTCTTTTCCATGCCGAGTCGCTCGATTGCCTCCGGGTGGGGATTGAGCCCCGCCGTGTCGATCAGGCGCAGCAGGTATGGGCCGACCTGGATGCACTCCTCGATGAAATCGCGGGTCGTGCCAGGCTCCGGGCTCACGATCGCGCGCTCACGGCCCACCAGCGCATTCAATAACGAGCTCTTCCCAGCGTTGGGCTCCCCAACGATCACCGTCTTGATGCCTTCGCGGAGCAGTTCTCCAAAGTGACTGGTTGCCAATAACTCCTGCGTCCTTTGCTGACACTGGGCAATCATCCCGGCGACCAGGCTCCGATCCTCCGCGGGAAGATCCTCGTCCGGAAAATCAATGTAGGCCTCGATGCGCGCGAGCGCCCCGAGCAGCACCTCGATCAGTTCGTTCATGCGGCGACCCAAGGCCCCGCGCATCTGCTGCTGCGCAGCCGCCAGCGCCCGCTCGCTTCGCGCGTGGATCAGGTCCATCACCGCCTCCGCCTGGCTCAGATCCATGCGTCCGTTCAGGAAGGCCCGCTGGGTGAATTCACCGGGCGCAGCCAGCCGACACCCCCTCGTTACCAAATCTTCCAAAACCCTTTGCGCAACATAGGGGTTGCCGTGACACGTGAGCTCAAGGCTGTCCTCGCCCGTATAGGAACGGGGCCCCTTGAAGAACACCGCGACCACGTCGTCCACCAGGCGCCCCTCCGCATCGACATAATCGCCATGCCGGGCCCGGCGGTCGGCAAGGTCCCGGCCGAACAACGCCCGGGCGAGGGCAGGGGACTCCGGACCGCTCACCCGCACCAAGGCCACCGCCGAGGTGCCGAGCGGAGTCGCGAGCGCAGTGATCGTATCGTGGAAACGTGACATCGGAGAACGGAGACGCAGGTCGAAGCCTTACGCAAGGACGCCGCTTTTGCCAACCCATCCTGACTCCCGCCACGGACTTGCCACCCCACCGCCCGCACCGATTTGCCTCACCAAGGGAAACCGCTTTGATGATCGACCGCGGGGTCGCCGCGGACTTTGCCTCGCACCCCATTCCCATCCTTCCATGCGCATCGCGGTCATCGCCGACACTCATGATTCGGTCCCGGCGGGACTGACCGACCTCCTCCGCAACGCGGACGAGATCTGGCACCTCGGCGACCTCACGACGCAGGACGTCTATTTCGAGCTGGCGGCGCTGGAACGTCCCTTCGTCGTGGTGCGCGGAAATTGCGATACCGACGAACGCTGGCCCCTTCAGCTCACACTCGAACGCGGGGGCCTCCGCTGCCAGCTGATCCATATCGCCCCCCACCTTGCGCCGAGCGGGGTAAACGTGGTGCTGCACGGGCACACCCACACGCCGCGCGATTGGACCGATCCCCTCGGGGTGCGCTGGTTGAATCCCGGCAGCGCGAGCAAACCCCGGGGCGGCTCACCCGCGAGCATCGGCTGGCTGGAGTTCGACCGCCGTGGCATTCGCCGGTGGGACGTGCAGCCGCTTCGGCGTTGAGCGCCAGCCGCAGCGGAGCGGGCCTCAGGTACTCCGGCAACGCCGCGCCCGAACCGCCTCGGCTAGCCGGGCGAGCACGGGCATCGTCCGCTCCCAGGACAGACACGCGTCGGTGACGCTCCGTCCGTAAACGAGCGGCCGCGCCGCCGGTGCCTGCGCCCCTCCGACAAGATTGCTTTCAAGCATCACCCCGCAGAGACCCGCCTGTCCGGATTCGATCTGGCGCGCGACCTCCTCGGCGACGTCCGGCTGCCGCTCCGCATCCTTCCCGCTGTTGCCGTGACTGCAGTCGATCATCAGCCGCGGAGGCAGGCCTTCCGCGCGCAGGGCCTCGAGGGCGCCCTCCACCGCCTCGGCGCCGAAGTTCGGGCCGGCGCTTCCTCCGCGCAGGATCAGGTGCGTCTGGTCGTTACCCGTCGACTCGAGCACGGCCGGCGCACCCTCACGGGTGAGCGAGGGGAACCAGTGCGGATGCGACGCGGCCTTCATCGCGTCGATCGCGACGCGCACGTTGCCGTCCGTCCGATTCTTGAAACCCACGGGCATCGACAGTCCCGAAGCGAGTTCGCGATGCACCTGGCTCTCCACCGTGCGCGCGCCGATGGCGCCCCAGGTGACGAGATCCGCGTAATACTGGCCCAGGGTCGTATCCAGAAACTCAGTTCCAACCGGCAGGCCGAGGTCGGTGATGTCCGCCATCAAGCCGCGTGCGAGCCGCAGTCCGCGGTTGATCCTGAACGACCCGTCCAGGTCCGGATCGGAGATCAGCCCCCGCCAGCCGATGACCGTGCGCGGCTTTTCGAAATACACGCGCATGACGACGTACAGGCTGTCCGCCAGTCCCGCCGTGGCGCCGATCAGCAGGCGGGCGTACTCCTTCGCCGCGTCCGTGTCGTGTATCGAACACGGCCCTACGACCACGAGCAGACGGTCGTCCCGCCCCTGGACGATGTCGCCCACCTCGCGGCGGCTGCGAAGGACGAGTTCGGCGCTGGCATCGCTCTGCGGATATTCCTCCTCGAGGATCGCCGGGGCGAGGAGGGGCTTGGTGCTGCGAATCCTGAGGTCTGCGGTCGCGGGATGCATGGAAGCCCTAACGTCACCTGTCGCACCGCGAACCACAAGCCCGCGCGTCCGTCAGTTCCCGAGGGCGCGAGCCCGGCCGACGAGCGGGTCGTCGGCCAGCGTGGGTTCCGGCACGTCGACGGCCAAGCCCAGGGAGCGGGCCCGCCGGCTCAGCGTCAACCAAGCCAGTGAGTCGATCGCGCTGTCCGCAGCCCGCCCGGCGATGCCGGGCAGCAGGTCGTCGACGCGCAGCGCGCCGGTCGGGAGCACCTTTTTCTCCGCGAGGAACAGGCTCAGCGAGGCGGCGAGCGTCTCGAACCGGGCGGTCGGATTCCTGGGCGGGGCATAGCTCACCCCCTGGCCGGCAGGGTAGGGCTGATGCTCCATGAACAGGCTCACGGCGCGCAGCAGCGAACCGAGCTCGGCGTCCGCCGTCGCGGGCGTCCATCGGGCGTGAAACTGCTTCCGCTCGCGAAATTTTTTCACCTCCCACAAGCGGAGCACCAGCTCGAAGTCGCCCGCCGTCTGGCGAAGCGCGCCCGTCACGACATAATCCAGCGGATCGGCATTTGTGGATACAAGCTGCTTGAGCTGGTCGATGGTCCACTCGTTCGGAAACAGCGCGTAGTGCCGGCCGTGTTCAGGCTCATCCATGACGCCGGTGACCGCGATGCTCGTGTACAGCGGCGAGAACGCCAGATGTTCGGCAAGCCACAGTGGGATGGCTCGGGTCAGACGGGTCAGCTCGTGTTCCGGCGCCCGGGCAGGGGTCTCCCAGTCTTGAAGGGCCGGGAGCGAGAGTTGCGCGAAGGCGATCGAACGCAGCCGACCCGACTTGGGCGGCAGGACCTCGGCGGCGATCGGTTCCAGGCCGTAGAACCAAATCGGCTTGCTGATGCTGATCATGCTGATCTTGGTCACACCCGGTTCGTTCGCGACCGATTCGGGCGGGAGCATCGTCGGGCGCGCCTGGGCGCTGCCGGCGTCGTGCATCAACTCGGCAATCGCGTTGGAGAATCCAAAGAGCCGTTCCTCGAGGTCGGGACGATTCAGGGAAAACAGGATGTCCAGCACGTGCCGCGCGGCATCCGCATCCCGGAGCCCGAGGTAGGCCTGAAGCACGTTGATGCCGGTCGCCGGGCCATGGCGCTGGGCATCGTAACGGGGGGCGATCATCTCGACGATTTCGATCAGGTGCCCATGGGTTCCGAGGTCCCCGGAAATGGCCACCAGCACGTCGGCCCGATCTCCGGCCTCCGCGAGGATCTCCTCATAAAGGGCCATCGCGCCAGCTAGATCCTTTGATTCCAGGCGATTACGAGCTTCGGCCAGGCGCGGGCCGACCGGCAGCAGCGAGGCCGCCTTGGACTCCTCGGAGGGGGTCGGTACGCCCGCGCCGGAATTCGATGCGGACGGGGAAACAGGGGCAGGGGAGGACGCCGGTGGTTGGTTCCGTTTCTTGAAGCGATCGAAATAGCCCATGCCCGTCTCAAATAGGCGTTCGGCGCACGGGGCGAAGCTTTTTCGACTTTGTTGATGATCAACCGCTATAGCCTTAACTATTCGGAATACTTCTAAGTGACGCGTCGAGTATGTTAAGCCTGAATTATCGCCAGAAACGGATAGATCGCGTTTGCCGCCCCGGCAGCAAGCCCTAGCGGTACCATTTTCCCCGCACGGACCCACATGCGACGCACACTCTCCATGGCCCTCGCAGCTCTTGCCACCCTCCTGACCGCGGCACCCGCGTCAGCGGCGGAGGCGCACGCCGGTTTGAACCCTGCGGCGGAGCCGCTATTCCACCTGCTGGGCCTCCCGGTCACGAACAGCATGGTCTACAGCTGGGTCATCGCGATCGCGCTCATCGTCATCGTGCGCCTCGCGGTGGGCCGTCCTAAGCTGATCCCGGGGCTGGGCCAGTCGATTGTGGAATCCCTAGTGGAGGGTATACGCGATCTCTTCGCCCCGATCGTCGGGCCGAAGGCCGCCGGTCCGACATTCCCCCTTCTGATCGGTCTTTTCACGTTCATTCTCATCCAGAACTGGAGCAGCCTCATCCCCGGCGTCGGTAGCATCAAGGTGCTCGAACACGGCGAATGGATGGAGCTCGTGCGCCCGGCCAACGCGGACATGAATATGACCTTCGCAATGGCGGGCGTCTGCATGATCGCCTGGCTGTACTTCATCCTCCGTTACGCGGGCCCCAAGGCCGTCCTCTATGATATCTTCGGCAACAAGGCCGACAAACGCGACGTGCCGGCCGTGATCTATTACCCGCTATTTGTCATCTTCTTCGGTGTCGGCCTGATCGAGATCATCTCCATCGCGTTCCGCCCCGTCTCGCTGTCCTTCCGTCTCTTCGGCAACATCTTCGGCGGTGAGAACCTGATGCACTCCATGTCCGCGATCTGCGCGTGGGGGCTTCCGATTCCCTTCTATTTCATGGAGATGCTCGTGGGCGTCGTCCAGGCGCTCGTCTGGACGCTGCTCGTTGCCGTCTACATCGGCCTGATCTGCAACCACGGCGACGACCACCACGAGGGCGCCGCGGAGCATCACTAACCCCTTTGCCTTCGGGAGCATGCTTCACTGCGTGCACGGAGGCTCTCTCAACCATCAACCACCAACCATCATGATCCACACCATCGCTGAAATGACTGGCAGCATCCAGGGCGCGCTCGGCTGTCTCGGCGCCGCTCTCGGCGTCGGTTTCGTCGGCACCAAGGCCGTCGAGGCCGTCGGCCGCAATCCCGGCGCTTCGGGCAAGATCCTCGTGCAGGGCATCATCGGCATGGCCTTCGTCGAGGCCATCGCCTTCTACTCCCTGTTCCTCGGAAAGTAAGTCTTCCTTTAGTGGCGCCGGCAGGCCTTCCGCCTCCGGCGCCCATTGACCTTTCAAACGTATGATCGTCGAGCTGCTCCCCCTCGCTGAAGCTGCCGGGCAATCCGCCGGTGGCGTCACTCAGATCCTGAACGAATTCGGCATCGATGGCCCGATCCTTTTGGCTCAGGCGATCAACTTCTCCATCGTCGTCTTCGTGCTGTGGCGCTTCGCCTTCAAGCCCGTGGCCGCCACGCTGCAGCAGCGGCAGAAGCAGATCGAGACGGGCCTGAAGGACGCCGCCGACATCAAGGCGAAGCTCGCCGCCACCCACCAGGAGACCCTCCAGATTCTCCAGAAGGCCCATGCCGAGGCCGCCCAGGTCGTCGACAACGCCCGTCGCGCCGCAAAGGAATTCTCCGAGCGCGAGCAGAAGGCCGCGACCGACCGCGCCAACGAGATCATCGTGAAGGCCCAGCAGGCTATCGAGCTCGAGCGCAAGAAGATGATGCAGGAAACGCGCGGCGAAATCGCCCGCCTGGTCGTCGCCACGACCCAGAAGGTTCTCGCCAAGGAGCTCTCCGATTTTGAGCGCAGCCGCTTCAACGAGGCCGCCGCCAAAGAGCTCACCAACGTCTGAGACCCTGCGCCATGTCCGCCGCCACGAAGCAAGCCCAGACCCTCGCACGGCACCTGTTCAATCTGAGCCTCGCCGAAGGCACCGTGTCCGCGGAGCGCGTCCAGGGCGTGCTCGCCTACGTCGAGAAGACCGCCCCTGCCAACGCGGTGCTCGTACTCAAGGCCTACCACCGCCTGGTCGCCATCGAGCTCGCCCGCCGCGTCGCTCTCGTCGAACACGCGGGTTCGGTGGAAGCCTCCGTGCTCAAGTCGATCGCCGCCGCAATGACCCAGCACTACGGACGCACGATCACCGCCGCCTCCAAGGCGAATCCCGGCCTCATCGCCGGCCTTCGCGTGCGCGTGGGCGACGATGTGTATGAGGCCTCCATTGCCGGACGCCTCCAGGCCCTCGCCAACGCCAGCTGACTTTCAACAAACGACAGCCCTACTCCTCAAACCTGACCCTCTCCGATGAGCACCGTTCTCGAGCAAATCGAACAACAGATCGCCAAACTCTCGACCAAGTCGGTCAAGAAGAACACCGGCACCATCCGCGCAATCGCCGACGGCGTCGCCAAGATCGACGGCCTGTCCGACGTGATGTACAACGAGATGGTCCAGTTCCCCGGCGGAGCGATCGGCATCGCGCTCAACCTCGAAGAAGACGAGGTGGGCTGCGTGATCCTCGGCGACGTCGCCGGCCTGAAGGAAGGCGATGAGGTCCAGACGACCGGCCGCCTGCTCTCCGTTCCCGTGGGCAAGGCGCTGCTCGGCCGGGTGGTCGACGCCCTCGGCCAGCCGGTCGACGGCAAGGGCCCCATCGACTCCAAGGAGTTCTATCCCGTCGAGAAAATCGCCCCCGGCATCATCGTGCGCAAGTCGGTCTCCCAGCCCCTGTTCACCGGCATCACCGCGATCGACTCGATGATTCCGATCGGCCGTGGCCAGCGCGAGCTGATCATCGGCGACCGCGGCACCGGCAAGACCACGATCGCGATCGACACCATCATCAACCAGGCCCGCATCAACCGCATCGGCCTGGCCTCCGGCGACAAGAATTTCCGCCCGGTCTATTCCATCTACGTCGCGATCGGCCAGAAGAACTCGAACATCGTCCGCACGATGACCGCCCTCGAGGCGGCCGGTGCGCTCGAGTACACGATCATCGTCGCCGCTCCCGCAGCCGACAATCCCGCCAACCAATACTTGGCCCCGTATTCCGGCGCCGCGATGGGCGAGTGGTTCATGGAAAACGGCATGGATGCACTGATCGTCTATGACGATCTCTCCAAGCACGCCGTGGCCTACCGCCAGATTTCGCTGATTCTGAAGCGCCCCTCCGGCCGCGAAGCCTTCCCCGGCGACGTGTTCTATCTCCACAGCCGCCTGCTCGAGCGCGCCGCGCGCCTCGACGGCAAGGGCTCGCTCACCGCGCTGCCCATCATCGAAACGCTCGCGGGCGACCTCTCGGCCTACATCCCGACGAACGTCATCTCGATCACCGACGGCCAGATCTTCCTCGAAACCGACCTCTTCAACCAGGGCATCCGCCCGGCCGTCTCGGTCGGTCTGTCCGTGTCCCGCGTCGGTTCCTCCGCCCAGATCAAGGCTACCAAGCAGGTCGCCGGAAAGCTGAAGGGCGAACTCGCCCAGTTCCGCGAACTCGCCGCCTTCGCCCAGTTCGGCGCCGACCTCGACGCCAAGACGAAAGCCCAGCTGGACCGCGGCGGGCGCATCGTCGAGCTCTTCAAGCAGCCCCAGCTCAATCCGATTCCGATCGAGCTCCAGGCGACCTTCCTGTGGGCAATGCAGAAGAACTATTTCGATGACATCGACGTGAAGAAGATCGTCGGCGCCTCCGCCAAGCTCCGCGAATTCTTCACCACCCGCAAGCAGCCCCTGCTCGACAAGATCCGCACCAAGGCCGCCATCGATGCCGAGCTCGACGCCGAGCTCAAGACCGCCTGCGACGAGTGGAAGGCGGGCTTCAAGGCCTAACCGGCTTTCGGCCTCACCGTCCTTCAGCCCACTGAACCATGGCTTCCACACGCGACATCCGGCGACGCATCAAGTCGGTCAAGAACACCCGCCAGATCACGAAGGCGATGGAGCTTGTCGCCGCCTCCAAGATGAAGAAGGCGCAGCAGGCGGCCATGGCCGGACGGCCGTATTCGCAGCTGCTCGCCGACATGCTCGCCGCCCTCGCCTCGAAGGTGGACGAGTCGCAGCACCCGTTCCTCGTGAAGCGCGAGGTGAAGGTCCGCGGCATCCTTCTCATCACGACCGACAAGGGCCTCTGCGGTCCGCTCAACGCCAACCTCTTCAAGCTGGTCGCCGAGATCCAGACGCCCGCGAAGTTTGTAGTCATCGGACGCAAGGGCACCCAGTTCCTCGCCCGCACGCGCCGCAACCTGCTCGCCGATTTCCCGCTGCACGACCGCGTGCCGTTCTCCGAGGTCAAGGTCGCCGTCGAATTCATGATCGGCAAGTACCTCGCGGGCGAGATCGACACCCTCGAGGTCAT
This sequence comes from Opitutaceae bacterium, assembly GCA_027310745.1. GTDB lineage: Bacteria > Verrucomicrobiota > Verrucomicrobiia > Opitutales > Opitutaceae > MWDT01. The sequence goes on along the minus strand of DAIDAF010000039.1, from coordinate 40,065 downwards.
CTATCCGCGCTTCAAGAACACGCTCGTCCAGGAGCCCATCTGCCGGCCCGTGCTCCCTCTCGGAAGCCTCCGCCAGTTCCTCGATTCGCGTGAGTCCAATTCGGGAGCCGTCTCCGCGCGCACCGACGACCGCGAGATGCTCTTCGAACCCTCAGCCGACACGGTGCTCGAGGCGCTCCTGCCGTATTACGTCAACCGCCAGGTCCACCAGCTCGCGCTCTCCGCGAAGGCCTCCGAGCACAGTGCGCGCATGGTCGCGATGAAGACCGCCAAGGACAACGCCACGACGCTGCTCGGCGACCTCACGCTCCAGTACAACAAGGCGCGCCAGGCCGCGATCACCCAGGAAATCCTCGAGATCGCCGCCGCCCAGTTCGCGAACGCTTAACACAACCCACACCCGATTCGTCCTTTTAAAATGAATACCGGCAAGATCCTCCAAATCATCGGCCCCGTGGTCGACGTCCAGTTCGCGGAGAACGCCATTCCGCCCATCTATCAGGCGCTCACCGTTGACTTTCCCGTCGCCGGGAAACAGGAGAAGCTCACGCTCGAGGTCCAACAGCACCTCGGCGGCGGCGTCGCGCGCGCGATCGCCATGTCGTCCTCCGAAGGCCTGAAGCGCGGCATGGAGGTCGTCGACACCGGCAATCCCATCACCGTCCCCGTCGGCGAGGGCGTGCTGGGCCGCATTTTCAACGTGACCGGCGACACCGTCGACGGCCGCGGTCCGGTCAATTTCACCAAGCGTTATCCGATCCACCGTCCCTCCCCGGCTCTGGTCGACCAGGACACCAAGGCCAACATCCTCGAGACGGGCATCAAGGTCATCGACCTGATTTGCCCCTTCCTCAAGGGCGGCAAGGTCGGCGCCTTCGGCGGCGCGGGCGTGGGCAAGACGGTCGTCATCCTCGAGCTCATCAACAACATTGCCAAGCAGCACGGCGGCTATTCCGTGTTCGCGGGCGTGGGCGAGCGTTCCCGCGAGGGCAACGACCTTTACCACGAAATGTCCGAAGCGGGTGTCATCAACCAGAAGGACCTCTCCAAGTCCAAGGTGGCGCTGGTGTACGGCCAGATGAACGAGCCCCCGGGCGCCCGTATGCGCGTCGCCCTCTCGGCGCTCGCGATGACCGAGTACTTCCGCGACGAGAAGAACCAGGACGTGCTGCTCTTCGTCGACAACATCTTCCGCTTCTCCCAGGCCGGTTCCGAAGTGTCCGCTCTGCTCGGCCGCTCCCCGTCCGCGGTGGGTTACCAGCCGACGCTCGCCAATGAGATGGGCGTGCTCCAGGAGCGCATCACCTCCACCAAGAAGGGGTCCATCACCTCCGTGCAGGCCGTTTACGTGCCCGCCGACGATCTCACCGACCCGGCTCCGGCGAACACCTTCGCCCACCTCGATTCGACCGTAGTGCTCGAGCGTTCCATCGCCGACCTCGGCATCTACCCGGCCGTCGATCCGCTCGCCTCGGTCTCCAAGGCGCTCACGACCGACATCGTCGGCGAGGAGCATTATGCCGTCGCCCGCGAAGTGCAGCGTGTGCTGCAGCGCTACAAGGACCTTCAGGACATCATCGCGATTCTCGGTCTCGATGAGCTCTCGCCCGACGACAAGCTCACCGTGTACCGCGCCCGCAAGATCCAGCGCTACCTCTCCCAGCCCTTCCACGTGGCCGAAGTGTTCTCCGGCATCCCCGGCACCTACGTGCCCGTCAAGGAGACGATCCGCGGATTCAAGATGATCCTCGACGGTCAGCTCGACGACGTCCCCGAGGGCGATTTCTACATGAAGGGCACGATCGACGAAGTGCTCAAGGCCGCCGGAAAGAAATAAGGCTGCACCATGCCGCTCACGCTCGAAATCGTCACGCCCGAGGCCCGCGTCTACAGCGACACGGTCGAGTCGGTCGTCATTCCGACCGTCGAGGGCGAAGTCGGAATCCTGCCCGGCCACATCCCGCTGCTCACCCAGGTGAATGAAGGTGAGCTCCGGGTGTCCAAGGATGGCCAGACCGTGATGCTCGCCGTCGCCGGCGGTTTCGCCCAGATCGAAGGCGACCGCGTCTCGGTCCTCGCCGAACACGCGGTCCGCGAGGACCTCATCGATCCCGACGCCGTGGAGAAAGCCATCCAGCGCGCTCAGGACGCCCTGAAGCAGGCTTCCACCCTGGAGCCCGCGGAAGTCGAACGCCTCGAGGGCATTGTTCGCTTTTCCGTCGCCCAGCTCGCTCTCAAGAAGCGCAAGCACTGAGCCACTCCCGACGGGCGCCGCCCAACGGCAACTCCTTTCACGTTCGCAGCGCGGTCTTTGCCGCCTGCGAACGTTTTGTTTTGGCGCACTCCCGTTGATCGCGCGGTTCCGTGCCGTTTCTGAAACAGTCGCCGAGCCCCGGAACTTCGGGCTCGCGGGAGCCGTCTTGAGCCAGTTCGTCGTCCCTCTTCTACTAACGCCTTCCGACGTACATTCGGTACCATGAAAACACTCAAAGTCATTGCCGCACTCGCAGGTCTCTGCGCTGCGCTCCTGGCAATCGCACTGGTCCTGGCGTTCACGCCGACCATCCAGACCTGGGCCGCCCGCAAGGCGGTCGCCGGCATCGCCGGCACGCAGATTTCCATCGGGCGGGTTTCCGCGGGGCTGTCCTCCGCCGACCTGCGCGACATCCGCGTGGTGCAGGCAGGGCGAGTGATCTCCGTGCAGCATACGACGGCGCGGTATTCTGTTTGGAACTACCTCTTCCGTCGCCGGGTGACCGTCGCGGACCTCCAGGTCTCCGGGCTCGTCGCCGACCTGCGGTCAGCTGAGCCCGCCGGCGGCAACGCCCGTGCCGCCGCCACGTACGCCGGTCAAACCACGCCAGCCGGATCCTCCTCGACAACGGCCGCGGCCGTTCAGCCGACCGCTAAATCCGCCGCGCCCTTTGACGGACTGTTGAACGCGGTGGTGCTCCCCGTCGATCTCTCAATCGCGCAAGCCAGGATCTCCGGGCGCGTCCTCCTGCCCCGCGCGCAGTCCGCCGACTTTAAAGTCGACGTCCACTCCCTCGCGACCGGCGCGCGGGGAACGATCACGTGGACCGCCACGTTCACCAACGCCTCCAAAGACGCACCTCTAGCCTCCGCCCAATCCTCGGGCACCCTCGGCGTGCGAATCGCCGCCGATCGCCATGTCGACGCCGTTGAGATTAACGGCCTCGCCTCCGCCAAGGGACCCTCGCTGCCCGACGATCAGTTCAAGCTCGCCGCCAGCGTCGCCCGGACTGCGGGCAATGAAACCTACTCGGTCGCGCTCGCCGACGACCACGACGGCTCGAGCGCCCCGCTCGTCGGCGTCGACGGGCGTTACGACGGTGCCACGCGTCGCATTGCCGGCTCGTGGAAACTCAGCCTGCAGGGCGATCGACTCGCGGCCTTCACCCGTGGCCTCAACCTTCCCGACCTCGCGGTCCAGGGTTCCGGCACCTTCACTGCAGACCCGGCATCCCAGGCCGCATCGACGAACGGCCGCATCGACGCGCACCTCGCCCATCTCGAGCGCCTCTCCAACACCCTGTCGCAGGTCGGCTCCATGGCCTTGCAAGCCACCTTCGACGGATCGGTCGCCAACCAAGTGGCCAGGCTGGCCCGCTTCTCGCTCGTGGTCAGCGACGGTCAGGGCGCCGCGCTCGCGCGAATCACCAGCACTCAGCCCGTCAGCTATGCCCTCCAGTCACGCAAGGTCAGCCTCCAGGATCCGGACCGCGAACTCGCGTCGATCATCGTCTCCAGGCTTCCGCTCGTCTGGGCCCAGCCCCTTGCGAAGGCGGTCAGCATCAAGGAAGGCACGCTCTCACTCGCGTTCGACGTCGCCGCTACGCCGGATGGCAGCCACGTGAAGCTCACGCCGACCTCACCCGTCGTCGTCCAAGGGCTCACGATCGCCCAGAACGGAAAATCCATTGTCCAGGGGCTCACCTTGAAAGTCAGTCCGTCGGTCGATTATTCGCCCGATGCGGTCGCCGCCACCGTCGCCGGACTTGACGTGGTCACGCCGCAGGGTGACCGGATCGGTGGCGAAGCACACGCGCGCGTCACCCAGCTCACCGGCAAGCCCGTCATCGCGTATTCCTACGCGCTCACCTCGCACGTCGTCAGCGCCCTAAAGCCCTTCCTTCCCGTGCCGACCGGCCCGCTGACAATCGAAACCAGTTCCGAGGGCACCTTCTCAGACGGCACCCTTCGGGTGGACCGGGCCGCGACGACCGTGATGCGCGGCACCCGGACCCCTCTGCTCGCGTTTGCGCTCCTTCAGCCGGTGTCGCTCCGCCTCGGCGTGCTCTCGGCTGCGCCGGCCGATCCGGCCCGCGACCTCGCGCGGATCGAGCTCGGTGCCGTCCCGCTGAGCTGGGCCGAGACCTATGTCCCGAACGCGCGCCTGTCGGGCGAACTCCAGGGCGCGTCGTTCACGATCGGGCTTCGCTCCCTCAAGGATATTCGGATTTCCACGACAAAGCCCGTGGAGCTGCACGGGGTTGGCGTGGTGCTCGCCGGCAGGCCGCTCCTGCGCGGGCTCGACCTCAGCGCCGAGTTCAACGCCGCGGACCGCGACGACACGGTGCACTACGAAGTCTCGCGCCTCGACGTCACCGACGGCACGCATCCAGTCCTGCACCTGGCCGCCTCCGGCGCGGCGGGACTCGGCGCCTCGCATGAGATCGCCGCCAAGGGCACCCTGCACGTGGACCTGCCTGCCCTCATGCGCCAGCCGGCCGCCCCGGCGGGCGTGGCGCTTTCGGGTGGCGTGCTCGATTCGACCTTCGACGCCACCCTCTCCAACCTCATCCGCGCGAAGGCCAGCCTCACGATCCGGAATCTCGTATCCGCCAATGGAGGACAGCCGCTCGGCGACGTGGACCTCGGTGTCGACGCCTCGCTTGGCGGCGGAGGCGCCGACCGCCTGCACATTCCCTTCAAGCTCACCAAGGGCGGCCGCACCTCCGATGTGCTGGTCGACGGCACGCTCTCACGCGCCAACGGCACCATCGGTTTCGACGGCACGATCACCAGCTCCAACCTGTTCGTCGACGACCTCAAGGCGCTCGCCGCGCTCGCACCGCAGGCCGACACCACGGCCCAGCCCGCCGCCGCGCAAGAATCCGTCGGGGCGACAGGCTCCGAATCGGCCCCGGCCGTTTCCCAGGCACCGGCCCCAGCACGCGACACTCATCCGTTCTGGACCGGGGCCTCGGGCAAGGTCCAGGTGCGCTTCGACAAGATCACCCACGGGACGAACTACATCGTGAGCGGCATCAAAGGCTCGGCTGAGGCGACGCCTACGCGGTTGGCGCTCGACGGCCTTTCCGGAAGCCTGAACGGAAACCCGTTCCAGGTCGGCGCGGCCGTGACCTTCGACGCGCATCAACCGCAGCCCTACAACCTCACATCCACGGTGAAGGTCACGAACTTCGACGTCGGCGCATTCCTCAAGGCCGCCGATCCGGACGACCCGCCGCAGTTGGAATCCAAGGTCTCCGTGAACGCCGACCTACAGGGGCAGGGTGCCAACCTCGGCGCGCTCGCGCAGTCCGTCCGGGGTTCGTTTGACGTGACGGGTTCCCAAGGCGTGCTGCGCGCGCTCGGTCGGAAGACCGGCACGGCCGTCAACGTCGTCTCCACGCTCGTCGGCCTCTTTGGCGCCGCCCGCGGTTCGCAGGGCACGGTCGCCGTCGCCGATCTCGCTCAAAAGCTCAACGAGCTGCCCTTCGACACCTTCACGCTGCACGCCGAGCGCGGGGCGGACCTCAACCTGAAGGTCACGAAGCTCGAGTTCCTGTCTCCCGACACGCGCGTGACCGGCAGCGGGCAGATCACGTATCAGGCCGGGGTGCCCATCCAGAACCAGCAGATGAGCTTCACCCTCCAACTGGCCGCGAAGGACCAGATGGCCTACCTGATGAACCGCGCGAACCTGCTGAGCGGCCAGACCGACGACAAGGGGTACAACACGATGTCGTCGACCTTCACGCTCTCCGGCACTCCGGTGAAACCGAACTCAAGCGACCTCTGGAGCATCATCGGCAAGGCCGCCATCGGGTCGCTGCTCGGGCAGTAGGCTTCGCGGGACGGAATCGGAGGATTGGCCCGCGACGTGTTTTCCTCCGATCCGTCCCATGAAAAAATCCTCGGCCCGCTCCTTCGCTTCGCGCCGTTTCTTGCGGCGTTCCCGACGCGCTCCGTCTGAGCCCGTCCACTCTCATGAAATAGTCCTGCCGAAGTTGAGCGACGGCGGTCGATGGAAAGGCTGGGGGCATGCAAGCGCCCCTTCGACTCTCCCGCTACGTCTACGGCACAACCAGGCTTGGCGACGCCCGCATCCCGGCCGCCGACCGCGTCCGCATCGCACGCGCGGCGATGGACGCGGGTGTCTGGTTCCACACGAGCCGGCAATATGACGATGCCCTGGAGGTCCTGGGGCGGGCGTTCGACGAGGATCGCTCAAAAGTCCCGCCTCTAATCGTCAAGATTGGCCACAACAATCTCGACGAGCTGCGCGCGAACATCCGGCAGAATCTGGAGCCGCTCGGGCTCGACCACATCGACGTCGGCCAGCTGTGTTTGGGCGGTCAATACGCCGAGGATTTCCGTCGCGGCGGCCCGTGCTATGACGACTTCCGGCGTCTGAAAGACGAGGGTCTGGTGAGGCGCTTCGTGATGGAAGTCTTCCCCTGGACCTCGCAAATCCCGTACGAGGCGTTGAAGGCGGGCTACACCGACCCACTGATCGACGCCTTCATCTTCTATCTCAACCCGCTTCAGCGCTTCGCGGCCAATCCGCTCTGGGACCTCATCCGCGAGCGCGACGCAAAGGTCATCGCGATGCGCACCGTCTGCGGCGCCCCGGTGCATACGCTGCGCGACGTCCCGGGTGCGGCCTGGGTGCCGTACCTGCAGCAGCGCGCCGTGGAGGTCGCCCCGATCTTCGAACGCTCCGGCATCGCCGACTGGTCGGAATTCTGCGTGCGCTTCGCCTTCAGTTTTCCCCAGGTCATCGCCACCGTCGGCTCCGCGAGCCGCCAGCCCCACCTCGACGCCTACCTGCGCTTCGCCCGGGCCAAGAGCATCGAACCGCTCCCCGCGGACCTCATCGAGGACCTCACCGCCCTCCAGCGCCGCTGGTCCGACGAGGTCGACGTGCATGCGAAACCCTGGACGATGTAGGTGAGGGGAGAAGCTAGAATTTAGGAGCTAGAATCTAGGAGCATTCCACCTCACATCCGCGAGCCCCCCACTCCAAACTCCTCCCGCAATTCGCCGATTCATTTCCCCAAGCCGAAGGCTCATTCATCATTCCCGCTCCTCACTCCTCGCTTCTTTCCCTCATGACCTCTCCTCTCTCCCTCGATCTCTCCGGCCACCTCGCGCTCGTCACGGGTGCGAGCGGACAACTCGGGCGCGTGATGGCGCGCACGCTTGCGGCCTGCGGCGCCGACGTGGCGCTCACATATTTGAACAGCCCCGACTCCGCGGAGAAGGTGGCCGCCGACATCGCCGCGACCGGCAGGCAGGCCCGGGTCTTCAAGGCGGATGTGACCTCCCGCGACTCGATCTTCGCCCTGCGCGACGCCGTATGCGCCTGGCGGGGCGATCCCGACATCCTCGTCGCCAACGCGGTCATCCAGTACGCCTGGAAACCCCTGCTCGAGCAGGACGCCGCCGACTACGAGAGCCAGTTTCGCTCCTGCGTGCTGCAATCCGTGCACCTCGCCCAGGCCTTCGTCCCGGCGCTCGTCGCCAAAAAGTGGGGACGCTACATCGCGATCAACACCGAGTGCGCGATGCAGAACGGTCCGACCCAGTCGGCGTACGTCGCCGGCAAGCGCGGCCTGGACGGCGTGATGCGCGTGCTCGCGAAGGAGATCGGCGAGCACCAGGTGACCGTGAACCAGGTGGCGCCCGGCTGGACCGTGAGCGACCGCGACCGGGCAAACGGCACGGAGGTGCAGGCGGCCTACGACCGCGGCGTCCCGCTTCGCCGCCGCGGCACCGACCAGGAGATCGCCAACGTCGTCGCCTTCCTCGCCTCGGACCTCGCGAGCTTCATCACCGGCGCCTACATCCCCGTCAGCGGCGGAAACGTGATGCCGACGATTTGAGCCACGGAGGCACAGAGAGCACAGAGATCGGATTTCGAAACCCAAAGATTCCGCTCGTGAATCGATTCCGAGCTCCCGAAAAGCGGGTTTTCTCCGTGCCCTCTGTGTCTCCGTGGTTCAATTTCGGACGGAGCCAGCCCCGCCATGCCTCGTCCCAGCACGCTCCCCAACCCCCGTTTCGCCGAGTTCGCGGCGGCGCTGGCGGCGCATCCGGAATGGTTCAAGCCCAGGAGCGGCACCTTCTTCCGGTTTCAGACCACCGACTTTCCCGGCGCGAAGGACATCCTCAGCGGTGACGGGGCGAAGCGCAGGGGAGGGCGTTGGAACCGGCCCGGCATCGCGGCGCTGTACGGCAGCACGAGCGACACCACGGCGCTCGAGGAGAGCAAGGCCAACGACCGCTATTACGGCATCCAGACCAAGAGCCCGCGCCTGCTCGTGGCCATCGAGGCGCGCCTCGAGCGTATCGTCGACCTGACGATCCCGGAGATCCGGCGCGCGCTGCAGTACACGCTCAAGGCCTCCGCCGCCGAGGATTGGCGAAAGGTCCAGCAGGCGGGCGGCGAGAGCGACTCCCAGGCCCTCGGACGCGCCATCGCCACCGCCGGCGCCGACGGCCTGCTCGCGCGCTCCTCGGCCGTGTGGGCCGGTGTCAACGTCGTCGTCTTCCCCGGCCCACGGACCCGCGACCGCCTCTGCGTCGTCGAAGGCGAAAAGCTCGCCCGCCTGACAAAGACCCCGCCCGCTTGACACCTGCATTTTTGCAGGTTTTACTGCAGGCAGAAAAGACGACCATGGCGACGAAGACAAAGAAGCCTGCGACGAAGAAGCGCGTGACCGGCGAATTCCGCTTCGCCCATCGCGGCGGAGCGACGGACTACCCGGCGCTGCTTCGCCACTATCGCGAGGCCTTCCAGCTCCCGCAGCCGCTGCTGGTGCGGTTGACGGGCTTTTCCCCGCGTTCGGTCGCGAAGTGGAGTCAGGGCGAAGCGCCGTCGCCCAAGCAGGAGAAGGCGCTGGTGGAGATGGATCGGCTGCTCGACGGACTCTCGCGGGTGATGGAGCCCGCCGAGATCGGGCGCTGGCTGAAGCAGCCCAACAAGGCCTTCGGGGGCTCGACCCCGCTGCAGGTCGTCGAACGCGGCGAACTCGATCGCCTCTGGCGCATGCTCTACGACCTCGAATCGGGGCAGCCAGGCTGATTCCGGCGATCAGACATCAGAGCTCAGCCGCGGTCCGTCAAACTCGGCGCAGGGATACGTTCAGGCCGGGCATCACAGGACTCAACAAAGCCCGTATCCGGCCAAGCGCATCGCGAAGGGACTGACCGTCGGGAGCGATCACGCGGAGCGTCCAGGCATCCGCACTCGGAAGGCGGCTGAGGCCGAGCCAGAGCGGAGGGTTATGCAGCGCCCGAAGCTCGTCCCACGCCGCGGCATCGACGCCTGATGCGACGATCACACAGGTGGCGAGCCAGGCGCACGGGTGACCTGCCATCTCCGCTAGGCGCGACGCATCGTCCGCATCCTGGGCGTAGCGTTCACTGAGCAGGAGCACGCCTGCCAGACGCACCGCAAGCCGCAGTTCCAAGCGCCGCCATGCCCAAGTCTCGCCTCGCGCCGCCCGACCCGGCCCGAGGGACTCGCAGAAGAACAGCGCCGCACCCGGCTCCAGATCGATCTTCGTATCCTGCCGATAATCACACCCCGCGTGGGGCACGAGGGGTTCGGGATACCAGTCGAGCCAGCCGCCGGCCGCCACATGCAGCTTCTGGTGGTTCGTCACGCCACCCTCGCCCTTCACCCGGAAGGCGCGCGCGTGCGAGGGCGTCGTCACGAGCAGCGAGGCGCCCACGTTTACCACGACTTCGGTCTCCAATTCGTCGCCCTCGAGCATGCCCGCGGTCGGATTCACCACCTGCACGTGCAGCGCCACGCCGTCCCAATATGGCTTCGACAGGTGAAACGGCGCCCGGAACGACTGCCGCGACAGCACCGTCCGCCCGTCCGCTGCGCGGGACGCTTCAAGGTGAAGGTGTCCGGAAAAAGTCATCAGCAAGTCAAAGAATAGAGAATTTAGGAGTGAGGAGCGAGAATGGGCGCCTCGCGCAGACGAGCCGCCAAGTGCGGCGGCTTCGTATCCAAAGGGTGCAGGCTCGCCCGATGCTCACGAGACGAATCGAAAATCGAGAATGAATCCACAGTGCCCGCGACGGCGGGCGCCGCACTTCCTATTCTCGCTCCTCGCTCCTCGCTCCTCGCTTCTCCCCCTCCGCGAAGAGCACCTGGCGTTCGATCCAGGCGATCACGGCGTCGAGGTTGTGTTCGCGCTTGAGATCGCACAGCAGGAAGGGCCGCGCACCGCGCTGCTTCGCTGCATCACGCTCCATGACCCCGAGGTCCGCACCCACCAGCGGGGCGAGGTCGATTTTGTTGATGATGAGCAGGTCGCTGAAGCGGATCGCCGGCCCGCCCTTGCGCGGGATCTTGTCTCCCTCCGCCACGTCGATCACGTAGATGAACGCGTCCACGAGCTCCGGCGAGAAAGTCGCGGTAAGGTTGTCGCCGCCGCTCTCCACGAGCAGAAGCTGCAGATCCGGAAACCGCGCCTCGAGCGCGCGGCAGGCCTGCTCGTTCATCGTGGTGTCGTCGCGGATCGCCGTGTGCGGACAGCCGCCCGTCTCCACGCCGGAAATACGCTCGGGCGGAAGCGCCGTCTGCCGGATGAGGAACTGCGCGTCCTCGGAGCAGTAGATGTCGTTCGTGACGACCGCCATCGAGTAGCGCTCGCGCAGCTTCTGGCAGAGCCGGAGGCAGAGCATGGTCTTGCCGGAGCCCACAGGGCCGCCGATGCCGATACGGGGGGATTTGCGGGAGGACATGAGAAAATTGGAACAGAAGATAACGAAGGGAACGAAGAGCGCTGCGGGATGCAGGATGGGTGCGAGCCTCAATCAACTCGGGAAAATCGCCTCTGTTCTGCAAGGCTGATGCCGCACGATCCGGGACGCTTCGTTCCCTTCGTGGCCTTCTGTTCAAACGGGTCCGTCGTTCTCATGAGATGAACAGCCGGGAATCGGCGGTTTCGTGGCGGGCGGAGGCGATGTCGAGCCAGGGGTTGGACCAGCCGATGCGGTCAAGCGGGATGGCCTCAGCCGCGGCGACCAGCTGGGGTGCGCGGGACAGGGCAGCCGTGAGCAGCGCCTGGGTGGCATTCTGGCCGATGCGCAGGATCTTCATCGCCGCCGCGAGCACGGCCGCCACGTTCGAATAGAGGAGTCCGGCGAGCACAGCGGGCAGAGGAGCGCCCAGCACGCGACCCTCCAGTGCGGCCGATACGGCCGATGAGCCCGGCCAGGCGCCGGCCGTGGCCCGCGCAGAGAAATCGCGCGCGAGCGGCGAATCGTGAAGGCTCGCCGCGAGCTCCGCGCGCTGGCGTCCGATGGCTTCCGACGCCGTGCGCAGCTCCCGCGGCGCCTTCAGCGCAGCCGACAGGCGGCACAGGTCGCCGACTGCCTCCCAGTGCGGCACACCGAGGGCGCGCCAGGCGTGCGCGGCGAGCGGCAGCTCGGCATGTTGGAGCGCGGGCAGCACCGCGAGGTCGAGGAAGGCCCGGAGCGTCTCGCGGTCGCGGACCGTCCCCTCCTGCACGAGCCCTTCGAGCCCGAACGAATGCGCGTATCCGCCCGTCGGATAATACGAGTCGCCGGCCTGAAGCAGGCCCGCGATCCAGGCGGAGTCAGTGGTGGTGACCGTGTCCGAGCTCATCGACGTGGTGATGTCCGCGCGCAAAATGACCCGGACGGAATACCCCTGTCACCGGGTGGGCGTGCACGTGGAGGCGCTCGAACAGCGCGCGCACCGCGGGTTCGTCGAGAGCCAGCAGGCGCTCGGGCTCGGAGCAAAGTTCCAGGTGCATGTTTCCCACGGCCCAGCCCAGGCCCGCAGCCGCCGAAGCGGGCATGTCCAGCGCCACTTCCAGCAGCGCCTCGGGCAGCTGCTCAAGCACGTAACGCGTCGTGTCGTTCTGAAAAACCGTGTCCCCGTGACGGAGCGGATGCTCCAACTCGAAACCAAACTCCGTGCCGTCCTCCGCCACACCGCGCCAGCGGCGTTTCGCGACCTGCAGGCGTTCGGCGCGGAGCGCAACAGCGGGAAGCGCTGGGTTCGGTGCGGCGACGGGAGAATGAATCAGATGGAGCATGAGGAAATGGGAAGGAGATCGAACAGAAGGCAACGAAGGGAACGAAGCGCCAGAGGTGGACGGAGTCAGTGCGGGTTATGGGGGACCAGAATCAGGAAACAGGGGATTGGAACCACAGAGACACAGAGGGTACGGAGAAAGGCCGAAGGACTGAAATTCTGGCATTTTGAAATCGGGCCTTCGACTTCTGGTTCTCTGTGTCTCTGTGGTTCACCAAATCCGGGGCGTATTCAAAACAGGAAATACCGCTGCGCCATCGGAAGGACCTTGGCCGGTTCGCAGGTGAGCACGCGGCCGTCGGCCTTCACCGTATAGGTCTCGGGATCCACCTCGATGTGCGGCAGGGCGTCGTTGAGCACCATGTCCTTCTTGCCGACCGTGCGGCAGCGCCGCACCGGTTCAAGCCGGCGACGCAGGCCGAGTCCCGCGAGCACGCCGCCGTCGACCGCGGCCTGGCTGACGAAGGTGACATTGGTCGAACCGAGCGCCCGGCCCGCCGCGCCAAACTGCGGCCGGTAGAACGTGGGTTGCGGCGTGGGAATGGATGCGTTCGGGTCGCCCATGTTCGCCCAGGCGATGAACCCTCCCTTCAGGACCAGCTCGGGCTTCACGCCGAACAGCGCCGGCTTGAACACCACGAGGTCCGCGAGTTTGCCCACCTCGAGCGAGCCAATCACGTGCGCCATGCCATGGGCCACCGCGGGGTTGATCGTGTACTTCGCAAGGTAACGCAGGACGCGGAAGTTGTCCGCAGCCGGATGGATAGTGCCGGAGAGCGCGCCGAACTGGACCTTCATCTTGTGTGCCGTCTGCCAGGTGCGGAGGATCACCTCGCCCACGCGCCCCATCGCCTGCGAATCCGACGAGGTCATGGAAATCGCCCCCAGGTCGTGCAGGCAGTCCTCGGCGGCGATCGTCTCGGGCCGGATGCGCGACTCGGCAAACGCGACGTCCTCGGGAATCTTCGCGTCGAGATGGTGGCAGACCATGAGCATGTCCAAGTGCTCGTCGATCGTGTTCACCGTGAAGGGACGGGTCGGGTTGGTGGAGGAGGGCAGGACGTTGGCCTCGCCGCAGACGCGGATGATGTCGGGGGCGTGTCCGCCGCCCGCACCCTCCGAGTGGAAGGTGTGGATCGTGCGGCCCTTGAAGGCGGCGATCGTGTCCTCGACGAAACCCGCCTCGTTGAGCGTGTCGGTGTGGATGGCGACCTGGACGTCGAACTCGTCGGCCACGCCCAGGCACACGTCGATCGCGGCGGGCGTGGTGCCCCAGTCCTCGTGAAGTTTCAGGCCGATGGCACCCGCTCGCACCTGTTCGCGCAGCGGCTCGGGGGTGCCGGCGTTTCCCTTTCCGAGGAAGCCCAGGTTCATCGGATAGGCCTCGGCGGCCTCGATCATGCGATGCAGATTCCAGGCGCCCGGCGTGCAGGTCGTGGCGAAGGTGCCCGTCGCCGGCCCCGTGCCGCCGCCCAGCATCGTGGTGACACCCGAGGAGATCGCCTCGTCGATCTGCTGCGGACAGATGAAATGGATGTGCGAGTCGATGCCGCCCGCGGTCACGATGCAGCCCTCACCGGCGATGACCTCCGTGCCTGCGCCCACGATCATGGGATTCTTCCGGCCGGTGCGGGGATCGGCAAAAACGGAGCCGATTCCGTTCTGAATGCCGGGGTTGCCGGCGTGGCCGATGCCCACGATCAGGCCGTGCTTGATGCCGATGTCGGCCTTGATGACGCCGAGAACCGGATCGAGGATCAGGGCGTTGGTGACGACGAGGTCGAGCGACTCGGCGTCGAGCGCGGTGGGCGATTGGCCCATGCCGTCGCGGATGACCTTTCCGCCGCCAAACTTGATTTCGTTTCCGTAGCCGCCGCCCTCGGCGATCAGGTCGCGCTCGACCTGCACGAAAAGCTCGGTATCCGCGAGCCGGATGCGGTCGCCCACGGTGGGGCCGAACATCTCGGCGTACTGGCGTCGGGTGAGTCGGAGGGGCATGGTCAGTCGAGTTTGCCGTTGATCAGGGCGTTGAGGCCGTAGACCTCGCGCGCTCCGGCGAGCGCGACGAGTTCGACCGTCCGGGTGTCACCGGCCTCGAAGCGGACGGCGGTGCCGGCGGGAATGTTGAGGCGGAAGCCGCGCGCGGCGGCACGGTCGAATCGGAGGGCGGCGTTCACCTCGAAGAAATGAAAATGCGAGCCGACCTGGATCGGGCGGTCCCCGGTGTTTGCAACCGAGACCGTCTTCGTCTCGAGCCCAAGGTTAGCCTCGAGCGTTGCGGTGTCAGCTGCGGGAATGAGTTCGCCGGGGATCATGGTCAGCGGATGGGGTTGTGCACGGTGACGAGTTTGGTGCCGTCGGGGAAGGTGGCCTCGACCTGGACCTCGTGGATCATTTCCGCGACGCCCTCCATCACGTCGGAACGCTTCAGGATTGTCGTGCCGAAGCTCATCAGCTCGGCCACGGACTTCCCGTCGCGCGCCCCCTCCATGATCTCATAGGTGATGATCGCAACCGCCTCGGGATAGTTGAGTTTGAGCCCTCGGGCCTGACGACGTCGCGCCAGGTCCGCGGCCGTGACGACGAGGAGTTTTTCGCGTTCGCGGGGGGTGAGGTGCATGGGGGAATGCAGGATTGAACAGAAGGAAACGAAGAGAACGAAGAGGGTGGAGGCAGGCTGAGCTCGGGTTGGCAGGACTGTCGCAATCGAAAAGGAGTTGGAGGGAGCGAATCATCCGCTCATGGGAAGCGAACCGGAAAGAGGGAAGGAGTGTTCAGCATAGCACCCTTGGCTGAAGCAAGATTCCAGTGCCCGCTTTTTTTTAGGATAACGCCATTCCCCTTGAGATGATCTGCGGTCAAACGCTTCGTTCTCTTCGTTTCCTTCTGTTCAAATTTCCGGTGACAGGGATCGGCCCGGGCGGTCAGACCTGGAGGTGGAGACGGACGACATCGTCGGTGAGTTCGGAGATGGGGCCGGAGGCGACGACGGTGCCGCGGTCCATGGCGTAGAACTGATCGCCCACCTCGCGGCAAAAATCAACATACTGCTCGACGAGGAGGATGGTGAGCCCGGACTCGGATTTCAGGCGTCTGATCGTGTCGCCGATCTCGTCGATGATGGAGGGCTGGATGCCCTCAGTGGGTTCGTCGAGGATGAGCAGCTTTGGCTGGGTGAGCAGGGCCCGGGCGATGGCGAGCTGCTGCTGCTGTCCTCCGGAGAGCACGCCACCCTTGCGGGCGAGCATGGACTTGAGCACCGGGAAGAGCGTGTAGACCCGTTCCAGCGCCGCAGCGTCGGAGGCGCGGCCGCGCCGGTGGACGACGAGCCCTATCTGGAGGTTTTCCTCCACGGTGAGGTGAGGGAAGATGTCTCGCCCCTGGGGCACGTAGCCGATGCCGCGCAGCGCGCGCTGGTCGGTGCGGAGACCGTCGAGCGGTTCGCCCGCGAGGGTGATGCTGCCGTCGCGCAGGGGAAGCAGCCCCATGATGGTGCGCAGGGTGGTCGTCTTTCCGACGCCGTTGCGTCCCATGAGGCAGACAACCTGGCCGGCGGGCGCCTCGAGGTCGAAGCCGCGCAGGATGCGGGAGCCGCCGATGTCGGCCTGAATTCCGGTGAGTGAAAGCATGGCGATCGACTCCTATTTGCCGCGACCGAGGTACACCTCGCGCACCCGGGGATGTTTCTGCACGAAATCGAAAGTGCCCTCGCACAAGACGCTGCCCTGGTGCAGCACGGTGACGGTCCCGTCGCGTGCGATCTGCTTCACGAAGGTCATGTCGTGCTCCACGACCACGATCGTGTGCTTTCCAGCGAGACTGATCAGCAGTTCCCCCGTGCGCGCCGTTTCCTCGTCGGTCATTCCGGCCGCTGGCTCGTCGACGAGCAGCACCTCGGGTTCCTGGGCGAGCAGCATGCCGATCTCGAGCCACTGCTTTTCGCCGTGCGCGAGCTGTCCGGCGAGCCAGTGGCGCTTTTCCGAGAGTCGAATGAGTTCCAGCAGCTCGTCGATGCGCGTGCGCTGGGCGGGCGTGATCCGACTGAACAGCGTCGCGAAGACGCCGCGGGGGCCCTTAAGCGAAAGGAGGATGTTTTCCCAGACGGTGTGGTCCGTGTAAACCGAGGGCGTCTGGAACTTCCGGCCTATGCCCAGCCGGTTGATCTGATGCTCGTTCAGGGAGGTCAGGTCGATGTCCTGGCCGAAGATGATCGAGCCGGAATCCGGCTTCGCCCGACCCGTGAGCAGGTCGAAGAAGGTGGACTTCCCGGCTCCGTTGGGGCCGATGACCGTGCGCAGCTCCCCCTTGAACAGATAGAACGTCAGGTTCGAGATGGCCTTGAAACCATCGTAGGTCTTGGTGACGTCCTCGACGTTGAGAATCGGATGGCTCATGTGCGGTCGGGTTCGGGGGCGGGTTTGGCCTCGGGCGACTCCGCGCCGGCCACCGGCTCGATCGCCCGCGTGCGGCGGTACTTTCGGACGAGTTCGCCGATGCGCGTCGGCAGGCTCACGATGCCGCCGGGAAGGAAGAGCACGACCAGGATGAACATGCCACCGAGGATGAAGAGCCACAGGTCGGGAAATGCGCGGGTGGCCCAGCTCTTGATCGCGTTGACGACGATGGCCCCGATGATCGGTCCGATCAGCGTCCCGCGTCCGCCCACCGCCACCCAGACGATGACCTCCAGCGACTTGTCGGTCGCCATTTCGCTCGGGTTGATGATGCCCACCTGTGGCACATAGAGGGCGCCGGCGAGACCGGCGATCACCGCGCACACGACGAACACGAACAGCTTGAAGTTGGGAGTCGAATACCCGGAAAACAGCACGCGGTTCTCGCTGTCGCGGATCGCGCGCTGGACCTTGCCGAACTTCGACGACGTGAGCCAGCGGCAGAATCCGTAGGTTGCGAACAGAAGCACGCCGGTCAGGAGGTACAGCACCCGCTGCGTGGCCGCGTTGCGCAGGTCGTAGCCGAGCACGAACTTGAAGTCGGTCAGCCCGTTGTTTCCGCCGAACGTGAAGTCGTTTCGGAAAAACATCAGGCAGGCCGCGTAGGTGAGCGCCTGGGTGAGGATCGAGAAATACACGCCGCGGATGCGGGAGCGGAAGGCGAGAAAGCCGAAGATGTAGGCGACCAGCCCGGGCACCCACATCACCGCCAGCGCCGCGAACCAGAAATGGCGGAAGGGCACCCAATGGGCAGGCAGCCTGGGATACCCGAGGAAGACCATGAAGTCGGGCAGGTTGCTGTGGTACTGCCCGAGCTTTCCGATCATCAGCATCAGGTACATGCCGAAGGCGTAGCCCCCCAGGGCGAAGAACAGGCACTGTCCCAGGCTGAGCAGCCCGGTGTAACCCCAGAGCAGGTCCACGCTGATCGCGAGCACGGCATAACACAGGTACTTGCCGTAAAGGTTGATCGTGAAATCGCTGACGTGCAGCGCGCTGGCCGCGGGCGTGAAGGCATTCAGGCCCGGGAGGATAACGAGGATCACCAGCGCAAACAGCGCCAGGAACCACAGTTCAATGCGGGAGCGGTCCGTGCGCATGGCTCAATCGAGGTTGCGGCTGCGGGTGGCGAATAGCCCGCCCGGTTTCCACTGCAGGAACAGGATGATGAAACACAGCACCAGGATCTTCCCCAGCACCGGAGAACCGAGAACCTGCTGCAGCACCTGGTCCGCGGAACCCATGCCGAGCGAGGCGAACACCGTGCCGACAATGCTGCCGACTCCGCCGACCACCACGACCATGAAGCTGTCGACGATGTAGGTCTGGCCCATGCTCGGTCCCACGTTTCCAATCTGCGAGAGGAAGGCGCCGGCGAGGCCCGCGAGACCCGAGCCAAAAGCGAAGGTGAGCATGTTCACCCAGTCGGTGCGCACGCCCATGCACGACGCCATGCGGCGGTTCTGCATCACCGAACGGATCAACAGTCCAAGCGGCGTCTTCGTCAGGAGCAGCCAGGTGCCAATCACGATCGCGATCGCAAAACCCACCACGAACACGCGGTTGTAGCCGAACATCACGTCGTTGATGCTGAAGTGACCCAGCAGCCACGACGGAGAGTCGACCTGGACGTTGTTGGCGCCAAAGACCATTCGAAAGCCCTGCTGCATGACCAGCGAGACGCCCCAGGTGGCGAGCAGCGATTCGAGCGGGCGGCGGTAAAGGAAGCGGATCACGAGCCGCTCGAGCACCACGCCCGCGATGGCCGCAGTCACAAAGCTCGCGGGGATGGCAAAGAGAAAATTGCTCTCGTAGAACGACCCCGCCGCGTTGAACCCCGGCACGTGCAGACCCAGGCCGAAGAAGGGCAGGGTGATGCCGGAGCCGAAGAGGTTCTCGACCAGGTACGCGGTGTACGCGCCCACCGCGATCATCTCGCCGTGGGCCATGTTGATCACGCCCATCAGGCCGAAGGTGATCGCGAGGCCGAGCGAAACGACCAGCAGGATGGAGCCGAGGCTCACGCCGCGAAAGAGGGTGCCGAAGAAATTGACGAGGGAGATGTGTTCCTGGATCGAATGCAGCGCGATGCGCGCGGCTGCGAGGGCGCCGGGATCGGCCGACTTGTTGGCGACGAACTGCGTGAGCACGTCCACGGCGCCCAGCGCGTTGAGCCGCGCCAGGCTGCGGGCCGCCGCGATCTGCACCGACGGGTCGGGAGAACCGAGCTTGAGCGTCGCGATGGCCTCCTTGATCGCGCGCCGGACGGTGGAGACGTTTTCCTCGGGGAGCCGTTCCTCGAGGTAGGGCAGATAGGCCATCTTGCCCGAGTTGCCGAGTTTCACCGCGGACGAGCGGCGTTCGTCCGGGACCGGACTGGCCAGGGACAGCACGTCGATCGCCTGCTGGATGTCCATGCGCAGCCGCATGTCTGTGTCGATCGTGTCCAGCGTGCTGTCATCAAACTTCAGGACCTTCCCTTTCGCGTCGACCAGG
This sequence comes from Opitutaceae bacterium, assembly GCA_027310745.1. GTDB lineage: Bacteria > Verrucomicrobiota > Verrucomicrobiia > Opitutales > Opitutaceae > MWDT01. Next base: position 20,778 of record DAIDAF010000039.1, on the reverse strand, counting down.
AACGCACCGGTGTCGACCCGGATCGCGCGGGCCCGGCCGTTGGCATCCTCCTGGTCCTCGAGCGTCACGGGGATGACCTTCCCGTCGGGCGCGCGATAGGCGTAGATCTCGCCGCGCGTCCAGGAGGTGAGGATCGAGGCGGCGACCTTGGAGCCGGAGCGGGCGAGATCGTGCAGCAGCTCATGGCGCTCGGGCCCATGGCTGAGCAGCGTCTGCACGAGCTCGCGACGTACCCCGGCCTCCGTCTTGGGCACCGCGAGCAGGCGCGGCGTCAGGAGGGCGAGGGTGAGAAGGAGAAAAACAATGGGTCGTGGGAGGGGATTCATGGACTGGAAAGGGGCGGTGGTGTGAACCTCCGCCCCTGAACGATAAACCGTTTCTGAGCCGCTCGCCGGGGCGCCGCTTGGGCGCCCGGGCGAACTGGGCCGTGAGTTGGAAATTCGCCGGGCGCGGGTGATTTACATACCCTTCGCGGCGAGTTGTTCGTCGAGGCCCTTGAGGATGAAGGGCGCGCCGGCGACCTGATCGAAGGTCTTCAGGATGCGGAACTGGCCGTTGGCCTTCGTCTCGCCGATGTACACGTTCTTCGTCGTGTAGTGATCGCCCTGGACCGTGATCTTTCCGCCGGGACCGTCGAAGCTGATCGTGCCCGACTCGAGCACCTTGCGGACCTTGTCCACGTCGAAGGAGCCGGCCTTCTCGACCGCCGCCTTCCACAGATAGACGCCGTCGTAGGAGAGCACCATCGGGCTGTCGACCACGCGGTGTTCCTTCACGACGCCCGGATAGTTTTCGGTCTCGAGCCAGTGGTTCCAGGCCTTCAGGAAGGTCGCGTTTTCAGGCGTCTTGAGGGACTGGAAGTAGGTCCAGCAGCCGAGCTCGCCCACGAGATTGCGGGTGGGCATGCTGCGGAGCTCGTCCTCCGCGAGGCTGAACGAGACCACGGGGCAGTCCGACGGAGTCAGGCCAGCCGCGACGATCTGCTTGAAGAACGGCACGTTCGAGTCGCCGTTGATCGTGTTGATCACGCAGGCGTCGCCGCTGGCGGCGAACTGCTTGATGTCCGCGACGATCTGCTGGAAGTCGGTGTATCCGAAGGGCACGTACTTGCCCGCGGAGATCACCTTGCCGTCCGGACCCTTGCGCAGGCCGCCGCCGATGTTCTGGATCGGCACGCCGTGCAGCAGGAGGTACTTGTAGAGGATCAGGTTGGTGGTCTGCGGATAGACGTAGTCGGTGCCGATCAGGTAGAACTTCTTCACACCCTGCGCGAGGAGGTAGTCGACCGCGGGAATGGCCTGCTGATTGACGGCCTCGGCCGTGTAGAAGATGTCCTTGGAGAGTTCCTCACCCTCGAACTGGACGGGATAGAACAGGAGACCGTTGTCCTTCTCGAAGACGGGCAGCACGGACTTGCGGCTGACGGAGGTCCAGCAGCCGAAGACGACCGGCACCTTGTCTTGCTCGAGCAGCTCCTTGGCCTTCTCGGCGAAGAGCGGCCAGTTGGAGGCACCGTCGACGACGACGGGCTCGATCTTGTGGCCGAGCACGCCGCCCTGGGCGTTGATCTGGTCGAAGGCGAACAGGAGCATGTCGCGAAGCGACGTTTCGCTGATGGCCATCGTGCCGGAGAGCGAGTGGAGCACGCCGACCTTGACGGTGTCCTCCGCGCGGGCGGAGCCGACCAAAGCGCTCAGGGCCATGGCCCCGACGCCGAGCAGTTGCGGTAGTTTCTTGATCATGAGTCTGGGAGTTGAGCTGGTCTTGCGGGTTGCGCGCAGGCGGCGCGGAAGCCCGCGGGGTGGGATGGTGTTTTTGCCTGGGTGTCGGCCCGCTCACGCGGAGCGGGCCGGGGGAGGGGTGAGCGTCGCCGGCGACCGCTGCGGGCCCCGGCGACTGCGGAGCGAAGGCTCAGAACTTGAAGATCGACTGGACGCCGAAGAAGTTCGCGCTGCTCGAGGTGTAGTTGCTGTAGCTGTAGTACGAATACTCGACGCGGACGGCGAGCGCGGGCGTGACCTGCAGCGCAGGGCAGACCGTGTACTTCGTGAACTTCGGGCCGCCGTCGGCCATCTCCTCGCCGCTCACGCGGAAGGCGGACGAGACGGTGCCGGAGAAGCTGTAGTCGAGGAAGGCGATCCAGTTGGTGCCCTTGGCGCCCGGGCCGCCGTCCTTGGAGACAAACTCGGCGCCGAGCCGCGCGTCCTTGGTGGCCTGGTAGCTGGACCAGACGTCAAAGGTGGTCACCGAATGCGGCTCGAAGCCGCCCTTCGTGTCGTGCGCCACGCCGCCCCAGAGGGTCAGGCCGTTGGCGCTGTACTGCACATAACCCTCGAAGCCGGCGTTGTGCTTGAGCTCGCCGTCGCCCTTGGTCGGACCGTAGGGAGAGTACACGGAGTCGAGCGCCGCGACACCCGTGCTGATCGCGCCCTGGGTGTAATCCATGTGCACGCCCGTGTGGTACGCGGGAATCGCGCCGAGGAAGTCGTTGTCCGCGTAGCTGATCTGGTCCATGCTCGCGGGATAGAACGACTCGTAGCCCATGTAGCTCAGGAATTTTCCGCCCGTGATCGAGAACCCGTTGCCAAAGTCGTAAGTGGCGTACGCGTCGAGCACCGTGAACTCGCTGCCCGTGAGGTTCGGGAAATAGTTGAAGCTGATCACCGTCGTCACGGGCTTGTAGTTGAACGTGAACTTCGTGAGCAGGTCGTTGGCATCGCCACCGCCGGGGACCGGCTTCGAGGCGTCAAAGAGCGAGTCCACGGCGGGAACTCCGCTGGCCTTGTAGTTCATGTAGGCGCCGGCTGCGTATCCGCTCAGCGTGATGTTGTCATTCAACTTGACGTCGGCGCGCGCGCTCGAGACGAGCGCCAGGGCCGAGACTGCGCAACCCGCTAACAGGGTCAGATGCTTGGACATAAGCTTGTGTGGTGTTGTGTTGTGCTTGGGCGGGCGCCGCTCGCGGCCTTGGGCCCCGATGGGACGACACCCGACCGGCCCTAAAGCAGATCGCTTGCCAGATTGCGGAGTCTTCGCGGAAGAGTCCGTATGCACGGCTGCAAGCCGTTCGTGATCAGCGGCGGACACGCCGCGCTTCAGGGCCGATTCGCGGCCCAGCACCCGCGCTCACGCACGCCGTTCGCGCTCGCGGACCACCTCGTCGATCGCGAGCAGCGTCTCGAGTGCGCCCGCGGCCAGAGGGATGTCCCCGGCGCCGCACTCGGCTCCGTCGGGATTGATGCGGATCAGCGGCGCCGCCGCCGCGCGGGCGATCTGCTCCGCCGTCGCGCGGACGGTGGGCACCGCGGTGCCCGCACCGATCTCGACGACCGCCAGGCGCCCGCGCACGAGCCCCCGCAGCCAAAGCCTGAACTGGATCTGCCGCGCTGCGCTCCGGCCGTCCACCCAGCGTTCGTCCCCGAACATCAGCACGTTCGGGCGCGCGACTCCCCCGCAGCTCAGGCACCGCGGGGGTTCCGAGCGAAGCCGAAGCGCCTCGACGTCGACGTCGAGGCGGAGCCCCTCGGGGGCGGGCCATGAGCCGGCGCAGCAGGGTCGCGCGCACTGCAGGTGCGTCAGCGAACCGTGACACTCGACGATCCGCTCGTCGGAAAAGCCCGCCTTCTGGAAATGCCCGTCCACGTTCGACGTGAACACGAAGTATCCATTTTTCTTCGACCCCGCCCAGCGCAGCAGCGCTGCATAGCCGGCATGCGGCGCCACCGAGCGATACAGGCCGAATCGGTGGCCATAGAAGCCCCACGCCAGAGAGGGATCCCGGTCGAACCACGTCGGGTTGGCCAGATCCTCGAACGAGAGCCCGAGCCTGCGCGCCTCCGGATACGCGCGCCAGAAGCCCTCCGTGCCGCGGAAATCAGGCAGGCCCGAATCGACCCCCATCCCGGCGCCCGCGCAGACGAGCAGCGCATCCGCCGCGGCGATCGCCTCGGCCGCCTCGCGCAGGCGCTTGGGGTCGGGCCTCATGTCGCGGGGCGCCCGCGCTCACGCGCGGAAATCGCTCTTCCCCCCCGTCTTCTCGAGAAGACGCAGCTCGCGCACGACGATGCCCTTGGTGACGGCCTTGCCCATGTCGTACAGCGTCAGCGCCGCCACGCTCGCACCCGCTAACGCCTCCATCTCGACCCCCGTCCGCGCGTGCGTTTCCACGTGGCACCGGACTTCGAGCTCCACCGAGCCGTCCGCCGCGGGCTCGCCCGGGCGAATCTCGACGCGACAGTCGTCGAGCGGAAGGGGATGGCAGAGCGGAATCAGCTCCGACGTGCGCTTCGCTCCCATGATGCCCGCAAGGATGGCAGTCTGGAACACAGGACCCTTCTTGGACGCGATGTCCCCGTCGCGCAGCAATGCCGCCAGGGAGGCAGGCAGCCAGACGCGCGCCTCCGCGGTCGCCGTGCGCCGCGTGATCTGCTTGTCGCCGACATTCACCATCGCCGGCCGGTCGTTTTCATCCAGGTGACTGAACATGGCGCACACGATCTAGGCCCAGGGGCGGAAGGGAGCAAGGAATCCGGCGGGCAGCGAACCCCCGTCGGGCGGGATTTCCACGAAACCGTCGGTGTCGACCAGGGCGGTGAGATCCCCCGAGGTGTTGGTCGGCACCAGCCGGGCCATCCGCCCCCCGGAGCCACCCCTGACCAGCACGGCCGGCACGTAGAGCGTGAGCACCCGGTCCGAACGGACGGGTTCGACGAGTGGCACGAAATCAACCGGTCGCGCCGCCGCACCCGCCGCACAACCGAGCGCGGGCAGGACGTACCGGTGCAGGCAGACGAACGACGACACCGGATTGCCCGGAAGCCCGAAGACGGGCCGGCCCCCCGAGAGTCCGAACCACAGCGGCTTGCCCGGACGCTGGGCCACACCGTGGAACCGCGAGGTCGCCCCGGCGCGCGACAGCAGGTCGGGCAGAAGATCGAGCCGCCCCTTCGAAACGCCCCCCGTGGTCACGACAAAATCGCTGACTTCGAGCAGCTCCGCGAGCATCGCGCCCATTTTCGTCGCGTCGTCGCCCACGTGCCGGCACCGCACCTCCGCCCCCGCCGCCTCGAGCACCGAGCGCAGGGCCACGTCGTTGGATCGGCGCTGCTGCCAGGGCATCACGGGAGCGCCCGGATCGGCGAGCTCGTCGCCGGTCACCAAAAGTCCGATACGCGGACGGGACGACACCAGCAGGTCCGTCCTTCCGCACGAGGCCGCGACCGCGAGCTCGCGACCGCGCAGCCGCGCGCCGGAGCGCAGCAGCAGCGAACCCGCCTGCCGGTCCGATCCACGGGCATGCACCGCGTCGCCCGGCCTGGGCGCCTCCGCGCAGCGCAGGATCACCCGATTGTCCGCGCGCTCGACCTTTTCGTACGGCACCACGCAGTCCGCCCCGTCGGGCAGCACCGCGCCCGTCGCCACCTCGATGCAGTGGCCGGGACTCGCCGGCAGGCTGAGCGGGGGATGGCCGGCAGGCTGGAATCCCGAAATCGTGAACTCCGCCGAGGCCCCCGCCGCGTCGGCCGCTCGCAGCGCGTAACCGTCGAGGGTCACCCGGTCGAAGGGAGGCAGCGGCCGGTCCGCGATGACGTCCTCCCGGAGCACGCGGCCGCGCGCGAGATCCAACGGCAGCCGGTCCGTGCCCAGGCGGGGCATGGCCTCCGCCACCAGTCGTTCCGCTTCAGCCGGAGAAAGGAGTGATCGGGGGCCTGCGTCAGCCATGGCGGCAACCGTCGTTCGGGTCAGAGGTACCTGGAGCTTCGTCCGAGGTACTCCAGCAACCAGATTTCCTTCCACAACCGATAGCGTCCCTCCTGCGTGATCTTCCCGTGCTGTTCGCGTTCTCCGTGCGGCACCAGGAAACCAAGCTCGGTGTTGAGCCGGTCCAGCTCGCGCTGCGTCACGTCGATGTCGACAAGCGGATCGACCTCAAAGGCAACCAGCGACTCATGCTCGACCCGGCGCCGATGCCTCGCCATCAGCCGCTCGATTGAGCGGCGCCAGGGCAGGCGCTCCACGCGCCAGTTTTCAGGATAAAAGCCGCCGTACGGGATATGCAGGTTATCGGTGACGATCCGCCGCCCGTCTGAAGTTGGGGAGACGATCATGCAGCTCATCGCGCTGGCGCCGCTGCTCTGCGGCATGAACATCACCTGCACCCGCGTGGTGCCCGGCTCGTCCTGATACACGGACAGGCGCAGGTACACGCCCGGGGCCATCTCCGCCCTCAGTGCCTGCGCAGGCCGGTAGCCCGAGCGGCGGAGCCAGTCGCGCACCGAAAGCACACGCTTCTGCATCGGCCACTCGTCGCCCGCCGGATTTGAACGGTAGGCCGGAAACAGGGGCATGGTGCTGAGGCTCATCGCGGAGACCGCCAGCCAGTTGTACACCGTCTCCAGCAGGAACCACACGAGGAACCCCATCAGGATCAGCGCCCACAGCGGTCGGTTGACCCAGTGGAAGACGTCGGCGATGTAGGCCAGGCCGAACGCAAACACCAGCCAGCGTATCCACCGGTTGACTATGGCGATCACCGGCGACGCAAGTCGCTGGTTGGCCTGTGCCAGGAGAAGCGAGAGCGCCATCCCGGCTAAGATCGGATAGGAAATGTCCATCTGGACGTGAGGTCGGACGCCCGGAGGACGTCCGGGAATCAGGCTGGGTTTCGATCCGGGCCGTGACGCCCGCTCCGGATCAGCTCAGCCGCACAGGCATGATGACGCACACGAAACTGTCGAGGGTCTTGAACACGCCGGGGCTGATCTCATCCTTGAGCTCGAAATAGATCTCGTCCTTCGCCAGGGCCTTGAGCGGATCGATCATGAAGGCCGGGTTGAAGGCCACCTGGAGGTCCGGACCGCTGTAGTTGATCGCCATCGATTCGTGCGCCTCGCCGAAATCGGGGCTCTGGGCGGTGATTTCGACCAGATTGCTGGAGAGCTTCAGCTTGACCGAGTTCGCCTTCTCCGAGCAGACCAGGGCGGCGCGGTGGATGCACTGCAGGAACAGCTCGCGCTCGAGCTTGATGCGCTGGTGCGTCTCCTTCGGGATGACCTGCTGGTAGTTCGGGTAGTTGCCCTCCACGACCTTGGAGTAGAGGTAGATCGAGTCGACCAGGCCGCTCGAGTCCTTGCCGCTCGCGATCTGGAAGGCGCAGCGGCGGTCGTTGAAGTTGATCTTGATCTTCTCGCCCTTGTCGAGGAGCCGGCTCAGCTCGGCGACCGTCTTGGCCGGAAGGATGATCGAGCCGGAGCTCTCCGGGCTGATCTCCATCTCCTTCGAGATCATGGCCAGACGGCGGCCGTCGGTGGCCACCAGCGAGAAACGGCCATCGCGGAAGTTGAAGAACACGCCGTTGAGAATGTACCGCGTCTCGTCCTGAGATTGTGCGTACGCGACGCTGCGCAGCATCGTGGCGAGCTCGGACTGGTCGATCGTGTAGCTCTTCTCGTCGCCAAACTCGGGCAGCGGCGGAAACTCCTCCTTGCCGATGCCCATGATGCGGAACGTCGAACCGCCCGAGGACAGCTTCACCTGATGGTTTGGCGAAGAATCCAGCGTGACGTCGACGTTGGGAAGCTCGCGAACGATGCTGGCCAGGCGCTTCACCGGAAGAGTGACCGCACCGCCTTCCTTCACCTCGGCCTTGATCTTGCAGCGGATACCGAGGTCAAGATTGGTGGTCGTGAGCGAGATCTGATCCTTCTCAGCCTCGATCAGCACATTGCTCAGGATCGGCATCGTGGCTTTGGAACCGACCACGTTGAGCACCTGGGCGAGACCGTTGGCAAAATGATCGCGGTTGATCTTGAATTTCATCGTTCGTTGGCTGGTCGGATTTTCTGCGCTGTTAACAAAGGATAAAGGATAGGAGGATCAATAATGAATTATATCCGTCTTATTATGGGCTGCGAATAGTAGCAGTAACCCCTCAGTTTCCGAGGGAAAACGGGCCAAAAAGGCCTGTGAACAACCCTCATTGTGATGTCGGCAAGGCGATGCGTTATTCACGGGGTTGAGTTTGTTGGGAAGAAGCTGGCAGGTTGTTCACACCGGATTCGCAGTCCTGGTTTTCTGGCGTGCAATCTGCCGGGCCCGGCGCATGTGGCGGATCAGACCGAAGAAGATGTAACCGAGGCAGATCAGCAGCAGGCCTATCTCCTTGAAGTACACCAGCAACGTGACCGCAATGAACAGGCCTACGAAGCTGCGCAATCGGGTCTTGGTCTGCAGGTTGACGTTCTTGCCGCTCGGATACCGCACGGGGCTCATCATCAAGAAGGCGATCAGAACCATCAGGAAGGGCAGGGCCATGGACCAGCGGTCGAGCGACTTGTCCGAGGCCTGCAATTCCAGCAGGAAAAGCACCATCGAGGCCACCGTCGCGGCGGCGGCCGGCACGGGCAGACCCAGGAAGTCCTTGTTCGACTCCTTGGCGCCCCGCCTCAGCAGCGGGTTGGTGATCACGTTGAACCGCGCCAACCGCATGGCAGCGCACAGCAGGTAGATGAACCCGACGAACCAGCCGACATTGCGAAACCAGGGAAAGTCGCTCGTGGGCTTCAGGATGAAGAAGAACATCATCATCGCCGGCGCGATGCCAAACGAGACGACGTCGGCGAGGGAATCGAACTCGGCGCCGAACAGCGATTCGCGCCCGCCGAGTCGGGCAAGCCGGCCGTCAAGCATGTCGAAGGCTGCCGACGCGAAGATGAAGTACACCGCGGTCCGGTAGTGACCGGCGGGAGAGTCGTGCAGGTAAAGCCCATCAAGCGCGGTTTCGGCGAGTCGGGCTTGGATGCACTGAATGATCGCCATGAACCCGCAGAACAGGTTTCCAGCCGTCATCAGATTGGGCAGGAAAAAGATACGGCTTGCCTGCGTGACGTTATAGGGATCCTCGCGTGCGGCGAGGTCGTCGGCTTCGCGCTGGGCGTCGTCGTCGGAGCGTGCCATGGATGGGCGGAGTTGAACAGGGGCTATTTGCGCAGGGTTTCGAGGTATTTCCAGAACTTGGAGTTCTGCTCGAACAGCTGCTGCTCGGTGACGGGAAGCTTGTTGCGGAGAAGGAAGTCCTCCAGTGAGTTGCGGTGGAGGATATAGCGCACGTGGAGCTCTTCACCCTTGACCGTGAAATAGAAGCGGTGGTCGTCCACGCGCAGGCGATACAACTCGCTGCCCCGACGGTGAAAGCGGCCCAAGGGCTCCCGGGGGTGGGCGAGATCGGCGGGTTTGAGCGAGCTAAGCGGTTCGATGGCCGCCATTTGAGACAACTTGTCGAGCCTGTTCAGCTCCTGCATCGCCTGTTCTGAAAACGTGACCTGATACATCTCGATAGAAACTTGGACGGTTGGCTGGAGGACCAGTATGGGATGCGGCGGGAGTGGAAAAGTCGGTCGTAGGGGGATTCCCCGAGCGTGGAGTAATCTGTCCCGCGACCCCTGCACCGCAACGTAATTCCGCGCGCCAAAAGTCTCCCTTCCGAGCGGACTTCCGGCTTCTGGCGGCGCGAGTTTTCCCCTAGCGTCAACCGATGAAAGTAACTCTCGCGGAAATCCGTGCGGCCGCCCGGCGCATCGCCGGGGGCGTCACGGTCACCCCCTGCCCGGAGTCCATCCCTCTCAGCGAGATCACCGGTGCGCGGGTGTTCTGCAAACTCGACAACCTCCAGCGCACGGGCTCGTTCAAGGAACGCGGCGCAAGGAACGCCCTCAGGTGCCTTGGCGCCGAGGCCGCCCGCCGTGGGGTTATTGCCGCCAGCGCGGGCAACCATGCGCTGGGGCTGGCCTACCACGGCCGCCTGCTGAAGATCCCGGTGACCGTGGTGATGCCGGACTACGCGCCGCTGATCAAGGTCACCACCTGCCGGCGCCTCGGCGCACGCGTGGTCGTGAGCGGCGCCGATTTCGCGGAGGCTCGTGCGGAGGCGGACCGGCTCGCGAAAGCCGAGGGGCTGACCTACATCCACGGGTTCGACGATCCGGCGATCATCGCAGGCCAGGGAACCATGGCGCTCGAAATCCTGCGTCAGGTTCCGGACGTCGAGGCGATTGTCTGTCCCATCGGCGGCGCCGGGTTGATCGCGGGCCTGGCAGTCGCCGTGAAGGCGCTCAAACCGCGGGTCAAGGTGGTCGGAATCGAAAGCCGTGCGACGGCAAGTTTCACCGCGGCGCTGCGGGCGGGCCGGCCCGTCACGATCCCTCGGGCGCCTACGCTCGCGGACGGTCTTGCGGTGCTGCGCGTGGGCGATCTCTCGTTTGAACTCGCGCGAACCCGCGTGGACCACGTGGCGCGGGTCGACGAGTCGTTCATCGCCCAGGCGATCCTGCGCATGCTCGAACTCGAGAAGATCGTGGTCGAGGGCGCCGCGGCGGCTCCGCTGGCAGCTCTGATGTCGGGCTGCCTGCCCGAGCTCAAGGGGCGCACGGTGGTCCTCGTCGCCTGCGGCGGAAACATCGACCCCTCGGTCCTCAGTCGCGTCATCGAGAAGGGCCTCGTGCACGACGGTCGTCAGACGCGTTTCACCGTCACGATCAGCGACCGGCCGGGCGGGCTCGCGCGCCTGGCACGGGTCATCGCCGAGAGCGGCGCGAGCATCAAGGACCTCACCCACGACCGGGCCTTCAGCGGACCGGACGTGAGCGCGGTGAACGTGGTGTGCACCGTGGAGACGCGCGACGCGGCCCATGTGCGGGCGCTGCATCGCGCGCTTCGGGCCGAAGGCTTCCAGGTCAGCGCCTGAGCGCGCCGCGAAAACGGCGTCGCTCGCGGATTTCGTTCGCCTCCGCGCGGCACCGTGCTGATTGCTCAGGGCCGAGACGAGCGATGCGGAGCGACCACGACAACCGACGCCTATCCAGCCGGCCGCAACCCTGGGCCGGCTTCCGGCTGGCCGCGCTACTGGCGCTCGTCCTGACCCAGCTGGTTTCCTCAAGGGCCGCGCCTTCGCAGCCCGCCGAGACGGTGATCGACATTCCGATTCTCGCGGCGGGCTACGGCACGCGCTTTTACGAGGAGACCGCCCGCCAGTTCGAGGCGCTGCGACCCGGCGTGAAGATCCACCTCTACGGCGATCCCCGCATGGCCGAGCAAGTGCGCGTGCGCGTGATCGGAGGAAGCCACCCGGACATCACCACGGTCGACCTGCCCTGGCCCAAGCTGATCGCGGAGGGAAAGTTGGTCGATCTCACGCCCTACCTCGACGGACCGGACTGGGAGGGCGATGCGCGGTGGCGCGACACCTTCCTCCCTGGAGCGCTCGAGGGCTGGCAGGTCGGCGGGCATACGTACGCGCTCCCGTTCGCGTACTCGTGCTGGACGATCTTCTACAACCGGCGGATCTTCGAGCGGCTGGGCCTCCGCGAGCCGCGCACCTGGGACGATTTCTTCGCGGCCTGCGACCGGATCCGCAAGGCGGGCATCGCGCCGCTCGCTCTGCCGGGTGTGTATTTGAGGTATGGCGACACCTTCCTGCTCGCCGCGTATTACAACCAGGTCGGCCCCAGGGGCTGGGCGGCCTACAACGCCCTCGCCCCCGGTGCCCGCACGAGCCCCGCCTTCGTGCGCGCGGCGGGCGTGGTACGGCGCCTGGCGGCGGAGGACCTCATGCCCGGCTGGCAGGGCATGACCCACACCGGCGCACAGCTCGCGTTCCTCGAGGGTAGGGCGGCGATGACCATCTCGGGCTCGTGGTTCGTCAACGAGATGAAGGGCAAGATCCCCCCCGGGTTTGAACTGGGCGCGATGAACTTCCCGGTGTGGCCCGACGGAAAGGCCGACCCGACGGCGATCCAGACCAGCAGCGACTACTACTTCGTCTTCAGGCAGGCGGACCCGAGGCGGACGCGGATCGCGATCGACTTCCTGCGATACCTCACCTCGCGAGAGCGCGCGGCGGCGTTCGTCAGCGAACTCGATTCGCCCGTCGCGGTGAAGGGCATCCCGCTGGACCGGTTCTCGCCGCTCATGCGCGAGTCCGCGCGGGTGATCTACGGGGCGCGTTCGACGTACTCCTCGCCTCCGCGAATGCTCCAGCCCGAGGGGCTGCAGCAGGTGATGACGGATGCGAGGCAGCAGCTGTTCACGGGGCAGACGACGGCCGCGGCGTTCGGCGCCCGGCTCGAGGCGGCGGCCCGAGTGTCGCGCGAGCGCCTGGCGGATCCTGACTTTGTCCAGATCAGGCACCCGATGGCGGGGCGAATCCTGATCGTGCTCGTGCTGGCGTTGGCATCGGGTTTCGCCGCCGTGAAGCTTTTGAGGCGGCGCCGCCGGCCGGCGGGACCGGCCGAGGGCGGTGCGGCGGTCGACGCGCGGCCGAGGCTGGGCCTGGGTCGGGCGGCGGGGTTTGTCGGGCCGGCATTCGCTCTGTACGCGCTGTTCATCCTCGGCCCCGGCGTGGTGTCGCTCGCCTGGGCCTTCACGCGTTCCAACGGCCTGGGCGGACACGCGTGGGTGGGCCTCACGAATTTCAAATGGCTGGTCTTCGAGAGCGACGCCTTCTGGTTCGCGCTGCGCAACAACGCGTTTCTGGTGGTGGTGCCCGCGCTCGTGGTCATCCCGCTTTCGCTGGGGCTCGCTTATATGATCCACCGCGGCGTGTGGGGCGGCGGCGCCCTGCGCGCGATCCTGCTGTTCCCGAACCTGCTTGGCGGCGTGGCGGCGACCCTGCTTTGGATGAACGCCTACGAACCGCACGGCGGACTCGTGAACGCGGGGCTGTCTGCGCTCGGGCGCCTGCTGGGCTGGCACTGGCTGGCCGGCTTCGACGGCTTCCCCTGGCTTGCGCCGGAGTACCTCTACTGGTCGATGATCCCGATCTACGTGTGGATGGCCTGCGGCTTCAACCTGGTGCTCTACCTTGCCGCGATGGAGGGCATCGACGGCGAGCTCTACGAGGCGGCGGCGATCGACGGGGCCCCGCAGTGGAGGCAGTTCTTCTCAATCACGCTTCCGACGATCCGGGAGGTGGTGGCGATTTCCGCAGTCTTCCTCGTGATCGGCGGGCTGAACGCCTTTGAGATGGTGTGGCTCCTGACCTCGCAGGATCCGGCGACCTCGCTCCACACGCTCGGCACGCTGCTCGTGACGACGCTCTTCAAGGAATTCGACGTGGGCCGCGCCACCGCGATCGCGGCGACCATGCTCGCGCTGGTGCTCGCCGCCTCGGCCGCGGTGCTGGGCGGGGCGCGCCGCGCCGACGACTGAACCCGCCATGAACCGTCCACGTCCCTTCTCCAAGGTCCCCGGCTGGATCCTCGCGTGCTGCGTGATTGGATACACGCTGTGGGTGGTCTACCCGATGATCTGGATGGCGTTCTCCTCGCTCAAGCCCGACGCGGAGATCTTCCGCCACGCCTTCGCCCCGCCGAGCCCCGGCGACCTGCGCTTCGGCAACTACGCGCACGCCTGGACCGACGCGCATTTCGGGGCGTACTTCGTGAACAGCGTGGTGGTGACGCTCGGGAGCGTCGCCCTGATCCTCGTGCTCGGCGCGCCGGCGTCCTATGCGATCTCGCGCTTCCGCATGGCGGGCGGGCGCCTGCTGTTCTGGCTGTTCCTCACGGGCCTGACCCTGCCGGCGCAGTTGGCGATCGTGCCGCTGTTCTTCGAGATGCGCGCCGCCGGCCTGCTCAACACGCGGCTCGGGCTCACCCTCGTGTACGCTGCCAACGGCCTTCCGTTCGCGGTCTTCGTGCTCTCGGCCTTCTTCCGCTCGCTGCCGCGCTCACTGCACGAGGCCGCCATCATCGACGGCTGCGGGGAATTCTCGGCCTTTCGCCGCGTCATGCTCCCAATGGCCCGGCCGGGTTTGGTGACCGTCGCGATCTTCCAGTTCATCGGCGTGTGGAAGGAATATTTTTTCGCCTTCATGCTCACCGGCGGCGATTCGGCGGGCTCCGCCCGGACGCTGCCGCTGGGCCTCGCGAACCTGGCGATCACCTCCCAGTACCGGTCCGACTACGGCATGCTCTTCGCGGGGCTGGTGCTGGTCACCGTCCCGATCCTGCTCGTGTACCTGCTCTTGCAGCGCCACATCGTGAAGGGCGTCACGGCGGGCGCGCTGAAGGGCTGAGGGGACTTGTTCACCCCGCGGAACATGGCCCGCCTCCTGCTTTCGAAAGGCAGGCCATGAATACGAATCACCGCTTCCTCTCCGTCGCAACCGTAGTCGCGTTTGCAATACCGAGCCTGGCGGTTCAAGCCGTGTATTCGCGGATTGCGGACGCGCCGCCGGGAGGGCTGGTGGCCGGCGCACTCGGGGTTCTCTGGCTCGCCTGGACCGTGTTGCGTGAGTCCCGGGCTGTCGGCAACGTGCGCCGCGTCCAGTGCTGCCGCATCTGAGGAGGCCTTCCGATGAACGACGAGACCATGAAGACGCCCCGGGCTTCCGCGGGCGCGGCGTTCAGCACGCTCTGGGTCGCGAAGTTGATTCCGCTGTTCGACGGATTCGACCTGGCCAGCCTCGGCCGGTGGACCGCGGCGCTCGAGAGCCTGGCCTGTCAGGGCCGGGTCGGCGACCGCGCGGACCTCGTGATGCTGTTTTCCGAGCGGGTTCTGCCCGATCTTGCGCGCGAGGAGCTTCCGAAGGCCGTGCAGGCCTGGGAGGCCGCCGCGGGCGGAGCGGAGGTCGGCACCGAAAAGCCGGCCTCGGCAACGCGCAGGGTTCACCGTCGAAAGTCGGCGGGGCCGACCGTGTTGCACGCCGCCGAGGAGGCGAGGCGCTTGGAGGCTCCCCGCGAGGCCTTCCTCGCCGCCTTCCTCTACGATCGCGTGGCGCGTCTGGTGAGCCGGGCTTCGGGTGTCATGCGCCTCAGTGAGAAGGCCTGCCGCGAGGTGATCCGCACCTCCTTCGAACGGGCGCCCAAGCTCGTCGAGGCGGCGCTGCGGCTTCAATCGGACCGAGTGAACGCCTGAGGCGGCACCGGGCGCGGAATTTCCCGCGCCGGGCCGCGCATTTTGGTGGCACCTCGGGCGCGAGACATGGTCTCATGCCGCGCATTCCAGCCATGAATCGTTTCCTTGTCTCTCCGTTCCTGCTCCTCGCGATCGTAGCCGGATTTCTCGCCGGGTGTTATTCCACGGACCGCAACGAATGGCGGGGACGCAGCCTTTCCTCCACCGTGAAACGCGCCGAGGAGGCGCCGGCCATCCTCACGGGCGACCAGGTCTTCTTCGATGGAAAGCTCAAGGTCACCGCGCTGGTGTCGCGCGGTCTTGGGGGCGGTCCTGGCGGACCGGGCGGCGAACATGAGCGGTCGCTCGGTCACTTCGGAATGGGCCACCGCATGGACCGGGACCGCAGCGCCCCGGAGGATTACAACGAGGACTCCCAGGGGCCCAGGCCGACGCTGGGCGAGAGCCACCTGCCGCCGGTCATGATCCGGCTCAAGTTTGAGAACCTGACGGATTCCCCGCTCACCGTGGACGTCTTCGATTTCACCTCCCCGCTCGGCAACTTCGTGGTGGATCCCGAGATGCTTTCGATCCCGGCCCACGCGATCGTGGAGCCTCATGCGATGACCTCGCGTCTCGGCCTCGCGGGCGAGGGACTGTTCATCAAGCTGATCCTCCACCTGAACGGTCAACGCGACGAACGGACGATCCAGCTCGCGCCCAAGGGCGCGCATCCGGCGGCACATGCAGACGATTCCGGGGATTGATCCCTGAAATCGCCGGTGAACCCCGGACCTCGGGGCGGTGCGCAGCAAACCCTGGGATCCCGCGACCGATTCGCGTCGCGGCCAGAAGATGCGGCGCTTTTGACAAGGCATGACGGGTAGACCTGGAGGGCCGGTGTTAGACTCGGGAATCCGATCCGCCGCGGGCACCCCAGATCCGCGGGGACGACACCCCAACCACCGGTCGTTTCCAGTCATGCACTCCCGACGCGATTTTCTCCGCACCGGTCTCGCCCTCGGCGCGGCTGCGTGCGTGCTCCCCGAGATCAGTTCCCTGTTCGCCGCTGAGCCCGCGGTTCCCGACACCCCGGCCGGCAAGCCCCTTCTGTCCGCCGTGCGCGATGGCACGCGCTCGGCGATGCTGGAGCGGGCCCTCGCCGACTTCGGCGGCATCCAGGCCTTCGTCAAACCGGGCCATTCGGTGCTCGTGAAACCCAACATCGGGTGGAACACGCCACCCGAACGCGGCGCGGACACGCATCCGGAGCTGGTCGGCCACCTCGTCGCGCTTTGCAAGGCGGCAGGTGCCAACCGCGTTGCCGTGTTCGACCGCACTTGCGACAAGTGGACCGACTGCTACGCCCGCAGCGGCATCGCGGACGCGGTCAAAGCCGCGGGCGGCGAGATGGTTCCGGGAAACGACGAGGACTATTATCGGGAGGTCGAGCTTCCGCAGGGCCGGATCCTCAAATCCGCAAAGGTCCATCGCCTCGTGCTCGAGAGCGACGTGTTCTTCAACGTGCCGGTGCTGAAGAACCACCAGGGATCGCTGCTCACGGCATCCATGAAGAACCTGATGGGCATCGTGTGGGACCGGGGCTTCTATCACCGCGCCGACCTGCACCAGTGCATCGCGGATTTCCTGACCTACAAGAGGCCGGATCTCAACATCCTCGACGCCTACCATCCGATGTACCGAAACGGCCCGCGCGGACGCACGGTGGCCGATGTCGTTGAAAAACGGATGCTTTTCGCCTCGCGCGACATCGTCGCGATCGACGCAGCCGGCGCGAAGGTGCTCGAGTACGACCCGGCGAAGGTCCGCCACATCGCGCTCGCCGGCGAGATGGGTCTCGGAGTGATGGACCTCGCGCGAGTCGACATCCGGCGTCACGCGCTCGTGTGAGCGCGTCCGGCCTTTGCCGCAGCCTGCGGGCTCCTCCTCTTGGCGAGGGTCCGCAGCCGACGAATTTTACGTGCACAAGTCCTCCTCCAACCCCCGCCCCCGGCGCGGTCGCTCGCGGCCCGCGGGGCCCGTCCGATCGCTTCGGCGTCTGCGCATCGTCGCGGCGCTCGCCGTCTTTCTAGTGCTCACGGCGGCCCTGGCGGATTTTCGCGAACTGGTGCCCGTGCGCGTGGGGCATTGGCTGGGGGCGGTGCAGTTCGTGCCGGCGCTGATGGCGGCCGTGGCGGGACTGGGAATCTCGGCGGTCATCCTCGGGGCGATTGTCGTGATCACCCTGCTTTTTGGACGGCTCTATTGTTCGGTCCTCTGTCCGCTGGGCGTGTTCCAGGACGTGGTGGCTCGGCTGGGACGGCGCAGCGCCAGGCTGCTTCGGTTTGCGCGGCCGCAGCGCCTCTTGCGGAACGCGGTCCTGGGCGCGGCCGTTGCCGCGGTGGTCGCGGGCTGGGGTGGATTTGCCCTGGCGGTGGTGGATCCGTACAGCAACTACGGCCGGGTCGTTTCGGGCCTCTTCCGGCCGGTGGCCTCGTGGATCAACAACGCGTTCACAGGGCTGGCGAACCGGGCGGGCTGGATGGGACTGTATCGCGTGGAGCTTCCGCTGCACGGCCTGGGGGCGCTGGTCATCCCGGCACTGCTGCTGACGGCGGTCGTGGTGCTCGCCGTCCTGCGCGGCCGGCTGTACTGCAACGCAATCTGTCCGGTGGGCACGGTGCTCGGCCTGCTCTCGCGGCGGGCGGCGTTTCGGATCTCGATCGACGGCGACGCGTGCACCAAATGCGGATCCTGTCTGCGGTCGTGCAAGGCGCAGTGCATCGACCTGCGCGCGGGGACGGTGGACTTCGATCGGTGCGTTGCCTGCTTCAACTGCTTGGACGCGTGCGACGAGCGCGGCATCGGCTACCGGTTTGAGTGGCGCCGAACGCGCGCGAGTGGCGAAGCGATGAAGGATCCGCAGCGCGATGTGCCCGAGCCGGCGCCGGCCGGGGAGTCGCGCCGCGCGTTTTTCGGTCGACTCTCGGCGCTTGCCGCGGCCGGCGCGTGGGTGGCGTCGCGGGCACGAGCGGCCACGGTGGTGCCCCCGAGAATAGGACCGGCTGGCCTGATTCCTCCCCGTGGCGCCACGCCTGAGAGCGACGGGGTGGCGGGAATCCGCGACATCGACCCGGCCAGGCAGCACGCGATTTCACCGCCGGGTTCGCACAGCGTGCACCGGTTCCTCGACCGCTGCACGGCGTGCCATCTTTGCGTCAGCGCCTGCCCAAAACACGTTCTCCAGCCGGCCGTTTTCGAGTACGGATTCGAGGGCCTGATGAAGCCGCGCATGGATTACACGGCGTCGTTCTGCGATTACGACTGCACAAAATGTGTCGACGTCTGTCCTGATGGAGCGCTTGAACGCATTCCGGTGGCGGCAAAACAGCTCGACCAGCTGGGCCTGGCCTACTTTGACCCCGACAAGTGCATCGTCACGACCAAGGGCACCGACTGTGCGGCGTGTTCCGAGCACTGTCCGACAAAGGCGGTGTATACGACGCCGTATGGAAACAACCTGCGCCTGCCCACGGTGAACCGCGACCTCTGCATCGGCTGCGGCGCCTGTGAATACGCGTGTCCCGTGCAGCCGGTCAAGGCGATCGAGGTATCCGGTCTTCGCACACACGGCCGGGCCTCCCGAGACGCATCCAAGGAGCCCTCTCCACCGAAGCCTCCGTCTGAGGGGGATTTCCCGTTCTGAAGCGTCCGTGTGCCTTTGGCGTTTTGAAGTCGCCGAGCAGCAGGAGACAATCACGCGCGACAGCGTCACCGTGAAGCTCAACGCCGTGCTTTGGTACAAGGTCATCGACCCGAGCAAGTCGGTGATCGCGGTCAACGACGCGCCGAAGGCCGTGTACCAGCTCGCGCTAACCGGGCTGCGCAACATCATCGGCCAGCACGACCTCGACGAGGTGCTTCAGCAGCGCGACAAGATCAACGACCTGCTGATGGGAACCATCGCGGAGTCGACGACGCCCTGGGGAATCAAGGTGGAGCGGTTCGAGATGAAGGACGTGGAGCTGCCCGAGGCGATGCAGCAGGTGATGGCCATGCAGGCCGAGGCGATCCGCGAAAAACGTGCGCGCATCATCAAGGCTGAGGCGGAGCTCGAGGCCTCCGAAAAACTCGCGAGCGCCTCCGCACAGATCGCTGGGAATCCCGCCGCCCTGGAGCTCCGGCGCATGCAGATGATCTCCGAGGTGGGCGCGGAAAACAACAGCACCACGGTCGTCATGGTCCCTTCGGATTTCGTCAATCTGGCCAAGAGCCTTTCGGACTACATGAAGGAGCGGAGCGCGCATCCGCAGCCCGCGGCGCCCGAGCCCACCGCGAAGGCGTGAGCACTGGGGGGGCGGGGCGACACGCCTTCCGGCGTCCCGCCCCGCTCACTCGCGCCACAGCGGTCAGGTCGCGAAGAAGTACACGTTGGAGTCGTCGCTTCCCGCGGCCACTGAGGTGCCGTCGGACGAGAGCATGATCGGCCAGCTCATATTGGAGGTTGTGTATTGCCAGAGCAGCGCGCCGGTCGAGGCATTGAGCAGATAGAAGTTGCCGGGCGTCCCGTCGGGGTGTCCGTCGGCGACCGCGAGCAGGCCCTTGTCCAGAAGCAGCGAGGCGCAGTTGGGATTGCGGGCGGTCTGATAGGACCAGAGCAGCGAACCGGAACTGGCGACGGTGTAAACCATCCCGCCCTCGTCGCTGCCTGCCTTGAGGTTGGAAATGCCCACGACGGTGCTGCCGTCGTCGGACACTGCGACGCCATAGACGCTGCCCTGATTGGCGACCTGATACGACACGAGCGGATTGCCGCCTGCGAGAAAGGTGTCGCGATTGATGAGATAGAACCATCCGGAGCCGCCGCTCACGGCGAAGAATGTGCCGTCGGAGGTGATGCGGACGCAGTGGCTGTAGCCGCCGCTCGGGAGCTTCCAGGTCTTGTTGAGCGCGAGCATGCCGCCTTCGTTTTCAAACAGGTAGATCGAGCCGAGGTAGTCGCCGCACACGACCCAGCTACCGTCGCTGGAAAGCGCTGCGGTGACGACCGTGTTGTCCGCGCCGGTGGGGGCGAAGCTGCCGATCGCGGTGTAAGTGGAGCCTTCGCGTTTGTACAGGGTGAGCGACTCCGAGGCGGCGAGCAGCCAGGTGCCGTCTGACGAGAGTTCGACCTGGTTGACCCGACCGCTGGTGCGGGCGTCGAGGAGCACGGTGCCGTTGGAGGCGTCGAAGGCGCGGACGAAGCCTTGGTAGTCGGGGGAGCCTGAGAACCAGCCGCCGGATGCGGCGTAATTTCCGTCGTCGGAGATATCGACCCAGTATACGCCCTGCCAGCCGGTGAATTCATTTTTCCAGGTGAGGGTGCCGGCCTTGTCATAGCAGTAGGTTCCGTAAGTGCCGTCCTGGGAATCGCCGGGCGGTTTGAGCAGGGCTGCTTCCGACCGGCGGGTGGCGCCGTAGGCATGGAAGAAGGTGCCGGCGACGATGCGCGAGGCATCGGCGCAGACGGCGACGGAGTTGATGTACATCGTGGAGGTGCCGGGCTGGTTGATCCAGAGCGGCACCACGGTGGATTGGTGGGGTGAGGAGTGGGGCATGCAGAACCAAGCTAGGGCCGTTCGTGCGAGCCGCAACTACCCACGCGTCAAATCTTTCGGGGTTTCAAGACTGAGTTTTGAACTGCAAGGAGCTGGACGGCAAAAGCAGGGCGATGAAGAGCACGCCGCGACCAACGACGCCGACCACGACCTGTCGGAACAGGGACAGGCTGAAAAAAGGTAAAATACATTGACCTTCTCCTGCTAAAAGGTAAAAAACAATGAATGCGACGACCGAGGGTGAAGGTAGATGCGAAGGAGGAGGAAGCGTACTATCACTGCATGAGCA